>NZ_JAINRE010000045.1 GCF_020400595.1 Streptomyces naphthomycinicus | reverse complement strand
GGGTCCGCGGCAGTTACTCGGAGCAGCGTGTCGAACCAGCGTCCGAGCCAAGTCTTCGGTGCGCGCGAGGGGTTTGTCCGAGACGAGGGCGCCTGACCTACGGCGGACCGTTGATCGCCTGGATGGGCGCTGTCATCCGCTGACGCCGCGGACGAAGGCGGGCCGGGTATGACAACAGCCCGGTGGTGGTCCGGCAGCTGCGTGTGCCGGGAAGAGAGCGCGCGGGGCGCGTGTGCCGCCACAACGGCAACCACCCATCGGCGTCACGGTCATACTTGGCCACACCGAACGGGCCGGCCCCCAGGACAGGCAGAGCCCACCACCGCACACCAAAGCAAGCCAACAGAAGCTCCTGCAGAGAAACAGCACCCCACCCACGTGCGATGATCGACTCACCCCCGGTCCAGTGAGAAGCACTTACGAGACCGAGTGCCACCAATGTCCCATTGGCCGGAATCCGCGATAGTTGCTGAAAGCGCGTCATTACAGCAATGATCTTGCAGGTCAGAAAGTCTGCTCCCCGCACCCGCGGGGATGGTCCCTCAAGCAGCAGGATGGCAAGGACATCTGGCTACTGGTCCCCGCACCCGCGGGGATGGTCCCAGACCGCCGGGCGCCCGAGGCAGCCGCGAGGCCTGCTCCCCGCACGCGCGGGGATGGTCCCAAGCCCGTGCAGACGGTCCTGAACTGGACCGCCTGCTCCCCGCACCCGCGGGGATGGTCCCACCTTCAAGCTGGCGCTCTTCGGCCCCTTCCATTGCTCAGTGTCGGCCCATCGACAGTATGTGGTTACTGAGGTTGTTGCCGTGATGTCGTCAAGGTGAGGCCGGTTTCGGCGAGACATCCGTCGATGAGGTTGCTGCGGTATTGGATCTGAAGGAGACCACGACGGAGGGTGCTGATGAGGTGGTCGGGGTCGGTGAAGGCGGTGTTGGCCTGGCTGCTGCGCCGCAGCAGGGACCATATGTCCTCGACGGGGTTGAGGTCGGGTGCGTAGGCCGGCAGGAAGTAGCAGGGGATCCAGTCGTGGGTGTCGATGAACTGTCGTAGGCGACGGTCCTTGTGGACGTTGAGGTTGTTCCATACGAGCACTGCGCGGTGACCTTTGGGTTTCCCGTGCGGATCGGTGTAGGGCACCAAGGTGGGTTCCACAACGGCGTCCCAAGTGCGCACCGCAGGAGACCGGGGAGGCTTGCCCGCTGCTGGTCGGGCTCTGGCTGCGCCGGGCGCCTGCCGGTGGTCGATGCAAGGGAATTGAGGGAGCAGCGTGCAGCCGACCCTCTTGACCGCGGTCTGACCGGCGCCGGTAGCGGACGTGGTCAAGGAAAAACGCGGCCGTGGTCGGGGCGGTAGCAGAGCTGGACAAGGGGTCGTGGTCGGGCCGACCACTGCGGTGGTGGGCACCCACCCCGGTGCGCACCACCGCACCACCACACCAGGAAGCGACGTCGCCCGCTGCCAGACCAAGGACGGCAAGGCCGCGGCCCTTCCTGCGCCTGGACGAGGGGCGTGCGGGCAGGGTGACGGCCGTCGCCGACGACGACCTGGCGCAGGGCGCAGGTAGTAGCGGTACATCTGCCCGGCGGTGGTCAGCGCACTGCTCCCCGCACTTGCAAGGATCCCAGGCTCATCAGCTCGGGCTGTCCCAGCCTCAAGGTGCGGGGCCGGCTGCTGCGCGCGGCCTACGTTCCCGCGTGCCGCCTCTTTCGCGGCCGGAGGGTGGCCCGAGCCAGGTCAACGCCCCTGAGATGCTGGCCCTGGGACATCAGGCCACCGCCTGGGTGAGCTCCTGGGGCCGGGCGGGCGCACACGCTACGGCGCCCGCCCGCGGTCACGCCGGATCTGGGGAGGCGCCTGATCAACGGATTCCTCGACGGCCGTCAAAGGCGGCTCTCTGACGGCCCTGGTGCAACCTCGCACATATGCAGAGTGGGTCAGATCATGATTGTGCAGACTCCCATGAAGGCTGGCGCCTTCGCACGCCCGCGACAGGGCCTTCACCAGCAGCTTGTACGGTCTCGCTGCGACCTGGTGCGTCGGGGCCGCGTCACCTCCCCCCGAGGCGCATGAAGGTCCCGGTCTCCCCGAGCGGTCGGGGTCTTCGCCATGCCAGTGGCCGGCGCCCGTTGCCCCCAGGCCGCCGTGCCGGCCCCGGGGGCAGGCCGGCGGGCTGCGCTCCAGCGCATCGGGCGGGGTCAGGGGGGTGTGAGGGCGTCGAGCCTCGCGGCGAGGTCGGGGTGGGTGGCGGTCAGGTGGGGTCGGGTGGCGGTCAGGGGCGCGATGAGGTCGGCGGGGTCGTCGTGGGCGAGGGCCTCGTGGAGCTCGCTGAGCGGGCGGCGGGCGGCTGTGGGCAGGTCGGTGAGGGCGGTGATCTGGCCGGCCAGGCGGCGCAGGTCGGCCGCGTTGTGGCGGGCCCAGGTGGCGGTGGTGCGTTCGGCGGCGCGGGCCTGGCGGGTGGCCGTCACGCGTTGTTCGCCGGTGGTTCCGGCCGGGCCGGGGCGGCCGCGCAGGTAGCGGCGTTCGGCGGCCTGGCGGCTGGCGACGCCGAGGGGGTGAGCGAGGTCGGCCCAGCTGGCGCCGGCGTCCCGGGCGGTTTCGATCAGGCCGGTCTCCCATCCTGCGAGTTGCTCGCGTACCTGGCGCAGCAGCATCAGGGAGGCCAGGGCCTGTTCCGGGTCCGGCCCGGCCCCTGGGGCGTCGGGGGCGCCGTGACGTGCCGCGTGCATTGCGTCTTCTATGGCGGTAAGGGCCGCTGCGGCGGCGAGGAACGACGCCGGGCTGTGGGCGTCGGTGCTGGGCGTGGACGGCTGGTCGGCCGGGGTCATAGCCACCTCCTTCAGCTTGTCATCATGTGGACGACACCTCGTTTGTCATCCATTGGATGACATGTTACAACGGTGTCAGTGAGGCGCATTGGCAGCAACTGCCTGAACTTGCTGGAGGTGTTTTCCCATGTTGATGCGCACCGATCCCTTCCGTGAGCTGGACCGGCTGGCCCAGCAGCTGATGGGCCCGGGTACCTGGTCGAGGCCGTCGGCGATGCCGATGGACGCCTACCGCGAGGGCGACGAGTATGTGGTGGCCTTCGACCTTCCCGGCGTGGCCGCGGACGCGATCGACATTGACGTCGAGCGGAACATGCTGACCGTCAAGGCCGAGCGGCGGCCGGTGGCGAAGTCCGACGATGTGCAGATGGAGCTGTCCGAGCGGCCGCTGGGGGTCTTCTCCCGCCAGATCGTGCTCGCCGACACCCTCGACACCGAGCACATCCAGGCCGACTACGACGCGGGCGTGCTCACCCTGCGCATCCCGATCGCCGAGCGCGCCAAGCCCCGCAAGATCTCCATCGGCGTCGGATCCGGCCGCAAGGAGATCTCCGGCTGACACCGGCCGGACAGGTGCGGAGGACGGGATTCCTGATCTCCCCCTCACCCCGACCTCCGCACCCCCACGGGCAGTGCGACGAAGAAAGGGGGTGCGGCTGAGATGACTCTGCGACGCGAAGCGTTCCTCGACCGTGTGAAGGAACGCGGCGAGTACGGCACGGTGGAGGAAGCCGAGCGCGCGGCCCGCGTGGTACTCGCCCTGCTCGGCGCTCACCTCGTCGGTGAGGTCCGCGCCCGGCTTGCGGCATGCCTACCGGAGGAGTTCGCGCTGATCCTGCTCAACCCGCTGCAGAGTGCCGAGCCGCTGCCGCCGGAGCGGTTTGTGCGGGCGACCGCGGCCTGGATCGAGGGCGCTACCGAGCAGACCGCGACCTGGGACGTCAGCGCTGTGCTGTCCACGGTCGCCGACACCGCCGACGACGACCTCCTCGGGCAGATCATGCTCCAGCTCCCCGCCGGCTACGACCTCCTCTTCGGCCGCCCCCAGCCCGCATGAGCACTTCCTCGGTAGGTGTTTTCCGACCCAGGTGGCTGGGCGGCCCCGAAGGGCCCTGCTTGTCCGCACGGGTCCGGGCAGTGCTTCGAGGACGGCTGGTCCGCCGGTGTCCGCGACGTCGCCAGCCGTCTGCTGCGCATCGCCGACACCACCGCCACCGCTCAGCGCGCGCACGCTGCTGCCGCCCAGCGCCCTGCGGCACGCTCACCTCCGACAGCTGGCCGCCGCCCCCGCCCTGGAGCCCCCGGCGCAGGAACCGGCCCCGGCCGTAGCGCTGGACGCGAAGGACGTCCGGGCGGCGGCGCAGCGCTGCACCTGGGCCCTGATCGACCCGGACGACTTCCTCGTCCCCGAGGCGTCGAAGGAGATCCTGGCCGTGGCGCTCAGCGCACGTGGGCCTGCTGCGCGCGTTCGGGCCGGGCAGTGCACCCGCCTCGCAGGGCCGGTACATGGTGGTCGGCCAGCCCGAGAGTCTGATCATCTGCGAACGGATGGAGACCGTCCCCTTCCTCCTGCGCGGCCGATGGAACGGGGAGCTGGAGGACATCCTGCTGGACGGCCTCGAGTTCGCGTGGGCCGCGTATCCGCCTCAGCCGGTGAGCAGCCGGGAACGTGCAGCGGGGCCGGGCAGGGCAATCCTGTCCGGCCCGGCCCCCTGTCGTCGGTCAGCCGAAGTCCAACGTCTCCTGTGTGAAGGCGGCCGGGGCCGCGCTGGGCAGAGGCGGCGGTGCGTCGTCCTGGCGGGCGGCCTTCCAGCACTCGGCCGGCTTTGTCCACTTCAAGACGGTGGGCCGGGGCGAGGTCGGCTGTTGGCTGATACGGCACTCGTTCGTGGCAGGAACACTGAAGACGACCCTCCGGGCGGGAGTGGCTTGGCTGGCGCGGGTGAGCGGCACCGGACGGCCTTCAGCGGGAGATCACCCCGCCCACCGAACCTGCGAGGCCGACCCCGTGGATGGCCGATCACGCGCGTATGGCCGATCAAGGGGTCGGCATCGCAGTTCGCCGAGCCCCTGACGATGAGACCGTGCCGTAGGCCCGGAGGGTGTCGGACAGGTCGCCGGGACGGCCTCGCAGGGTGGCGTCCAGAAAGGCGAGGGTGGCCGCGGCGACGACGCGCGGGCTCTCGGTGCGCCCCAGGGTGCCGACGATCGAGGGCACCGGCGGCAGGTAGAGCGGGCCGTCCATGAAGGTGAGGTGCCCGGCGCCGGGGACGGTGAGCCGGTAGCTCGTCGCGGTGTTGTGCTCGAGGGCCTCGGTGAGCCGGGGCAGGTAGCGCGGGTCGGTGCCGGCGGTGATCTCCTGGGTGAGCGCGAGCGCCGGCTGCTCCAGGGCGGGCGCGGTGGGGCCGTGGGGGTAGCCGTCCAGGTCGACGACGGCGTCGAACCGGCGGTCCTGCCGGGCCGCCTGCAGGGCGGCGGCCCCGCCCAGGGAGTGGCCGGCCACTGCGGCGCGGCCGGTGTCCAGGCGTCCGGTCAGCGGGTCGGCGGTCTCACCGCGGTCCAGGCGCTCCAGCCGGGTGAGGACGAAGCCGAGGTCGGCGGCCCGGACGGCGGTCCAGCCGGCGGCCAGCTCCTCGTCCCTGTCGCGGTCCCCGGAGGAGGCGGTGGTGGCGCGGATCGTGCGGCCGTCGGCGAGGACGACGACGGCGGAGTCGTACGGGTGGTCGAGGGCGGCGACCAGGTAGCCGTGGCTGGCCAGCTCCTCCGCCCAGGCGGTGTTCTGGGTCCGCACCCCGCCCGACCCCGGGGAGAAGAGGACGACCGGGAACCGCTCTCTCCCGCCGGCCACCTGGGCGTCGACGACCGCGCGGCTGCGGGCCCGCGGGACGCCGTCGAACAGGAAGCCGGGCAGGCCGACTCCGCCGGCGAGGGCCTCGGAGACGGTCCGCGCCTCGTCCTGCGTGCGTCCCAGGTACTGGGCCCGGGGGACGCCCGCAGGGCTCTTCCGCGCCGGGTACCAGAGCTGGACCACGACCGTGCGCCGGTCGTCCGGATCGGCGGTGAAGCTCTCGGGGCGCAGCGGGTCGGCCCACTGTACGACCCGGGTGCCGACCGCGAAGGCGCCCGTCGGCTCGGGGAAGACGGGCACGGGGAAGGCCCAGGCGGCCACCGGGCCGGTGGCGATCAGACCGGCGCAGGCCAGAGATCCCGGCAGGGCCACCCACCAGCGGGCCCGCCACGCCGGCCGGCCGGTACGGCGCCGCAGCAGGCGCGGGAGGGCGAACACCGAGGCGACGGCGGCGCCGGCCAGGACCGGCAGCATCTGCCAGCGGATCCCCACGACGCCCAGCACGATCGCCGACGGTACGAGGACCGCCCCGGCCGCGACGGTGCCGGGCCGGCGGGCGGCCGGGGGGAGCCAGCGCGCCACCAGCAGCGCGAAGGCGCCCAGCAGGACGAGGACTTCCGGAAGAGACAGGGACAGCCCCGGGATGGTTTCGGTCACCCGGCCATGCTCGGCGCCGGGCCCGCGCCGCCGCATCGGCCCCGGGTCGCCGCCGACCGCGACCGGGGTGGCAACCGGGGCGGGCCGCGGTGCGACCGGAGTGGCAACCGGGCACCTCGGACCGGCGGCCGGCCTGCGACCGCGGGAGGTGACGGGTCTCCTCCTGCGGTCGTACCCCGGCCCGATGCGCTCCGACGCCGGGCTCATGTGCGGCGCGGGTCCGCGGCCTAGGCTGCGGCTGTACGCGGTGGCGGGCCCGGCCGGGCCCGCCACGACGACCGATCGACGGAGAGGTGTGACGGTGCGCCACCGGGACCGGGTACCACCCCTGGTGTGGGACTCGGTACTGCCGGCGCTGCTCCTGCTCAACGTCGTGACCACGTACCCGGCCCGGAAGCTGCCGGTGGCGGCGGCGCTCACCGCCGCCCTGGCGCTGCCCCTGGTGTGGCGGCGCCGGGCCCCGCTCGCGATGTTCGCCGCCGTAGTGGCCGCGGCCTTCGTCCAGTGGCTGGCGGACGTCCAACTGCCCGCGGACATCGCCCTGCCGGTGGCCCTGTACACGGCGGCCGCGCACACGGCCCGGCGCGGCGCGCTGCTCGCCGCCGCCGTCGTGGAGGGCGGGGCCGTGCTGGCCTGCCTGCGCTGGGCGCCGGACGGCGGGTTCCTGACCCCGTTCGTCGCGCTCTCCGCGACGGTGGTCGCCGCCGCCGTCCTCGGGGCGAACGTGCGGACCGGCCGGGCCTACCTCGCCGCCGTGCAGGAGCGTGCCGAACGCCTGGCGCTGCACCAGGAGCAGCAGGCGCTGCTGGCCGTCGCCGAGGAGCGGGCCCGAATCACCCGCGAGATGCACGACATCGTCACCCACAACCTGTCCGTCATGGTCGCGCTCACCGACGCCGCCGCCTACGCGCAGCACAGGTCCCCGGACCGGGCCACCGCGGCGATGCTGCAGATCTCCGAGACGGGCCGGCAGGCCCTCACCGACATGCGGCGCTCGCTGGGCGTCCTGCGGGCCGACGAGCCGGACGCCGAGCGCCACCCGCTGCCCGGCATCGCCCAGCTGAAGGCGCTCGCCGACCAGATGGCCGCCGCCGGGCTGCCGACCGGCCTGGAGGTCCGCGGCGGCCACGCCCATGTGCCGGCCACCGCACAACTCACCGTCTACCGCCTGGTGCAGGAAGCGTTGACCAACACCCTCAAGCACACCCCCGCCGGCACCCGCGCGACGGTCCTGGTCGAGTGCTCGGCCGGGAGCGTCGGCCTGGAGATCACCGACAGCGGCCCCCGGCCGGCGCTTCCCGCCGCCGCACCGTCCGGCCACGGCATCCCCGGCATGCGCGAGCGCGCGGCCGCCTACGGGGGGACGCTGCGGGCCGGACCGCTTCCGGGCGGCGGCTGGAGCGTGCGGACCCGGCTCCTGCTCGACAGCGGCGGGACGGGCGCCCTGTGACGATCCGCATCGTGATCGCCGACGACGAGGCGCTGCTCCGGATGGCCTTCGGCACGGTCCTGGAGGCCCAGCCCGACATGGCGCCGGTCGGCGAGGCCGCGGACGGCGCCCAGGCCGTCCGCCTGGCCCGGGAGCTGCGGCCCGACGTCGTCCTGATGGACGTCCGGATGCCCGGGACGGACGGGATCGAGGCAACCCGGCAGGTCGTCGAGGTCTCCCCGAGGAGCAGGGTGCTGATCCTGACCACCTTCGACCTCGACGCGTACGCCTTCGCCGCGCTCGGCGCCGGGGCCTCGGGCTTCCTGCTGAAGAACACCCGGCCCGAGGAACTGCTCACCGCGATCCGCAACGTCGCGGCGGGCGACGCGGTGCTCTCCCCGCGGATCACCCGGCGCCTGCTGGAGGACTTCCGTCCGCTCCTGGCCGACGGCGGCACCGCCGTCCGCGACGAGCGGCTGGACCGGCTCAGCGCCCGGGAGCGCGAGGTGCTCGTCGAGGTCGGTCGCGGCCTGTCCAACGCCGAGATCGCGGCCGCCCTGTACCTCGCGGAGGCGACCGTGAAGTCCCATCTGGGGCGGATCCTGTTCAAGCTGGAACTCCGCGACCGGATCCAGGCCGTGGTCTTCGCCCACGAGAACCGCCTGGTCCCCCGGCCTGACGCCGGCCGAAGGCTCAGAACAGCGGCCGGACAACCCCCGGACCGGGCCGACCACGGCGCCGACGGGGGCGGCCGCCTCCGGTGAGGGGTGTCGCGGTGGTAGCGGGAGTCCGCGGAGTCACTGCGGTGGTCGCCCCCGGCTGGGAAGAACTCAGGATCTTGGACCTCCAGCTTCCAGACCACCCAGTCGAAGTCCTCCCACACTTTCGCCCGCCTCACGTCTGGTGCCACCGTCGCTTGCCCCGCCGCCTGCCTGTCCTAGTTCCAGGCCAGTACAACAGCGGGCAGATGGCACCGAGCGCCGTTCGCTGTCGTCCGGCACCCAAGGAGCGAACAGGCGACCAGGTCTTGACCGGAACGCCAAGCCATGCACCCCCCTGGGATTGCCTACCCGGCTCTTCGAAGCCCAGGCGTCCGGCGTCGACGAGGACGACCTCTGCACTGGGAGCGGGAGGCGATCTGGCCGCAGCGCCTGCACCGGGCGGCGACGCGGGGACGGAGCTGGAGCGGTGGGGGATCGGGGGACGGGACGCGGCCGGCTTCCCGGAGGTGGCGGCCGGCGGCGGCGCAGGCGCTGCTGGACCCGGCCATGGCCGAGCTGGTGTGGACGGACAGCGGCGGCGGGCGGCCGCAGCCGCTGCCCCCGCTGACGGGGCGTTCTGCCGTCGGCCGGGCGAGCGGGTGGGACGGGGCCGGCTGGGGCTGCTGTCCGCGGTGGACTACAGCGGACCGTTGATCGCCTGGAGGGGCGCTGTCATCCGCCGGCGCCGCGGGCGAAGGCTGGCCGCCGGGTACGACAACAACCCGTGGTGGGTCGGCAGGAGCACCGGCTGCGCGGCCATGGCCGCGCAGCTGCGTGTGCTGGGCACGGGGCGCGGCGGTCGGTCGATGCGCGGTCAGCAGGGGGCTGGGCGCCAGGAGCGGCACAGGGTTTTGGGGTGGCGTCCGCCCGCCGGCCGGGACTGACCTCACCGGACGTCAGGGGAGCGCGAGCACCGCGGCGATGGCGGAGCGGAGTTCCTGGTCGTCGAGGACGGCCCGGTAGTCCCGGTGGTTGGAAAGCCGCAGATCGCGGGCCCCGACGAGGCGCAGTGCCCGCCGTGCGGCCGGCGTGACCGTGCCGATGCGCAGGAACCCGCGGAGTGCCTCGGCCAGGTCGCCGTAGCGGTCGTCGTCCCCGGTGAAGCGCACGACGACCTGCTCCAACACCGCCAGGGTGGCACCCGGATCGCCGGTGATCGCCCACAGGGCGACCGCCGCCGTCACCCTCGCGTACTCGGCGTTCTCCATGACCTCACGCACCCGTCCGGCGTGCGCCGCGGCGGCGGGGCCGAAGTCGGACAGGAGGAGGACCGGTCCGTATGGCGACGCCTGCTCGTCGTGCACCGCCTCGCCCAGGAGCCGCAGGGCGGTGCCGTCGTCGCCCCCCGCGATGCGCCACGCGGCCCACGCGATCCTGTGGTGGTTGGCCGGGTGGTCGAGGACGACCGCGTCGCGCACGGCGGACGCCGTCGAGGCGGCACCGGGCCCCATCGCCAGCAGCACGTCGACCACGCTCAACGAGTACCGCGTGTCTTTCAGGAGCGGCAGGAGGACCGGGAGCACGGGCAGCGCGTCCGGCCCCCACTCCTCGGCGACGTGCAGCAAGGTGCCCATGATCTCGCCGTGGTCGCCGTGCCGCTCGTGGTCCTGCCGCACCTCCTCCAGCAGCGCGGGCAGCAGGACGTCCGCGTGCTCGCTCAGCGGCGCGAGGACTTCGTGCATCTCCGGCCGGCGCGGATCGCCCCCCACCCAGCTGCGCCCGAACTGCTCCCGGTAGGGCGCCCAGAGCGACTCGACCAGGCCGGGGAGGCCGCGGGGGTCGCCCAGCCGGACCAGGGCCCAGCGTGCGAAGTCGCCGACGGTCCCCTCGATCCAGGAGATTTCGTCGGTCCCGGGATCGTCGAGCAGTGCCGCCAGGCGGTCGGCGTACGGGCCGGAGTCAGGGGCGAGCATGGCGAGGAGGTGCGCGGCCTTGAGCCGCACGCAGTCGTCGGCACAGTCCAGCAACCGTGCCGCGAGGGGCAGCACCGTCGGTGCCGCGGAACGCCGCAGCACCAGGTGTCGCCACGCCTCGTCCAGGACGACCCGGCGCAGCCCGTCGTCCGCGGTGCGTTCCGCCGCCTCGGCCAGCCGGGTCACGAACGACAGGGCGGCCGGGGGGACGTGGTCGAGGAGACCGGACACCCATGCGGCGACGTCGTCACGGGTGAAGGGGATCTCGACGTCCGGCAGCCACCAGATCCGCTCGAACCGGGGCCGTACGGCCGGATCGGCGAGGACGTCCAGCAGCAGGTCGGCATGCCGGAGGGGGGCGTCGCGATCGAGGGACGCCCGGGCGATCACGGCCGCCACCTTCATCACCGGCTCGTCGTCGCGCAGCACCCGGCTCAGCACCCCCTCCACCGCGTCGGCGAACCGGTGCGGGCCGCCGGGAGACCCGGTCTCGGGCGCGCCGGCGGTCGTCGCGGCGCGGGTGCCCAGCGCCAGCAGGAGGGGCAGGCGTACGGCCGGTTCCGTCTCGGCGTGCCACCGTTCCAGCAGCGTGTCGTCGTCCGCGAGGAGGAGGGCGGCCCGCCGGACGCTCGGCGCGGGGTCCGCGAGGAGCGCCGTGATCTTGTCGCCCTGACGCCGCCACTCCTCCCGCCACGCTCCGTGCGTGCCCTGTTCACCGGCCTCGCGCGCCGCACCGTTCAGGGCGCCGAGCAGTTCGACGAGAGTGACTCGTGCGCCGTTGTCGGGGTCGGAGGCGAGCGCCGTGAGAAACGGCAAGGCCGCGGCCGCGGCCGACGACAGCCCGCCTCCTGGGGCGAACAGGCAGGAGTACAGCGGGTGGCAGTCCTCCTCCGTCGCCGCCGGGCCTCGCCTGACCAGGCGGCGCAGCGCCCGCGGGACCTCCTTGACCGGATGGTGCTCCGGCACGCCCGTCCGGAACCGGCTCCAGTCCACCGCGTCCACCGCCTCGACCGAAGTCCCCGCCACTGCCACCCCGTAAGTCCGCCGTACGTCGACCGATTGACATCCTGGCATCGACCCGCCGGGATAATCACCCGAGATACTGGAGGGCCCCTGCGATCCACGTCGCTGCGTCGCGCAGCCGGGGGGCCGGTCATCGGCAGGCAGGCGGTGTACGGGACTCCCGCAGGGCCCGCAGCGCCGTCAGGTCCAGCGCCTCGCGGCGGCCAGGCTGCTGCTCCTGGTCGTCGTGCGCGGGGTCGGCCAGCTTGAGCGCAAGCAGTTGCTCGGGCATCGCCGCCTGCTGGTGCCAGGCGACGTCGTACGCCCGGCCGCGCGTGGCAACTGTCGAGCGCAGCTGCTCGCGGACCGTAGCCCCGGCGAGGAGGGCCCGCGCGTACTGCAACGGCACGCGCGGTATCTCCCACTCCCCCGGCCCCAGGTCCGGAGGCCGGGGCGCGGCGGGTGCGCTCGGGTCGGCTGGTGGCTGCCGGTGGGGGGCGGTGATTGGTGGGCGTCGGCGATCGGAGGTGAGGTCGGCCAGTGACCAGCGGGCGGTGTAGAGGCGGTAGGCGGGCAGCAGGCCGCGCAGCGTCTTCGGCTCGCTGATGTCCACGCAATAGGTGGCGAGCGCGGCGGCCGCGATCTGTTCGTCCAGGCCCGGCTCGCGGCGGCGGCCGCGCAGGACGAAAGCGAGGTGACGGCGGGCTCGCCGTGCGTTGTCGCATCGGACGGTGGGCGGGCTGAGGGTGATCTCGTTGGTCGGCGCCGCCCACCTGGGGTTGGTGGACTTCCAGTGGGCCGTCCCCGTTCCGTTGCCCTTGTCGCCCTTGGGTCGGCCCTTGATCGCCCATCGTCAACACAGGCCACTCTGAGACGAACTCGCGTTCTATTCGGCCAGTGTCAGGAGAGGCAGCGCTCCTTCACTCGGGCCACCGCAGGCGCATGCGCTTGCGGTGGCTGTAGCGGACGTGACTCGCTCGTCTGAATGAAGTTCGGCGGGAGGCGGAATAGCGAACCGTTCCGCCAGGACAGGCCGATGCCATGAGACTTCTGCCTACCCGCCGGCGCCGCACCGGCAGGACTGCGCTGCTCGCCGCCGCCGTCCCGACCGTCCTGGCCGCATCCCTGACCGTCCTCGCGCCCGCCCACGCCACCACTGCTGCGGGCGCCCCCGCCGTGGCCCGGGACCAGATCGCGTGCCCGCGCGGGTTCGTCTGCATCTACCCCGACATCAACTTCAACGGCCAGCCCTACGTCAAACGCGCCGTCGACGGGTCGGTGCGGCACCTGCCGGACTACATCCGCGGCAAGGGCAGCTCCGTCATCAACAACAGCAGCCGCACCGCGCGCGTCTACCAGAAGGACAACTACTTCGGCCGGCACGTCTGCGTCGGACGAGACGGCGGCACCATCAGCGACCTGCGTTCCTACCAGCTCAACGACACCACTCACAGCCTGCGCAACAACGACTCCCCCTGCGGCGCCACGTGACCTTCCGGCGCGGGTCCTCGCGCCTGCCGGCCGCCCGCTGGCAGACCTCGGGCGAACACAGCGCCCGCGCATCACCGAGGTCGTTGGCGTAGGCCTCACGCTCGGTGGAAGTCCAGCCGTAGGCACCGGAGTCCCAGGCCTCGGCGAGCGGGACCAGGTGGCCGATGTCCAGGCCGCGGGCGCCGTTGAGGTGGCGGTCCTCGTAGGGCGATTACCACTCGCCACCGCTCAGGACGCAGCCCGAGCCCTGCTCGGGGGCGATGACGGCTTCGGCCTTGAGGACCTCGGCCCGGGCGTTGCAGCCGTCGTGGTCGGCGTCGATCCAGTGCCTGAACTTGCCGCGCTCATAACCGGTGCGGTCCTCCGCCCGCACCGGCAGCCGGCCGAGCTGATCCCCACGAGCCATCCCGAGATCGTTCCATGAGTCTGATCAGCTCGGAGCCTGGGGCTGGAATCGTCGTCTTCGCGCCGACGTCCGGATGATAACCGCTTGCCCTCAACTGCACTTGAGGTCCTACGGTCCTTGCCTGGCCTGCCCAGCGTGCAGGCTCCGCACCGAGTCACCAGGGGGAAACCATGACGGCCCAACAGAGCTTGGACGCCGATCTGGCCAGACAGCCCGCCGCATACTGGACCGGTGTCGCCTACAAGGCGCTCACCGCATACACCCGGACCCAGCAGGCCGAAGAGGGCTACACCCAGCCCCAGTTTTGGCTGCTGCGCAACCTGTCCGTGAACGACATCTCGCCCCACGGCGAGGGGATGACACTGCCCGAGCTGAGGAAGGCCATGACCTCCTACATTCGGCCCGAGGACGATCTGGCGGCGGAGGCCGAGGTGCTCCTGGAACGCGGCTGGCTGGCCCGGGACGCCGAGGACCGGCTGTGGCTCACCGAGGATGGCGAACAGGCCCGCATCGACCTCGCGCGCAACGCGCCGGCGATCCGCGCCGCCCTCCACGAGGGCATCGACGACGCGGACTACGTCACCACAGTGAAGGTACTCCAGCGGCTGATCCGCAATGCAGGCGGAACGGTCGCCTGACAGACCAACGGCCCGGGTGGGTGCCCGGGCCCGGTCAGCTGGCGGCAGGTCAGGCGGCGTGCTTTTCAGCGAGGTTATGCCACCCTCCAACTCGCCCCGTGGTAACGGCGTTGTCGGCTATTGATGTTCAGGCGTGATGACCTGAGGGTTCGGCTGGCAGGTGATTCAGCAGGTCATCGGGCTGACGGGCACGAGTTCGGTGCTCGGTTAGCGCCGTGTGGGGCGCTGGGCGGCTCGGTCGGAAACCATGCCTGCGACGGCTCGGTGCGTGGCCGGGTAGTGCTCGCGGCGGCCGAGGAAACGCTGCAGAGAGCGCCACTGCTTGTGCTCGGCGTTGGCGTGTTCGACGCAGATCCGCGCCGAGGACTGGCGGCGCCGTTGCTCACGCCAGGCGTACTGGTCACCGAACGGGGCGTCTGCCTTCGGCTTCTTCGGCGGCGCACTGACCTGTTTGGGGAACTCGTTCGCCAGACCTCAGTAGCCCTCATCCTCCTCGGCTCTCACGTCCGGGTGGAGGCGGAACTGCTCGGCGATGCCCTCAGTGCGCATCGCGGTTTGATCGTGCATTCTTCCGGGCCGGTCGGCACCGGACCACAGGGTGCGGCCCTGGCCATCGCTGATCGTGGTGGTCTTCATGGTGTTCTGCTTCTTCTTGCCGGAGACGAACGCGCAGCGGCCTGGCCGGTGGGCCTGCGGGCGGCGGACCTGGGTCTCGGTCCCGTCGATCCGCAAGGTCACGCCCTCCGTATCGGCGTAGGCGAACACGTCGGCCAACGTCCGCAGGCGCAGTCCAGGCTGGTCGGGGATGGCGAAGCCGCGGTCGGCGAGCAGCGGGCGGACCTCGCCGATGGCCTCGGTGACGGTGGAGCGGCCGACCCCGTACAGCTCGGCGAGCGCGGCGTGCGGGAGCTGAGTGCGCAGGTGGACCAGCGCGACCAGCACCCGGTCGGTGAACCCCAGCTCGTGCTTGCGACCCGCCCCGGCGGCACGGTGACGCTTCCGGCCTCGCCGTTGATGCAATGCCGACTCCCGCCGGGCCTGCCACGGCCCGGACAACTCCTCGATCGAACCGCCGAGATGTGCACGCGAGACGCCGGTGAAGGCAGGATGGGACAAGGCCGCGCGGGCCCACTTCTTGGTCACACTCGAAGAACCCGTGCGGCCGCCCGCGCGTTACGGCCTGTGACCGCGCTCATGGTTGGCGGGCAGGACGGAAGTTCTCCTGCAGGAACGCCGAAACCGCCTTGGTGAACGCCTCCGGCGCTGCGTGGTGGATCAGGTGTCCAACTGGGACGGTGACCATGCGGCCGCCGGGGATACGGCGGGCCAGCTCGGTGACGCCGTCCTGGGGAACATGGCTGTGTGGGCCGCCGCCGAGCACGAGGGTCTTGGCGGTGATGTGGCTGAGTCGCTCCAACCACCTGGGGTCAGGCACATCGATCTGCCGCCTGACAGCCAGCACCATCTCCCAGTCGAAGGTCAGGGCGCCCTCCGGCCTGGTCGGGGTGCTCTGATCCCGGGGACGCGGGACTGGAACGTCCTCCAGAATGAGCCGGCTCACCCGCTGCGGATGGTCCTCCGCAAGCAGGTAGGCCACGATCCCGCCCATGGAGTGCCCGATCAGATCCACTGAGCCAAGCCCCAGTGCGTCCATAAACCGGAGCACATCGGTCTGCATGAGTTCCAGCGAGTAGTTCCCCGGCCAGTCGCTTCGGCCGTGACCGCGAAGATCGAGGACATACACCCGTCGATGCCGGGCGAGGGCGGGCACAACCGCCTCCCAGTCGGTGGCATCCTCGCCCAGCGCGTGCAACAGGACGAGCGGCGGAGCATCCGGCGGACCCCACATCTGATAGGCCAGCTGGACCCCGCCAACATCGACCGAGCGTTGATCAACCATGTTCGGGAGGATATAGGGACGGGTCCTGCCGGAGGATCGGCGTTCCCCAGCGGCCGAAACCACCATCCCCAGTTAGCGCCTCGGGTCCCCAGCCACACGGCTCCGGCCTCGATCTTCAATCGCCGGCAACGCCGTAAGCACTGCCACATCTCAAACACGCTTTAGGAGGCTGCTGTGGAGCGTGACGCTCGGACCCGAGCAGGTCGCCGCCCGCCTCGCCGTGCCGGCGTCAACCACATGGTCCGGCTCGGATGGGTCCGCTCACCGCAGTCGATCGAGGTTCGCTTCGGCACCAGCTGGGCCGGAGCCGTCGATGTCCCCCTCTCCACCACGGCCTCCGTCGGACCCGGCCATCTCCGCCCACCCCGAAGTCCACTGGCAGCAGACTTTCGTCCGGTCTCGGATCAGTCACGCTGTGCGGATCCGGATGCGGCTGGAGCACAAGGAACATGAGGTCCGTGCGCTGGAGGAGCAGGGGGAGCTTAGCCGGGTCGGCACCCCGACGCGGCTCTAGGTGACCTCCACCTACTCGCGCAGGCTGAGTCGAACCGTTAGCCGTCAGGGGACGTTCGGGCGCGGGGCGGACGGTCGCCTCGAGGTGGCGGAGATCTTTCGTTTCGACAGCGCGCGGATGCGCGAGCCACTGCGCGAGAGCGTCCTCGCATCCGGCTGGACGTGGCGGGGAGTCGTCTTCGGCACGTTGTGGGGGCCGCCTCGGTGTCCTTCTGAGAGTGGCCCGCGGCGCGCTCGGCTCGCGTCGCCGTGCCGTACTCTGCGACTGGCCGAGTGCGCTTGTCTCTTGGCCGTTTTCGCACGTCCCCGCTGCCTGAGGAACTGCCCGTGTCCCACACACCGCCCCTGGGCGGCCTGACCACCTCGTACACCCCCGCGCAGATACGGCGCAACCGCCTGATCTTCTTCGGTGTGGTCCTTGTCCTCGCGGGCCTGGTGGCGTTCGTGACCCTGGGCCCCCACGACACGAAGGACCAGTCCGCCACGCTCCACGCCGGCGACTGCTTCCAGAACGTCGGGACGGACAAGCACGCGAAGACCAAGAAGCTCGACTGCACCGATCCGCACGCCGACTACAAGGTCCTGAAGATGGACAAGGGCGGAGTCGTCGACACCTTCTCGTGCTCCGGTGTTCCAGGCACGACCGGCTCACTCACCCAGATGGGCGCGGAAGGATCGTTCGTCGTCTGCTTCAAGGAGAACGACGACAAGGGCAGCAACTAGGCGCGGTCCCCAACAGCCCGTCGGTGGGCCGGGCAGGGGCGCGGCGCGTGCGTGTCATGGCCGCCTGCCGATCCGTGGTCGTCCTCGTGCGGGGTCAGGAAGGGCGGGTGACCAGGACAACGCCGCGCAACTGCGCGCGGGGGGCGTGCTCGTCCCACAGGGCGATGTCACAGGTCACCTCGCTGCTCCGGATCGACACCGGGCGCACCTCGCAGCGCTCAAGGATCGGGGCCGGGCCGGTGTCGTGGAGCAGGTAGTCGTAGACGCCCATGGGGACCGTGACGCGTCGGAGTGTGTGCTCGGTGACGCGGACGTTCACGATGACCTGGAAGGAGGGGCTGTGGAACAGGCTCCGGGCGGTGTAGGGGGCGTGCACGTGCGTGCCGGCGTCGTCGTCCGTGGCGGCGGGGCCCGGTGGGGTGGGCAGGCGTGGATCGGCCGGGAGCACCGCGCGGTAGTGGGGGCGGGGCCGGACTGGTCCAGGTGCGCGACGCGGAAGCCGTCCGGTGCTTCGTCGACGCGCAGTCGCACCAGGAAGGGGCAGCCGCGCCCGCCGGGTTGCAGTGCCAGGCGGCGCAGGACTTCGAGGCCGGTGAGGCAGCGGCCGCGGGTGGCCCGCAGCACCCACTCTGCGTGGAGTGGGGTGTGCCGCCGCGTGTCAGCTGCGGCCGTCGCATGCACTGCCCCACGGCAGTGGCCCGCCCTTACTCAGCACCCCACCAGCGAAGCACCCAGCTCTGATGTGCCGTCACTGACACCCACCCACCGACACCAAACCGGCACATCGCAGCCGGCTTACCTGGTGTCGTTGGCCAGCGTGTGCGCGACCAGTGCATTGGCGTGGCCATGGCCCAGGCCGTGCTCGGTCTTGAGCCAGGTGACGAGTTCCATGTGCTTGGTCAGCGGTGAGGTGCGGATGAGGTCCTTCCACTCCGTTATCGGGCGGCCGTACTTCTTTTCGATCGCAGGGAAGTAGCTGGCGGGCCCATTGGCCGGTGCGGTCATGCGGACGTCTCCTGTCGGTCGGTGGGGGTCTCGGGGTGTTGCTCGCGGGCGGCGGAGCAGGGTCGCTAGCGCCGCGTGGGCAAGGCCAGGCGGGCGGTGACGGCGCTGAGGCCGAGCAGGCCGAGTCCTGCTCCGGCGGTGAAGGCCGCCACGGTGGTGGCGGAGGCGGCGAACCCGGCGATGACTCCGACCGGGACGAGGCGCGCGGCAAGGGCCCAGCCGCGCTGTCGGCGGGCGGCGAAGTGCCGGGCGAGCACGAGGAACGCGGCGCACAAAGCCAGATAGCCGACGGTGCCACTGAGCATGTGGATCGCGCCGTGTGCGCTGAGCGAGGTGACCCGGTCCTCGGGCGCACCGGCGGGGAACCCGGCTCCCGGGTCGGCGCGGAAGACCCCGGCGAGCAGGAAGGAGGCACCGAACGCGCCGAGCAGCCGGGGCGCCCAGGTGCCGCCGGGGGCATCGTGCAGGGCCTGGCGGGTCGCGATCGCGCCGCAGGCGACCAGCAGGCCGGTGAGGAGGAAGACGGTGACCTGGATCCAGCCGTAGGTGCCGAGGCTGAGCTGGCTGAGAGCGTTGCGGGTGAAGTCGAAGCCGTCCCGGGTCAGCCCCTGGGCCAGGCCCGCCGCGAGGAAGAGCGGGCCTGCCGCGGTGCCGGCGGCCGCCAGCAGCCGGGGAACCGGCCAGGCCGGGCGTATGTCGCGAGCGGCCGGAGAGTCGAGCGTCTGCGTCATCGAGGGAGTCCTTCGGTCATGGCTGAGGAGGGCGACCAGAGGGGATCCACTCGCCGCCGAACACGAAGTGAGGTTGTCTTTTGCAAGCACCCTTTGTCAATGGAACCTTGGGATAGGATTTGCATCATGGCGACTCGGGAGTACAAGCAGTTCTGCGGCCTGGCCCGCGCGATGGAGATGGTCGGCGAGCGGTGGTCGATGCTGATCGTCCGCGACTTGCTCAACGGACCACGGCGCTACACGGACCTGCGCAATGGCCTGCCCGCCATTCCCACCAACATCCTCTCGAACCGCCTGAAGCAACTCGAAGAGGCAGGACTGGCCACCCGCCGTGCGCTGCCGCACCCCGAGCGCGCGGTCGTCTACGAGCTCACCGAATACGGTCAGGATCTTGAACCGGCGCTCATCGCGCTGGGCCGCTGGGGCGCGAGGACGATGACCGAGCCCCGCCCTGGCGAGGCCATCACCGCCGAAGCGGTGGCCATGTCCTTCCGCACCGCCTTCCGACCCGAACAGGCCCAGGGCACCACCGTCGGCTTCGAGGTCCGCATGGGCGAGTTCACCATCTGCCTGCAGATCACCGACGGTTCGCTCACTGTCCGCCCCGGGATGAATCCCGCACCTGACCTGGTCATCGAGCGGCTGTCCGGCCACCCGGTCCGCGAGCTGATGAGCGGCAGCAGGACCCCCGCTGACGTACTCGCCGACGGCAGCGTGCGCGTGGAAGGCGATCCCGCTCTCCTCGGCCGGTTCACGGAGATGTTCCGCTTCTGATCAACATCTCCTCCGACGACGCGGAAGAAGACCTGTGACCTGGCTCGAACGCACTGTGGGACGCGATGGCGTCCACCTGTCCTGCCGCGACTGGGGCGGCTCGGGGCCGTCCGTCGTCCTCCTGCACGGACTGGCCGGCCACGCAGGCGAATGGGACACCCTCGCCCAGGCCCTGAGCCCTCACTACCGGGTGGTCGCCGTCGACCAGCGCGGCCACGGCGCCAGCGAGCGCTTCCCGCATGAAGTGAGCCGCTCTGCGTACGTCGCCGACGTCCTCGCGGTCATCGACCAGCTCGACCTGCACCGGCCCGTCCTGGCGGGACAGTCTCTCGGCGGCCACACCGCCATGCTCACCGCCGCCGCACACCCCCACCTCGTGCGCGCGCTCATCCTGATAGAAGCCGGCCCCGGCGGCCCGAACCCGACCGTGCAGGCCGAGATCGCTGGATGGCTCGATGCGTGGCCGGCACCCTTCCCATCCCGGGAGGTCGCGACCGAGTTCCTCGGCGGCGGCCTGGTCGGCGAGGGCTGGGCCGCCGGGCTGGAGGAGCGCGACGGCGGCTGGTGGCCCCGCTTCGACAGAGATGTCATGGTCGCCTCGATGGCCGAGATCGCCCAACGCTCTTTCTGGGAGGAGTGGGAACGGATTACGTGTCCGGTCCTGACCGTTCTGGGCCAGTCCGGCATCATCTCTCGGCGGGAGTCCGAGACCATGCTCCGGCGGCACCCAGAGGCAACGGCCGCGAGCGTGCCCGGCGCAGGCCACGACGTGCACCTGGAGTGCCCCGAAGTCCTGCGGCACCTGCTCCAGACGTTCCTCGCCGAGGCCGCCGCGCACCCGGCGCACGCAGGGCCATGACCACCGAAAGCATCCGGCTCAGGCTGGTGCGCGGCACCGGCCACATCCTCACCCTCACGTACGGGTGGCTCCTCGCCTCCTCCAACGGCCACGGCTTCGCCTACTGGCTGTTCCTCACCCTGATCGTCGCCACCAACCTCGGCGCCTTCCGCGTGATCCCCTACGCCCTCGTCCGCGGTACCGTCGGACGCCGCTGACACTCCGCGCCGGAGCCGCACAGGCCCCCGGCCTACGGCTCCTCATTCCGCCTACCCCACCGACCGGCGAACTCCTCCAGGGCGCGGCGCTGCTGTTCTTCGCGGGCGATCTGCTGCGCGAGGACGTCGCGGTCGATGTACGGGGCGACGGCGGCGACGACCAGGCGCTGGAGTTCGTCCGGCTCCAGTGCCTCCACCTCCCACTGCACCGGGCGCTCGATGTCGAATCCGTAGCGGCGGGCGAAGGCCGGCCACCTCGGGTCGCCGCGCTTGCCCTCGGTCGCCGGGAGCCCGTACGCGCGTACCTGCTCGTAGGTGAGCAGCACCCGGGTCACCGAGCTCCAGCAGCCCGTCCGCTCCACCCAGTCCCGCTCGATGTCCTCGCCGGAGCAGTCGAAATCACCGACCACGGCAAGGTGGGCTGCGCGTTGCTCGTGGGCGACGCGGTCGCGGACGACGTCGGCGTAGGACTGGGAGCTGAAGCCGCGGACCACGAGCACGGGGATGCCCGCGAACTCGAGCCAGCCGGTCAGCTGCTGCCGGAGGGTGTCCTTCTCCGCCGCGACGTACAGGGCCCGCTTCTGGCCGGTAGTGCGGTCCAGGCGGAACCAGGAGGGCATCTCGGCGGCGGGCGCACCGGTGCGGTGCGGAGCATCGGGTGCGGCGCACCGGCGCGCGAGAGTGCCGGGGCATCATCGGGTGGTGCAGTGCCGGACGCGGTGGCGCACCAGCGCGGTGCGCACCCCGGTGGAGTCCATCGTCGTCCGGCGCACCGAAGTGGGCTCCACTCGGTGGAGCCCACTCGATGTTCTGCATCCGGTGGCGATGCGCGACATCGGGTGGACTCCACTCAGTGGATGGTGCCCGGCATCGTCACCACAGCCAGGCGTTGGAGTGCCGCACACGGGACAGGGCGCGGGCATCCCGGAGCGCGGCCGCGTTGCCGATCCGGCTCTGCCGGGAGCGAGGCCGGCGCGAGTTCCCCGCGGCGAGGCGGCACTTCCCGGCTTCCTGGAGTCGCTTCCGCTGCTTGCGCAGCTCCCCCTTCTTCGCCGCCTTCGACTTCGACTTCCGCGGGCGCTTCCAGATCGGCCGCCACCCCACGGGCTCGTCAACTGCGGGCTCCTGGTCCTCGTCGAGCACGGCGGCCATCTGCTCGCGGGCGGCACGGGCGCGGGCGAGGGCCTCTTCGGCGTTGGGCTGGTCTTCCGGGGTGCTCACGCAACTCCTCGAAGTCCCGGGCGGTCGCCACCCGTTACGACAAGAGAGCACTCGACGTAACGAAGCACTACTAGTGCCGCACCAGGCAACGTTCCTGGGCGGTCTGCGACGATGGCGCCATGGACGAGGAAGTCATTCCCATTCTTCGCGTCGAGGACGCTGGGGCGGCGGTCGCGTGGTACGAGCGACTGGGCTTCGCCAAACAGTGGGAACACCGCTTCGAACCGGGACTTCCCGCGTTCATCGAGGTCGCCCGGGGCGGGGTGCGGTTGTTCTTGTCGGAGCACCAGGGTGACGCCCGTCCCGACACGTTGGTCTACCTCCGTGTTCGTGATGTCGAGGCCATCGCTTCCGAGTTCTGTGTGCAGGCGAAGGATGCCCCGTGGGCGCGCGAGATTGAGCTGCATGACCCTGACGGCAACCGGCTTCGGATCGGCACGCCGACGGAATGACACTCGCCGGCAGCGCCGCCGCGGCCAGGGCGTGGCTGGGAAGCTGTGCTGGTGGCTGAGCGAGTACGCATCCGCGAGATCGATGACGACGAGGGGCAGCGCCTGCTGCGGATCATCCGCCGGGGCAGCGGGTCGGTGGTGACGTGGGGCGCAGATGGTGCTGCTGTCCGCGCAGGGCATGCCCGTGGCGAAGAATGCCGAGGTGACGTTCACCAGCGCGGACCGGATCCGGGATGTGATCCACAACTTCAACGCAGACGGCTTCGACTCCCTCTACCCGATGTACGAGGTCGGTCGGCCCAGGACATTCACCCTGCCTGAGCGGCACGAGATCAAGAAGTCCGACACCGCATACTCCTGCCGGACCCCCGCCTCCACCTGCCCGGTCGTCTTAGCCTGCCCCAGCCAGCGCCACACCGTACGCTCCGAGACACCCACCGTGTCAGCGACCGCACATACATGCCTCGTCGACAGCTCCCCCGCCTGCTGCCGCTCCAGCAGCCGACGCACCACCAATCCCCTGCGCAGCACAGACCCACGGCCGGCTCTCACCGCCACCGACACGAACCCGAGAGATCGCACACAGCTTGAGCACCCAACAGCACGACACGGACGCGTACAGCCAGGAGCTGGCTCGCATCAGCCACCACCAGCACGAGGCCACAGCGGCGCTGTTCACCGTCTTCCAAGCCCTGGCCGCCGCCGGGATCTCGGACGAGGAAGCCGACGACATCGTGGCGAAGCTGGAGGCCGGAGCGGCAGCCGGGGCCCATACCTGGATCTCCGAGAGCAGCGCTTCGAGGACGGCTGGCGCGCCGGTGTCCGCGACGTCGCCAGCCGTCTGCTGCGCATCGCCGACACCACCGCCACCGCTCAGCGCTCGCACGCCGCCTCCAACGCCCTGCTGCACGCCCACCTTCAGCAGCCGGCCTCCCCCGCCCCGCAGGAGGCACCGGTGGAGGAACCGGCCCCAGCCCCAGCCCCGGTTCCGGCGCTGGATGCGAAGGACGTCCGGGCAGCGGCAGCACGTGGTGTGGGAGGGCCTGGCGGCCGGGCAGCGTGAGCGCCTTGCCTCCCTCGGTGTCGCGCCCCTGCCCGCCCCCGGAGCAGGAGACGCCCGTGAGAGCGTCCAGGGGCGGTTCTGCGGCCTTCGAGCGGGGGTGGCCTCGCGCAGTGCCGGGCTCTGTAGGGCCCGTCAGCCGCTCTCACGTCGGAATGATCACGCTCGACGGCGAGGAACACGCGGTGAAACTGGGCGTATTTCTGTCCAACACCAAGACCTGCAGGGCAGAGTTGACCACCCCGCAGCTTCAGCGGCTGGCCGGCCTCGGGCTGGAGTGGGCCGGGCAGGCCCCGACCGACGAGGTGTAGCGGAGCGGAGAGCGGGCGGCCGGGGCCATCGTCCCCGGCCGCCCGCTGTGCCGGCTCCTTGTGCCCTCGTTCCCCGCAGGGGTCCTAGGGCTCCCGGCACTCCAGCCGGCCGTACGTAGGTTCCGCAGGTCAGCCAGTGCGTGACCACATGGTGGTCGTGAACTCGATCTGGCTGGGCGGGTGACCGAAGTCGTCGCCGGCGAACCGTGTGATCTGAGCACGGACGACATTGCCCTTGTCCGTCAGAATGCAGAAGACGGTCTTGACTCGCAGCTTCTCCTCGGTTTTCCGTAGCGCGGCTGATCTGAAACCCCCGAGCTGGGCCCGGCGGGCGCAAGCTTCAGCGGTATCTGCCGCTTGTTCAGGCCGCAGTTGAGCAGCGTTGCGGCCATCACGCAACGTGAGGTTGCCCCAGAAGCTGTTGCTGTACGACAGGTCCGGCTCGATGGGAGAGCCGGTTTCTTCAGCATCCGACTTCAGCCCGTTCCACTCCTCTTCTGAGTAGTGGCGAACGGACGGAGCATCGAAGTCGATCGCGAACACGTCGGGAGACCCGCCGAGCCCGAGCGTCATCGGTTCGTTCTTGTATGCAACCCGGTACGACGCTGGTGCGGTCGACGCGGTCTCGCCGGGAGTGTCAGGGGGCGGCGCAACGGGAGCTGACGGGGTACTGGTCCCCGGTGGGTTCACCTGTCGGGAGGCGCTGGCGCTCGGGCCGGGGTTCTTCCCGGCGCTGTCGTCGTCCGAATCGCCGGCCAGCCACGTTACGACGGGGAAGAGGGCTGCGATGAATCCGGCGACAAGGCCCAGCGCACTGATCTTGTCCGCGGTGGTGAGGCGTGCCCACCGAGAGCGGATGGAGGGTTTGGGGACCGGCGTGGGTGGGTGGCTGGCCCCGTCCTCTCCCTGGGTGCCGTCGTCAGTCGAATTCCGCGCCGCCCCGCTCGTGGACACGATGAGAGTCCCCCCTGAGAAGTTCACAGATGAGCCGCATGGTAGCGCTGGTTCAGCGAAGATCTCGCCTGCGGGAGTGTGTTGCGGTAGCGCACCCGGCCACGGCCCTGATACCGGTGACCAGGCAGGTTTCATAGGTCTTGGACGGCGCGCAGGGCCTGATCCACCGGGGCATGACCGCGTTGTCGACGGGGCCGAGGAGCTTGGCGCCGTCGAAGCGGCCCACCCGTAGCTGAACGATGTTGACCGCGACGGCGGTACACGGGAGCGGGGTGTCAATCTCCACCGACGTGGCCGTGTCCGGGAACCGGCCGCGCGCCGAGACCGAGCGCAGCGAGCCGGCGCCTGGCATCCACGGTGGCCGCCCGCCGCGCGGCGCGCAGACCCGCAGGGCCAAGCTGACCACCGCGCAGCTCCAGCGCTGGCCGGCCTCGAGTTGGAGTGGGCGGCGCAGGCCCCGGCCGACGAGGGATAGCGGGGCGGGCAGACAGCGGGCGTCCGGGGGCCACCTGAGCCACGCGCTCACCACGCTCGCGGACACCCGCCGTGCCCGGGAGAGCCAGCAGCGTGCCCTGGAGCTGTCCGCGCCGACCAGCACCATGACGCGCACCCTGCTGCACATCGACGCAGCCGCCTGCGCCCATCACGACGGCGACGGCGAGCAAGCCTGCCGCCGGACGATCGCCGCCCTGACCGCGCTGCCGGACGGCTACCGCACCGGCCTGGTCCGCAGTCGCGCCCAGGACCTGTACGAGGCGATCCCCGCTCAGCACCACCACGAACGCGCCGTCCAAGAGTTGCGGGACGTTCTCGCTGCCTGAGGGTAGCTGTGCCGCGTCAGGTCCGCCGGCGGAACCACCCGCGGTCACGGCCCGGCTCCTGGTCGTCCTCCGGCTCCGGTGGCGCGGCGGCCTCGAGGCGGGCGGCTTCGGCGGCGGCCTCCTGGCGGGCGACGTCGTCGGCGTGGCACGGGCCGCACACCGACTTGTCCCCGACCGCTCCCAGCGTCCGTCGGTGAACTTCCGCCCGCACCGCGTGCACACCGGGCGCTCCGCCTCCCGCTGCGCGGTGCGGCGCCGCTGGTCCTCCGCGCTGGCGCAGGCCTCCTGGGCGCGGTAGAGGACGTCGCCGTCGGAGCTGTCCAGCGCGTCCGTCAGCGTCTGCACGCCCGCCCGTCCCAGCCGCCGCCACACAGCCGCGTCGGCGCCGTGCTCCTGGAGCTGCTCCAGAGTGGTGACAACGACGGGGACCGCCTGGCCGTAGTCCCGCGAGCTGACCGCCTTCGGGTAGAGGGTGTCGTACCGGCGCGGCGCCCAGTAGCGGCGGCCGGCCTCCTCCAGCACCGCGATCGTGTGGGCGACCTTCGCCTCTGTGGTGTCCGCGAACACGAACGCCACCGGCACCAGGCCCTCCCGGCCGGTCGGCGGGTAGACCCGGCGAACACAGCCGCTTCTCGTGGTCGACGACCTGGTCGATCGCGTCCGGCCGGGACCAGACCAGGTCCACGGTGCGCTTGCCCGCGTCCTTCGGCAGCAGCCGGCCCCACTCCCAGTACCGGCGCAGCTTGGCGACCAGGTCGTGCGCGTCCTCGGTGCGGCGTTCGATCTCCAGCAGCAGCACCGGCACCCCGGCCTCCGGCGCCCGCACCGCCAGGTCCGCCCGCTGCACGAAGCCACTGCCGAGCCGGTGCCCGATCTCGGTCTGGAAGCCGAGCCGGTGGCCGATCCCGGCACGGTGGAGTTCGGCGGCCGTCGAGGTGACCGCCGCGGCATGGTCGTCGTAGCCGGTGCCGAGCAGCTCCCCGGTGTCCGGGTCGTACTCCTGCTTGCGCAGCACCGAGACCCGTATGCCCTTCGGCTCCAGCAGCTTCTTCGCCTCGCCGTGCCCGCGCCGGGTCGGCACCCACACCTGCCTCTGGTCCTCCCGCACCGACTCGATCCTCACCAGGTGGTGGTCCTCCAGGTCCAGGAGGTTGTCCCGCGTGAGCTTGTCGTGCCGGTTGTCCGGACGGGTCGGCTTCCACAACTGATCGGGCGTAGCCCTCTGGAAGATCCCCAGTGCTTGCAGCAGCTCCCGGCGGCGACGGTGTCGAACAGCATGCGCTCCGTCCAGCCCTGCCCCGGGTCCTCACCGCTCAGGGTCTCCGGGCCCGGCCGGGGCACCGCCGCGGGGCATCGGGCCAACTGCTCGCCACGGCGGCGGGGTTGAGGCCGTAGGCGGCCTGCACGGCCGCGATCGCCTGCTCGTAGGTATCGGTCTGCGTGTCTATCGTCAGCTACACACCCTCCCTTGTACCGGAGTCACGGTGGCGGCCGGATGCCTAGCGGGTCCGCGCCCGGAGGTGCAGCTCAATCCAAGGGGTGGGGTGCGCCTGATGACCCGGGCGTCCTCCAGACAGGGCTGGACGGTGGCGATTCAGTTCAGGTCGGTGAACAGGAGGATGCCAAGTTGCCCGCCGGAAAGGACGCGATGCGGCCGGCGGCGGCGTGGCGGATCGGCGGCGCAGTGGTCGAACGTCCCGGAGGCGTCTGCCTGCGGTCAGCGCGGAGGGAGTGGCCGGCACATCGCAGCTGACTTCTGTGGGTCGCCTATGAAGTGACTGCAAATAGTCTTCAACTTCCATGATCTTCCCCCATAGGATCTTGCGCCTGTGCGATCAATCGCACACCTGTTTGCGCCCTTACGGGGAAGGACACGAATCTTCGTGCATCGACATAAACGCTGGTGGTTACGTGCGGCTTTAGGCGCGATGCTGCTGACGCTGACCGGTGTCATGCCGGCCTCTGCCGAGACGGCCCCGATCGAGCCCAATACGGCCAGCAGGCTGCATCTGCCGCCGTCGGCGACGCCGGCCGCAGGACCCGAACTCCACGGCGACGCCCTCGCGGCTGCCGGTGGGCGGCCCGTCTCGGGCAAAACCCCGGAGGCCGGCCCGGCATGGAAAAAGGTGGGGGATACGTGGCAAGTGGATCGCACCACCGTGACCCTGCGCAACACGGTGACCGACCCAGATGGCGACCAGAGTGATCTGACGTTCGACGTGTGGACCGTGAACACGGACGGCTCGCCGAAGGCACACCTCGACACCGATAAGAACCAGTACGGCATGCCCGTCTCCGGCTACGTCAAGTCCGGTGAGAAAGCCTCCGTCACCATCGACTACGGCTACCTCAAGCCCGGCTCGACGTACGCGTTCCGTACTTCCGCCTACGATGGCGGCCTGTACGAGACTGACTGGTCCCCGTGGGCGAAGTTCACGATCCGCAGCCACGCCGTCGACATCACCTTGCCTGAGCCCAACAAGGACGCGCCGGCCGTTGACCTGGACCAGTATCAGAAGCCGCAGGTCACCAACGACCATGTGAATTCATCCCCCGGCAACCCCGGCTCGCTGACCAGGGACAAGTTGCCGGCACCACTCGGCAAGGGCTGCAAGGAGACAGGCGCCAGGATCTACTGCGCCACGGTTGGCAGGCCTGCGGACATGACGCCTGACGAGCGTTCGCAGGTGGCAAAGGGGCTGCGCACCGTCGGTGTCTCCAGCCTCGTCTCCTGGTGCGACGGCGCTGCGGTCGGCCAGGACTACATCAAGCGCACCGAAGGCTGCGTGAAAAAGGCGAACGAAATCACCAACACGATCTATTCCAAACTTCCCAACGGGGAGATTTGGCCGGTGGGTCGCGCTATTTTCGCCTCGCAGATCGAAATCAAGACAGACATCAAGTCGAATACGTTCACCCAGCAGTGGACCTTGAAGCCTCTGTCCTTCCGTGACGCGGCCGGCGAGGCTTCGGAGTGGGGGCCGCTCACCTTGCGGCCCAAGTTCAGCTGCGCCCCTCAGTGCGCCACCAGCGCCCCCACGTGGTCGGCGCCTCCCACCTGGTCGACGACCGGCGTTGACTACCACGAGGCAACCGCGACGTTCACGCACACCGTCAGCGGTGTACAGGCCGGCGGCATCGTTCCTGTACAGCTCATCTGGAAATGGGACAACACCGTCCCCAATCAGCTGCCGGACGCTTTCCCCGACGGGGACATCGGCAACTCGGTGCCTGATCTCGACATCCGCTGCGATGCCGTTGCCACGACTACGCCGGGATGCGTGTTCTCCGCCTACAAGCCGACCTGGGTCATGAACTTCAAGAAGTTCCCGGCTTCCGTCGCACACGCCTGGCTGACACAGACCAAGCTACCCAACCATCCCGGAAGCCAGACAACTGGCAAGCCGCTGCTGTACTTGCCGGCCAGCGGCTCCAGCACCGGGCGTACACCCACCCAGAACCGTGCCGTGATCTGTCCGTCAAGTTGGGCCGCAAAGTCGGGCAACACCGACACAACCACCCTCCCGGGCAACACGCCCAGCGGGAACGACCCTCTGTCGTGCGACGAGTTCGCCTATGCCGCCACCTACAACAGCGGCGGCATGCCGGCCCCCGACGGACTCAACCCGGTCTCTTCGGGTAATCAGTGTGTGCAGACATACTCACAGCGCACCCAGACCGATGTGTGGCACTTCTATGACGACATGCGCCAGGCTGCGCCAACGTGGAAGGAAGTCTGCGGACGCTCCACCATGTCGAACTGGATGAACACGCAGTCCATGCAGCCGTTCCCGTCGCAGTTCACGCAGCCGAACCGGATGCTCGAAAAGGACGCCTACTGGTACTACGCCCCCGAATTCTCCGGGTGCAGTGCAACCGCAGCGACCGTGAATTGCACGGTCAAGTGACCTGAACAACCTGTGGGGGCGGTGCCCATCGACTACGGTGACGCCGCCCCCGCTCCTTTCCTGACAGGAGATGCTGCTTCATGACCGACGGCCTTCAGTGGCTCGAAGACCCGGTTCCCCTCCCCGGCGGCTACTGCACAATCTTCGCGCGCGGTATCGATCCCGAAGACCTTGTACGGCGGCTCGTTCCTAATGCCGAGCCCCGCTTCATCGGCCTGCGCACACATGAAGCATTTGAAGCCGACCTGTTCCAGATCGACCGGAGCAAGCTCATGGACACGACCGTGGGCGTCCGCTACGGATCAGTCGGTGACATTTCCTTCTCCATCGGCTACGGCCCCTGGCAGGAGACCCTCAGCCAATTCGACACTCCTGAGATCTCTCACGGCGGTGCGCATACATACGAGCTCTATTTCATGGCCGAGCACCCGAACGTCCCTCCCCCGCATTTCCGTTACAACCACGACGGTGTGTACGAAGTGATGTGTGATCTCAACAACGACGACTGGGTAGGAGTGGTCAATGTCCTTGGGAACAACGCCGGGCTGGTCGCCGCACTGGAAGCCGACAAGCGGCGCCCCATGCAGATCCTGGAACAGCGGTTCGGTCTGACCCTGCCGAAGGAAGCGATCCTCACCGGTACCCTGCCCGCCGCCATCATCAAAACCTGACAGCAGCAAACCCGGCGGGGGTCCGCACAGACGCGAGGTGACCCGCAGACACCCACCGCATGGCAGCACCACCACACAGAGGCTAACCAGCTCAATAGCCCGCGGCCCGGCGAGGAACCGGAGGATGATGCCGGGCCGGCAGGGATTCCGGGGTACGTCCGTGGCGTCCAGTACGCGCTCTGAACGCCGGATGGCCCCGGCCGGGCGAACAGCCGGGGCCATATCCCGTGGAATCTCGTGCCGCGAGTGTGGGAAGCAGGGTCAGTGGTGGCGGCCATTGCCGTGGTGGTGCCCGCCCCAGGAGGCATCGCCGATGAAGTGGTCGTGGTCGTTGGCGCAGGGTGGCCGTGTCGGAGTAGTTGTCCCAGACGTAGTTGCGATCAGAAACGGCAAGGGTGCCGCTGCCTGGCCAACTGGATCGCCTCAACCGCATGACGTGGACGCGGGCAGCGCGCCCCACCCAGAGGGCTTCCTCGAGCGCGGCGATGGCCGGGGGCGTCTTCGGATCGTCCTTCTGCCGGAAGGTCTCCCAGTAGCGGGCGAGCTGGCGCGGCGTGGCGTCGACCGCGACGATCAGGCGCGGCACGTCGTCCAGGTCGCCGTCGAGGGGGCGCTCCAATTCGGCGGCGAGGTGGACCAGGGCGTCGTGGATGCCGGCGATGTTGCCGCGGTGGGTCACCGTCGGCAGGGCCTTCGCCCACAGGTGGGAGATCCGCTTGGGGTCGAGGACCAGGGCGTGCGCGTCCTGGTGGAGGAACTGGGCGGTCAGGGAGCGCAGCATCGTGGTGCTGCCGCCGCCGCTGGCAGTGCAGACCAGGACGTGCGGGGATTCGGCGTCCAGGTCGACGGCGATGGCCTGCCCGCTGGTGCTGATGCCGATGAGCGCGGTCCCCTCGGGCCGCGCCTCTATCTGCTCGCGCAGGTCGGGGGCGGAGAAGCTCAGCATCAAGGGCTCCTCCGAGCTGTGCGACAACCACTACGTCGACAGCCCGCTCTGGCGCGCCACCCTGGAGGCGGCGGCCGAGTAGGCCCGGCGCCGCGAGGAAGACCCGGACGCCATCGACCGTCCGCTCACCTCCTGCTTGCTCCGCTGAAAGCCGCGCGCACGAACTGTCCCCCTCACCGCTGCAGCCGCATTCCTCGAAGCAAAGCTCTTGATCGCAGCTCGCCCAGCACGCCGGAGGGCACCGCCGCCACCGCCCCGAACGGGGAAACTCAGGCCCTCGGCCCCGCCGTCGCCGTCGCCACCAGGAGCACTGCCACCAGGCCTGTGCCGATGAGGACGTAGCCGGAGGTGGTGAGCGCGCCGAGGGTGCCGAGCACCGCGACGCCAAGGGCCGAGCCGGCCTGACGGATGCCATTGAGCGCGCCCTGGCTGGTGGCGGCGTACTCCGGAGGGGCGGAGACGGCCATCGCGGCGGCGGCGCCGGGGATGGACAGGGTGCCAGTCGCGGCGAGGGTCAGCTCTGCGGCGAGGATCAGCGGCAGCGGCGGGTGCTGCCCCACCGCGAAGGCCATCAGCACACCGGAGACGACGGCGGCGGACATGCCGGTCAGCAGGATCGGGCGGGGGCCGTGGCGGGCGACGAGCCGGCCGGTGAAGAACGGCATGACACAGACGGGGAAGGCGATCGGCAGCGAGGCGAGACCGGCCTCGAACGGGGGCAGACGGTAGGTGCGCTGCAGCCATACCGCGAACATGTACATACCACCGAAGTAGGCGAAGCAGGACACCGCAGCAGCGACCATCGCAGCCCGTACCCCGGGAAGCGCCAGCATGGCCGGTGGCAGGACCGGGGAGGCCGCCCGGCGCTCAACGAGGGCGACCACAACGAAGCAGACCAGTGCGGCCGCGACGGGCGTCAGGGCCTGCGGCGAGCCCCAGCCCTGCGTGCCGGCCGCGACCAGGCCGAAGGTGAGCAGGCCGAGCCCGGCGGTGGACAGGGCGAGGCCCGGACGGTCCAGGGCTCGGGTGCCGCGCAGCGGCGGCACGGGCAGCCGGCGGGCGAGGAGCAGCGCGGCCAGCGCGATCGGCGGGTTGACGAGGAACACCAGCCGCCAGCCGCCGAGTTCGACCAGGGCGCCACCGAGTACGGTTCCGGCGGCGGCTCCCAGGCCGCTGAGCGCGGTCCAGGCGCCGATGGCGCGGGTGCGCCGGGCGGGGTCGGGGTTCAGGTGGATCAGCAGCGCCAGGGAGGCGGGCACCAGACCGGCGCCCGCGGCCCCGAGCAGCGCCCGGCCGGCGATGAGGGCGCCGACGTCGGGCGCAAGGGCGCACACGACGGACAGAACGGCGAAAAGGCCAAGCGCGGTGGTGTACACGCGCCGGGCACCCCATCTGTCGGCGATGACGCCGCCGGCGAGCAGCAGCCCGGCGAAGACGACGGTGTAGGCGTCGACGGCCCAGGGCAGCGCGGCGGCGGCCGGGTGCAGGGACTTCTGCACGTCGGGCACGGCCACGTTGAGGATCGAGGTGTCGAGCAGGACGAGCAGGTTGCCGGCGGCGATGCCGGCGAACGTCAGCCTGGCGAGCGGCGCGGGCGGTGCGGGCGTCCCGGCGGACGCCCCCGGCGTCGCGACGACGGCGGGGCGGGGCAGGGAGTCGGCTGTGGTCATGACCGCAGCGTGCGCCAACGGCGCTGGACCTGCGACGCCGCACACCCGATACCCCCATCGGAAAGTCCGATGGGGGATTATGCTGCCGCCGTGGACTCTCGCTATCTGCGCGCTCTCGTCGCGGTCGCCGACCTGGGCGGCATCTCCGCCGCCGCCCAGGCGCTGGGATACGCGCAGTCGAGCCTCAGTGCCCAGGTCAAGCGGCTGGAGGCGGATCTCGGGGTGAGCGTGCTGGTGCGCTCGGGCACCGGGGCGGTGCTCACGGAGGCCGGCGCCCGGCTGCTGCCGCACGCCCGCGAGGCCCTGGAACTGGAGGAGCGGATGCGCCGGGCGGCGCGCGGCGACCGGCCTCGGCTGCGGATCGGGGCACAGGAGTCGCTGGCACACGTGTGGATGCCGGATGTGCTCGCCGCGTTGGAGTACGGGGCGATCGGCACCGACAGCGGCGTGGACAGGGAGCTGACGGTCGCCAACCGGCGGACACTGGAAGTGGCCTTCAAAGCAGGCGAGTTGGACCTGGTCTTCCGGTACGACAACGGCATCCGGGCACTCGGTCCGCACACGGTTGTCGGGCACGACCGGACGGTATTGGTCGCGGCGCCGAGCCATCCGCTGGCCCGCAAGGACGTCGTGACGCCCGGGGACATGCTGCGGTACGACTTCCTGGTGGCCGAGCGCGGGTGCACCTCGGAGATGCTGGTGGACCGCTTCGGCCGCGATCTGCTGGCGGGGGCCCAACTGGCGATGATCCAGGGCTCGTTGTCGGCACTACTTCGGCTGACCGGACACGGGCACGGGGTGACGCTGCTGCCGGAACTGGCGGTAGCCCGGGAGCTACAGGAGGGGGAGCTGGTCGAGCTGCGGCTGACCGAGCGGATCCGCCCGGTCAGCATCGTCGCCCAGTGGCGGCCCCGGCTTGGTGCGGCCGAGCGTGGCCTGCACGCGCTGCTCGACGTAGCCCGACGGGCCGACCCGCTTCCCGAGGTGACCCGCGCGGCAGGCCCGGTAGGTGGCCCGGTACGGGCTTCCTGATCGGGCGGCGTGGGGAGGCGGGCCGCCCGCGGAACACCCCCACGCCCGCTGGCCGCGAGGGCGGACTGGAACCACATCACCTGCCCGCTCGGCGATGCGATGCGGTGGATCCTCCGGACTTCCGCTGGGTGTGCGGTCGGCCAGGGACATGAGGTACCAGGTGTAATCCGAGCAGTGAAAGTCCCACACGATAGCGCCGTGGTCGGTCAGCTCGATGCGGCAGTGACAGCCGTCATCGGCACCCCGGGCGCCTGAGCCTGCCTCGACGGGGAGCTGACAGACGGGGATGAGTTTGGCGCTGTCGCCCAGCAGACCGGCCAGTTGGGTGATCGTCTCGTGGGTATTGGCGGGCAGCATTCCGGTGTAGGGAGTCGTGGTCTGGATGTCCAGCGCGTTGTCATAGGCCCGCGCGTCGATGGCGCCGAAGGCCTCCTGTCCCGATGCGCCGAGGACGCTCTGGGCGCTGCACAGACGCTCGGCCACCCCTGTTCCGTCGTAGTCGGGGACGGTGATCTCACCGCGTTCGGCCATGACGTCCAGGCACTCGCTCAGCTTCTCCAGCGCCGCGCCGGCCGCGGCGGTCTGGGTGAACAGGGCGGGGGCCACCACGGCAGCCTGGTGCGGCGTGCCCGTTCACACCGACCGGCCAGCGCCCGACGGGCCCGGCCTGGTACGCCACCCCCACCGTGGCGTATGCCGTCGAGCTCGGTTACGACGTCGCCCCGCTCCAGGCGTGGGTGCGCCCAGAAGCCGGCCGGTTCCTGGACGGCTGGTACAAGCGGCTGCGCAACGCCTACGTCGCGACCATTGCAAATCTCGGGGTGGGCGAAAAGCTGTCCCCGCAGGAGTCCTCCCCGCCGACGCGGGGGTGTTCCGCAACCGTCGACACGGGGGAGCGTGCCCGGCGTGTGCTGGACGCCGGGCTTCTGGGTGTGCGGCGGCGGGACCGCCGCCGGGACGGGCTGCGAACGCAGGCCGTGAGCGGCCTCGCGCGCCCGCCTGCTGTCCCGGATCGTGGCGGCCACCTTCGCGGCGACGGCTTCCAAGGTCTGGCGGGTCTGCTCCACCGCGTCGACGCCGACGCCGGTCTCCGGCTCCAGGAGGCGACCGTCCTTCCGGCCGGCGCGGAACGGCCGCGGGTGCGACCTCGAGGCGGCCGACACGGCGACGGCGTACAAGCAGGGGCGGGAGCCCAGGCGCTCCGCGCGGCGCGGACCCGGGCGGCCAGAGCGCCAGCACCCGAGCCCGCTGCCCCCACGTACGAGGCGCTTCGCCCCGGTGGGGGACAACCAGGGGTCGCCCTCCTGGACCCGGTCTGCCTGGAGCCGCAGCCGGGGTCGTGCCGACGCGGACTGTGATCCTGGATGATGGACGGATCGCACCAAAAGGTACTGCTTGGACGTCACGTGCTCCATCCCGCAGGCGCCGACCACCGGCCCGCCCGGACCGGTTCACGAACCGGCTCCTGGTGAACGGCAACGCGCCGGGCGGCGATCGAAACAGAAGTAGTTCGGACCGGTTCGAGGCAGCCGATACCGCGATCAGCGCTCGGTCGTCACCGAGGTCGTTGGCGTACGCCTCGCACTCAGCCACCGACCAGGGGCGAGGCGCCGGAGTCCCAGGCTTCGGCGAGCCAACGCGTCAGCTACGCCGCCCTGAGGAAGGTGGCGCAGGTGGCCGCCGTACAACCATCGATGCCGGTGGGGTGTCTGTTCACTGTCACGCATCGCGTGATCAAGCGGGTAGCCCGCTGGACACGGGGGTGCGGGCCGTCATTGTGGTGCGCGGACGCGGTCGGCGTCTGCGTTGGAAGAGGGGATTTTCGTGCGTCACTCACTCCGTCTTGCGGTGGCATCGGCCTTAGCCGCTTGTCTGACCGGCACTCTGGTGGCTGTTTCAGGCGGCCAGGCCGTCGCCGCCGGGTCCAAGTTGGCCGATGACTTCAACGGTGACGGATACCGCGACCTGGCTATCGGCATGCCCGCAAAGACGGTCAGCGGAAAGGAGGGTGCCGGTGCTGTTCTGCTCACCTTTGGCTCCGCTCACGGTCTGACCGGGAAGCACCTGTACATTACGCAGAACTCCACCAACATCCCCGGCGCTGCTGGATACCAGGACTCCTTCGGCAGCAGCCTTGCCAGCGGCGACATGAACAGGGACGGGTATGCCGACTTGCTGGTCGGCAGCGAAGGAGATGCGTCGAGTAACGGCTCGGTGACCGTGCTGTGGGGCGGCACCTCACCGTTTCGCAGTGCCCTCGCGCTGCCCTCGGGACCGTCCTATACCGGCCGCATGTTCGGCGCCGACATCGCCGTGGGTGACTTCACCGGCGACTCCCGCCCGGACATCGCCGTCAGCGGGCAGACATCCCTGCGGCTGTACTCCGGCACGTTCACCCGCACCAAAGCCCCGGCCGGGGTTGACGTGAGCGACGCCGATGGCACCGGCAGCTGGAACCTCGCAGCCGGCGACTTCACCGGCGACGGCAAGGACGAACTGGCCGTCGTCCAGCAAAAGGCCACCCGCGTCTACGGCCAGAACCCCGGCACCACCGACCCCGGCTTCTTCACCGCCCAGGCCCGGCTCGCCGGCGGAGACCGCGTGGCAGCTGGAGACCTCAACGGCGACGGCCGCGACGATCTCGCCATCGCCCTGTCCAACCCCCGCCTCAACCCCAACGGGCTGGCCGATCCCAGCCACGGCTCCGGCTACATCACCGTCCGCTATGGCGACCCTGCCATCAGCGGCGGCCTCGCCCCCTCTGGCCGCGTCTACCACCAGAACACCGCCGGCATCCCCGGCGAGAACGAGAAGGAGGACGAGTTCGGGGCGGCGATGTCCATCGCCGACATCAACGGCGACCACCGCGCAGACCTCGCCGTCGGCATCCCTTCCGAAGATTTCGGCCGAACCAGCAGCGCAGGCGACGTGCTGGTGTTGCGCGGAAGCGCCAGCGGGCTCACCACCACCGGCGCCGCGCGCTATTCACAGAACACCTCCGGCATCCCCGGCAGCGCCGAGAACAACGACGCCTTCGGCTCCCAGGTCCGCCTCGCCGACTTCAACCGAGACGGCAAGGCAGACCTCGTCGTCTCCGCCCCCTACGAAGATCACGGCAACGGCGCCATCTGGCAACTGCGGGGCAGCCACAGCGGCTTGAGCACCAGCTCAGTCAGCACCTTCGGTCCCCGGGAGTACGGCGTCTCTGCCAGCTCCCGCATCGGTGAAACCCTCATCGGCTGAGGTTTCACGAACACTAGATCGACTTCCGGGCTCCTCGCTCACCCCAGGCGCCCGGAAGTCGACGGACTCAAAGGAACGCGTGGTCGCGCGTCGATGACCCCGTACCCGGATCTGTATGCCCACGGACCCCGACGAGCGGCCCGGTCTCACTCTCCGTGAGGCGGTAGCCGTCGTTTTCTCGCTGCCCGGTCCGGGCCTTCAGGCACCAGGACGACAGCGCGCCCGAGGGCGCCCGTGTCTACATCAGGACGGCCGGGACAGCGTCTGCGGTTGTCCAGTCTCCGTCGAAGAGCGCGGCGACCAGGCGTGCGTCCTGGGAGCTGGCCGGAGCGGTGCCGGTGGCGGGCCTTGGCCAGCCAGGCGCCGAGCTTGACGGTGTCGCCGTCGACGCGGATCGTCTCGCGGGAGGCGGGGGCGCGGCCCTCACGGTGGACGAAAAGTTCCAGGAGCTGGACGGTCTGGGCGAAGGTGCGGCGGGCGCGGCGGGCGGGGGCGAGCGGGTTGGTCTCGGGGGTCAGGCCGAGGGCGGTCATCAGCTGCTGCTGGCCGGGGTGCAGGTTGTGCCACGTGGTGAGCTGGCGGGCCAGCCAGAAGCCGATTTTCATGCCTGCGACCAGCCCTGACCTCGCCACCGGCTACTGGGGTCCGTCCTGCCGATACGACGAGCAGGCACCGTGCGCAGCGGCCCCGCAGGCAGGAGGAGCAGGGTTCCACTGCTGGGCCTGCGGGGCCGGTGCATCACTCACGTACCCTGCGGTGCGTCCGATACGCCCGATCCCTCCCAACCGTCCGCGTGGAAAGGCCTCTTATGCGAGTGGGGCCCGGCCGTATCCGGCCGAGCCCCATCGCCTCGCACGCGTGGCGCGCTCTTCGCGCCTGGCGTCTGTCGGCTACCAGCGGTACCAGCGGCCCTTGCGGCCGCCGCTGTCCGCGGTGCGGACGACGAAGCCGAGCAGCCACACGACGAGCACGATCACCGCGATCCACCACAGCGCCTTCAGCGCGAAGCCCGCACCGAAGAGGATCAGAGCCAGCAGAAGAACCAGAAGCAGGGGAACCATCGTTATCAACCTCCTGGCCACCAGGTGCCCTTACCTCAGACCGACAAGCCCACAAAGAGGGAGTTACTTCCGCAAGGTACGGGGCATATGCACGGGCCTGCACGCCATGCATCGTTCCCCGGCCCCACCCCTCATGCACCGCAGATCCGCCTCGTGAACTGCGGTGGGCGGGCCTGGGTCAGGGACGGCACCGAGCGCGGTGCCGAACACGGCGCAGGCGAACAGGGTGTAGAACACCCCTCCGCCGGTCCCCGAGATGGTGTCGAAGAGGAGGAAGAGGGCCGGGTAGCCCTGCTCCCCGGTCGCGGTGATCTCTCTCGCGCCGACCAGGGCCGCGGCTCCCAGGCCGAGGATGGTCAGGACGAGGGAGAAGGCGGCGAACCCGATCAGTGCGTGGCGGGCGGAGCGGCGTGCGGTGCGGCTGGTGCGGGAGGCGCTGATGCGCATGAGCAGGGGCGGCAGGACACCCGTGCCGAGGGCGAGGGTGAGGCAGACGGAGAGACGTTCGGCACCGCCGGTGAACGTGGAGCCGTAGAGCTGCCCGGGCTCGAAGTACGCCTCACCCCGGCCACTGCCGGTCGCGGCCTGCTGCAGGAGCGTGCCCAGGCCGAAGCCGAAACGGCTGAGGACGAGGACGGCGGCGAGGGTGAAGGTGCCGAAGGCGAGGGCTACCTTGATGGTTTCGATGAGGGCGGTGACGGAGATGTAGTCGCCGCACATGGCGATGCCGTTGCGCAGGGAGGCGAGGGTGCGGTTGGCGGTCAGGAATCCGGAGACGGTGTCCTCGCCGCGCCGACGATCAGGCACAGGAAGAACGCGGCGACGATGACCAGGAGGAACGCGGTCAGGGAGGTGCCGAAGCCGCCGTAGGCGGCGAGAGTCCGGGTCATCTCTCTTCCCCTTCGGCCGCCGTGCCGTTCGCCGCGGGGTCGAGGTGGCGGGCGCAGGCCCGGTCGAACCAGAGGGCGCTGCTCACCAGGGTGAGGACGTACAGGGCGATGAGGCCCATGCCGAGAGTCAGGGGTCCGGCGATGCGGGTGGCCAGGCCGTCCTGGACGATCCAGCTCAGGGCGATGACACCACCGGCGGCGCCCACGTTGGCGGCAGTGAGGCGTGTGCGCAGGCGGACGGCCGCGGCCAGGAGGTGCGGGGGTGTGGCGGCTGGCCGGGGGGCGGTGGCGGGCTGGAAGGCGGCGAAGGGTTCGTCGGGGCGGTCATGTGCTGGTGACCGGGCGCACCGACGCACGCCGAGGGGCCGGATGGCGGGTGGTCCGGTGATGCGGTCGAGGACCGTCTGGACGAGGGCGGTGGCCTGTTTGAGGGCGTGCGCGTGGTCGAAGGCTTCGACGATCCAGGTCCGGGTGGCGTGGACGGTGTGGCCGTCGAGGATCCGCCGGGTGGGGACGGTGATCACCCAGGTCGTCGGCAGTCCCCGGGGAATGGGGACGGCCGGCGGGGGGCTGGTCATGCCGGGGCCACTTCCATGTCCATGAGCGGCGCGTACTGCTGGCCGGCGTAGCAGTCGGTTTCGTCCAGGCTGCCCTGGATCACCGGCCGCGGCAGCGACACCTTCACCGCGAGGGCCAGGGGGTGGTTGACCAGGAGGATCTTGTCCGGGTCGGTGTCGAAGAGGGTGGCGAACAGCTGCTTGTTCAGGAAGCCGGTGGCCACCAGGGCCTTGTAGCTGTCCTCGTCGTGGCACATGAAGTCAAAGGTGAGGGTGAAGGGGCCGGCGTTCTTCGAGCGCACCAGGGAGCAGTAGTCGAGCAGGGTGGTCATGGGGTTACAGCTCCTCGGTGGTGGTGCGGAACAGCTCGGTGGGGGTGATGCCGGTGACGACGTGGTTGAGGGTGAAGCGGTAGAGCGGGCCGCGGTCGATCTCGGGCGGGGAGAAGGGGTAGGCGAGGGTGGAGACCAGGCCGTCGTACTGCGGGATCGGCAGGTGGCTGCTGACGTGGGCGACGAAGGTGGCGACCGCGTGCGCGGTCTCCTGGTCCGGTGCGGTGACGGTGATCAGGACGCCGAGTTCGCGCGGGTCGAGCGGGTCGGGCTCGCTGCCGGCCAGGACGGCGCCGGCGCCGTAGAGGCGGTAGTCGATGTCGATGTCGGCGGGGTTGACCGTGCCGCGGAAGACGTCGGAGATCTTCGCGTCGAAGTAGTGCCTGGCCATCGGCAGGAGCTTGGGCAGGGTGTCGATGACGACCTGGTCGCGTACGCCGCCGATGATGACGGTCTGGTAGCCGACGAGTTCGGCGCCTTCGAGCTTGTTGGTGTAGCCGTCGGCGGGGACGTAGCGGGCGCCGCGGACGCGGACGGTCTGCTCGTCGACGGTCTCGTAGGTGGCGTCGGTGGTGTCCAGGACGCCGGAGGGCTCGGCGATGTGGAACGGGTCGGCGTTCTCGTACAGGGTGTGCGCGGCGACGGAGCGGGGGGTGAGGCGGCTTCCGGTGGCGAGGGTGGTGACGTCGAAGTGGTCTTCGCGCAGGGTGATGAGCAGGCCGTTGGCGGAGGGCGGGATCGCGCAGGCGGCGCCGCACTCGATGGTCTTGGCCATGTGCCAGGTCAGGCCCGGGTCGGCGCCCTTGAGATGGGGCAGGGCGGCGAACAGGGCGGTGTCGCTGGCGCGGCCAACCAGGATGACGTCGCAGCCGTTCTGCAGGGCTTCCTGGATGGGTTCGACGCCCATCATCGCGACGGTGTGGCTGCGCTCGAAAACCTCGCGGTCGATGCCGGGGGCGTGGGGCAGGGGGACGATGCGGCCGGCGTCGTAGAAGTCTTCGAGGCGCTCGACGGGCTGGTCGGAGTAGATCAGGCCGAGCTTGAAGTGGAGATTTTCCTCGGCGGCGATGGTGCGGGCGAGGCCGGCGACCCAGTCGACGCCGACGTCGCGGCCCGAGGTGCCGCAGGAGCCGATGATCAGCGGCACACCCAGCTCGTCACGGGCGCGCAGCAGCAGGCGCAGGTCGCGGCTGACGGCCTGGGCGGAGAGCTTGGGGGTGCCGGAGCCCAGGGCGGCGGGGCCGGAGTCGGTGGAGCCGGCGTCGCAGGCGATCACGTCCGGGCGAGCGGCGACACCGCGCGCGAAGGCGTCGGCGTCGAACCCGGCGCCGAGTGCGCCGGTGGGGGCCAGGATGCGGAGTTCCATGGAGATGGTGCCTTTCGGTGATACGCGTACGACGGAAGAAGGCGAAGGGGGCTCAGGCCGCGGGCCGGTCGGGGACGCGGCGGGCCAGGCGGGTGAAGACGAGGAAGGTGATGACGGCGAAGACGGCGGCGTTGAGCAGCATGTAGCGCCAGTCGGTGAGGTCGATCGTGGTGCCGAGGATGCCCGGGCCCAGCGCCATGCCGGACTGCGACGCGATCGTGTAGAGGGCGGTGTAGGTGCCCAGGACCTTCTGAGTGGGGGCCAGGTTCCACAGGGCGACGAGCGCGTTGACCGCGAACGAGGCGTAGCCGAGGGAGGAGAGGATCATCGCCGTGATCGTGCCGGGCACCGACTGCCAGACGAAGCCGACGAGCAGGCCGACGATGAACAGCCCGACGCCGTAGCGCATGGCGCGCAACTGGCCCAGCTTGTTGGACAGGTAGGCGATCGGCAGCACGCACACCAGGAAGGCGACCGCGCCGGGCAGGGCCAGGCCGCCGGCCTCGCCGCGGGTCAGGCCGAGGACCTGGGTGCCGTAGGGGGTCATCAGCGAGCGGAGCGCGGACCACATGCCGGCGAAGCAGAAGATGCCGATCATCAGCAGGAAGGTGGGGCTGGACGGGGAGCGCAGCGCGTCCTTCATCACCGCCCACGGAGAGGTGAACTCCCGCGGCTTTTCCTCTTTGTCCTCGGGCAGGACGGTCTCGCGGTGGCGGCGGCCGAGGAACGTCCACGACAGCCCGAGCATGACCAGCATCAGCAGCGGCGGGATCGCGAACGCCAGGTGCAGCGAGCGGTCGACGACCAGGAGGCTGATGAGGGAGGAGACGATGATCGTGAGCGCGGCGCCGGCCTTGATGAAGCCCTGGGCCTTGCTGCGCTGGGAGCGCACGACGTAGTCGGAACCCAGCGTCTCGGTCACGCCCTTGAACGCGTTGGCGATCGCGGCGAAGCCGACCACGCAGATCATCAGCATGGGCAGGTTGTTCGCCCACGGGATCAGCACGAACGGCACGCTCGCGGCGGCCGCGCCCACCAGGACGATGGGCCAGCGACCGGCGCGGCGGCGGACGAGCTTGTCGGAGAAGAACCCGACGAACGGCTGGGTGAAGATGCCCCAGGAGTGGTCCAGGCCCATGATCAGGCCAATCACGCCCGCGGAGGCGAAGTAGTGCCGCAGCTGCTCGGGGACCTGGGCGTCGTAGAAGTTCCAGACCGCTTCCTGGGCGAAGACCGCGAGGGTCACCCACAGCACTGCGCTGCGGTTCATGCGCTCACCCACACCGCTGGGCGGCGGCTGGGTGGTGGCCGGCCCGGGGGCGGGCAGGGAATCGGGCATCATCACGGCTCCTATGCCATATGCTATAGCAAGAGGTGCCTGCCTCCGGGTGCATCTCAACGCCGAAGGGGCAGGGCAGTGGTAAGTGGGGGTCAGCTCTGGGAGAGCTGGACGAGCGCGGCGCGGTGGTGGCGCGCGGCGAGTTCTTCGGCGCGATCCTCGTCCCGTTCGAGGAGGGCGTCCAGGAGCTCGCGGTGCTCGTGGTAGCGGGCGCGGAACTCTTCCGCCCGCTCGGGGGCGATCTTCATGGTCAGGTCGAGCCGTTCCTCGTCGCTGAAGGCGCGCGCCTGATTCAGCAGGCCCTCCAGGACGGGGTTACCCACGCACTCCTCCACCTGGTGGTGGAACAGGCGCAGCTTATGGAAGACGGCCGTCAGCTGATCGGCGACGTCGGCATCCAGGCCCTGCTCGGCAACGGTCTTCTCCACCTCGGCCACGATCAGGTCCGCCTGCGCAAGCAGGGAGACCAGGCCGGTGAGCTGGTCGGCGGTCGCGTTGCGAGCCGCGAGGCGGGCCATCAGCCCTGACAGCCGAACCTCCGCCTCGACGATCTCGGAGCGGGCCGCCGGCGAATGCGCGGCGATCCGCAGTGCACGAGGGCCGACGCGTTCGACAACCTTCTCGTGCACGAGCTGGCGCAGCGCCTCCCGGACCGGGGTGGGGCTGACACCCAGCCGGGACGCCAGATCACGTTCGGTGATCTTCTCGCCCGGCCGCAGCACGCCGTCCCGGATCGCGTCTCGAAGACGCCGGTAAGCCTGGTCGGCCAGCGACGTCGTCTCCACGGGACCCAAAGCGTCAGTGCTCATGCCAGCAAGAGTGGCTCCTGCTATAGCAAACAGTCAATGGGTCGGCAGTAAATAACGGTGGCCGCTGCCTGCCGACTCGCGTCCCCGCGCAGTCCCGCCGCGGGGACGCGGACCCCGCCCGCCTCGTGCGGACAGTCTCTGCGCCCGTTCGCGGGCCGCGGCGAAAGGAGGGCCGCCCTCGTCATCACCCGCTTCACCCGTACCCGCACCCCAACGATCTGATGGGCGAAGGAGCTCGCATGATCCGTACCACCCAGTCCGGGGCGCCGTCATGAGCGCCACCGCCATAGACGGCAGAAGACGCGCGCGGACCGGTCATCCTGCTCGTGATCGTCACCACGCTGCTGGGCTGCTTCCTGGTCGTGTTCCTGATCGGGACGCAGACGCTGTCCAACGGTGCCGACGCCCTGTCCGAGGGCGCGGGCAAGACCCCCGCCGGCTCACAGAGCCTGGTGACCGGCACGCAGAAGCTCGCCACTGGCAGCACGTCGCTGAACACGGGCGTCAAGTCGCTGGCCACCGGCAGCCAGAAACTGTCCACCGGCGCCACCAACGTCGCCACCGGCGCGCGGACCCTGGCGACCAAGGCCACCACCGCCGCCGACGGCGCCTCCACCCTTGACACCGGAGCGGCCGACCTGGCCCGGGGCACGAAGAAGCTCGAAGACCGGCGCCGGCAACCTGCGCTCGGGCGCCACCCAGCTCAAGGAGGGCATCACCACCGCCTACAACGGCACCGCCCCGCTCGTGACCGGCGCGAAGGCTCTGAAGACCGGGATAGGTGCCGCCGCCGGCGCCGACACCCTGCACGGCGGGCTCGCCAAGCTCACCGCGGCCACCGCCCCGGGCCGCGGCGGCGCACCTACCCTGGCCGACGCCGGCAAGACCCTCGCCCAGCTCACCCAGTCCCTGCAACCGGGCCAGCCCCTGGACGCGGGCACCCTCGCTGCGCTGCAGAAGCTCAGCGGCCAGGTCAACTCCGGCATCGGCACCGTCAACCAGGGGCTTAAGTCCAGCACCGTCGGCGCCGCGACCCTGCGCGACCAGCTCAAGACCAAGGCGCTGCCGGGAGCGACCCAGCTGCGGGATGGCGTGAAGAGCCTGCGCGGCGGGCTGAAGAAGCTGAACACCGGGGCCACCAGCCTCGAAGCCGGCGCCAAAACCCTGGCCGGCGGCGCGACCTCCGCCCACAGCGGGGCTGCGTCCCTGGCCGCCGGAGCGGACAAACTGAACACCGGCATCCACCGTCTGGCGGCCGGGGCCGGCTCCCTGTCGAAGGGAACCGTCACCGTCGCCTCCGGGGCCCGGGGCCTGAAGACCGGAAGCGCCACCGCCGCCACCGGCGCCGACTCACTGGCAACCGGCGCCACCAGCGTCCACGCCGGCGCGACCACCCTGGACGCGGGCAACGGCAAGGTGGCCGACAACGCGCAGCTGCTGGCCACCCGCGTCCACCCCTCTTGCGGTGTTCGCCTGGTGGCAGACGCGCACGCCGCACCCGCTGCTGCCGCCGCGCGTCGTCGCGGACCGCAACCGCGGCGCCTCCTACCTGGCGGTGCTGATCGCCGGCGCGGGCATGTTCGGCGTCTTCCTGTTCCTCACCTACTACCTGCAGCAGTCCCTGGGCTACTCCCCGGTGACGACGGGCCTGGCGTTCCTTCCGATGGTCGCGATGATGGTCGCCACCTCGATGACCGCCCAGAACATCCTCGTCCCGCGCTTCGGGCCCCCCGATCGTGCCGCTCGACATGGGACTGGCGGCGGCCGCGATGGCCTGGCTGACCACCCTGGACCTGAGCAGCAGGTACGCCGCGCACGTCCTGCCGCCGCTCCTGGTCAGCGGCGTCGGCCTCGGCCTGGTCATGGCCCCCGCGATCGCGGTCGCCACCGCAGGTGTGCGCAGCGCGGAGGCGGGGGTGGCGTCGGCGATGGTGAACAGCAGATCGGCGGCTCGATCGGAACCTCCGTCCTCAACACCCTGGCCACCAGCGCCACCACCACCTACCTCCACGGGAAACTGCCGAACGAGTCCACCGTGGCCCAGGCCCAGCTGCACGGGTATGACACCGCCTACTGGTGGTCGGCGGCGTTCTTCGCCGCGGGCCTGCTGATCACCGTGATCCTCTACCGCAGCGGACCGCCCCCCGGCGGGCCCTCGTCGCCTGCCGCTGTACCGGCCGGACAGCAGGAGGCAGGCACCGCACCGACAGGTCCGGGGCACTGACATGCCCCCGCTCCGGCCCGAGTCGCCCTACGGATCCTCGGGCCGGCGCGTACCGGACGGCAGGGTCGGTCCTTCGCCGCTCAGGCGAGGGTGGTGACGACCTGGACGGGGTTGACGAGGGTGTCGCGGATCGGGGAGTGCTTCTCGACGAGGGCGACGAGCTCTTCGACCTGCCCCCGGGTGGTGTTGGGGGCGTCCACGTGCAGGCGGACGCGGATCTGCTGGAGGCCGGGCCGGACGGTGGGGTCGGTGCCGAGGAAGCCGCGCAGGTCGACGTCGCCTTCGAGGTCGAGGCGGAAGCCTCCGAGCTCGATGCCCCGGGAGGCGGCGTGGGCTGCGAGGGTGACGGTGTAGCAGCCGGCAAGCGCCTGGAGCAGGTACTCGGCGGGCGAGACGGCGGTGTCGCTGCCGAGGAGGGCGACGGGCTCGTCGCTGCTCAGTGTGTACCGGGCGACACGTGTCTCGTCGCGTTCTCCGCCCGCGGTGAGGACGCCGGTCTGGGCGTCCAGGCGGCAGCCGCCGTTCCACGAGCCGCTCAGGGAGAAGGTGGCCTGCCCGGCCAGAGGGTTGGCCTGAACGGCGGACTTGGTGTCCGCGAGGGCCTGGATGTCGATATCGTTGACCGTGGTCATGGAAGCGCTGCTCCTTGAAGATGTGGTCCGGTCTTTGCCTGAGGAACTGGCCGGGCCCGCCCCTCAGGCGGGCCCGGTCCGCCTTCGGACCGGGGGCGGTGTTGCACCGCACCGGCCGGCCCGAAGGACTGGATGTCCGGGCCGGGGGCGTGTTGCCCCCAAGTGGCCCGGGACAGGATGCGGGGCGAGAGTCAGTTGCGGCCGGCCATGACACCGCCGTCGATGTCCCAGACGGCGCCGGTGACCCAGTCGGTCTGGCCGGAGAGGAGGAAGGCGACGGTGGCGGCGATGTCGTCGGGGGTGCCGGTGCGACCGATCGGGTGGAAGTCGTTGAAGCCGTCGAGCGCGGAGTCAACGTCGGACTTCGGGATGAACTCCTCGTAGATCGGGGTGCGCACGACGGCGGGGGCGACGGCGTTGACGCGGATCCCGTGCGGGGCGAGCTCCATCGCCAGGTGCTGGGTGAGGGAGTGCAGCGCCGCCTTGGCCATCGAGTACGCGGAGGAAGGGGTGGCGGCGATGGCCTGGTGGGCCCACATGGAGCCGATGTTGACGATGGAGCTCTTGGCGCCGCGCTCGATCATGTTGGCGGCGACGGTCTGGGTGAGGAAGAAGAAGGCCCGGTTGATGGCCTGGTAGCGGTCGTAGTCGTCGCCGGTGTGCTGCAGGAAGGGCTTCGGGGCGAAGACGCCGGCGGCGTTGACCAGGAGGGTGGCGTCGGCGTGCTCCTCGGTGAGGGTGGTGCGCAGGGCGTCGACGGCCGCGGGCTCGGCCAGGTCGGCCGCCAGACCGTACACCTTGCCGTGGGCGGACAGGGCGGCCTGGGCCTCGTCGGCGTTTGCCTGAGTGCGGCCGGTGACGACGGCGCTTCCGCCGGCTTCGAGGATGTGGCGGGCGATGGCGTAGCCCATACCGCTGGTGCCGCCGATGACGATGACCTTCTGGTCGGTGAAGTCGAGCGTGGTGGACATGGTGGTGCTCCTGTTGCAGGTCGGTTTCCCGGGCGCCGCTGTGCGCGGGGTCCGGAGACAAAAGGGGGGTGGTCAGGTGTAGGGGTTGCAGACGAGGTAGCCGTCGATGCGGGCGAGCAGGCCGGAGACGGGGTGCGGTGGCAGCGCGTGGCCGAGGTTCTCGGCGCGGACCTCGCTGATCCACTGGTCGTGCTGGTACTCGTGGTTGATCAGCGCCACCAGCAGATGGGCGCCGACGATCGTCAGCTGGGTGGGGGCGCCGACGCGGCCGGCGGCGATGTCGCCGATGCGGGCGTGGACGCGTTCGGCGACGGTGTCGCGGAACGCGGCGAGCCGGCTCACCGTGGGCAGGGCGCCCCGGAATTTCTCCGGGTTGGCCGAGTCCATGAACCCGTCGAGTTCCGGGTCGGGGCTGGGTTCGGCCGCGGTCAGATTGCGGATCATGAAGTGGGCGACGTGGGCCTGGTGGCCGAGGTGCCAGCCGATGGCGCTGGAGTTCTCGTGCGGGCGCCAGGTCACCTCGTCCGGGGAGAGGTCCTTCCACAGGTCGTCCGTGTAGGCCCGGGCCCTGTCGTACTCGCGCAGCAGGTCGGGAAGGTCGTGCATGGCTCCGCCTGTCAGTGGGAGGGGGAAGCACGTGGCCGGGAGGCGACGCTCAGATCGTGTCGTGGACACGAACGTCGGGTGCGGCCTCCAGTAGTGGCGACAGCGCGCCGGTCACGTCGCGGGTGAACAGCTCGCCGGACAGGTAGGTGCGGGCGTCGGCTGCGGCCTCGAAGCCGTGGAGGCCCTGGACGTCCTCTGCGCGTACGAGCAGCTCCCTGCCGACGACGGTGTCGCGATCTGGAGATAAGCCATGATTATGCCTCACTTCTCGGCAGGTGTTCAGCGAAGCGGTAGTTGCCGCGACGTGTCTGCCAAGTTAGGCATTGCGCGCAAGGTCCGGTAGGGGATCTCGCTGAATCCAGCTATAAGCGATGCGTATGGCTAGCGGCGGGCGGCCGCCAGGCTGTCGGCCAGACGCAGGAGGTCGGCGGCGAGCGGGGTGTCGGCGTTCCAGACCGCTTCGAAGGAGATCTGCACTTCCCGGCCGTCGTCCATGAGAGGCCGGTGGGGGACGTCGGGTGCGGTGAGTTTGGAGCGGGGCACCATGGCCGAGCCGAGTCCGAGCTTCGTCCAGTCCTCCAGGACCTGGTAGCTGGCCGCTTCGCCGGGATAGGTCTGCAGGGGCATCTCGTGGGCCTGGAACAGCTGGGTGGTGAAGGTGGTCAGGCCGCAGGTGTCAGGCACGAGGATGAAGCACTCCTTGCCGGCGTCCGCGAGCTCCAGCGGGGCAGCCTGTTCTGCGTCGGGGCTGACGACGACGATCGGCTCGACGTCGATGACCCGGTGCTCGAAACGCGGCATGGCGGTCACGGCGGGAATCAGGATGATGTCGAGCTGCCCCTCGAGCAGGCACTCGCGCAGGTCCTGCATGTTCGCCTCGCGCAGCACGAGGTCGCGGGGGGCCGGGAGAGCCTGGACCATGCTGAAGGCGCGGGCGACCAGGTGGGACCCGATCAGCGGCGAGACGCCCATGCGGATCTTCTGCTCGCCCGGCTCGGTCAGACGCTTCGCCTCGGCCGCGACCGCGTCCAGAGCGATCAGGGACCGTTCGATCAGCGGCAGGATCCGGGCGCCGAAAGCCGTGAGGGTGACGCCGCGCGGCGAGCGGTCGAACAACTTCTCGCCGAGCCGCTCCTCCAGCTTCGCCACTCCGTTGGACAGCGCCGGCTGGGTGACCCCGTAGGCGCGCGCGGCAGCGCTGAACGACTTCGTCTCGGCCACCGCCTGCGCGTAGCGGAGACCTTCGAGATTCAGGCGATCAATCATAGCCATCGCTTATTGCCTCATTCACTCACGTCGTCTACCGGCACTGATAACAGCCACCTACGGTGGATCCTCTGCCGATCCAGCATAACCAGACGCTATACAAGGCGTCGGTGTGAGAGAACCGGAAGACCTCATGTCGAACACCGCTGTGACGATGGTTGTGACCGAGCCGCGGGGCCCCGTGCATCCGATGCCTGTCGAGACGGCTCGCCGTCCGGCGGCTGGGTGCGGGTGACCGTCGCGGCCAGCGGGGTCTGCAACGCCGACATCGGCACGGCCCAGGCCGCCGGTCCCCGCACCCACTTCCCTGTCCCCCCGGGCACGAGGTCGCCGGTGTCGTCGCCGAGATCGGTGACCATGCGCGGGGCTGGACTGTTGGGGAGAGGGTGGTGGTCAGCTGGTTCGGTGGCAGCTGCGGTCACTGCGCCTTCTGCCGGGCAGGCGACGCCGTCCACTGCCCCGAGCGCAAGGTGCCCGGCCTGTCCTACCCCGGCGGCTGGGCCCAGTCCCCCACCGTGCCCGCCGACGCCCTCGCCCGCGTCCCGGACGGACTCGGCCTAGTCGACGCAGCCCCGTTCGGCTGCGCGGGAGTGACCGCCTTCAACGCCGTCCGCAAGGCCGGCATCCGCGCCGGCGGACGGGTCGCCGTCTTCGGGATCGGCGGGCTGGGCCACCTCGCCGTCCAGTTCGCCTCCCGTCTGGGCTACGAGACGATCGCGATCGCCCGCGGCACCGACCGCGAAGCCGTCAGCCGTGAACTCGGCGCTCACCACATCGACAGCAGTGCCCGCGCGCCCGGCGCCGCACTGAAAAAGCTCGGCGGCGCCGATCTCATTGTGTACACCGCCTCCTCCACCGCCCCGGCCGACGAACTGCTCACCGGCCTGAACGTCCACGGCCGGCTCACCCTCGTCGGCGTCGACGCCGGCGCTCTCACCGTTCCCGCCGCCCAGCTCGTCATGAACGGCCACACCCTCACCGGGCACCTGACCGGCAGTCCGCGCGAAACCGAAGAGACGATGGCGTTCGCCGTCACCCACGACATCCGCCCCGTCATCGAACAGCTGCCGCTCACGCAGGCGGACGAGGCCGTCCACCGGCTGCGCGGCGGCCATGCCCGTTTCCGTATCGTGCTGGACCCCCACGCCACGATCTGACCAGCTGCTTCGCCGTCCGCCCACTGCGCGCGGGCGGCGTCCGCGTCATCGCGACAAGGCACTGCACGAGCCGGACGGTTCGCAGTGCCGCCCACAGAAGGGGAACACGCATGTCCCACCAGGACCGGCACGACGTGATCGTGGTCGGCGCCGGCATCTCCGGACTCGCCACCGCCGCCACCCTGTACGCCGCCGGCGTCGACACCGTCTGTCTGGAAGCCCGCGACCGTGTCGGAGGCCGCCTGCTCTCCACCCCCGTACCGGGCACCGGCCGCACCCTGGACCTCGGGGCCACCTGGTTTTGGGACGGCGAACTACGCGTGAGAGACCTGGCTGCGCGTGCGGGGCTGGAGACCTTCGAACAGCACCTGGCCGGCGACACCATGCTGGAGGAAGCGGACGGTGTACGGCGGCTCACCGGCAACTTGATCGACGGCCCGTCCCGCCGCTTCGCCACCGGAGCCCAGCACCTGGCCACCGCCCTGGCCGCCGAACTGCCCACGGAGCGAGTCCGTCTCGGCACACCTGTCCTGGCCGTCCGGCCCGACGGTCCGCGGGGCCTGCACGTACGGACGGCTGCCGGTGAGGTGCACGCCCGCCATGTCGTCCTGGCCCTGCCTCCCGCTCTGGCGATGGAGCGGATCGACTTCGGCGACGCCCTGCCCGCCGAACTGGCGCGCCTGGCACGGGCCACGCCGGTGTGGATGGGGAACGCCGTCAAGATCGTCGCCCAGTACCCGTCCGCGTTCTGGCGTCACAACGGCTTGGCAGGTGCGGCGTTCAGCCGCAGCGGTCCGCTGCAGGAGATCCACGACATGTCCGGTCCCGGCGCATCGCCCGCCGCCCTTTTCGGATTCGCCCATGCCCGGACCATCGGGCCCGGGCTGGAGCGGGTGACCGACCAGCTTGCACGGCTCTTCGGGCCGGAGGCGGCCACACCCATCTCACTGCATCTGCAGAACTGGAGCGCCGAGCGGTGGACCGCGCCGTCCACCGTGCAGCAGCTGGGCGACTACTCGCTTTTCGGCCATCCCCTCTATCGGCGCGCGGCGCTGGACGGCCGGCTGCACTGGGCTTCGACGGAGACATCGGCCCGGCATGCCGGGCACATCGAAGGCGCCCTGGCCGCCGCTGAACGGAACGCTCAGACCGTGCTGACCTCACGCGGCCGTGAGGCGGACGCACCGTCGGCCCTGAGGAACTGACGGCTGCCGACGCGAGAAAGGGGCCCCGCGCGCCGTCGCGCGGGGCCCCTTTCGTCGGTGGGCCGAGATCACCTGTGGGCCTCGGCGGGCGCCGGCGTGGGGCCGGCGGGCTGCGGGTTGTGGGTCAGGCGGTTGCCTTCGATGTCGAGGTCGGGCAGGCGCTTGGCGAGCCAGCCGGGCAGCCACCAGGCGGCGTGCCGGGTGAGGGCCAGGACGGCGGGGACGAGCGTCATGCGGACGATGAACGCGTCGATGAGGACGCCGAGGGCGAGCGCGAAGGCGATCTGCTTGAGGATCATCGACTCGCTGTGCACGAACGCGGCGAACACCGAGATCATGATCAGCGCGGCGGCGGTGACGACACGGGCGCTGTGCCGGGCGCCGGTGTGGATGGCGTTCAGGGGGCTGCGGGTGTGGTGGTAGGTCTCGTGGATACGCGAGACGAGGAAGACCTCGTAGTCCATCGCGAGGCCGAACAGGACCGCCATCACTACGACGGGCAGGAACGAGGCGATCGGGGTGGCGCCGTTCGCGCCGACCAGGCTCTGGAAGTGCCCGTTCTGGAAGACCGTGACCGCGGCGCCGAAGGTCGCGGCGATCGACAGCAGGAACCCGAGGGCGGCCTTGACGGGGACGACGATCGAGCGGAAGACAACGAGCAGGAGCAGCAGCGACAGGCCGACTACGACCGCGCCGAAGGGGACGAGCGCGGAGGACAGCTGGGCGGAGACGTCGATGGAGACGGCCGTCTTGCCGGTGACGCGGATGCTGGCGCCGGTCTCCTTGGCGATGGCAGCTTCCTTGTCGCGGATGGTGGTGACCAGGTCCTGGGTGGCCTTGGAGTCCGGTGCGCTCTTAGGGACGACCTGGACGATGGCGTAGCTGCCGGCGTCGTTCAGTGACGGCGGGGTGACGGCGGCGACGTCGGGGAGCTCCTTCAGGTCCTTGGCGATGGTGGCGGCGGCCTGCTGCGGGTTCGCGGCGCCGCGGTTGTCGGCGAGCACGATCAGGGGGCCGTTGAAGCCGGGGCCGAACGCGTTGTCGATGGTGTCGTAGGCGGCGCGCTGGGAGGTGTGGGCGGGGGCGGAGCCGTTGTCGGGCAGTGCGAGGGTGAGGTTCTTCGCCGGCCAGGCGAGGGCGCCTAGCGCGGCAAGGACGGCGAGGACGGTGAGCCAGGGCTTGGCGGTGGCCAGGCGGACCCACTTCTCGCCCGCGTTGACGGCCCGGCCGTTCTTCGGGCCGTCGGCGACGGCCTGTTCGCGGCGGGCGGCGCGGGAGCCGGGCTTGGGGGCGAGGCGGTGGCTGGCGAACCCGAGGATCGCGGGCAGCAGGGTCAGGGCGACGGCGACGGCGGCGAACACCGCGAGCGCGGCGGACAGGCCCATGACGGTCAGGAACGGGATGCCGACGACGGACAGGCCCGCCATGGCGATGATGACGGTGAGACCGGCGAAGACGACCGCGCCGCCCGCGGTGCCGGTGGCCAGTCCGGCGGCGTGCTCGGGATCGTCGCCCTGGGCGAGCTGGGAGCGGTGGCGGGTGAGGATGAACAGGGCGTAGTCGATGCCGACAGCGAGCCCGATCATCAGCGCGAGCGTCAGGGCGGTGGAGGAGATCGCCGCCACGCCGGTCAGCGACAGCACCCCGGCGACTCCGGCGACGACGCCGACGAGCGCGGTCAGCAGCGGCATCCCGGCCGCGAGCAGGGAGCCAAAGGTGAGGGCGAGGACGATGACGGCGACGCCGACGCCGATGAGGTCCTGCGCGCCGGGCTGGGCGCCGCCGCCGCCGAGCGCGGCGCCGCCGAGGTCGACGTCCAGGCCCGCGGCGCGGGCGGGGGCCGCGGTGGCATCGAGCTGGTCGAGGCTGGTGGAGTTCAGGTCGTCCTTGACGACGCTGTAGGAGACCTGGGCGACCGCGACCTGCTGGTCGGTAGAGACCGTGCCGGCCTTCGCCGGGACGGTGACCTTGACGACCTGCGGCGCCTTCGCGGCGCCCGCGAGGGTCTGGTCGATCGCGGCGGCGTAGCGCGGGTCGGTGACCTTCTGTCCGGCCGGTGCGGTGAACACCAGCTGGGCGCTGGTGCCGGCGGTGCCGGGGAACTCCCTGCCCATGGTGTCGAGGGCCTGCTGGGACTCCGAGCCAGGGATGGAGAAGTCGCCGTTCAGCTTGCCGACGCCGCCGAACAGGGACATCGCCGCGATCACGGCGGCCAGGACGGCGAGCCATAGGGCGATGACCAGCTTGCGGTGGCGGAAGCTGGCCCGGCCCAGCCGGTACAGAAGGGTGGCCATGGAAGTGCTCCAGGTGAAAGGCGCGGGGGTTCACCCCGGCGCGTAAAGTGGCAGCACTGCCACTTTACAGAAAACTGGCAGTACTGCCACTTTTGGTCTGGGGTACGGGAAGGGATGATCACGGGCATGGACAGTCCCGGACGCCGCGAACAGAACAAGCAGAAGACCCGCACCGCGATCGAACAGGCCGCAGCCCGCCTCTTCGACGAGCGCGGCTTCGCCCACACGACCGTCCGCGACATCGCCCAGGCGGCAGGCGTGGGCGAACGGACCTTCTTCCGCTACTTCCCGACCAAGGAATCCCTCGTCGCCGGCCAGGTCCGCGGGCTGATCCCCCGCCTCGCCGAGCTGCTGACGGACCGCCCGGCCGACGAAGCCCCATACACCGCCATGCGCAACGCGGTGCTGGAACTGGTCGCGCAGTACGACGTGCCGCCGGCCATTTTCATCACCGGCCCGCCCGGACGCCTCGGTCCCGACACCCGCGCCGACCGCTTCCTGCTCTCCGACCTGGAAAGCGCGCTGGCCGAGGCGCTGCTGCAGCGGCTGAAGGCCGCCGCACCGAAGACGGACGCCGCGCGGCTGCGCCTGCACGCGGCGGTGAAGGCTCGCGCCGGCGTGTCCGCGCTGCGTGCCCTGTTCACCATCTACGCCGACGAGGGCACCGAGCCGCGCACGGTCAGCCAGCTCGCCGAGCTGATCCAGGACGCCTTCGCCGCCCTCGAAAGTCCCTGACCCCGGCCTGCGGACGCGTACGCGGGCGGGACGCTCGCGCGTATGCCCGCCCGGCCGCGCCGGACGGGCGGAGCCGTTCCGGCGCGGAAGGTGCGCCGCTGCGCGGGGAGCGTGCCTCTCACGCGGCGACGGGGGGTGGCCGGGGTGCGCCGAGCTGCGTTGCTCTGCGGGGCAGTGGCCTGGTTTCAGACCCGCAGGCGGGCGATGGCGGCATCTCAGCAGCGGGGCGGAAGCACCAGGCGCCCGGCCGCTTGCATACGCTCGAAGACCCACTTCTGGGCCCCGTTAATCGACCGGCCGGCCAGGATGTGCGCGGTGGTGCCGTGCGCGTAGCGCCTGCGGTAGACCTCGACATGGTGATCATGGCCTGCCAGCGGCTGAAGGCCGCCACGCCGCGGCCAGCCGGGAAACGCCTCGCAGCTACTGCGGCGGCTCGGGCTCGGAGACATCCCTCTGACCCACGACGCCTTCCACGAACTCCAGCCCTGGCGGGCAGCAGCTCACCTGGAAGAACTCCTGATGGCCAGCGGAGCCCTGCCCGCCGTCGACAAGTACATCTGCTCCTTCCAGCGATGGCTGCCCGGCCACCTGGCAGACATCGCCGATCCCGAGCACGCCAAGACGATCAAGCTCTTCGCGACCTGGCACGTCCTTCCCCACCTACGGCAACGGGCCGATCGGAGTCACATCACGCCGAGCGTCCGCCGCTTCGCAGCCGAGCAGATCAAGTACGCGACCACCTTCCTGCGGTGGCTCAGCACCCGGGACAGCACCCTCTCGTCCTGCGGCCAGCTCGACATCGACGCCTGGTTCGCCGAGAACACATAACACGGCCGCACCTGTCTGAGGGCCTTCCTCAACTGGGCCAGTCAGAGCCGCCGTTGTCCACGCTCCCTGTCCATCCCCACCATGAAGGTCTCCCGACGACCCGTGCTGAGCGAGGACGAGCGCCTGGCTGCACTCGGCCGGTTGCTGACCGACGCAGACACCCCGATGCGCCTCCGTGTCGCCGGCGTCATCGTCCTCCTCTATGCGCAACCCCTGACCCGGATCGTCCAGCTCACGATCGATGACGTGTTCCACAACGGAGAGACCACGCTTCTGCGGCTCGGAGAGCCTGCCTCTCCCGTCCCCGCACCAGCGGCGGCCCTGCTACTGGCATACATCGCGGACCGCGACAACATGAACCCCGCCACCAATCAGGCATCCCGCTGGCTCTTCCCTGGCCGCCGGGCCGGACGGCCGGCCCGCCCCGACCACACGTCCTCACTCCTGGGCGAGATCGGCATCCCGGTCGCAGCCGCCCGCGGCGCCGCCATCCGGCAACAACTCCTCGAACTGCCAGCCCCCGTCGTCTCGGACGCCCTCGGCTACCACGACAAGACCACCAGCCGCCTCCTCAGAGAGAGCGGTGGGACCTGGAGCCGATACGCCGCTGGCGATCACAGCCGGTCACCAGCGGGCTGGGCTCCCCGGGGAACCCGCGACAGTTGAATACGAGAGCCCACCAGTACCGAGGCCGGGCACCGGCAACCCTGGGTACGCCGGTGACGGCGGCCCGTCCACCGCCGCCCAGCTCAACCGAGATCGGGATCCCGGCCGCAGCTGCCCGCGGCGCCGCCATCCGCCAGCAGCTCCTCGACATGCCCGCCCCCGTGGTTGCGGACGCGCTCGGCTACCACCACAAGACCACCACCCGGCTCCGCTACGAGGCCGGCGGCACATGGAGCCGATACGCCCCAGGAGATCACGGAAGGTCACCAGCGGGCTGGACTCCTCGGGGGACCGGCGACAGTTGATTACGCGAGTCCATCAGTACCAAAGCCGGTCGGCAGCCACGAAGGCGCAGTGCTGACCTGCCCTGAGCTACCCGCACCAGTTCAAGCGTCTGGCGATCCGCTCGGAAGGTCCGGCGAGGGGGGACGAGGTACCCGGTTCCTTCGTTCCCTGAATGCGTCCGCCTGACGTCGCCGTTCTTCCCTGATCATTGGGGCAGCAGCCAGCTTGACACTGTCGGTCAGCTTGCCCAGCACAGTGCTGATGCTGTCTAGCTCCTCCTCGAGCCGCTTGGTAGGCCGCTCGCCAATCAGCGAGTCCCCCCAAAACCCGAAATCGATCATGTACTCCAGCGCCTCCACTGCGCCTTCAGGTCCATCGCATTGAACAGTGAACGTGTAGGCGGTCGGGAGGTCGGTACGCCACCGGTCGTGGTCGTCGAAGAGATAGACGAGGCGCCTTCGGGGAGGCAGCGCTGAGATGGGCTGCGACATGATCTGTTGCAGGGTTGCGGTCAGGTCATCGCCCCAATTTGAGACGATCGGCGGGTCGCAACTGATCCGCACGTTTCTGGCTACCGTGGGACCGATGTTCTCAATGACCAGGACCATGGCTGGGGAGCCTGGCTGGTAGGGCTCGATGTCCACGACGACGTAGGGCTCGTTTTGTTCGCGGTGCACCCGCTTGGCCATCTCCATCTGACTATCTGCGGACGTGCGAGCGATCCGGGCCTGCCATGCGCTGATGAAGGCGGCGCCGACCGACACAACGACCGCGATCAGAGCGATCCAGTCTCCTGAGTCCATGTGGAGAACCTAGGCTGCTGCTACGGTCCGGCGCCATGAACACTGACGACTGGACGGCGTTCGGTGCCATCGTTGCCGCGGTCGGGGTGGTGGTCTCCGCGGTCATGGCGTACTGGACGACCCGCAAAGCGGCGGCGGCCGCTGCGGACTCGGCTGACACCGCGCGAGAGGTGGCGCAGATCGAACGAGACCGCTGGCACCGCGAGTTGACTCCTGAGCTGGCCTTCAGCCTGATCCGCGTGGGCTCCAACCGCCTAAGGCTCACCACCACACTCGCCGGCCCGGTCGGCCTGGATCACCTCGACACGATCACCCTCACGGTGCGCGACGAGGCCGGACGGGATCACTCAGCCAGACCGCATTACGACGAAGCTATGCGTACGGAGCTGCCGTCGGTGATCTGGGGGCCCGCCCGATTCAGCCCTGGGGTCGACGGGGTTGCCGCGCCCGGCCGCCAGTGCATTATCCGGAGCCTGGAGCGCGGCAACTTCGTGCACCGGCAGATGGATAACTCCGAGCCGCCGAGCTGGTTCCAAGACCCAGGAGACTGGGTGGACGGGTATTGGGAGGCGAAACTGCGCCTGCACGCGGTCTGCGAAGTGGAGGGGCATAGACCCTGGATCGTCGTTGCCGAGGTTGCAAACCCGGGGGTGGAGTACATCTCCGACGGTTCAGATGAGATGGACATTCCGGAGCAGTACCGCTGAATGACGGCTGCCCGGGGTTGAGGCCCAAGCGGCCCCGGCGACGCCGGAGGACCCCGGCGGCAGGTCCTCGCCGAGCGCCGCTGAACGCCACCGGCCCCGGACCAGCACAAGCAGCTCACCCGGAGTCGATACGCCGTTGGAGATCACACACGGTCACCAGTGGGCTGGGTTCCTCGGGGAACTGGCGACAGTTGAATACGCGAGCTCACCAGTATCAACCCCCAGGAGGCCCGTGGGTTCAGGGGAACCGAAGTCTGTTCAGCGGGAACTCGCGGGTCGGTCCGTGTGCATCAGTTGGGCGAATCCGTGGGTTCGGCGGCAACCGTAGGGTGGGCTGCGAGGCGGCGGGCTTCGGCGGTGACCTCGGCATCGACCTGGACGCGGTGTGATAGTGACAGGCCAGCTCCAGGCCGGGCACTGTCGGCAGTGCCGGCGGCAACAAAGTGCGCTGCAAGGTGGAGGCGAAGGAGGCGATCGCCGCCTTGTCCCTTTCCGCCTGCTCCCGGGCCGACCGCTCAGCCTCGGCGGCGCGTTGCTCCTGGCGCACGGTGCGCAGCGCGGACAGGCGCAGCTCCATCTCGTCCATCACGATCGCCGCCAGGTCGGTCAGGGTGGCGGTCTGGTCGGAGGTGATGGAGCGGGGCTTGGTGTCCAGGACGTTGACCGTGCCCAGCTTGTGCCCGTCCGCGGTGGTGATCGGCGCGGCGGCGTAGAACCGAACCCCCAGCGGACCGGTGACCAGCGGGTTGCCGCAGGCGACGTCGTCGAGCAGAGTGTCGGGAATCACCAGCGCATCGTCGCGCAGCACCGCGGAGCCGCACAGGCCCGGGTCCCGGCCGATCTCGCTGACCCCGTCCAGGCCGTGCGCGGCCTTGAACCAGATCCGGTCCTCGTCCACGACCGTCACCGTCGCCACGGGGACGTCGAACAGCCGGGCTGCCAGCGCAGCCACCCGGTCGAACGCGCCGTCGGGCGGGGTGTCGAGGATGTCGTAGCGGCGCACCGCCTCCATCCGGCCCACCTCGACGACCTCGTCGGGCACCAGATGCAGGCGCTTGTCAGTAGCGCCGCCCTTGGATGCCGAAGCCTGCTCGGGCATCGGCCCTCCGCTTCCTTGACCTCCCGCAGCCACTGGGCGCGACTCGGGGCCAGCGGCAACCCTACGTGGAACGAGTGTGCGAAAGCCATCGGGTGCCATTCGGCGGGACCCTCCCGCCTCACCCCTTGGCGGGCCCCAGCACCGGGAGGACAGCACCGGGGCGCCGGCGACTCCCTCACGGCTCCGCCACCGGGCTGACAGCGACGAGACGCGACGGGCGCCGGCCAACGCGCAACCGGGCTGAGCGTGCCCCGATCCCCGCGCTCGCTTGACCACCCATCCCGTGGTCCCCTCGCGCAGCCCTGACGACTTGCGGGTGCCGGACTCACTGCCGGAGTCGTAAGCGAGACGGACCCGGTACCAGCCGCCCCGGGCCTTGGAGGCATACACCGAGTCGCCGCGGTGGAACAGACCGAGGGCGGTCGAGGGCGGTGTAGCGGGTTCCGGGTCCAGTCCTGAGCCGCACGGCGTCGGTGACCTCGTAGCCGCACCGGCTGAAGTCCGCCCGCACCGACACGGTCGGGGATTGCTCGGGGGTGCCGGCCGAGGTACCTCTGCGATCGTCGTCGTGCACTGAGTGCTTCCCGGTGGCGCAGGCGGGTCCACAGCTGCGCGAGCCCGTCCACGCGGGGCCCGGGAGCCCCGAAGCACCCACACCCGGATCCCAAGCGCATCTCGCGTACCAACCGCGTCCCCGACAGGTACCGGCGCCGTTGATGACCGGAGGCTACCGCGCTGGTCCGTTTCTCTACCACCAGTAGAGGCAAGCGGTAGAGTGAGGAACATGGCAGCAGACGAGACGAGCATCAAGGTGAGTACGGCTGCGCGGGACCGTCTCGCCCAGCTGGCGGCCGAGCACGGCACGACCATCCGCCGCCTGGTGGAGGACCTCGCGGAGAGCACGCCGACGCAGGCGGAGTACGCCGAGCGTGCCGAGCTGGCCCGCGCCGAGCTCGCCTCCGCGCTCGGGAAGGCGCCGAGCCCGGAGGCCGAGGCGAAGGCCCGGGTGCTGCTGGAGCGCCTGGGCGCCGCCGCGCACAGCCCGCGGGTAGCCGCGTAGTGGCGGGCATCGCGGTTGTCCTGGACCACACGACCGCCGCGGCGCTGTACGACCCGAAGGACCCGTTCAACGAGGCCGTCGCCGCGTTCTACGTGCAGGCCTCCGGCGGCCTCGGTGACCTATACGCACCGGTGCTGTCCCTGACGGCTGGCGACGCCGAGCGGCCCGGGCTGCTCTCCTACATCAAGGGGCTGCGGTTCATCCGGATCGAGGCCTTCGACACCGACGCCGCGGTCACGGCCACCGAACTGCTGCGGTTCGGGCACCCCTGGGCCGCCGTCCACGCCATCCACGCCGCCCGCCCCTCCCCCACCCACCCCACCGGCCGGTACCTGCTAACCCTGACACCGAAGGCGTACGCCGGCACCGGCGTCCAAGCCGTCCACCCCGACCAGTAGCCGCCAGCCACCCGGCCGGCAGACCGGCACGATCGTCGCGTCGGCCCGGGCGTGGCCGGGCACGACCTGGCAGCCACGAAGACCCGGTGCTGCTCTCGCCGGGAGCAGCACCGCTCACGCAAGGGCTCTACTTCACCGGTAGCGCGCTGCCGCTCGTCCACTGCGTGCGGCGCTCATCCTCGATCGGGTGCTGTTGATGGCCGCCGCGGTCGGTCGCGAGAGCGGCCACAATGTGGACGACTCGGTCGCCGCCTGGCTCTGGTCGGACGGGCGCTGGTCCCCCCACCGCTACCAGGTCTACCTCTCCTTCATGCACGCCGCCTGCGGACAGCTGGCCGCAGGCGGCGTCTGGCCGTCCGGTGTAGCCCCCGACCTGCTCGAATGCGCGTTGTTCACCACCAGCTGGGAGTCATCCAGCTGACGGCACGCGGGCCCTGCACGTCGGCTCCGTCGCCGCGTTCATCGCCTGGCGCGGCGACACCACACCCGCTAAGGCCCTCTTCATCGGCGGCAGTGCCGCCGGCAGCACGTGCGGGCTGTACTTCACGGCAGCACGACGCCAGAGCCCCAGGGCACTGAGCGCATGGAACCGCCTGCCGCCCCCGCCGCGCGTGAGCGCGAGCAGCGCTCGGTCCGGGCGGACGCTTGAGCGGTCGCCCGGCACGCGGCGAGGCGGTACGCGATCAGCTCCGGGTCGTCCCGGAGCTCAGCGAGCCGCTTGCGCATGCCGTCCACGGCGTTGGCCTGGACATCCGGCGAGGCGTCGGTGAACTTCCGCCCGCACCGCGTGCACACCGAGCGCTCCGCCTCCCGCTGCGCGGCGCGGCGCCGCTGGTCCTCCGCGCTGGCGCAGGCCTCCTGGCCGCGGCGTCCGGCCGGGAGCGGGCCAGGTCCACGGTGCGCTTGCCCGCGTACCGTGGCAGCAGCCGGCCCCACTCCCAGTACCGGCGCAGCTTGGCGACCAGGTCGTGCGCGTCCTCGGTGCGGCGGTCGATCTCCAGCAGCAGCACCGGCACCCCGGCCTCCGGCGCCCGCACCACGAGGTCCGCCCGCTGCACGCAGCCGCTGCCGAGCCGGTGCCCGATCTCGGTCTGACTCGGTACGCGAGAA
>NZ_JAINRE010000044.1 GCF_020400595.1 Streptomyces naphthomycinicus | reverse complement strand
AGATCACCAGCCGAGCATGATTCAAACTTTCTCTACTGGTTCAAGGCGGCTCGCTCCGCTCCCCGCGCGCGGTCCGGCCCCCGGCCGGGCCTGCGCTCCTGTCTCCGCCCCGCTCCAGCCCGGCCGGGGGCCGGACCGCGCATAGCAACGAGCCGAAGACCACAAGCCAACTTCACACGGGAGCGGCCACGGTCAGAACGGTGCCTCCGGCGGGGGATCGGCCGACACCGGGATGGAGGGGGCGCCGTCGCTGACCGCGGGTCCGTCGTGGCGGATACTGAGGGCTCCCATCCCGCACACCGTCGCCCCAGGCAGAGCCGAGCAGACGCGGCCCCTGGCGTCCAGGTCGTTCGTACAGTGGCGCGCTCCACCTGGACGCCAGGAACCACGCCCGCTCCACGGTGTGTGGGTCGACGGCGTACGGGATGGGAACTGGGGCGAGTCGTGGTCGAGGTAGTAGCAGGTCCTAAGGGTCAGCCGACGAGCCTTCTTATGTCACAGCCTGTTCCCTTGGCGCGAAGCCAGCACGGTCGAGTCAGCCTTCCGCTGCAAGTCGGGCAACCCAGGTGGCAGAACCAGGTCACGGAGATAAGGATTTCCGGAGACGACGTCCCAAGTTGCGAGGCCCAAATAGCTGAGTAGAGTCAGTTTCACGGTAGGCAAGCCATCGTGGCGCCGACCCTCATTCTGGCTTGTACAGTCAGGGGTTCCCTATGGGATTCCACGCGAGTTGGACTCACGGAAATGCAACCATTGTCCAGGATCCAGACAGATTAGTTCACCCACCCATCTACTATGGGTATGGGGGCGAGATGCTCCTGCAATCCGGTAAGGACACGTGGTTCCATATCCCGATACCCACTCCTGTCATGGATGACCAAGGTCGCACCAAGCTACTTCGAGTGTTCATCCTCGCACAAACAGACACATACGGTCTAGTAAGAGGAATTCACGTATGGGATGGCGCCCACGTCATTCAAACGTTCGACAATGCCGGCATGAGAGGAGACCACCGTACAGTCCCGGACGCGGCGAACACATTCAATCTCACGAGCCCGTATACAGTGCATTTCGGGATTGGGGTTTCTTTCCGTTGCTTCGCCGAAAAGGGCTTGGATGTCAATGATCCACCATCGCTTTTCAGAGTTGCTGGGGCGGGTGGTGACTTCACGACGTGAGCGCCGGGCCAGTAGGCCAGCAGCCATGCACTGGATATCAGGCCCGGCTTGACCACCCGGATCGGCGATCTATCCGAACTGCGTAACCTCCCAACGCCAGGCTCTACTCATCCAACGACACAATGACGTCTACACGGCCCTCTCCAGGGTGTCGGACGGTGTAAACCGTCGGATGCAGGTAGTCGAACTTCACCTCTTCAAACCCGTTACGGTACTCTTCGGGCAACTCATTGTCGGAGATCAGCAACTGAACCTTTCCAGGCTCGGCATTCGCGAGTTGAACAAGCCGCTTGTAGATTGCAGCACACGTTTCGGCCGCAGTGTTCAGGGCGAGACGCGGGCCGTCAATGATGAGCAAAGAAGGGTACCGGGCATCGAACCGCTTCGCAACACTCATCAGGGAAACCCAATAGGCAATTTGCGTCGCAGTCATGGACCCACCCCCGCTCATGAGGGTTTTCGTGAAAGTCTTACCGTTGATGACGGGGAGATAGTTGTCCCTATCGAAACCAGCTGACTCTACGGCCGCAATGTTCAGCTTCGCTACCACCGCCTTAAACTCTTCCTCGATCGCCGAGAGCACGGCGTTCCTGCGGACAGTAAGAGCCGACTTCCGCGCAGCAATATCAGCCTTTAGCTGATCCTGCTTGCTCCGCAGTTCCTGGACGTCTCTTTCGATGTCTGCAACGCGGTCCCACTGCCGCATAACCATTTCGAGCTGTTCTTGCCGAGTCCGTGCGGTGGCAAGTTGGTCGGAAGCATCACTGAACGCCTGAAGTCGTGGAGTGACTCGCTGCGCAGTTCTGGAGTCCAGGGTAATCGTGAGGTTGCGAACTAGAGTCTCGCGATCCGCTGCTGCACGCTCTGCTTTATCGAGCTGCTCGGCAGTAGCCTCATCCTGGTCTGCCATCTCAGCAAGTTGCTGCTCCAACTGCTGAATTTCATAGCTACCTGCCGCCACCGCAGGTTCCACCGGGTCAGGCTGCACGCAAACCCGACACAGGCCGACGTCCACTGTGCGATTTCCAAGCGATTGTGTGCACCGCGGGCAGACGGAGAACTCGATGTTGGCTAGCCGCGCGCCGGCATCGCGCATTCGTTCTAGACGGGCGAGATCCGCCTGCACTCGTCGACGCTCATCCGCAATCTCGTCGCGCTGTCGGGCCAAGCTCTGCGCAGTCGCGCGAGCCTCTGCAAGACTCCTCTCCGCATCAGTCAGAAGATCTCGCAATGTTTGCGTCTGCCGGTCAATGACTGGATCTAGCTCATCACGTAGCGATTCAAGCTGCTCGCGAGCAACCTCCTGTTCAGCAAGATTGGCTTGCAACTGCTCCTCTACCTCGTCACGACTACTGGTGTTCGTGTCGCGCAGGAAATCAAGCACAGTTGTATGCTGTTTCGCCGCGACATCAATGTCGCCATTCAAAACATTTACTTCTGACTGGAGCGACAAGATATCCGGATCGGTCAAACCGAACAGCAGCTCAAATACTGCTTTGCGCTTAGGATCGTAGTAACTGTCCCGACTGTCGGCGATGTCTCTATTGATCGCATACTGTGGCACGTAAATATACTTGAAGACATCGCCAAAAGTGACCCGACTTCCCGCTTTACTGCTCTTGCCCTTTTGAGCGGCGGCTCGAATATCTGCCGGCAGCCCTAGCTTGCCGAGAAGTAGAGAATTAAGGCTTGGGTCCCCTTCGCCTGCCGAGTGGTCGGGAAGCCTCTCCCCGGTTCGCAGATCGGTGATCCGCACATTCTTACTCTTGGCAGCATCCAGGCTTCGTGCGATTCGGAGCCTGTCTTCACCGAGGGTGACCTCTAGAACAACATCGTTGACCGAATCGGTTGCCACGGCAGCCAGGCGTGCATCGCCGGCGGCGAAACCGAACTTGATGAGTTCCAGGAGTGTCGTCTTACCGACCCCCGTGGGACCCGCCAATACCGTCAAGTCAGCAGCGAACTGGTAGGACGCTAGCCCCTCAGTGGTGTTTAGGCTAAGCGAATCGATGCGGAACGGAACAGTCACTTGATCACCTGCCGGTGGGGGCGGTCCATCAAATTCGCCAACCTCTGGTAAATGAGGTCTTTAATTGCGTTTCCAGTCAACTTTGAGGAAGCCTCGGCGATCGCTTGGCTTCGTTCGCTAATCGACTTCCAGTCGCTCGTTGTCGCCATCTCGGCTGCGAGACGCTTGCCGGTTGGCGTCGCAGAAAGTGCCACGCTCCCTTTCCGGCCCTTTACGTAGTGCAGCAGTCCGCGCCCTACAAGCGCTCCGATCACCGCATAGTAGCGATCATCCCATGGCCCGTACTTGTATCGGACCATGGGAGCCTCAACATCAGTTGGCTCCCGGATTTCTTCGGGCGTCAGATTAAGCCGAGGATCAGAGGGACTTAGGCTGTCCAAGATGATCGGCGCCAAAGCGGGGTAGCGGAGCAAGAAGTCGAGTTTCGCCAGTTTGGTCAAACCGTCGAGCTTGCGAGCATGACCGGGTGCTTTGCAGACAGCATCAACGAGCAGGAGAACACGTGCTTGGTGATAAGCGAGGTCGTCACGGAGTAACTTCCGCTCAAGAGCTTCGCATGCCGCACTCACGCCGCACTCCCCTGATTTCGTTCCCGCAGGGCGGCGATCTCGGCAATCACATCGAAACGGCCGCTGAACCAAATTTGGCAGGCATTGGCGAGATCGCTAATTCCACCTAGGAGAAGGTCGGGATCCATTCCAGCAGGCAACTTCTCCATCGGTACATCGTCTAGCGCAACTTGAATTGCAAGCCAAAGGGCGGCACCCCATTCGCCATTAGCTCGCAGCGACTGGGTATCAGCTTGGTCGCTAACACGTAGCAGAAGACGACGAAGGGCGTCTCTTTCCGCGAGTGCAGTGGGATCACCACTCATCCGGGCACGCCAATACTTCTGATAGTCCCGCCGTAGCTGCTCAGCGCGCTCAATGCTGTTATCTGAGCACTTGCCTTTTTTCATCTTGACGGCTGCCCGACTCATGCGAGTCGGAGGGGACAGCGACTCATACGCAGAAGGATTAGCCACGGCAGTTATGACGGCAACGTCGATGTCATACATCGTGACGACACGCGCCAGTAGGTCTCTCTCGCTCTCCCCGGGGCTACGCGGCATGCCGCCATTGGCCAGGGCAAGAACAGGGGGTAGAGTGCCGTCGGGCTTCGGGCCGGCCGCACGCATACGCGTACGGAAGAGCCCCAGAACTGCGTTCCACAACGCGTCAGGTGTCACATCAAGGCCAAGGTGATCCACCACAGGCTTTGCGTACATTGAAGGCGCCGCATGGCTCACGTAGGTGCGCATGATTAGCCCATGCTGAATGTTCAGCACAGACAAGAACCGCGCTACCTGAAGTCTTTGTTCTTCCTCAGACAGCGACTCGGTGTTGTCAGGAGACCAGTTTTCCGGTAGGTGATCACCCCCGTACGTGCGAATCGCGCTGTGCACCTTAGTCACGTAGGGCAAGCACTCATCGGGGATGACGAATTCACAATCTGATCCCCGAAGCTGTCGAAGAGTGTGGATCGCGGCTTCGAGTTTCTGTGGGTCTCCAGGCGCGAGGCCGCCGGTTGTCGCCAACCGACACGTAGGCTTCTCCTTAAGCGCAACCCATCGCAGAAACAGGTGCGCCACTCCGCCTTCGTCGGCTAGCTGGTTCAGTGTCCTAAACGGTCCGGCAGCGGGATCTCGATGCTTCCCGGATACCAGTTCTGCGTTCCCTCCATGGAGCGCCACCCAGTCCTCGTGGTATTCGCAGAGAATGCGACGGTCGTCCTCGCTCTTCACCTGCTTATCCGCACCCAATGCGGCAAGGTAGAGCTTCAGCCCGTCCGCAGCAGCCATAGCCGCTTGCCATTCGTACCGGTCCAGCGTGTTGGCCCCAGAGTCATCGGGCTGTGGCACTGTCACAACCAACTGCGCAGCAGTCAGCTCCGGCTCTTCAGACAACGCGCCCCCACCTTGTCTCGCCTTCGGCACTCCTCCCAGATCTTGGCATAGGACCACATAGATGCGCACTACAGTCGACAGACCCTCTGGCGCAGTAGGTGGACCGGCTTGGGCATCCGGCGGTGTTCCAGCGCCGGATGCCCTCAGGCACCGGCCAACCCAGCCGGGAGGTGATGTTGCCCTGGAGGTGGTGGAAGGACAGGATCCGGTGAATACGCGGTGACGTGGAGCATGGACTCCGTACTCAAACGGCTTCACCCCAGGCCACAGCGTTGACTGACTAGAAGGAGATCACTCTCTTCTAAGCGCTTGGCCGCACGCCGTGGCTGGTCGGCTAGCTTGCCGCCATGACCGAAGACATTGTTCTGCGCTTGGACCGCGCCAGCGCCGAGGACCTGTACGAGGTGCTGTGGCTGTTCGGTGAGCACATCGCTGCTGGCCCTCCCATCCCGGAACCGCCGACGGAGGCGAACGAACGGCTAGGCCACGGCTAGGCCGTGTGTTCAGGTCCCTGGGTGACTCGCTCGGCAGGAGGGGCAGGGTGGTCTAGCGACAGCCGCTGGGCCGTCTCTGGGCCGTGCGAGGGCGGCCGACGACGACCGACAACGACAGAAGCCCACGGCATCTGAGCAGCTCAGATCCGTGGGCTTCGTCAGCCTCGCTGGTCAGCGAGAGCCGCGATCAGTAGACCTGCATTGCAGGCCACCACTGACGGTGTCGCTGACGGCAGTGACGGCAACGCTGACGGCAACGACGGCGGATGGCAGCAGCGCTCGGCAGCCCAGCACGGTCACTGCGATGGGCGATCGGGCCGTTCCGCCAGGACCTGCCCGCATCTTCTAAGCGCCTGGCCGCGGGGCGCTTTTCCACTAGGCGAGAGCGAGGACGACCCAGCGCTCTCGAGGGACACCCGCTAGGCAGCCTCGCCGTACACAGCTGCCGCCAGGCGCTGGTAGATGGCGCCGGCAAGAGCGCGGCTGAGGCCAACAGGTACGGCGTTACCGATCTGGCGGGCTATCTGCAACTTTGTGCCGTGCCAGCGGTAGTCCTCCGGGAAGCCCTGGATCAGTGCTGCCTCATAGTGCGTGATGGGGCGGTGCTCGGTCGGGTGGAGGTAGCGGCCCTTTTCGGGCTTGAAGAACTCTGTACGGATGGTTACCGAAGGGCGGTCGGCGTGGAGGCGACCCATCACGTCAGCGGAGCCGCTGCGGTGGAGGTCCCACGACTGAGTGCTCAGGTACACGCCGGGATCGTCCTCCGCGTACTTGCCAGTGAGGTCATGGCGGTTGCCGCCTGGCGGAATCGCCTTGTACCGAGCCACAGACAGGGGCGTCGGCGTGCGGCCGAAGTGCAGCTCCTCCGTCCAGTACGGACCAGGAACTCCATGCTCATGCCTGTCGGGCAGCTGGGTGCCCCTGACTTCCAGCCGCGCCGACCGACGGAACACTGTGTCCACCGCCACCCACGGCTCCAGCATCGGCTTGCCACCGAAAAGAACCATCTCCTCCGAAAGCGACGGAGACTTGGCATGGGTCGGGACGGGGTGCTGCACGGCGTCTCCCAGGTCCCGGCGAGAACCGATGACGATCGTCCGCCTGCGGCTCTGCGGCACCCCGTAGTCGGCCGCGTTGAGGTTCTTCCAGCTCAGCTCATAGTCACGCAGCAGCCCACCAGGCTTGGTCTCCTCCTGGAGCAACACGAAATCCACAGAGGCGGCGAACCTGTCGACATTCTCCATGATGAAGACCTTGGGCCGGACCACGTCGACAACGCGTAGGTAGTCCTTCCACAGGCTGTTTCGCGGGTCGTAGATGTCTCCCCTCCCCAAGCTGGAGAAACCCTGACAGGGGGGCCCGCCAGTGATCACGTCCACCTTGTCCGCGAACGCGTCCGGCTCGAAGGAGGCTATGTCCCCCTCGAACAGCTGGCCCGATCCGTGGTTGGCCCTGTATGTGGCTGCCGCAGCAACGTCCAGTTCCACCGCGGCAACTGTACGGAAGCGGGGCAGCCTGGCGTCCAGGCCTTCCGAGTGCAAGCGGAACCCCTCGCTGAAGCCGCCGCACCCCGCGAAAAGGTCCATCACCGTGAACGGTGCAGCCCCGACCGGCTGTTCGTGATCACCAAGCGCCATGGACGCGATCATAAGCAACACCACTGACACTCCGACCGGACTGGACATCACCACTCCTGGCCTTGCCTCAGCGCGAGGCCAGCTGTCACAGGAAAGTGCTAGATCTACACGCATGACTGCTGCCATTCCCCCCGAGCCGCACGTGGCCTTCGAAGACCTGGCGACCACCGACCTCGTCGTAGATGCCGTCTACGCCGGCGGATCCAACGGAAATGCCGGAGACGACCCGATCGCCCCACTCATCAAGGGCGTTGGGAACCAGGGAGGGTTCCGCTATAAGGGCTCCCCGGCCAAGGGAACCGTCCGCCTAGCCGTCTTGTACACGACCGGCATGGACGTGGACTGGCCCGATCACTTGGACCTGGAGACAGGGACGTTCACCTACTACGGGGACAACAAGAGGCCTGGCCAGGATCTCCATGGCACATCCCGCGGCGGCAACATACTGCTGCGAGACGCATTCGCCGCCTCCCACGGCACTGACACCGACCGCCTCACCCGGGTGCCACCGTTCCTCCTCTTCGAGAAGGCCACAAGCACCGGCCGTGCCGTACGCTTCCGTGGTCTCCTCGCTCCTGGGGGACCCTCGCTAGCCCCGGATGACGAACTGGCTGCCATCTGGCGTACCACCTCCGGCGAGCGTTTCCAGAACTACCGGGCCCGCTTCACGGTGCTTGACCACCACCGCATCAGCCGCGCATGGATCGAGCACCTGCTAGACGGCGGCAGCTCTCTTGAGGGCGACTGTCCACCCGCCTGGCGCAGCTGGGTCAAGGGGCGTGCATACACGCCTCTGTTGGCACCCTCGACCACCAGCATCCGCTCGAAGGCCGACCAGCTTCCGGACGACCGGGAGGGGCAAGCCATCCTTGAGGCGGTCCGTAGGCACTTCCAAAACCGTGAGCATGACTTCGAGGCCTGCGCGGTCGCTGTCTGGCGCCTGATCGCTCCCCGCACGGGAGCTTGCGATCTCACCCGCCCCAGCCGCGACGGCGGGCGTGACGCCGTCGGCCAGTACATCCTCGGGCCCGCAGCCGCGACCATCACCATCGACTTTGCGCTTGAAGCCAAGTGTTACAGCGCCACCAACTCCGTCGGCATCCGGGAGGTCGCACGCCTTATATCCCGCCTGCGCCACCGCGACTTCGGTGTCCTCGTCACCACCTCCTACTTCCACAAGCAAGTCCAGGAAGAGGTACGTGAGGACGGCCACCCCATCGCTCTCGTCTGCGGCAAGGACATCGTGGACGTCCTACGGCAGCACGGGCACACCACGGTCGCCGCAGTGCAGCGCTGGCTTCAGCAGAGCTTTCCTCAGCTCAAGGCGTCGTAACCCCCTGCCTCTCTCACCAGGCCGGAATTCGAGGAGAACAGGGACCGTGCGGGCAGCCTCGTTGCGGCTGACAGAGCCGGGCTTCGTCACCCAGTGCGCCAAACGCTATGCCGCTCTGCAAGGCGAGTCGCCTGGCCAGGGCGAGCTGAGGACCGAGAGCTGGCCCGTGCTGATGGACGCGTCACGGTACCCAGGAGTCCGCTGTCACCGGTGACAGCGGCGCTCACGCCCAGCAGTCTGGGCCATCCGGGTTTCGATGGCCAGCATCAAGTGATACATCTGTGAACAGCTTTCTGATCGTCACTTTTCTGGGCCCGGGGGGGCTGTCATGCAAGTGCGCACCATTCTTCTGCTGGCCTGGGTAGAGCCAGGCGGCACACGCGAGGCAGCTGCTCCAGCGACGGAGTGAGCCAGTGCCTGCAGAAACCGGCCTGCAGCCCTCCCGTGCTTGGCAGGCCTACGAGTGGTGGCAAGAGCGCTTGGCCAGAGAGTTCTTCAGCGAAGACCGCGCGGACACACCCGTCCTCTTCTTCCTCGATGAGCCCGAGTTGGTGGCCCTGCGTGGTAATGAGGACGTGGAACAGCTCGGGACCGCCGTCAGCTCCGTACTTTCCTGGCACGACAATCCGTATGCGCCGGTCAGTGAACGTTGTCGTGCCTGGAAGCGGGGCAGGCGGGAGGATCCTCCCCCATGCCTGCCGCTCCTGGGCTGTGCAGTCCTGGCCGCGGCCAATATGCGGCGGACGGTACAAGGGCCAGGGGCTCCGGCGTACTACGCGCGCCTCGCCGAAGTTCTCCAACCCTCATGGGGTGGTGAGCAGCACGGGCAGCGGCTTGAGCGCCACTATGAAGCTGTCGCCGACCTGTGGGCCGAGTTGGATGGATGGCTCCGGGAGAAGGACGGGGCCCGCGGACTCAGCACGATCAAAAAGAATCCGGCCCGTAGCAAGATCGGCTACGCCCAGTCGCAGGCATTGGTGCGGGCCTCGGACCATGCTGCCCTGACACGCTTCTTCCAGACACTTGGCGTAGCACCCAATCAGACGATCGACGGAACACGGCTGCTGCGGGACCTCGCAGCCTGGAGCCACCGTCATCCGCAGGGCCTTTCCAAGGAGCTGCGCCAGGCGCTCGACTCCGATAGCGACAAGCGCCTCCTAGAGCCGCTGCTGGTTGCCCTCGTGGAGGGCTGGGACGGCACCGTGTCACCGGGGTTTGTCGACGGTCTCCGCGTGGTGCCGCTGCGCTTGGTGCTCGAAGACGGCTTCACGGGATGGGACGTCCGCTGGCACGCCGAAGTGGTTCCCGGCGTCCAAGAGGACGTGCTCAAGATTCCCGGCGCAGAAATGAGGCTCACATCCGAGGCGGGAGACCACGCATATGAGCTGACCGGGGCGGTACCCGACCCTGCCAACGTGATCAATTCCGGGATTACCGCGAAGGGGACCAAGGTCGCGCTCCGCGCTCAAGGCGGCCGTGAGCTTCTTGCACTGCGGGAAGATCCGGTTGCCGGCGGCTGGACAGAGACTGACGTACTGACCGTCTTCGAGCCCTATGTCTTTCTCTTCCGTTCTTCTGGCCAGCAACAACTCCAGGCGCTTGTGACCGGCGCCGGAGAGCGGTGGTACCAGCCTGAAGAAGCTCCGATCCCGGGGTGGAAGGTCACACCCGAGGTGGAGTTCAGCGACGAGGCAGCGCTCACTGAAGCCCTGGCCAGGGCTGGCATCCAGAACGTCCGCTACTCAGGCACGCGCCGCCTGAGTCTGCGTAACGGGCTGCGTACCAGGCCGGGATGGGGCCTAAGGTCCCACTTCCTGCTTGGTGCCGAGCCAGACGCGATGGTGCCGGCGGAGTTGTGCAGACAAGGGCGCATCAGCCTGGATGGCAGACCTCTGAGTGTGCCTCCAGGGGGCCTTGTCCCGCTGCGGGGCAGGAGCCTGGCGCCCGGACCGCACGTTCTCGCCGCAGATGGTGCGGAACTTACCTTCTACCTTGAAGAGCTCAATGCTCCCGCCCCACGGACAGCGGCTCCCGCGGTCCCTGCACAGGGGTCTTCTTCCACCGTGGTCGTGCCGCTGTCCGGCGACGCCCGCTTCCTCACTGCGCAGGGCCGGTTCCTCCACATTGCCCGGCCCCAGGAGCCGTCTTGGTGGCGGCGGTGTGCCCCTGGTCTCTGCGGTGGAGGGACGGCTCGTGTGCCCGTACCAGCGGCTGCAGTGTGGCTGGTAGTCGTTCCGGCCCAGGGCGCGACTTCGGTGACGCTTCTGCGGCACGCCGAGCCGGACATAGGCATTCTGAGCCACGCCGCTAAGGACTTCTGGGTTCAGATCATGCTCGATGATCAGGCAGGCAGCCCGCACGCTGAGCTTTGGCAGCGCTACCGGGAAGCCGTACTGACCCGGAACTCTCAGGGGGGCTTCAGGCGTGTTTGACCCTGATCTCTTCATTTCGTGGATGGCAAGTCAGCGCTCCGGCAGCCTCGCGTCGCTGGTGCGGGATGCCGCCTGGGCAAGCGGGCGGGACCGCAAAAGCGCAACCAGATGGATCGGCCGTCTGGAAGCTCTCAGCCTGGTGACCGTTGACTGGGACCGGGCCCAGTGGAGTGCACGTACCTGCGAGATCACAGATTTGCCGGGAGGCATTCAGACCGCTGTGCTGACTGGAACCCGGTCCGTCGGTCTTGCCCTCTGCCGACAGCTGGGAGCGGTAGTCGAACGGCCTCAACCAGCTGAGGCCGGCATGCCTCTGCCAGCCACGGTGTGGTTCCAATACAGCGAGTCCTCCCAGTTGCACGGCTTGGCCGCATCTCTTGGTGCACAGGTGACACCGTGCGCTGCAGAGGCTCTGGCGAGGTCCCTCACTCCCTTCAAACCTGGCCCTGCAACTGCGCCTCCAGAGAGTCGCAGCTCCGTAGAAAAGCTGGATCCCACGACAGCAGAATTCACGGGCGTACATCTTTCGCGGCACAGGCCCACACCCGGCCTGTACAAATACACGCTGTACGGGCGCTTGCCCCGCTACCTTCTGCTGCGCAGAACCCCCAGGCAAACGCCGCACCATCAGCACGCCGGGTCAGGCACCTGGCATGCGGTTGGCCGCCGGGAGGGAACCCATTACGTCCTCCCTGCCACCGCGTTCCCCCTGCAATGGGAGCCCTACCCAGAAGCTACTCCTCATGGCAGGAAGACGCTGGGACGCCTAACCGCCAACTGGAGAGCTCCGCTTCCGCTCACGCAGGAACGCGCTGCCGTCCTGTGCACGGGGCTCGCCGGCACACGCACCAAACAAGGGGACCGCTACGACGGCATCCCCCTGCACATCGCTGAACGCATCGCCGTTTCCCTGCGCCGCCGCCTGGAGACCTCATGAGCACACCCGTACCTGGCCTTGACGCCTTTGCAACACACGACGCCCTCCGCGAGGCGTACCTGCGGTACTACGACACCGCCTTTCGCCTGCGCGACGATGCGCTGCAGGCCGAACGCCGCTCCCTGCTTGACCGCCCTGGTGGCGTCTTTGCTGACCCGTTCATCGAATTGCGCCCAGAGTATGCCCTCACCGGGCGCTCTCTGGCCCAGTCGGCCGAGCTTGCGGGCGCCCCCACGGAGCTGGCGGCGTTCGCCGAGCGCGGCCTCTTCGACCCCGGCATGGAGCTCTACACCCATCAGGAGCGGGCGCTTGCCTGCACCATGAAAGGCGGCGAGAACGCAGTAGTCACGGCTGGCACGGGAGCCGGCAAAACTGAAGCTTTCCTGCTGCCGATCCTGGCTGACCTGCTACACGAGTCGCGTGACTGGAAGGGCAGTCCCGCGCCGCACCGGCCCTGGTGGGAACGCGCCTCGGCTGACTACCAGCCCCAGAGGCAGGGCGAGCAAGGACGCCCTGCCGCCGTACGTGCCATGGTTCTCTACCCCATGAACGCTCTGGTCGACGACCAGCTTGTACGGCTCAGGCGCGCCCTCGACAGTGACGACGTCCGCAAATGGCTCGACGGTCACAGGTACCGCCACCGCTTTTACTTCGGCCGTTTCACCGGCAGCACCCCCGTCACAGGCAGCCCCCATCAGCAGTTCGCCGTTGATGAGTTGCGCGCCTATCTCAAGGCCACTGCTGCTCGCGGCGAGCGGGCCAGACAAGCTGCAGAGGAGCGCCAGGACAGCAACCTTGCCTACTTCGCTCCGCGCCTGGACGGAGGGGAGATGCGCAGCCGGTGGGACATGTACGACGCACCCCCCGATGTCCTCATCACCAACTACTCCATGCTGAACGTCATGCTGCAGCGCAGCCGTGACGAGGACTTCTTCCTAAGCACTGAACAGTGGCTCGACTCATACGAGGACGCTCGGTTCACTCTCGTGCTCGACGAGCTGCACATGTATCGCGGCACACAGGGCACGGAGATCGCCTACCTGATCCGCAACCTCATCCACCGGCTCGGGCTCGCCGGACGTCCCGAGAAACTCCGGATCCTGGCTGCATCAGCATCGCTTGATGAAAAGCGCGACTCAGACCGGCGCTTTCTCCAGGACTTCTTCGCCCGCGATGAGACCTCCTTCCACTTCATCCCAGGTGAACCCGCGCCTCGTACCAGCGGACCCGGAGACATCTCCGCGTCAGCTCCCCAGCTGGCGAAGGCTTACACCAGCCCCTTGGCTCCGCCAGAAGCCTCACAACTGCTAGCCGCTACAGGCGCCGCGCAATCGCTGGCAGACGTCCTCACCGCGGGAACAGACACACCGTCCGCGCCTTCCCAACCCGCCTCCGACCTGGCTCGAGAACTCTTCCCCGCAAGCAGCCAAGAGGAAGCCGACCTGGCTCTGCGAGGAACAGCAGCGGCCATCCGGGCCGCAGCTGTGTCCGGGACAACCGGCTTGCCCAGGATCCGTATCCATCTCTTCTTCCGGAACGTCGCCGGCATGTGGGCCTGCAGTGACCCTGGCTGCTCAGAGGTTCCGCGCGGTTTCCAGTCGACCGGACGCACCATCGGCAAGGTCTTCTCCGTTCCCCGCACGTCCTGCGACTGCGGCGCCCGCGTCCTGGAACTGCTCTACTGCCAGTCCTGCGGAGAAGCCATGCTGGGCGGCTACGCTCCCCGCAACGAAGTTCGCGCCCGGGTTTTCAAATCCATCCTTTTGCCGGACAGCCCCGACCTGTCCCGTGTTCCTGACCAGTCAGGCAGGGACCGCACCGCCGCCAACTACATCGTCTACTGGCCTTCCTCAAAGCCTCAGCGCGCCGACGACGATGCCCATTGGACTGGCGGAAACGGCAGCGTTCGATTCACCTTCCGGCGCAGCATCTACGACCCTGCCAGCGGGCACCTCCAGAACAAGGAGGCGGGTGCGACCGGCTGGAGCTTCCACGTAACGAGCCCAGTCGACAAGAGCACAGGCCTCGCTAAGCTCGACGTGTCGCTGCTGCCCCCCTTCCCCACCAAGAGCCCCTGCTGCGGGGCAGACTGGGAGCGCCGCTATGACAAGGACAGCAAAACCCGCCCCATCACAGACCCCGTCCGTCTCACCTCGCCGGTACGAACCATGCGGACCGGTTTTGAGAAGATCAACCAAGTCCTCTCGGACGAGCTTGCTGAGCAGTTCACCGATCCCCGCGAACGGAAACTGATCGTCTTCACAGACAGCCGGCAGGACGCGGCCAAGCTCTCAGCCGGAATGGCGCTCCGCCACTACCAGGACCTCGTCCGCCTCCTAGCCCTCGACGAATTGCGTGAGTCCGTCGTGTCGGATGACGATCTCAATGCTGTCCGCGAACAGGTTGCAGGCCAGAAATCTGCCGCGATTGATGACGCGGTCGCGCGACTGTCCAAACGCAGCAAGCAGGATCTCAACATGCTGCGGGGGGCGCTCCTTGATGGGGACGAAGACACGGTGAAGGCCGTTGTAAAGCGGCTTTCGTCACCTCCGACGTTGGACTCTCTCGCTAAGGTTCACGTAAACGCCCGGCTGCTTTCCCTTGGAGTCAATCCAGCAGGCACAAAACCGAGCGTGCAGTCTGTCGGGCAGTTGCAGTGGCACGAGCTGTTCGACTGGGAGCAGAAACCACCTGCGCTTACCGCTGCCACCTCGGCAGCCCAGGAGGCGGCCCTCTCTTCCGAGGACGGCCTCTTGGAAAACACGATCGAGGCCCTTTTCTCCGGGGCCGGCCGCGACGTTGAGTCACTCGGGATGGGGGCAATCACTCCGGCAAAGACCGCATCAGATCCTGAAGGGCTCGGACAGGCAAGCCTTCGAATCCTTGCCGAACTGCGGCGGTTCTTCCATATGCGCAACGATGACCGGGTCACGCCTCCGCCCCGGTTGAAGGACTTCTGGATGAGCGTCGCCGCTCACCAGGGCGCGGACTACGACGATGTCCAGCGAGATGCCGAAACGGCGTGGGGTGACGCCGTCACCTCTAACTACGTCATTGACCCTCGCAAGGTAGCAGTGCAGCCGGCACGCGGGGACGTGTGGCAGTGCCCCACCTGCGGCCGCCGGCACCTTACCCGCAGCGCTGGCACGTGCACCCGGTGCCGCAGCGAGCTCCCCGCCAAGCCGTCACACGACAGCACTCCCGAAGACAGCGACTACTACGCCTGGAAGGCCTCCAGCAACCGGGCGGCCTTCCGCCTGAACTGTGCCGAACTCACAGGGCAGACCGGACGGATCGAGGCGCAAGCCCGCCAAGCGCGCTTCCAGCATGTCTTCCTGAGTGATCCACCCGAGATCCCGCTCGTGCATGAGATCGACCTGCTGTCGGTCACCACGACCATGGAAGCTGGCGTGGACATCGGCCCCCTGTCTGCAGTGCTCATGGCCAATATGCCTCCCAGCCGGTTCAATTACCAGCAGCGCGTGGGGCGGGCCGGGCGGCGCTCATCACCGGTCGCCGTCGCATTGACCGTCTGCCGCGGACGCAGCCACGACGAGCACTACTTCGCCAACCCGTCGGCCATCACAAACGACCCCACCCCTGCGCCGTACCTTGCTCTTCAGCGTCCTGAGATCCTGAAGCGGGCCATGGCCGCTGAGATCCTGCGGCTTGCCTTCCGCGATCTTGAGTACCACGGTGGAGCAGGAAGCGTTCACGGAGAGTTCGGACTGGCCCAGGACTGGGAGGCCGCGCTGCCCGACGTCCGTGCCTGGATCGAGCAGGAGGCTGACCTCCTAGCGCAGACCGCACGAGCTCTTACGGCCTGCACGCCTCTGCAGCCAGAGCAGATTCTCGACACTCCATGGGTTGAGGACCTCATGGGGAGCATTACAGAAGTCGCAGCAAGCCCCACGGGATCCCCACATCTCGCTGAGCGGCTAGCACATGCAGGAATCCTCCCCATGTTCGGCTTCCCGACCCGGGTCCGGCAGCTCTACCTGGAGGTGCCCAACAAACGCTATCCATGGCCCCCCGACGCAACCATCGACCGCGACATCGCCATGGCGATCTCGCAATTCGCACCCGGCGGCGAGATCGTCAAGGACGGGCAGGTTTTCACTGTCACCGGAGTGACAGAGTTCGAACCGCGGCCCCATGGGCCCCGACCCATCACAGAACCGCTGGAGAATCCCCGCACAGTGGGTCTATGCCGGGTTTGCAATCACGTCGAAGAGGACCCATCACCCCAGGGCCCTTGTCCGGTATGCCTGTCTCCGGAGTACAGCGTCGTCGATCTGCGCGAGCCGGCAGGGTTCCGTTCCAGCGAATCCCGTGACTTCGACGGAGTCTTCGCATGGTCGCCCTATACCATCTCCTCTCGGGCAGCTACTAACCTCTCCGTGCTTGGTTTCACGCCGTGGAAAGGCACGCACGTCTTTGCTGGTCCTGGGAAGCGGTACGTCGTCAATGACAACAACGGAGAGCTGTTCTCGCTGCGCCGGGCCTCGGGACCTTGGGGCGGATACCTGACCGAAGGCGCTTCGGGAAACAGTTACGGCGATTCCATTCCAGTCGCACTGGGAGCTGTACTGCCCACTGATTTCCTGTTCCTCGGGCCCGCCTCCAGCGTTGACCGGCAAGAGGGTTACCGCCTCAATCTCAGTAGCGGTGATCCTGCCTACAGAGCCGATATCAGCGAGGGACGACGGGCAGCCTGGTACTCGCTGGCCTTCCTGCTCCGCAGCTCAGCTGCCCGCTACCTCGACGTGGGCCGCCAAGAACTCCTTGCTGGAATCCATCCTGGTCCTCACCAAGATGGTCACGTGGTGTACGCCTTCCTCGCCGACGCACTGGAAAATGGTGCCGGATTCAGCACGCACCTTGGCAACCCGGACGTCATCGGCGACTACATGAAGGCAGTCGACAAGTTCCTGGAGGAGCTTCGGGAAGATGAGCATGCCGACGTTTGCACCTCTTCGTGTCCACGCTGCCTGCGTGACTACTCCAACATGGCGCACCATCCTCTGCTCGACTGGCGCCTGGCAGAAGACCTTCTGACCGTTCTTTCCGGCAGGTCTCTCCCTCCGTCTGCCGTCCGCGCCCGCGGATCCCTGGCCGTTCTCAAGGGCTTGTATAAGGGCAGCTACTTGGACGAAGACATTCCTGGGCTGGCCTTCAGCATCCGCGGTCGGCGTCATGCTGTCGTGGCCAAGCACCCACTCCAAGCATGCGAGCAGGACCTAGTCGGCGCGGATCTGCAGCCGACATTGGACGCCGCCCTTAAGTACACCCAGGACGCGGGGCGGCTGATCGTCGCGGACTGGTTCACATTGGAGAAGAGCCCCATGCAGATCATCGAGCGTCTGCAGACACTCTGAACAAATGACCTACTCCGAAGCGGCGCTCCTGAGGAGTGCCGCTTCGAAGTCGTGGGGCAGGTCCAGTCAGGCTTTAGGCAACGGGGCCGCAAAGAGTGCGCCGCGCCTTCCCGCGAGTCCACCAGAGGAGCGCTAACCAGTGGACCATCCGTGGACGGGCTTCGACCGAGCAACTGTGCGCGAGCCTCCGACCTGCTACATGGCCTGAGAAGCAAGAGCCCTCCGGAGCCGTGTGCGCAGGTTCGAATCCTGCCGGGGGCACTTCGCATGAAGTGCCCAAAGACCCCGCCAACAGCGAGTTCGCTGCGGACGGGGTCTTGGCGTATGTGCAGGCAGATGCCGTCGGAAGCAGCGGTTTGCCATCGCTCACGTAATGACGACGTAATGATCTTGATGGGCTTCGCAGCAGGTCAGAGCGTGTTTCGCGAGGCTCCACGCGTGGCCGTGTGGACCACCTGTGGACAGGCCGAAGCCCCGGACCGAAGTCCGGGGCTCCCGTGGTCGATCGGATCTCTGTGTCAGTCGGCCGGATCCTCCCCAAGTCCCTGCATGATCCGGTCGTTCATCTCTTGCTCCTGGCCGTCGATGCACTTGGCGTAGATCTTCAGCAGCACGTCGACCGAGTGCCCCGCCCGAGCAGCCACCTCCGGCGCCGGCACACCGGAGTTGAGCCACTGGGACACCCCCGCGTGCCGCAGGTCGTACGGCCTGGCGGCCATCACGGAGTCGACCTGATGCGGCAGGAGCGCCAGGGCACGCGCTTGCTTCCACGCCCGGGAGTACGAGGACGCCGCTACGACGTTGCCCCGCTCGCTGGCGAACAGCCGACCGTCCTCCGCCGTCTCGAACTCCTTGACGTGGTCCTGGAGCAGCCGCACGAGCGGCGGCGGAATGGGGACGGTGCGCACTTGACCGGCCTCACGCTGCTTGAGCCCGCGGCGGTCGTGCGCTTCGCCGGAGTCCGTCCATGCCTTGCCTGCCGTGGGCCGGGTCTCCGACAGCTCGATACGACCCCACGCCCTTTCCGGAAGCGTGCAGTCGGACAGCCCCAGGCCCAGCGCCTCAGCTGGCCTCATCGCGGCGTAGTACAAGCAGCCGAAGAACGCCCGCAGCCGCCGGCCGCTCGCCCGGTCGTACCCGCCCACGTATGTGAGTGCGGTCAGCAGCTCCCGAGCCTGCCGGGGGTTGACCACCACTCGCCGGTCGACCTCCTGCACCGCCCCCGCTTGCCCCGCTTGCGGCGGACCCGAGACAGGGGGTTGGACGCCAGTGCCTCCAGCTCGACGGCGTACTCCAGCACGTTGAAGAGCACCGCCCGGCGGCGCCGGTAGGTCTGCGTTGCGGCCGGCTTGCCGTCGAGGCGTCGGGTCAGGGCGTCGATCAGCTCCTGAGCTCGACCCCCTTCCGACAGTTCGGTCACGGGCAGGGACGCCTTGGACAGCCAGGCCAACGCGGCGGCGAACTCCTCGGGCCGTTCCCGCTCCCGCCGGGGTGGAGGCAGGAGATAGGACCGCAGCGCCCTCCGAAGGACGTCCGGTGCAGGTCGGCCCCGCAGCGCCTTGACCGGAACCGGGACAACGGTGGCCAGGGCGTCGGTCACGCTGTCGCGCTGCTTGGCCGACGCCTCCGGCCAACGGTCGTCCAGGTACTTGAGGGCAAGCTCCACGAAGCTCAGAGCGACCTTGCCGCCCCGCAGCGAGTCGGGCAGACCTGTGACCGTGTCGAAGGCTTCTCCCTTGTCGGCGGCCCGCAGCAGCTGCGCGCGGAAGCGGTCGGCCAGCGCCTTCGTCTTGTGGGACTCATGGAACGGCTGCCCGTCCACCGACCACCGCACGAGGTACGTCGGCTTCTTCGCGGAGCGGTTGATGCTCAGCTTCCAGATGGCGACCTTGTACGACTTCACGACGCCGCCCCCTCCGCCCGCTCCTCCAGCCAGTCGTTGAGCACGTCACGCCGGACCCGCAGCTCACCGTTCGGCGGCCGGATGCAGGCCGGAGCAAGGCGCAGTTCCCGCCAGCGGTAGAAGGTGCGCCGGGAGATGCCGCCCGGTCCCTCCAGCACCTGCCGCACAGTGAGCAGCTCGGCCGGCCCCCGGCCGGGCCTGCGCTCCTGTCTCCGCCCCGCGCCAGCCCGGCCGGCGCCCGTGCCGCGCGCAGCAATCAGCCGCCTGGCGCCAGAGAAGGGGTACGTCGTGCTTTACCGGGCAGGTCCACAGACTGCCCGACGCGCCGGAAGCTTACGGGGTCATGATCACTCGCGCCAAAGCAGCTCCAGTCCAAAGCCGCTACACCGACCTTTCGGGAAAGGGCCCTCCAGCTTTCGCCACCTGGCTAGTCTCTACCCATGCCTTGGGACGAACGATACTCATTCCGAGACTGCCCGTGGTGCGGTCTCACGAATACACGCCTGGCCACCATCAACATCAATCAGCAAGTGATCGACAAATGGGGCGAGTCGAAGTTTTGGGCGACGCTCGGATGCCCAGCATGCGGAAATGCTGTTTTGGTGCGTCATGGCGCCCCCGACAGTGACGACACCAAAGCGTACGAGGTAGTACCGACCCCCTCTCATGCCAAAACAGACATCAAGCACCTGCCCGAGGACGTGGCACGCTACTACAACGATGCCCTACTTGTGCTTCGCGTTGGCGTCCCAGACGCCGCTGCAGTTCAACTCAGGCGCACGCTGGAAGCCGCAGCAGCTCACTATGAGATCAGAGAAAAGATTCTCATGAAGAGTATCGAAAAGCTGATTGAGGACGGCCACGTCACGCAGTCTTTTGAGCCACTCCTGCATCACATCAGGTCCATCGGAAATGTGGGCGCCCACGCGAGCGATGAACGAGTCGATCACGGTACGGCAGAGCGGGCACTTCGGTTCACAACGCAACTTCTCCGGAACCTTTTCGAGGTGCCGGGCGAACTCGACGAACTAGCGGAAAACGGCCCGACAGGAGCGAAGTAAGTGCGACTCACCTAGAGGCGCGAGTATGGGCCCTGCTGCACCTTGAAACAGGGCCCATACTTACGAAATCGCGACGTCCTAGTCTGCTGACCCATCAGCCATTTCGCGATGCAAACTCTACGAGCCTTTGACTGACAGCTACTACAGCCTCAGACATTTCAAGCTCTCGGAGCTGGGGTCGCGAAATGCCCAACTTGGCGAACTCCGTAAGGTCGAGCAGATACATGCTGTTTCGCAACTCAACGCAACCAATACTTCGCAGAAAGTCCAGCGCAGTGCGCGCCCTCCGGTTCTCGCCGATAACAAGATTATCCACGAACGGCTGAAAGAGAGCCGCCTCCCCCTTCTTTGCGTCCTTGAATCGCAGCACGATGCGCCGCAATTCCAGGTATAGGGCTGACGCCTCGCGGGCATTTGTGCGAAGTTTGGAGGGGTTCAGCTTTTTCTGATACTGCGTCCAGGGATAAGACAACTCATCACAGAGCACGTGAAGATGTGCGGATTCGACCCGGATCTTCACGTTTTCACTAATGAGATTCGCAACGTTCAGCAGAACCGGCGTTTCCGACTCGTCCCCTGTGCCGAACACCTGGATTTCTTTCGCCATGACGAGCAAGTCGTGACAGGCGATGTAGACATTGGGCCCGAACTTGAAGGAGCTTCCCTCCCCTCCGAGCATCACCTCCGGCACTTCGTAAATCTCCGCGTGACTCAACTCTCGCGGAAAAGTCACAGTCAGATTTCCCTCGTAAGAAGCAAAAGCAAGCGGCCCCATGGTGAGAATCATCTCATCTTGCCGTTTTGACGATACGGCGTAAGACGCAATCAGCCTGCTGCCAGCCCTTCCTGCAGTGAAATGCAGGGTATCCCCTGCGCCGCACATTGATTTGAAGGATTCGTAGAGGGCTCCGAAGAGTTCAGAGTGGCAAGTGCTGACGGGCGCCCCCTTAACCCGCGTTAGAGCATGAGTGAAATAGGCAAGCATCGGCGAATGCTTCCAGTCGGAAGAGAGCAGCCGGCTCCGGATTGACGTCCCAGAATCACCTGCAGTCGTGACGCTAGCCAGAGATCGTGCCGTGACGTAATCACGAAAGATTACGTTGAACCACTCAGATCCGCGCAAGAATGGATGATTCACCAGCTGCGCCGTAACGGCCGCTTCGTAGGGTTCCCGCAGACGCTCCGGCAAGTGGGCTGGCAGGTCGACCGATGTCGGAATGTTTTCGACATAGTCAAGGAGGCGAGTGCACTGCTCCTCGGGAGCGTACAGGGCAGCCGACAGCCGACGATCCCCGAAAGACTTGTACTCGGTAGTCTCGATGAACTGAGTTACAAACTTATCTTGTTCTCGAACCAGGAGATGATCAATCACCTGCGCCACTAGGTGCCAATGTGCTGTGCCCTCTGTCGCTTCTGCCGACGAAAAATCTCGATGCAAGGTTGTAAAGTTGTCCACCGCCAGGAATTCCGCAGCAACATCCAAGACCGGCGCATACCCGAGGAAATCTCGAACGGACGAATCTTCCCAAATCTCTGAAATTTCGCCAGAAATGACAGAAGCCAGAAGAGAAAACAGTGTGTCACGAGCTTTTTCATAGGGAGTGAGGTAACGCCGGTGCACGGGTTCCTTCCGCGAGGCTGCATACACGTCAACCATGCGGGAATCCAAATAGGTCTCGGCTTGAGTGCGCCCGAAGGGAAGGATTTCAAAATGGGAGTACTGGAGATTGCGCTCCTTGAAGAGTTCGGTCAAGGAACGCGCACTTTCAGCCCGAGACAGCATAATCATTGCGGGCTTGCCCGACATATCTGAGGCAGTTTCGGCGACATCCCGAAGAAACGCCTGGAAGTTCGATTGGCCAGATCGGATCTCCGCCTCATCAAGGGCGTCAATAATTAGAGTTGCGCGCCCACCCTTCATCTCTTCGACGTAGTTTCCGGCTTTTCCTGGACTCATTGATTTCCACAATGCCCCTTCGAGTGCATTGCTGCCTACGTGCAGTGTTGAAAGGTCGACGATGGGCGCCCTCAATGCATGACTCAGGTAGCGTGCTGCTGTGGTTTTGCCCACGGCGGCTGGCGCTGTGATCAAGATCAGCGAAGGAGTCACCGGGTCGCTGGCATGCGTAATGCGCATCTCAGGGATGACATAGTTTTCCTTGGGTGTGCGTTCCTCTCGTACACCCTTTGAGTCAGAAATCAGGCCGACCCAGGACTCTTGCACGCCACAGAGCTCAGCCAGATCACTAAGAAGCACGTCTTCTCCCCACCCACAGATCACGTGAACTCACATGCATAACACAACAAGCCGCCCGCTGTCTTCGGATTCGTTATTTTGCCTGGCTCGGTTGGTTATGATCATGGCGTTACGCGGCCAGCACTGGCAGGTCATCGCTTGACCCTCGACGAAGCCCAGCCGTCGTCAGGCCCCGGACGCGTCTCCGGGCCGTCCTCAGGCAGGCCAGGGACGCAACCATTCCTTCAGGGCCCCCGGAAGCCGACCGCGCGCTTGAAACCGTAGCCGCGGGGACTGTCAACGAATGTGACGGTGATCGACCGTTGCGTGTAGCCAGTTGAACCCGCACCACAACCGCACCAGATTGAGCGAGGAACAGCGGGGAATGACGGGTAACACATGCCTCCTCCGACGTCGAAGCTCAGCTGTTTGCCCGGGTCAGCGCTCAAACGAACCCCGAATGATCGCAGCTTCCCAAGCTGGTGTCACACGTTGGCCTGCCGCTTCGTCCGGGCTGCGGCGCTGGGGCGCCGGTCCCGGCCGAGCGGCAGGCCAACCATGAGCGCTTGGACAGCAGTTGGCCCCGTGTGGCAGCGCTGACAAGGCTGTCCTACGGAGCCAGGGCGGCTGAGTGCGGGCGCACGCTCGGACCGCGGTCAACCGGGTGTACAGGAAGCGGTCAGGCCGCGGGGGTCTCGTGCCGAGCGGTCGGACGCGGTTCAACCGTCACGCCGCGCGATTCTGCATGCAGCCCTGCCGTGATCAGCTTCGCCAGCACTTCGGCCGCTTCGGGGCGAACGGTCCCGAGCTGCACCAGTCCATCGCCGAAGACGTTCAAGTCAGCCACCAGACCGGGGAAGTCGGAGTCCAGTCCGAGCACCACGAGCTGATCGGCCAATGTGCCAGCGCTTCGTCCTGCACGTGCCCAGCCGCGGACGTAGGGCACACCGGGGACCAAGTCCTCCGCTCGCTTGGCCACCACTCCTCGCCGGTCGGTCATGGCCTCAGATCCTTCCCTTTTGTTCTTCGCTGATGGCCGGTGCGTGCTCGTCGCCCTCATGGTCACGGCAGAATCCGCTGGACAGTGCCAAGCGCAGGAGTTTCGCGACGCGCTCGGCCGTATCGGGGGGACACCCGGCCCAGCTCGACGAGACCATGCCCGAAGGCGTTCAAGTCCGCACGCAGGTACGGGAATTCCTTCTCCAACCCCGCGTGCACGAGGACGTCCCGCAATGCGGTCGTCGCGTTCCGTGCCGCGTACCATCCGTCGCTGTCGAGAGGTGACCACGCGGCAGTGTCGCGCCCATCGGTCGGCTCGTGCGGCATCAGTGATCCGTATCCTCGGGAAGGACAGCGACCGCCGCGTACGGTGTGGGGTACTGCTCGTCGAAGCGGTCGATCCTTGCCAGGAGCTCCGCGGAGGCGACCAGTGCTGTCGCGAGAGCGACCGGACGCAGCGGATTGGCCTCCGGCCGGCGCGTCGGCGCGCGGAGCCACTGGTAGCGGTCGTCGAACAGCGGGATGGGGCCGGGCACGACCACGGCGGAGCCCTGGTCGAGGTACCGGTACGGCGGCGGTGTAGTGGTTTCGCGCCCGAGGTAGTGCATAAAGGTCTCACGACTCTGGGAGCTGAGGAAGAAGCCGACTCGCTGCGCCTTGCGGTCGGTGACTGTCGGCCCGAACGGCATTCCACTGCGCTGGAGCCGGTCGAACATCTCCATCCCGAGGCGCTGGTCCACGCTTACGACGTCGAAGAAGCGGCCGGTCGGCAGCAGGGTGGGCATCCGTGGATCATCCGCCCAAACCTGCCGGCACTCGACCGGGTTGTCCGCTGCCGCGGACAGCCATTCCGTGCCCCGCCTGGTCATCCTCTGCACGTCATCTCACCCTCATTCGGACTGCCGTGCGGCCCCTCTGCCGCCGTGGGACCAGACTCAGGGCTCAGCACCTGACCAGGGCAGATGACGAGAGGTGACGGGGGATGACGCGTCCACGCACGTCACGTCATCCCCCGTCACCCGGTCCGTGCAGACGATCTCCGATTACTGCCTGCAAGAAGCCATCAGCAGCGCGTACATTCGATCAGGCAAGCCGAGTTGCCACACCGGCGCATGCGCACGGGAGTGAAGGGTCACGACTCGATGAAGCCGACCGGTATCCGCTTACGTGAAGCCCGCACCAGTCGGGGCTGGAGCCAGCCGCGACTGGTGCGGGAGCTGCGCCAGGCAGCCGCCCAGCGTGGGCATCAGCTTCCGTCAGACGCCAGCGTGAAGCGCCGCATCGCTAGCTGGGAGAACGCCCACAGCACGCCCGACGACTTCTACGGCCCACTGCTGTGCGATGCCTTCGCCGCAAGCGCGGCGGAACTCGGGCTGAGCCTCGGTGAGCCGAAGGACGTTCCCGTTCTCGACGTCGCGTATCCCGCCAGTCCGGATGACGCCATTCAAACGGTCGGTCAGTTGTGGCGCGCGGATCTCAACCAGTACGACCCGCTGCTCACGGCGGAGCCGTCCGAGCCGGCGTGGAGCGAGGCATCCCTTCGATGGTTGGTCGCGCCCGAGCCGGGCATCCCACGCCCACGATCCGAGGGGATGCGGGTCGGTCTCGGCGACGTCGCAGCCGTGAAGACAACGGCAGACATGTTCGCCCGGCTCGACGACCAGTTCGGCGGAGAACATGCACGACACTCGGTCATCCAGTATCTGAACAATGACGTGACCCCGCTTCTGCGGGGCCGGTACTCCGAGCAGGTCGGCCGGGCTCTCTTCTCCACCGTCGCGGAAGCGACGCTCCTTGCCGGCTGGATGTCTTACGACGCCTGTCACCACGGGCTCGCCCAGCGGTACTTCCTCCAGGCGCTCCGCCTCGCCCAGGACGCCAACGACCGCCGGCTTGCGGGCAGCATCCTGTCAGCGATGAGTCACCAGGCAACCTTCCTCGGCCGGTTCACCCAGGCCGCCACTCTCGCCCGTGCAGCACTCATGGGAATTTCACCGGTGGCCACCCCGACGTTGCGGGCTCAGTTCCATGCCATGGAGGCCCGAGCCCTTGCCCGTACCGGAGATGTCGCCGCCTGCGAGGCCGCCCTGAGCGCGGCCACAAAGGCACTGGAAAGCCGGAATCGCGACGACGAGCCTGAGTGGATTTCCTACTTCGACCAAGCTGAACTGGCCGCCGAGGCCGCCCACTGCTTCCGCGACGTCAACAGCGCCCGGCAGGCTGTGGCTTACGCCGAGAACGCCATGAGTGGCACGCATGTACGGAGCGACTTCTTCGCGACCATGGTCCTCGCCGACGCCCACCTACGCGCCGGAGACGTCGAGGAGGCTTGTCGCGTCTCCCTTGATGCGCTCGACCTGGGCGAGCAACTCAAGTCGGCGCGATGCGTCAGTTACCTCGCCGAGTTCCGTCAGAACCTCGCAGCGGCCGATGGCAGTGCGGACGTGCAAACGTTCATCGAGCAGGTCAGCGAGCACAGGCTGTGGATCGCCTCAGGCGGTCATGTCGGGGTCTGAGCGCATATCGCCACGCGTTCAGAATGGGCCCCACTCGTCCCGGCCCTCCCCTGTACGGAGGGACCGCACTCGCCGGGCGAATTCGGCGGCAGATCGCTCACTCGTCGTGACCTGGTGGCCGAGCCAGGCGACCATCATCAGCTCGCGCAGGTCGGCGAGCGTCTCGTAGCCCGGCCAGTTCATCAGGTCGAAGCCGTACCGGTGTACGAACTCTGCGTACTCCGCCTTCGTGTGCCAGCCGTACCGGTCGTAGAAGATCGCCGTCTGGATCAGGTCCCACTCGCGTGGGGCGAGGGAGAAGCCGTCCAGGTCGATGAGCACAGCGTGGCCGTCACGGTGGCGGAGGATGTTCCCGATGCTGGCGTCACCGTGGATCGCGCCGAAGGGAAGGACGAAGTCCAGCCGGTCGTAATCCTTGGCGACGGTTGCCGCTCGCTCCTCCAGGAAGGTCCGGTCCTCCGCCGAGACGCCGTCCAGGCCGTCGAAGGACGCCGCCAGTTTGGCCAGCGGATCGAAGTACGGCAGGCCCAGGGATGCAGGTTCCTCAAGCCAGTGCAAGCGGCGCAGGAGGTCGGCCAGCTCGCCGACCGTCGCGTACTCCTCGCTCTCCTGGATGCTCTCCCAAAAGGTGACCACCAGGCCATCGACGACGAGCGGCTGCGCGATCGACGCCGGCGCGCGCATGGACGGGAAGTCCTGCGTCTCAAGCCACCGGGCTACGCTTACGGCCCGTTCCATCTCGGCGAGTACCGTCGGATCACGCGCGATGCGCACGATGATGGGTAACGACGTCAAGCGATAGACCGCGTTCGATCCGAGCCGCAGCAACTCGGCGCCGCGGGAGTCGAGCCCAACCGTCGAGCATGCTTCCCGGAGCGCCGGCTCCAGGCCCTCCACCGTGAACTCCGTGCCGCCGCCGTCAGATGCTCCGCTGCTGCCCGAGATCATGCTTCGACCATACGGGCCGGACCCACCGCCCGACAGGCCGCCCGCGTAATAGTGGCATGATGATCTTGCTCGCCGTCCGCTCGGTTCCGTCCTCCGACGCAGGTCAGGGCACCGTCAGCCTTTGGGTCTCACCTGGGCCCGGAGCCGTGTGCGCAGGTTCGTATCCTGCTGGGGGATTCGCCGGTCATAGATCCAGAAACAGGTTTTGACCAGGGCGGATGCCTACAGACGAGAGCGGAAAGCAGAAGAACGATCCAAGTCCCGAGAGCCGCCGCGGTGCTCATCGCGTTCGATCACCCGCCGAGCAGGCTGCTGCCGCGACCAGCCGTTCCGCTCCAGCGACCGCCAGGTGCCCCTTCACCATGTACGAGACATGTGAGAGCCGGCCGATCTGGGTCTTCACCCGCGTCAGCGTCCACCGCTGCGCTAACCATCCGTGGACCAACGGTCCCCGCTCCAACTCGCCTTCCCGTTCGTGAAACCGGGGCGCGCTGAGCTTGGTCGTCCAGGTGAGCCTGTGGACAGCAGCCCCGACTCGGTCTGGTTCTGCCAGGTTCGGTACCACCGCTCAACCGACCGCTCATACAACCGTAGTGCGACCGCGATCTCCCGGTTCTCCTCCCCACCGCCGCAACCCGGACTCGGTCCGCCTGCTGGGACGGCTCGCTTGGTTCGGTCAGCTGGCTATGTGGGTGCGGTGCCAGGTGTAAAAGGGTGCGCTGTGGCGGCCGTGATCGGCAACGGTGCGGCCCTCGAGAGCCTTTGCTGCGACAGCCAGGTCAGGGGTGGTGTTGCTCAGCGGGCTGACGGCGATGGTGCCGTTGTCGTTGACGTACACGTAGCCGTGCTCGAAGAGTTCGTCGCAGCCGATGAGGCAGGTGGCCATGATGTTGGCCATCATCAGCCGCTCCTGGCGGCTGGCCGCGCTGCGCCGCTTGATGTGGGCGGCTCGGATGAACCGGGCAGGCAGGACACGGCCGCACAAGGCACAGGCCGCCTCGGTGGCGCCATTGAGCAACTTCTTGCGGAGCTTGGCCTGCTCACGGCGGACGAGCACCTTGGCGACGACACTGTCGGCACCCTCGTGGTCCACGATCCCGTCACCCGGATGGGCAGGAGCCGACGAGAGTACGTCGGCGAGCTGGGCGACTGCTGCGATACCGGACTGGAGGACCGCGGCCCCCTGCTTGTTGGCGGACAGGCGCAAGGCTTCCATGGCGTCGGTACCGAGGGCGGCGCCGTGGACGTCCTGTTCTTCCTCCAGGACGTCCACACCTATGCGCTCAGGGTATTCGTCGTCCGGCCAGACAGGAGTGCTGTCGGTGAAGTACGGCCGGCTGACCTGGGTGACGATGACATGCCGCAGGGTCACGTTGGCCCATCCGCCGGGAGCGACCCTGCTGTTGGGTCCCCGGTGCCCCAGGACGACGAAGTCGCCTTCGCTCAGCGACCGGACTGCCTGACGAGCGCCGGCGCGGGCGAGCGCGCTGGGGCGCCATCCCCAAAGGCCCTGATCGAGCCCGATCTCCAGGTTCTCGCGGGAAGGGCTGGGGACGTAGATGTACGCGGTCTTGGGCATGAACTCTCCATCACACGGGCCCCCGTCGGAGAGGGTGCAGCGACCTGGGCCGGCAGCGAGTCCGTGGACTGGAAGTGGCCGCACAGGTACCTAAGTTGATGCGGCAATTATCCTACAAGATGTCAAACTGGAGCCAGGTGGCGGCACCAAACGGGTCGCTGATCGCGAGATTCCGTCGCATGTCCTGCTCCTGCGGCCGACATACCTCGTCTGGCGTGCTGTCCGCATCCACCGGGGAAGCCGCGTCGGCCCTTCGCAGTGAGTGCTTGGCCGCACGGTCCCCGCCCCGTCGTCCCCGCCCACGCGTCCCAGCCGTGTCGGCCGCCACGAGGGTCGGCCTTGCCAGCCCTCGTGACAGCCCGCCGTGCCCGGTCTCACGAACCTCCGTCGTACCGATAGAACCCCCACCCCGATTTCCGGCCCAGGCGGCCCTCCTCGACCATGCGGGTCAGGAGGGGGGGTACCTCTGTGATCAGGTCGGTGTCGTTGTCGCGCATGCCTCGGGCCACCGATGTGATGGTGTCGATGCCGATCATGTCGAGGAGGGCGAGCGGGCCCATCGGGTAGCCGCAGCCCAGTGTCATGCCGCGGTCGATGTCCTCGGCGTCGGCGACTCCCTGGTCGTACATGCGGACCGCCGCCATCAGGTAGGGGACGAGCAGGGCGTTGACGACGAAGCCGCAGCGGTCGCGGGTGCGGATGACCTCCTTGCCGAGGGTGTCCGCGGCGAACGTCTCGGCGGTCGCGGCGGTGTGCTCGCTCGTGCGGTCCGTCAGCACCAGCTCGACCAGGGGCATCGCCGGCACGGGGTTGAAGAAGTGCAGCCCCACGACGGACGCCGGTCTGCCGGTCGCTTCGGCGAGGTCGTTCACCAGCAGGCTGGAGGTGGTGGAGGCCAGCACGGCCGTGGGGTCAGCGAGGTGGTGGTCGAGGGTTTTGAACACGGCCCGTTTGAGGTGCAGTTCCTCGGACGTCGCCTCCACCACCAGTTGGCGGTCGGCGAGTTCGGCCGGGTCGGGTGTGATCCGCAGCCGGCCTAGGGCCGCCTCGTGCTCGTCCGGGGTCATCCGGCCCTTGGCGACTGCCCGCCGCAGGCCGGCGGTGACGCGCCGGCGCGCGTCGTCGACGCGGTGCGCCGAGGAGACGAGGACCCGTACGTCGAGCCCCGCGCGCAGACACACCTCCGTGATGCCCGCGCCCATGGTGCCGCAGCCCACCACTCCTGTCCGGTACACGGATTCCGTCACCGCGCGTCCCTTCCGGTGGCGGTCCACCTCATCAGGGCGGCACCGGCCGCCATACCGGCGCCGAAGCCCACCACTCCCGTCCGGTACACGGATTCCGTCATCGCGCGTCCCTTCCGGTGGCGGTCCACCTCATCAGGGCGGCACCGGCCGCCATGCCGGCGCCGAAGCCCGCGAGCAGGACCAGGTCGCCCTCGCGCAGCGCGCCGGAGCGGTTGGCGGCGTCGAGGGCGACGGGCACGGACGCCGAGCCGATGTTGCCGCTGTGCCGCAGGGGCAGGTGGGTGTGCGCCCGGTGCAGACCGCCGGCCCCGGCGAGTTCCGTCACCAGCCGTGCGTTGGCCTGATGGGGTACGAAGTGGTCCACGTCGGTGGGTTCGTGGCCGCACCGCTTCAGCAGCCCGGTGAGGAGTCCGGGCACGTTCTCCAGGACGAAGTCCCGTACCCCCCGCCCCTGCATGTGCAGCAGGTGCCCGCCGTCGGCGACCGTGCCGGCCGACGCGGGGTGCCGGCTGCCGCCCGCGGGCATGCTGATCAGCTCGTGGCGGGCGCCGTGACTGACCAGTTCCACGTCGAGCAGGCCGCGCCCCGTGCCCTCGTCGGACTCCGGCAGGGCGCCGACGACGACGGCGCCGGCTCCGTCACCGAAGAGCACGCTGGTCGCCCGGTCCGTGAAGTCGACGAACCGGGTCCACACGTCGGTGCCTATCACCAGCACCTTGGTCGCCCGGCGCAGGTTCACGTACGCCTGGGCGACGGACAGCGCGGTCACGAATCCGGTGCAGGCGATGTTCACGTCGAAGCAGGCGGCCCGGTGCGCGCCGAGCGCGTACTGCACCAGCGAGGAGGTGGACGGGATGGGGGCGTCGCCGGTCGTGGTGGCGACGATGATGAAGTCGAGCGCGTCGGCCTCCAGCCCGGCCTGGTCGAGGGCCTCGCGGGCGGCGTGGACGGCCAGGTCGGAGGCGGCTTCCTCGGGCGCGGCGTAACGCCGTTCCAGGATGCCGGTGCGGTCGGCGATCCACTCGGCCGAGGCACCGGGCACCCGGGCCGCCACCTCGTCGTTGCTCACGGTGCGCGCGGGCAGGTAGGAGCCGGTGCCCAGCACGGTGGCCGTCGCGTTCGCGGCGCTGTGCACGTTCCGTCACCTCGCCCGTACGCCGTCGGGCGCGAAGGCGCGCATGAGGGTGAGCCGTTCCTCGCCGATCCGGGCACGCCGCTCGGGGTCGGTGACTCCCTGGCCGGGGCGGTCGGCCAGGCAGAGCACGCCCACCTTGCCGATGTGCTCGTTGAGCTGGACCAGCCGGGTCGCCTCGCCGGCCTCGGTCAGCGGGTGGAGCGAGGTCAGGGCCGGGACGATGCCGCCCTGGCCGAACAGCCGGGCGCATTCGACCTGTTCCTGGAGGTTGGCGACGTGGCTGCCGATGATGCGCTTGAGCCGCATCCACAGGTAGCGGTTGTCGAACCGGTGCTGGTAGCCGGTGCTCGAACCGCAGGTCACCACGGCCCCGCCGCGCCGCACCACGAACACCGAGATGCCGAAGGTGGACTGGCCCACGTGGTCGAAGACGATGTGGGGGTCTTCGCCCACACCCTGCCTGATCAGCCGGCCCAGCCGTCTGCCCTGTTCCAGTACCGCCGCGGGGTCGTCGCCGCTGTCCTCGCCCACGCCGATCTCCGCGCGGTTGATCACCAGGTCGCAGCCGAGGGCCCGGGCGGCCTCCGCCTTGCGCTCGGAGCCCACGACGCCGACGGCTATGCCTCCGCCGTTCTTCACCATCTGGACGGCGTAGGCGCCGAGGCCGCCGGAGGCCCCCCAGATGAGGACCACGTCGCCCTGTTTCATGCGGGCGCCTCGGTCGCTGACGAGCATCCGGTACGCGGTGCCGGCACAGGCCGGCACGGTCGCGGCCTCCTCCCACGTCAGGTGGGCGGGCTTGGGGATGAGCTGGCTGGCCCGGGCGATGGTGTACTCGGCGAGGCCGCCGTAGTTCGTCTCGAAGCCCCAGGCGAGCTGGTTCTCGCTGAGCATGCCGTCGGCCTGGGCCGAGGCTTCCTGGTCCTCGATGCAGGCGGCGTTGACCAGCACGTGGTCTCCCACCCGCCAGTGCCGTACGCCGCTGCCCGCTCGCACGATCACCCCGGCCGCGTCCGAACCCAGCACGTGGAAGGGCTGGTCGTGCCGGGACGCCCAGCCGCCCTGCCGGCCGTACGACTTGAGGAAGCCGAAGGTCGACATGGGCTCGAAGGTCGCGGACCACACCGTGTTGTAGTTGACGGAGCTGGCCATGACGGCGATCAGCACCTCGTCGGGGGCCAGTTCCGGCATCGGCACCGGTCCCACGTGGAGGGTCTTGCGTACGTCACGGTCGCCGGTGACGCCGTCGAAGGTGTGCTCGTCCTCGATCCGCAGGTGGGTGGCGAGGAACTCCTCGGGCAGTTCGGCGGCGGCCAGTTCCTCCGGGGGCGCGCCCGCGCGCACCGCTTCGGAAAGTGACATGGTGGCTCCTCAGTCGACCGGGAGAGACGGCAGTGGTGGGTTGGTGATCAGGTCCGGCGTGATGTCGGCCGGGGACGCGCATCCGGTGAGGGCCAGAGCCAGGTCGAGATCCGCCAGCAGGCTGCGCAGGACGTGCTCGACGCCCTGCCGGCCGGCCAGGCCGAGCCCGTACACGTAGGGCCGGCCCAGCAGGACGGCGTCGGCGCCCAGGGCGAGTGCCTTGATCACATCGGTCCCGGAGCGGACGCCGGAGTCCAGCAGCACGGGTACCCGCCCGGCCACGGCCGCGCTCACCGCCGGCAGGGCGTCCAGCGCGGGGACGCTGCCGTCGAGCTGGCGCCCGCCGTGGTTGGAGACCACCAGCCCGTGTGCTCCGTGCTCCACCGCCAGCCGGGCGTCGTCCGGGTGCAGGATGCCCTTGACGAACACCGGCAGGTCGGTCGCTTCGCGCAGCCAGGCGAGGCCGTCCCAGTCGGCGGACGGGTCGATGGAGATCTCCGCCCAGCGCCGGACCATGGCCGCGGGGTCGGACGCGTCGGGCAGTCCGGCGCGGAACGCGGGGTCGGTGGTGAAGTTGGCGATGCCGGTGCCGCGCAGGAACGGGGAGTAGGCGTTGTCCAGTTCCATCGGGCGGAAGCCGAGCCAGGCGGCGTCCACGGTGAGGACGATCGCGGTGTATCCGCTCGCCTCGGCCCTGCGGACGAGGGACTCGGCGACCTTCCGGTCCGAGGGCAGGTACAGCTGGAACCAGCGGGGCACCTGCCCGGACTGCCCGGCCACCTCCTCCAGGCTGTGGCCGGCGAACGTGGACAGGACGAACGGCAGGCCCACCGCGGCGGCGGCCCGGGCGGTGGCCAGCTCGCCCTCGGGGTGCACCACCGTCTGCGCGGCCACCGGCGCGAGCAGCACCGGGGCGGGGAGCCGCTGTCCGGCCAGGCGGACGCCGAGGTCGCGCCGGACGGTGCCGCGCAGCATCCGGGGCACCAGCAGCCGTCGTTCGAACGCCGCGCGGTTGGCGCGGCCGGTCGCGCCGCTGCCCGCGGTTCCGGCCACGTAGGCGAAGGCGTCCGGGGTCAGCTTGGACCGGGCGGTCTCCTCCAGCGTGGTCAGGTCGGTGGAGAGCGGGGGGCGTGTGCCGTCCAGTCCGGCCACCAGGATCCGCCGTACGAGGTCCGCGGGTGCCGGGGCGTCCGGGCGGCGGGCGGCGTTCGCGTGCTCGTCGAGGTCCGCGCGGATCGAGCGGGTCAGCAGCTCCGCCACCTCGGCGGGGTGTTCGAGCAGGGCGAAGTGGCCCCCGGGGAGGGTCTCCACGGCGTGGTCGCCGGTGGTGTGCCGGGCCCACTCGGCCATCTGCGCGACGGAGTTCTTGGGGTCGCGGGTGCCGAGGACGACGGTGAGGGGGGCGGCCACGGCGGCCCGGTCCCCGCAGCGGTAGCGGCGCAGCGCGCGGACGTCGGCGCGCAGCTGGCGCAGGATCTCGGCGGTCGTCTCCGGGTCGGCGAGCACCGCTTCCGGTACGCCGCCCAGCAGCCGGAGCCCGTCGACCATCTGCTCGTCGGTGAGCCGGTCCACATCGGGCTCCTCCCACTCGGCGGAGGGTGCGCGGGCGGCCGAGGCGAAGACGCGGGTCACCTCGGCACGTCCGCGGAGCCGGCGGGCCGTCTCGAAGGCCACGAGGGCGCCCATGCTGTGGCCGAGCAGGAACAGCGGCCGGTCGTCGTACCCGGAGAGGGCGGTGGCCGCCGCCGCAGCGAGCTCCTCGATGGTCTCGGCGCACGGTTCGCGGTGCCGTTCCTGCCGGCCCGGGTACTGCACGGCGTGCACTTCGATGTCGTCGGGCAGAGCCGCCGCCAGTGCGGTGAACGCGCTCGCGCCGCCGCCCGCGTGCGGGAAGCACACCAGGCGTGCCGCTCCGTCCCGGTGGTGGAACGTACGGATCCCGTTCATGACCACGCTGCGTCATCCTCCGTCGTGGGGCTCAGTTTGGTCAGCAGGCCGCGCAGCCGGTCGATCACGGCGGCGCGCTGGGCGTCGCCGAGCGAGGTGTCGGCCACCGTGGTCTCCAGCCGGCCGATCTCCTCCAGGAGGGCCAGGGGCATGGTGCCGCTGTCGGGGTCGTGGAGTTCTTCGCGCAGCCGGTCCGTCACGTCGGCCGGTGTCGGCCAGTCGAAGACGAAGGTGGGGGGAAGCCGGACACCGGTGGCCGCGGCGAGCCGGTTGCGCAGCTCGACGGCGGTCAGCGAGTCGAAGCCGATGTCGGCGAAGATTCCGTCGGGGTCGACTGCGGCGGCGGAGGGGTGCCCGAGGACGGCCGCGACCTCCCGCAGCACCGTGTCCAGCAGCCCGTCTCCGGTTCCGGGGGCCTCGGCGGGCGGCGGCGACCCGGCGGTGGTCCGCGGCCCGGCCGGGGCCGGGGCCGCCGTGCCGGCCGCCAGTGCCCGCTGGTCGCCGCCCACGGCCACGGCCACCGGCAGGTCGCGGCGGACCGCGGCGTCCAGCAGGGCGAGGCCCTGCTCGGGGCGGAGCGGGGTGACTCCGGCGCGGGCCATGCGGGCGATGTCCGCCTCGGTCAGTCCGGCGCCCATGCCCGCGGTTCCCTCCCACAGGCCCCACACCAGTGAGATGCCGGGCAGTCCGATCGACCGCCGCCATTCCGTCAGGCCGTCGAGGAAGGCGTTGCCGGCGGCGTAACCGGCCTGTCCGGGCGAGCCCGCGGTGCCGGCGAGCGAGGAGAAGACGACGAAGGCGGAGAGCCCGAGGTGCGCGGTGAGTTCGTGCAGGTGCAGCGCCCCGTCGATCTTGGGGCGCAGGGTCCCGTCGAGCCGCTGGGGGGTGAGCGACGTCAGCAGTCCGTCGTCCAGGGCGCCCGCGGAGTGGACCACCCCGCCGATGCGGACTCCGTCGTCGGCGAGTGCGCCGAGGGCGCCGGCCAGTGCTTCGCGGTCGGCGACGTCGCAGGCCACGGTCCGGATCTCGGCGCCGAGGTCCCGCAGTTCGGCGATGTCGCGTGCGGCGTCCTCGCCGGGAGCGCCGCGGCCCATCAGGACCAGCTGCCGTACGCCGTGGCGGGTCACCAGGTGTCTGGCGGTGAGCCGGCCGAGCCAGCCGAGCCCGCCGGTGATCAGCACGGCCCGGTCGGTGTCCCAGGGCTGGTCGTCGTCGGGCAGGTCCAGTACGACCTTGCCGATGTGACGTGCCTCGCCGAGGTACCGGAACGCCTCGGGGGCGTGGCGGACGGGCCAGGAGGCGACCGGTGGCGGGGTGAGCGTGCCCTGCTCGAACATCGCGCGCAGGGCGAGCAGGATCTCCTGGACGCGCTCGGGGCCCGGGTCGCGGACGTCGTAGGCGTGGTAGGCGACGCCGGGGTGGCTGCGGGCGATGTCCGCGGCGTTCCGCCGGTCGGTCTTGCCCATCTCCAGGAACCGTCCGCCGCGCGGCAGCAGGCGCAGGGAGGCGTCGGCGAACTCCCCGGCGAGGGAGTTGAGCACCACGTCGACGCCCGCGCCGCGGGTGCCGTGCAGGAAGTGCCGCTCGAAGTCGAGGGTGCGGGACGAGGCGATGCGTTCGCGGGGCAGCCCGGCGGCGCGCAGGGCGTCCCACTTGGCGGGGCCGGCCGTGGCGAACACCTCGGCTCCCAGGTGGCGGCCGAGCTGGACGGCGGCGGTGCCGACACCGCCCGTCGCCGCGTGGATCAGCACGGATTCGCCCGGCTGGAGATCCGCCAGGTCGACCAGGCCGTAGTAGGCGGTCACGTAGGTGACGGGGATGGCGGCCGCCTGGCGGTAGGAGAGGCCCGCGGGGATCGGGCACACCAGCCGGCGGTCCGTGACCGAGACCGGTCCCATGCCGTGGAAGAGTCCCATGACCCGGTCGCCGGGGCGCAGGTCGGTGACGCCCGGGCCGACGTCGAGGACGATGCCGGCGCCCTCGCCGCCCTGTCCGGTGTCGGCGGCGTTCGGGTCGGCGGACGGCGGGATCACGCCCAGGCACAGCAGGACGTCGCGGAAGTTGAGGCCCGCCGCCCGCATGCGCACCCGGACCTGGCCTTCCGCCGGCGGAGCGGCCGCCTGCGGCCAGGGCCGCAGGGCGAGTCCGGCGAAGGTCTCCTTGGCGACGTAGTCGAGGTGCCAGTGCGGTTCGCCGGCGGGCGGGCGGAGCGCGTCGTCCGGTTCTCCGGGGGTGAGGAGGGGGCGGTACGGGGTGCCGCCGCGCAGCGCGAGCTGTGGTTCCCCGGTCGCGACGGCCGCCGTCAGGGCCTGCCGTGAGCCCGGTGTCCCGTCCTCGTCGAGCAGCACGAAGCGTTCGGGGTGTTCGGCCTGGGCCGAGCGCAGCATCCCCCATACGGCGCGGTGGGCGAGCGCGCCGGTGTCCTGCTCGGCGCCGACCCGGACGGCGCCCCGGGTGAGCACCACCGTCCGGGTGGCGGCCAGCCGGTCGTCGCCGAGGAGTCGCTGTGCGGTGGTCAGGACGGCACGCAGCGTCTCCCGTACGGCGGCGGCGTCGCCGGCTCCCGGCGCGGCGGGCGGGCAGGGCAGTACGAGGACGTCGGGTGCCTGCTCGCCCGCGTCCAGTGCGGCGGCCAGGCCGGCCGGGGACGCGTGGGTCGGGTGGCCGAGTCCCAGGTCGTCGGGGCCGAGGACCGCCCACCGGCCGGTGCCCGGGGCGGGGGCCGGCTCGTGCAGCGGTTCCCACACGGGCCGGAGCAGGCCGTCGGGCGAGGCGCCGCTACGGCGGTCCGGGACGGGGCGCAGCGCCAGCGCGCCGATGGAGGCGACCGGCCGTCCGGCCGGGGTCGCGAGGTCGACGGAGTACGTGGTCTCGCCCACCGGTGCCAGGCGTACCCGCAGCTCGGTGCCGGCGGGGCCGTGGGCGTGGGCGTGGGACCAGGCGTAGGGCACCAGGGGGCGTGCGTGTCCGGCGTCGTCCGCGGTGGCGTGGAGCGCGAGGGGGTGCAGTGCCGCGTCGAGCAGTGCCGGGTGCAGCCAGTGGCCGTCGGGGTGATCGGTGCCGTGCGGCAGCGCCACTTCGGCGTAGATCTCCTCGCCGCGCCGCCACATCGCCCGTACTCCGCGGAAGGCGGGGCCGTACTCCAGTCCCCGCGCGGCCAGGTCCGCGTAGAGGCCGGCGGCCGGCACCGGCACGGGTACGGCGTCCCGCGGGGGCCAGGTGGTCAGGTCGGGGGCCCGGTGCTGGTCCCGGTCCTGGTCCTGTTCCTTTTCCTGTTCCTGGGGGGTGAGCGTGCCGTGGGCGTGGCGCTGCCACGTCCCGGTCCCGTCCCTGCCGGCGGGACGTGAGTGGACCGCGACCGTCCGGCGGCCGTCGGCGTCCGGGGAGGCCAGGGACACCCGCACGTCGACGCGGTCGTCCGGGGCCAGGGTCAGCGGGGCCTCCAGGACGAGTTCCTCCACCGGCCCGGCGTCCGTCCCGCGGGCCGCGGCCATCACCAGGTCGAGCAGCGCGGTGCCGGGCAGCAGGGTCTCCTGGTCGACCCGGTGGTCCGCGAGCCAGGGGTGGGCCGCCAGGGACAGCCGTCCGCTCAGCGACACGTCTCCGGTCGCCGGGAGTTCGGTGACGGCGGTCAGCACCGGGTGGTCGCACGGGGTGAGTCCGGCCGAGGTCACGTCACCGGCGGCCGGTGCGGCGGGCCAGTAGGGCTTGCGCTGGAACCCGTACGTCGGCAGCTCGGTCCGGCGGGCGTCGTGGTGTGCGAACACCGCGGTCCAGTCGACCGGGCCGCCGCCGGCGTGCAGCCGGGCGACGCCGGTCATCAGGGCCTTGTCGTCGGGCTGGTCGCGCCGCAGCAGGGCGACCGGTTCGCGGCGGACGGGCCGTGCGGTGCCCGTGCGGGCGTCGGCGAGGCAGTCGTCGGCCAGCGCGGTCAGATCGCCGGTGGGCCCCAGCTCCAGGAAGCGGACGCAGCCCAGCTCGTCGAGGGCGCGCACGCCGTCCTGGAAGCGCACCGTGCCGCGCGCGTGCCGGACCCAGTACTCGGGGTCCCTCAGGTCCCGCTCGCTCACCGGCCGTCCCGTCAGGTCCGATACGACGGTCAGCCGCGCCTCGCGGTAGGTCAGCCGCCCGGCGACGGCCCGCAGCTCCGCCAGCGCCGGTTCCATCAGCGGCGAGTGGAAGGCGTGGCTGACGGGCAGCCAGGTGGCCTTCCCGCCGGCCGCCTCGAAGCGCCGTACGCGGTCGGCGAGCGTGGCACGGTCACCGGACAGCACGGTGGCGGCGGGTCCGTTGACCGCTGCCAGCGAGACCCGGTCCTCGCATCCGTCGAGCAGGGCGGCGGCTTCCTCCTCGCCGGCGCGCAGGGCCGCCATGGCTCCCCCGGCGGGCAGCCGCTGCATGAGCCGGCCGCGGGCCACGGCCAGTTCGGCGGCGTCCTCCAGGGACAGCACACCGGCGGCGTGCACGGCGGCCAGGGCGCCGACCGAGTGCCCGAGGACGGCGTCGGGGCGGATGCCCCAGCTTTCGAGGAGCCGGTACAGCGCGGCCTCGAGGGCGAAGAGGGCGGGCTGGGTGTACTCGGTGCGCTCCAGCAGCGCGGCTTCGGGGGTGTCCGGGGCCGCGAGGACCACGTCCTTCAGCGGTCGGTCCAGGTGGCGGTCGGCCACGGCGCAGACGGCATCGAAGGTGTGCGCGTAGACCGGGTGCGCGGCGTACAGGCCGCTGCCCATCCCGGGCCGTTGCGAGCCCTGTCCGGCGAAGAGGAACGCGGTCCGTCCCTCGGCGGCCGTGCCGCGTACGAGGGCCGCGGGCGGGTCGCCGGCGGCGAGGGCGCGCACCCCGTCGAGCAGGGCCGCGCGGTCCTCGGCGAACAGCGCCGCGCGGTGCGGCAGGTGTTCGCGGGTGGTGGCGAGGGAGAAGGCGATGTCGGCGAGGTCCGCGGCCGGTGTCCCGGCGGCGTCCGTCAGGTGCCGGTGCAGCCGGTCGGCCTGGGCGCGCAGGGCCGTCTCGCCGTTCGCGGACAGCAGGTACGGGACGGGGGGCAGCGGGCGCGCCGCCGGGGTCCGGGGCTCGGGCGCGGGTCCGGTGTCCTGTTCGAGGATGATGTGGGCGTTGGTGCCGCTGATGCCGAAGGCGGAGACGGCCGCCCGGCGCGGACGGCCGTGGTCGGGCCACGGGATCGTCTCGGTCAGCAGGGCGATGGTGCCGTCGGACCAGTCGACGTGCGGCGTGGGCTCCTCGACGTGCAGGGTGCGGGGCAGCACGCCGTGCCGCAGCGCCATGGTCATCTTGATGATGCCGGCGACGCCCGCCGCGGCCTGGGTGTGCCCGATGTTCGACTTCACCGAGCCCAGGTGGAGGCGGGCGTCGGCGGAGCGGGTGCGGCCGTAGGTGGCGAGCAGCGACTGCACCTCGATGGGGTCCCCGAGTCCGGTGCCCGTACCGTGCGCCTCGACCGCGTCCACCTCGGCGGCGGTGAGTCCCGCGTCGGCGAGGGCCTGCTGGATCAGCGCTTCCTGGGACGGGCCGTTGGGCGCGGTGAGGCCGTTGCTCGCCCCGTCCTGGTTGACCGCCGAGCCGCGGATCACGGCCAGTACGGGGTGGCCCGCGCGCCGGGCGTCGCCGAGCCGTTCCAGCAGCAGCATTCCGGCGCCCTCGGCCCAGCCGGTGCCGTCCGCGGTGGCGGAGAACGCCTTGCAGCGGCCGTCCGGGGCGAGTCCGCGCTGCCTGCTGAACGCCACGAAGGGCAGCGGGGTGGCCATGACCGTCGCTCCGCCGGCCAGCGCCAGGGAGCACTCGCCGCGACGCAGTGCCGAGGCCGCGAGGTGCAGGCCGACCAGGGAGGAGGAGCAGGCCGTGTCGAGGGTGACGGCGGGGCCCTGCAGCCCGAGGGTGTAGGCGATGCGGCCGGAGGCCACGCTGCCGGCGCCCCCGGTGGTCAGGAATCCCTCCAGTTCCTTCGGAGCCGGGGTCAGCCGGGACACGTAGTCGGCGTACATGGCGCCCACGAACACGCCGGTGCGGCTGCCGCGCACCGATCCCGGGGCGATGCCCGCGTGCTCGAACGCCTCCCACGCCGTCTCCAGCAGGAGCCGCTGCTGCGGGTCGGTGGCCGCTGCCTCGCGCGGCGATATGCCGAAGAACTCCGCGTCGAAGCGGGCCGCGTCGTGGAGGAACCCGCCTTCCTTGACGTACGTGGTGCCCGGGTGGTCGGGGTCCGGGTCGTACAGGGCGGGCAGGTCCCAGCCGCGGTCGGCGGGGAACGGTCCGATCGCGTCCACCTCGTCGGTGACCAGCCGCCAGAGGTCCTGGGGGGAGGCGACCCCGCCCGGGTAGCGGCATGCCATCCCGATGATGGCGATCGGCTCGTGTTCGCTGCTCGTGAGCCGTTTGTTGACGGCCTGGAGGCGCTCGTTCTCCTTCAGCGCGGCTCGCAGCGCCTCGACGACTTTTTCGGATGATGAGGTGGACGCCATCGTGTGTTCTCTCCGTAAGTCCCCGCCGGGACGGGTCAGGACTCGCCGCCGCCGAGTGCCAGGCGGACCAGATCGTCGGTGGTCATCGTGTCCAGACGGCTCTCGCCACCCGGCCGGCCGTCGTCGGCGGCACCGGGCGCGCCGCCCGCGTCCCGCGCGTCGGGACCGGCGATCAGGTCGGCCAGCCGGTCCGCGACCGCCGTGGGGGTGGGGTGGTCGAATATCAGCGTGAGCGGCAGCCTGACCCCCGCCGCCGAGCTGAGCCGGTTGCGCAGTTCGACCGCCGTCAGCGAGTCGAATCCCAGGTCCTGGAAGCGGCGTTCGGCCGTCACCCGCTCGGGGGTGGCGTGCCCCAGTACGGCGGCGACCTGGGTGCGTACGGCTTCGAGGAGCACGTGGCGGTGCTCGTGCCGGGGTGCGCCGGTCAGCAGGGCCCGCAGATCGGCGGCCGGGGCCGCGCGGTGCGCCGGGGTCCGGAGGGCGGCCGGGAGCAGGGCGCGCAGGGGTGCCGCCACCGCGTCGGGGTCGGCCTCCGCCAGGGCCAGGCGCGCCGCGGCCGGGGCCGGCCGTCCGCGGGTGAGGGCCGTGTCGAAGAGGGCGAGGCCCTCCTCGGCGGACAGCGCCCCGATGCCGGAGCGGGTCAGTCGCCGCAGGTCCGCCTCGCCGAGCGACGCGGACATCGTGCTCTCGTCCGACCACAGGCCCCACGCCACGGACAGCGCGGGCAGTCCTTCGGTGTGCCGGCGCCGGGCGAGCGCGTCGAGGACGGCGTTGGCGGCCGCGTAGTTGGCCTGGCCCGCCGATCCGAGGGTGCCCGCGAGCGAGGAGAACAGCACGAACGCCGACAGGTCCAGGTGCCGGGTCAGGTCGTCGAGGTGCACGGCGGCGTCGGCCTTCGGACGCAGCACGTGTGCCAGCCGCTGCGGTGTGAGCCGCTCGACGACCGTGTCGTCCAGCGTTCCGGCCGCGTGCACCACCGCGGTCAGCGGCCGGTCCTCGGGTACGGCGGCCAGGACGGCGGCCAGGGCCGCGCGGTCCCCCACGTCGCAGGCGGCGACGGTGACCCGCACGTCCGCCCGGGCCAGCCCGGCGAGGAACTCCTCGGCGCCCGGGGTCGCCGTGCCGCGGCGGCCGGTCAGCAGCAGGCGCCGTACACCGTGCCGGTGCACCAGGTGGTCCGCCACCAGGCGGCCGAGGGTGCCGAGACCGCCGGTGATCAGGACGTGGCTGTGCTCGTCGAAGGGTGTGCCGCCGGACGGGCCGGCCTCGTCGGCGGACGGCCGCCGCAGTTCCGGGATCCAGGTCCGGCCCGCGCGGACCGCCAGCTGGGGTTCGTCCGAGGCGACGGCGGCGACCAGGGCGCGGCCGGACTCCGGCCGGCCGTCCGTGTCGGCCAGGGTGAACACGCCGGGCCGTTCCGCCTGGGCGCAGCGGACCAGCCCCCATACGGCCGCCCCGGCGAGGTCCGGGCGCTCGGTGTCGCCGAGCGCGACGGCGCCCTCGGTGCGGAGGACGAGCCGGGAGTCCTCCAGGCGCTGGTCGGCGAGCCAGGACTGCACGAGGTCCAGCACGGCCGCGGTCGCCGTCCCGACGGGCGTGCCGGGCGCACCGGCCACGGACGCGACGACCACGGCGGGCACCTCGGCGCCCTCGTCCAGCGCGCGTGCCAGTGCGGCCAGGTCGTCGTAGCCGCGTACGGTCGCTCCCGTGGCGCGCACCGCCTCCGTCGTCCCCGGGGTGTCCGGGCCGACGACCGCCCACGGTCCGGGCGGGGCGTCCGCGGAGGCGTCCTGGCGCACCCACTCCGTGACGAGCAGGGCCGCGCCGTCCGTGGGGGCCGGTTCCGCGGGGAGTTCGCGCAGGGCCAGCGTGCCGGCGCGGAGGACGGGGGTGCCGGTGTCGTCGGCGACGAGCACCGAGCAGCTGTCGTCCGCCTCCCGGCGCAGGCGGACCCGGAGCGTGGTCGCGCCGGGCTGGTGCAGGGTCAGTTCGCTCCAGGAGAAGGGCACGACGAGCCGGGCCTCCTCGTCGCCGTCCCGGACGAGCGCCGCGTGCAGCGCGGCGTCCAGGGCGGCCGGATGCAGCAGGAAGCCTTCGTCCTCGGCCTGTTCGGGCAGGACGACGTCCGCGTACACGTCCCGGCCGTGCTTCCATGCGGCACGGAGTCCCTGGAACGCGGTGCCGTACGCGTAGCCGGACCCGGCCAGCGCCGGGTAGAGGCCGTCGACGGCGAGGGGGGTGGCCCCGGCCGGCGGCCACTGGTCGAAGCCGGCGAAGTCCGCGTGGAGTTCCGGCTCGGTCCCCGCGGCCGTCCCGGCCGGCCGCAGGGCCCCGGAGGCGTGGCGGGTCCACTGCGCCTGCGGGGTGTCCTCGGGGCGCGAGTGCAGGACGAAGGAGCGGACGCCGTCCTCGGCGGGGGCGGTCACCATGAGCTGGATCGCGGTGTCCCCGGCCACGGGCAGGGGCTGCTCCAGGGTGAGTTCGGCCACCGCCGCGCAGCCGGTCCGCCGGGCCGCGTACAGGGCCAGCTCGGCGATCGCCGCGCCGGGCAGCAGCGTGCGGCCCATGATGACGTGCTCACCGAGCCACGGCCGGCTGCCGGGGTCGAGCCGTCCCGAGAACAGCCAGCCCTGGTCGCCGGCCAGTTCGGCGGTGTGGTCCAGCAGCGGATGGTCCGTGCGGGCCGCCGCCGGGCCGCCGGCCTGGGGGACGCGCCAGTAGCGCTCGCGCTGGTAGGCGTAGGTGGGCAGGGCCACGGTCCGTCCGGTGGGGAAGAAGTTCCGCCAGTCGACGTCGGTGCCGCCCACGTACGCCAGCGCCAGCGCGTCCAGCAGACTGCGCGTCTCGTCGCGGCCGCGGCGCAGCACCGCGGCCGCGGCCGTCGGCGTGCTCCCGGCGGGGTCGGTCCGCCAGGACCGGACACCGGCGCTCAGGACCGCGTCCGGGCCGAGTTCCAGCCAGGTGGTCACGCCCTGGTCCATGAGGAAGCGGGCGCCGTCGAAGAAGCGGACGGTCTCGCGTGACTGCCGCACCCAGTAATCGGGGTCGGCCAGTTCGGCGGCGTCGGCCTGCCGGCCGGTGACGCCCGAGACGACCGGGATGCGGGGGGCCGAGAAGGTGATGCCGGAGGCCGCCTCGCGCAGCTTGTCGAGTACGGCGTCCAGGTGCGGGGAGTGGAAGGCGTGGCTGACGCGCAGCCGCCTGACCTGCCGCCCGGCGGCCCGCCAGTGCGCGGCGGCCTCCTCCACGGCCTGCTCGTCGCCCGAGATCACGACCGCGTCCGGGCCGTTGACCGCGGCGATGACGGCCCGCCCGTCCAGGCCGGGCGCGACCTCGTCCTCGGTGGCCTGGATCGCCGCCATCGCGCCGCCCTCCGGAGCGGACTGCATCAGCCGGCCGCGGGCCGCCACGAGCGCACACGCGTCGTCGAGGCCGAGGACGCCCGCGACGTGGGCCGCGGCCAGTTCCCCGACGGAGTGCCCGATGACGAAGTCCGGGACGACGCCGTAGGACTCCATGAGCCGGTACAGGGCCACCTCGACGGCGAACAGGGCGGGCTGGGTGTAGCACGTCCGGTCCAGCATCGCGGCCTGTTCGCTTCCCTCCGGAGCGTGGAGCAGGTCCCGCAGGGTGACGTCCAGGTGCGGGTCCATCCGCGCGCAGACGGCGTCGAGCGCGGCCGCGTAGACCGGCTGGGTCTCGTACAGTGCGGCGCCCATGCGGGGGCGCTGGGATCCCTGCCCGGTGAAGAGGAAGGCGGTGTGGCCCGCGCCCCGCGCGTCGCCGGTCACCACGTTGGGTGCGGGGACGCCCTGTTCGAGCGACTGGAGTCCGCCGCGCAGTTCCGCCGGACCGGCGCCGAGGACGACGGCGCGGTCGGTGAGCGGGGACCGGGTGGCGGCCAGCGAGTGGCCGACGTCGGCGGGTGCCGGGCCGGCGTCGGTCGCGAGGGGCAGCAGCCGGCCGGCCTGGGCGCGCAGGGCGGCGCCGCCCCGGGCGCTGACCACCCAGGGAATCGTGCCGGGGCGTGCGGGGTCGCCGGGGCCGGCCGCCGGTTCGGGCTCGGGCTCGGGGGGCTGTTCCAGGATGACGTGGGCGTTGGTGCCGCTGATGCCGAAGGCGGAGACGCCGGCGCGGCGGGGCCGGCCGGTGTCGGGCCACGGCGTGGCACGGGTGAGGAGTGCGACGTCGTCGGTCCACTCCACGTGCGTGGTGGGCCGGGTGATGTGCAGGCTCCGGGGAAGGAGGCCGTGCTCCATGGCCAGCACCGTCTTGATGACACCGCCGACGCCCGCGGCGGCCTGGGTGTGGCCGATGTTGGACTTCAGGCTGCCCACGTAGAGCGGGATCTCGCGGTCCTTGCCGTAGGTGTTGAGGAGTGCCTGGGCCTCGATGGGGTCGCCGAGTCTGGTTCCGGTGCCGTGTGCCTCGACGGCGTCGATGTCGGCGGCGGTGAGGCGGGCCGCGGCCAGGGCGTCCTGGATGACCCTTTCCTGGGAGGGGCCGTTGGGGGCGGTCAGGCCGTTGCTGGCGCCGTCCTGGTTGACGGCGGAGCCACGGAGGACGGCGAGGACCCGGTGGCCGTTGCGGCGGGCGTCGGACAGCCGCTCCAGCAGCACCACTCCCACTCCCTCCGCCCATGCCGTGCCGCCGGCGGAGTCGTCGAAGGACCGGCAGTGCCCGTCCGCGGCCAGCCCCCGCTGCCGGCTGAACTCGATGAACAGTTCGGGGGTCGACATCACGGTGACGCCGCCGGCCAGGGCGAGGTCGCAGTCCCCCTGGCGCAGGGCCTGCGCGGCCAGGTGCAGGGCCACCAGGGACGAGGAGCAGGCGGTGTCGACGGTGATCGCGGGGCCGTGCAGGCCCAGGGCGTAGGAGATCCGGCCGGAGACCACGCTCAGCGCGCTGCCCGTGTTCAGGCCCGTGCTGTAGTCGCTGTACATGACGCCGCTGAAGACCCCGGTCCGGGTCGCGTGCAGGGTCGCGGGCGCGATGGAGGCGTTCTCGATCGCCTCCCAGCTGGTCTCCAGGAGCAGCCGCTGCTGGGGGTCCATCGCCTCGGCTTCCCGGGGGCTGATGCCGAAGAAGTCCGCGTCGAACCGGTCGGCGTCGTAGAGGAAGCCGCCGTGCCGGGTGTAGGTCTTGCCGGGGCGCCCCGGGCGGGGGTCGTACAGCTCCTCGATGTCCCAGCCCCGGTTGCCGGGGAAGGGGCCGATGGCGTCCGTGCCGGAGGTGACCAGGTCCCACAGTTCCTGCGGGGTGCGGGCACCGCCCGGATAGCGGCAGGCCATGCCGACCAGCACGACCGGGTCGTCCTCGGGGGCGTCCGGGATGCCGGCGCTCCGCCCGTCCTCCGGGGCGGCGGCCGGGCCGGCTCCGGACAGCCGGGTGACGTCGGCCAGCAGCCGGTCGGTCAGGGCGGCCGGGGTGGGGTGGTCGAAGACCGCGGCCGCCGACAGCCGGATGCCGGTGGCCGACTGGATGCGGCCGCGCAGCTCCAGCGCCGCCAGGGAGTCGAAGCCCAGGGAGCGGAACGCCGTCTGGTCGGCGACGGCCGAGGGACCGTCCAGTCCGAGGACGCCCGCGGCGGCGGAGCGGACCAGCGCGGCCACCGTGCGCCGGCGTGTCGCGGGCGACAGCCCGGCGATGCCGCGGGCCCACGCCGAGGCGTCGGCACCGGCGGTACCGGGAGCGGCCGCCCGGCGGCGCGGGGCGGGGACGAGGGAGCGCAGCAGCTCGGGCACGGACTCGGGGAGGTCCGGATGGCGCAGCGCGGACAGGTTCCAGCGCGCGGGCACGAGCATGGGGGCGTCCGAGCGCAGGGCGGCGTCGAAGAGTTCCATGCCGTCCTCGGCGGACAGCGGCAGCACACCCGCGCGGGCCCACCTGGCCAGGTCGGACTCGTCCAGCGAGCCGCTCATGCCGCCCGTCGCCTCCCACAGCCCCCAGGCGAGCGAGGTGGCGGGCAGGCCGAGCGCGCGCCGGTGGTGGGCCAGGGCGTCGAGGAAGCAGTTCGCGGCGGCGTAGTTGGCCTGGCCGGGGCTGCCGATGGCGCCCGCGACGGAGGAGAACAGCACGAACGCCGACAGCGGCAGGTCCCGGGTGAGTTCGTGCAGGTGCCAGGCGGCGTCCGCCTTGGGGCGCAGCACCTCGTCGACGCCGCGCGCCGTGAGGTTGTGCAGTGTGGCGTCGTCGAGGACTCCGGCGGTGTGGATCACGGCGGTCAGCGGGTGTTCGTCGGGAACGTCCGCGAGCAGCCGCTGGAGCGCGGACCGGTCGGCGGCGTCGCACGCGGCGATCGTGACCTGGGCGCCTGCCGCGGCCAGCTCGGCCGCCAGTTCGGCCGCTCCCTCGGCGGACATGCCGCGACGGCTCGTCAGCAGCAGCCGGCGTACTCCGTGCCGGGCGACGAGGTGCCGCGCGACCAGCCGGCCCAGGACCCCGGTCCCGCCGGTGATCAGGACGGTGCCGTCGGCGGCGAAGGCGGCGGAGCCGTCCCCTGCGGGTGGCGCGGGCGGGGTGCGCTCCAGCCGCGGCGCGTACAGCCGCCCGGCACGCAGGGCCAGGGGCAGCGGACCGTCCGACGCGGCCCGGGCCGCCCCTGCCAGGCGGGGGCCCGGGGTGTCGTTCCCGATGTCCAGCAGGGCGAACCGGCCCGGGTGTTCGTTGCGGGCGGTGAGCATCAGCCCGCGCGCGGCGGCACCCGCCGGATCCGGTACGTCCTCGCCCGGCCGTACGGCGACCGCGCCTCGCGTGACCAGCAGGACGCGGGTCCCGGTGAGGCGTTCGTCGCGCAGACACCGCTGGGCCAGGTCCAGCGCCTGCCGGACCGCCGTGCGGGCCGCCTCCGCGCCGCCGTCCGCCTGGTGGGCGCAGACCAGGGCCAGCACGTCGGGGGCCGCTTCGCCGGCCTCCAGGGCGGCGCTCAGGGCGTCGGCGTCCCGGTGGGCGGCGACGGCGGCGCCGTCCGCCGCGAGTGCCTCGGCCAGGCCGAGGGGGTCGGTGCCGAGTACGGCCCACCGTCCGGCGGTGCCCGGGCCGTCCGGGGCCGGCAGCGGCTGCCAGTCGACGTGCCACAGGGCGGCGGAGTCCGCTGTGGCCGGCGCGGCGGTGAACGGGCCGGCCGGCAGCTGCCGGAGCGCCGCGGAGGCCACGGTCAGCACCGGGGCTCCGGTCGAGTCGCCGATGGTCAGCGAGGCGGCGTCGGGACCGGACGGCGTCCAGCGGACGCGCAGGGAGGTGGCGCCCGACGCGTGCAGGGTGACGCCGGTGAAGGAGAACGGCAGCCGCAGCCCCGGGGAGTGCGCGTCGCTCCCGGGCCGCCCGTCGGCCGGGTCGGCCGGGTCGGCCGGGTCGGCCGGGTCGGCCGGGTCGGCCGGGTCGGCCGGGTCGGCCGGGTCGGCCGGGTCGACGAGGAACAGGTGCAGGGCCGCGTCGAGGAGGGCGGGGTGGAGTCCGAAGCGGTGCGCCTCGCGCTGGTACGGCTCGGGCAGGGTGACCTCGGCGAAGAGTTCGCCGCCGAGGCGCCAGACCGTCTCCAGGCCCTGGAACGCGGGCCCGTACTCCAGGCCCGCGGCGGCGGACCGCTCGTGGCGGGCGGCGGGCGGGACCTCGCGGGCGCCCGGCGGCGGCCAGTCCTGCTGTCCGCCGGTGGCCTGCGGGGCCTCGGCGGTGAGCACGCCTTGGGCGTGCTGCTCCCAGGGCGCGTCGGTGCCGGCGGGACGCGAGTGCACCCGGAACGCGCGCGTGCCCGAGGCGTCCGGGGCCTCCACGGCGAGCTGGATCTGCACGGCGCCCCGGTCGGGGATGACGAGCGGGCTGTGCAGGACGAGTTCGGCGACGTGGGGGCAGCCGGTGCGGTCGCCGGCGTGGGCGGCGAGTTCGAGGTGTCCGGTGGCGGGCAGGACCGCCCGCCCGAGGACGCGGTGCTCGGCGAGCCAGGGGTGGCTGTGCACCGACAGCCGTCCGGTGAACAGGACCTCTCCGGAGCCGGCCGAGCCCACGGTGGCCCCGAGCAGCGGGTGCCCGGCGGGGTCCAGCCCGGCCGCGGTCACGTCCCCGGCCGGCCGGGTGCCGTTCAGCCAGTACCGGGTCCGCTGGAAGGCGTACGTGGGCAGCGCGACGGGCCGGGCGCCGGGGAGCAGGGCACGCCAGTCGGGTTCGGCTCCGTGCGCGATCAGGTCGGCCAGCGCCGTCAGGACGCCGCGGGTCTCCGGGCGGTCCTTGCGTACGGTGGGGACGAGGAGGGCGTCGGCCGGTTCGGTGAGGCACGCTTCGGCCAGGGCGGTGAGGGTGGCGTCGGGGCCGATCTCCACGTAGCGGGTCGTCCTCAGGTCCGCCAGACGGCGGACGGCGTCGTGGAAGCGGACCGTGCCGCGGACGTGCCGCACCCAGTAGTCGGGGTCGGCCAGTTGTCCGGGGCCGGCCGGCTCGCCGGTGAGCGTGGAGACCACCGTCAGGTCGGGCAGGTGGTAGGCGACGCTTTCGGCGACCTCGCGGAACTCCGCGAGCACCGGCTCCATCAGCGGGGAGTGGAAGGCGTGGCTGACGCGCAGCCGGGTCGCCCGGTGTCCCAGGGACTCGGCCCGCGCGGCGACGGCGGCGACGGCCGCCTCCGAGCCCGAGACCACGGTGGCGGCGGGACCGTTCACGGCGGCGATGCCGGCCTCGGCCTCGTACCCCGCGAGCAGGGGCGACACCTCCTGCTCGGCGGCGTCCAGCGCGAGCATCGCCCCGGCCGGGGACAGCTGCCGCATGAGCCTGCCGCGCGCCGCGACCAGCGTGCACGCGTCCTCCAGGGACAGCACGCCGGCGACGTGCGCGGCGGCCAGTTCGCCGACGGAATGCCCCACGAGGACGTCCGGGACCACTCCCCAGGACTCCAGGAGGCGGTACAGGGCGACTTCGAGGGCGAAGAGGGCCGGCTGGGCGTGCTCGGTGCGGTTCAGCGCCTCCTGGTCGTCGCCGAAGACGACGTCCCGCAGCCCCGGGACGTACCCGCAGACGGCGTCGAAGGCGTCCGCGAAGACGGGGAACGCCTCGTGCAGTTCCCGGCCCATGCGGAGGCGCTGGGCGCCCTGGCCGGCGAAGAGGAACGCGGTCTTCCCGCCGGTGCCGGCCGTTCCGGTGCGCACCTGCGGACCGGGACGGCCGTCCGCCAGCGCGCCGAGCGCGGCGGTCAGCTCCGCCCGGTCGGCGCCGAGCAGCACGGCGCGGTGCTCGAAGGCGGTGCGGGTGGTGGCCAGGGCCAGGCCGATGTCGTACGGATCGGCCTCGGGCAGCGTCCCGACGTGGGCCAGGAGCCGGCTCGCCTGGGCCCGGAGGGCGGACTCGCTGCGTCCGGTGACCACCCAGGGCGCGAGGGGCGGCCGGCCGGAGGTCCCGGCCGGCTCCGGGGTCTCGGCGGGCTCTCCCGGCCCGGCTTCGAGGATCACGTGGGCGTTGGTGCCGCTGATGCCGAAGGACGACACCGCCGCCCGGCGCGGACGGTCCGTCTCGGGCCAGTCCTGCGGCCGGGTCAGCAGCCGTACGTCGCCCGCGTCCCAGTCGACCCGGGAGGAGGGGGCGTCGACGTGGAGCGTGGCGGGCAGCGTGCCGTGCCGCATCGCCAGCACCATCTTGATCACACCCGCGGCGCCGGCGGCGGCCTGCGTGTGCCCGATGTTCGACTTCACCGATCCCAGCCACAGCGGGCGGTCCCCGGGGCGGTCCTGGCCGTACGCGGCGATCAGGGCCTCCGCCTCGATCGGGTCGCCCAGGCTGGTGCCGGTGCCGTGGGCCTCGACCGCGTCGACGTCCCGCGGGCCGAGACCGGCGTTCGTCAGCGCCGCCTCGATCACGCGTCGCTGCGAGGGGCCGTTCGGTGCGCTGAGCCCGTTCGAGGCGCCGTCCTGGTTCACCGCGGAGCCCCGCATCACCGCCAGGACCCGGTGCCCGTTGCGCCGCGCGTCCGAGAGCCGCTCCAGCAGCAGCACGCCCGCGCCCTCGGCCCAGCCGGTGCCGTCCGCGGCGTCCGCGAACGCCTTGCAGCGCCCGTCCGCGGCGAGACCGCCCTGGCGGGCGAACTCCGCGAACACACCGGGACTCGCCATCACGGTGACCCCGCCCGCCAGCGCGAGTTCGCACTCTCCGCCGCGCAGTGCCTGCGCGGCCAGGTGCATCGCGACCAGCGAGGAGGAACACCCGGTGTCCACCGTGATGGCGGGGCCTTCCAGGCCGAGGGTGTAGGAGACCCGGCCCGAGGCGACACAGGTGAAGGTGCCCGTGATGAGGTGTCCGCCCTGGGAGTCGTCCGCCTCGTGCAGCCGGGGGCCGTAGTCCTGCGCTATCGCGCCCAGGTAGATCCCGGTCGCGCTGCCGCGCAGGGACGACGGATCGATCCCCGCCCGCTCGACGGCCTCCCACGCGGTCTCCAGCACCAGCCGCTGCTGCGGATCCAGGGCCGTGGCCTCGCGGGGGCTGATGCCGAAGAACGCGGCGTCGAACCGGTCGGCGTCGTGGAGGAACCCGCCCTCTCGCCGGTAGGAGCGCTCCGCGGGGTGGCCGGGGCCGTCGTCGGGCCAGCCCCGGTTGTCCGGGAACGGCGAGATGACGTCCCGCTCGTCCGCCAGCACCTGCCACAGGTCCTCGGGCGAGGCCACCCCGCCGGGGTACCGGCAGGCCATGGAGACGATGGCGATGGGTTCGTCGGACGTCTCGGCCCGGCGTCCGGGTGCCGGCCGGCCGGGGGCGGCGGCGGTCTTCGCGGACGCCAGGTGGGCCACCAGTCGTTCCGGCGTGGGGTAGTCGAAGAGGAGCCCGGCAGGCAGCCGCAGGCCCGTGGCGGCGACCAGCCTGCTGCGCAGCTCCACGGCGGTCGCCGAGTCGACGCCCAGGTCCCAGAACGCCTCCGTGGGCCGGATCTCGCCCGGGGCACGGCCGGTGGCCCGGGACAGCTCCACGAGCACGAGATCCATGAGGGAGGCGGTGTCCCGCGGGTCCGTCCGCAGCGGCTGCCCGGGCCCCGGTTCCGGGGTGTCCAGGGGCAGGGCCACCGCCGCGGCGTCCGCGTCCGCGGGGAAGGCGGGGGTGAAGTCCACGGGCACGCCGGCGGTGTGGAGTTCGGCCAGACAGGCCAGGACGCGGCGGGCACCGCTGTCCCCGCGGCGCAGCGTCCCCACGACGACGGCGTCCGATCCCGTCTCGTCCAGCGTCTGTCCGAGGGCCATGGTCAGCACGGGGTGCGCGCTGACCTCGACGAAGCTGTCGTAGTCGGCCAGCGAGCGGATGACCGGGTCGAGCTCGACGACCCCGCGCATGTTGCCGAACCAGTAGTCGGCGTCCAGCGACCGGGTGTCCAGCAGTCCGCCCGTCACGGTGGAGTGGAAGGGCACCGTCCCCGTGCGCGGCCGCAGGGGCGCGAGCACGGACAGCACTCCCTCGCGGACCTCGTCCACCTGCGGGGAGTGGGCCGCGATGTTGATGGCGATGCGCTTGGCCCGGACGCCGTCGGCGGTCAGCTCCGCCAGCAGCCGGTCGATGACGTCCGTGTCGCCGGACAGCACGACCGACCGCGGCCCGTTGACCGCCGCGAGTGCCAGCCGCCCCGGCCAGCGGGCCAGCAGGGGCTCGACCGATGCCGGGGACAGCGGCACCGAGATCATCGCGCCGCGGCCGACGATCGGGAACTGGGCCTTGCTCCACAGGCCCACCACGCGGGCCCCGTCCTCCAGGGACAGGCCGCCCGCGACGACGGCCGCGGCGATCTCGCCGTTGCTGTGCCCGACCACGGCCGCCGGCTCGACGCCGAAGGACCGCAGGAGGTCGGCGAGTCCCACCGAGACGGCGAACAGGGCGGGTTGCACGACGTCGTCGCGGTCCATGCCCGGCGCTCCGGGGGCCGCCCGCAGCACCTCTTCGAGGGACCAGTCGACATAGGGGGCGAGTGCCTGGGCGCACGCGTCGATGGCGGCCCGGAAGACGTCCGAGCGGTCCAGCAGATCGGCCGCCATGCCGGCCCACTGGGACCCCTGGCCGGGGAAGACGAACACGGTCCGGCCCCGCTCCCGGGCGGTCCCGTTGACCTGGGACGCGGTGGTCCGGTCCGCCGCGAGCGCGGAGAGCTCGGCGGCGAAGCCGTCCCGGTCCGCGGCCATGACCACGGAGCGCGTCCGGGACGGCTCGCGGGACGCCAGGGCGAGCCCGAGATCGGCGACACCGTCCTCGCTTCCGGCGAGCCGGGTCAGCATCCGCCGGGCCTGCGCGCGCACGGCCGCCGTGGTGTCGCCCGAGAGGATCCACGGGATCGACTCCCCACGGAACGATCCCGGTGCGGCGACCTGTCCGCCCTCGTGCCGCTGGGGCTTCTCCACAGACACGCGTTTCCTCACTTCGGATCGGAGCGTTGAACGAAAGTCCTGCGTCCAGGGGCGCGGCCGGCGTCGGCGGGCTACCAGTCCACGTGCAGCCGGGACAGTCCGCGGGTGCCCTGGCCGTCCTTCCAGAGGAACGGGTCCGGGCGGGAGGAGAGGCGCAGGCCCGGGAACCGGCGGAGCAGCCGGCCGAGCACGATCTGGAGCTGGAGCCGGGCCAGCGGAGCACCGAGGCAGCGGTGCACGCCGTGTCCGAAGGTGAGGTGGACCGCGTCCCGGCCGTCCGCGGCCAGCCGCTCCGGTTCCGGGAAGGTCCGGGCGTCCAGGTTGCCGTGCAGCAGCGAGACGAGGACGCCCTCACCGGCCTGCACCGTGACGTCGCCGAGGGGTACCGGCTCCGTCGCCACCCGGGTGAAGCTGAGCGGGGTGGACGGGGTGACCCGCAGCAGTTCCTCGATGGTGGGGGCCAGCTCTTCGGGCCGGTCGCGCAGTGCGTCGTACGAGCCGGGTCGGGACAGCAGGTGCAGGACCGACAGCCCGATCTGGCCGACCGTCGTCTCGTATCCGGCCATCAGCAGTGTCAGGCCCAGGGTGAGCAGCTCGGCCATGGACATCTCGCCCCGGTCGTGCGCCCCGATCATGGCGGTGAGCAGGTCCTCCGCGGGCTCCTGGCGCTTGCGCTCGATCAGGTCCGCCATGTACCCGGCGAGTTCGAAGCGGCGCCTGGCCTTGACCTGGGGGGTGCTGGCGGTGATGTCGAACAGCACCTCGACCCAGTCGCGGAAGCGGTCGCCGTCCTCGGGGGGAACGCCCAGCAGGGAGCACAGGACCGCGAGGGGCAGGGGTGTGGCGAGTGCGCCGATGAGGTCGGCCCCCGGTCCGAGCGCGGCCATGGCGTCCAGGTGCCGGTCGGTCAGCCGCTCGATGGACGGGGCCATGGCCGCGACCCGTCCCGTGCTGAAGGCGCCGGACACGATGCGCCGCAGCCGGGCGTGGTCCGCGCCGTCCATGCTCATCATGGAGTCGGGGGCCGGCTGGGCGTCGTTGGCCTGCGGGGCGTGCGGCTTGACCGCCTCGGCCCTGCTGAACCGCTTGTCCGTCAGGACCTGGCGGGCCAGCGCGTAGTGGCACACGAGCCAGAGTTTGTCCCCGGCCGGGGTGTCGACCCGGATGACGCCGCGGTCGCCGGCCTGCCGGAGGAGTTCCGGAAGCGGTCCCGGCCAGGCGCCGGTGAGGTCTGCCATGCGTGTGCTCTCCCCGAGATCGTCGCTCGTTCAGGCGGCCAGGAGCCGGCGCTCGGCTTCGCGCAGGGTCTCCATGCGCCGGTTGAACGCGATACGGACGTACTGCGCTCCGAGCTCCGGGTCGGAGCAGAAGGGGAAGCCGGGAGTGAGCAGCACTCCGCGGCGGTCCAGGAGTTCACGGATGAACGTCAGGCTGTCCGTCCGTCCTCCGGTGAGGGGGCTGATGTCCGCGAACAGGTAGCAACCGCCCTCGGCGGGCGCGAACTTCATGCCCGCGCGGGAGAAGACGTCCTGGGCGAGGTCGCGCCGCTGCTGCATCTCCGCGGAGGCGGCCTCCGCGTCCGTCCACGGGATGCGTCCGGCGGCCGCCTGCAGCGGAGCGGCGGTGCCGAGGGTGGTCAGCGCGTGGACGCGCCGGAAGGCGTCGGTGCGCACGGGGTCGGCGCGCAGGAAGCCGAGCCGCCAGCCGCTGACCGCGTGGCTCTTGGACAGCGACCCCACGACGACGCCGCGCTCGGCGAGTCCCGGCACGTCGGCCACCGACAGGTGCCGGCGGCCGTCGAAGACGAAGTTGCTGTACACCTCGTCGGATATGACGGTGACGTTCCACCGTTCGCACAACCGGGCGATGGTGTCCAGCTCTTCGCGGGTGAGGACCCGGCCGGTGGGGTTGCTCGGTGTGTTGAGCAGGACGGCCCGGGTCCTGGGGCCGAAGGCGGCGGTCAGCTCCGCCGGGTCGAAGCGCCAGTCGGGTGCCCGCAGCGGCACGAACCGGGGGACCGCGCCCACCAGCTTGATCGCGGACGCGAACTGGTCGAAGCCCGGGGTGAACAGGACGACCTCGTCACCCGGGTCGACGCTGCCGAGCAGGGCTATGTAGAGGGCCTCGGTGGCACCGGCGGTGACGGTGATCTCGGTGTCGGGGTCGGTGGGGGCGGTCAGGGATTCGGCGATGCGCCGGCGCAGCAGCGCTTCACCGTTGGGGTGTTCGTACTGGTTGCGCCCGTCGCGCATGGCGCGGGCCGCCTCCTCGACGAGGTCTGCCGAAACCTCGGGATGGCCGGGGGTGCCGATCGACAGGTCGACGGCGTCGCGGGTCCGCGCCAGCATGAACACTTCGGCCAGGCCGCTGTCCGCCACTCCGGCCGACCGCTGGGAGACGACCGATCTCTCGGCCGGGGAATTCTTCATTACCCAGTCCCTCCATCATCCGGGTCCGCGCAGGAATACGTTCCCTATCGGGCGGTGTCCGCCCCACCCGCGCTCCAGTGAATGTGCGTCGATAAAACGCCGGGAGCCCCTCGGGTGGCATCCCTCAAAAGCACCTTGCGGATGATATCCAGGCCGGTACCAATGGAGGCTGAACCTGCCCTGGACGCACATCTGCCTCTCCGGATGGAAAGAAAGCTGCCGCTCACTCTTCCAGGGCCGGCGCGGGCCGTCGGAATTCCGGGTCCGCGGGCCTTGTGTCGTACGCCTGCCAGAGCCGGGCGTACACGCCGTCCAGTGCCAGCAGTTCCTGGTGCGTGCCGTCCTCGCACACCCGGCCGTCGTGCAGCACGACCACGCGGTCGGCCCGTGCGGCCACGTCCAGCCGGTGCGCGACGACCAGCGTCGTCCGGCGGGCGCCGCCGTGGGTCAGGGCGGCCCGGTTCACCAGGGCCTCGCTCGCGGAGTCGAGGGCGGCGGTGGCCTCGTCGAGCAGGAGGACGTCGGGCCGGACCAGTTCGGCTCTGGCCAGCGCGATCAGCTGCCGCTGGCCGGCCGAGAGGTTCCGGCCGCCTTCGGTGACCGGGTGCCGGTAGCCGCCGTCGAGTCCGGCGATCATGCCGTGTGCCCCCACCCGCCGGGCCGCCGCGGCCACCTCGTCGTCGTCGGCCTCCGGCCGCCCGTAGGCGATGGCGTCCCGCACGGTTCCCGCGAAGATGTACGGCTCCTGGGGCACGATCCCCAGCCGCCGGCGGAAGGCCCGCGGATCCAGTCGGCGGATGTCGGTGCCGTCGATGAGGATCGCTCCCGCGGTCGGGTCGTGGAAGCGGGCCAGCAGTTTGATGAGGGTGGACTTGCCGGCCCCGGTCTCACCGACGAAGGCGACCGTCTCGCCCGGCCGTACGTGCAGGTCGACGCCCTTGAGGGCGTGGGCGGCGTCGCCGTAGCGGTGGTGCACTCCCGCGAAGCGGATGTCGCCCCGCACCCGTTCCACCGCGTGCGGCTCGGCCGGCTGCGGTGTGCCCCCGGGGATCCGCAGGAAGTCCTGTATGGCGGTGAGGGAGACGCGCGCCAGCTGGTAGCCGTCGAAGAGCTGGGAGATCTCCTGGAGCGGGGTGAAGAACAGGTTGAGGTACAGCAGGTAGGCCACCAGGGTGCCGACCGCCATGGTGCCCTCGGTCACCCTCCGGCCGCCGACGACGAGGACCAGGGCGGTGACCACCGAGGCGGTGAACTGTATGCCGGGGAAGTAGACGGCCGTCAGGAACTGGCTTCGCGTCCGGTCTCGGCGGTGTTCGTCGCTCTCCCGGGCCAGTCGGCGCACGCTCGCCTCCTCGCGGCGGAACGCCTGGACGAGACGCATGCCGGCCATGTGCTCCTGGAAGGTGGCGGTCACCACGGCGTTGGAGTGCCTGGCCCGCTCGTACGCCCGCACGGACTTCCGCCGGAAGACCAGCGTCGCGATCAGCAGGGGCGGCAGCGCCACCAGGAGGACGAGCAGGAGCCGGGCGTCCGCGACGAGCAGCGCCACCAGGACACCCGTGAGGGTCAGCAGGCTGACCAGCAGCCGCACCAGGCCGGTCTGCAGGAACGCGGACAGGGAGTCGACGTCCGTGGTCATCCGGGTCAGGGTCCGGCCTGCCGCCTCGCGCTCGTAGTGGTCCAGCCCGAGGCGGTGCAGATGCGCGAAGACGCGTATCCGCAGCGCGTACAGGATGCGTTCGCCGGTGCGCCCCAGGAGGGCGGTCGCGCCCTGCTGGGCCGCCCATTGCGCGGAGATCACGGCGAGCGCGGCGAGGCAGGCGGTCCACACCGTGCCGGTCTCCATGGTCTGCACGCCGCCCTCGACGCCCCGCCGGAGCACGAACGGCAGGAACAGCCCGGCGCAGGTCCCCGCGACGACGAGTGCCAGTCCGCCGATCAGCGGGAGCCGGAACCCCCGCAGCAGGTCACGCAGCCCGAACTCGCCGCCGGGGTCCCGGGCCTGCGCCGCCGCGTCGACGCGCGGGTCCTCGGCGACGTCCTCCCCGGCCGCGGCCACCGGGGCCGGGCGCGGGGCCGGGCGCCGCCGGGATCCGGCCGCCGGTGCCGCGTCCACGGCGTCCGGGGCGCGGTCGGCCTCCCGCAGGATCTCGCCGTACTGCGGGCAGCGCTCCAGGAGTTCCTCGTGGGTGCCGGTGTCGATCAGGGTCCCCCCGTCGAGTACGGCGATGCGGTCGGCGAGGGCGAGGGTGGCGGCCCGGCGGGCGACGATCAGGGTCGTGCAGCCTTTCATGACCTCGCGCAGGCCCTCGTGGACATGGGCCTCGACGCGGGCGTCCACCGCGGAGGTGGCGTCGTCCAGGATCAGCAGCCGCGGGCGGTCGAGCAGCGCGCGGGCGAGCGCGATGCGCTGGCGCTGGCCGCCGGACAGGGTCAGGCCGCGCTCGCCGACGCGCGTGCCGTACCCCTGCGGGAGCGCCTCGACGAATCCGTCCGCCCAGGCGGTCCGGGCCGCCGCACGCACGTCCGTGTCGTCGGCGTCGCGGCGCGCGAACGCGATGTTGTCCCGGATCGTGCCGGAGAACAGCACGGATTCCTCGGGGACGACTCCGATGGCACCGCGCAGCGAGTGCAGGGTGAGGGCCCGGACGTCGTGCCCGTCGACGCGTACGGTGCCGCCGCTGACGTCGTGGAAGCGCAGCGGGAGCTGGACGAGCGCGGACTTGCCCGAGCCGGGCGGGCCGACCACGGCGACGGTCTCCCCCGGCGCGATGCGCAGGGTGACGTCGTTCAGTACGGGGCGGCCGGCCGCGTAGCCGAAGGTGACGTGGTCGAACTCGACGGCCGGCGCGGGCCCCGGTGCCAGGGGTACGGTCCCCTCGGTCGTGGTCCGCGGGGCGTCGGCCCACTCCAGCACCCGCTCGACACCGGCTCCGGACTGCTGGCCCACCAGCAGGAACGCCGACAGCATGCGCAGTGAGCCGGCGAGGGTGGTCAGGTAGGAGAAGAAGGAGAGGAACGTGCCGAGGCTCAGCTGGCCGCGGCTGGCCAGCCAGCCGCCGTAGGCCAGGATGCCGACCTGTCCCAGCGCCGGAACGGCCTGGAGGGCCGGGTTGAAGCGGGCGTTCAGCCGGATCACCCGCAGCCGGTGTCCGAACAGCCGGGTGGCGGCCCGGGTCAGCCGGTCCATCTCCCGCTGTTCCTGGCCGAACGCCTTGACCACGCGGATGCCGGCGATGGAGCTCTCCACGACCCCGGCCAGGGTCGCCACCTCGCGCTGCGCCTGCCGGGCCGCGGGGCCGATCCGGCTCCTGCTGTGCCGGGAGACGAACCACAGGACGGGGAGGACGGCCAGGGCCACCAGCGTCAGCGCCGGGGAGAGCAGGGCCATCATGACGGCCGACGCCAGTGCGGCGACGGCGTTCGCGACGGCCAGCGGCGTGTTGGAGAGCAGCCCGAACACCATGTTCATGTCGCTCGTGACCCGCCCGGCCAGGTGGCCCGGGCCGAGGGCGTCCTGCCGGGCGCCGTCCAGCCGCGTCAACGAGCGGAACATCTGCGTCCGTACATCGTGCTGGACGTCGGCCGCCAGCTTGCCCGCGCACAGGCGCCGCAGGTACGCCAGGGCGTAGGCGACCACCGCCGCGGCCAGGAACAGTGCTGCCCAGGGGGCGGCCTCGCGGGTCTGCCGCACGATGACGTCGTCGACGATCACCTTGGTGATCCACGGTACGACCGCGCCCACCACACTGCCGCCGCACGCGGTGAGGACCGCGGTCGCCGCGGTGCCGCGGTGCCGGAGGCAGTAGCGGCTCAGGCGTCGTGGCCAGCCTTCCCGGATTCGTTCTTCGGCAACGATGCCCGAGGCCGCCACTGCCGCCCTCCTTGAGGTTGTCGTTCCGTGGTGGTGCGCAGTTCGACACCGACCGGGTCGGTGGGGGGAACGAGGACCGCGACGGCGAGGATGTACCGGCCGAGGCCCACGGGCACCGCTCCGCAACGGGTGTGCGGGGATCCCGGGAGCGCGCCGAGGGACAGGGGGCCCGGTCCGGGCTCGCCGCCCGGTCCGCCGGGCGGCCGGGGCGTGACCGCCCGGGTGAGTCCGCCGTGGAGCAGGCCGGTCCCGTGGGCCTTGCCCGCCGCTTCCTTCTGGGTCCACAGCCGGAAGAACGTCTCCGTCCTGCCGGTGTGCGGGGCCCGGGCGACCGCTTCGGCCGCGGCCGGGTCGAACCAGCGCCGCGCCAGCGCCTCGGCCGGCACGGGCCGTACGGTCTCGACGTCGACCCCCACGGGCGTGGAGCCGCTCAGCGCGACGGCGAACACTCCCCTGCCGTGGCTGATGCTCACCTGGAGCCCGCTCGCCGGCCCGGTCAGGAAGGGGCGGCCGTCGGGGCGGTGCCGGAGCCGGATCGTGCCGGCCCGGCCGCCGGTCGCGTCCGCCGCCGCGTGGATCAGAGCGCGGTGCGCCGCGTACCGCTCCCCGCGGGGGGCGGTTCCCCACACGACGGTGACGGTGCGGGCCGTGTCCTCGGACCCGGCCCGCACCACGTCCGTCCTCAGCTTTCCATCTGCCGGACGAGGCTCTTGGGCCGCATGTCGGTCCAATTCGTCTCGATGTACTCCAGGCACGCCTGCCGGCTGTCCTCGGGAAGTGCGACTTCCCACCCCGCCGGAACTTCGGCGAAGCTGGGCCAGAGTGAATGCTGCCCCTCGTCGTTCAGCAGCACGAGAAAGCGGCCGTCGGCGTTGTCGAACGGGTTGGACATATCTTTTCCCCTCACTTTTTCCGAACAGTTTCTCAGCTCGCGCTGTTTTCCTGGCCGCTTTCACCGGAATCGGATCGCCGCAGCCGGCGGGCCAGCACTTCGCCGATCACGGCCAGCGGGCCGGGCGCCAGCATGTCCTCGTGGCGCCCGGAGACCGTGTGCGTCTCCACGGGCCCGTCGACGTACGGACGCCAGCGGGCGGCCTTCTCCGCGACCCGGCCGGTGTCGCCCTCCACCGCGACGAAGAGCAGCAGGGGGCCCCGGAAGACACCGGGTGTGTGACCGCCCCGCAGCTCCACGGCGTTCCGGTAGGCGGCGGCGAGCGAGTCCAGCCGGTCGGCCACGAGCGGCGCCAGCGGACCGCCCCGCTCCCGGAGCAGCTGCGCCACCGTCTGCCGGGTCGGCTCGCCCGGCTGCTCCCGCTCCCCGGTCCCCTCGTGTCCGCCGCCGACGCCCATCGCGTCGAGCAGTCCGGCCAGGAGCTGGTGCTCGGCGGGGAGAACGGGTGCCGCGCCCCCGGCGACGGGGTAGGAGTCGAGCACCGCCAGGAGCGCCACTTCCTCGCCGGACTCCTGGAGCTGTACGGCGGCCGCCTGGGCCACCAGACCGCCCAGTGACCAGCCCACGAGGTGGTACGGCCCGGCCGGCTGGACGGCACGGATCTCGGACAGGTAGTCCGCGGCCATCTCCTCGACGCTCTTCGGCCGGTGGCCGGGTGTGTCCAGGACACGTGCCTGAAGACCGTACACCGGCCGGTCGGACGGCAGGTGCCGGAGCAGACCGGTGTAACGCCAGCTGAGTCCGCCGGCGGCGTGGAAGCAGAACACCGGCGGCCTGGTGCCGCTCGCCCGCAGGGGCAGCAGCACACCCAGCGCGTCGTCCGTGCCGGAGCCGGTCCCCTCCTCCAGAGCGGCCGCCACCCCGGCGACGGTGGGTGCCAGGAACAGCTGGTGGACGCCCAGTTCCGCGCCGAGCACCTCCCTGATGCGGCCGGCCAGCCGTGCCGCCAGGAGGGAGTCCCCGCCGAGGACGAAGAAATTGTCGTCGATGCCGACGCCGGGCAGCCGCAGTGTCTCGGCGAACAGCCCGCACAGCAGTTCCTCCCGCGGGGTCCTGGGTGCGCGCCCGGTTCCCGCCGCCGTCTCGGGGACGGGCAGGGCGGCCCGGTCGAGTTTGCCGTGGGCGGTCAGCGGCAGGGCGTCCAGGGTGAGGAACGCGCCGGGGACCATGTGCTCCGGCAGGAGGGCGGACAGGTGATCGTGCAGCGCGCCGGGGTGCGGCGCGGTCCGGCCGGGGGCCATGACCACGTACCCGAACAGCCGTTTCTCGCCGGTGGATCCCTCCCGGACCATGGCGACCGCCTGGGCGACGCCGGGGAACCGGACGAGCGCCGCTTCGACCTCGCCCAACTCGATCCGGAATCCGCGGAGTTTGACCTGGTGGTCACGGCGGCCGACGAACTCCAGCGTGCCGTCCGGGCGGAGCCGCGCGAGGTCTCCGGTGCGGTACATCCTGGATCCGGGCGGACCGAAGGGATCGGAGACGAAGATCGACGCGGTCGTACCGGGAGCGTTGTCGTAACCGCGGGCGAGTCCGGTGCCGGCCACGTAGATCTCGCCGGGCACCCCGACCGGGGCCGGTCGCAGCTGCTCCGTCAGGACGTAGATCCGTTTGCCCGCGAGGGGCACACCGATCGGGACGGTGTCCGGGACGGTGTCGCCCCGCCGCATGAGGTGGTGCGTGGCGAAGACCGTGGTCTCGGTGGGGCCGTAGCCGTTCACGACGACGGTGTCCGGGGCCGCCCGGCGCACCTTGCGCACCGCGTCGGCCGGGACCACGTCCCCGCCGGTCCACAGCTCGCGCAGGCCGGCGAAGCAGGCGGGGTCCTCCTCCGCGAGGACGCGGAAGAGGCCGGCGGACAGCCACAGCCGGGTGATCCGCTCCTCCACCAGGATCCCGGCCAGTCGGGCCAGGTCCGTCCGGCCGGGGGGCGCGATCACGACCTCGTTCCCGTTGAGCAGCGGAACCCACAGCTCCAGCGTCGAGGCGTCCCAGGCGTGCGGGGAGTGGAAGAGCATGCGCTCGGCGGAGGTGCCGTGCCAGCACGGCTCGTCCGCCAGATCCACGACGTCGCGGTGGGTGATGGCGACGCCCTTGGGAGTCCCCGTGGAGCCGGAGGTGTAGATCACGCACGCCAGCTGGCCGGAGGCGACGGCGGGCACGGCGGGGGCGGCGCTGCTGCCCGGCCGTACGTCGGTGTCGACGGCGACCACCCGTGGCGGAGCCTGCTCCCCGGCCGCCCAGGCGGCTGCCCGGGCCGCATCGGTGAGCAGCACCGGGGCCGCGGCTTCGGCCAGCAGCGCCCGCAGCCGGCGTTCCGGGTGGGCGGGGTCCAGCAGGACGTAGGCGGCGCCCGCCTTCAGCACCGCCAGTGCCGACACCACCAGGTCCGGGGAGCGGTCGAGCAGGACCCCGACCCGGTCCTCGGGCGAGACGCCCAGGTCGAGCAGCAGCCCCGCGAGCGCGGTCGCCCGCTCGTCCAGGTCACGCCAGGTCAGCCGGACCGATCCCGCGGAGACCGCCACGGCGTCCGGCGTCGCCACGGCCCGCCGGGCGATCCGTTCGTGGATGGTGCCGGGAGCGTCGGACACGGACGGCGCGGAGGGCATGGACGGCACGGAGGGCACGAGCACCGCTTCGGCCGGCCGGTGTCCGGTCTCCGGGGCGCCGGACCGGATCCGGCCCACCGGTCGGGACGGGTCGGCGGCGGCGGACTCCAGGATGGCGGTCAGCTCCGTCAGCACCTCGTCCGCCGTCCACTCACCGAGCAGGTCGGGCCGGTGGTCGAGGCGCAGCCGGATCCGTCCCTCGCGTGCCGACACGGCGAGGAGCAGCGGATAGTGCGAGGCGTCCTGGCCCTGGACGGCGGTGGTGCGCAGCTCGCGGGAGCCGTTCTCGCCGTCGGCGGGGAGCGGGTAGTTCTCGAAGACGAGCACCGTGTCGAACAGCGTGCGCAGGCCGGTGAGCCGCTGGATCCGGGCGAGGCTCAGGTACTGGTGGTCGGTGAGGGACGCCCGGTCGGCCTGGGTGCGGGCGAGCGCCCGGGTCCAGCTCTCGAACGGGTCGATCCGCACGCGTACCGGCACCGTGTTGATCAGGAACCCGATCATCCGGTCCGCGCCCGGGAGCTGCGGCGGGCGTCCCGAGACGGCGGTGCCGAAGAGCACGTCGCCGCTGCCGAGCCGGCGGCCGAGCAGCAGCCCCCACGCGAGCTGCATCATCGTGTTGAGCGTGACGCCGGCCTGTACCGCCTGGGCCCGCAGGGCGGCCACCAGCTCGGGCGACAGGTCGCGCACGGTCCGCCGGGGCAGTGCCGCCCGGGCACGGTCGCGGTGCGCGGCCAGGAGCGTGGGCTCGTCCACCCCGTCCAGGGCGGCGCGCCACGCCCGCTCGGCCCCCTCCCGGTCCCACGCGGACAGCCAGCGCAGATAGTCCTGGAACGGCACGGGGTCCGGCAGTGCCGCCCCGTCACCGCCGTTGTCGTACAGGGCGATCAGTTCCTGTAGCAGCAGCGGCATCGACCAGCCGTCCAGCAGGGTGTGATGCATCGTCATCACGAGGCGGTACCGGTCGCCGCCGTAGCGGACGAGCAGGAACCGCATCAGCGGGGGACGGTCGAGCGTGAACCGTCGCGTGCGCGATTCCCTGGTCAGCTCCTCGGCCCGGGTCCGCCGTTCGGCCTCGCCGAGGTCGGAGAGATCGGCTTCGTCCCAGTCCAGGCGCACCGAGCGGGGCACGTACTGCACCGTCCCCCCGGCGGGTCGGTGCCAGAAGGCCACGCGCAGGTTGGGGTGGCGTTCCAGCAGGGCCTGGCCGGCGGCGCGCAGCGCCGTGGAGTCCAGCTCTCCCTCCAGGTCCAGGGCCAGCTGGATGTGGTAGACGTCGGGTCCGGCCTCCGCCGCCAGGGAGTGGTAGACCATTCCTTCCTGGAGGGGGGTCAGGGGCCAGACGTCCAGCAGACCGGCCGGCCGGGCCTCCAGCTCCTCGATCTCCGCCTGTGTCACCCCGGGGAGGGTCAGATCGGCGGGAGTCAGCTCCTGACGGCTGCCGGCGTCCGCCGCCCGGCCCGCCCGGGCCAGTCCGGCCAGGGCCTCGAACCATCCGTGCAGGAGGTCCCGGACGTCGTCCTCGCCGAACAGGGAGCCGGGCCAGGAACACGTCACGTGCAGGCGCGGCCCGTCCTCGTGCTCACGGGTGACGGCCGTGATCTCCAGGGGGTGCGCGAAGGGCATCGCGGGGTCCGCGGACCGCAACGGCACCTTCAGGTCGGCGGCGCTCGACCAGCCGGCGACGGGTCCGTCCCCCAGGGAGGGGTCACCGGCCCCCATGCCCGCCCGGCCCAGGTAGTTGAAGCCGATCCGCGGGCCTTGGAGCCCGGCCAGGAGCGCGCCGGCGTCCGGGTGGAGGTGACGCAGCAGGCCGTATCCCAGCCCGTTGTCCGGGAGTTCCCGCAGCTGCTCCTTGACCCGCTTCAGCGCGTCGGCGTACGTCCGGTCGGCGTCCTCGGGGCCGGCCGGGCCGGCGTCGAGCCGGACCGGGAAGCGGCTGGTGAACCAGCCGGTCGTGCGGGTCAGGTCGACGCCTTCCTCGATCTCCTCCCGGCCGTGGCCCTCCATGGTGACCAGGACCGAGTGATCGTCGGCCGCGTCCGGGGAGGGGCCCTGGAACCGGCGCCGCCACCGCGGGAGGGCCAGCGCCAGGCCGGTCAGCAACACCTCGTTGATCCGGGTGCCGAACCGGGCCGGCACGGCGGTGAGCAGGGCCGAGGTGTCGGCGGCCGAGAGAACGTCCGTGAGGTTCACGGCTGTCTCGCGCGTGTCCCGGGACGGTTCCAGCGGACGCGACCCGATCGGCGGTTCGGGCTTCTCCAGGATGCCGCGCCACAGGGGCAGTTCGGCGAGGCGCTCGGGGCTCTGCGCCTCGGCGACGAGGGTCCGCGCCCAGCGGCGGAACGACGTCGCCACCGGCGCGAGTCGTGCCTGCCGTCCCTGTGCCGTGGCCTGCCAGGCCGCGGCGAGGTCGGGGAGCAGGATGCGCCAGGACACGCCGTCCACCACCAGGTGATGGGCGACGATCAGCAGCAGGCCCGGGGCCGTGGTGCCGCGGTCGAACCAGACGACCCGCACCATGCGGCCGTTGTCGGGGTCCAGAGCGCGGCGCGCGGCCTCGCCGTGTTCGGCCACGGCGTCCGTCACCGCGGGGTCGGTGTCGTCCGCCGCAGCGGGCAGCTCGACCCGGGTGACGCAGCCGCGTGCGTCGACGCCGCCCGCGGGGCCGACGTCGAGGCCCCACGGCAGCCCGGGAGCGGCGCTGACCAGTGTGGACCGCAGGACGTCGTGGTGGTCGAGCAGGGCCTGGACGGCACGGACGAGCGCTTCCTCGCCCAGCGTGGGCGGCACCCGCAGCAGCGCCGACTGGCTCAGCCCCCGATACGGTCCGGCCGGTCCGGTCATCCGGTACAGCCATCGCATGACGGGAGTGCCCGGGACGGCACCCGTGCCGTCGTCCGCGGCGGCGCGGGTCCGCGCCGAGGGTGTCCGCACCACGGGGACGAGTTCGGCCACGGTCTGGTGGCGGAAGATGTCGCGCGGTGTGAACACGAGTCCGGCCTCACGGGCGCGGCTGACCAGCTGGATCGCGTTGATGCTGTCGCCGCCGAGGGCGAAGAAGTTGTCGTCGGCTCCGACCGGTCCCAGTCCGAGCACCTCTCCGATCAGTGCGCGGAGTATCTGCTCCGGATCACCGCCGGCGGGCGTGGGCGCGAGCTGCCCCGTCGTGGGCAGCGCGGGTGCCGGGAGGGCGTTGCGGTCGAGTTTGCCGTTG
>NZ_JAINRE010000043.1 GCF_020400595.1 Streptomyces naphthomycinicus | reverse complement strand
GCCGCCGCCCCCCCCCCCCCCCGGCGGGGGGGCGCGCGGGGGGGGCGGGGGCCCGGGGGGGGGGGGCCCCCGGCCGTCCGGCAGCGGGCTTTCGGTGTCAGGCCTTGGCCATGATCAGGTAGATCCCGTACCCGACCGCCGCGGCGCAGGCGGCGAAGCACACGTACGCGCCGGTCATCGCCAGCCCCGCGGAACCGCCCTGGGCGGCGGCCTTCTCGCGGCGCGCCAGGCCGTTGACACCGAGGGTGAACAGGGCCACCAGGCCCACCGTGAACGCGAGGCTGACGCCGAAGACGGAGCCGAGGGCCGCCCAGTCGATCTTCATGGGGATGCTTCCTTCAGTAACCGTGTGCTCGGGGTCAGACCGCGGCGGCCGGCGGGACGGCCGGGGCCGGTTCGGCGGCGGGGGCGGGGATGGTGGCCGTCAGCTCCTCGACGACCGTGCCCGTGGGCGGCGGGATCACGGCGGCGATGGCGGTGGTGACCACGCCGGCCGGCTCGCCGGTCTCCTCGACCACGTTGGTGTGGTCGACGACCTCGCGGCGGGAGATCTTCCAGATCGCGGCGCTGGCGGCGATCAGGAAGACGGCGACGGCGGCGGTGCCCCAGTCGCCCAGGTCGGTGACGGACTCGGCGCCCGCGCCGACCAGTGCGGCGGCCGGGAGGGTGAGCGCCCAGGCGGCGAACATACGGGTCGCGGTGGACCAGCGGACCACACCGCCCTTGCGGCCGAGGCCCGCGCCCATCACCGAGCCGGAGACGACGTGGGTGGTGGAGAGGGAGAAGCCGAGGTGGGACGAGGCCAGGATGGCGGTCGCGGCGCTGGTCTGGGCGGCGAAGCCCTGGCGCGGCTCCAGGTCGGTCAGGCCCTTGCCCATGGTGCGGATGATGCGCCAGCCGCCGATGTAGGTGCCGAGCGCGATGGCCAGGCCGGCGGAGAGGATCACCCAGGTGGGAGGGTTGGAGCCGGGGGCGATGGCACCGCCCGCGATCAGCGCGAGCGTGATGATGCCCATCGTCTTCTGGGCGTCGTTGGTGCCGTGCGCGAGGGAGACCAGGCCGGCGGAGGCGATCTGGCCGGCGCGGTAGCCCTTGCGGGTGGCCTCGCCGTCGGCCTGGGAGCCGATGCCGTAGGAGAAGCGGGTGGCGAGCAGGGAGGCGACGCCCGCCACGATCGGCGCGGCGACCGCCGGGAGCAGCACCTTGGTGACCAGGACGTCACCGTGGACGGCGCCGAAGCCGGCGGAGGCGACGGTGGCACCGACCAGGCCGCCCATCAGGGCGTGCGAGGAACTGGAGGGCAGGCCCACCAGCCAGGTCAGCAGATTCCAGAGGATCGCGCCGACCAGGGCGGCGAAGATGACCTCGGGACGGATGCCGCTCTCGTCGACGAGACCCTTGGAGATCGTGTTCGCGACCTCCACGGAGAGGAAGGCGCCCACAAGATTGAGGGCGGCGGACATGGCCACCGCGATCTTGGGCTTCAGGGCGCCTGTGGAGATGGTGGTGGCCATCGCGTTCGCGGTGTCGTGGAAACCGTTCGTGAAATCGAACGCGAGAGCGGTTACCACCACAATCGCGAGGATCAGCGAGAAGCTTTCCATTTACCCAGGCAATCGTTCGAGGTCGTTGGCTGGTCGAACGTAGGCAACCTGGGTGAACGGAAGATGAACTCGGGTGGGCATTGCAGTGTCACAGAGGGGGGTTTGGGGTTCCGCTTTGCTTCGCCGCCCCAAGCGCCCCTTGGCTATCGGCCGCGCGCGAAGATCCGCAGCCGGGCCAGGGAGCCGTTGAAGAGATTCTGGTCACCCGGCAGCGCGCCCTTGATGCCGTACTGCCAGAACGTCCAGTACCGCCAGCCGCCCGGCAGCGGCCCCGGCCGTGAGGTGCCGTGACGGGCGATCCACAGGGCGTGGGAGGAGGAGAAGGCGCGGCTGTTCCCGGTGCACTGCTTCCACCACTGGGTGGTGGTGTAGATCACCGGGCGGCGGCCGGTCTCCCGCTTGGTCTCGTCGCTGAACGACCGGATCCAGCGGACCATCCGCTCCCTGTTCAGCCCGTAGCACTTGTGCTTCTTGCTGTACGGGTTGTACTCGATGTCCAGCGCGGGCGGCAGCGTCCAGCCGTCGGGCCGCCAGTCGCCGCCGTGCCGCACGAAGTACGCGGCCTGCCGGGCGCCGGAGGACCGGTCCGGCCGGGCGAAATGGTACGCGCCCCGGATCAGGCCGGCCTTGCGGGCACCGGTGTACTGCCCGGAGAAGTCGGGGCTGTGGTAGTCCGTGGACTCGGTCGCCTTGACGTAGACGAAGCGTGCGCCCCGCACCCGGGCGGCCCGCCAGTCGACGCCCTCCTGGTGCGACGACACGTCGTGGCCTCGCGGCAGGGCCACGGTCAGGCTCAGCAGCGCGGCGGACTCCGACGCGGCGACGGCTCCGGCCGGGTCCGCCGGTCCGGCCGGCAGGAGGGGCCCGGCCGACAGGGGAGGTCCGGCCGGCGGCGCGGCTTCGGCGGCTTCGGCGGGCAGGGGTGCTTCGGCCGGCTTCAGCGGTCCGCGCGGTCCTGGCGGCAGGGCCGACGCCGGCGCGGCGGTGCCCGTGAGGGCCAGGGCCGCGGCCGTGGCCGCCACGAGGGCACCGGCGCGCCGTCGGGCAAAGGTGCGTGTGCGGACCATGCGTCTCCGCTCCCCGGGTGGCGGACGACAGGCACCTGGCCCGGTCGGGCGGCGGCGGTCGTCCAGTGGGCAAGAGGGATCATTGAAGGCTCACTGATCACCGGAACCGCACCGATTTCAGGCGTTTCGCGACCGGATTCGTTCGTTCGGCCGTACGGTTTCCGGACCGAAACGACCGGCCCGCCCGCTCCCGCCGGTCCGGCTGGCAGGATCGCCGCATGGCTGAACCGCGGCGGAAGACGGAAGACGGGCAACACGGCGCGCACCAGGACGAGGAACGGGTCCGGGGGGAGGGGGAGGCGCGGCTCCGGGCGGGAGACGAGGCGGGACTCCGGGCGGGAGACGAGGCGGGGCTCCGGACGGAGGGCGAGGCGGGGCTCCGGACGGAGGGCGAGGCGGGGCTCCGGGGAGAAGACCGGGCGCGGCTCTGGGCGGAACTCGTCGCGACGGCGCGCCGGAGCGTCGCCGACGGCCTGGTCGTCGGCACCTCGGGCAACGTCTCCGCCCGGATCGGGGACCTGGTGCTGGTCACCCCGTCGGGCGTCCCCTACGACCGGCTCACCCCCGGCGACATCACCGGCGTCGACCTCACCGGACGCCAGGTGCTCGGCTCGCTCGTGCCGACCAGCGAGCTGCCCCTGCACCTCGCCGTCTACCGCACCACCGACGCCCGCGCGATCGTCCACACCCACGCCGTGCACGCGACGGCGGTCTCCACGCTGGTGCCCGAGCTGCCCCTGGTCCACTACATGGCCGCCGCCCTCGGCGGCCCCGTCCGGGTCGCCGCCTACGCCGCCTACGGCACCGACGAACTGGCCGAGCACATGCTCCGCGCCCTCGCCGGCCGCTCAGGCTGCCTGCTCCAGAACCACGGCACGATCACCCACGGCGCCACCCTCGACCAGGCGTACGACCGCACCGCCCAGCTGGAGTGGATGTGCCGCCTGTGGCTGACGGCGTCCTCCGTGCCCGGCCTGACCCCCTCCCTGCTCTCGGAGGCACAACTCGCCGAGGTCGGGGAACGCTTGAAGGGGTACGGCCAACGGAGGTGACCCCTTGCCGACCCACACCCGGCTCCGCCCGCGCACCCCTTCCCCCCGCGTGCGTCGCTCCCCGCGCGTCCGCCACCGGCTGCGCTCCCCCTACTGGCTGCCGATCAGCCGGTGGCTGCGCTCGCGTCACTGGCTGCGCTCGCGCCGTTCGATCCGCGGCTTTCCGGTCCCGAAGGCCGAGATCCGCTTTCCGGTCCCGACCGCCGCGATCCGCCGCCTCACCGCGCCGCGCGCCGCACTCGGCCACCGCCGGGCCCTTCCGGCGCTGCCGAAGCCGGCCGTCCCCAAGCCGCCCGCTCTGAAGCTGCCCGTCCCGAAGTCGCCCGTCCCGAAGTCGCCCGTCCCGAAGTCGCCCGTCCCGAAGGCGCCGAAGCCGCCCGTGTCCCGGCGTCTCTCGCCCGGTCCGGGCCTTCCGCTGGCCGCCGGCGGCATCCCCCACGACACTGGAGCAGTGCGCACCGCAAAAGCGACCGCCACCGCACTCACCGCCGTCATGGCCGCCGGCACGGCTTCCGTCGTCGTCGGCCGGCTCGCCAGCGACGCCGCCCTCAAGGCGCCCGCGGGCCGGCCGCTGCCCACCGAGCCCCGTCTCACCGTGCACGGCACGGCCGCCGGCCAGGTGACGCTCACCCGCGACCTGGCCGCCCTGCGCCCCGGCACCTACGGCCTCGCCGGCGACGGCTCGCACGCGGTCGTCGGCCCCGTCCTGGAGGCCGCGCCGCACACCGCCGACACCGTCGTACGCCGCCTGGAACGCGTCACCCACGGCGCCCTCGCCGCCGGCGACGGGGTCTGGCTCACCCCCAACCTCTACGTCGGCAATCCCGGCGCCGCCCTCGGCCTGGACCACGCCGACGTGGCCATGCCCGGCGAACTGGGCCCCCTGCCCGCCTGGTTCGTGCCGGGCCACCGGGACACCTGGGTGATCGCCGTGCACGGCCTCGGCACCACCCGGGAACAGGCCATGAACGTCATGACCTTCCTGCACGGCCGCCGGGTGCCGGTCCTCGCCCTCGCCTACCGCGGCGACCTCGGCGCCCCACGCTCCCCGGACGGGCTGAACCACCTCGGCGAGACCGAGTGGCGGGACGTCGAGGCGGCGATCCGCCACGCGGTCCGCCACGGCGCCCGCCGCGTCGTCCTGCTCGGCTGGTCCACCGGCGCCACCATGGCCCTGCGCGCCGCCGAGCACTCCGCCGTCCGCGACCGCATCGCCGGGCTCGTCCTCGACTCGCCCGTGCTCAGCTGGCCGGCCACGCTGCGCGCCCTGGCCCGCGCCCGGCACACCCCGCAGCCCCTGCTGCCGCTCGCCGTGCGGGCCGCGCAGGGCCGGGCCGGGCTGCACCCCGACCGGGTCGCCGAGACCGCGGACCCCGCCCGGCTGAGGGTCCCCACCCTGATCGTCCACGGCCCGGACGACCAGGTCGCCCCCTGGGAGTACTCCCGCCGGCTCGCCCGGCTCCGCCCCGACCTGGTCGCCCTGCACACCGTCCCGCACGCCCCGCACGCCGCGATGTGGAACGCGGACCCCGGGGAGTACGAGGAGCGGTTGCGGCGGTTCCTGACCCCGCTGATGTGACGTCCGGGCGCGGGGCGGCCGGCACCGGTGCGGGGCATTCCGTTTAAGGCCGTACGGTTGGCTCGATCGTGTCCCTCCGGCCCATTCCGCACCTCGTGCGTTGGCCCACTCCGTCGCCCGCCGTGACATTCCGTTTGGGTTTTCGGACCGTCAACCGGAAGACTGCACCCGTGACGTCCCGTATCCCGCGCGACTCCAGGCTCCGACTCGTCCGACCGCGACCCCTGGCCGCCGCCCCCAGAGCTGTGAACCAGCGGCGCTCGCGCCGCCCCGCACCCCGGCCGCCGGAGGGCACGCCCGCCCCCGCCGAGCTGGCCGGAATGGCCCGCACCGGTCTGGCCGGCGCGGCCCGCGTCGCCCGCTGGGCCGACACCGCGCTCGGCCCCGGCCGCGACGGCGCCACCGACGACGGCAAGGCCACCCTCTCCGACGCCACCGCCGAACGCGCCGCCGCCGAACTCGGTCTGAGTGCCGCTCAGATCCGCGCCGACTGGGACACCGCCCGCCTCGCCGGACTCGTCGAGGTGCACGGCGACAGCGCGCGTCCCGGGTGGCGCCTGCGCGCCTGGGACCGCGACGACAGCGCCGTACTGCGCGGCTGGGTCGCTCTCTTCGACGCCTGGTCGCTGGCCTGCCCCGAGCCGGACGGCCAGGAGCCGGCCGCCGTCGCCGAGGTCGTCTCGGCCATGCCCCAGGTGCTCTCCTTCCTCCAGCTGTCCGCCGGGCCGGTCCCGGTCGAGCAGCTGCTCGACCTGCTCCAGCAGCGGGTCACCGAACTGCGCACCGAACGCTGCGAGGTCGCCTACGAGCCCGGCACCGGACAGCCGGCGGGATCCCCGGCGCAGGCGGACCCCGCGCCCGCCACCGACGCCTCACTCGCCCCCCTGCTCGACTGGGCGCTGCGGGCCCTCGGCTCCGTCGGCGCCCTCACCTACGGGGCCGGTCAGGCCACGCTCACCCCGCTGGGCAGCTGGGCGGTGTGGGTCAAGCTGGAGCAGATCTGCGTGGCCGCGCAGAGCCCGGCCGGCAACATCGAGCAGTCCGCCGAGGACATGCTCCGCGGCTGCGCCCAGCTCCGCCCCAACGCGGCCCGCGCCGAGTACCGCGCCTGGCTCGCCGCCCGCCCCGTCGGCAGCGCCGTCACCGAGCTGATCGACGGCGCCCGTGGCGACGACGCGCTGCTGCGCGGCCTGGCCTTCGAGGCGCTGCGTGTCGTCGGCGCCCCCGCCGAGCCCGACGTGCGGGCCGTGGTGGAGGAGCCGGCTCTGCGGCCGTACGCCCTGCTGTGGCTCGCCGAGCACGACGGTGTCGACCCGGAGGACGCCCACGAGGCGCTCACCCGGGAGGAGGCCACCTGGCTGTGGGTGGACACGGCCGCCGCCGTCGCCGACCACGGAGAGGCGCCGATGCTGGTCCGGCATCTGGAGTCCGCGGTGCAGCCCACCGTGCCCCAGCTGCTCGACGAGGTCCGCGCCGTCGGCCATCCGCGCACCGTGCAGGTGCTGGTCGCGCTCGCCGCCGCCCACCCCGACCCGGCCCTGGCCAAGGCCGTGCGCCGGGCCGCCTTCCAGGTGCACACCGGGGGATGAGCGGTACGAGGGGGGCTCAGGCGCCGATCTCGGGGGCGTACGTCCCGAAGCTCCAGATGTTCCCCTCGGTGTCCCGGGCCAGGTAGTCCCGCGAGCCGTAGTCCTGGTCCGTCGGGGGCATCAGGATCTCCACCCCGTGCTCCACGGCCCGCTGGTGGTGGGCGTCCACGTCGTCCACCACGACGTACACCCCGGCGGGGCCCGCGTTCTTCATCGCCGTGTCGAAGAGGCCGCCGCGGCCCTTGGAACCGATCATCACCGCGCCGCTGCCCTGCACCAGCTCGGCGTGCAGCACCTTGCCGCCCTCCGTCTCGTACACCGACAGCTCGGTGAAGCCGAGGGCCTCCGTGAGCTGCCTGATCGCCGCCTTCGCGTCCGCGTAGAGCACCGTGGGATAGATGCTGGGCCGTGCGCCGCCCGTGCCTGCCATGCCGATCACTCCTTCGTGCATCGGTTGCGCCGTGCCTTCGAGTCTTGCAGGCGTCACTGACAACGTGTCAGCCGAACGTGTCGCACCGCGCCATGTCGCCGGTCCGGTAGCCCTGCTCGAACCACTGCCGCCGCTGCTCCGCCGACCCGTGCGTCCAGGTCTCCGGCGTCACCCGGCCCTGGAACCGCTCCTGGATCCGGTCGTCGCCCACGGCCGCGGCGGCGTCCAGGCCGTCGCGGATGTCGGCGGCCGTCAGGCTGGTGATCAGCGGGCGTCCGGTCGACTCGTCGGGCGTGGTCGTCGCATGGCGCGCCCACACCCCCGCGTAGCAGTCCGCCTGCAGTTCCGTACGCACGGCGTTGCTGCCGGCTCCGGCCAGCCCCTCCTGCGACCGGCCGAGCACACCGAGCAGGTCCTGCACGTGATGCCCGTACTCGTGCGCGATCACGTACGCCTGCGCGAAGGGGCCGCCGCCGGCGCCGAACTTCGTGCGCAGGTCGTCGAAGAAGCCCAGGTCCAGATAGACCTTGCGGTCCGCGGGGCAGTAGAACGGCCCCACCGCCGAGGTCGCCACGCCGCAGGCCGTGGCGATCCGCCCGCTGAAGAACACCGTCGTCGAGGGGCTGTACGTCCGCCCCCGCCGCCGGAACTCCTGCCTCCAGTAGTCCTGCACGCTGTTCACCACGGCCACGGCCCGGCAGTCGTAACGGGTGTTCGCGTCCCGGCCGGTACGGCAGGTCTGCTGGACCTGCGCGAGCGAGGAGGCGGTGGGCTCGGCCGAGTCGCCGCCGGTCGACAGCCCCAGCTGATCCGGCCCGACCCCGAGGAAGAGCGCCAGCAGCAGGGCGATCAGGCCGGCGATGCCGCCCCCGACGGTCGCCCTCCCGCCCGGGATACGGCTGCCGCGCACGTCCTGCACCTCGGACGTGTCCAGGTCCGCGTCGTCGTCGAACTGCACGCGCCACCGCCTTCGCCTCACGCCGCCGCGCGTCGTCCGCGCCGTGGTGCCAGTCTCACCCGCCCCACGGCCCCCGGCCGCCGGACGAACCGCCGAACGGGGGAGATCCCGCCCCCGCCCCGCCGGGACGCCCCGCGGACCCCGGTGGGCGGTGACTACGCTCTGCGCCTGATCCGGGACGGTGGACGAGACCGAGGGGGCAAGGTGGCGCTTCCAGCCCACGATCCACCCCACGAGCCTCACCCGCGTCACACCACCCCACCACCCCCACCATCCCCACCGCCCCCTCCCGGGACCGGGCCGCCGGCCCTCCGTGCCGCCCCGCGCGCCCTCGCCCCCGCCCTCGCCCGCCGCGCCGTCGCCGGGCTCCTCGTGGCCGGCGTGGCGCTCGGTCTGTTCGGGGCGGCCCGCCACCTCCGGCCCGCGCCCTACGGCGACCGGCTGCTGCCCCACGCGCAGGGGGAGTGGGCGGCGCGGGCGCAGGGCGCCGCCGTGGTCGGCTACGACAGCCGCACCGGTGCGCCGCGGTGGCGGTACGCGCGCGCGGGGCACCGGCCCGTCGCCGTGGTGCCCACGCGCGGGGAGGCGATCGCGCTCTGGGACGACGGGCTGCTCACCGACACCGACGGCCGTACCGTGCGCTGGCACCGGGCTCTGCCCGACGCGGCCGAGTGGCTCCCCGCCCAGGGCGGCACCGGCGTCCTGCGCCCCCTCGGGCGCGGCATCCTCGCCGTCGTCGCCCCGCGCCGCGTCACCGCGTACCGCACCGCCGACGGCGATCTGCGCTGGGTGCTGCCCGCCCGGAAGGGCTGTGCGTTCCGGCCCGAGGGCGCCGTACGCCGCGGCACGGCCCTGCTCCTCGCCCAGCCGTGCGCGGACGCCGCCTGGACCGGACAGCTCGTGGCCCTCGACGACCTGGGCCGGATCGCGCCCGACCGCACCCCCCTGGGCAACGACCTTCCCGGTCCGCGCCCCCGGCATCTGGACGCAGGAAAACCGCTTGCCCGCCCCCGTTAGACTTGTTCCCATGGCCATTCTCCTCGCGCATTAGACGGCGGGAACGTCCTCAGCCGCCCACCCGCCAATCCCTGTCTGCCCTGGAGTCTGTCCGTGATCTCCGCCTCCGGTATCGAGCTGCGCGCCGGTGCGCGCGTCCTCATCGAGAACGCCACCTTCCGTGTCGCCAAGGGCGACCGCATCGGACTCGTCGGCCGTAACGGCGCCGGCAAGACCACCCTCACCAAGTGCCTGGCCGGTGAGGGCGTCCCGGCCGCGGGCCAGATCGCCCGTTCCGGCGAGGTCGGCTACCTGCCGCAGGACCCCCGCACCGGTGACCTGGACGTCCTCGCCCGCGACCGCGTCCTGTCCGCCCGTGGCCTCGACGTACTGATCCGCAAGATGCGCGAGAACGAGGAGCGCATCGCCAACGGCAAGGGCAGCACCCGCGAGAAGGCCCTGAAGCAGTACGAGCGCCAGGAGACGGAGTTCCTCACCAAGGGCGGGTACGCCGCCGAGGCCGAGGCCGCCACCATCGCCGCCGCCCTGAACCTGCCCGACCGGGTGCTCGGCCAGCCGCTGCACACGCTCTCCGGCGGTCAGCGCCGCCGTATCGAGCTGGCCCGCATCCTGTTCTCGGACGCCGACACCCTGCTTCTCGACGAGCCCACCAACCACCTCGACGCGGACTCGATCATCTGGCTGCGGGACTACCTGAAGACCTACCGCGGCGGCTTCATCGTCATCTCCCACGACGTCGATCTCGTGGAGACCGTGGTCAACAAGGTGTTCTACCTGGACGCGAACCGGTCCACGATCGACATCTACAACATGGGCTGGAAGCTGTACCAGCAGCAGCGCGAGGCCGACGAGAAGCGCCGCAAGCGCGAGCGGGCCAACGCCGAGAAGAAGGCCGCCGCGCTCAACGCCCAGGCCGACAAGATGCGGGCCAAGGCCACCAAGACGGTCGCCGCGCAGAACATGGCCCGCCGGGCCGAGAAGCTGCTCTCCGGCCTCGAAGAGGTCCGGATGTCCGACAAGGTCGCCAAGCTCCGTTTCCCGGAGCCCGCGCCCTGCGGCAAGACCCCCCTGACGGCCGAGGGCCTGTCCAAGTCGTACGGCTCGCTGGAGATCTTCACCGACGTCGACCTCGCCATCGACAAGGGGTCCCGGGTCGTCATCCTCGGCCTCAACGGCGCCGGCAAGACCACGCTGCTGCGGCTGCTCGGGGGCGTGGAGACGCCGGACACCGGCCAGGTCGTCCCCGGTCACGGCCTCAAGCTGGGCTACTACGCGCAGGAGCACGAGACCCTGGACCCCGACCGCACGGTCCTGGAGAACATGCGCTCGGCCGCCCCCGACATGGACCTGGTCGAGGTCCGCAAGGTACTCGGCTCGTTCCTCTTCTCCGGCGACGACGTCGACAAGCCGGCCGGCGTCCTCTCCGGCGGCGAGAAGACCCGGCTCGCCCTCGCCACGCTCGTCGTCTCCTCGGCGAACGTGCTGCTCCTGGACGAGCCGACGAACAACCTGGACCCGGCCAGCCGCGAGGAGATCCTCGGCGCCCTGCGCACCTACAAGGGCGCCGTCGTCCTCGTCACGCACGACGAGGGAGCCGTCGAGGCGCTCCAGCCGGAGCGGATCATCCTGCTGCCCGACGGCGTCGAGGACCTGTGGGGCTCCGACTACGCGGATCTCGTCGCCCTGGCGTGATCGAAAGCCTGATCCACTGAGTATGGATCATTCGGCCCATCCGTGATCCATCATCTGTGTGAGATCTCCTCGTATCGGGGTGTGTCGTACACGGATTTTCCGGCCGATCCCCCGGTAGCCGAGGGATCGGCCGCTTTGCGTCTCTGACCTGCTACTTCGCGAATCCACCCGTACGGACCCGCGGACGCCATCCGCTGGAATCGTTAATTCCGCTTGTGGGGATGCCCTCCTGTCGTCACAACGATGTCTCACGGACCTTGCCGAATGGGTGGCCATCACGCCCGAGAGGGGTGATCATGAGGAGACCAGAGCGCACTTCCCATGAGGAGGCACGGGTGGCCGAGACTCTGAAGAAGGGCAGCCGGGTGACCGGCGCCGCGCGCGACAAGCTCGCGGCAGACCTGAAGAAGAAGTACGACTCCGGTGCGAGCATCCGGGCGCTGGCCGAGGAAACCGGCCGCTCGTATGGCTTCGTACACCGGATGCTCAGTGAGTCGGGCGTCACGCTGCGCGGACGCGGCGGAGCGACCCGGGGCAAGAAGGCCGCTTCGTCCTGACTCCGGGCGGCCCATCGGCTTCGATGGTGGCCACCCGGTCGGCAGTCTGATCGACCGGGTGGTTACTGTGCAGTCACTTAGCATGCCTTAAGGCACTGCGTGATGACCGCACCCATCGGAGGCGCCCCATGGCTTCGCCCGACCAGGACCTCGCTCCTGTACTCGACAAGGACGGCGTACGGCTCACCGTCGACGACGCGCTCGCCACGGTGACGCTGGCCAACCCGGCCAAGCGCAATGCGCAGAGCCCCGCACTGTGGCGGGCGCTCGCCGAGGCCGGGCGGCTGCTACCGGGCTCCGTCCGCGTCGTCGTGCTGCGCGGCGAGGGCAAGTCCTTCTCCGCCGGGCTGGACCGTCAGATGTTCACCCCGGAGGGGATCCCGGGCGAGCCGACCTTCATCGACCTCGCGCGCCGTGACGACGCCGGGCTCGACGCGACCATCGCCGAGTACCAGGAGGCGTTCACCTGGTGGCGGCGGACCGACATCGTGTCCATCGCCGCTGTCCAGGGGCATGCCATCGGGGCCGGCTTCCAGCTCGCGCTCGGCTGCGACCTGCGGGTCGTCGCCGACGACGTGCAGTTCGCCATGCGCGAGACCAGCCTCGGTCTCGTCCCCGACCTCACCGGTACCCATCCGCTGGCCGGGCTCGTCGGGTACGCCCGCGCGCTGGAGATCTGCGTGACCGGACGGTTCGTCGGGGCCGAGGAGGCGGTGGCGAGCGGGCTGGCCAACCTCGCGGTGCCCGCGGCGGAACTCGACGCGGCGGCGCGGGACCTGGCCGCCGCGGTGCTGGCCGCGCCGCGCGACGCCGTGGTGGAGACCAAGGGGCTGCTGCGGGGTGCGGCCGACCGTACGTACGAGGAGCAGCGTGCGGCCGAGCGGGCCGCTCAGGCCCGGCGGCTGCGGGACCTGGCCGGCCTCGGCGAATGAACCCTGCGCCGGGCCCGCACCCGGCGCGGCTCAGCCCACCGCCGTGACCAGGACCGCCACCGTCGGCCGGTCCCGCAGCGCGTCCCGTGCCGCCGCGCGGACCGACCGGGCCACGTCCACGGCCCGGTGGTCCGTGCCGGTGGCCACCTCGACGCGCACATGACGACGGGGCAGGGCCGTGCCCTCCCGGCGCTCCTCGATGTGCACCGCCCTGCCCAGGCCCCCCAGCGAGCCCGTCAGCCGGACCACCCCGGGAACGGCGAGGGCGGCGGCGGTCACGGCGATCTCGTCCGGGTCCGTGGGCTCCCGGGCGGGCGGCGGCTGCGGGACCGGCACCGCGGCGGGGGCCGGCTCGTCCGCCTCCAGCAGGTCCGTCAGCCGTAGGTCGATCTCCGCGACCGCCAGGCCGAGGCGGTCCGTCGCGGCCGTGGCCAGCACCCGCCGCAGCCGGGACGCCGCCGCCGGCACCGACTCGCCCCCGGTCACCGCGAGGTCCGCCGTCACCGCGAGGTCCGCCGTCACCGCGAGGTCCGCCGTCATCGCGAAGTCCGCCGTCACCCGCAGCTCGCCCGGCGGCAGCGCGCTCGGCGGCGCCGGTACGACCGGCTCCCGCACGTCCTCGGGGTCGGCCGGCGCGATCCGCAGCGCGCCCAGGCGCACACCCGGCGCCCCGTCCGCGGCCGCACGCCCCAGCACGGCACCCGCCGCCCCCTCCGCGATCCACGCGCCGTCGTCTGGTCCGCCGAGCGGCAGCAGCCTGCCCAGTCCCACCTGATGCCGCACCATCTGTGCCCACCGGTCCGCCGTCATTACACCAGCCTGCCGTATCCCCGGCGCACGGTGACGCAACCGCGCATACCGTGGTGAAAGGACGACGACCGGGCGGGGCGACGACCGAAAGGGACGCAGGGCGATGACCGACATGACGACGGCCCCTGAAGGCGGCCACGAACCGCAGTTCTCGACACGCAAGGCCACCCGGCGGGGCGGCGGCGACCCGGCGACCCGGGGCCGGACCACCATCGCCGACGGTGTGGTGGAGAAGATCGCCGGGCTGGCCGCCCGGGACGTGGTCGGGGTGCACACCATGGGCAGCGGCCTGGCCCGCACCTTCGGCGCGGTACGGGACCGGGTGCCGGGCGGCGGCAAGTCGGTGACGCGCGGGGTGAAGGCGGAGGTCGGCGAGGTGCAGACCGCGCTCGACCTGGAGATCGTCGTGGACTACGGCGTCTCGATCGCCGATGTCGCCCATGCCGTGCGGGAGAACGTGATCACCGCCGTGGAACGCATGACCGGGCTGGAGGTGGTCGAGGTCAACATCGCGGTCAGCGACGTCAAGCTGCCCGAGGAAGAGGAAGAGGAACCGGAGCCCCGGATCCAGTGACCGCACGCCCGACGAGCTGAGGAGCGCCGCATGAGCATGGCCGTGGTCGGCATGATCGCCGGAATGGCGCTGGGATTCGCCGGCTACTTCGGTGGTTTCGGTGCCTTTGTGCTGGTGGCGGCGTTGGGGGCCGTCGGTTTCGTGGTCGGCCGGTTCGCGGACGGCGACTTCGAGATCGGTGAGTTCTTCCGTATCCGCGGCGACCGGCGCGACCGGCGGCGGTGAGCCCGGTGAGCGCTGAGACCGGCGCCGTGCGGCCGTCGCCGGCCCGTGTCCCGCCGGCCGAGCGCGGCGCCGTCCGTATCGCCGACCGGGTGGTGGCCAAGATCGCCGCACAGGCCGCCCGCGAGGCCCTCGCCCCGCTGCCCGCCACCGCCGCGGCCCCGCACGCCACGGTCGTCGTGCTCCACGAGGCGGCCCGCGTCCGCGTCCACGTCGAACTCGGCTACCCCTGCGACCTCGGCGCCCGCTGCGCCGCCGTACGCCGTCATGTCACCGAGCGGGTGGGCACGCTGGCGAACATGGCGGTGCCGGAGGTCGCCGTCCAGATCGAACGGCTGCACCCGGTGACCGGCCAGGGGAGAGCCTCATGACCGACCCCCGAACCCCCCCGACCGCCGCCGAATCCCCCGCCGACGCGCCGGAGTCCCCGCACTCCGCCGCCGGTCCGCCGGAGTCCCCGCCCTCCGCCGCCGGTCCGCCCGGCACCGTGCCCCCCGTCGCCGAGCCGCCCGGTGCACCGACCCCCGCCGCCCAGGGCAGTGGCCGGTTCTGGGCGCCGCGGCGTGTTCCCGCCGGCGTCGTCGCCGTGGTGCTCCTGGCCGGCGCGGGTCTCCTGCTCTACGACATCGCCGCCGTCCGTGCCCACCACCCGGCGATGCGCTGGCGCCGCGCCCTCGCCCGGCAGCTGGCCGAACGGCCCCTGGACGACACCTGGGTGCTGGTCGGCGCGGGCGTCGCCGCCGCCCTCGGCCTGTGGCTGATCGTCCTCGCCGGCACCCCGGGTCTGCGCGGCCTGCTGCCGATGCGGCGCCCGCACCCCGATGTGCGTGCCGCACTGCGGCGCCACGCGGCGGCGCTGGTGCTGCGCGACCGTGCCATGGACGTGTCCGGCGTCCGCGCGGTACGGGTCCGGATGCGCCGCAGGCGGGCCGACGTCCGGGTGGTCTCGCACTTCCGCGATCTGGACGACGTACGCGCCGATCTGGACGCCGAGCTCACCGGGGCGGTCCGGGACCTGGGCCTGGCCCGCCCGCCCAGGCTGTCCGTGCATGTCGCCCGGCCCGGGCGGAAGGGGTGAACACGATGCGCACCGGTGTCCACCGTGCCCTGCTGGCCCTCGCCGGAGTGATCCTGCTCGTGCTCGGCGGCGCGGTCCTGGCCGTCGGCCTGGGCGCGCCGCCGCCCTCCTGGTGGCTGCACACCGGCCCGCACGACGTCCTGCTCACCCGGGCGGAACGCACCCGCTGGCGGGACACCGCCTGGTGGTGGCCGGCGGTCATCGCCGCCCTGACCGCCCTCGTCCTGCTCGCCCTGTGGTGGCTGACGGCGGTCCTGCGCCGCCACCGGCCGGCCGAGCTGCTGATCGACACCGGCGACGGCGCGGGCGCGCGGCTGCGGGGCAGGGCCCTGGAGAGCGCCCTGGCGGCCGAAGCGGCCGCCCAGACGGGTGTGGCCCGCGCCCGGATCCTGCTGCGCGGACGCCGTACGAGGCCGACGGTACGGGCCTGGCTGCAACTGGACCCGGACACGCCTCCGGCCGAGGCCCTGACCACGTTCACCGCGGGGGCGTTGGCCCACGCGCGCGAGTCGGCGGGTCTGGCGTCCCTTCCGGCCGAGGTACGGCTGGGCGAGGTCGAACACCGAGCGGAGCGGGTGGGATGACCGTGCCCGCGCCCGGGACCCCCGCGGGTGCCGGGGTCCGGTGCCCGTGCCTAGAACCCGTGCCGGGTGCCGCCGTCGACGGGCACCATGACCCCCGTCACATAGGAGGCCGCCGGCGACAGCAGGAACGCCGCCGTCCGCCCGAACTCGTCGGGCCTGCCGTACCTCCGCAGCGGAATCCGCGACTCGTTGGCCGCCCGGGTGGCCTCGGGGTCGGCCGACAGCGCGTCCAGCTCGCGCATGCGGTCCGTGGCGATCCGCCCCGGCAGCAGCCCCACCACCCGGATCCCCCGCGGCCCCAGCTCGTCCGCGATGGACTTGGCGAACCCGGCCAGCCCCGGCCGCAGTCCGTTGGAGATGGTCAGCGCCGGGATCGGTTCGTACACCGACCCGGACAGCACGAACCCGATGACACCGCCCTCCGCCAGCTCGGCCGCCGCCGCGCGAGCGACCCGTACCGCGCCGAGGAACACCGACTCGAACGCGTTCTGCCACTGCTCGTCGGTGTTGTCGGCGACGAACCCGGGCGGCGGCCCGCCTACGCTCACCAGCACACCGTGGAAGCCGCCGAAGTGCTCACGGGCGGCGCCGATCAGCCGTTCGGCGGCCTGCGGGTCCGCGTTGTCCACGGCCACGCCCCGCGCGTTCGGGCCCAGTTCGGCGGCGGCGTCGGCGACCCGCTTCTCGTCGCGGCCGCTGATGACCACCTTCGCCCCGTCGGCGACGAGTTCGCGCGCGGTGGCGTTGCCCAGTCCGCGGGTGGCGCCGGTGACGACGTACACCCGGTCCTTCAGTCCAAGATCCATGGCCCCTATCCTGCCCCCTGCCCGCTCCGCGTGGCCCCGGCGCCCCCGAACAGCGTGAGGGCGGTGTTCACCAGCGCGATATGGCTGAACGCCTGCGGGAAGTTGCCCACCTGCCGGCCCAGCTCGGGGTCGTACTCCTCGGCCAGCAGCCCCACGTCGTTGGCGAGGGACACCAACCGCTCGAACAGCTTCCGGGCCTCGTCCGTGCGGCCCGTCAGGTGCAGGGCGTCGGCGAGCCAGAACGAGCAGGCGAGGAACGCGCCCTCGCCGCCCGGCATCCCGTCCACGCCGATGGCGTCGGTGTCGTAGCGGCGCACGAAACCCCCGTGGCCCAGGTCCGCGCGGATCGCGTCGACCGTGCCGATCACGCGCGGGTCGTCGGACGGCAGGAAGCCGACGCGGGGGATCAGCAGCAGGGAGGCGTCCAGTTCGCGCGAGCCGTAGTACTGGGTGAAGGTCCTGCGCCGCGCGTCGTAGCCGAGTTCGCACACCTCCCGGTGCACCTCGTCGCGCATCCTCCGCCAGGCCTCCAGGTCCCCCTTCAGCTCGGGATGCTGCTCCAGCGTCCGTACGGCCCGGTCGGCGGCCACCCACACCATCACCTTGGAGTGCACGAACTGGCGCCGGCCGCCGCGCACCTCCCACAGGCCCTCGTCGGGCTGCCGCCACTGCGACTTCAGGAAGTCCATCAGCGAGCGCTGGATGGCCCACATGTGCGGCCTGGTGGGCAGACCCGAGGCGCGGGCCAGCGACAGCGAGTCCATGACCTCGCCGTACACGTCCAGCTGGAGCTGGTCGACGGCGCCGTTGCCGACGCGGACCGGTGCGGACTCGGCGAAACCGGGCAGCCAGGGAAGCTCCCACTCCGGCAGCCGCCGCTCGCCCGCGACCCCGTACATGATCTGAAGGTCCGCCGGGTCGCCCGCGACGGCGCGCAGCAGCCAGTTGCGCCAGGCCTCGGCCTCCTGGTGGTACCCGGCGGAGAGCAGGGCGCCGAGGGTGAGGGTGGAGTCGCGCAGCCAGCAGTAGCGGTAGTCCCAGTTGCGCACCCCGCCCGGCTCCTCGGGCAGCGAGGTGGTGGCGGCGGCGACGATCCCGCCCGTGGGGGAGTAGGTGAGGGCCTTGAGCGTGATCAGGGAGCGCACGACGGCGTCCCGGTACGGTCCGTCGTAGCGGCAGCGGGAGGTCCAGCGCCGCCAGCCCCGGACACTGGCGCTCAGCGCCTCGTAGGGGTCGACGAGCCGGGGCCGCGGCTCGTGCGAGGGGTGCCAGGTGAGCACGAACGCCACCCGCTCGCCCTCGGCGATGGTGAACTCGGCGTGGGTGCTGAAGTCCTCGCCCCAGAGGTGCACGTGGGGCTCGCTGCGCAGCCACACCGAGTCCGGCCCGGCGACGGCCACGCGATGACCGTCGGAACGGCGCATCCACGGGACGATGGATCCGTAGTCGAAGCGCAGCCGGAGGGTGCAGTGGACGGTGACGCGCCCGCTGACGCCCTCCACGATGCGTACGACGTCGGGGGCCCGGTCGCGCTGCGGCATCAGGTCGGTGACGCGGACCGTGCCCTCGTCGGTGTCCCACTCGGTGTCGAGGACGAGGGTGTCGGGCCGGTAGGCGCGGCGCGTGCAGGCACCGGCTCCCTTCGGCGCGATCGTCCAGTGGCCGTGGTCCTCGTTGCCCAGCAGCCGGGCGAAGCAGGACCCGGAGTCGAAGCGGGGCAGGCACAGCCAGTCGATGGAGCCGTCCCTGCCGACCAGGGCCGCGGTCTGCTCGTCGCCGATGAGGGCGTAGTCCTCGATGCGCGCGTTCACGGGATCCGGTTTCCCGGCGGCCCGGGGGGCCAATCAGGTGCAGCGCCGGGGGAGTGACGTGACGTCCCGGCGGGCGGCGGGGCGTGCTCGGAGCGCGGCGCGTTCCGCCGGGCGGCGGGGGGCGCGCGCAGAGTGTGGCGGGTTCCCGTCGGGCGGCACGAGCGGGCTCAGACCGTGGCGGGTTCCCGTCGGGCGGCACGAGCGGGTTCAGACCGTGGCGGGTTCGCTCGCCTCCGGCTGTTCCTGTGCCGCGGCCTCCTGCCGGTCGCGGATCTCCCGCCGGACCAGGAACCACCAGCCGACCGGGACGGCCGCCGCGAACAGCCACCACTGGATCATGTACGCGTAGTTCAGCGGGGCGTCCTCGCTGCCCGGGTCGGAGATCTGCTCCGGGGAGCCGCCCTTGGGCTCGGGCGCCGTCTGCTGGATGTAGCCGCCGAGCACCTGCGCGCCCAGCCGCCGCGCCTCCTCCGCGCTGCTGATCAGCATGATCTGGCGGTCGGGGAGGCCCTTGACGTTCTTGATGCCGCTCGCCGCGGTCGTCTCGTCCGCCATCAGCCGTCCGGTGACGGTGGTCCGGCCGGCCGGCGGGGCGGGGATCTTCGGGAAGTCGGTCTGCGCGCCGTTCGCCGGGATCCAGCCGCGGTTGACCAGCAGCACCTTGCCGTCGGTGAGGACGAACGGGGTGAGGACGTGGAAGCCGACCTCGTCGTCGGAGTTGGTGCGGCGGCGGACCACGACCTGCTTCGCCGTGTCGAAGGTGCCGGTCGCGGAGACCGTGCGGTACTTCTCCGCGCGGGTCACGGCGTGCCCGGGGGAGGTCAGCCGCTCGACCGGGACCGGCTCGGCGTGCAGCGCGGAGGACACCAGGTCGTTACGGGCGGTGCGTTCCTCGTACCGGTGCTGCTGCCAGAAACCCAGCTTGATCATCGTCGGGATCAGCGCGATCGCGACGAGCGTGAGGATCACCCACTGGCGGGACAACAGGAAGCGGTAGCGGTGCACCCCACGACGGTACCTCCGAGCCGTGGGGCGCATTCGGGCGGGTACCGGGTCACACCCGGTCGACGATGCCCGTCCTCCCCTCCGCGCGGGCGCAGTGCGCGCCGCAGAACCAGTGGCCCTCCACCTCCACGCCCTGGCCGACGATCGACACCCGGCAGTGCTCGCAGACCGGGGCCATGCGATGAATCGCACAGGAGAAGCAGTCGAAGACATGCACCGCGCCCTGCGCGTGCACCTCGAAGGTCATTCCGTAGTCATTGCCGCAGACTTCACATGTCGCCATGCGCCACAGGGTGGGCCGTCGCCGACTCGCGGGCGAGCGGCAGCCGGGTGAGTCGTGCGGCAATCACCCGTTCGTACGATCACCTGACGGCGCGCGTCTACGCGTCGGCGGGCTCGACATCCCTGAGCAGCTGCCCGAACGCGGCCTCGTCCACGACCGGTGTGCCGTACTGCCGGGCCTTGACGGTCTTCGACGTGCCCGAGTCGGGGTCGTTGGTCACCAGCAGGCTGGTCAGCCGGGAGATGCTGGTGGCGACATGCAGCCCGGCCTCGACCGCGCGGTCCTCCAGCAGGTCCCGCTCGGTCGACGTGTCACCGGAAAAGGCGACCCGCATGCCCTGTTTGAGCGGTTTGCCGTCTTCGTAGCGACCCGGGTTGGGATAGGGGCATGCGGGCCTTTTGCGGGAGGGGCGCCAACTGGCCGCCCCGTAGCCGCCCGAGGACTGCCGCGGCACGGGCCGGTCCGACCACTCCGTCAGCGGCCGGCACTCCAGCAGCGGCAGCCGCACGCCGCCCGCCGCCGCGGCCCGCAGGCTGGGCCGGAACGCCTCCGCCAGCACGCGCGCGTCGTCCAGCGCGTGGTGCGCCCGCTGCTGTACGACCCCGAAGTGCGCGGCCAGCGACTCCAGCTTGTGGTTGGGCAGCGGCAGCCCCAGCTCCTTCGACAGCGCGATGGTGCACAGCCGCTGCCGCACCGGTGCCTCGCTCCGTACGCGCGCGTACTCCCGCGCGATCATCTGCCAGTCGAAGACGGCGTTGTGCGCGACCAGCACCCGGCCGTCCAGGCGGGCCGAGAACTCCTCGGCGACGTCCGCGAACAGCGGGGCCCCTTCGAGGATCTCGCTCGTCAGGCCGTGTATCCACACGGGTCCGGGATCGCGCTCCGGGTTGACCAGCGTGTACCAGTGGTCCTCGACCTCGCCGCGCGCGTCCAGCCGGTAGACGGCCGCGGAGATGATCCGGTCGTCCCGGGCCAGGCCGGTGGTCTCCACGTCAACGACCGCGTACCCCTTCGGATACGCGGTCGGCCACTGGGTGGGGGAGGACACTGCGGTCGCACGGTCTTCGAGCATGGTCATTGAGGATACGGGCCGCCACCGACAACACCGTCCCACAGGGCCCGCTCACGCGCCCCGGGCTCGCCCTCCCGGCGACGCCGGCCGGTCCCGCGGGGTCACCCCAGCGCCGCCACCAGGTCCCCGGCCGCCAGGGGCGCGAGTCCGCAGCCGTCGGCCGGTCCGGGCAGCAGCCGGTACAGCGCGCCGGTCGCGCCCTCCGGCGCCACTCCGCCGTGCACCAGCGCCAGCAACACGTGCCGCTTCGCCGCCGCTTCGCCCGCCCGGGCGTCGGCGTCCGCCCCCTCCGCCGGGGGCTCCCGCCGGTCCGGCACCTCGAGGGCCTGGATCCGCGCGGCCAACGCGGCGTCCGTCTCCCCGTCCCGGCGCCGGTAGTGCCACAGCTCGTCGGCGGCGCGCGGAGCGGGCGCGCGCCGGACGACCAGCACCTCGTCGCTGCGCGCCGCCGCGTGCCACACCGCGAGGTCCCACAGCGTCGTACGGCCGTGGGCGAAGTACTGGAACAGGTCCCGGCCGACCCGGCCGAGCGCCTCCCGGTGCCGGTGCACGTCGTGATAGCCCTCGGCCGACGGCAGATGCAGATCCGTCCACAGGAACGTGCGGCGGCGCAGGTCGACCAGCATCGGCACATGGATGCGCGAGTCGCCCTCCAGGTCGTACCGCTGCCGCACCGCGCGCGGGTGGTATCCGGCGCCGCGCGCCTCCTCGGCCCTCGACGGCAGCGCCATGAAACCGGCGAAGGCGTCGACCAGCTCCTCGAACGGGATGTTGTTGAAGCTGAAGACGACCGGCACCGCGTACCGCACCTCCCGCTCGCCGAGCGCGGTGAGGTCCAGGTCGACGTACTCGGTCGCGCCGTCCGGTGCCGGGGCCGACGTCAGGTCGCCGGAGTGCACGGCCCACCGGTCGCCGTGCACCAGGTTCGTGTAGTCGCAGAGGCCGGCGAACTCCCAGTCCTCGTCGTACAGCGCCACCGACAGGTCCAGGTCCACGCGGGTCCCCGGCGGCTCCGTCCAGTGCAGGAAGAGCCGCAGCACCTCACCCTCGGGCAGCGGCTGGGTGCTGCCGCGCGGCACCGACACCAGGGCCTTGGCCGCGGCGCGCTCGGCGGACGGCACCGCGAGCCCGGCGAGCGCGGAGTCCAGCACCGCCAGGTCGAACCGGGAACCGCCGGCCAGCCGCCGCAGCGCCTCGGCCTCCAGCAGCGCGCACACGCGCGTGGTGACCGCCTCGGCGAGCGGCGCGCGCGTGTCGTCGAGCGTGAACGCCTGCGTGACCTGCCCGCGCGGGAAGAACACCCGCCGCTCGCCGGGGAGATGGCGGATCCGCATCCGGCCCAGCGCGGCCAGCAGCGGACCGGGGCCCGCCTTGGGCAGCGCCCGCTCCAGCACCTCGGCGAACTCCGCCGGCAGCACGTCGAGCGCGCGCAGCCGCAGCAGATGGTCCAGCCGGCGCAGCAGTTCGCCCGGCCGCTGCCCCAGGAGGGCCGGCGCGGCACGCTCGTCCCGCTCGGCCAGCGCCTGCTCCACCCGCGCACGCCAGGTCGCCGGCCGGATCCGGCCGCCCGTGACCCGGACGGCCTCCGGGTGGGCGGCGGCCGTCCGCAGCAGGGCCTCACCCAGGGCCGAGCCGGGCCCGGCCGGAGTGCCGCGGAGCACGGCGAAGGCGAGGGCGGCCCGGGGGCGGCGGGCGTGATGCTCGAAGGGGTGCAGGATCTCGGCGGCCCGCTTCCACGTGGTGGGGTGCCGCAGGACGTCCTCCACCAGTGAGGGCACCGCGAGGGAGTCGAGCAGGCCGAGCAGCAGGGCGCGCAGCGCGCGGGGCAGCGAGCGCAGCCTCGGCGGCGTCATGAGGTCCGCCGCGCCGCCGGACCACACGCACAGCAGCCGCAGCACGTCCGTCGCGGTGGTCAGGTGCGTGGTGAGCAGGCCGGTCGCCGCCACGCGCGTGTGCCGGTCGCGCAGCAGGGTGCCGAGCACGAGCGCCCTGGTCTCGCGGACCGGGATGTCCGCCGGGAACCAGCCGAGGTCCGCGGGCGCGTGCGCCAGCAGCACCGCCAGGTCGGCGCGGTCCTGCGTGGGCAGGGGGGTGCGCCGGGCCAGCAGGGTGCGCAGGGCGCGGACCGTGTCCGCCCGGATGTCCGTGCCGAGCGCGAGCAGTCTCAGCGGGCCGGCCGGCACGTCCCGGGGCCGGCGCGGCTCGCCCGGCACCAGGAACGGGTCGGCGGGGTCGGTCCGGCGGCGGCAGAGCGGACAGCCGGTGTAGTCCGCGCCGTCCCAGCAGACGCGGCACACCAGATGCGCGCACGGCGCCACCGGGTGCACGCTGCCCACCGTGCCGCACAGCACGCAGGGCTGGGCGGGCCACTGCAGCAGCAGGGCGAAGACCCGGTCGACGAAGAGCGCGAACGTGTCGTCGGGCACGGAGACCGGGAAGTTGCGGAACAGCGGCATGTGGGTGCGGTCGGCGCCCAGCTCGGCGTCCAGATGCCGGATCAGCTGCCGGCCGGCGTCCGCGAGCCCGGTGGGACCGAGCCAGGCCAGTGCCGCGCGGAGCGGGGCCGCCGGGGCGAAACCCCGGTCGAGCAGTTCACCCTCCAGGGCGATGAGACCCTCGGCGGTGGACGGGTCGCCCGGACGCGGTCCGGCCTGGTCGACGTAGACGGTACGGAGACGACGGAGCAGCACGGACGCCAGTGCGGACAAGCAGGATCCCCCGGTGAGGAAGAGAGGTCGAGGCGGGGGCGGAGAGTGGGCGCGCTGTGGATTCCGAGAAAGGGAAGAGAAGGAAGCACGCCGGCGGAGCCGCCCCCGCGGTCTCGAACAGTAGGCGTACGGCAGTTCGGCCGCCAGTCATTTTCCGTGCGGGGCCAGCAGGGACCGCACCAGCGCCCGTACGGCCGTCACGAACAGCCGTTCCGTGTCCACGGGGCGGGCCAGCGCCCGGGCCAGCGCGGGGTCGTCCCCCGCGTCGGCCGCGCGCCACAGCTCCTCCTCGCCCGGATGCTGCGCCGGCGCCCGTTCGCGGTTGCGCTCCACCAGCACATGCCCGACCACCTGGAACTGCACGGCCCGGACGAACTCGGCGGCCCGCGCCCCGTGCAGCCCCGCCGCATGCGCCTCGCGCACCAGGACCCGCTGGGCGGGCAGGAACATCCGCTCGGTCAGGCCGCGCTCGTGCACCAGGGCCACCAGGTGCGGATGGTCGCGCAGCTGGCGCCGCAGGGCGCGCGCGACGGACAGCACGCGCTGCTCCGGGGTGCGCCCGGCCGGGCGGATCTCGCCGAGACCGGCCACGGTCCGCTCCACGAGCGCGTCGAGCAGGGCCTCGCGGCCCCCGACGTGCCAGTAGATCGACGTCACCGCGGTGCCCAGCCCGGCGGCGAGCCCGCGCATCGTCAGCGCGTCCGGGCCGTGCCGGCGCACCAGCTCCGCGGCCGCCTCCAGCACGGCCTCCCGGGTCAGCGCGCTTCTCGTCCGGCTCGGCATGACCCCTCCCGCTCCCGTCGGTGCACGCGTATTTACCCCGAGCCGCGGCTGCTGTAACTGTGTTACAGGTGACGGTCCGTCAGAAGAAGGGCGGTACGGCTATGGCACGCGTGCGGTACGGCGCACGGACCGAGCGGGAGATCGCGGCGACGCGCACCGCGAGCGCACGGCTCCCCGACATCTGGTCCACCGGCGTGGTGGCCCTCTGGGAGACCGACCCGGACGCGGTCGCGGCGGTGCTGCCGCCCCCGCTGAAGCCCGCCTCACGGCCCCTGGTGCGGGTGAACATCAGCAAGGTCGAGCTGCCCGGGTACCCGCTCGGCGCGGGCTCCTTCGCGGTCGCCGCCGCCCACGGCGGAGTCGACGGCTGGTACCCCCTGGTGATGCCGATGACCCACGAACGCGCCCTCACCGGCGGCCGCGAGGTCTTCGGGGAACCCAAGAAGCTCGGCGAGGTCACCGTCGAGCGCGACGGCCTCGTCGTACGGGCGTCGATGGCGCGGCACGGCATCGCCTTCGTGGAGATCCGCGGGGCGGTCAGCGGCTCCCTGCCCCTGCCCGGACCGGCCCGCAGGACCGACTTCTACTTCAAGTTCCTGCCCGCGGCGGACGGTTCCGGTTTCGACGGCGATCCCGTGCTGGTGCACTGCGTACGGCGGGAGAAGGTGCGCCGGCTGGAACGGGTCACCGGGGACGTGGTGCTCCGCGAGTCCCTGTACGACCCCGTCGCCGACCTCCCCGTGCTGCGCCTGCTGGAGATCGGCATCGGCGAGAAGACCAGCGACCAGAGCGCCCGCGTGGTGGAACGGGTCGACGCGCAGGCCCTGTTGCCGTACGTCCACCAGCGCTACGACGACCCGCTCCAGGCCCACGACGGGCCGCCCGGGGGGAGGTGAGCGGCCGTGGAGCTGAGGGCGGGACAGGTCGCCGTCGTCACCGGGGCGGCGAGCGGGATCGGGCTGGCGATGGCCCGGCGGTTCGCGGCGGAGGGCCTGCGGGTCGTCCTCGCCGACGTGGAGGAGGCGGCGCTGGACAAGGCCGCGGCGGACCTGCGCGCGGAGGGCGCCGACGTGCACGCGCGCGTGGCCGACGTGGGCGTACGGGAGCAGGTGCTGGAACTGGCCGAGACGGCGTACGCCACCTACGGCGCCGTGCACGTCCTGTGCAACAACGCGGGGGTCGGCTCCGGCGCCGAGGGGCGCATGTGGGAGCACGAACCGAACGACTGGCAGTGGGCCTTCGCCGTCAACGTGTGGGGCGTCTTCCACGGCATCCAGGCGTTCGTGCCCAGGATGATCACGTCGGGTCAACCCGGTCATGTGGTCAACACGTCCTCCGCCGACGGCGGTGTCGCACCGCTCCCGACCGCCTCCGTCTACGCGGTCACCAAGGCGGCCGTCGTCACGATGACCGAGTCCCTGTACGCCCATCTGAAGGCCGAGCACGCGCGCGTGGGCGCCTCGGTGCTCTTCCCCGGGCCCCACATGCTGCGCACCGGACTGTGGGAGTCGCACCGCAACCGCCCCGCCCGCTACGCCAAACAGCGGCCCAGGAAGACGCCGTACCGCACCCTCGGCCAGTGGGAGGCGGCGATGGCCGAGGCCGGCCGGGAGGTCCGGTTCACGCCCGTCGAGGACGTCGCCGCTCTCGTCGTGGACGGCATCCGGGAGGACCGCTTCTGGATGCTGCCGGCCGGCGGCCACAGCGACGCACAGATCCGCGCGCGGGCGCGCTCGATGCTGGAGCGCGCGAACCCGTCGTACCTCGAAAGCTTCATACTCGATTGACCGGGAGGCTGTCGTGACCGGCCAGGACCCGTATCTGATCATCTCCTCCGACTGTCACGCCGGGCTGCCCACCGAGCGGTACCGGCTCTACCTGGAGTCCCGGTTCCACCGGGACTTCGACGAGTTCCTCGCGGGCCGCGACCGGCGCCGCGAGGAGATGACCCGGCTCGGCATCCGCAACGAGGCGTTCGCGGCCCGGTGGTTCCAGGACAACGAGGAGGGCCTGCGCGGCGGCTGGGACGCCGTCCGGCGCCTGAAGGAGCTGGACGGGGACGGCGTGGCCGCCGAGGTCGTCTTCCCGGACGCCGACGCCGTGGACAGCCGGACCGCCGCGCCCTTCGGCGTGGGCCTCGGCCTCTCGGGCGACCAGGACCCGGAGCTGGGGATGGCGGGCGCGCAGGCGCACAACCGCTGGCTGGCGGAGTTCGTGTCCGAGCACCCCGAACGGCACTGCGGAGTGGCCCTGCTGCCCGTCACGGCCCCCGTCGACAAGGTCGTCGCCGAGATCCACCGGGCCCGGGAGTCCGGCCTCGGCGCCCTGATGATCCCGGCCATGTGGGGCGGCCGGGACCCGTACCACGACCGCCGCTACGACCCGGTGTGGGCGGCCGCCGCCGAATGCGCCATGCCGGTGCTCACCCACTCCGGCGCCGCCCCGCGCCACGAGTACGGCGACCACCTCGGCATCTACGTCAGCGAGGTGACCTGGTGGCCGGCCCGTCCGCTGTGGTTCCTGCTCTGGTCCGGAGCCTTCGAACGCCACCCGGGCCTGCGCTTCGGCGTCGCCGAGTCGGGCTGCTGGTGGCTGCCGAACCTGCTGTGGTTCATGGACCGCCTCTACCTCGGCGCCCACGGCGGCAAGAAGCTCTCCCCGTTCCAGGAGCTGAAGCGACCGCCGCACGAGTACCTGGACCGGCAGATCTTCGTCTGCGCCACCAACACCAAGCGGCGCGAACTGGCCCAGCGCCACGAGATCGGCGTCGACAACATCCTCTGGGGCAGCGACTTCCCGCACCCCGAGGGCACCTGGCCCGACACGCGCGCGTGGCTGCGGCGCACCTTCCACGACATCCCGGTCGCCGAGACCCGCCGCATGCTGGGCCTCACCGCGGCCGAGGTCTTCGGCTTCGACACCGAGAAGCTGACCCCCCTGGCCCGCCGTATCGGCCCCACCCCCGCGAACCTCGGCCAGCCCGCCGACCAGGCGGCCGTGGAGGCGTCCTGGGCGCGCTCGCGCGAGGCGGGCAGACACTGGCTGACGGGCGGCGACTTCCCGCTCCAGGGACCCGACCGCGACTTCCCCCTCCCGGAGGTGACCCGGTGACGGACCGCTACACGGTGATCTCCGCCGACTGCCACGCCGGCGCCGATCTGCTCGACTACAAGCCGTACCTGGCCAAGCGCCACCACGACGACTTCGACGTCTGGGCGGCCACCTACGTCAACCCCTACGAGGACCTGCTCGCCGACTCCGCGGACCGCAACTGGAACTCCGACCGGCGCCTCGCGGAGATGGAGGCGGACGGGATCGTCGCGGAGGTGCTCTTCCCGAACACCATCCCGCCGTTCTTCCCGTCCGGCTCGCTGATGGCCCCGCCGCCGGACGCCGAGGACTTCGCGCGGCGCTGGGCGGGCCTGCGCGCCCACAACCGGTGGCTCGCGGACTTCTGCGCGGCGGCTCCGGGGCGCCGGGCGGGTGTCTTCCAGATCCTCCTCGGGGACGTCGAGGAGGCCGTCAAGGAGATCCGCTGGGCCGCCTCGGCGGGCCTGAAGGGCGGCCTGATGCTGCCCGGCACCCCGCCCGGATCCGGCCTGCCCGAGCTGTACTCGCGCACGTACGACCCGATCTGGGCCGCCTGCGCGGAGCACGGCCTGCCCGTCAACCACCATGCCGGTTCGGCGTCCCCGCCGCTCGGCGAGGAACCGGCCGCGCGCGCGGTGTTCATGGTGGAGACGACGTGGTTCTCCCACCGCGCCCTGTGGCACCTGGTCTTCGGCGGAGCCTTCCGCCGTCACCCGGATCTGCGGCTGGTCCTGACCGAGCAGGGCTCCGGCTGGATCCCCGGTGTCCTGGACATGCTGGACTACTACCACGGCCGTCTGGTCGCCACCGCCGCGCAAGCCTCCGAGGCCGCCACCGCGGAGGCGAAGTTCGGTGCCGGTCTGGCGGCGGGCATGGGCGAGGCGCCCTCCCGGGTCTGGCGGGAGAACTGCTACGTCGGCGCCAGTTTCATGCGCCCCCACGAGGTGCCGCTGCGCGACCGCATCGGCGTCGACAAGATCATGTGGGGCAGCGACTACCCGCACGACGAGGGCACCCACCCGTACACCCGGGAGGCCCTCCGGTTCGCCTACGCGGGCGTCCCGCGCGCGGAGGTCGCCGCCATGCTCGGCGGCAACGCGGCCCGGCTCTACGGCTTCGACCTGGCCCTCCTGGCCCCCCTCGCGGCGAAGGTCGGCCCCACCGTGGCGGAGATCGCCGAGCCCCTGGCCCGGCCACCGGCCGGCGCCACCAGCCCGGTGTTCGCCCGGGGAGCGTCGGTCCGGGTCTGGTGACGGCACGGCCGCGAACCTCCGCCGTCGGTCCGGGTCTGGTGACGGCACGGCCGCGGACCTCCGCCGTAGGTCCGGGTCTGGTGGCGGCACGGCCGCGGACCGCGCCGAAGGTCCGGCGGAGCCCCCATGTCGCTCCCGCGGCGCGACGGCCGGGGTGGGATCCTCCCTGCTGTGACGGAACCCACCCACGACGAGGCCCACGGCGGCACGCTCGGCTCACGGCTGAACTGGCTGCGGGCGGCCGTGCTGGGCGCGAACGACGGCATCGTCTCCACCGCGGGCCTGGTGGTCGGCGTGGCCGGCGCGACCGGGAGCCGGGCCGCCCTGCTCACCGCCGGACTGGCCGGCCTGCTCGCCGGCTCCATGTCCATGGCGGCCGGCGAGTACGTCTCCGTGTCCACGCAGCGCGACTCCGAGATGGCCGCGCTGGCCCTGGAGAAGCGGGAGCTTCGCGAGCGGCCGGAGGCCGAACTGCGCGAGCTGACCGAGCTGCTGGAGGAGCGCGGCCTGACCCGCGAGGTGGCCCGCGAGGCCGCCGAACAGCTCACCGCGCGGGACGCGCTGAGGGCCCACGCGCGCGTGGAGCTGGGTATCGACCCGGACGAGCTGACCAATCCCTGGCACGCGGCCGGGGCGAGCTTCCTGGCCTTCACCGTGGGCGCGCTGCTCCCTCTGCTGGCCATCGTCCTGCCCCCGGCCGACCGGCGCCTCGGCGTCACCGTCGTCTCGGTCCTGGCCGCCCTGACCCTCACCGGCTGGAGCAGTGCCCGCCTCGGCGCGGCCGACCCCAAACGCGCGGTCCTGCGCAACGTGGCGGGCGGCGCGCTGGCGATGGGGGTGACGTATGCGGCGGGCAGTCTGCTGGGGGCGGCTGGGGTCTGATCGCGGGGAGGCGCCCCTGGGCACCCCTGGCCGCGCGGAGCCCGGCGGCCGCGGCGTACCGTGAAGTGCGCTCGACACCCCTGAGCGCGCCGGACGACCTCGCCCGACGCTCGTACCACCCCCGCACGAGAAGGATCCTCGCCATGCGCGCCACCACCATCCACGCCCCGTACGACATGCGCGTGGAGGACGTGCCCGAGCCCGTGGTGCAGCTGCCCACCGACGCCGTCGTGCGGGTGCTGCGGGCCTGCATCTGCGGCAGCGACCTGTGGGCCTACCGCGGCGAGGCGGCCCGGCAGCCGGGCCAGCGGATCGGGCACGAGTTCCTCGGGATCGTGGAGGAGACCGGCTCCGAGGTGGGCACCGTCCGGCGCGGGGACCTGGTGGTCGCGCCCTTCATGTGGTCCGACGGCGTCTGCGACTACTGCCGCGAGGGCCTGACCACGTCCTGCGAGCACGGCGGCTTCTGGGGCACCGTCGGCTACGACGGCGGCCAGGGCGAGGCCGTCCGCGTGCCGTTCGCCGACGGCACCCTGGTGCAGCTGCCCAAGGACGCGGCCTCCGACGACCATCTGCTGTCCGCCCTGCTGACCCTCTCCGACGTCCTCGGCACCGGCCACCACGCCGCCCTCGGCGCGGGCGCCCGGCCCGGCGCCACGGTCGCGGTCGTCGGCGACGGCGCGGTCGGTCTGTGCGCCGTGCTGGCCGCCAAGCGGCTCGGCGCCGAGCGGATCATCGCGCTCGGCCGGCACGAGGTGCGCACCGACATCGCGCGCCGGTTCGGCGCCACGGACGTCGTCGCCGAGCGCGGGGACGCGGCCGTCGAGGCCGTCCGCGAGCTGACCCGCGGGCAGGGCGCCCACGCCGTCGTGGAGGCGGTCGGCACCGAGCAGTCCATGCGGACGGCCGTGAACATCACCCGCGACGGCGGCGCCATCGGCTTCGTCGGCGTGCCCCACGGCAGCGGCACCGGCCTGGACCTCGGCGTGATGTTCGACCGGAACATCGCCCTGCGCGGCGGCGTCGCCCCGGTCCGCGCCTACATCCCCGACCTGCTGCCCGACGTGCTCGACGGCACGATCGACCCCTCTCCGGTGTTCGACATGACCGTCGACATCGAGGGCGTCCCCGCCGGCTACAAGGCCATGGACGAACGCACGGCGCTCAAGGTGCTGGTGACCAACGGGGCCAAGGGCTGAATCAAGCTTCGTCCATGATCGGTCACCGACGTCGTCACGGACGTTGATGGGTCATGCACTTTGATCGGCCATGCACGTTGATCGGTCCCGCACATTGATCGGTCACGGACGTTGATCGGTCCCGCACATTGATCAGTCACGGACGCTGATCAGTCAGGGACGCTGATCGGTCACGCACGTTGATCAGACACGCACGTTGATCGGTCATGGACGCCGACGGTGGCGTCCATGGCCGCGTCCATGGCCGCGTCCGCATCGGCCGCCACGATCGCCGCGCGTCACCGTGTCCTTCACGGGGGCGACCGTCACAGCCACGTCGCGGTGTCCGACCCCCAGGGCACCGGCGGACGCCGCCAGGCGGTGGGGCCGCCGGCGAAGGACACGGCCGGACGGACGTGCCGCAGGCGGCCCAGGGCGCTGTCCGTCTCGGTCAGCCAGGCGTCCGGGCCCGGATACGGCGCGCCCTCGCCCGGTGCCGGGCGGATGCCGTGCGTCAGCCAGTGGGCGGTCCGGGCCAGCGCCGCCCGGACCAGCCGGCTCCCGCCGTCGTACGACTGCTCGGTGAGCGCCCGCAGGACGGCCGCCGCGAGCAGATAGCCGGTGCCGTGGTCCAGGGCCTGCGCGGGCAGCGCGCCGGGCCGCTCCGCCGCTCCCTCGGCGACCGCGATGCCGGTCGCGACCTGCACCAGGCTGTCGAAGCCGCGCCGCCCGCCCCACGGCCCGTACGCGCCCCATGCCGACACCTGCGCCACGACCAGCCCCGGGTGCCGCTCGGCCAGCGCCCGCGGCGCGAGCCCGAACCGGTCCAGAGCGCCCGGCCGGTATCCGGTGACGACGACATCGGCCGTGTCCAGCAGCTCCTCGAAGGTCTCCCGGCCGGAGTCCAGGTCGAGCGCGGCGGACCGCTTGCCGATGCCGGTGTCGGCGTGCTGGTCCGGGAGTTCCGGCAGCCAGGGCGCGTCCAGACGCAGGACGTCCGCGCCGAGCAGGGCCAGGGTGCGGGTGGCGACCGGGCCCGCCAGCACCCGGGTCAGGTCCAGGACCCGCAGCCCGGCGGCGGGCAGCAGGGGAGCGGCGGCCGGGTCCAGGGCAGGCAGCACGCGCGCGGGCGCCGCGTCCAGCCGGGCGCGCTCGACCAGCGGCCGTGCGGCCACCTCGGCGGCCTGCGGGTGCGCCTGCCACTCCCGCGGCGTGCGCAGGGCCACGGCGAGGCCGCCGGCGGCCTGGACGGCCTCCTCGGCCTCGGGGGCGGAGCGTTCGGCGAGCCGGCCGGCGACCTCCGCCACCGAGGCGTCCGCCGGCAGGCCCAGCGCGGCCGTCAGCCGGGCCCGGTGATGCGGGTAGTTGGCGTGGGTGCGCAGCCAGCCGTCCGCCGTTCGCCAGAACCGCGACAGCGGGGCGAAGACGTCCGGCGTCCGGCCGTCGACCCGCACGAGCCGCTCGCTGTGGAAGGCGGCGGCGACCGCGCCGTCGTCCACGGTGACCGCCGGCACCTCGGCGAGCCCGGCCCGCCGCGCTCCCAGCTCGGCGGCGGCCAGCGCGCACGCTCCCGCACAGGCGCGTGCCAGCTCCCTGACGGGCAGCGTCGAGGGGAGCGTGTCCTCGCGGACGACGGCCGTAAGACGCGGCAGCAGCGCGGGCGTTCCGCCCACGGCCACCCAGGCATCATTGATTGCAGTCATTACTTCACTATGCAGTATTGATTGAATCAATATTTCTTCAACACCGCATAGTGAAGACCGACCGCTTCGCCGTCCGGCTACCTGACCGCGCGCAGCGCGTTGACGACACCGGAGCCGTAGAAACCGTTGACCCGCTTGCCGCCGACGCAGGTCGCGTCCACGACCCCGTCGCCGTCACCGTCGTACGGCTCGGCCGGGCAGCCCGGGTTGTCCGCCTCGGCCTTCAGCAGCGCCTGCAACTGCGCCGGAGTGGCGTGCGGATGGGCCGACTTGAGCAGCGCGGCCACCGCGGCCACGTGCGGGGAGGCCATCGACGTCCCCTGGAGGAAGCCGTACTGGTTGTTCGGCAGGGTGGACAGGATGCGGCCGTTCTTCGACGGCGTGTCCGGGATCTGGTACTTGTCGCCGCCCGGTCCGGCCACGTCGACCACGCCCCGGCCGTAGCTGGAGTAGTAGGACTTGGTCCCCTTCACGCCCACCGCGCTCACCGTCACCACGCCGGGCAACTGGGTCGGCACGTCGAAGCACTCGTGCGGGTCGACCGTGCGGGTCCCCGCCGTCGAGTCGTCGGGGCTGGAGTCGTCCACGATCGCGTCGGCGTCCAGGTCGTCGTTGGAGTTGCCGGCCGAGGCGATGTTGAGCGTGCCCTTGCGCTGGGCGTACAGCTGGGCCCGGTTGACCGCATCGACGATGGCACGCTGATCGGGGTCGTTCATGCAGTTGTACAGCCATGGATCAACGTAGTAGCTGTTGTTGGTGATCTCGACGCCGTGATCCGCGGCGAACACGAAGGCGCAGACCACGCTCTCCGGGTAGAACAACGAGGTCGCGTCCGGCTGGGCCACGGTGATGCTCGCGACCTTCACGCCCGGCGCCACACCCGCCACGCCTATGCCGTTGCGGGCCGCGGCTATCTCGCCCGCCACATGGGTGCCGTGGTAGTGGTCGGCGTCCGCCGGCCGCCAGGCGCCGTACGTCGTGTCCGCCTTGCCGCTCACGCAGTTCGCCGACTGGGAGGCGGAGAAGTTCGGGGCGATGTCCGGGTGGGTGTCGTCGACGCCCGTGTCGATGACTCCGACCGTGACGTTCCTGCTGCCCGGGTTGACCGTCGCGGCCTTGTCCGCGCCGATCGCCCGCAGGTCCCACTGGTCGGCTTCGAGGGGTTCCGCGCCCGCCGTCGTGTCCCGGGCGATCCGCGCGGCCTCCGCCTTCGACAGCACCTGCACCGCGCCCTCGTCGGTCGTGCCCGCCGGGGTCAGGGGCGCGGTCCGCGTGGCACCCGCCGACTGCACGCCCCGCACCGCACGCATGCGCGTGCCGAAGTCGGGATTGGCGGAGTGGACGACGATGACACCGATCCGGTCGTAACTCGCCACGACCGTACCGCCGTTGCGCGTGATCGCCTGCTGCACCGACTCGATCGTCCGGTGGTCCGTCCTGGTGTTGACCACGTACGCGAGGGTGGGGCCGTCCGCCGCCCGCGCCGTCGTGGCCGCCGGGGTCGCCGCCGAGGCCGCCGACGGCAGGAAGCCGAGCGTGGCGGTCAGCGACAGCACGACCGGCACGGCCAGCCCGAGCCGACGTCTGGAGCGCAGATGAGCCATGGGATCTCCACATCATCCGGATACGAAACCGCCCGAGACGCGGATGCTGCTCGGGCAGGTACATGACGGGTGGTGCAGAGCGAAGCTATCTCCCGGAGCTGATCTCCGAAAGGGCGTGACCGACTTGAACCGGTCCGCGGGCGGCGCCGTGACCGTGAAAGGAGGGCCCATCAGGTTCGCGCCCCCCACCGGAATCACCCAAAGGAGCCAATCCATGACTCCCTGTAATGTGATGCCGTCCTGTGAGATCAGCAAGCGCACATCCGTGACGCGAGGAGACTCCGTGGCTACCGAGACACCGCCGCCCGCCAGACCCCAGGCCCACCTTCCCTCCACCGAGGAATTCACCGAGGTGCAGCAGAGCGCGGAGTTCGGTGAACTGCGCCGCGCCCACCGCTCCTTCGCCTTCCCCCTGACCATCGCCTTCATCGCCTGGTACCTGCTCTACGTCCTGCTCTCCAACTACGCGGGCGGCTTCATGGGCACCAAGGTGGCCGGCAACATCAACGTCGCCCTCGTCCTGGGTCTCGCCCAGTTCCTCACCACGTTCCTCATCGCGTGGTGGTACGCCCGGCACGCCGCCGCCGAGCTCGACCCGAAGGCCGAGGCCATCAAGTCCCGGATGGAGGGCGGCGCATGAGCCCAGCACAGCACACCCTGCTGGCCGCCGGCGAGGCGAGCGAGCACCGGACGCTGATCATCACCCTGTTCGCGGTGTTCGTCGCCGCGACCCTCGTGATCACCGTCTGGGCGGGCCGGCAGACCAAGGACGCCGCCGACTTCTACGCCGGCGGGCGGCAGTTCACCGGCTTCCAGAACGGTCTCGCCGTCTCCGGCGACTACATGTCCGCCGCCTCCTTCCTCGGCATCGCCGGAGCCATCGCCCTCTTCGGCTACGACGGCTTCCTCTACTCCATCGGCTTCCTCGTCGCCTGGCTCGTCGCCCTGCTCCTGGTCGCCGAACCACTGCGCAACTCCGGCCGCTACACGATGGGCGACGTGCTGGCCTACCGCATGCGCCAGCGCCCCGTCCGCACCGCCGCCGGCGCCTCCACGATCGTCGTGTCCATCTTCTACCTGCTGGCCCAGATGGCCGGCGCCGGCGTCCTCGTCTCCCTGCTGCTCGGCATCACCAGCGACGGCGGCAAGATCGGCATCGTCGCCCTGGTCGGCGTCCTGATGATCGTGTACGTCACCATCGGCGGCATGAAGGGCACCACCTGGGTCCAGATGGTCAAGGCGGTGCTCCTGATCATCGGCGCCCTGCTGCTGACCTTCCTGGTGCTCCTGAAGTTCCACTTCGACATCTCGGACCTGCTCGGCAAGGCCGCCGACAACAGCGCCAAGGGCTCGGCCTTCCTGGAGCCCGGCCTGAAGTACGGCGCCACCGGCACCACCAAGCTGGACTTCCTCTCGCTCGGCATCGCCCTGGTCCTGGGCACCGCCGGCCTGCCGCACATCCTGATCCGCTTCTACACGGTGCCCACCGCCAAGGCCGCCCGCAAGTCCGTCATCTGGGCGATCGGCCTGATCGGCGCCTTCTACCTGATGACCCTCGCCCTCGGCTTCGGCGCCGCCGCGCTGATCAAGCCCGACGAGATCATCGCCTCCAACAAGGCGGGCAACACCGCGGCACCGCTGCTGGCCCTGCACCTGGGCGGTGTCGACTCCAACTGGGGAGCGGTCCTGCTCGCCACCATCTCCGCGGTCGCCTTCGCCACGATCCTCGCGGTCGTCGCCGGCCTCACCCTGGCCTCCTCGTCCTCGTTCGCACACGACATCTACGCGAACGTCATCAAGAGGGGCCGGGCCACCGAGAAGCAGGAGATCGGCGCGGCCCGCTGGGCCACCGTCGGCATCGGCGCGGTCTCGATCGTCCTCGGCGCCCTGGCCCGCGACCTGAACGTGGCCGGCCTGGTGGCCCTCGCCTTCGCGGTCGCCGCCTCCGCCAACCTGCCGACCATCCTCTACAGCCTGTTCTGGAAGCGGTTCACCACCACGGGCGCCCTGTGGTCGATCTACGGCGGGCTGGTCACCGCGGTCGGGCTGGTCCTGTTCTCCCCGGTGGTCTCCGGCAAGCCGACCTCGATGTTCCCCGGCGCCGACTTCCAGTGGTTCCCGCTGGAGAACCCCGGCATCATCTCCATCCCCGTCGGATTCCTGCTCGGCGTCGTGGGCACCCTGCTGTCGAAGGAGGTCCCGGACCCCGGCAAGTACGCCGAACTGGAGGTGCGGTCCCTGACCGGCACCGGAGCCCACTGAGGTTCGTACGGACGGCCGCCTCGTCCGGGACTGTACGGTTCTACGACGCGGCCGTGCCGTACCTCGTGGGATCGGGCCGCTGTCGATGTCAGCCGGGTCACGTAGGCTCGCAAGTGACGGAGGACGCACCGCACCGGAAAAGAGTGACCGGGAGAGGGAGGGGGCCCACGTGCTCATCGACACCTACGGCCGAGTGGCCACCGACCTGAGGGTCTCGCTGACCGACCGGTGCAATCTGCGCTGCACCTACTGCATGCCCGAAGAGGGCCTGCAGTGGCTGGCCAAGCCCGACCTGCTCACGGACGACGAGATCGTCCGGCTCATCGACATCGCGGTCCGGACGCTCGGCATCGAGGAGGTCCGCTTCACCGGCGGCGAGCCCCTGCTGCGCCCCGGCCTGGCCGGCATCGTCGAGCGCGTCGCGGCCCTCGCCCCGCGCCCGCAGATGTCCCTCACCACCAACGGCATCGGCCTGGTGCGCACGGCGGCCGCCCTGAAGTCCGCGGGCCTGGACCGGGTCAACGTCTCCCTGGACACCCTGCGCCCCGACGTCTTCAAGACCCTCACCCGCCGCGACCGCCACAAGGACGTCATCGAAGGACTTCGGGCCGCCCGCGAGGCCGGCCTCACCCCGGTCAAGGTCAATGCGGTCCTGATGCCGGGCCTCAACGACGACGAGGCCCCGGACCTCCTCGCCTGGGCGGTGGAGCACGACTACGAGCTGCGCTTCATAGAGCAGATGCCCCTGGACGCCCAGCACGGCTGGAAGCGCGAGGGCATGGTCACCGCCGGGGACATCCTCGCCTCCTTGCACACCCGCTTCGACCTCACCCCCGAGGGCGACGGCGAACGCGGCTCGGCACCGGCGGAGCGCTGGCTGGTGGACGGCGGACCGCACCGGGTCGGCGTGATCGCCTCGGTGACCCGGCCGTTCTGCGCGGCCTGCGACCGCACCCGCCTCACCGCCGACGGCCAGGTACGGACCTGCCTGTTCGCCACCGAGGAGACCGATCTCCGCGCGGCCCTGCGCTCGGGCGCCCCGGACGAGGAGATCGCCCGGATCTGGCGGCTGGCGATGTGGGGGAAGAAGGCGGGAGCGGGCCTGGACGACCCGTCCTTCGTCCAGCCGGACCGCCCCATGTCGGCGATCGGCGGCTAGCCGGCCGGCGGCTGGGCCTCCTCGGAGGCATGCCACTCCCGCAAGGTCACCACGTCCTTCAGGAATCCCCGGACCCCGAGGAACTGCGACAGATGCTCGCGGTGCTCCTCGCAGGCCAGCCAGGTCTTGCGCCGCTCCGGTGTATGGATCTTCGGGTTGTTCCACGCCAGTACCCACACGGCGTCGGCACGGCAGCCCTTGGCGGAGCAGATCGGGGTCTCGTCACTCACGGCTTCGTCTCGAGTTCGTCTTTCTCGGGTTCGGCTCAGGAACGGGCGGAAACATGGCGACGCCGGGCAGCCACGGGGGGAGCTGCCCGGCGTCGGTCCGTCGCTCCGACGGGGGATGCGGAGCGCGTACGCAGTATGTCACGGGTACCCCATCGCCCGGCACCGGAACAGCAGGATTGATCTGAGGTTTTCTTGAGTTTGGCGCAGGCGCGCATTCCGCTTCCGCCGCGTCCGCGGTGCTCAGACCGGGTCGGGACGGTCGGTGCGCGTTCCGGCCGCCGAGTCCGCCGGCGCGTCCTGCCGCGCCGACTCCGCCTGTTCGTCCCCGGCCTGAGGGGGCGCGATCATCGGAGGCACGGGCGCGGTGACGAACGTCGACGGAAGAGAGGGCGGCCTCTCCCGGCCCGCGTTGGCGATCACCACCGCGACATAGGGGAGGAGTCCGCCGAGCACGAGCGCGACGATGGCGACGTACCGTTCGACGTTCCACAGCGCGACCGCGAGGATCACCGACGCGGTACGGATCGACATCGAGATCACATACCGCCGCTGCCGGCCCCGGACGTCCTCGGCGAGTCCGGTCCGGGCACCGGTGATCCGGAACACCTGGGCACCGCCACCGTGCTGTTTCCGCATCACATTCCACCATCCGCCCGCATCGGACACTCCCCGGCCCGCATCCTCGTCCACATCCGGCGGGGAACCGGGCCGGGACGCCTCCCACGTTACGCCGCACCCCCGCCACCTTCGAGACCGGGTCGCCCCCCTGCCTGCGACGACGCGCCGGCCCCGCGTACGGCGGAGCCCGACGTGCGCCGTACGGCGGACCGAACCACACTGGCCGTAATGCTCACGTCGAGCCGTACGAGGAGGCAGCCATGGGCTGGTTGTGGGCGATCATCGTGGGATTTGTGCTGGGCCTCATCGCCAAGGCGATCATCCCGGGCAAGCAGCACAGCCCCCTGTGGCTGACCACCATCTGCGGCATGCTGGGAGCCATCGTGGGCAACGCGATCGCCCAAGCCCTCGGCGTCGCCGAGACCCGGGGCATCGACTGGAGCCGGCACGCCTTCCAGCTGGTGGCCGCGATCATCATCGTCTTCGCGGTCGACATGCTCTACATGGCGACGCTGGGCAAGCGCAAACAGCGGGCCTGAGCCCGGAACGCCCCGGAGCAGGCGCCCCGGGCGGGGCGCGGGGAACCGCGCGGGCGGCCACGACGGTGCCGCGGTCGCCGGTTCACCCACGCCCCCGAGGCGCTACTCGGAAACGATCTCCACCGCGGCGAGGTTCTTCTTGCCCCGCCGCAGCACCAGCCACCGCCCGTGCAGCAGCTCCTCGGCACCCGGGACGAAGTCCTCCGCGGTGACCTTCACGTTGTTCACGTAGGCACCGCCCTCCTTGACCGTCCGCCGGGCGGCGGACTTGCTCGCCACCAGCCCGACCTCGGCGAACAGATCGACCACCGCGGCGAGCTCGGTCACCTGGATGTGCGGCACCTCGGACAGCGCCGCCGACAGGGTGCGCTCGTCCAGCTCCGCCAGCTCGCCCTGACCGAACAGCGCCTTGGACGCGGCGATCACCGCGGCCGTCTGGCCGGCGCCGTGCACCAGCGTCGTCAGCTCCTCGGCGAGCGCCCGCTGCGCGGCCCGCGCCTGCGGACGCTCCTCCGTCTGCCGCTCCAGCTCCTCGATCTCCTCACGGGACCGGAAGCTGAAGATGCGCAGGAACTTCGAGACGTCCCGGTCGTCCGCGTTGACCCAGAACTGGTAGAACGCGTACGGCGTGGTCATCTCGGGGTCGAGCCACACCGTGCCGGACTCGGTCTTGCCGAACTTGGTGCCGTCCGCCTTGGTGATCAGCGGGGTGCCCAGCGCGTGCACCACGGCCTCCGGCTCGACCCGGTGGATCAGGTCCGTGCCCGAGGTGAGGTTGCCCCACTGGTCGCTGCCACCGGTCTGGAGCGTGCAGCCGTGCCGCCGGTACAGCTCCAGGAAGTCCATGCCTTGCAGGATCTGGTAGCTGAACTCGGTGTAGCTGATGCCCGCGTCGGAGTTGAGCCGCCGGGCGACGGCCTCCTTGGCGATCATCTTGTTGACCCGGAAGTACTTGCCGATGTCCCGCAGGAACTCGATCGCCGACAGGCCCTGGGTCCAGTCCAGGTTGTTGACCATCACCGCGGCGTTCGGCCCGTCGAAGTGGAGCAGCGGTTCGATCTGGGCGCGCAGCCGCTCCACCCAGCCGGCCACGACCTCCGGCGCGTTCAGCGTGCGCTCGGCCGTGGGCTTGGGGTCGCCGATGAGACCCGTGGCCCCGCCGACCAGCGCCAGCGGACGGTTGCCCGCCTCCTGGATGCGGCGCATCGTCAGGATCTGCACCAGGTTGCCGAGGTGCAGGCTGGGCGCGGTCGGGTCGAAGCCGCAATAGAACGTGACGGGGCCGTCCGCGAACGCCTTGCGCAATGCGTCCTCGTCCGTGGAGAGGGCGATGAGCCCCCGCCACTTCAGCTCGTCGACGATGTCCGTCACGGTTCTCGTGTCTCCTTGATGATCTTCGGGCGGTCGGACGACAGCCGAGTACGAGGTTATACGCCCTGACTGACAGAGCTCATATTGAAATCCGGGATGCGCAGCGCGGGCATCGCGGCCCGGGTGAACCAGTCGCTCCACTCGCGCGGCAGAGTCTTCTCCGTCCGCCCGGCCTCCACGGCCCGGCCCAGCAGGTCCACGGGCGACTCGTTGAACCGGAAGTTGTTCACCTGGCCGGTCACCTCGCCGTTCTCCACCAGGTAGACGCCGTCCCGGGTCAGGCCCGTCAGCAGCAGGGTCGCCGGGTCGACCTCGCGGATGTACCACAGGCAGGTCAGCAGCAGCCCCCGCTCGGTGTCCGCGACCATGTCCTCGAGGGAGCGGTCGCCGCCGCCGTCCAGGATCAGGTTGCCGAGCGCCGGGGCGACCGGCAGCCCGGTCAGGGCCGCGCTGTGCCGGGTCGTCGTCAGGTGCGTGAGCACGCCCTCGTCGATCCACTCGGTGGTGTGCGTGGGCAGCCCGTTGTCGAACACCGACTGGTCGCCGCCCGAGGAATGGGCGACCACGAACGGCGGGCACTCCAGTCCCGGCTCGTTCGGGTCGCTGCGCAGGGTCAGCGGCAGCTCGCTCAGTTTTTCGCCGAGCCGGGTGCCGCCGCCCGGCTTGGAGAACACCGTCCGGCCCTCGGCCGCGTCCCGGCCCGACGCCGACCACAGCTGGTAGATCAGCAGGTCCGCGACCGCGGTGGGCGGCAGCAGGGTCTCGTAGCGGCCCGCGGGCAGCTCCACCCGCCGCTCCGCCCAGCCGAGCCGTACGGCCAGCTCGGCGTCGAGGGCGCCCGGGTCGACGTCCTTGAAGTCCCGGGTGGACCGGCCGGCCCACGCCGAGCGCGTACGGTCCGGAGACTTGGCGTTCAGCTCCAGCGTGCCGGTGGGCTGGTCGTGGCGGAGGCGCAGCCCGGTGGACGTCCCCAGGTACGTCGACACCAGCTCGTGGTTGGCGAAGCCGTACAGCTCCCGGCCGCCCGCACGCGCGCGTGCGAAGGCCTCGCCGAGCGCCGGGGCGAAGCCGGCGAACACGGCGGAGGAGGTCTCGGCGGGCGCGTCCGTGAAGTCGGGGGACTGCGGCACCCCGCCGACCAGCGGCTGCGCGTCCTCGGCGGGCCCGGCGGCGCGCGCGGCGGCCTCGGCGGCCCGCACCAGCGGCTCCAGCTCGTCCGCGGTGACCGCCGACCGGGACACGACCCCGGAGGCGGTGCCCTGCGCCCCGTCCACGGTCGCGATCACGGTGAGCGTACGGCCGCGCGTCACCCCGTTCGTGGTGAGCGCGTTGCCCGCCCAGCGCAGGTTGGCGGTGGAGTGCTCGTCGGCGATGACGACGCAGCCGTCGGCACGGGACAGCGCCAGGGCCTGCTCGACGACCTCGTGCGGCTTGTTGGTGAGGGCGCTCATCGGCCGGCCTCCTGCGTGGTGTTCAGAATGTTGACGCCCTTGAAGAGGGCGGACGGGCACCCGTGGGACACGGCGGCCACCTGGCCCGGCTGGGCCTTGCCGCAGTTGAAGGCGCCGCCCAGGACATAGGTCTGCGGGCCGCCGACGGCCGTCATGGACCCCCAGAAGTCCGTGGTCGTGGCCTGGTAGGCGACGTCCTTGAGCTGCCCGGTGATCCGCCCGTTCTCGATCTTGAAGAAGCGCTGGCCGGTGAACTGGAAGTTGTACCGCTGCATGTCGATCGACCAGGACCGGTCGCCGACCACGTAGATGCCCCGGTCGACACCGCCGATCAGGTCCTCGGTGGACAGCCCGGCCGGATCCGGCCGGAGCGACACGTTGGCCATGCGCTGCACCGGCACATGCGCCGGCGAGTCCGCGTACGCGCATCCGTTGGACCGCTCGAACCCGGTCAGCTGCGCGATCCTGCGGTCCAGCTGGTAGCCGACGAGCGTGCCGTCCTTCACCAGGTCCCAGGACTGCGCCGCGACGCCCTCGTCGTCGTAGCCGATGGTCGCCAGACCGTGCTCGGCGGTGCGGTCACCGGTGACGTTCATCAGCTCGGAGCCGTACTTCAGCTCGCCCAGCCGGTCGAAGGTGGCGAAGGAGGTGCCGGCGTAGGCGGCCTCGTAGCCGAGGGCGCGGTCCAGCTCGGTGGCGTGGCCGATGGACTCGTGGATGGTCAGCCACAGGTTGGACGGGTCGACCACCAGGTCGTACAGGCCCGATTCCACGCTCGGCGCCCGCATCTTCTCGGCGAGCAGCTCCGGGATCCGCTCCAGCTCGGTGTCCCAGTCCCAGCCGGTGCCGGTCAGGTACTCCCAGCCGCGCCCCACCGGCGGCGCGAGGGTGCGCATGGAGTCGAACTCCCCGCTCGACTCGTCGACCGACACGGCCGTCAGCTGCGGATGCAGCCGCACCCGCTGCTGGGTGGTCACGGTCCCGGCGGTGTCGGCGTAGAACTTGTTCTCGTGCACGGTGAGCAGCGAGGCGTCGACGTGGTCGACGCCCTTGGCGGCCAGCAGCCGCGTGCTCCACTCCGCCAGCAGCGCGGCCTTCTCCTCGTCCGGCACCGAGAACGGGTCGGTCTCGTACGACGAGATCCACGTCTTGTCGGCGTGCACCGGCTCGTCGGCCAGCTCCACCCGTTCGTCGGACCCGGCGGCCCGGAGCACCTGCGCGGACAGCTTGGCCATGGCCACCGCCTGCGAGGCGACCCGCGCGGCGGCGTCCATGGTCAGATCCACCCCGGAGGCGAAGCCCCAGGTCCCGCCGTGCACGACCCGCACCGCGTACCCGAGGTCGGTGGTGTCCGACGAGCCGGCGGGCCGGGCGTCCCGGAGCCGCCAGGACGCGCTGCGCACCCGCTCGAACCGGAAGTCCGCGTGCTCGGCCCCCAGCGCACGCGCGCGTGCGAGCGCGGCGTCGGCGAGGGCCCGTAGCGGAAGCGCCGTGAAGGCTTCGTCGATGGAATGAGGCACGGAGGTCTCCCTGCTGTCGTGGCCTGTCGGCTCCGATCATGTCGCGGGAGCGGCGCGGCGGACCACAGGTTTGGGTCCCCGGCCGGAGGATTCTGTAGGGACCCGACAGCGACACTCCCGCGCCACTGTCGGTGCCCGCTTGCCCGTGCACGTGGCGGTACCGATAGGTTTTCGATGAAGCCGCCTGTCATCCAGGTGTCCGGGCGGATGTGTCAGACCGCTATCGAAAGGGTGATCCGTTGAGCCGCTCGGTTCTCGTCACCGGAGGCAACCGGGGCATCGGCCTCGCCATCGCCCGCGCTTTCGCCGACGCCGGCGACAAGGTCGCGATCACGTACCGCTCGGGAGAGCCGCCGGCCGGCTTCCTGGCCGTCAAGTGCGACATCACCGACCCGGAGCAGGTGGAGCAGGCCTACAAGGAGATCGAGGACCAGCACGGTCCGGTCGAGGTCCTGATCGCCAACGCCGGCGTCACCAAGGACCAGCTCCTGATGCGCATGTCCGAGGAGGACTTCACCTCGGTCATCGACACCAACCTCACCGGCACCTTCCGTGTCGTCAAGCGCGCCAACCGCGGCATGCTGCGGGCCAAGAAGGGCCGCGTCATCCTGATCTCGTCCGTGGTCGGACTGCTCGGCTCGGCGGGCCAGGCGAACTACGCCGCCTCCAAGGCCGCCCTGGTCGGCTTCGCGCGTTCCCTCGCCCGGGAGCTGGGCTCGCGCAACCTCACCTTCAACGTCGTCGCGCCCGGCTTCGTCGACACCGACATGACGCGGGCGCTCAGCGACGAGCAGCGCCAGAGCATCGTCTCGCAGGTGCCGCTCGCCCGTTACGCGCAGCCGGAGGAGATCGCCGCGACGGTGCGGTTCCTCGCCTCGGACGACGCCTCGTACATCACTGGAGCCGTCATCCCGGTTGACGGCGGACTGGGAATGGGTCACTGATCACCATGAGCGGAATTCTTGAGGGCAAGCGCATCCTGGTCACGGGTGTGCTGATGGAGTCGTCCATCGCCTTCCACGTCGCCAAGCTCGCCCAGGAGCAGGGCGCCGAGATCATCCTGACCGCGTTCCCGCGGCCCACGCTGACCGAGCGCATCGCCAAGAAGCTGCCGAAGCCGGCCAAGGTCATCGAGCTGGACGTGACGAACGAGGAGCACCTCGGGCGCCTGGCCGACGTCGTCGGCGAGGAGCTGGGCGGCCTCGACGGCATCGTCCACTCCATCGGCTTCGCCCCGCAGGACGCGCTCGGCGGCAACTTCCTGAACACGCCGTTCGAGTCGGTGGCCACCGCCATGCACGTCTCGGCGTTCTCGCTGAAGTCGCTGACCATGGCCTGCCTGCCGCTGATGCAGAACGGCGGCTCGGTCGTCGGCCTCACCTTCGACGCCCAGTACGCCTGGCCGCAGTACGACTGGATGGGCCCGGCCAAGGCCGCCCTGGAGGCCACCAACCGCTACATGGCGCGCGACCTGGGCAAGCAGAACATCCGCTGCAACCTCATCTCGGCGGGCCCGATCGGCTCCATGGCCGCCAAGTCCATCCCCGGCTTCGCCGACCTGGCCTCCGTGTGGGACTCGCGCTCCCCGCTGGAGTGGGACCTGAAGGACCCGGAGCCGGCCGGCAAGGGTGTCGTCGCCCTGCTGAGCGACTGGTTCCCGAAGACCACGGGCGAGATCATCCACGTCGACGGAGGTCTGCACGCCATCGGCGCCTGACCTTCGCACGAACCTGCCGACGCCCCGATTCCCGCCACGAGCGGGGAGCGGGGCGCCGGCCGTCCGGCCGGGCCGTCGCCGGGCCGTGTCACCCGTTCGGCCCACCGGCCGGGCCGTCGGCGTGCCGACGGCGCACCCTGGATTACACCCTCCCTCGCACGTCCCCCGCAGTCGGACGAGGAGGTCCCCCTTGTGCGCCTGTCCCGCAGCCTGGCCACGGCGACCGTGGCCTTCGCCCTCGTCCTCTCCCTGCCGTACGACGCGCTGCCCCACGCGCGCGTGAGCGACGGCAAGCCGCCCGCGCCGAGCCGGTTCGGCGCCTCCTGCCGTACGACGGTCCGCGGCTCCCAGGTGGTGGTCTACTGCCACAATCCCTATGTCGACATCGATCGTGTACGCCTGCACATCGAGTGCGCCCGATGGTGGGACATCGACACCGACGGCGCCCCCGTGGACGCCGGACCGGCCATGACCGTACGGCTCACCGGCCGGTGCTGGAAGGAGGTCCGGTCGGTCTGGATCAGCCACCAGAAGGCGCGGTGAACCGGCCCGGGTCGCACAGGAACGGATAGCTCGCGGCCTCCATCGCCGCCGCCTCCGCGTCCCCGGCGCGGATCGCGTCCACCAGGCGCCGGTGGTCCATGTGCGTCTCCGGGGTCAGCTCCGCCCCGACGTCCGCGCGCAGCCAGTCCCGCAGCACCTCGCCCAGGTCGGCGTACATCGCCGACATCACGTCGTTGTGGGAGGCGGCCACCACGGCCAGGTGGAAGGTGGCGTCGGCGGTGACGAACGCCTCCGCCTCGCCGGTCTCCCACGCCTTCTCGCGCCGCGCCAGCAGCGTGTCCAGCTGCTTGAGGTCCTTCTCGGTGCGCCGCTCGGCCGCCAGCTTCGCCGCGGCCGACTCCAGCGTGGAGCGCAGCTCGGCGATGTGCCGGGGGTCGGCGTCGGCGAAGCGGCGGTGCATCACGCCGGCCAGCTCGCTGGTGGCCACGACGTAGGTGCCCGAGCCCTGGCGGATGTCCAGCAGACCGTTGTGGGCGAGCGCGCGGACCGCCTCGCGGACGGTGTTGCGGGCGACCCCGAGCTGCTCGACCAGCTCCGGCTCCGTGGGGATGCGCGAGCCGACCGGCCACTCGCCGGAGGTGATCTGGTTGCGCAGTTCGGCGATGACCTGCTCGGACAGCGCCGAACGGCGCGGGTGGCTCAAGGGCATGGCACACCTTCGCACGAGAGACCCGGGCACGGACGTCCCGGGGGTGGACAGGCTGGACAGGCAATCATCCTATGATTCTATGATGGGTCTCATGGTGAGTGAGGAAACCCGGACAGTGGAGACCCGTACGGCGATGACATCGACCGAACGCGGTACGGCCGCCGCGGCGAGCGCCCCCGACACGACGCCCGGCGCGGGCCGCACACGCGCGTGGGCGACCCGGCTGGTCGTCGTCGGCATCGTGCTGTCCGCGCTGAACCTCCGCCCGGCCATCACGAGCCTCGGCGCCCTCCTGGAGGAGGTCCGCGACGGGCTCGGCATGAGCGGCGGCGTGGCCGGCCTGCTCACCTCCGTGCCCCCGCTCTGCTTCGCCGTCTTCGGCGTCACCGCGCCCCGGCTGGCCCGCCGCTTCGGGCCGGCCGCCGTGGTGTGCGCCGGCATGGCCGCCATCACCGCCGGCCTGCTCATCCGGCCCTACGTCGGCAACACCGCCGGCTTCCTGGCCGCCAGCGCGCTCGCCCTGATGGGCATCGCCGTCAGCAACGTCCTGATGCCGGTCATCGTCAAGCGCTGGTTCCCCGACCGGGTCGGCTCCATGACCGGCCTGTACTCGATGGCCCTCGCCGCCGGCACCTCCCTCGCCGCCGCGGTGACCGTCCCCCTGACCGACGCCATGGGCGGCAGCTGGCAGTCCGGCCTCGCCGTGTGGGCGATCATCGCCGCCGCGGCCGTCCTGCCCTGGCTGCCCCTCGTGCGGGACCGGGGCACCACCGCCGTCCCGTCCCGGGAGCCGGTGCGCGGGGCCGCGGAACAGCACGCTCCGCTGCGCATCACCCGCAGCCGCACCGCCTGGGCACTCGCCGTCTTCTTCGGCCTCCAGGCCACCGCCGCCTACATCACCATGGGCTGGATGCCGCAGATCTTCCGGGACGCCGGTGTCCCGGCGGGCACCGCGGGCGTGCTGCTCGCCGTCACCATGGTGATGGGCGTGCCGCTGGCCTTCGTCATCCCGCGGGTCGCCACCCGGCTGCCCCACCAGGGGCCGATCGTGCTGGTCCTGGGCGCCTGCGGCCTCGCCGGATACGCCGGGCTCTACCTCGCCCCGGTCGACGGCGCCTGGGCGTGGGCCCTGCTGCTCGGCGTCTCCAACTGCGCCTTCCCGCTCGCCCTGACGATGGTCGGCATGCGTGCCCGCAGCGGTCCGGGCGTGGCCCAGCTGTCCGCGTTCGCGCAGAGCACCGGCTATCTCATCTCCATCCCCGGCCCGCTGCTGGTCGGCGTGCTCTACCAGCAGAGCGGCGGCTGGGGGCTGCCGATCGCCCTCATGGCGGCCCTGATGGTGCCGCAGATGGCGGTGGGCTTCCTGGCGGGCCGCGACCGGACGGTGGAGGAGGAGGCGGCCCGCTGACCCGGCGCGCCGGGCGCCCCCGGTGCCGCCGTGCGGGGAGGGGGTGGGAGACTGGGCGCATGCAGCCTGTGCTCGACCCGAACCCGCAGAACGGCCAGAAGAAGATGCTGCTCGTCTTCGGTTCGTTCTTCGCCATCTTCGTGATCATCGCCATCGTGGCGACCATCGCGTCCCCGTGACCATCGCGTCCCTGTGACCTTCGCGTCCCTGTGACCTTCGCGTCCCTGTGACCATCGGGTCGCCGTGACCGTGGGGCCGCCGTGACCGTCGCGTCCCCGTGACGGCGGCCCGCGCCGGGACCACCGGTTCGCCCGTTCCTCCCGGAGGATGGTGGGGCTGACCCCACCATCCCCTAGGGGGTAAGGGTCAGGGTCAACTGGGTGGAGTTCCGGATGGGTTGGCGCCCCCGGTTTCCGTAGCTTCGAGTGGTGACCGCACCAGCGGTCACGGACCCGCTCGATGACCCACGGAGGCGACCATGCCGGCCCCCACCCACTCCCGGCCCCACCCGGCGACCACGGGCGGCGTCGACATCAGGCTCCCCTGGTGGGCGCTCGCCCTGCCCGCCCTCGCGTTCATCGTGCTGCTCGCGCTGATACTGAACCCGTCGGACGCCCAGGCGGCGAGCGGCGACCCCGCGATCGCGCGCCTCGTGGAGCGCGCCCAGCAGCTCCTCGCGCGCTGACGCCCAGCCCCTTCGCGCGGTGAACCCGCATGTCAACTCCCTGCGCCGGGTGGCCTGGTTCATGCGAAGCTGGGTGCCATGAGCGTCGCAGAACCCCGCAGGATCGTCCTCTTCCGGCATGCGAAAGCCGACTGGCCCCAGGTCCCCGATCACGAACGCCCGCTCGCCGAGCGGGGCCGTATGGACGCCGCGGTCGCCGGGCGCAAGCTGGCCGACACCGGCATCGCCTTCGACCTGGCCCTGTGCTCCACGGCGACCCGCACCCGGGAGACCTGGAAGCTCGCCGTCCACGAGCTGTCGCACCGGCCGAAAACCATCTACGAGGAGCGGGTCTACGAGGCCTCGCCCGGCGAACTGATCGCCGTGCTCAACGAGCTCCCCGACGACGCGCGGGACGTCATCCTGATCGGACACAACCCGGGCGTCCACGGTCTGGCGGAGATCCTGGCCGGTTCGGCCGACGGTGACGCCCGCGAACGGATGAACCGCCGCGGCTTTCCCGCCGCCGGTTTCGCCGTGCTCTCCTTCGACGGCCCCTGGAAGAGCGTCGAGCCCGCCGTGGCCACGCTCACGGAGTACTGGGCGCCCTCCGAGTGACCCGGCGCCGCCCCCGGGACTGACCTGGCGCCGGCCTCCGGGACTGACCTGGCGCCGGCCTCCGGACACCCAACGGCGAAAGGCCCGGCACCGCACAGGGTGCCGGGCCCTCCGTGGCCGGAAGCCGGAAGCCGGAAGCCGGAAGCCGGAAGCGGGAAGCCGGAAGCGGGCCGGGTCAGCTCAGCTCTCGTCGTGCGTGTCGGCGGCCTCGACCTCTTCCCGGGTGACGCCCAGGAGGTACAGCACCGTGTCGAGGAAGGGGAAGTTCACCGCCGTGTGCGCCGCCTCGCGCACCACCGGCTTGGCGTTGAAGGCCACGCCCAGGCCCGCCGCGTTCAGCATGTCCAGATCGTTGGCGCCATCACCGATCGCCACCGTCTGCGACAGCGGCACCCCGGCCTCCGCGGCGAACCGGCGCAGCAGCCTGGCCTTGCCCGCCCGGTCCACGATCTCGCCGGTCACCCGGCCGGTCAGCTTGCCGTCGACGATCTCCAGCGTGTTGGCCTGCGCGAAGTCCAGGCCCAGCCGCTCCTTCAGATCGTCGGTGACCTGGGTGAATCCACCGGAGACGACCCCCACCTGGTAGCCGAGCCGCTTCAGGGTGCGGATCAGGGTGCGCGCGCCCGGTGTCAGCCGGACCTCCTGGCGCACCTTCTCCACCACCGACGCGTCCAGCCCCTCCAGCAGCGCCACGCGCGCGTGCAGCGACTGCTCGAAGTCCAGCTCCCCGCGCATCGCCGCCGCCGTCACCTCGGCGACCTTGTCCTCGCAGCCCGCGTGCGCGGCGAACAGCTCGATGACCTCGTCCTGGATCAGGGTCGAGTCCACGTCCATGACCACCAGCCGCTGGGCGCGTCGGTGCAGACCCGCCGAGACCACCGCGACGTCGACACCCAGTGCCGCCGCGTCGGAGGCCAGAGCCGTGCGCAGCGGCTCCGTCTCCACGCCGGACACCGCGAACTCCACCGCCGTCACCGGGTACTTGGCGAGCCGGAAGATGCGGTCGATGTTGCCCCCGGCCTTCGCGATCCGGTCGGCGATGGCGGCCGTCGACTCGGCGGTCAGGGGGTGGCCGAGCACGGTCACCAGAGAGCGCCCGTGACCACGCGGACGGTTGTCGCCGTGCCCGGAGATGATCTCCGCCTGCATCTTCATCGACTCGGCCCAGCTGTGCACGGTGGCCCGCAGGTCGCCCTCCAGACCGGCCGGCGGCTGCGTCACCAGCGCGCACAGCACCAGGCGGCCCCGGGTGACGACCTGCTCGATGTCGACCACGTCGACGAGGTAGGCGGCAAGGGTGTCGAAGAGGCCCGCCGTGATGCCCGGGCTGTCCTTGCCGAAGATCTTGACGAGGAGGGTGGGGACCTCGGAAGTCCCCGAAGCGGAGGTCTGCGAAGCACTCATGGTGTCACCACCGTATCCGGCACCCAGTGCCGCCCGCCGCCGAGGTCCGCCTGACGGACACGGAACAATGGGTGGCGGTCCGGTGTCGGGGATCTTGCCGCCCGGAATCCGGTGCCGACGCCCGTGCGCGACACCGCCTCGGCTCCCTCACGAGCGTGCCACGGCGGACCGCGGACGGCGATTCACGAAACCTGCGCCCCGGTTCTCATCCGCGCCGCTTCGGTGCTCCGGGAGGGGGCGGGGGAGGCGGCGGTCCGTCGTCCGGCGTCCGAGGGGGGCGCCCGTCCGGCCGCCGCGAGGGCGGTCGTCCCCGGGGTGGCGGGGGAGGAGGGCCGAGTGGCCCGGCGATGGTCGGCGCACCGTACACGTCCGGCCCACCCGCCGGCTCCGGCCCACCCGCCGGTTCCGGCCCGTGCGTCGGTTCCGGCCCGTGCGTCGGTTCCGGCTCATGCGTCGGTTCCGGCCCGTGCGTCGGCTCCTGTCCACCCGCCGGTTCCTGCGCCGGGGCCTGCTTCCACGCGGCGGGCGGTTCCTGCCCCGGGGCCCGCTCCGGCCGGTCCGCCGGTCCCTGCCCCGCGGCCGGCGGCCAGACGTCCCGCCGTGCCTCCGGCAGCCGCAGGTAGGGGTTAGTGTCGGGGTTCGGTGGCCGGTACGGCCGGCGCGGCGCGTACGGCCCGGCAGCGGAGCCGTGCCCGGAACGCCGGGGAGCATCGCGGTACCCGGATCCGTCCCCGTCCCGGCTCCCGTCGCCGTATCCGGACGCGCTCCCGCCCCCGCCCCCGTACCCGGACCCGGACCCATTCCCGCTCCCGTCGCCGTACCCGGACGCGCTCCCGCCCCCGCCCTCGTCGCCGTACCCGGACGCATTCCCGCCCCCGTAGCCGTACCCGGATTCGCCCCGGCCGCCGCTCCAGCCCCCGCACCCGGAGGCGTCCCCGCCCCCCGGCGCCGCCCCCGCCGTCAGAGCCGTCGCACCACCTCGCCCCCGCTCAGCCGCCCCGGGCGCCGCCCACCCCGCCCCCGCAGCCGCAGCCGCGCCCACCGCCCCCGCTCCCGCCGCCCCGCTCGTCCAGGCCAGCAGGGCTCCCGCCGCGCCCGCGCCCGTGCCCCAGGCGGTGCCCAGCAGCAGGGCCATGGCGAGGTGGCCGTGCAGGTCGAGGCCCGCGCCGAAGGCGTCGAAGCCGAGGACGGACAGGGCCGCGTCCACGGACACGTCCGTCAGCCGTGCGAGGAGAGGGAGGGCGAGCGCGGCCGCGACACCGAGCCGCAGCGCGCACCGGCCGGCGAACCCCAGGGCGCTGTCGGCGGACCGCAGGGCGCTGTCGGCGGTCTCCAGGGCGCTGCCGGTGGACCGCGGGGCACCGTCGGGGGTCCCCAGGGCACCGCCGGTGGATCCCAGGGCACCGTCGGCGGACCGCAGTACCGGGGTGCGGACCGCCGTCAGTACCCCGGCCAGCAGCATCATCAGCGCCGCGGCCACCACGAGCAGCCACACCCGCCCGTCCAGTGCGGCCAGTCGGCCCACTGTCACGGGCCCGGCGGACCGTTCCCCGAGCAGCTGGTCCAGCGGGTGCGGGAGCACCGCGGTGAGAACACCGGTGGCCCTGCCGTCCCAGGGGACGAACAGGCCGAGGGACACGCCCAGCCAGACGCCGTTCGGCGCGCCGAGCAGCGCCGCGCCCGCGATCCGCCGCGGGTGGTCGTCGCCGGCCGCCGCGTAGACCGCCGCGGCGAGCCCGGCGGCCACCGCCGTCAGCGCCACGGTGACGAGCGCCGAGACCGCCGGGCGGACCACCCGGTGCACGACCGCCCAGCCGGGCGGCAGCGGTGCGCGGCGGGCGGCGAGCAGCGCGATCAGCAGGACGCCGGCGCACCAGCAGAGACCGCCGAGGAGCGTGGCCGAGGTGTCCACGGTGAAGCCCACGGCCGCCTTGGCGTCGATCAGGTCGCCGATCCGGTCCGGCAGCAGTCCGCCCACGTCCCCGATGCCGGGAAGGCTCGGCCCGCCGCCGCCCTTGCCGCCCCCGCCCGGCAGCCGGTCCGGACCGAGCGCGCCGCCGTCGAGGGTGAGGACGTCGTGACCGGCCCAGGCGAGCCCCCCGAGCATCGCGACGAACAGCGCGACCACCGTGCCCACGCGCGCGAGGAGTTCGGCCGGCGCGACGACAACTCCGGCCGCGCGCAGGGACCGCAGGAAGAACCACGACAGCAGCAGCGCTCCGACCAGGCTCACACCGAGTGGCGTGATCTCGACGGAGGTGTGCGCCTCGGCGCCTTTCAGTCCGAAAGCGGACACATCACCCGACGGGGAGACCGAACCGCCCGCCCCGAGCACCACAACGGCCGCCGTCATGGGGCCGATCGAGCCCGCGGAGTCCGCCTCCAGCAGATGGAGCCCGAGCGCGGCCGTGCCCGCCATACCGATCAACGCCCAGCTCACGGCGGCGATCGCGGACAGCAGGACGTCCACCCAGGGCAGCGGCGAGCGGCGTCGCGTGGCCTCGGCACCCAGGACAGCATTCATCGCAGACCCCCCGATCCACGCCGCGGCGCCGGATGGCCGCGCTTGTCCCCCTCGCGAGGATTACCACTCTCCGGCCCGGTTTCAACCCTGTCGACAGGGCGAGTTGAAGCGCGCACCGGCGCCCTTCGCAAGGCCCGGGTTTCGGTCAGAGGGCCGAGCCTGAAATAGTTCCCCACGATGTTCGACATCCCTAAACTCCCTGTGATGGGGATAACTCGGGGGACAACTCAGTGGGGCATGGAGTGCCGGAACTCGTACTGGAATCAAATGGACGTACCTGGACGCTCGACCCGTCCAGGCCCTACACCCTCGGCCGCGATCCGCAGGGTGACATCGTCTTCGACGACGCCAGGGTCTCCTGGCGACACGCCACGGTCAGCTTCAACGGCCGCAGTTGGGCCATCGAGGACCACGGCAGCACCAACGGCACGTTCGTGCAGGGCCAGCGGATCCAGCAGGTGGAGATCGGCCCCGGCTCGGCGCTGCACCTCGGCAACGCGACCGACGGACCGCGGCTGAATCTGTCCGCGGCCGCAACCCCGGTCGGCGGCCCGGGCCAGCAGCCGCAGTCGGCGGCGCCGTACGCGGCGCAGGGAGCCGGCGCGCCCGGCTGGGCCCAGCAGGCTGCCCCGCAGCAGGCCGTGCCCCATCAGGCGGCGGCACATCAGCAGGATCCCCAGGCCGGCTGGCAGCAGCCGCCCGCGTTCCCGCAGCAGCAGGGCGGGCCCGCGGAGCAGTTCGCGCAGAAGACGCCCGGTGGTGGCGCGGGGGCGCCGCCGGTCTACGGCGACCGGAGCCCGACCACGTTCCACCAGTTCGCGCTCGGCCGTGTGATGCGCATCGGTCGTGCCCTGGAGAACGACCTGGTCGTCTCCGACCTCCAGGTGTCGCGCAACCACGCCGAGTTCCACGCCACGCCCGACGGCCGCTTCGAGATCCGCGACCTCGGCTCGCACAACGGCACCTACGTCAACGGTCAGCCGATCGCCAAGGGCGGCTCGGCGCTGCTCGGCCCGAGCGACATCGTGGGCGTCGGCCACTCGACGTTCCGGATCGTCGGCGACCGCCTCGAGGAGTTCGTCGACACCGGTGAGGTCTCCTTCTCGGCCCGCCATCTGACCGTCACGGTCGACGGCGGCAAGCAGATCCTGAAGGACGTCTCCTTCGGCGTGCCCGAGAAGTCGCTGGTCGCCGTGATCGGTCCGTCCGGCTCCGGCAAGTCGACCCTGCTCAAGGCGCTCACCGGCTACCGGCCCGCCAACCAGGGCGAGGTGCTGTACGACAACCGGAACCTGTACAAGCAGTTCGCCGAGCTGCGCCAGCGCATCGGTCTGGTCCCGCAGGACGACATCCTGCACAAGGAGCTGACCGTCAAGAAGGCGCTGAAGTACGCGGCCAAGCTCCGCTTCCCGTCCGACACCACCGCGCAGGAGCGCGACGCCCGCATCGACGAGGTGCTGCGCGAGCTGAAGCTGGACATCCACAAGGACAAGAAGGTCACGTCCCTGTCCGGCGGCCAGCGCAAGCGTGTCTCGGTGGCCCTGGAGCTGCTGACCAAGCCGTCGCTGATCTTCCTGGACGAGCCGACCTCGGGCCTCGACCCGGGCATGGACCGCGACGTCATGCAGCTGCTGCGCGGCCTCGCCGACGACGGCCGTACGGTTCTCGTCGTCACCCACTCGGTGGCCGAGCTGGCACTGTGCGACAAGCTGCTGGTGATGGCGCCGGGCGGTGCGGTCGCCTACTTCGGCCCGCCGGAGGAGGCGCTGAACTTCTTCGGCTACGACAGCTGGGCCGATGTCTTCTCCGCCTTCGAGAACTACCGCGACTACGACTGGGCGGGCCGCTGGAAGGGCTCGCAGCACTACCAGATGTACGCCGCGGAGATCGACGCGATCGCCCCGCAGGCCGTACCCATGCCCACGCCGCAGGCGCTGAAGCCGCCCAAGCCGCAGAGCTGGGGCTCCCAGCTGATGACGCTGATACGGCGCTATGTGGCGGTCATCGCCTCCGACAAGGGCTTCCTGGCGCTGACGGTGATCCTGCCCGCGGTCCTCGGCGCGGTCAGCCTGCTGATCGACCACAGCCACGGACTGCTGGTCAACGAGGCGATCAACCCGAAGACGGGCGCGCACGTCCCGAACGGCACCGCCACCACCGTCCTGCTGATCCTCGCCGTCGGCGCGTGCTTCGCGGGCGCCGCGAACTCGGTCCGTGAGCTGATCAAGGAGCGGGTGATCTACGAGCGGGAGCGCGCGACCGGCCTGTCCCGCTCGGCGTACCTGATGTCGAAGGTGGTCGTGCTCGGTGCCGTCACGGTGCTGCAGGGCCTGATGGTCGGCGTGATCGGGTTCTCCAGCCGGGAGATCCCGGAGAAGGGGCTCGTCCTCGGCGGCTCGACGCTGTTCGAGCTGTGCCTGCCGATCATGGCGCTCGGCTTCACCTCGATGATGTTCGGCCTGGTGATCTCCTCGCTGGTGAAGACCGCGGAGAAGACCATGCCGCTGCTCGTGATGTTCGCGATCATCCAGGTCGTCTTCACCGGCTGCCTCTTCACCCTGCACGGCACGCTCGGCGTGAACGAGTTCTCGTACCTGATGCCCTCGCGCTGGGCGGTCGCCGCGGCCGGTGCCACGCTGGACTTCAACAACATCGCCCCGAACACCGACGACCCGGGCAGCACCGACCCGCTGTGGGACCACACGGCCTCGGCCTGGGGCCTGGACATGCTCGCGCTGATCGCGCTCGGTGTGGTCTGCGGCTTCTTCGTGGCCCGCTTCCTGCGCCGCCACGAGCCGGAGGTCATGCGCAAGTAACCGCGCCCGTACGACGCCGAAGGGCGGCGCCCCGTGATCGGGGTGCCGCCCTTCGGCGTCACGTCGCTGAGGTCCGCGCCAGGCCTCAGTACGCGCTGTTGACGTTGTCGATCGAGCCGTACCGGTGAGCCGCGTAGTTGGCGGCGGCGGTGATGTTGGCGACCGGGTCGTAGATGTTCCAGGAGGTGCCGGAGACGTGGTAGGCGGTGAACGTCGGCGGGATGACCTGGAGCAGGCCCTTGGACGGGATGCCGTTGACGGCGTTGACGTCCCAGTTGTTGATGGCCATGGGGTTGCCGGAGGACTCCCGCATGATGTTGCGGTGCAGGCCGTTGTAGCTGCCCGGGATGCCCTTGGACTTCATGATGTCCAGCGCCTGCCGGATCCAGCCGTCGAGGTTGTTGGAGTACGTCTTCGCGGCGACCGGCTCCATCTGGGGGCGCTGCACGGAGCGGGTGGCGGCCTGGACGACGCGCGTCTGCGCGGCCCGCTTCGCGGCGGCCTGCTGCGCGGCGGCGTCGGCGGCCTTCTCGGCGTCGGCGGCCTTCTTCTGCGCCGCGAGGGTGTCGAGCTTGACGCTCTCGGCGGCGAGCTGGCCGGTGATCGTGCCCTTGACGTGGTGCAGGACGGTGCCGCCGGCGACCTGCGTGGTCGTGGCCGGGGCGCCGGTGGTGACGGTCTGGGCGCTGCTGGGGACGGCCGAGAGCGCGAGGGCGGCGGTGCCGAGAGCGGCGACGCCGGCGACGGCGATCTTGTGCTGCTTGGTCAGCGTACGACTATGAGCACGAGCGACGATGTTCTTGGGCATGGCTGATGGACCTCTTCGGATAGCGCGGAGGTCGCTCCTGCGTCCGCCGGAGGAATCGGCTCCTCCCGCACGAACGCCGCTGGTCTGAACCTGCGGCGCTGAGCGACGGGAGCAATTCTTAGCGGGCGCAAAATGCCCAGGCAAAGGTGTGACATACGATGCCGGGTAGTGGATCAGGGAAGGGCAAAACAGGACAGACAGGACCGTCTGTCCCGTTCATGCGGGGCGGTTTATCTCCTATGCCCTTTCGTACGTGATGCAGGCCCTATGCGCGGGCTCACATGGAATTGCGGAGTACCTCACCTGGAGTTGCCGCCGCAATGCCGTGCGTGAGGGTTCTCCTCCGGGAGGATGAGATGGACGTCGCCGAACTCGTGCCACAGGTACAGCTCGCCCAGCGCCTCCTCGTACGCCCGGTCGACCGCCGCCCGGCCGGCGACCGCCGCCAGCATCAGCAGATGCGAGGCCTCCGGCTCGTGCAGCCCGGTCAGCAGCCCGTCCACCGCCCGCACCCCGCGCTCGGGCGTGACCACCAGATCGGTCCACCCCTCGGCCGCCCGCACCACCCCGTCCGGCCCCGCCGCCGACTCCACCGCCCGCACGGCCGTCGTCCCGACCGCGATCACCCGGCCGCCCCCCGCCCGCACACCGCCGATCAGCCGCGCCGACGCCTCCGGCACCGCGAACCGCTCGGGATACGGCGGCTCGTGCGCCTCCGCCGACGAGACTCCCGTGTGCAGCGTGACCGGCGCGAACTGCACCCCCCGGCTCACCAGCTCCGCCACCAGCCGCGCGGTGAAGGGCCGGCCCGCACTCGGCATCTCCGCACTGCCCGCCCCGTCCGGCGACGGCAGCGCGAACACCGTCTGATACACGGACAGCGGCTGGTCCCGCCGCGTGTAGGAGTAGCGGATGGGCCGCCCGTGCTCCCACAGCACCTCCCGTACGTCCGCCCCGGCGGCCCGCGCCCACCACAACCGCTCCCCGCGGGCACTCAGCGGCTCCTCCAGCACCAGCCGGCCACCGCCCGGCAACGACACCTCCGTCCCCGCGTGCGAACCCGCACGCGCGCGTGTAGTACCGCGTCCGTCCGGTTCCCGCAGCTCGACCGCCCACCGCCCGTCGTCCCCGCGCGTGGAGAAGTGCACCACCACGCGCGCGTGCCCGAGCCGCCCGTCCACCGCGGCGGCCAGCGTCGGCGAGGTGTTCACCACCAGCAGATCCCCCGCCCGCAGCAGCCCGGGCAGCTCGCGGAACGCGTGATGCGCCACCCGCGTACCGGACGACACCAGCAGCCGCACGGAGTCCCGGCCGAGCCCCGGCCCCCGCTGCTCGGCCGGCACGCGCGCGGACAGCTCCTCCGGCACTCGCACGCCGGTCGTCATCGCCCCTGCACCAGGGCCTGCGCCGCGTACCGCCCGCTCGCCGGCCGCTCGTCCAGCAGCCGCAGGAACGCCGGTACGACACCCGCGGGCGCCGGCCGCGGCTCCTCGTCGCCCGGTACGGCCGCCGCGTACAAGTCCGTCGCCATGTCCCCGGGATCCACCGCCCACACCCTGAGCCCCGGCTCCTCCACGCCCAGCACCGCGACGAGCCGGTCCAGGGCCGCCTTCGAGGCGCCGTAACCGCCCCACGTCTCGTACGCCTGCGCCGCGGCGTCCGAGCTGACCGCGATCACCGCGCCCGCCGGCGCGGCCTGGAGCAGCGGCAGCGCCTCCTGCACCAGGCCCAGCGCCGCCACCACGTTCACCTCCAGCGCCCGCCGCAGTCCCGCCGGCGGCAGCTCCGCCAGCCGCACCAGCGGCTCGGCACCCAGCGCGCTCGCGTTGCTCACCACCAGATCGACACCGCCCAGCCGCCACGCGGCGGCCACCAGATCGGCCCGGTGCCGGCCGTCCGTCACGTCCCCGGGCAGCGCCACCACCCGCGTGCCGAGCCGCGTCACGGCCTCCGCGGCCGCCCGCAGGGCGTCGGCGCCCCGGGCGTCGAGCACCAGATCCCAGCCGCGGGCGGCGAGCGCCTCGGCGAGCGCCCGCCCCAGGCCCTTCGAGGCCCCCGTGATGATCGCTACCGGCATGACTACCGTCCCCTCGTCGCCCACCGCCCCCGCCGGACGGATGACCCCAACGTAGGAACGGCACCGCCCGGGCCGCCTCGGACGCGGGCCGCAACCCCCCGGGGCCCTTCGGCGTACGCCCCGGGCCCCGGTCCGCCGGGCCTACGCCGCCCGCCCTAGGCCCAGCGGACCGGGTCCCGCCGTCACAGGTCCGATCCGCGCTGTCACCCCCCGCCGGTACCGTGAGGACATGAGTCAAGGCCCCCGGTCCGGCCTCGCCGCGGTGAGTTCCGCGCTGCTGGCCATGAGCAGGCATCTGGAGGTGCGCGACGTCCTCAAGACGATCGTCGCCTCCGCCCGCGAGCTGCTCGACGCGCAGTACGCCGCCCTCGGCGTCCCCGACGACCACGGGGGCTTCGCCCAGTTCGTCGTGGACGGCGTGAGCGAGGAGCAGTGGCGCGCCATCGGCCCGCTCCCGCGCCAGCACGGCATCCTCGCCGCGATGCTGCGCGAGGCGAAGACCGAGCGCCTCGCCGACGTGCGCAAGGACCCCCGCTTCGAGGGCTGGCCGTCCGCCCACCCCGACCTGGTCGACTTCCTGGGCCTGCCGATCAAGGACGGCGAGGAGGTCCTCGGGGCACTGTTCCTCGCGAACAAGAACTGCCCCAGGCCGGAAGGCGGCTGCGGCTTCACGGAGGAGGACCAGGAGCTGCTCTCCATCCTCGCCCAGCACGCCGCCATCGCCCTCACCAACGCCCGGCTGTACGAGCGCAGCCGCGAACTGACCATCGCCGAGGAGCGCTCCCGCCTCGCCCACGAACTGCACGACGCGGTCAGCCAGAAGCTGTTCTCGCTGCGCCTGACCGCGCAGGCGGCGGCCGCGCTCGTCGACCGCGACCCCGCCCGGGCCAAGGGAGAACTGCACCAGGTGGCCTGCCTCGCCGCCGAGGCCGCCGACGAACTGCGCGCCGCCGTGGTGGAGTTGCGGCCCGCCGCGCTGGACGAGGACGGCCTGCTCGCCACCCTGCGCACCCAGACACAGGTCCTCGACCGCGCCCACACCGCGCGCGTGACCTTCACCAGCAACGGCTTCCGCGCGCTGCCCGCGGCCCAGGAGGAGGCCCTGCTCAGGGTCGCCCAGGAGGCCCTGCACAACGCCCTGCGCCACTCCGGCGCGGACCGGGTCGACGTGAGCGTGGAGCGGCGCGGCGGCGGAGCCGTCCTCCGCGTCACCGACGACGGCACCGGCTTCGACCCCTCGGCGGTCCGCCGCGCGGGCCGCCATCTCGGCCTGGTCTCGATGCGCGACCGGGCCGGCGGGGTCGGCGGCTCGCTGAGCGTGGAATCGGCGCCCGGCAAGGGCACGACGATCGAGATGGAGGTCCCCGGTGGGTGAACCGATCAAGGTGCTGCTGGTCGACGACCACCAGGTCGTCCGCCGGGGCCTGCGCACCTTCCTGGAGGTGCAGGACGACATCGAGGTCGTCGGCGAGGCCGCCGACGGCACCGAAGGAGTCGCCCGCGCCGAGGAACTGCGGCCCGACGTCGTCCTCATGGACGTCAAGATGCCGGGCATGGACGGCATCGGCGCCCTGCGCCGGCTGCGCGAACTCGGCAACCCCGCGCGTGTGCTGATCGTCACCAGCTTCACCGAGCAGCGCACGGTCGTCCCGGCCCTGCGCGCCGGCGCCGCCGGGTACGTCTACAAGGACGTGGACCCCGACGCCCTCGCCGGCGCCATCCGCTCCGTGTACGCCGGGCACATCCTGCTCCAGCCCGAGGTCGCCGACGCCCTGCTCTCCCAGGAGGAGGCCGGCACCGGACAGGGCAGAGGAGGCTCGCTCACCGAGCGGGAGCGCGAGGTGCTCGGTCTGATCGCGGACGGCCGCTCCAACCGCGAGATAGCACGCGCCCTCGTCCTCTCCGAGAAGACCGTCAAGACGCACGTCTCCAACATCCTGATGAAACTCGATCTCGCCGACCGCACCCAGGCCGCGCTCTGGGCCGTACGCCACGGCGTGGCCGGCTGAAAGGCCCTGCCCGACGCCTCACCCGCGGCAACACGGAGGGTCACGGCCCGGGCAGAGATTCATACCGTCGTGGGAATGTCACCCGGATGGCGCATCCTCCGGTGATCTCCGCCGTTCTCCAGGGCGTGCCGCGGCGATCGCCGCGGTGAACGCCTAGAAGGGGTTGACAGTGAAGAACCTGAAGAAGGCAGCGGCCGTGACGATGGTGGCCGGTGGCCTGGTGGCCGCCGGCGCCGGTCTGGCCGCTGCCCACGGCGGTGCCCAGGCGGCCGGCGAGGCCCACGGCTCGCCGGGCGTCGTCTCGGGCAACGTCGCTCAGGTCCCGGTGCACGTGCCGGTGAACGCGGTCGGCAACAGTGTGAACGTCATCGGCGCGCTGAACCCGGCCTTCGGCAACCTCGGCCTCAACCGCTGAGGCCAGGCCGGCCACGACCTCAGGCCCCCCGGGCTCACCCGGGGGGCCTGCCGGGCTGCCGCCGGCCCGCCCGGTGCGTCCGGGCGGGCCGGCGGCAGTCCGCCTCCCCGTCGGCGAGCGGGCGCCCGACGGCCTACCGCCCCCCGCGCTCCAGCTCTTCCACGAACGCGTTGTACGCCGCCACCTGCGCCCGCCGCGCCGTCCGTTCCACGGGCCGCAGCGCCGCTTGCCGGGCCGCCATCTCCGAGGCGCTCACCGCGCCCCCGTGCCCGTTGCCGTACGCCAGGGACACCAGCAGCCCCACCCGCTGCGCCAGCTCCAACACACGCACCGCACGCGGCGGATACCCCGGCGCCAGCACCTCCCGCCCCCGCTCGGCCCGCGACCGGTAGGCATCGATCGCCGCCTCCGCCACCGGCCCCGACCCGGCGACGTCCAGCTTCGACAGCACCTCGGTCGCCTCCCGCAGGGCCTCGGCCAGCTCCCGCTCGGCCTCGCCCAGCGACGGCACGTCGGCGGGCGGAGCCTCCCGCACCGCCAGCACATGCCAGACCACCTCGGCATGCACATCACCCGCGGGCCCGGCCTCGTACACCTCCGGCACCAGCCCGAAGGCGGCACCGTGACAGACCACCGCCTCCTCGGCCGCCAGCGCCCGCGCATTGAACTCCGGCGGACCGCTCAGCCCCAGCGGGTGCCCCGGCGCGGGCAGCGCCACCCGCAGCCCGCTCACCCCGAGCGTGCGCAGCCGCCCCAGCGCGAGCGTCAGCCCGACCGGCGCGGACTCTCCGGGCAGCCCCTCCACCCGGTGCACCGCGTCCTCGGCCACGATGGCGAGTGCGGCGTCATCCGGAGAGGCAAGTCCGGCCAAAAGGGCATTTCCCCAAGCGGCGAGGCGTCCTGAACGCGGTTCCGAGAGCATGCCTCCACCCTAAGGACAGGACCGATGGAATGGAGCGGGGCACTCGTGGCGTAGATTTCATAAGGGCTGCGCCCACCGGCGCGGCGGACCCGAGCCACAGGCGTACGCGACAGCCGAGACCGGCCACACTGCAAGGGGAGACAACGCGCTCATGAGCGATGTTCTGGAGCTTCAGGACGTATCCGTGGTCCGCGAGGGCCGGGCTCTGGTGGACCAGGTCTCCTGGTCGGTGAAGGAGGGCGAGCGCTGGGTGATCCTCGGCCCCAACGGCGCCGGCAAGACCACCCTCCTGAACGTCGCCTCCAGCTACCTCTACCCCAGCAAGGGCACCGCCACCATCCTCGGCGAGACCCTCGGCAAGCCCGGCACCGACGTCTTCGAGCTGCGTCCCCGCATCGGCGTGGCCGGCATCGCCATGGCGGAGAAGCTCCCCAAGCGCCAGACCGTCCTGCAGACCGTCCTCACCGCCGCCTACGGCATGACCGCCGGCTGGCAGGAGCAGTACGAGGCGGTCGACGAGCAGCGCGCCCGCGCCTTCCTGGACCGCCTCGGCATGACCGACTACCTGGACCGGAAGTTCGGCACCCTCTCCGAGGGCGAGCGCAAGCGCACCCTGATCGCCCGCGCCCTGATGACCGACCCCGAGCTGCTCCTGCTGGACGAGCCCGCCGCCGGTCTCGACCTGGGCGGCCGCGAGGACCTGGTCCGCCGCCTCGGCCGGCTCGCCCGCGACCCCATCGCCCCCTCGATGATCATGGTCACGCACCACGTCGAGGAGATCGCCCCCGGCTTCACCCACGTCCTCATGATCCGCCAGGGCAAGGTCCTCGCCGCCGGCCCCGTCGAGCTGGAACTGACCTCCCGCAACCTCTCCCTCTGCTTCGGCCTCCCGCTCGTCGTGGAGCAGGTCGGCGACCGCTGGACCGCCCAGGGTCTGCCCCTGTCCTGACCCCCCACCCCTCGCCGCGCGCCCTGTCCGCCGCCCGACCCGGGCCCTACCATGACCCTGTGAACGACATCGACGCATGGGTGTGGTGGCTCGTCGGCGCGGCGGCGCTCGGAATCCCGCTCGTGGTCACCGCGATGCCGGAGTTCGGCATGCTCGCGGTGGGAGCCGTCGCGGCGGCGGTCGTCTCCGCCCTCGGCCTCGACGCGGTCCTCCAGGTCCTCACGTTCGTCGTCGTCTCCGTCGCCCTCATCGCCGTGGTCCGCCCCATCGCGGCCCGGCACGGCCGACAGCGCCCCCAACTCGCCACCGGCATCGAGGCCCTGAAGGGCAGACAAGCCGTCGTGCTGGAACGGGTCGACTCGTCCGGCGGCCGCATCAAGCTCGCCGGAGAGATCTGGTCGGCCCGCGCCCTCGACACCGGCCGCGCCTACGAAGTCGGCCAGGAGGTGGACGTCGTGGACATCGAAGGGGCCACCGCGATCGTCCTCTGAGGACAACTCGGCGAGAAAAACTGACGAGTTGCGCGACGGTCTGTCAGACTCGACCAGCAAGATCTTCAACAGTCATGAGATCTGCCGAAGTCGCCGAGGCGGAGAAGGGTACGGGGAACGACGATGGAACCGGTCATCATCGTCTTGATCATCCTGGTGGTGTTGGTCTTCATCGCCCTGATCAAGACCATCCAAGTCATCCCACAGGCGAGCGCCGCCATCGTCGAGCGCTTCGGCCGTTACACACGGACACTGAACGCGGGCCTCAACATCGTCGTCCCGTTCATCGACACCATCCGCAACCGCATCGACCTGCGTGAACAGGTCGTACCGTTCCCGCCGCAGCCGGTGATCACCCAGGACAACCTGGTCGTGAACATCGACACGGTCATCTACTACCAGGTCACCGACGCCCGGGCCGCCACCTACGAGGTCGCCAGCTACATCCAGGCGATCGAGCAGCTCACCGTCACCACGCTGCGGAACATCATCGGCGGCATGGACCTGGAGCGCACCCTGACCTCCCGCGAGGAGATCAACGCGGCCCTGCGCGGCGTCCTGGACGAGGCCACCGGAAAGTGGGGCATCCGCGTCAACCGCGTCGAGCTGAAGGCCATCGAGCCGCCCACCTCCATCCAGGACTCGATGGAGAAGCAGATGCGCGCCGACCGTGACAAGCGCGCGGCGATCCTCACCGCGGAAGGTACGCGCCAGGCCGCCATCCTCACCGCCGAGGGCGAGAAGCAGTCCCAGATCCTGCGCGCCGAGGGTGAGGCCAAGGCCGCGGCCCTGCGCGCCGAGGGCGAGGCCCAGGCCGTCCGTACGGTCTTCGAGGCCATCCACGCCGGCGACCCGGACCAGAAGCTGCTCAGCTACCAGTACCTGCAGATGCTCCCGAAGATCGCCGAGGGCGACGCCAACAAACTGTGGATCGTCCCCAGCGAGATCGGCGACGCCCTCAAGGGCCTCTCCGGCGCGATGGGCAACTTCGGTCCCCTGGGCGGCGGTTCGGGCAACAACGGCTCGTCGGGCAACGGCGGTTCGGAGCGCCGTGAGAAGCCGAGCATCGACTGAGGTGCGCCACCGCGCAGGGTTCTGCCGCGCCCCGGAAGGGGCGCGGGGAACCACGCGACCAGCCCACGACCGATCCGCTGCTGCCGACGGACGCCGCCCGGCCGACGACTAGGCCGCTTCCCGGGCCAGCCACTCGGGAAGCGCGGCGTAGTCCTCCTGCCCCAGAGCCAGGAGCATCGCGTCCGCGGGCGTCGGCTCGAACGGCTGCCGGAGCAAGGCCATGCCGGCCTCCTCCGGAGTGCGGTTCGCCTTCTGGTGGTTGTCCTCCGCGCACGCGGCCACCGTGTTCAGCCACGTGTCCTGCCCGCCCTGCGACCGCGGCAGTACGTGGTCCACGGTCGTCGCCCGGCGCCCGCAGTACGCGCACCGGTGCCGGTCCCGGACCAGCACCCCCCGCCGCGACCACGGAGCTTGTCTTCGGAACGGCACCCGTACATACCGGCAGAGCCTGATCACCCGGGGCGCGGGTATGTCCACATCCGCACCGCGCATGCGCAGCTCGGGATGTGCCTGTTCGACCACGGCCTTGTCCTGCAGCACCAGGACCACGGCTCGGTTCAGAGTCACCGTCGACAGCGGCTCGAAGCTTGCGTTCAGGACCAACGTGTCACGCATCCAGCCCACCTCCCGTGCGCACCTGCCCACCCCCCGGCGGGCTTGGATCAACTCTGGACGGGCGCGCCGAGATGGACAACGCAATAAAAAATGCCCGCCTCCGATCACTTCCAAGACCGGAGGCGGGCAAACGTTCAATGAACGCTCAGCTGAATCGGGGCGGTGCGGCTAGCGCGCCGCGGGGTTCTCGTACTCACCGATCAACTGGGCGCGCGCGATGGCGTGGAACCGCAGGTTGAAGCCGACGACGGCCGGGGAGACGTCCGCGTCCGGGCCGAGTTTCTCCTGGTCCACCGCGTACACCGTGAAGACGTAGCGGTGCGGGCCGTCCCCGGGCGGCGGCGCGGCGCCGCCGAAGTCCTTCGTCCCGTAGTCGTTCCGCACGTGCACGGCCCCCGCGGGCAGTCCCTCGAACTTGCCGCTGCCCGCACCCGCCGGCAGCTCGGTCACCGAGGCCGGGATGTCGAACAGCACCCAGTGCCAGAACCCGCTGCCGGTCGGCGCGTCCGGGTCGTAGCACGTCACGGCGAAGCTCTTGGTCCCGGCCGGGAAACCTTCCCAGCGCAGCTGAGGGGAGGTGTTGCCCTCCGCGTGGACCTGAGCGCTCCGGAGCGTCGCACCCTCCTCGATGTCCTCGCTCGTCACGGTGAACGACGGCACGGGCGGATGGAAGTCGTGGGGGAGCGGCCGCCGCTTGAGCTCGGTCACCTCGGTACCTCCTGATCGATGATCTGGAACCAGTGGTCCCGAGCCTAGAACCAGTTGCGCTTGCTGCCGACCTCGGACAGCCACTGGTTGAGGTAAGCCGCCCAGTCGGTCCCCTGCCAGTCGTTCAGACCCACCTGGAAGGACCGGTAGGTGTCCGAGCCCTCACTGAACAGACCCGGCTTCTTGTCCATCTCCAGGACGACGTCCATCGCGTGCTCGTCGGCCACGAAGCTGAGCTCGACCTGGTTCAGGCCCCGGTACTGCGACGGCGGGAAGAACTCGATCTCCTGGTAGAAGGGCAGCTTCTGCCGCGTGCCCCGGATGTGGCCGCGCTCCATGTCCGCGTTCTTGAAGCGGAAGCCCAGCTGGATGAAGGCGTCCAGGATCGCCTTCTGCGCCGGCAGCGGGTGCACGTTGATCGGGTCCAGGTCGCCGGAGTCCACGGCCCGCGCGATCGCCAGCTCGGTGGTCACACCGATGTGCATCCCGCGCAGCGCCTGCCCGTCGATCATGGTGACCGGGGTCTCCCAGGGGATCTCCAGCCCGAACGGCACCGCGTGCACGGCCCCCGCCTGGAGCTCGAAGGCACCGCCGAGGCTCACCTTCGTGAACTCGATGTCCTGCTTGTACTCCTGGTCGCCGCTCTCCACCTCGACCTTGGCCTGGAGGCCGACGGACAGCCCCTCGATGGCCTGGTTCACCGATCCGCCCTGGATCCGCACCTCACCCTGGACGACACCGCCGGGCACGACGTTGACCTCGGTCAGCACCGTCTCCACGGACGCCCCGCCGGCCCCCAGGCTCGCGAGCAGCTTCTTGAACGCCATGACTCTCCCTTTACGAATGGACCCTCGACCCGTACAAACGCGATCCGCCCCCGCCCGGTTCCGCCGGTACGGTGCCCCGTCTGGACTACCCTCGGAGGGCATGATCGCGCCCCCGGACCGTACGCCATTGCCCCGAGCCTTCTTCGACCGCCCGGTTCTGGAGGTCGCACCGGATCTTCTCGGCCGCGTCCTGGTCCGCACGACCCCCGACGGCCCGATCGCGCTCCGCCTCACGGAGGTGGAGGCGTACGACGGCCCGAACGATCCCGGCTCGCACGCCTACCGTGGCCGCACCGCCCGCAACGCGGTGATGTTCGGTCCGCCCGGACATGTGTACGTCTACTTCACCTACGGCATGTGGCACTGCATGAACCTGGTCTGCGGACCCGAGGGCCGGGCGAGCGCCGTCCTCCTGCGCGCGGGCGAGGTGGTGGAGGGGACCGAGCTGGCTCGCAAGCGACGTGTTTCGGCCCGCAATGACAAGGAACTGGCCAAGGGGCCGGCCCGGCTGGCCACGGCTCTGGAAGTCGACCGGGCACTGGACGGCACGGACGCGTGCACCGCCGGCGAGACACCACTGAGAATGCTGACGGGCGCGCCGATCCCCTCCGACCAGGTACGCAGTGGTCCTCGCACCGGTGTCGCGGGAGAGGGCGGGAACGGCGACCTCCACCCGTGGCGGTACTGGGTCGGCGACGACCCGACGGTCAGCCCCTACCGGGCCCATGTACCGAGGCGCCGCCGAAGTTGACTCGGCTCGTAGAGGTGCGTAATGTGGCCCGAGCCGCTGAACCGGGTACGGCGATCGCCTGCAGCCGGAGCGGCCAACCCACTACCTAGCTCCAACCCCTCACCGGGGTCGTTTCTGGTGCGCCCGCGTACCCGAATTCGAACTCGTGAGACTCGATTATGAGTCGCCGAGGAAATCGGCTAACGTAGTGAACGTCGAAAGGCCGGAAGCGAAAGCCGAAAAGCCCGCAGACAAATCCCGCCGACCGGGAATCGGAGCCGAAAGGG
>NZ_JAINRE010000042.1 GCF_020400595.1 Streptomyces naphthomycinicus | reverse complement strand
GCCTGACACCATCCATCTAGGAGGAAGCACCACACCGTGATCGTCCGATCGTTCAAGGACATCGAAGGCACCGACCGGCACGTCAAGGCGAAGTCCGGCACCTGGGAGAGCAAGCGGATCGTCCTCGCCAAGGAGCGGGTCGGCTTCTCCGTGCACGAGACCATCCTGTACGCCGGGACCGAGACGTCGATGTGGTACGCCAACCACATCGAGGCCGTCGTCTGCACCCGCGGCGAGGCCGAACTCACCGACCACGAGACCGGGAAGACGTACACGGTCACGCCCGGCACCATGTACCTCCTGAACGGGCACGAGCGGCACACGCTGCGCGTCAAGGAGGACTTCCACTGCATCTGCGTGTTCAACCCGCCGGTCACCGGACGGGAGGACCACGACGAGAACGGCGTCTACCCGCTGCTCACCGAGCCCGAGGAGGTGTGAGGACCATGACCGTCACCACTGTCACCGATCTCTACCCCACCCGCGGCACCGCCGAGGTGACCGTGCCCCGGCAGGACCCCGTCGTCTGGGGTTCGCCGGACACGCCCGGCCCCATCACGACGGCCGGCCTGCATGCGTACGAGCGCGACGGGTTCCTCGCCGTCGACCAGCTGATCGGGCCGGACGAGGTGGAGGTCTACCGGCGTGAGCTGGACCGGCTGGTCTCCGACCCGGCGATCCGCGCCGACGAGCGTGCGATCGTGGAGCCGAAGTCGAAGGAGATCCGCTCGGTCTTCGAGGTGCACCGGATCAGCGAGGTCTTCGCGAACCTGGTGCGCGACCCACGGGTGGTCGGCCGGGCCCGGCAGATCCTCGGCTCGGACGTGTACGTCCACCAGTCCCGGATCAACGTCAAGCCGGGCTTCGGCGCGAGCGGCTTCTACTGGCACTCGGACTTCGAGACCTGGCACGCCGAGGACGGTCTGCCGAACATGCGCACGGTGTCCGTCTCGATCGCGCTGACCGAGAACCACGACACCAACGGCGGCCTGATGATCATGCCGGGCTCGCACCGGACGTTCCTGGGCTGCGCGGGCGAGACGCCGAAGGACAACTACAAGAAGTCGCTCCAGATGCAGGACGCGGGCACGCCGTCGGACGAGGCGCTGACCGCGCTGGCGAGCGAGCACGGCATCCGGCTGTTCACCGGCAAGGCCGGCTCGGCGACCTGGTTCGACTGCAACTGCATGCACGGCTCCGGCGACAACATCACGCCGTTCCCGCGCAGCAACGTGTTCATCGTGTTCAACAGCGTGGAGAACACGGCGGTGGAACCGTTCGCGGCACCGGTGCGCCGACCGGACTTCATCGGGGCGCAGGACTTCACGCCTGTGCGGTGAGCCCCTCCCGGCCGGGGGCCCGGGGGTCGCCCCCCGGACAACACGGCATCGGGGCGCAGGACTTCACGCCCGTGCGCTGAGCCCCTCCCGGCCGGGGCCCGGGGGTCGCCCCCGGACAACACGGCATCGGGGCGCTGGACCTCACGCCCGTGCGGTGAGCCGGGCCGCATCGCTCCAGGGGCCTCCGTGCTTCGGCCGGAGGCCCCTGGTGCGGGTCACAGTGCCGGGTAGTCCGTGTACCCGGCCGCTCCCCCGCCGTAGAACGTGGCCGGGTCCGCCGTGTTGAACGGTCCGCCGGACCGCAGCCGGGCCGGTAGGTCCGGGTTGGCCAGGAACAGCTGGCCGAAGGCGATCAGGTCGGCCGTGCCGTCCTCGACGAGGGCGAGCGCCTCCGGTCCGGTGGGACCCTCGGTCGCCGGGTTGAGGACGAAGGTCCCGCCGAAGCGCTTGCGCAGCACCGGGGTCAGGGCGCGGAAGCCGGCGTTCTCCATGACGTGCAGATAGGCGAGGCCCAGCGGCTCCACCGCGTCGACCAGGGCGGTGTAGACCCGCTCCGGCTCGGGCTCCTCGATGTCGTTGAAGGGGTTGCCCGGGGAGAGCCGCAGAGCGGTGCGCTCGGCTCCGATCGCCTCGGCGACGGCCCGGACGACCGCCACGGCGAAGCGGATGCGGCCGGACTCGGAACCGCCCCACTCGTCGCCGCGCCGGTTGCTGCCCGGCGCCAGGAACTGGTGGATCAGATAGCCGTTGGCGCCGTGCAGTTCCACCCCGTCGAAGCCGGCCTCGACGGCGCGCCGGGCCGCCGCGGCGAAGTCGGCGATCGTGGCGCGGATCTCGTCGTCGGTCAGTTCGCGGGGCGTGACGAAGTCCTTGGGACCCTGGTGGGTGTAGACCTGCCCCCGGGCCGCCACCGCCGAGGGCGCCACGTTGACCAGCCCGTCGGGCAGCAGATCGGGGTGCCCGATCCGGCCGGTGTGCATGAGCTGGGCGAAGATCCGGCCGCCGGCGGCGTGCACGGCGTCGGTCACGGTCCGCCAGGCGGCGGCCTGCTCGCCGGTGTGCAGTCCGGGGGTGTCGGGGTAGCCCTGGCCGACGGCCGAGGGCTGGATCCCCTCGGTGACGATCAGGCCGGCGGAGGCGCGCTGGGCGTAGTACTCGGCGGTGAGGCCGGTCGGCAGGCCGCCGGCGGCGGCTCGGCTACGGGTCATCGGGGCCATGGCGATGCGGTTGGTCAGCCGCAGTCCGGCGAGGTCGACGGCGTCGAAGGCGGTGGTCACGGGATCCTCCGGGAAGCAGTTGATTGGTCGGCCAAGTAAGAGAACCGGGGCACACCCTAACTCATTCCTTGGTCGGCAAAATAAATCTCGGTGAGTACGCTTCGGGGAGGTACGAACGGGACGACGAAGGGCGCGGGAGCCGGCCATGGACGCCACCGAGGAGCCGTCAGCGGCGGCCGGACACCGCTGCGCGCTGCCCGCCGCCGCCCAGGGCGGGCCGGTCAGCCACGCGCTGAGCCGGGTGGCCCGGCTGCACCGCACGGCCGCCGCCGGACTCCTGCGCGAGCTGGGGCTCTATCCGGGCCAGGAGCTGGTCATGATGTCCCTGTGGGAGAGCGGGCCGGCCCGGCAGTCGGACCTGATCCGGCTCCTGGGGCTGGACCCGTCCACGGTGACCAAGATGCTCCAGCGGCTGGAGCAGGCCGGGCACGTGCGGCGGCTGCCGGACCCGGCGGACCGGCGCGCGGTGCTGGTCGAGGCGACGGACTCCGGCGCACGGCTGCTCGACGAGGTGGCGCGGCTGTGGAGCACGCTGGAGGACGAGTCTCTGGCGGGCCTCGGTCCGGCCGAGCGCGAACAGCTGCTGACGCTGCTCGGCCGGGTCGAGGCCAATCTGTGCGGCCGGACCGCGCGGACGGCCTGACAGGGGTCGGCCGGACCCTGCGGACGGCCTGACAGGGGTCGGCCGGACCCTGCGGACGGCCTGACAGGGGTCGCCCGGACCGCGGGAACGGCCTGACGGGGTCAGCCGGACAGCACGTCCAGCAGCCGGTCCACGTCCGCGGCCGTGTTGTAGAGGTGGAAGGCCGCGCGCAGATTCCCCGCCCGGTCGGAGACCTCGACGCCCGCCTCGCTCAGCTCCGGCTGCCGGGAGCCCAGTCCGGGGACGGAGACGATCGCCGAGCCGGGGGCGGGCACCGGCTCGTGGCCGAGTCCGGCGAGGCCCGCGCGGAACCGGTCGGCGAGCGCGAGGTCGTGGGCGTGGATCGCCGCCGTACCGAGTTCCTCGACGAGTTCGAGGGACCGGCGCAGGCCCGCGAACGTGAACAGGGCGTGGGTGAGGTCGAACCGCCGTGCGGAGTGGGCGAGTTCGGCCACCGGACCGTAGCAGCTGTCCCACGGCCGTTCGGCCGCGACCCAGCCCGCGAGCACCGGGGTCAGTCCGCCGAAGTCCTCGGGCACGGTGAGGAAGGCCGCGCCGTGCGGGCCCAGCAGCCACTTGAAGGAGACGGAGGCGGTGAAGTCGTAGGCGTCCGCCTCCATCGGCAGCCAGCCGGCGGCCTGGGAGAAGTCGACGTAGGTACGGGCGCCGTGCGCGCGGGCGGCCTCGCGCAGGGCGGGCAGGTCGGCGATCCGGCCGTCGGCGGACTGGGCCGCGCTGACCGCGACGAGCGCGGTGCCCGGCCGGACGGACTCGGCGATCCGCTCCAGCGCGACCGTGCGGACCTTGAGGTCGCCGCGCACGTGGAACGGGTTGAGCACGGAGGTGAAGTCGTCCTCCGCGGTGAGGACTTCGGCGCCCGCGGGCAGCGAGGCCGCGATCACCCCGGTGTGCGCGGCGACCGAGGCGCCGGCCGCCACCCGGGTGGCCGGGACGCCGGCGAGCCGGGCGAACACGGCCCGGCAGGTCTCCACGTCGTCGTACAACGGGGTCAGCGGCCGGCCCGCGGCCCGCAGCAGCGCCGCCTCCTGGAGGGCGGCGACGGTGCGGGCGGGCAGCAGGCCGCTGCTCGCGGTGTTGAGGTAGCTGGTCTGCGGACTGAACTCGGCGCGGACGAGGCTGTCGAACGTCTCCGTGGTCTCCATGGGACCACTCTGCGTGCCGGGGGATCACCCGTCCATTGCGAATTTTTACGTGACGCGTCCTAGGAACGCTTATACGACCGCGCCGGCCTGCGGCTTCAGCCGTGCTGCGGGACCGCGCACCCGTCCGGGCCGCAGGCCTCGGCGTCCCCCTGGTCGACCAGCGTCAGCGGGGAACGCGCGCCCCAGGCCTGGGTCAGCGCCTGGGTGAAGACCTCGGCGGGCTGGGCGCCGGAGACGCCGTACTTGCGGTCGAGGACGAAGAACGGCACGCCGTTCGCGCCGAGCCGGGCGGCCTCGCGCTCGTCGGCACGGACCGCGTCGGCGTAGGCGTCCGGGTCGGCGAGCACCCCGCGGACGGCCCCGGCGTCCAGGCCGGCCTCGACGGCCAGCTCCACCAGGCGTTCGTCGCCCTCGGTGAAGACGGACCGCTCCTCGGCGAAGTTGGCCCGGTAGAAGAGCTGGATCAGCTGGTCCTGCCTGCCCTGCTCCCCGGCGAAGTGCAGCAGGCGGTGCATGTCGAAGGTGTTGCCGTGGTCGCGGCCCCGGGTGCGGTACTCCAGGCCCTCGGCGGCGGCCTGGGCGCCCAGATTGTCCTCGCCGGCCTGCGCCTGTGCCTCGCTCATGCCGTACTTCCTGGTCAGCATGGTGATCACCGGCTGCACATCGCCCTTGGCGCGGTCCGGGTCCAGCTCGAAGGAGCGGTGCACCACCTCGACGTCCTCGCGGTGCGGGAAGGCAGCCAGCGCCTTCTCGAAGCGGGCCTTGCCCACATAGCACCAGGGGCAGGCGATGTCGCTCCAGATCTCGACGCGCATGTCTTCGGCTCTCTCCAGGTCGTACCGGCACGAGGTCTCTCCCCGAACCGGTACATGAACGTTCAAGCAGGCCGTTTCATTCCCCCGGCGGTACGGAGAAGCGCAGGAAGAGGTGGTGGTCGCCCTCGGCGGGCGGGTTCTCTGGGTCCGGGAACCAGCCCCGGCGGGCGTAGAAGGCCTGGGCGCGCCGGTTGTCCGCGTGCACGTCGAGCACGGCCGTGCGCCGCCGGCCGGCCCGCCACTCCTCGACGCAGGCCGTGTGCAGGGCCGTACCGATGCCGGAGCGCCAGTGACCGGGATCGACGTGGAACTGGTACAGCTTGACCGTGTCGGCGGACGCGCCGTCCGGGGTGCGGAAGGAGGCGATGCCGACGATCCGGTCGTGCTCCACGGCGCACAGCACACGGCCGTCGGGGCGCTCGATGGATCCCCGCCAGGCCTGCGTCCAGTCGAGGTCGGCCTGCGGGACGCCGTCCGGGTAGTACGTGGAGCGGGCACGGAAGTGCAGATCGGCGACGACCTCGGCCTCGGCGAGCAGGGCGGGGCGGATCACGAGGGCGCCGGACACACGTTCACTGATCATGCCACGGAGGACGGAACGGGGGCGGGGCCGGTTCCGTGCCTGCTGAACTGGGCGCGGTAGGCGGTCGGGGTGAGGCCGGTGCGGCGGACCAGATGGGCGCGGAGCGAGTCGGCGGTGCCGAGCCCACAGGCGGCGGCCACCTGGTCCATGGGGATCCGGGTGGTCTCCAGCAGTTCCTTGGCCCGTTCGATGCGCTGGTGCAGCAGCCATTGCAGCGGGCTGACCCCGCTCTCGGCGTGGAACCGCCGGGTGAGGGTGCGCACCGAGACCCCCGCGTGCCGGGCCAGATCGGTCAGGGTGAGCGGCTTGTCCAGGTTGCGCATGGCCCAGCCGCGGGTGTCGGCGCAGGCGGAGCCGCGCTCGGCCGGCAGCGGGGTCTGGGTGAACTGGGTCTGCCCGCCGGGCCGGACCGGGGCGACCAGGGCGAGCCGGGCGACCTCGTTGGCGACGGCGGCGCCGTAGTCGGTGCGGATGATGTGCAGGCACAGGTCGATGCCGGCCGCGTAGCCCGAGGAGGTCAGGAACTGGCCGTCCTGGGCGTAGAGGACATCGCCCCGGACGTCGACGTCGGGGTGGCGGCGGCGCATCTCCTCGGCGTGCGCCCAGTAGGTGGTGGCCGTGCGGCCCTTGAGCAGGCCCGCCTCGGCGAGCGAGAAGGCGCCGGAGCAGATGGAGGCGATGCGCACCCCCGTCCCGGCGGCCTCACGCAGCGCCTCCAGCACCCGGGGGTCCGGGGCGAAGGGTTCGCCGGTGCCCGCGACGATCACGGTGTCCGCCTCCCGCAGCGCCTCCAGACCGCACGGCACGTGCAGTTCGAGCGTGCCGGTGGTGGGCACGGGTCCGGGGTCGGGCGCGCAGATCGTCACCTCGTAGCCCGGACGCCCGTCGACCCGCACCTTGTCGAAGAGCAGCTCGGGGATGGCGAGGTTGAACATCGACACGGGCGGGGACGCGACGACCGCGACACGCAGCATGGCCAGAACCTCCGGATGCATGGCATTCAGGTCACTACTGTAGGCCGTGGGGGATCAGCAGCATGAGGGGCATGACCACACAGCAGACCGTCCGCTCCTCTCAACCGACCGCACAGGAACGGCGGTTGCCGGCTCGCCCCGCGCCCACCCTGTTCGCCGCGCTGCTCGGCTTCGCGCTGATCACCCTCGACGCCTCCGTGGTGAACGTGGCCCTCCCCGCGATCGGCTCCGCCCTCGGCGGCGGGATGTCCGGGCTCCAGTGGGTGGTGGACGCCTACACCCTGGCCTTCGCCGCCCTGATGCTCTCCACGGGCGCCTTCTCGGACCGGGCCGGGGCGAGCCGGGCGTACGCCTACGGCATCACCGTGTTCACCCTGGCCTCGGCGGCCTGCGGGCTGGCGCCGAACCTGCCGGCGCTGATCGGCGCCCGGGTGGTGCAGGGCGTCGCGGCGGCGGTGGTGCTGCCCGCTTCGCTGTCCCTCGTACGGCAGGCGTACCCCGACCCCGCCCGGCGGACGAAGGCCGTGGCCCTGTGGGCGGCCGGGGGCTCGGTCGCGGTGGCGCTGGGCCCCGTGGCGGGCGGCGCGCTCACCACGGCCTGGGACTGGCGGGGGATCTTCTTCGTCAACCTGCCGCTGGGCGCCCTCGCTCTCGTCCTGGTGCTGCGCACCCCGCGCTCGGAGCGCCGGCCGGCGCCTCTCGACGTGCCGGGCCAGCTGACGGCCGTGGTCGCCCTGACGGCCCTGGCCTTCGCCGTCATCGAGGGCGGCACGACCGGCGTCGCGGCCTTCGCGGTGGCGGTGGCGGCCGGCGCCCTGTTCCTGCGGATCGAGCGCCGGCAGCCGCATCCGGTCGTGCCGCCGGGACTGTTCCGGGACCGGACGGTGCAGGTGGTCGTGGCGGCCGGGGCGGCGTGCAGCGTGGCCTTCTACGGCGGGGTGTTCGTCTTCTCCCTCTTCTTCCAGCAGGTGCAGGGGCGTTCGGCGCTGTACACGGGGCTGCTGTTCCTCCCCATGTCCGGACTGATCGCCGTGACCAACGTGGTGTCCGGAAAGCTGGCCGGCCGCCACGGCCCGCGGCTGCCGATGCTCATCGGCCAGGCCCTGGCCGGGGCCGGCCTGCTGGGTCTGCTGTCCGTCGGCGCCGGCACCCCCACCGCCGTGGTGGCCGTCCTGCTCGTCCCGCTGGCCCTCGGCTGCGCGCTGACCGTCCCGCCGCTGACGGCCGTGATGATGGAGGCCGTGCCGGCCGAGCGGGCGGGCCTGGCGGCCGGGGTGCTCAACGCGGCGCGGCAGGTGGCCGGCGGACTCGGCATCGCGGTGTTCGGCACGCTGGTGAACGGGGACTTCGCGGCCGGGCTGCGCACGAGTCTGGCCGGCTCCGCGGTCCTGCTCGCCCTCACCTTCCTTCTGAGCCGGCGCCTGCGGGGCGGCCCGGCAGAGGGCTCCGCGCGGTCCTGAGGGGCGCGGAGCCGCGGCCGGCGGGCGGCCGCGCCCCGGGACGGCGGCGGCCGCATAAACGCCGGCCCGAGAACTCCGCGCCCCCGCGGCGCTATCGCTCCAGAGCCCCGTTGAACCGCCGGGGAAGCCCCAGGGGGTTGTCGTCCTTCAGCTCGGCCGGCAGCAGCGCCTGCGGCGCGTTCTGGTAGACGACCGGCCGCAGCCACCGCTCGATCGCCGTACCGCCCACGGAGGTGGAGGTGGAGGTGGTCGCCGGATACGGCCCCCCGTGATGCTGGGCCGGCGCCACGGCGACCCCCGTCGGCCAGCCGTTGACCAGGACCCGGCCGGCCAGCGGGGTCAGTTCGGCGAGCAGTTCCGGGCCCCGGCCGTGGCCGGCGGCCTCCTGGGAGGAGAGCTGGACGGTCGCGGTGAGGTTGCCCGGAAGCCGCGACAGGACGGTCTTGGCCTCGTCCTCGTCCGTGTAGCGGACCACCACGGTCACCGGCCCGAAGCACTCCTCCAGGAGCAGGTCGTGCTCCCCCCGCGCGGCCAGCTTCTCCGCCGGCACCGTGAGGAATCCGGCGCTGACCGCGTGCGCCCCGCCCGCGCCCGGGGTGACCGGCGCGTCCACGTCCGGCAGCTGCGCGCGCTCGGCCACGCCGGCGACGAAGTTGTCCCGCATGCGGTGGTCGAGCAGCACCCCGGCGTCGGTGTCGGCGACGGCGTCGGCCAGGGACTTCACCAGCTGGTCGCCGGCCGCGCCGGACGGGACCAGCACCAGGCCCGGCTTGACGCAGAACTGGCCGGTGCCGAGGGTCATCGAGCCGGCGAGCCCGCCGCCGATCTCCTCGGCCCGCTCGGCCGCGGCGGCCTCGGTCACCAGGACCGGGTTCAGCGAACCCAGCTCGCCGTGGAACGGGATCGGCACCGGGCGCGCGGCGGCGGCGTCGAAGAGCGCCCGTCCGCCCCGTACCGAGCCGGTGAAGCCCGCGGCGGTGACCAGCGGGTGGCCGATCAGCTCGACGCCCGCCTCGAATCCGTGCACCAGGCCGACCACGCCCTCGGGGACGCCGTGCTCGGCGGCGGCCCGGCGCAGCACCTTGGCGACCAGCTCGGACAGGGCCGGGTGGTCGGGGTGGGCCTTGACGACGACCGGGCAGCCCGCGGCCAGCGCGCTGGCGGTGTCGCCGCCGGCGACGGAGAAGGCGAAGGGGAAGTTGGAGGCGGAGTAGACGGCGACGACGCCGAGCGGCACCTTGTAGCGGCGCAGGTCCGGGACGGGCGGGGTGGCGGTGTCGTCGGGGTGGTTGATGATGACGTCCAGGAAGGCGCCCTCGTCGACGATGCCGGCGAAGGCGCGCAACTGGTAGGCGGTGCGGGCGAGTTCGCCGGTCAGCCGGGCCGGGCCGAGCGCGGTCTCCGCGTCGGCGGTCTCGACCAGGCCGTCCCGGGCCGCCTCCAGGCCCGCGGCGGCCGAGCGCAGGAAGGCGGCGCGGACCGCGCGGTCGGCGAGGGCGCCGCGCGCGGCGTGGGCCGCCCGGACGACCTCGTCCACCTCCTGGGCTGTGGCCTCCACCGCAACCTGTTCGCGCTGCTTCCCGGTGCGCGGGTCGACACTCCAGACTGGTGCTGCTGCCACCGCGGGTCCCTCCCAGTAAAGGCCGCACTATCTCGGACTATCCAGGTCATCCGTCAGCCGCGTTCGATATACTGAACACTGTCTCTGATGATGAATACGCTGCTCGGAGACTATATAACTCAGGTCCTCGTCGAACGAAGGGGTCAAGGGCGATGACGGCAGGCGACACAGGGGGCGGGGCGCAGGTCAAGTCCGCGGTACGGACCGTTGAGCTGCTCGAATACTTCGCCGGCCGGCCCGGGATGCACTCCCTCGCGGCCGTCCAGGAGGCCGTGGGATATCCCAAGTCCAGCCTGTACATGCTGCTGCGCACGCTGGTGGAGCTGGGCTGGGTGGAGACGGACGCGACCGGCACGCGGTACGGCATCGGGGTGCGGGCGCTGCTGGTCGGCACGTCGTACATCGACGGCGACGAGGTCGTGGCCGCCGCCCGCCCGACGCTGGACCGGCTCTCCGACGACACCACGGAGACCATCCACCTGGCCCGGCTCGACGGCACCAACGTGGTCTATCTGGCCACCCGCCAGTCCCAGCACTATCTGCGGCCGTTCACCCGCGTCGGCCGGCGGCTCCCGGCCCACTCCACCTCCCTCGGCAAGGCGATCCTCGCCACCTGCACCGACGAGCAGGTGCGCAAGCTGCTGCCGGAGACGCTGCCCGCGCTCACCGAGCACACCATCACCGACCGGGAGAAGCTCATCGAGGAGCTGCACCAGGTCCGGGAGCAGGGCTTCGCGGTCGACCGCGAGGAGAACACCCTGGGCCTGCGCTGCTTCGGCGTGGCCATCCCGTACCGCACACCGGCCCGGGACGCCATCAGCTGCTCGGTCCCGGTGGCCCGGCTGACCCCCGCCCACGAGCAGATGATCAAGGACGCGCTGTTCGACGCGCGGGACCGGCTGACGCTGGCCACCCGCCGGCTCTGAGCGCGCCGCCCGGCCCCCGGACCTCCCCCGCGACCCGCGCCGCGCACGTCGTGGGCCGCGGGCCCGGGCGGTCGTAGGCTCGGGCACATGGAGATCGTGCTGCGTACCGTGGAGGACGACGATCTGCCGGCGTTCTTCCGGCAGATGACCGACCCGGTGGCCCTGCGGGTGGCCGCGTTCGGCCCCGAGGACCAGGGCGACCGGGCCGCCTTCGACGCCTGGTGGCAGCGGCTCCGGGCGTCCGACGCCGTGCCGCGCACCGTGCTGGCCGACGGGCGGGTGGTGGGCAACGCCGCCGTCTACGGCGAGCCGGGCGGGCGCGAGGTGACGTACTGGATCGACCGCGCCTGCTGGGGCCGGGGCGTGGCGACGGCGGCCCTGCGGGCCCTGCTCGCCGAGGTGCCCGACCGGCCGCTGTACGCACGGGCGGCGGCCGACAACACGGGCTCGCTGCGCGTCCTGGAGAAGTGCGGGTTCCGCGAGACGGCCCGGGCCCGGGGGTTCGCGAACGCGCGGGGCCGGGACATCGAGGAGGTCGTACTGATCCTCGACCGCTGAGCCGGGAAACCGCGGCGGGGGACGCGGCCGGGCGCGGACCGGGGCGGCCGGCTTCCTGAACGCCCGATGAGAAAACCGGCCGTACGGGAACGGTCGACGCGTTCCGATCGTCATTCCGAGCGGGATGAACAAGACGATCAGGCGGGCGTCCGTCTTCGCGCTGCTGCTCGTGCTCACCCTGCTGGTCAGGGCGACATGGCTGCAGTACTACGACGGTCAGGCCCTCGCGGACGACAACGACAACCGGCGGAACGTGATCGCGACCTACTCGCGGCCCCTCGGGAACATCATCGTGGCCGGAGAGGCGATCACCGGCTCCGCACGGACGAAGGGAAGCGACCTCGCGTACAAGCGGACGTACAAGGAGGGTGAGCTGTATGCGGCGGTGACGGGTTACGCCTCGCAGGCCTACGCCCCCACCCAGCTGGAGGGCATCTACACGGACCTGCTCAACGGCACGGACACCCAGCTGAAGACCGTGATGGACACCGTCACCGGCAGGCGCGCCGACCCGGGCAACGTGCTCACCACGATCGACCCGGCCGTACAGAAGGCGGCCTACCGCGCGCTCGGCGGGAACAAGGGGGCCGCCGTCGCGATCGACCCGAAGACCGGCAAGATCCTCGCGGTGGTCTCGACGCCGTCGTACGACCCCTCCTCGCTCACCGACGCCGGCACCGCCGGGAAGGCCTGGAAGCAGCTGAACGCGGACAAGGACAAGCCGCTCACCAACCGCGCGCTGCGCCAGCCGCTCCCGCCGGGCTCGACGTTCAAGCTGGTGGTGGCGGCCGCCGCGCTGGAGGACGGGCTGTACAAGAACGTGGACGACCCCACCGACAGCCCGGACCCCTACATCCTGCCGGGCACGGTGCGCGAGCTGCCGAACGAGAGCAAGTCGGCGCCGTGCAAGAACGCCTCGATCCGGGTCGCCCTGCGCTACTCCTGCAACAACGTCTTCGGCCACATGGCCGTCCAGCTCGGGCAGGACAAGGTGCGGGAGATGGCCGAGAAGTTCGGCTTCAACGACCAGGAGCAGGACGTACCGGTGCGGGCCTACCCGAGCGTCTACCCCTTCGAGATGGACAAGGCGCAGACCGGCCTCTCCGGTATCGGCCAGTTCGACGTCACCGCGACCCCGCTCCAGATGGCCATGGTGTCCGCGGCCATTGCCAACGGCGGAAAGCTGGTCTCGCCGCATATGGTGTCGCAGATCACCGACAGCGGCGGTGGTGTGGTGAAGGACTTCGACGAAGACGCCGGCTCCGAGGAGATCATCAGCTCCGGCACCGCCGAGCAGCTCCAGTCGGCGATGGAGACGGTGGTGAAGGACGGCACCGGTACGAACGCCCTGATCGACGGGGTGACCGTCGGCGGCAAGACCGGTACCGCCCAGCACGGCGAGAACAACAGCAAGACGCCGTACGCCTGGTTCACCTCCTACGGCAAGTCCGACAGCAACGGCAAGGAGGTCGCCGTCGCGGTGATGGTGGAGCAGTCGGACGCGGCACGCTCGGAGGTCAGCGGCAACGGTCTGGCGGCGCCGGTGGCGAAGGCGATGATGCAGGCCGCGGTGAAGTAGGGGCCTCCGAGGGAGACGCGGCGCGGTGCCGGCAGGCGGCCGCGCCGCGCGGGCGCGATCAGCCGGGGACCGTCCTCGGCCGATCGCGCGGCGTCCCTCATCTCACCCCGAGGATCTGTTCGACGGGGTCGATCGCGAAGTACACGAGGAACAGCGCCGAGACCCCCCACAGCAGCCAGTTCACCTCCCGCGCCTTGCCCAGCACCGTCTTGACGACGACGTAGGAGACGAAGCCCGCGCCGATCCCGTCGGTGATGGAGTACGTGAACGGCATCGCGGCGATCGTCAGGAACGCCGGGACGGCGATGTCGTAGCGGTCCCAGTCGATGTGCTTGACGTGCGTCATCATCAGGAACCCGACGGCGATCAGCGCGGGTGCCGCCGCCTGGAGCGGGACGATGGTGAGCAGCGGGGTGAGGAAGAGGGCGAGGCCGAACAGGCCGCCGGTGACCAGGTTGGCGAAGCCGGTGCGGGCGCCTTCGCCGACACCGGCCGCGGACTCGATGTAGGCGGTGTTGGAGGAGGCGGAGCCGGCACCGCCGGCGACGGCCGCGACGCCGTCGATGAACAGCACCCGGCCGATGCCGGGCACCTGTCCCCGCTCGTCCAGCAGACCGGCCTCGGCGGTGATGCCGACGATCGTGCCCATGGCGTCGAAGAAGTCCGACAGGATGAGGGTGAAGACCAGCAGGACGGCGGTGAGGGCGCCGGCCTCGGCGAAGCCGCCGAACGGGCTGAAGTGACCGATCAGCCCGAAGTCCGGGGCCGCCACGATCCTGTCGGGGACCTTGGGCGTGGTCAGGCCCCAGCTCTTGATGTCGGCGACGGCGTCGACGGCGATCGCGACGACGGTCATCGTGACGATGCTGATGAGGATCGCGCCCTTCACCTTCCGGGCGAGCAGCGCGATGGTGAGCAGCACGCCGAGGCAGAAGACCAGCACGGGCCAGCCGGTGAGCCGGCCGACGGCGCCCAGCTGGACCGGCACGGTGGTGTGCGCGGCGTCCGGGATCCGGCTGACGAACCCGGCGTCCACGAAGCCGATGAAGGCGATGAACAGGCCGATGCCCACGCCGATGGCCTGCTTCAGCTGCTGCGGGATCGCGTTCATGATGGCTTCCCGGAGACCGGTGAGGACCAGTACGCAGATCACGACGCCTTCGAGGACGACCAGGCCCATCGCGTCCGCCCAGCTCATCAGCGGGGCGAGCTGGAAGGCGACGACGGCGTTGAGGCCGAGGCCGGCGGCGATGGCGAGCGGGAGGTTGCCGCCGACCCCCATGAGGACCGTCATCACACAGGCCACCAGCGCGGTGGCGGTGACCAGTTGGCCGGTGTCCAGGGTGTGGCCGTACTTGTCCTTGGCGCTGCCCAGGATGATCGGGTTCAGGACCAGGATGTAGGCCATGGTGAAGAACGTGGCGAAGCCGCCGCGTATCTCGCGCCCGAGCGTGGATCCCCGCTCGGAGATCCTGAAGTACCGGTCGACGGACATGGTCCCCCTCCTCGTCACCTGATGATCGGTGTGCGGATGCTGGCTGGATTGTTCCCTCGTCGCACCCGTTTCAGGTTTTCTCCGTGTTACGTCATCCCGTACCCGGATCCGTAGCGCGGTGCGCGAGCGGCGGCGGATCGCGCTGTTCTGGCCACGCGCCGAGGAGAGGACCGAGATCCCGGACGTCGCCGGTCCGTTCCGCGGACCCGGTGCCCGGCGGGGCCGCGGGGCAGCCGTCCCGCGCTCCTGGCTCCTCCCCGCCCCGCACCCCGGAGGCCACCGCCTCGGCCGAACCGCCGGCCGCGGGGCGCGCCCACGCGGTGACCGGCGGCTCCGCCGTGCACGCGGACAACGCCCCGGACGGGAACGCGTAGGACGCCCGCCGGCCCCCGCCACGGCACGGTGGCGCCGGTGACGGGGGCCGGGAACGAGCGGCTGCCGCCCGCCCGGACGGGCTCAGCCGACGAAGTACGTCGGGTTCGGCAGCTTGTACGTGCGGTCGGCGTGACCGCCGTCCAGGTCCGAGTACTGGTCGCCGAAGTTGGCGATGATCTCGTAGCCCAGGTCGTCCTCGATGTGGGCGCGCGTTCCGGCCTTGTACTGGACCGTCGTGCAGCTCCAGGTGCCCGGGGTGGCGCAGTCCTTCAGGTAGGCCGGCGGGTTGGCCTTGTCCTTGAGGAACATGTGCCCGGCGTCGAGGTTCACATCGGCGCCGACCTTCTTCAGGTTCTCCACCGCGCCGGCGCGCTGAGCCTCGCTCAGACCGGAGTTGTAGAAGACCTCGACGCCCTTGGACTCGGCGTACCGCACCAGCTCGGGGCTGCCGAAGACGGCCGGGCGGTCGGCCTTGTTCACGTAGTCGTTCCACGTGGTGGCGTTGTACGTGTAGTTGTAGCGCTTCTCGTAGTCGAGGCTGAGCAGCAGCGTGTCGTCGATGTCGAAGACGACGGCCGGCTTCTCGCCCCGGTGGTGCGCCTTGCGGGCGGCCTTGTCGATATAGCGCTTGGCGTCGCCGTCGATGCGCGCCAGGTCCTCGGCGTACGGGCTGTCCTCCGACGCCTGGTAGACGCCGTTGCTGTCGGCGGTGGTGCCGTAGTAGGTGTCGATGTCCTTCACCAACTGCCCGATGTTGTAGGGCTCGTGGGTGGAGTTCGCCGTCGACTGACCGGCGGTGGCCGCGCCCGCGCCGTACAGCGCCGCCCCGGCGACGACACAGGCGGCGCCGGCAGCGACCGCCTTGAGGGACTTCCGCATGGATTCTCCGGATCTGGTGGATGAGATTGACGTACCAGGTCAAGCACTGTCTACGCGCATCACAACCCACATCGCGAGCCCTGTTATCCGATCGATACGGGAGCGGCGGTCGAGGCATTACCCGCGCATGAGCACACCATGACACCCCCTTGACCCGGCGCCCCTAGTGTCGGAACCCGCGACTGCGAACGGGGGAGTTCACGGATGGGCGACGGCAAGGTGCCGGGCAAGGTTCTGGACATCAAGACCGCCGACATCAAGGCGGCGGCACCGGCCTTCCATCAGGGCGCCATCGATCTGAGCAAGGCGCTGACCACGCTGATCCAGACCCTGGACGGCCTGGGCGAGCCCTGGGGCCACGACGAGCAGGGCGATGCGTTCGGCAACGCCTACAAGCCGCAGCAGAAGAAGATCGAGAGCGCGGCCGGGGTGCTGGTGCTGGGCCTGACGAGTATTCACGAGGCTTTGGTGGACCTGTCGGACGGGCACGTGGACAACGACCAGCTCATCGGCGGCATGTTCACACGAGTGAAGTCCGACAAGCAGAGCGACGGTGCCGGTGAGCGTTGAGGACAAAGCCCGCCACATTCTTCTCAAGCTGGGCATGTGGTGGCCCGAGGCCGACGCCGGCAAGCTGCGGTCGGCGGCGAAGGCCTGGAGTGCCTTCGCCGACTCGGTGGACGACGTCCGTTCCCCCGTGCACCGCAGCGCGTCCTCGGTCATCCACCACAACACCGGTGAGTCGATCGAGGCGTTCGACAAGTTCTGGGGCCGTTACGCCAAGGACCAGGACGGCGGCTGGCTGAGCGATCTCGCCAAGTCCGCGCGGGAGATGGCCAAGGCGCTGGAGAAGTTCGCCGACGCCGTCGACGACGCGATCAACAAGCTCTGGACGCAGATCGGCATCGACGCCGCCGTGATCGCGGGCGGGGTGACACTGGCCTTCTTCACCGCGGGTCTGGCGTCCGGAGCGGCCGTCGCGGCGGCGGACGCGGTCATCGAGTTCGGCGCCACGATGGGCGTCGCGGTCTCCACCACGGTGGCCGAGATCGCCGCGGGCACCCTGGTCGCCGCCGCGTTCGGCGGGGTGGAGTCGGTCACCGTCGATCTCGCCGTGGCCCAGCCCCTGAAGATGGCGGCCGGGCTCCAGCAGGGCTTCAGCCTGGACGAGGTCAACCAGGCCGCCAAGGACGGCATGATCTTCGGCGGCGCGCTCGGGGCCGGCGGCGGCCTGCTGAAGGCGAGCATGGAAGGCGGCCTCGCCGACACCACCCCGCTGCTGCTGCGCCCGCCCTCGCTCCGTCCCGACCTGGTCGAGCTGGGCCCGGCCGCCCGCAACGCCGAACGCACCCCGTGTGTGGGCGAGCCGATCGACGTGGCGACCGGCGCGATGCTGATGACGCAGACGGACCTGTCGCTGCCGGGCAGCCTCCCGCTCGCGTTCACGCGCACCCACCTCTCCTCGTACCGGGGCGGGGTCTGTTTCGGCCCGACCTGGATCTCCACCCTGGACGAGTGCCTCCAGATCGACGGCGAGGGCGTCGTCTTCGCCGCCTCCGACGGCATGCGCCTGGTCTACCCGGTACCGGAGGCGGGCGTGCCCACCATGCCGGTCAAGGGCCCGCGCTGGCCGTTGGAGTGGGACGGCAAACCGGACGGCGCGATGCAGGTCACCGACCCCGCGACCGGCGTGCGGCGCACCTTCGCCGCCCCCGTCCCCTCGCCCTCCTTCGGCGTCTTCCACCTGGCCCTGGACTCCTGGAGCGACCGCAACGGCAACCGCGTCGACGTCGAACGCGACGACGACGGCATCCCCCGCGGCATCCGCCACTCCGGCGGCTACTACGTCGCCGTCGACACCGACGGCCCCCGCGTCACGGCCCTGCGCCTGCTGGACGAACCCCCCTCCCGCTACCGCCCGGACACCAGCGCCGACACCGGCACCGTCGTCATGCGCTACGCCTACGACACCGCCGGCAACCTCACCGAGGTCGTCAACTCCAGCGGCGAACCCCTCCGCTTCGCCTACGACACCGAAGGCCGCGTCACCCGCTGGACCGACCGCAACGGCGCCTGGTTCTCCTACGTCTACGACGACCGAGGCCGCGTAACCCGCACCGAGGGCATCGACGGCATCCTCTCCGGCACCCTCGCCTACGACGACACCACCCGCACGACCACCTACACCGACTCCCAGGGCCACACCTCCGTCCACCGGTACAACACCGAGGGACTGGTCGTGGCGGAGACCGACCCGCTCGGGCACGTCACGCGCACGGAGTGGGACGAGCACGGTGCCGGTCCGCTGACCGTCACCGACCCGCTGGGCCACACCACCCGGTACACCTACGACGACGCCGGCAACCTCACCGGACTCACCCTGCCCGACGGCGCCGAGGCCCAGGCGGAGTACAACACGCTCGGCCTGCCGACGAAGGTCGTCGAGCCGGGCGGCGCGGTCTGGCGGCACACCTACGACGAGCGGGGGAACCTGCTCACGGCGGTGGACCCGACCGGCGCCGAGACGCGGTACACGTACGACACGGCGGGCCGGCCCACGGAGATCACCGACGCCCTCGGCCACACCCGCACGGTCGCCTACGACACGGCGGGCCTGCCCCTCGCCCTCACCGACCAGCTCGGTCGCACCACGGCCATCCGCCGGGACTCCTTCGGCCGGGTGATCGAGGTGACCGACCCGCTCGGGCAGCGGACCCGCCTGGCCTGGACGACGGAGGGCAGACCCGCCTGGCGCGAGCTTCCCGACAGCTCCCACGAGTCCTGGACCTGGGACGCGGAGGGCAACCTGCTCTCCCGCACGGACGCCGTCGGCAACACCACCCGGTACACGCCGCACCCCTTCGACGTACCCGCCACCCGCACCGATCCCGACGGGTCGCGTTACGAGTTCACCTACGACACGGAGCTGCGGCTCACGGGTGTCCGCAACCCGCTGGGGCAGACCTGGTCGTACACCCACGACGAGGCCGGCCGCCTCGTGGCCGAGACGGACTTCAACGGCCGCACCCTCAGCTACACGCACGACCCCGTGGGCGGTCTGCTGTCGCGGACCAACGGGGCGGGCGAGACGGTGGCCTTCACCCGCGACGCGCTCGGCAGGATCCTCGAACAGCGCAGCGGCCCCGCGGACGTCACGACGTACGCCTACGCCCCGGCCGGGCAGCTGATGCGTGCCGTCGGCCCGGATGCCGAGCTGGTCTACGAGCGGGACGGGCTCGGCAGGGTGCTGTCGGAGACCGTGAACGGCCGGACGACCTCGCACGCCTATGACCCCCTGGGGCGGCGGATCCGCCGTAGCACCCCGTCCGGGCTGACCTCGCACTGGACGTACGACCCGGTGGGGCTCCCCACCGCGCTGGACACCCCGGCGGGGAGCCTGACCTTCGTCCACGACGCCGCGGGCCGGGAGACGGAGCGCCGTATCGGCGAGGACGTGTCCCTCGCCCAGAGCTGGGACGCGGCGGGTCGTCTCTCCGTCCAGTCGCTGACGTCGGCAGCGGCCGCCGGCGGAGCGGGCCGCCGCCTCCTGCAGTACCGGGAGTACGCCTACCGCGCCGACGGTTACCTCTCCGGGCTGCGGGAACTCACCTCCGGAACCCGCGACTTCGACCTGGACGCCACGGGCCGCGTCACCGGTGTGCGCGCTCACGGCTGGACCGAGACCTACGCCTACGACACGGCGGGCAACGTGACGCACGCCGCCGCGCCCGGCCACGAGGCGCCGGGCGACCGGGAGTTCGCGGGCACGCTCGTCCGCCGCGCGGGCGGCACCACCTACGAGCACGACGCCCAGGGGCGGCTCGTCACCAGGACCCGCAGGCTGCTGAACGGCCGGCGCCGGACCTGGACGTACACCTGGAACGCGGAGGACCGCCTGACGGAGGTCGTCACCCCGGACGGCAGCCGCCTGCGCTACTCCTACGACCCGCTGGGCCGGCGCATCGCCAAGCACCGGGTGCCGGACGACGGTTCGCCGGCCGAGCGCACGGAGTTCACCTGGGACGACACCCGTCTGGCCGAGCAGACCGCTCCCGACGGCACGACGACCACCTGGGAGTACGCCCCCGGCACACACCGCCCGATCGCCCAGACCGACCACCGGCCGGCCGGTCCCGGCACGCGGACGTCCTTCCTGGCCAGGCTGGCGCAGGAGACGACCCCCGGTGACGCGCCTCGCTTCCACGCCGTCGTCACCGACGCGGCGGGCACTCCGGCCGAGCTGGTCACCGTGGACGGCGCCGTGGTGTGGCAGCGCCGCACCTCGCTGTGGGGCACCCCGCTCGCGTCGGGGGCGGAATCCGGTTCCGTGGACTGCCCGCTGCGTTTCCCCGGCCAGTACCGCGATGCCGAAACCGGGCTCCATTACAACTACTTCCGCTTCTACGACCCGGAGACCGCACGCTACCTCTCGCCCGATCCGCTGGGCCTCGACCCCGCTCCGAATCACCACGCCTACCCACCGAATCCCTTCCGGTGGATCGACCCCACGGGATTGGTGAAGTGCACGCAGGAGGCGCTCGACAAGGCCTTCGAGATGGACAACACACCACGGAAGCTCGAACACGTCATCGATCCCCCGAAGCATGGATTCGAGACGATAGTGAAGAATTCGGGAGGGCGTTCCGAAGCGTTCCGGCGCATCGTCAACAGCCTCGGGGAAGGCGACGACCTTCCGGAATCCGGTGGTTTCGTCGTCGACCGTACGATCGACGGGGAAACCGTCACCATCCGTGGTGCCATGGTCAACGGGGTCCCCCGCGTCGGGACCGCCTTCATCCAAGACAAGTTCCCAGGAAAGACACCATGACGGAGCACTCTGCCATCCGACCGCTCTCCCCTCTGGAGCAGCGTGTCCTCGCGAAGCTTCTCGCCGCGGAATTCCCCGGGGCGCGGGAGCTGAGGAACCAGCTCGGGGAAACGCGTGTCACCCGCCGCTGGGGGGCCGAGTCCCCGAGCGTCGACCTGGCCGTGCCCCCCGGTGTGCCGCCGGCCCTGATCGAGGACGGCATCATCCCGGCCACCGGCACGGTCACCGACGACTCGGGCGGCCTCTTCGGCGAACTGCTCGTCTGGGTGAGTGACGGCAGGCTCTCGGCCCTCGAATTCTCGTGGTACGGCGACACCGCTCCGACGGAACTGCCGGATCCGGACCTGGTCGCCGTGACGGTGGGATGAGACCGGTCCGCCGGTGATCAGCCCGCGTACGGGTCCCGTACCTTTCCCGGCCGGGCCAGGAACTCGAAGTCGCAGCCGGTGTCCGCCTGGGTGATCTGCTCGGTGTAGAGCGCGCCGTACCCCCGCTCGTACCGGGCGGGCGGCGGGGTCCACCGCGCCCTGCGCCGCGCCAGCTCGTCGTCGTCCACCTCCAGGCGGAGGGTGCGCGCCGCGACGTCCAGCGTGACGAGGTCGCCGGTGCGGACGAGGGCCAGCGGGCCCCCGACGTACGACTCGGGGGCGATGTGCAGGACGCAGGCGCCGTAACTCGTGCCGCTCATCCGGGCGTCGGAGATCCGGACCATGTCCCGCACGCCCTGCTTCAGCAGGTGGTCCGGGATGGGCAGCATGCCGTACTCGGGCATGCCCGGTCCGCCCTTGGGACCGGCGCCCCGCAGCACCAGCACGCTGTCGGCGGTGATGCCGAGCGCCGGGTCGTCGATGGTGCGCTGCATGGTCCGGTAGTCGTCGAAGACGACGGCCGGACCGGTGTGCGCGAGCAGGCGGGGCTCGGCGGCGATGTGCTTGATGACCGCGCCGTCCGGGCACAGGTTGCCGCGCAGCACCGCGACCCCGCCCTCGTCGGCCACCGGGTTGTCCCGGGGGCGGATGACGTCGTCGTGGTGGACCCGGGCGCCCTCCAGCTGCTCCCGCAGGGTGTCGTACGAGACGGTCGGCCGGTCGAGATGGAGCAGGTCCGGGATCCGGGACAGGAGCCCGGGGAGTCCTCCGGCGAAGTGGAAGTCCTCCATCAGGTACGTCTGTCCGCCGGGCCGGACGTTCGCCAGCACCGGGACCGTACGGGCGATGCGGTCGAAGTCGTCCAGGGTGAGCCGTACGCCCGCCCGGCCGGCCATGGCGATCAGATGGATCACGGCGTTGGTGGAGCCGCCGAGGCCGAGCACGGTGGTGACGGCGTCCTCGAAGGCCTCGCGGGTGAGGATGTCGGACGGCTTGCGGTCCCGGTGGACCAGGCCGACGGCGGTCAGGCCCGCCCTCGCGGCCATCCGGTCGTGCCCGGAGTCCACCGCGGGGATGCTGGAGGCGCCCGGTACGGTCACCCCGAGCGCCTCGGCGGCGGCGGTGAGCGTGGACGCCGTGCCCATGGTCATGCAGTGGCCGGGCGAGCGGGCCAGGCCGCTCTCCAGTTCGGCCAGCTCGCAGTCGCCGATCAGGCCGGCCCGCTTGTCGTCCCAGTACTTCCACATGTCGGTGCCGGAGCCGAGGACCTCGCCGCGCCAGTGGCCCGGGAGCATGGGGCCGGCCGGCACGAAGACGGCGGGCAGGTCGGCGGAGGCGGCGCCCATCAGCAGCGCGGGCGTGGACTTGTCGCAGCCCCCCATGAGCACCGCGCCGTCCACCGGGTACGAGCGCAGCAGTTCCTCGGTCTCCATCGCGAGCAGGTTGCGGTAGAGCATGGGGGTCGGCTTCTGGAAGGTCTCGCTGAGGGTGGAGACCGGGAATTCCAGCGGGAAGCCGCCCGCCTGCCACACCCCGCGCTTGACGGCCTGGGCGCGGTCGCGGAGGTGGACGTGGCAGGGGTTGATGTCGGACCAGGTGTTGAGGATCGCGATGACCGGCTTGCCGAGGTGCTCCTCGGGCAGATAGCCGAGCTGGCGGGTGCGGGCGCGATGGCTGAAGGAGCGCAGCCCGTCGGTGCCGTACCACTGGTGGCTCCTGAGCTGCTCCGGGCTCTTCACAGGGACCACCCGGCGGCGATGGCGGCGACCTCGGCGCGCTCCTCCTCGGGCAGCGGGCTGCTCGGCGGGCGGACGTCCCGGCGGCACAGGCCGAGCGCGGCGAGGGCTTCCTTGACGACGGTGACGTTGTCGGCGTTGCCGTGCGCGGCGCGCAGTTCCTCGAAGCGGCGGATCTGTTCCCAGACCTTCATGGCGGCCGGGTAGTCACCGGACCGAAGCGCTTCGATCATGCTCAGCGAGACGGCCGGGGCGATGTTCACGAGCCCGGAGGTGAAGCCGGTGGCGCCCGCGGAGAAGTAGGAGGGGGCGTAGGGCTCGGCGAGGCCGGCCACCCAGACGAAGCGGTCCAGTCCCGCGTCCCGGGCGAAGGCCGCGAACCGGGCGGCGTCCGGCACGGCGTACTTGACGCCGATGACGTTCGGGCAGTGGTCGGCGAGTTCGGCGAGCCGGGCGCCGGGCAGCCGGTCGTTGCGGAGGTACGGGACCACGCCCAGCCCGGGGACGGCCTCGGCGATCGCGCGGTGGTAGTCGACCCAGCCGGCCGCGGAGACATAGGGGTGCACCGGCTGGTGGACCATCACCATGGCGGCGCCGAGGTCGCGGGCGTGCCGGGCGGAGGCGATGGCGGTGGGCAGGTCGTGTCCGACGCCCACCAGGACGGTGGCGCGGTCGCCGGCCTCCTCGACGGCCGACTCGGTGACCAGGCGGCGCTCCTCGGGGGTGAGGGCGTAGAACTCGCCGGTGTTGCCGTTCGGCGTGAGGGTCTTGATCCCGCTGTCGAGCAGGCGGCGCAGCAGCGCCCGGTGGGCGCCGGTGTCGACGGAGCCGTCCTCGGCGAAGGGGGTCACCGGGATGGCCACCACGTCGGCCAGGGCCGCCCGTCGGGGCTCGAACGTCACGCCGCTCATCGCCGGCCTTCCGCCGGGAGTTCGGGGAACGCACGGCGCACGAAGGACGCGATGTGGGCGTGCAGGGCGCTCGCGGCGCCGGCCGCGTCCCCCGCCAGCGCGAGCCGCAGGATCTCCCGGTGCTCGGCGGCCTCCCGCTCCCAGGAGGGGTCGGCGGCCCAGGCGACGGCGGAGACGAGGGCGGCCTGGTCGCGGACCTCGTCCAGCATCCGGCCGAGCAGCGGGTTGCCGCACGGCAGGTAGAGGGCGCGGTGGAACTCCCGGTTGGCGAGCGAGCGTTCGGCGGTGTCGGCGGCGTGGTCGGCGCGGGTGAGCGCGTCGCGGGCGGCGTCGAGGGAGGCATCCCGCGTGACGGCCCGGCGCAGGGCCTCCGGCTCCAGCAGCAGCCGCACGTCGTAGACCGCGCGCGCCATGTCGGCGTCCACCATGCGTACCGTGACGCCCTTGTACTGGTTCATCACGACCAGGCCGGTCCCGGCGAGGGTTTTCAGCGCCTCCCGCACCGGGGTCTTGGACACCCCGTACTGCGCGGCCAGTTCGGTCTCGACGAGGGCCTGACCGGGTGTCAGGCCGCCGGTGAGGATGCGGTGCTTGATCGCGTCGAGCACGTACTGCGTGCGGGACGGGATCGGCGTGGGCACAGAGGTCATGCGGCCCTCTCGGATCTCACATATCGCGTCTCATATATGACGTACGGAGTACGACGCGTTGAAGGTAGGAGGGGGCCGGTCTTTCGTCAATGCCTCTGACAAAAGAAGTAGGACGGGGCGTCAGACGCCGTGGATGTCGCCCTCCACGGCGGTGAACGTCGGCCTGCCGAAGGCCGCGGCGGCGCGCTCGGTGGCCTCCTCGCGGGTGAGCGTGGGCCCGGCATGGGTGACGAGCAGCTCGCGTACGCGCGCGTCCCGGGCGACACGGCCGGCGTCCTCGGGCGTCAGATGGACCTGCCCGGGGTGTTCGCCTTCGCGATGCCGGTCGATGTCCGCCTCGCACAGGAACAGATCGGCTCGCAGCGCGAGTTCGGTGAGCGCGGGGCAGAGCCCGCTGTCTCCCGAGTACGCCAGCACGCTGCCCTGGCACTCGGCGCGCAATCCGTACGCCTCGGTGTCGTGGGCGACGGCACGGGAGGTCAGCCGGAGGTTCCAGTGCCGGACGTCATGACCGTCGTACAGCGCCCGGAAGTCGAAGACACCCTTGAGGAAGTCGACGTCCGGCCGGCCGAAGAAGCCGGCGAGGCGCCGCGCGCAGTCCTGCGGCGCGTACACGGGGATCGGCGCGTGCGGCGTCATGCCGCCGAAGGCGAAGGCGTAGGCGGCGGAGAGCAGATCGGCGCTGTGGTCGGCGTGCAGATGCGAGATCCAGATCGCGGTGAGCCGGGCGGGATCCGTGTGCCGCTGCAACGCGGCGAACGTACCGGGTCCCGCGTCCACCCACACCTCGGCACCACCACCGGACAGCAGATATCCCGAGCAGGGCCGGTCGGGGCCGGGATGCGGGGAAGCGGTACCGAGGACGGTCAGGGCGAGCGGCATGCAGGGAGAGTACGACGCCCCGCACCCGCGCCGGCTCACTTCGCCGAGTGCGACCCGGGGTGACACCGCCGGACGGCCGGTCAGATCGCCCCCCTCGTGCGGACCGGGGCCGTACGGCCGGCCGGTCAGATCGCCATCACGGCGTCGCAGTCCTGGCAGACCCGGGAGGCGTGCTCGGCGGGGTACCAGGGTGTGCGAGGGGCGCCGGAGGGCGGCGCGGGGGCCGTCTCCATGGCGAAGGTGTCCTTGCCGCAGAGTGTCCGCGGCCCCGCCGCGCCGGGCCTGCCGGGGGCCGCGGGGGCCGCGTGCACCCGGCGCGGGTGCGGCTCCCCGTCGGCCGCCGCCCGCGGGTCGGGCTCGTACACGACGACGATCTCGCTCATGCCGGCCCGCCTCACCCGTGCTCGGCGTGCGGGAGGGTGAGTTCCCGGCCGCGGTAGAAGCCCTCGTGCTCCTCCACGACGTACGGGGCCATGGCCGCCCGCCGCTGCGCCTCCGGTTCGGAGGAGCGCCAGGCGTCGCAGGCGTCCTGGGAGTCCCAGAACGACACGCCGGTGAGTTCCCGGCCGTCCTCGGACCAGTACGCGTAGGCGCGGCGCATGCCCCGCGGGGAGGGACTCGGGCGCCATGCGCTCTCGAACTCCGCCAGCGTGCCCGGCTGGAGGCGGCGCGTCGTCACCCACACGTAGTGCTCGTCCATTGCGGCTTCCTCCGTTGGCTCGGGGCCGGCCCGGCCCGGGCACCGGCGAGGGGTGCGAGGCCGGTCGCGGCTCTGCTCCGGGACGACGAGGTTCCCCTCGTCCGATCATGCCTGCCCCGGTGCGACCGCGCTCGTTCAGCGGGTCCGGCCCGGCCGCCCGGGCGGTGCTACGGCCGCCATCCCGGGTCCCGCCCGCTCAGACCCACCGCCCGGTCGAGGAGCGACGCCCGCGCCGGGACCGGGACGACCGGGCCGAAGGGGCCCTCGGCACGGTCGGGGCCGTCGGCCGCCGCCAGGAGGAAGCCGTGGGCGGATGCCAGGGCGGCGGGGTCGGGAGCGTAGTCCTGGCCGGTGGCACGGGCCAGGTCCCAGCCGTGGATCACCAGCTCGTCGGCGACCACCGCCCCGGCGACCGCGCCCGGCAGGTCCACCCCGCCGGCGCGCGTGCCGCCGGTCCAGGCCGCCGGGTCGCGCCAGGCGGCGGCCAGCTCCTCCAGCGCCTCGGGCAGCTCCTCGCGCCAGCCGGGGCCGATGTCCGGGACGACGGCGCCCGGATCGGTGTCGGTCGTCGGGCCGAGGTCCTTGCGGGCGGCGTCCCGGAAGGCGACGGACAGCATCAGCAGATGGCCCAGCAGATGGCGTACCGCGTGGTCCGGGCAGGGTGTGGCGGCCGTCAGCTGCTCGTCGGTCACGGCCTCGGCGAGCCGGGCCACGATCCTGGTCTGCGGGCCGAGGTCCACAGTCGTCATGCGTCACTCCTTCGGGATGCGTTCGCCGTACGGGGAGCAGACCGGCCGACGGCGTGGAACTCATCGGTGGAGCGCCCGGTACGCACTCCGGCGGAGGGAGACCCGCGTGATCACCCCCGCACGCCGCACTTCCCGCCCCGCCTCCGCCCGGCGGACCCGGTCATCCTCCCGATCCCCGCGCCCCCTCCTCAGGCCCACGATGACCAGGCATGACGACTTCCCTTACCGTGTTCCGCGTACTGCGGGACCGCAACGCGGGGCTGTACCTGACGGCCGTGGTGGTGTCCGGATTCGGCACTTCCGCGCTGTGGCTGGCGTCGGGCGTGTGGGTGAAGGACATGACCGGCTCCGACGGTCTGGCCGCCCTGTGCATGCTGGCCATGTGGGCGCCCACCCTGGCCGGACCGGCGCTCGGCACGCTCGCCGACCGGTTCCCGCGCAAGCCCCTGCTGATCACCCTCGACCTGGGCCTCGCGGCCCTGCTCCTCACCCTCCTCACCGTCGACTCCCCCGGCCGCCTGTGGCTGCTGTTCGCCGTCCTGCTGGTGTACGGCGCCGCCGGGGCCGTCCATGACGCCGCCGAGTCGGCACTGGTGGCCGCCGTGGTCGGCGTGGACCTCCTGGGTGACTTCAACGGCCTGCGCATGACCGCCACCGAGGGCATGAAACTCGTCGCCCCGCTGACCGGCGCGGGACTCTACGCGGCCTGCGGCGGCCCTGCCGTGGCCTGTCTGGACGCGGTCAGCTTCGTACTGGCGGCCGGGGTGTGCGGTCTGCTCCGGGTCCGCGAGGAGCGGCCTGCCCCCTCCGGTGCCGGCTGGTGGCGGGAGACCGCCGCCGGCGTCCGGCACCTGTGGGGGCACCCCGGGCTGCGCCCGCTGGTCGGAGCGGGCGGCGCCACCATGCTGCTGGCCGCGCTGAGCAGCACGACGGTGTACGCCGTCGTCGACCGTCTCGGCCACTCCCCCGCCTACACGGGCGTGCTGTACGCCGCCCAGGGAGCCGGCTCGGTGACCGCCGGGCTGCTCGCCGGGCCGGCGCTGCGCAGGCTCGGCGCCCGGCGGTTCGCGGCGGCCGGGATCGCCCTGACGGGGGTGGCGGCGGCGGCCCGGGCCGTACCGTGGGACCCGTCGGCGCTCGCCTCCGGCGCGGCGATCGGCCTGGGGCTGCCCTGTGTGCTGATCGCCGCGCTCACCGCCGTCCAGCGCGAGACGCCCGGCCCTCTTCTCGGCCGGGCCACGGCGACCGCCCACACGCTGATGTTCACCCCCAACGTGCTCGGGCTCGCCGCCGGGGCCGGCCTGGTGGCGTCGGCCGGCCCCGGGCTGCTGCTGCCGCTCTACGGCACGGCGCTGCTCGGCACGGCCGCCGTGCTGCTGCGTCAGCGCGCGGACAGTGCCGCGCGCACCGCGGCGAGGTCGCCGTCCGACGCCAACCCGGCGTGATACAGCCGCAGTTCCGTCGCGCCGGCGGCACGCGCGCGTGCCGCGTCCGCGGCGAGCGTGCCGGGGCTGCCGCCCATCCCGGCGACGACGGTGAGGTTGGCCGCCAGCACCGTCCCCTCCCGTGCCTGCTCGGCGAAGGGCGCCAGCAGGGCCGTCCCGCCCGTGCAGGGCACCACCACGCCGTCGGCCACGGAGAGGATGTGGGCGGGGTCGACGCCCACGTTGGCGCCGCAGTGGTAGGAGACCGGGTCGGCGTGCAGCAGGATCCGGAAACCGTCGGGGGCGGCGGCGCGGACGGCGGCCACGGCCTCCTCCTGGAGGGTGCGGGCGGCGGTGTCGCGCCACGCGCGCGTGGCGGCCGCCGTGTCCTCGCCGAGCAGCTTCCCCACCGTCGGCCAGCCCTCGTCGCCGGCCGTGCCCCGCCACAGCGGCTCCAGCGCCTCCCGTACGGCCGCCGCCAGCGTGTCGGCGTCCAGGCCCCGGGCGCCGTAGCCGGTCCGGCAGGACGGGCAGAAGCACAGCGACATCAGGTACTGCCCGGCGTCCCCGAGGCCCACCCCGGCCGTCTTGTCGTGGGCGTGCAGGTGCTGGAGCCCGTACCAGCCGAGGGACTCCAGTTCCGTGCCGCGCGCGCCGGGGCGCACGGCGGCCTCGGCGGCCAGGTCGACCAGGTACGCGCGCGTGGCGGGCTGGGCGACGCAGGGCGCCCACGGGTAGCGGTCGCCGTAGGCGTTGACGACCGAGGTGTCGGGATGTTCGGCGCCCAGCCGGGAGTTGTGGGCGAGGACGACCCAGGTGTGCACCTGAAGGCCGGCCCCGGCGAGGGCCTCGGCGGCCTCGCCGTAGGCGTTGCCGGGAGCCCAGCGGCCGGCTCGGTAGGGCCGCAGGCCGCGGCCCGACCAGCGGTCGCCCGGTGGGTAGAGGACGGCCGCGTACTCGGCGGTGACGATGCGGTGGCGGGGGTGGCGCGGGGTCAGCGCCCGCGTGGAGTGGTAGGCGGCGGCGAGGGTGACCTGCTCGACGCCGAGTTCCGCGATGCGTGCGGGAGCCCCGGGATCCCCGTTGACGTCCCAGGGGTAGACGAACGCCGATGCCTTCACACGCCCTCCTCGTCCCGCACGCGGCCGTACCCGCTCACACGCCCTCCTCGTCCCGCACGCGGCCGTACCCGCTCACACGCCCTCCTCGTCCCGCACGCGGCCGTACCCGCTCAGGCGCCCGCCCGCTCCCGGCACGCGGCCGTGTCCGCTCACGCGTCCTCCTCCAGCAGGGCGTGGCCGCGCTCGATCAGCCGGGCGAGCTGTTTGACGTGGTCCTCGGCCGGCTCGTGCAGCGGGGGCCGGACCTCGCCCACGTCCAGTCCGCGCAGCCGCACTCCGGCCTTGACCAGGGAGACGGCGTAGCCGCGGCCCTGGGCGCGCAGTTCCACGAAGGGGCGGTAGAAGCCGTCCAGCAGGCGGTGCGCGGTGGGCAGGTCGTCCGACTCCAGAGCGCGGTGGAAGGCGAGGGCGATCTCGGGCGCGAAGCAGAACACCGCGGAGGAGTACAGCGTGATGCCGAGCGCGCGATAGGCGAGCTGGGTCTGTTCGGCGGTGGGCAGTCCGTTGAAGTAGAGGAAGTCGCCCGGGGCCTCGGTGCGGACGGCGCTGACGACGCGCTGCATCAGGTCGAGGTCGCCGAGGCCGTCCTTGAGGCCGATGACGCGGTCCGTGCGGGCCAGTTCGACGACGGTCTCCGGGGTGAACACGGCGTTGTCGCGCTGGTAGACGACGACCGGCAGGGCGGTGGCCGCGGCGATCTCCCGGTAGTGCCGCAGCAGGCCCTCCTGGCCGGCGGCCACGAGGTAGGGCGGCATGGCGAGGAGGCCGTCGGCGCCCGCGCCGGCGGCGAGCCGGGCGTAGCGGACGGCGAGGGCGGTGCCGTAACCGGCGCCCGCGACGACCGGGACACGCCCGTCGGCCGCCTCGACGGCCGCCCGGACGCAGGACTCGAACTCCTCCGGCAGCAGCGCGTGGAACTCCCCCGTGCCGCAGCAGGCGAAGACGGCGGCGGCACCGGCCTCGACCCCTTGGCGCACATGGGCGCGGTAGACGTCCAGGTCGAGTGAGCCGCCGGGGCCGTAGGCCGTGACGGGGAAGAAGAGCGGCCCGCTCGGGTCGCGGAGCCGGGCGGCGAGAGGGGCTGGCGTCACAGGCACTCCCTGTCGGTGCATGCTTCTGATCGGCGTCTATATTTCTGAACGACATCACGCTACGGGCCGCCCTCGCGGCGGGTCAAGCGGGCGAACGGGCAACACCGCAGCGGATTGCCGCCCGTCACGGCACACTTGACGGGGCATGCGACCGCTCCCTAGCGTGTCCACGGATGTGAATCCTGTCCACGCATGCGGCCCTTTCCGTACAGCCCCTCCGTACAGCCCTTTCCGTACAGGACGTCAAGGAGATCGAAGGATGCCCGCTCCCCGCACCCTCCTGCTCACCGGCGCCGCCGGCGGGCTCGGCACCCTGATGCGGTCCCTGCTTCCGGAGTACGGCTACACACTGCGCCTGTTCGACGTCCGTCCCGTCGAGGGAGAGCCGGACGCCGTCACCGCGGACCTCGCCGACACGAAGGCCCTGCGCGAGGCCGTGCGGGGCGTGGACGCGATCCTGCACCTCGCGGGCATCTCCCTGGAAGCGCCCTTCGAGAAGATCCTGAAGTCGAACATCGAGGGCACGTACAACCTGTACGAGGCCGCCCGCCAGGAGGGCGTGCCGCGGATCGTCTTCGCCTCCTCCAACCACGCCGTCGGCTTCACCCCGGCCCCTCGCGCGGGCGACCCGCTCGTCCCGGTCGACACCCCGCGCCGCCCGGACACCTTCTACGGCCTGTCGAAGTCCTTCGGCGAGGACCTGGCCCAGCTGTACTGGGACAAGCACGGCCTGGAGACCGTCTCCGTGCGCATCGGCTCCTGCTTCCCGGAGCCCACCAGCGTCCGCATGCTCTCGGTGTGGATGAGCCCGGCCGACGGCGCCCGCCTCTTCCACGCGGCCCTGACCGCCGAGGAGGTCGGCCACACGGTCGTCTACGGCTCCTCCGCCAACACCCGCCTGTGGTGGGACCTGGGCTCCGCGCGGGCGCTCGGCTACGAGCCGTCGGACGACTCCGAGCCGTACGCCGGGAAGCTGATCGCCGAGCAGGGCGAGCTGGACCCGGGGAACCCGGCCCACAGCCACCTGGGCGGGCACTTCGTGAACGACCCGCCCATCTGGCCGTACTGAGCCCTCCGGCGGCTCCGAGCGGCCGGAATCGATCGTCCCCACACGCGGGCGGGCACCGAACGGGCCCGCCCGCCGCCGTGTCCGGGCATCCGGCGTGCCCGTTCCCACCCCGCCCCGGGCAGCCGCGCAGGTCCGCGACGGTCACGGCCCGCGGGGAACGGGCACAACCGGGCAGGATCGGGCCCACAACAGACCTGGTCAGCCGCGCGCACCAGGGGTAGAACTTCCCCCAGGAGCCCGAACGGGCAGTTCCGCGGGGAAGTGGGTGACGACATGAGCATGTGGACGACGGACGAACGCCGGCGCGAGATCGTACGGGCCGCCCGCGCCACCGGCTCGGTGGACGTCACCGCGCTCGCCACCGAGCTGGGCGTGGCCAAGGAGACCATCCGGCGCGATCTGCGCGCCCTGGAGGACCACGGCCTGGTCCGCCGCACCCATGGCGGCGCCTACCCGGTGGAGAGCGCCGGCTTCGAGACCACGCTCGCCTTCCGCGCCACCAGCCACGTCCCCGAGAAGCGCCGGATCGCCGCCGCGGCGGCCGAGCTGCTCGGGGACGCCGAGTCGGTCTTCGTCGACGAGGGCTTCACCCCCCAGCTCATCGCCGAGGCGCTGCCCAGGGACCGGCCGCTGACCGTGGTCACCGCGTCCCTGCCGGTCGCGGGCGCCCTGGCGGAGACCGAGAACATGTCGGTCCTGCTCCTCGGCGGACGGGTCCGAGCCGGCACGCTGGCGACCGTCGACCACTGGACGACCAGGATGCTGGCCGGATTCGTGATCGACCTCGCCTACATCGGCTCCAACGGCATCTCCCGCGAGAACGGCCTGACCACCCCCGACCCCGCCGTCAGCGAGGTCAAGGCCCAGGCCGTCCGGGCCGCGCGGAGGACCGTCTTCGCCGGCACCCACACCAAGTTCGGGGCGGTCAGCTTCTGCCGGTTCGCGGAGGTCGCCGAGCTGGAGGCGATCGTGACGAGCACCCAGCTGCCGACGTCGGAGGCCCACCGGTACGCACTGCTGGGGCCCCAGGTCATCCGCGTCTGACCCGCCCGGGCCGGAGCGACGAACCCACCCGCCATGACACCCGTCCACCCCCTCCACACCCGTCCACACTCATCCATGACCTATATATCCCGATAAATCCAGGAGCGATCCATGCGAACCCAGAGCCGACGGAGGCCGCGAGCCACGCTCGCCACGGCCGCCGCAGGGACGCTGCTCGCCCCGCTGCTCTCCGGCTGCTGGGTCGGTGCGGGCGGGTCCGGTTCAGGCGGCGACTCCATCAACGTCCTGATGGTCAACAACCCGCAGATGACCGAGTTGCAGAAGCTGACCGCCGCCCACTTCACCAAGGAGACCGGCATCAAGGTCAACTTCACGGTCCTCCCCGAGAACGACGTCCGCGACAAGATCAGCCAGGACTTCGCCAACCAGGCCGGCCAGTACGACGTCGCCACGCTGTCCAACTACGAGATACCGATCTACGCCCGCAACGGCTGGCTGCACGACATGGACACGTACGTCGCGAAGGACCCCTCGTACGACGAACAGGACGTCCTCGAACCCATGCGCCAGTCCCTGACCGGCGACGACGGCAAGCTCTACGGACAGCCCTTCTACGGCGAGTCGTCCTTCCTGATGTACCGCAAGGACGTGTTCGCCGCGAAGGGCCTGACGATGCCGGCCCACCCCACCTGGCGGCAGGTGGCCGACCTCGCCGCGAAGGCGGACGGCGCCCGGCCCGGCATGCGCGGCATCTGCCTGCGCGGCCTGCCCGGCTGGGGCGAGCTGATGGCCCCGCTCACCACGGTCGTGAACACGTTCGGCGGCACCTGGTTCGACAAGGACTGGAAGGCGCGGCTCGACTCCCCGGCCTTCCGGAAGGCGACGAAGTTCTATGTCGGCCTCGTCCGCGAGCACGGCGAATCGGGCGCCGCCCAGTCCGGCTTCGCCGAGTGCCTCAACAACATGACCCAGGGCAAGGTCGCCATGTGGTACGACGCCACCTCCGCGGCCGGCCTGCTGGAGGCCGACGGCTCCCCGGTCCGCGGCAAGCTCGGCTACGCCCCCGCGCCCGTGGAGAGGACGCCGTCCTCCGGCTGGCTCTACACCTGGGCCTGGGGCATCCAGCAGGCCTCCCGCAACCCGGACAAGGCCTGGAAGTTCGTGTCCTGGGCGTCCGGCAAGGGCTACGAGCAGCTGGTCGGGAAGACCAGCGGCTGGTCGAACGTCCCCGCGGGCAAGCGGGCCTCGACCTACGCCGACGCCGACTACCGCGCCTCGGCCGCCGCCTTCCAGGAGATGACCAAGGAGGCCATCGAGGGCACCCGCCCGAACGACCCCGGCGTACAGCCGCGCCCCGCGCCCGGCATCCAGTTCGTCGGCATCCCCGAGTTCACCGATCTCGGCACCAAGGTCTCCCAGGAGATCAGTTCGGCCATCGCCGGACGCCAGTCCACCGACTCGGCACTGGACAAGTCCCAGCAGCTCGCCGAGAAGATCTCCAAGGAGTACGAGGGACGATGACCGCGACGACAGCCCCCTGTGCGGCAACACCGGTACGCGCCTCCCGGCAGCCCTCCGCCCGGCTGCGCGCCTGGGCCACCCGCGCCCCTCTCCTGCCCGCCCTCGTCTTCATGATCGTCGTGACCCAGCTGCCGTTCGTGGCCACGCTGGTGATCTCCTTCTTCGACTGGAACGCCCTCTACCCGCAGGCCCGCCGCTTCACCGGCCTCGACAACTACCGCCAGGTCCTCACCGACGCGGACCTGCGCCACTCGGTAGGGACGACCGTGCTGCTCACGGTGACGGTGGTCCTCGTCAGCCTGGTCCTCGGCCTGGTGCTGGCGCTCCTGCTGAACCACCGCTTCCGCGGCCGGGGCGTCGTCCGCACCCTGCTGATCGCCCCGTTCCTGGTCGTCCCGGTGGCCGCGGCCCTGCTCTGGAAACACGTCCTCTACAACCCCGAATACGGCCTCCTCAACGGGCTGTTGCACTATGTCGGCGGCCCCCAGCCCGACTGGATCTCCCGCACACCGCTGCTGGCGGTCGAGGCCTCCCTGGTGTGGCAGTGGACGCCGTTCATGATGCTGATCCTGCTCGCCGGTCTGCAGAGCCGTGACCCCGAGCAGATCGAGGCCGCCCGGGTGGACGGCGCGAGCGACTGGCAGATCTTCCGCCATCTGACGCTCCCGCACCTGCGCCGCTATCTCGAACTCGGCGCGCTGCTGGGCTCGATCTACATCGTCCAGAACTTCGACGCGGTCTTCACGATCACGTCGGGCGGCCTGGGCACCGCCAACCTGCCCTACACCGTCTACCAGAGCTTCTACCAGGCCCACGAGAACGGCCTCGCCTCGGCCGCCGGCGTCCTGGTGGTCATCGGCTCGATCATCATCGCGACCTTCGCCCTGCGCGTGGTGTCGTCCCTGTTCCGCGAGGAGGTGTCCCGCGCATGAGCGACATCGCCGTGACGATCAGGAAGCGCCGGGGTCTGGGTCTCGGCCTGGTGGCCTGGCTGGCCGGGATCGTCTTCTTCCTGCCCATCGCCTGGATGGCGCTGACGTCCTTCCACTCCGAGACGGACGCGGCGGCCAACCCGCCGTCCTTCGGCGCCGCCCTCACCCTCGACGGCTACCGCGAGTTCTTCGGCGCGGGCGGCGGGGCCAGCCCCTGGCCGGCGCTGATCAACTCGACGGTCGCGTCGCTGGTCTCGACCGTCTGCGTCCTGCTCCTCGCCCTGCCGGCCGCGTACGCCCTGTCGATCCGGCGGGTGCGGAAGTGGACGGACGTCCTGTTCTTCTTCCTGTCCACGAAGATGCTGCCGGTCGTGGCCGGCCTGCTGCCGATCTACCTGTTCGCGAAGAACACCGGGATGCTCGACAACATCTGGTTCCTGGTCATCCTCTACACCTCCATGAACCTGCCGATCGCGGTGTGGATGATGCAGTCGTTCCTCGCCGAGGTACCGGTGGCGGTGATCGAGGCCGCGCAGATCGACGGCGCCCGGCTGCCGACGATCCTCGCGCGCGTGGTGGCCCCCATCGCCCTGCCCGGTATCGCCGCCACGGCGCTGATCTGCTTCATCTTCAGCTGGAACGAGCTGCTGTTCGCCCGAGTCCTGACGGGCGTGGTCGCCGAGACCGCCCCCGTCTTCCTGACCGGCTTCATCACCAGCCAGGGCCTGTTCCTGGCCAAGGTGTGCGCCGCGTCGCTCGTCGTCTCCCTGCCGGTGCTCGCCGCGGGGTTCGCCGCCCAGGACAAGCTGGTCCAGGGCCTGTCGTTGGGAGCCGTGAAATGAAGGCCGCCGTCATCGAGTCCGTGGGCCGCGCCGTCGTCACCGAGGTGCCCGACCCCACGCCGGGGCCCCGGGACGTCGTCGTCGAGGTCGCCGCGTGCGGACTGTGCGGCACGGACCTGCACATCCTCCAGGGCGAGTTCGCGCCCAAGCTGCCGATCGTGCCCGGCCACGAGTTCGCCGGCGAGGTCGTCGGCGTCGGCACCCGGGTGACCGAGGTGGCGGTCGGCGACCGGGTGGCCGTGGACCCGTCGCTGTACTGCTACGAGTGCCGTTACTGCCGCGACGGCCACAACAACATGTGCGAGCGGTGGGGCGCGATCGGCGTCACGACGGCGGGCGGGGCGGCCCGGTACGCGGTGGCCCCCGTGGCCAACTGCGTCAGGCTGCCCGAGCATGTGCGCACCGAGGACGCGGCCCTGGTGGAGCCCCTGTCCTGCGCGGTGCGCGGCTACGACGTGCTCCGGTCCCGCCTGGGCGCCCACGTCCTGATCTACGGCTCCGGAACCATGGGCCTGATGATGCTGGAGCTGGCCAAGCGGACCGGCGCGGCCGGTGTGGACGTGGTGGACATCAACCCCGCCCGTCTGGAGACGGCCCGCCGGCTCGGGGTCTCGGGCGCGGCGGGCGGCGCGGACGAACTGGACCGGCCGCAGGGCTGGGACGTGGTGGTGGACGCGACCGGCAACGCGGCGGCGATCCAGGACGGGCTGGGCCGGGTGGCGAAGGCGGGCACGTTCCTGCAGTTCGGGGTGGCCGACTACGCCACCCGGGTGACGATCGACCCGTACCGGATCTACAACCAGGAGATCACCATCACCGGCTCCATGGCGGTGCTGCACAGCTTCGAGCGGGCGGCGGAGCTGTTCGCGAACGGCGTGCTGGACCCCGAGGTGTTCATCAGCGACCGGATCCCGCTCGACCGGTACCCGCAGGCGCTGGAGCAGTTCGCGGCGGGGGTGGGACGCAAGATCGTCGTCGTGCCGTAGGCCGTTCGGCCGACAGGAGAGCGGTGCGCCGTCCGGTAAGGGAACGGTAAAGCGGTGCCGTTCGTTCACCCGGCATGACAGCTATGACCCCAGGCTCGAACATCCCTCTCTCGGCCGCGCGCGTGACGGTGGACGTCTCCGCTCCGGTGCGGCTCGACGTGTCGGGCCTGCTGCTCACCGCCGACGGCAAGGTGCGTTCCGACGACGACTTCATCTTCTACAACCAGCCGGCGGGCCCGGGCGTGTCGTACCGCTCCGGCGGCGGTACGGCCCCCGACGCGGTCACGGTCGACACCGCCGCCGTGCCGCCGGACATCGAGAAGATCGTCGTCACGGCCAGCCCGGACGCGGCCGGGCAGACCTTCCAGGGCATCGAGCCGACGGCCACGATCCGGGACGCGGACGGCGGCGCCGTACTGGCGACGTTCACCCCGCCGCAGCTCGGCACCGAGACCGCGCTGGTGGTCGTGGAGGTCTACCGCCGGGGCGGCGCGTGGAAGGCACGGGCCGTCGGCCAGGGGTACGCCGACGGTCTCGCGGGCATCGCCACCGACTTCGGTGTGACGGTGGAGGAGCCGGCCGCCGCCCCGGCCGCCCCCGCCGCCCCGCCGCAGCCGGTGGCCCCGCCGCAGCCGGCCGCGCCGCCCCGGCCGGTGGCCCCGCCGCCCGCCCCGGCGCCGGGGGCCGGGAAGATCAACCTGGACAAGGGGCGCGTCAGCCTCCAGAAGAACCAGACGGTGTCGCTCGTCAAGGGCGGCCGGCCGCTGCTCTCCCAGGTGCGGATGGGCCTCGGCTGGGAGCCGGCCTTCCGGGGCAAGGACATCGACCTGGACGCCTCGGTCATCGCCTACGGCCCGCAGCGCAACCACATCGACAGCTGCTACTTCGGCAAGCTGACGATCCTCAACGGCGCGGTCAAGCACTCCGGCGACAACCTCACCGGTGAGGGCGGTGGCGACGACGAGGTCATCGTGGTCGACCTGGGCCGCGTCCCCCAGGAGGTCACCGGCCTGGTCTTCACGGTCAACTCCTTCTCCGGCCAGAAGTTCACGGAGGTCGCCAAGGCGTACTGCCGCCTGGTCGACGCGGCCACGGACGAGGAGCTGGTCCGCTTCGACCTCACCGGTGCCGAGCCCCAGACGGGCGTCATGATGGCCAAGCTCGTCCGCCAGTTCTCCGGCGAGTGGGACATGACCGCGCTGGGCGACTTCGTGAAGGCCCGGACGGTCCGCAACATGGTGGATCCGGGGGCGAGGGCGCTGTAGAGCGGCACCCGCGGGGCCGCGCCGGGGGCCGCGCGTCGCCGTCGCGGCCGTCCCCGGCCGCGGCGTCGCCATGGCCGGAGGCGCGGTTCCCGCGCCTCGGGACCTCGGCCGGCCGGCCCCGCGAACCCCGTCAGCCGGCCCGCAGCCCTTCCCGCAGCAGCCCCAGGTAGCGCCGGATCTCCGGCTCCCCCGCCCCCGCCAGCTCCGCGGCCGAGGCCACTCCATGGGCCAGCCGCAGCACCTCGATCGGCGCCACGTCCCCCCGCAGCGCGCCCTCCGCCTGAGCCGCCTCCACCAGCCGGGCGACGGCCCCCTTCACCACGTCCCCGCAGACCGTCAGCGCCGCCGCGCCGCTCTGCGTCACCGCCGAGCCGAGCAGGGCCTTCATCCCCCGCACCTGAAGAGTGCCGACAGCCAGCTCGTACAGCCACTCCGTGAGCGCCTCGCCCGGCGGCAGCTCCCCGGCCAGCTCGTCGGCGCGCACGCCCAGGGCCTCGATCCGGTCCAGATAGGCCGCTTCCAGCAGCGCCTGCCGGGTCGGGAAGTGCCGGTAGAGCGTGCCCGAGCCGACGCCCGCCCGCTTGGCGATGTCGTCGAGTGACGCGTTCTCCCCATGCTCGGCGAAGGCCTCCGCCGCCACCTTCAGCAACCGCTCGTAGTTGCGCCGAGCGTCCGCGCGCATGGGCCTGCTCTGCGTCATCCACTCACTCCTTGCAAACCGGGGACTCTCTCCGTATCTTATCGAGCACTAAACGGAGACCGTCCCCGCTTACTGTCGTAGCGCTTCGTGGGCAGCTCACTCCTGCCCGCGCGGCCGCGCGCCCGGGGACACCAGACCGGGAGACCGCCTTGTCCACCCCGTCCGCACCGTCCACGACCACGTCCGCCGCGACCACCGCGTCCGCACCGTCCGCGCGGCTCGGCACCACCCTCCTCGTCATCGTCACCGCCTACCTGATGGTCGGCGTCGACTCCACCGTCGTCAACGTAGCGCTGCCCGACATCCAGCAGGGCCTGCACTTCAGCCGCACCGGCCTGTCCTGGGTGCTCAACGCCTACACCCTCGCCTTCGGCGGTCTGCTGCTGCTCGGCGGCCGCGTCGGCGACCTGCTCGGCCGCCGCCGCACCCTGACCGCGGGCGTCCTGCTGTTCGCGCTGTCCTCCCTGCTCGGCGGCCTCGCCACCGACGGCGGCCGGCTGCTCGCCGCCCGCGCGCTCCAGGGCCTGGGCGCCGCCCTCATCGCGCCGAGCACCCTGGCCCTGATCGCCACCAGCTTCCCCGACGGCCCGCCCCGGCACCGCGCCCTGAGCGTCTACTCCTCCATGGCCGGCATCGGCGGCAGCGTCGGCCTGGTCCTCGGCGGCATGCTCACCTCGTGGGCGTCCTGGCGCTGGGCCCTGCTCGTCAACGTCCCGATCGGTCTGGCGCTCTCCCTCGCCCTGCCCCGCTTCGTCGCGGAGACCCCGCGGCACACGGGCCGCGTCGACCTGCCGGGCGCGCTGACCGGGACGGCCGGCACGACCTCGCTGGTGTACGCGTTCATCCGGGTCTCGGAAGGCGGCTGGAGCGACCCCCGGGCGCTGCTCGGCTTCACCGCGGCGGCCGTGCTGCTCGCCGGCTTCCTGCTGGTGGAGGCGCGGGCGGACCGACCGGTGCTGCCGCTGCGCCTGTTCGCCGACCGCAACCGGGCCGGCGGGTACGTGAGCATCCTGCTGCTGCCCGCGGGCATGTTCGGCGCCTTCTACTTCCTCACCCTGTTCGGCCAGGAGGTGCTGCGCTACAGCCCGTTGCGCGCGGGGCTCGCGTTCCTGCCGATGACGCTGGTGATGTTCACGACCGTGCGGCTGGTGCCCCGGCTGCTGGCCCGGTTCGGCACCAAGCCGGTGCTGCTGACCGGCATGTCCCTGGCCGCGCTCGGCACCGGCTGGCTGACCCGGCTCCAGCCCGGCGACGGGTACGCGGCCGGGCTGCTCGGACCGCTGGTCCTGGTGGGCCTGGGCCTCGGCCTGAGCTTCATGCCGCTCAACGCGACGATCCTGTCCGCCGTCACCCCGAAGGACGCGGGCGCGGCCTCCGGCCTGCTGCAGACCCTTCAGTGGCTGGGCGGCACGGTCGGTCTGTCCGTGCTGGTCACGGTGTACGGCACGGCGACCCGGCAGGCCACCGGCGCCCCGGACGCCGTCCTCACCCACGGCGCCGCCCGCGCCTTCGCCGCCGGCGCCCTGCTCACCGTGGCCGGGCTGGTGGTGGCGGCCACGGTGCTGACCGGCAGGCGCACGGACGCCAGGAACGGGGCGCGGTAGGTTCTCAGGCGAGCCAGGGCCAGCGTCCCTCGCGGCCGCTCTCCAGCAGCGGGACCATGCGGAAGGCCGCGTCGGTGAGACCGCCGAAGGTGTGCCGGTCGCCGGTGCCCGAGGGACCGTGACCCGCGCGGTAGCCCTCCAGGTTCCAGGTGTAGACGGGGACGCGGTCCGGGATCTGCGCGGTGGGCTCGCCGTGCCGGTGCGGGGCGTACTGCTCGTCGGTGACGATCAGCACCCGGTCGTGCCCCCGGTAGTGCCGGCGCACCGCCTCGGTGGTGTCGGTGCCGCCCAGGTCGCCGAAGCGCTCCAGGACCTTCAGCACCGACTCGCCCTCGCGGAACACGACCTTGTCGCTGGTCGAGCCGAACTGCACGAGATCCGCGTCCGCCGCCCGCAGCGCGAGGGCCGTGCCGAAGACCGCCGCCGCGTCGGCCCGGTTGAGCTGCGAACGCTCCGACACCCGGGACCAGAACATCGAGCCCGACCGGTCGACCAGCACGAGCGTACGGCCCGGCAGCGCGGGCACGTTGGCCAGCGAGTGGCCGAGCGCCCGCTCCAGCGGGTAGGACCACCGCAGGGAGGGCGCGTGCTGGTACGCGGCCAGGTAGCGGAAAGGGAACTGCCGCGAGCGGCGCACCTCCTCCGGATCGGCGATCCGCGCCGCGACCCGGGCGGCGGCCTCGTCCGAGACCCCGGCCTCGTCGAAGTTGCGCAGGTTGCGGACGAGGGCCATCGCCCCCATGGACGGGATCACGGCTTCCCACGCCGCCTTGTCCATCGGCCCCTGGAGCCAGCCGGCCAGCGCCTCCCAGGTGAGACCGGCCGCCGCCAGCCGCTCGGCGCCGTCGGGCGCGGTGACGACCGCCCGCCGCCGCTCGACGGGCAGCGCCATCAGCTCGCGGTGCCGGGCGAGCGCCGGCAGCGACGCGGGCGGCACGGCGGTCTCCGGGTGGTGCCGCCGGTCGAGCGCGTACCGGAACAGGTCGCCCTGCCACGGCTTGTCCGGGTCCGGCGAGGCGTGCACCAGGTTGAGGATGTCACCGAAGCGGTAGCCCTTGGCGGCGGTGTCGTACTTGAGCAGCGACCGGGCGTGGTAGAGCCGTCGTACGGCGTCGGCGACGCCGCGCTTGACGGGCTTGGGTACGGCGCGGCCGTACGTGGACGTCCAGTAGGCGAGCAGTTCGCCGGGCTCGTCGGGGCGCCGCAGCACGGAGTCCACGACCTGCCGGTTCGACGGGCCGTCGGTCGCCCCGGCCGCCAGTCGCGCGTGCACGTACTCGGCGGCGCCCACGAGCGACGCCGTCCGCATGCCGCCGGCGCCGCGCAGCCAGCCGAGCAGGCCGGCCGTCCACTCCGGGTCGCTGACGGCGAGGTCACGGATCAGGCGGGTGAAGCGGTCGTCGCGGTCCCCGGCGTTCTCGTAGAAGGTGTTCTGGGCGACGAAGTGGGAGACGGCGAGCAGGAACAGCTCCGAGCGCGGATCGCGCTCCCGTCCCCGGCCGCCCTCGTGGGTCCGCAGCACCCGGCCCGTCGACGCCACCGCCGACTTCGGCCGGGCGCGGGCCGTACGCGTGTTGAATCGCGCCATGGCGAATTCCCCCGAATTCATGATGAGTTCCGGAGGGAGGCGCAGCAGATGGAGGGTGCCCGAGATCAGAAGTCGGCGACGGACTTTTTCCAGGTGCTCTGCCGATTGAGCTACACCGACCCGAAGTCGATGACGGGACTCGAACCCGCAACCGCCCGATCCCGTGAAGTAACCGCTGCCTGCGCACCGGGCACCCACCATGAGCCGCGCCTCCCGAGATCGGTTCGGCGGCGGTCGGGATTCTCCGCACGGGAGAAGCGACCGCGGCCCGCGCACCGGGAGGTGCGTGACATCGTGTGTCCAGAGATCAAGGCCGGCGGAACCGACGTACGGTGCTCTGCCCCTGAGCTACACCGGCCCGCAGAGCCGGTGGCGGGATTCGAACCCGCGGCCTCCCCATGAAGAGTGGAAGTAGGTCCTGCCTGTCGCACCTGGACGAGGATCACTCTAGGAGGGAGGCCGCGGGACGAGCGAGCGAATTAGCCGGGGCGGATGCGGCTCAGTCGCGCTTCTGGCGCTTCCAGGGGCCCGTGATGGCGAGCATGATGCCCGGGGTCTGGATGTTGGCGTACAGGGTCCTGCCGTCGGGCGAGAAGGTGACGCCGGTGAACTCGCTGAACTCCGGCTCCTCCTCGGTGCCGATGTTCAGCTCGTTGCGGGCGATCGGGTAGGTGCGGCCGCTCTCGGTGGCGCCGAACAGGTGCTGGACGCCCTCGCCGTCCTCGGCGATGACCAGGCCGCCGTACGGGGAGACGGTGATGTTGTCGGGGCCGTCGAAGGCGCCGTCCACCGCCGGGTCCGGGTTCACGCCGAGCAGCACCTTCAGCGTCAGGGTGCGGCGCTTGGGGTCGTAGAACCAGACCTGGCCGTCGTGCTGGACCGGGCTCTCCGCGCGGGCGAAGGAGGAGACGATGTACACACCGGCGTCGCCCCACCACATGCCCTCCAGCTTGCGGGCGCGGGTGACCTGGCCGTCGGTGAACTGCTTGCGCACCGAGACGGTCCTGGCGTCACGGTCGGGGACGTCCACCCAGTCGACGCCGTACACGGTGCCGATCCGGGTGGCGCGGGACAGGTCGTCCACGAACGTGCCGCCGGAGTCGAAGCACTTGAACGCCTGGAGCACGCCCGCGTCGTCGGCGAGGGTGCGCAGCTTGCCGCGGCCGTGCCGGAAGCCCTCCGGCGGGGTCCAGCGGTAGAGCAGGCCGTTGGGGCCGGAGGCGTCCTCGGTGAGGTAGAGGTGGCCGCGCTTGGGGTCGACCACGACGGCCTCGTGGGCATAGCGGCCCAGGGCCTTGACGGGCTTGGGGTCGCGGTTGGCCCGGCGGTCCTCGGGGTCGACCTCGAAGACGTAGCCGTGGTCCTTGGTGAAGCCGTTCTTGCCGGCCTTGTCCTCGGTCTCCTCGCAGGTCAGCCAGGTGCCCCACGGGGTGCTGCCGCCCGCGCAGTTGGTGGCGGTACCGGCGATGCCGACCCACTCGGCGACCTTGCCGCCGCGGCGGACCTCGACCACCGTGCAGCCGCCCGCCGCCGCCGGGTCGTAGACGAGGCCCTCGGTGAGCGGCACCGGGTGCGGCCACTGGGCGCGGGCGCCGGCCAGCTCGTGGTTGTTGACCAGGAGGGTGGCGCCGCGGGGGCCCTCGAAGGCGGCGGTGCCGTCGTGGTTGGACGGGGTGAACTCGCCCGACTCCAGGGTGGTCCGGCCGCTGTAGGTGATGATCTCGTAGCGGAAGCCGGCGGGCAGGGCGAGGATGCCGTCCGGGTCGGGGATCAGCGGGCCGTAGCCGACGCCGTGATGGTGGTGGCCCCCGTGTGCGGACTCCGTCTCGGCGCTCTCCGTGTCCGTGGCGGCAAGGGCGTTCGGCGCGGTGGCGAGGGCGCCGACGCTGCCCGCCAGGGCGACCCCGGCACCGGTGATCGCGGATTTTCTGGCGAAGTCCCTGCGGGTGAGCGACATGGTGTCTCCTGTGCGACGGTGGAAATGCCGTGGAGGGTGGGGGGCCTCGGTTTCGGCGCACACGCTTCCGCCGCCCGCTGAACGGGGGTTGAACGGACGGCTACTTCGCGGTCCCCTCTTCCATGAATCCGTCCGCGCCACCCCATGGGCAGCCCAAGCACCAACCGTGCCCACGCCCGCCCCGAGCCCCGCGGACCACGTCCGCCACAGCGACCCTCGGCCCGCCATGAGCCCCACCGGCCACGTCCGCCACAGCGACCCTCGGCCCGCCATGAGCCGCCCCGGCCGCGCCCCTCACCACGGGCCGCCCCGCCCCGAGCCCCGCCGACCGCCTCCGACACCGCGGCCCCGGCCCGCCGGGCGGCGGGCCGGGGCCGCGCGAAGGCTCAGCCGCCCTGCTGCGAGCGGGCCTTGAACGCGGCCTTCCGTGCCTCCTTGGCGACCTTCTTGTCCGGGTGCAGCCGCCCCATCGCGTCCAGCACCTCGGCGGTGGCGGGGTGCTCCACCCGCCAGGCCGCCGCGAAGAAGCCGCTGTGCTGCGCGGCCAGCCCCTCCACCAGGGCCTGGAGTTCCTCGGAGTTGCCCTCGGCCTGGAGCTGCGCGGCCACGGTGTCGATGGTCAGCCAGAACACCAGCTCCTGCGAGGGCACCGGCACGCCCGCGGCCCCTCGCTCGCTCAGCCACACCCGGGCGAGCCCGCCCAGCTCGGGGTCGTCCAGCACCTCGCGCAGCGCGGGTTCGGCCTCGGCGCCCACCAGCGTCAGCGCCTGCTGGCAGCGCAGCCTGCGCAGCGGAGCGCCCGGGTCCGTGCCGCGGGCCGCGGCCAGCAGCTCCCGTGCCGCGACGAGCGGTTCGCGGCGGTCGAGCCAGTGCTCGGTCTCGGCCCGGGCGGCGGACCGGCCGAACCGGGCGGTGCCGTCGAGCAGTACGTCCGCGCCCTTGTCGGCCAGGTCGCCGACGGCCGGCGCCTCGAACCCGGCCTCCAGCAGCCGTGCCCGCAGGCCGTACACGCCGAGCGGGGTGAGCCGGACCATGCCGTACCGGGAGACGTCGGTGTCGTCGACCGGTGCCGCGGGCTCCTCGTCGGCGTCGGCCATCAGGGCCTCGTCCACCGGCTGGTACGCCACGAGTCCCACGGGCTCCAGCACCCGGAACTGGTCGTCCAGCCGCATCATGGCGTCGGAGACCTGCTCCAGGACGTCGTTGGTGGGCTCGCCCATGTCGTCGGGGACGAGCATGGAGGCGGCGAGGGCGGGCAGCGGGACGGCCCCCTCGCCGGTGCCGTCCTCACTGACGGTCAGCAGGTAGAGGTTGCCGAGGACACCGTCGAGGAACTCCGCCTCGGCCTCCGGGTCCCAGTCGAGTGACGAGAAATCGACCTCGCCGCCCTCGTCCAGCGCGTCGACCAGGTCGTCCAGGTCGGGGACGGCGGCGTCCGCGATGACGGTCTCCAGCGCGACGAGCCACACGGCGAGCACGTCCCGCGGGGAGCCGCCGGTGAGCAGTGCCAGTTCCTCGCCCGCCCGGACGGTGCCGGCCTCCTCGTCCACGATCTCGACCAGGCCGGCGTCCAGGGCGACCCGCCATGCCTCACTGGCGTACGCGGCGGCGTCGTCACCGGTGAGTCCGAGCAGCTCGGCGGCGGCCGGCAGCTGTTCCTCGGCCAGCCCGCCACCGGCGTCCACACGGGTCTCGGGCCCGGCCCAGCGGGCGAGGCGGGCAGCCCGGGACAGCAACGGCGTGGACAGCGCGGCACGCGCCAGCTCCGCATCGGGGTGCAGCCGCACCGGCGGCAGGGGGGAGCTGTCTGACATCGGCTGGTTCTCCTCGGACCGTGAAACGGGCTCAGCCGCTCAGCCTAGACGGATTTCCACCCATGCCGCCCGGTTCATCTCCCCGTAAGCGGACGTGCATGGCCGAAACCTTGACAACTCCCGTGGCCAGGCACGAGATTGACGCGCGTAGAAGTTGGGGGGACAACTGTTCACTCGGCTCTATGCGTGTCACAGAGGGCCACCAGCCCCGCACGCTCCCGTTCCACCCTCGTCCCGGCGCTCAGTCATGTCCCCGGAGGGAACCCTTGCCGAGCAGGTCTTCCGCGCGCCTCGCCGCGCTCACCGTCGCCGCCGTCTCCAGCGCGGCGTCCGTCGTCGTCCTCACCTCGCCCGCGCACGCCGACGCGGTGCGCATCCACGACATCCAGGGCACGACCCGAATATCGCCGTTCGCCGGGCAGAAGGTCACGGACGTACCCGGCGTCGTCACGGCCACGCGCACCTACGGCTCCTCCCGGGGCTTCTGGCTCCAGGACGCCACCCCCGACGACAACCCCGCCACCAGCGAGGGCGTGTTCGTCTTCACCAGCTCCACGCCGAAGGTCGCGGTCGGCGACTCCGTGACGGTGACCGGCACGGTCTCCGAGTACGTCCCGGGCGGCGCCTCCTCCGGCAACCAGTCGGTCACGGAGCTCACCAAGCCGGTGGTCACCACCGTCTCCACCGGCAACGCGGTCCCCGCGCCGGTCGTCGTCGACGAGGACGCGGTGCCGGACGAGTACGCTCCCGCCGGCGACGCGGCCGCGGGCAACTCGGTCAACGGCCTCCCCCTGGACCCGTCCGCGTACGCCCTGGACTACTACGAGTCCCTGGAGGGCATGAACGTCCAGGTCGAGGACGCCCGCGTGATCACGGCGACCGACCCGTACAGCGAGCTGTGGGTCACCGTGAAGCCGTGGGAGCACCGCAGCCGCCGCGGCGGCACGGTCTACGGCTCCTACGAGTCCCAGAACACCGGCCGGCTCCAGATCCAGTCGCTGGGCGCGACCGCCGACTTCCCGAAGGCGAACGTCGGCGACACCCTGGAGGGCACCACCACCGGCCCCCTGGACTTCAACCAGTTCGGCGGCTACACCCTGGTCGCGAGCAAGCTCGGCACGCTGGAGAGCGGCGGCCTGGAGCGCGAGACGACGCGGAAGCAGTCGCGCGGCGAGCTGGCGGTGGCGACGTACAACGTCGAGAACCTCGACCCGTCGGACGCCACCTTCGACAAGCACGCCTCGGCGATCGTGCACAACCTCCAGTCGCCCGACATCGTGTCCCTGGAGGAGATCCAGGACAACAACGGCGCCAAGGACGACGGCACGGTCGACGCGAACGAGACCGTGAACAAGCTGATCGACGCGATCGTCGCGGCGGGCGGCCCGAAGTACGACTGGCGCTCGATCAACCCGGTCAACGACCAGGACGGCGGCGAGCCGGGCGGCAACATCCGCCAGGTGTTCCTGTTCGACCCGGAGCGGGTGTCCTTCGTGGACCGGGCGGGCGGCGACTCGACCACCGCGGTCGGTGTCACCAAGGTGCACGGCAAGGCGCAGCTGACGGCCTCCCCGGGCCGGATCGACCCGGCGAACGCTGCCTGGAGCAACAGCCGCAAGCCGCTCGCGGGCGAGTTCGTCTTCCGCGGCAAGACCGTCTTCGTGATCGCGAACCACCTGAACTCCAAGGGTGGCGACCAGGGGCTGACCTCGCAGTACCAGCCGCCGGTGCGCAGCTCGGAGATCCAGCGGCACGCCCAGGCGACCGCGGTGAACGCGTTCGTCAAGGACGTCCTGGCCGTCCAGAAGAACGCGGACGTCATCGCGCTCGGCGACATGAACGACTTCGAGTTCTCCGGCACCGCGAAGATCCTCGAAGGGGACGGCGCGCTGTGGTCGGCGATCAAGTCGCTGCCGAAGAACGAGCGCTACACCTACGACTACCAGGGCAACCAGCAGGTCCTGGACCAGATCCTGATCAGCCCGGCGATCCGGCGCGGCTGCGACTTCGAGTACGACAGCGTGCACGTCAACTCGGAGTTCAACGACCAGATCAGCGACCACGACCCGCAGGTGCTGCGGTTCCGTCCGTGACACGGCGGCGGGGCCGGCCGGACGGCGCGTCCGGCCGGCCCCGCCGTGCCGTGGTCACCGGGAGCGGTCGATCCGGCGCCAGATCACGGCCGCGCCGACGACGGCCGCGCCCGCCGCGCCCAGGACCAGTGCCGGCCGGGGATGGCGCCGGGCGGCGCCCATGGCGCGGCGCACCGGCCGCGGCACCCGCAGGTCCTGCCGCACGGCGTTCCCGGCGTGCACCGCACGGTCCTGGAGGGTGTGCCCGGCCTGGAGCGCCCGGTCCTGGAGGGTGTGCCCGCCATGGCCGGTCCGCTCCTGCACCAGGTGGCCGGCCTTGATCATCCGTTCCTGCGCGCCGTGTCCGGCGCGGGTGGCGCGGTCCTGCACCAGATGGCCGGCCCTGGCCGCCCGGTCCTGCACGCCGTGCCCCGCCTGGGCGGCGCCCGCGCGCAGCTGGACGGTCATGGCGCCGGCCTTGTCCTTCAGGTCGGCGGCCCGGGCCCGGGCCCGGCCCTTCACATCGGCCCGGCTCACCAGCTGGGCGACCGTGTCGCCCAGCTGGTTCCGGGTGTGTTCGATCTGCTGACGCAGCTCGTCGGGGCCCTTGGCGCCCGAGCCGTGCGGGTTGCTGTGCCTCATCGGTGTGCCCTTTCCCTGATCGCGTCGACGTCCGCCCTGACACTGCCGAGCGTCTCCTCGGGCGCGGGCGGGGCGGCGCGGCGCAGCTCGGCCCGTCCGGTCGCGGCGAGCAGGCCGGCCACGGCGAAGAACACCGCGGCCACGATCAGCGCCGCCGCCCACAGGGGCAGTGCCAGGGAGAGGGCGGCGGTGGCCGCTCCGGCCAGGGTGATCAGCCCGACGTAGCCGACGGCGCCGGCGGCGCCCAGCAGTCCGCCGCCGCGTCCGGCCCGACGTCCCTTCTCGGCCAGCTCCTCCTTGGCGAGGGCGGCCTCCTGCCGCAGCAGCCGGGAGAGCTGCTCGGTGGCCCGGCCGACGAGTTCCCCCGTGGAGAGGTGCCCGTCGGCCGCGGGCCGGATGTGCGGGGTCACGGTCACGGTGCTCCGCCTCCTCTCTGTGCGGAACGTCCGGGTACCCGGACCGGACGTACTTAGCCCTGCTCGCCGGCCTCGGCACCGCGTTCGCCGAGACGGGCGAGTTGGGACTGGAACCAGTCGAGGCGCGCCTGCAAAAGGGCCGCTTCGGCCACGAGTTCGGGCACGCCCGGCCCGGTGGCGGGCGTCAACCGGGTGTCCGGGGCCGCCGTGCCGCTGCCCGCGACCACCCGGAGCCCCTGCCCGGCCAGCCGGGCGAAGCCGGTGAGCGAGACGGACGTACGCCCGCGCGCGCAGCCCGGGCAGGCGGGGGCCAGCACCCGCCAGCCGGGCCTGCCCCAGCCGGCGTCGGCGAGCGCGACGGCCGCGGCGCCGCAGCCGCAGGGGCCGGCCGTGACCGTGCGCACCCGCTGGCGGGCGGAGCGGAAGCCGCGTTCGAAGCGGATGTAGGCGCCGAGGACGGAGACCTCCAGCAGGACGGCCGCGCGGTGTTCGGCGGTGCACAGCAGCGCCTCGGCCGCCGCCCGGTCGTGCACGCAGTGGAAGCCGCAGTCGCATCGGCGGGCGGGCGGACGGTGCCGCAGGCCGTAGGCGCAGGAGGCGTCGTCGAGGACGGCGTACGGCAGCGCTCCGCCGAGCGACACACCGGTGAAGCCGGCCCGGGTGCCGTCCTGGGACAGCACCGGGCGGGCGATCTTGTATCCGGTCGGCGGCTCCGTCGGGCGTTCGGCCGGGAGCCGGAGCCTCATCGGGCGGCCGGGACCTCTTCGCGGGCCGGACCGGCCGGTTCGGCCGCTTGCGTGCGGACGGTCTCCTCGGGGAGCGGGAGCCCCTCTTCCCGGACGGGCGGCCGCTCCTCGGCGATCCCGGTGGCCAGTGCCTTGCCCAGCTTCATGGTGCCTCCCATGACCTGACGACGGTGACCCTCCGGCCATAGTGACCCATGAGGGGCCGAGTTGGACACAGGACCTCCGGCAGCACCCGGAACTATTCAGCAATACTGAGAAATACCTCGTAGGAAAATTAAGTAGAGCTTCATCGACGTGCCGCCGAGACTACTCGCATGACGAGCACCCGCAAGCCCTCCCCCTTCGGCCGCACCCTCTGCGCCATGATCACCCCCTTCACCGAGGCGGGCGCGCTCGACCTGGACGGCGCGCAGCGGCTGGCCGCGCACCTGGTGGCGGAGGGCTGCGACGGGCTGGTCCTCAACGGCACCACGGGCGAGTCGCCCACCACCACCGACGAGGAGAAGGCCCGGCTGGTGGCGGCCGTCCGGGAGGCGGTCGGCGACCGGGCCGCGCTCGTCGCCGGCGTGGGCACCGCCGACACCCGGCACACGGCGGAGCTGGCGCTCGCGGCCGGCAAGGCGGGCGCCGACGGTGTCCTGGTGGTGACGCCGTACTACAGCCGGCCCCCGCAGGAGGCCGTGGCCGACCACTTCCGCCGGGTCGCCGACGCGAGCGAACTGCCGGTGATGCTCTACGACATCCCGGGCCGCACCGGCACCCGGATCGAGCCGGACACGATGATCCGCCTCGCGGAGCACCCGCGGATCGTGGCCGTCAAGGACTGCTCCTACGACTTCCTCGGCACCCAGAAGGTGCTGGCGCGCACGGAGTTGGCGTACTACGCGGGCTGCGACGAACATGTGCTGGCGTTGTACGCGGTCGGCGCGGCGGGCTGTGTGAGCACGGTCGCGAACGCCGTCCCGGACCGCATCGCCTCGATCCTGGCCGCGTTCGACGCCGGTGACACCGCCCGGGCGACCGAACTCCAGCTGGCGGCGACGCCGTTGATCGAGGCGATGATGGGCGCGGACCTGCCCGGCACGGTCACCGCCAAGGCCCTGCTGGCCCGCCTCGGACTCCCCGCGGGCCCGGTCCGCGCACCGCTGCTGCCCGCCGGCCGGGAGACGGCCGACGGGCTGCTGGCGCGGTACGAGGCGCTCACCGGGAGCTGATCAGCGGCGGGCGAAGACGGGCTCCCACGGCTCCTGCACGTCGGTGGGGCGGTACGGCTCCTGGACGCCGCTCAGCGGTACGACCTTGTCGCTGCCGATCGTGACCAGCACGAGCCGGGGCCGGTACTCCTCCTCCAGGCTCGTCACCCGTTCCCAGGCGATGAGGTGCTTCTCGTCGGTCCAGGCGAGCAGGTGGGATCCGCGGACCCTGGCGATCTCCTTGCCCGTCCGGGGGTCGCGGAGGGAGGACCAGGACCGGCCGGGCGAACCGGCGACCTCCTTCGTCAGGCCGAGGGCGGCGATCCTCCCGCTCGGGGACAGCCGGGCGGGGACGTCCGACCTCAGGTACCTCTCGTCCGCGGGCGCGGCCGCCTTCCCGCCCTTCAGGTCGTAGAACTGCTGGAGGCCGTCCCGGCCGCCGACGTACTGCGCGTACACCAGCCGGCCCGTACGGCTGTAGGCGAAGTCCGCGCGGGAGCTGGTGTCGCGGGCGGGTGCGACCGGGCTCCAGGGCCCGGCGCCGGACGCCACGTCGAGGTCGTAGAACCCGGACCGGGTCGACGTGCCGAACGTGGCCTCCCACGTCCACGTCTCCTTCCCGCCGGCACCGCCGATCAGCTTCTCCTTGGTCCGCAGATCGGGGTTCTCGTCGTACGTCGTCGCGACGAGCCTGGTGCCGTCGTACGAGAACGCGAGCCCGCCGACGCCGTGCTGGACCGGGATCCACCGCTCGACCTCCCCCGTCGCGAGGTCGAGCAGGCCGATCCGGTGGGCGGGCAGGGTCCGCTCCAGCACGGCGGCGGTCTTCGCGCCGGGGGCGACGGCGACGAAGGACCAGCGGGAGTCCTTCTCGTACCTCCCGGTCTTCGGGTCGAGCAGGTGGTAGGTACGCGCCGAGACGCCCCGCTTGGCGCTCTGCGGCTGGATCTTCGCCGTGTAGTAGGCGGCCAGCACCGTGTCCCCGGCGCCGATCAGCTCCCGCGGCGGCGACTGGTCCGGATGGGCCCGGACGCCACCGGAGTCCACCACCCCGGACGGCCGTACGTCGTTCGCGCCGCCGGAGTCCAGCAGCGGCACACCCACCGCGATCGCGACCACGGCGGCGGTGGCCGCGGCGGCGGACGCCAGCCTGCGGGTGCGGCGGCGCCGGCGCGCCCCGAGCACCCGTTCGGCGAATCCCGCCGGTGCCGGCGGCTCCGCGCCGGCCTGCTCCCGCAGCGCCTCGCGCACGAGTTCCTCCACGTTCACGGACGCGCCTCCAGGGGTGAGAAGTCACGGGACCGCTGCTGCGGCCGGGGGTCGAGCCCCGCCAGCTCGGGCGCCAGCTCGCGCAGGCGGGCCAGGGAGCGGTGGGTGGTGGACCGTACGGTGCCCACGGAGCAGCCAAGGATCCGGGCCACCTCGGCCTCCGGCAGGTCCTCGAAGTAGCGCAGCACCAGCACGGTGCGCTGGCGGGCGGTGAGCCGGGACAGGGCCGACCGCAGCAGCAGCCGCAGCTCGGCGGCGCCCGCGGCGTCCGGGGCGTGGCCGGCCTCCGGCGGCTCGGCGACGGTGACCTCGCGCCGCCGCCACTTCAGCCGCCAGCGGCCGATCTGCTGCCGGTACAGGATCTGCCGGACGTACGCCTCCGGTTCGTCGATCCGCTGCCAGCGGCCGGCCGCCTTGACCAGCGCGTTCTGCAACAGGTCCTCGGCGGCGTGCCGGTCGCCGCCGGACAGGAGCACCGCGGTCCTCAGCAGCGCCGTCGACCTCCCGGCCACGAACTCCCGGAAACTCTTCTGGGCTTCGGCATCCATCGTCACCTTCCCGTTCCCCCCGGGCCGCACCTGGTTGTCCGGGCCCTGCACCTGTCCTGACGTGTGCGCCGCCCCCTCGCTATGCCTGCCGTCCGAAGAAAATTCCCCGGGGCCGGCCGCCTCGCCTGCCGTACGGTGTCCCCGTGAGCCGCCCCCTGCTGTTCCTGGACGTCGGCGGCCCCCTCAACCCCTACGCGGCCAGGCCGGAACGCCGGCCCGAGGGCTACACGACGATCCGGGTGCCCCTGTACGGGCGGCGCCCGCTGCGGGTCTGGCTGAACCCGGCCCACGGCCCGGCGCTGCTCCTGCTCGGCTACGACCTGTGCTGGGCGACGACCTGGATGGCCGAGGCCAACGTCTGGATCGCCCCGGTCCTCGGCCTGCCCGAACTGCCGTACGTCGACTTCGGCACCGGTCTGTTCGCCGAGCGCCCCGACGGCGTCCACTGGAAGACGGAGGCGATCGTGGCCTACGCCGAGGGCCGCCCGTTCGCCTGGGTGGACGACGAGCAGAGCCCGGCGGACTCGCGGTACGTCGGAGCCCGCCATCCCGGCCCCGCCCTGCTGCACCACGTGAACCCGAGGATCGGTCTGAGCGAGCCCGACTTCGGGGCACTGGCCGGCTTCGCCCGGACGCTGCCGGCATGACGAAGCGCCCCTGCACGATCGGCACGATCGGCGAGGGGCGCTTCGGACGCGGCGGGCGGGTGCGTCAGTTGTGGCTGTGCAGGATGTCGTTCAGGCCGCCCCAGACCGCGTTGTTCGGGCGGGCCTCGACGGTGCCGGTGACCGAGTTGCGGCGGAACAGGATGTTGGAGGCGCCGCTCAGCTCGCGGGCCTTGACGATCTGGCCGTCGGGCATGGTGACACGGGTGCCCGCGGTGATGTACAGGCCGGCCTCGACCACGCACTCGTCGCCGAGCGCGATGCCGACGCCCGCCTCGGCACCGATCAGGCAGCGCTCGCCGATCGAGATGATCACGTTGCCGCCGCCGGACAGGGTGCCCATGGTGGAGGCGCCGCCGCCGATGTCCGAGCCGTCGCCGACGACGACGCCCGCGGAGATCCGGCCCTCGACCATGGAGGTGCCGAGCGTGCCGGCGTTGAAGTTGACGAAGCCCTCGTGCATGACCGTGGTGCCGGCCGCGAGGTGCGCGCCCAGGCGGACCCGGTCGGCGTCGGCGATCCGCACCCCCTTCGGGGCGACGTAGTCCGTCATGCGCGGGAACTTGTCCACCGAGGTCACCTGGAGGTGCAGGCCCTCGGCACGGGCGTTCAGGCGCACCTTCTCCAGGTCGTCCACGGCGACCGGGCCGAGCGAGGTCCAGGCGACGTTGGCGAGGTGGCCGAAGATGCCGTCCAGGCTCTGGCCGTGCGGCTTGACCAGACGGTGCGAGAGCAGGTGCAGGCGCAGGTAGACGTCGTGCGCGTCGAGCGGCTTCTCGTCCAGCGAGGCGATGACCGTACGGACCGCGACCACCTCGACGCCCCGGCGGGCGTCCGGGCCGGTGGCCGCGGTCGCGCCGCCGCCCAGCAGCTCCGCCGCCTGCTCGGCGGTGAGCCGCTCGGTGCCGGCCGGACCCGGCTCCTCGACCAGCTCGGGGGCCGGGAACCAGGTGTCGAGAACGGTGCCGTCGGAGGCGATCGTGGCGAGGCCGGCGGCGACGGCGCCGGTGGAACGGGAAGCAGAGTCGGTCATGGGGGAAAACCTAACGTGGGCGGGGTGGTCAGGGCGAACCGCGTCTCACGTGCCGGGCGGGGTGTCAGGGGATCAGCCGAGCCAGCGCGGTGCGGGCGCCCTCCTCGTCGTACGAACCACCCGTCAGCAGCACCTGGAGGCAGATGCCGTCCATCAGCGCGAGCAGGGCGCGTGCGGTGACCGGATCCGTGTGCCGGGCCAGCAGCGCCGCCGCCTGCCCGGTCCACTCGGCGGCGACGGGGCGCAGGGCCGGGCGGCGCAGCGCCGCCAGATACAGCTCGCACTCCAGCTCGACGCCGGTGCGCTCGCCCCCCAGCCACTCCCCCAGCGCCCCGGCGAGCTGCGCGGCGAGATCGTCCCCGCCGTCGCGCGGCAGCCACTCGGCCAGTACCCGGCCGAAGCCCTCGTTGGCCTGCCTCAGCGCGGCCACCAGCAGCTCTTCCAGGGTGGCGAAGTGGTACGTCGTGGAGCCGAGCGGCACGTCCGCCTCCGCGGCGACCGTGCGGTGGCTCAGCCCGGCGATGCCGTCCCGGCCGACGACGCGGATCGCCGCGTCGATGATCCGCCGGCGGCGCTCGGGGTCGTAGCGGCGGGGCATCAGTGGCTCGCCCCGCCCAGGTTCAGCACCACCACGCCGCCGATGATCAGCAGGATCCCGGCGACCTTGACCGTGCTCAGCCCCTCGCCGAACAGCAGCAGTCCGAGGACGGCGATGGCCGCGGTGCCCACGCCGGACCAGATGGCGTACGCCGTGCCGATCTGGACGGTCTTCAGGGTCTGGGCGAGCAGCGCGAACGAGACGAGGTAGCCCAGCGTGGTGACGAGCGAGGGCCAGAGCCGGCTGAAGCCCTCGCTGTACTTCATCGCCGTGGTGGCGGCGACCTCGGCGGCTATGGCGCCGGCGAGCAAGAGATATCCCATGCGTACGAGCGTACACATCGGGTGGTCCGAGCCGGGCACGCGAAAGGGGCCGTGGCACCCGGCCACGGCCCCTTCCACCGGCTCTGTGCCGGACCTCGTGCGTCAGACGTTGAACCCGAGAGCCCGGAGCTGCTCGCGGCCGTCGTCCGTGATCTTGTCGGGGCCCCACGGCGGCATCCAGACCCAGTTGATGCGCAGCTCGTTGACCAGGCCGTCCGTGGCGGACTTGGCCTGGTCCTCGATGACATCGGTCAGCGGGCAGGCCGCCGAGGTCAGGGTCATGTCGATGGTCGCGATGTTCGCGTCGTCGACGTGGATGCCGTAGATCAGGCCGAGGTTGACGACGTCGATGCCCAGCTCGGGGTCGACCACGTCCATCAGGGCCTCGCGAAGCTCCTCCTCCGAGGCCGGCTTCGTCTCCACGGTGTCGCTCATGCGGTCTTCCTTTCGGCGTCGGCGCCGCCCAGCGCCTGGGCCGTCGCGTCCTTCCACGCCATCCAGCTGAGGAGGGCGCACTTGACCCGGGCCGGGTACTTGGAGACACCGGCGAACGCGACCGCGTCCTCCAGGATCTCCTCCATCGCGTCGTCGGGCTCGATCTTGCCCTTGGACTGCATCAGCTCCAGGAAGGTCTCCTGGATCTTCCGCGCCTCGGCGAGGTCCTTGCCGACCAGCAGCTCGTTCAGCACGGAGGCGGAGGCCTGGCTGATGGAGCAGCCCTGGCCCTCGTACGAGACGTCCTCGATCGTCGTGCCGTCGTACTTCACACGCAGGGTGATCTCGTCGCCGCAGGTCGGGTTCACATGGTGCACCTCGGCGTCACCGTCCCTGAGACCACGCCCGTGCGGGTTCTTGTAGTGGTCCAGGATGACGTCCTGGTACATCGAATCCAGCTTCACGGTGTCGACTCGCCTCTCAGCCGAAGAAGTTCCGTACGTGCTCCAGCCCCTCGACCAGAGCGTCGATCTCGGCCGGCGTGGAGTACAGATAGAACGACGCTCGCGTGGTCGCAGGAATTCCGTAGCGCAGGCAGACCGGACGGGCGCAGTGGTGGCCGACCCGGACGGCGATGCCCTGCTCGTCCAGCACCTGGCCCACGTCGTGCGGGTGGATGTCGCCGAGGGTGAAGGAGATCGCCGCACCGCGGTCCTCGGCCGTCGTCGGGCCGATGATCCGCAGGTCGGGGACCTCGGCCAGGCGCCTCACCGCGTACTCGGTCAGCGCGTGCTCATGGGCGAGGATCTTGTCCATGCCGATCGAGTTCAGGTAGTCGATCGCCGCGCCGAGGCCGACCGCCTGGGCGATCGGCGGGGTGCCCGCCTCGAACTTGTGCGGTGCCGGGGCGTAGGTCGAGGAGTGCATCGAGACGGTCTCGATCATCTCGCCGCCGCCGAGGAACGGAGGCAGGTCCTCCAGCAGCTCCTGGCGGCCCCAGAGGACGCCGATGCCGGTCGGGCCGCACATCTTGTGGCCGGTGAAGGCCACGAAGTCGGCCTGCAGGGCCTGTACGTCCAGCGGCATGTGCGGCGCGGCCTGGGAGGCGTCGATGCAGACGAGAGCGCCGACCTCCTGGGCGCGGCGGATTATCGTCTCGACCGGGTTGACCGTGCCCAGGATGTTCGACACCAGCACGAAGGAGACGATCTTCGTCTTCTCGGTGATGATCTCGTTGATGTTGGACAGGTCCAGGCGGCCGTCGTCGGTGAGGCCGAACCACTTCAGCTTCGCGCCCGTGCGCTGCGCGAGCAGCTGCCACGGCACGATGTTGGAGTGGTGCTCCATCTCCGTGATGACGATCTCGGTCTCGTGGTCCACCCGGTAGGGCTCGTCGGCCCAGCCCAGCATGTTCGCCACGAGGTTCAGCGACTCGGAGGCGTTCTTGGTGAAGATCACCTCGTCGCGGCTCGGCGCGTTGACGAACGCGGCGACCTTGTCGCGCGCGCCCTCGTACAGCGCCGTGGCCTCCTCGGCGAGCACATGCACACCGCGGTGGACGTTGGCGTTGTAGCGCTCGTAGTACTCGCTCAGGGCGTCCAGTACCTGGCGCGGCTTCTGGCTGGTCGCCGCGTTGTCCAGGTACACGAGCTTCTTGCCGTCGTGGACGACTCGGTCCAGAACGGGGAAGTCCTTGCGGATCGCCTCGACGTCGAGGAGGCCCGGCAGCTGTGTCACGCGGATGCGCCACCCTTCACGTATGCCTCGTAGCCCTCGTTCTCCAGCTTGTCCGCGAGCTCCGGACCGCCGGACTCGACGATGCGGCCGCCGGCGAACACGTGGACGTGGTCGGGCTTGATGTAGCGCAGGATGCGCGTGTAGTGCGTGATCAGCAGGGTGCCGACCTCGCCCGTCTCGCGGACGCGGTTCACACCCTCCGACACGATGCGGAGAGCGTCGACGTCCAGGCCGGAGTCGGTCTCGTCCAGGATCGCGACCTTCGGCTTGAGCAGCTCCAGCTGAAGGATCTCGTGGCGCTTCTTCTCACCGCCGGAGAAGCCCTCGTTGACGTTGCGCTCGGCGAAGGACGGGTCCATGTTGAGGCGCTCCATGGTCTCCTTGACCTCCTTCACCCAGGTGCGCAGCTTGGGGGCCTCGCCGCGGATGGCGGTGGCGGAGGTGCGCAGGAAGTTGGAGACCGAGACGCCGGGGACCTCGACCGGGTACTGCATCGCCAGGAACAGGCCCGCGCGGGCACGCTCGTCGACGGACATCTCCAGGACGTCCTCGCCGTCCAGGGTGACGGTGCCGCCGGTGATCGTGTACTTCGGGTGACCCGCGAGGGAGTAGGCGAGGGTCGACTTGCCGGAGCCGTTGGGGCCCATGATGGCGTGCGTCTCGCCCTGCTTCACGGTGAGGTCGACGCCCTTGAGGATCTCCTTCGTGGCGTTGTCGGCCTCGACGGTGACGTGCAGGTCTCGGATTTCAAGCGTTGCCATGGGTGCCTCAGGACTCCTGGGTGAGGGAGACGAGCACGTCGTCCCCTTCGATCTTTACGGGGTATACGGGGACGGGGCGCGTCGCGGGGAGGCCGGACGGCTTGCCGGTGCGCAGGTCGAAGGCGGAGCCGTGCAGCCAGCACTCGATCTGGCAGTCCTCCACCTCGCCCTCGGAGAGGGAGACGTTCGCGTGCGAGCAGATGTCGTGGATGGCGAACACCTCGCCCTCGGTCTTCACGACCGAGACCGGCGTGCCGTCGAGTTCCACCCGCTTCGGGGTGTCCTCCTCCAGCTCGCTCAGCCCACAGGCGCGTACGAAGGTGCTGGTCATGCGACCGACGCCTCCAGCTCCTCCTCGATCTTGGCGAGCAGGCGCTCCTCGATGTCGGCGACGCCGATCTGCTGGACCAGCTCGGCGAAGAAGCCGCGGACCACCAGACGGCGGGCCTCGTGCTCCGGGATGCCGCGGGCCATCAGGTAGAAGAGCTGCTCGTCGTCGAAGCGGCCGGTCGCGGAGGCGTGGCCGGCGCCGACGATCTCGCCGGTCTCGATCTCCAGGTTCGGCACCGAGTCGACCCGCGCGCCGTCCGTGAGGACCAGGTTGCGGTTCATCTCGTAGGTGTCCGTGCCCTCGGCCTTGGCCTCGATGAGCACGTCGCCGATCCAGACCGCGTGCGCGCTCTCACCCTGCAGCGCGCCCTTGTACATGACGTTGGACTTGCAGTGCGGGGTGTTGTGGTCGACGAGGAGACGGTGCTCCTGGTGCTGGCCGGAGTCGGTGAAGTACAGGCCGAACAGCTCGGCCTCGCCGCCGGTGCCGGCGTAGGCGACGCGCGGGTGCAGACGGACGAGGTCGCCGCCGAAGGTGACCACGAACGACTTGAAGGTGGCGTCCCGGCCGATCAGCGCGTTGTGCTGGCCGACGTGGACGGCCTTGTCGTCCCAGTCCTGGACGGAGACGACGGTCAGCTTGGCGCCGTCGCCCAGGACGTAGTCGACGTTGGCGGCCAGTACGGCGTCACCGGTGTGGTCGATGACGACGACGGCCTCGGCGAAGGCTTCCAGCTCGATCACCTGGTGGCCGTAGGCGACCCCGCCCTCGCCGTGCACGGCGATGCGGATCGGCTCGGTGAGGACCGTCTCCTTGGGGACGGTGACCACGCCGGCCTTCTCGAAGGACGAGTACGCCTGGGCGGCGACGCGGTCGACGGGGGTGCCGGCCCTGCCGATGCGGGCGTCGTCGCGGCCCACCGTCTCGACGGTCACGCCCTCGGGGGCCTGGACGTCCACCTTCACGCCGTCGCCGGTCGCGACCGCCGTGCCGTCGTGCAGCCCGCGCAGCCGCTCCAGCGGGGTGAACCGCCACTCCTCCTCGCGGCCGTGGGGGACGGGGAAGTCCGCCACGTCGAAGGACGGGGGCGCGCTCATGCGCGTGGCGACGGTCGACTCGGCGGCCACCGCGATCTGGCCGGCCGTGGTGGACCCGACCGGGTAATTCTGAGCCTCAGCCATGGCTGTCGGTCTGCTCTCTTTCCTACGTCAGTTTCGCTAGCTGTGGTCCGGAAAGCGGGGCGTCAGCCGACCGCGCCTTCCATCTGCAGCTCGATCAGCCGGTTCAGCTCGAGGGCGTACTCCATGGGCAGCTCCTTGGCGATGGGCTCGACGAAGCCGCGCACGATCATCGCCATCGCCTCGAACTCGCTCAGACCACGGCTCATCAGGTAGAAGAGCTGGTCCTCGGAGACCTTGGAGACCGTCGCCTCGTGGCCCATGGACACGTCGTCCTCGCGGACGTCCACGTAGGGGTACGTGTCGGAGCGGGAGATCGTGTCGACGAGCAGCGCGTCGCACAGCACGTTCGACTTGGATCCGGCGGCGCCCTCGCCGATCTCGACGAGACCGCGGTAGGAGGTGCGGCCACCGCCGCGCGCCACGGACTTCGACACGATGTTGGAGGAGGTGTTCGGCGCCATGTGGACCATCTTGGAGCCGGCGTCCTGGTGCTGGCCCTCGCCCGCGAAGGCGATGGACAGGGTCTCGCCCTTGGCGTGCTCGCCCATCAGGTAGACGGCCGGGTACTTCATCGTCACCTTGGAGCCGATGTTGCCGTCGATCCACTCCATGGTCGCGCCCTCGTACGCCACGGCGCGCTTGGTGACCAGGTTGTAGACGTTGTTCGACCAGTTCTGGATGGTCGTGTAACGGCAGCGGGCGTTCTTCTTGACGATGATCTCGACGACCGCGGAGTGCAGCGAGTCCGACTTGTAGATCGGGGCCGTACAACCCTCGACGTAGTGCACGTAGGCACCCTCGTCGACGATGATCAGGGTGCGCTCGAACTGGCCCATGTTCTCCGTGTTGATGCGGAAGTAGGCCTGGAGCGGGATCTCGACGTGCACGCCCTTCGGCACGTAGATGAAGGAGCCGCCGGACCACACGGCCGTGTTCAGCGCGGCGAACTTGTTGTCACCGGCGGGGATGACCGTGCCGAAGTACTCCTTGAAGAGCTCCGGGTGCTCCTTCAGGGCGGTGTCGGTGTCGAGGAAGATGACGCCCTGCTCCTCCAGGTCCTCGCGGATCTGGTGGTAGACGACCTCCGACTCGTACTGGGCGGCGACACCGGCGACGAGGCGCTGCTTCTCGGCCTCCGGGATGCCCAGCTTGTCGTAGGTGTTCTTGATGTCCTCGGGCAGGTCCTCCCAGGACTCCGCCTGCTTCTCCGTGGACCGCACGAAGTACTTGATGTTGTCGAAGTCGATGCCCGACAGGTCCGAGCCCCAGTTCGGCATGGGCTTCTTCTCGAACAGCTTCAGGCCCTTGAGGCGCAGCTTCGTCATCCACTCCGGCTCGGACTTCTTGCCCGAGATGTCGCGGACGACGTCCTCGTTCAGGCCGCGGCGCGCGGACGCACCGGCCACGTCGGAGTCGGCCCAGCCGTATTCGTACTTGCCCAGGCCCTCGAGTTCGGGGTGAGCAGTCTCCGTGGGGAGAGTCATGCGGGGTTCCTCCCGGCCGTGCTTGCAGGTGCGTCAGTGGAAATCTTGGGAATGAACGTCGTGCAGACGCCGTCGCCGTGCGCGATGGTCGCCAGTCGCTGGACGTGTGTACCCAGCAGCTCGGCGAAGATCTCCGTCTCCGCCTCGCACAGCTGCGGGAACTGTTCCGCGACGTGGGCGACCGGGCAGTGGTGCTGGCAGAGCTGCTCGCCGACCGGTGCGCTGCGCGCCGTAGCAGCGTACCCGTCGGCGCTCAGGGCCTTGGCCAGCGCTTCGGCGCGCTTGTCGGGGCTCACGGCCTCGACCGCCGTGCGGTAGGCGTCCGCCTGGGCGGCGATCCGCGCGCGGGCGAAGGCCGCGATCGCCTCGTCGCCGCCCTCGCGCTCGGCGATCCAGCGGAGCGCGTCCGCGGCGAGCTTGTCGTACGACTGGTCGAAGGCGTCCCGGCCGCAGTCGGTGAGCGCGAAGACCTTCGCGGGGCGGCCGCGCGTGCGCGTGCCGTACACCCGCTGCTCGCGCGGCTCCACGACGTCGTCGGCGACCAGTGCGTCCAGATGACGCCGGACGGCGGCCTGGGTGAGGCCCAGCCGGCCGGCGAGCTCGGCGACGGTCGACGGCCCGTGGTCCAGGATGGACCGCACGACCCGGTTGCGCGTCGAGCGCTCACCGGTCGCCAGCTCCTCCTGAGGGGCCCCCGTGGGGGTCTCCCGAGCCTCTCCGACGTTTTTCACAACGCCATTGTTGCGTAATTCCGCGGAGCCTGACAAGCGGCGTCCGGATCAACGAGCGGTGCCCTGCGTCACTTAGGCATACCTAAGGTGACCTGCGGAAACGATCTTCTGATCGATCATTTCCGGCCTCTCCCCAGCCCAATTCGGTGGCGGCCCACGCCCCCGTCCGGAAGACTCCCGAAGCATGCCCGCACCCCCTCCGACCGGCCCTCTTGTCACGCGCGACGCCATCGCCGCCCAGCTGCGCCTGCTGGGTGCCGAGACCGGCGAGACCCTCCTCGTACATTCCTCGCTCAGTTCCCTCGGCTGGGTGAACGGAGGCGCGGTCGCCGTAGTGCAGGGACTTCTCGACGCGCTCGGCCCGAGCGGCACGCTCGTCGTCCCCACCCAGACCGGCGACCAGTCCGATCCCGCCGTCTGGGGGAACCCGCCGGTGCCCGAGGAGTGGTGGGACCGCATCCGGGCCACCATGCCCCCGTACGATCCGCTGATCACGCCCGCGCGAGGGGTCGGCGTCGTCCCGGAGACCGTACGGACCTGGCCCGGCGCCCTGCGCAGCGCGCATCCCCAGACCTCCTTCGCCGCGCTCGGCCCCCGCGCGCGGGAGATCACCGACGGCCACGCCCCGGACTGCCGGCTCGGCGAGCGCAGCCCCCTGGCCCGGCTGGAGCGGCTGGGCGCCCGGGTCCTGCTGCTCGGCGCGGGCTACGCCGCCTGCACCGCCTTCCACCTGGCCGAGTACCGCATACCGGCGCCTCGGGTGGAGGTCGGCCGGCCCGCTCCCGGCGGCGGCTGGGAGACGGTCGTCGAGGTCTCGATCACCTCCGACCGGTTCGACGAGCTGGGACACGACTTCGAACGGGACCGGCCCGTGGTCCGCGGCCGGGTGGGCGCGGCCGACGTCCGGCTGTTCCCGCTGGCCGACGCCGTGGCCTACGCCGAGCGGTGGCTGCCGCTGCACCGGCCCCGCGTGGCGGACTTCCCACACCCGCCCGCCTGACCGGCCCACCCTCTTCCCTAGACTCTGGATCCATGCGAAGTGAGCCCGCCCGCCCGTCTCCCGACCACCACCCCTCGACGAGACGCTTCGCGCCGCACCCGGTCGTAGAGATCCAGGGCCTGGTGAAGCGGTACGGCGCGAAGACCGCGGTGGACGGCCTCGACCTGGTGGCCGGGCCCGGCGTGACCGCCGTACTCGGCCCCAACGGGGCGGGGAAGACCACCACGGTCGAGACCTGCGAGGGGTACCGGAAGCCGGATTCCGGCACGGTGCGCGTCCTGGGTCTCGACCCGGTCCGGAACTCCGCCGAGCTGCGGCCCCGCATCGGCGTGATGCTCCAGTCCGGCGGGGTGTACTCGTCCGCCCGGGCGGACGAGATGCTCCGGCACGTCGCGAAGCTGCACGCGCATCCGCTGGACGTCGACGCCCTCGTCGAACGTCTCGGCCTCGGCTCCTGCGGCCGCACCGGCTACCGCCGGCTGTCCGGCGGCCAGCAGCAGCGGCTCGCGCTCGCCATGGCCGTCGTGGGCCGCCCGGAGCTGGTCTTCCTGGACGAGCCGACGGCCGGCCTCGACCCGCAGGCCCGCCGGGCCACCTGGGACCTCGTGCGGGACCTGCGCGCCGACGGCGTCTCGGTCATCCTCACCACGCACCACATGGACGAGGCCGAGCAGCTCGCCGACGACGTGGCGATCATCGACGGCGGCCGGGTCGTCGTCCAGGGCTCCCCCGAGGAGCTGTGCAAGGGCGGCGCCGAGAACACCCTGCGCTTCACCGGCCGCCCCGGCCTCGACGTCGGCTCGCTGCTCAAGGCCCTCCCGGCCGACTGCGCGGCGGCCGAGCTGACCCCGGGCTCCTACCGGGTCGTCGGCAAGGTCGACCCCCAGCTGCTGGCCACCGTCACCTCCTGGTGCGCCCAGCACGGAGTCATGCCGGACCGGATCTCGGTGGAACGGCACACGCTGGAGGACGTCTTCCTGGAGCTGACCGGCAAGGAGCTGCGCTCGTGACCACCGCGGGTACGTACACCCCCAGGCCCGGAGCGGCACCGCTCCCCCGGATGATCGCGGCGCAGGCGGCGCTGGAGACCCGGATGCTGCTGCGCAACGGCGAGCAGCTGCTGCTGACGGTCGTCATCCCGACCCTGCTGCTGGTGCTCTTCAGCTCGGTCGACATCGTGGACACCGGCAAGGGCGAGGCGGTCGACTTCCTCGCCCCCGGCATCCTGGCCCTGGCCGTGATGTCGACGGCGTTCACCGGCCAGGCCATCGCGACGGGCTTCGAGCGCCGCTACGGCGTGCTGAAGCGGCTCGCCTCCTCACCGCTGCCCCGCTGGGGGCTGATGACCGCGAAGACGGCGTCCGTGCTGGTCACGGAGGTCCTCCAGGTCGTGCTCCTGACCGTCATCGCCTTCGCGCTGGGCTGGTCCCCGCACGGCAACCCCGCCGCCGTCCTGCTGCTGCTCGTCGTCGGCACGGCCGCCTTCTCAGGGCTCGGTCTGCTCATGGCGGGCACGCTGAAGGCGGAGGCCACGCTGGCCGCCGCCAACCTGGTCTTCCTGCTGCTGCTCGTGGGCGGCGGGGTGATCGTGCCGCTGGAGAAGTTCGGCTCGGCGGGACAGCAGGTGCTCGGGCTGCTGCCGATCTCCGCGCTGTCGGACGGCCTGCGGGACGTGCTCCAGCACGGCGCCGGCATGCCGTGGGCCGACCTGGGCGTCCTCGCCGCCTGGGCGGTGGCCGGGCTGGCCGCCGCGGGGAAGTTCTTCCGCTGGGAGTGACCCGGGCGGGTCCGCACGGCGCCCGGAACCGGGCAGGTCCGCACGGCGCGCGGGTTCGCACGGTGCCCGGAACCGGGCAGGTCCGCACGGCGCGCGGGTCCGCCCGGCGCCCGGAACCGGGCGGGTCCGCCCGGCGCGCGGGTCCGCCCGGCGCCCGACTCGGACACGCCCGGGAGCGACCCCGGGACGTGCGTGGGAGCGACCCTCGTGAACGCGTGCACAAGCGGCGGCCTACGATGGTGCGCGTGCCAAAGCTGAACCCTGCCGACGCCCAGGCGGCCCTGCGCAACCCGCTCGCCTTCATCGCCGACCGCTGGACCCCGGATCCCCGGACCGTGCAGCGGGCGGCCCTCGCCGCACTCGTGATGTCGGTGGTCATCGTCGTCACCGGCGGCGCCGTCCGGCTCACCGGCTCGGGCCTCGGCTGCCCGACCTGGCCCACCTGCACCGAGGACTCGCTGACCACCACCCGGGCCATGGGCTTCCACGGGGTCGTCGAGTTCGGCAACCGGATGCTGACGTACGTGCTGTGTGCCGCCGTCGGCTGGGCGATCATCGCCGCGCGCGCCCAGAAGCCGTGGCGGCGCGGCCTGACCCGGCTGGGCTGGGCGCAGTTCTGGGTGGTCATGGGCAACGCCGTGCTCGGCGGCATCGTCGTGCTGGTCGGCCTCAACCCCTACACGGTCGCCGCGCACTTCCTGCTCTCCACGGCGCTGATCGCCATCGCCACGGTGATGTGGCAGCGCACCCGGGAGGGCGACGCGGCGCCGCGTCCGCTGGTCGGCAAGGCGGTGCAGCAGCTGGTGTGGTTCCTGGTGACCGCGTCCGTGCTGCTGATCGCGGTCGGCACGGTGGTGACCGGGGCGGGGCCGCACGCCGGGGACTCCAGCGAGGTCGAGCGCATCCCGATCGACTGGGAGACGGTGGCCAAGCTGCACGCGGTGCTGGCCTGGATCGTGGTGACGCTGACGTTCGCGCTGTGGTTCGTCCTGAAGGCGGTCGACGCGCCGAAGGGGCCGCTGTCCCGCACGCGGGAGCTGTTCCTCGTGCTGCTCGCCCAGGGCGTGATCGGTTACGTGCAGTACTTCACACACCTGCCCGAGGTCCTGGTCGCCCTCCACATGCTCGGCTCGTGCCTGATCTGGATCGCCACCCTGCGCGTCCTGCTCTCGCTGCGCGAGCGCCCGGAGGCCACCGTGGACCTGCCGGGCCCCTCGGCCGAGATGGCGGCCGGCACGCGCGCCTGAGCCGGCCGTACCCCATGCGCGTCACCTCCGGCGCGCACGCGTCACCCCTGCCTCGGGTGAGTCACCCGGCTCGCCTGCGTCACCCGTGGCGCGCGTGCGTCACTCGTACGTGGTGACCAGGGCGTCGATCGCCGGGCCCAGGAAGGCTCGGGTCAGTCCGGCCCGGCGGGCGGGCCAGTCCGCGGGGGCCGGGGCGGGGGTGTCGTAGCGGCGACGGGCGACGTCCTCCACGACCTCGGCCGGCGCCCCGAGCGCCGGCAGTTCGTCGAGGGCCTCCCGCTTGGAGATCAGCCGCCCGTCCCGCAGGGTCACGGTGGCCCGGGCGAAGGTCAGCAGCCCCAGGTCCACCCAGACGTCCTGCCGCCACAGCCGGGCCTTGTCGACCGCCGGGCGCCAGAAGGTCCGCTGGTCGCGCACGACGAAGCCGTTGAGCTGCCGCTCGGGCACCGGCGGGAGCAGCCCGGCCGGCGGCTCGCCGTCCAGCACCCGGCCGAAGTCGTGCAGCTCGCGCCGGGTGACGGGGGTGACCGGGCGGCGCATCGCGTGTCCGTGCGCCCAGGTGAAGTGCGAGCGGTCCGGGTCGTCCAGGGTGGCCGGGGTGAGATAGCTGCAGTGGAGCTTCGCCGCGAGGGGTTCGCGCCGCAGCCCGCGGTGCAGCATCACCAGCCGCCGTACGGTCCTCAGGGTCAGGGGGGCCGGCAGGACGGCGATCAGGTCGAGGTCGCTGCGGCCCTCCTGGTAGTCCCCGCCGGCCAGTGATCCGTGCGCCCACAGGGCGCGGGGCCGCAGCGGCCGCAGGGCTTCGTGGAACTCGTCGAGCAGGGTGGCGGTCGTCATCCGCTCAGTCTCGGCCGCTCAGCCGAGTCCGTACACCCGGCGCGCGTTGCCCGCCGCGATCAGCCGGGCCACCCGCTGGGCGTCCTCCGGGGACCAGGCGCCCTCGGCGACCCAGTCGCCCAGGACGCGGCCCAGCGCCTCGCGGAAGAGGTGCGCGCCGACGACGTGCAGCTCGGGCAGGCCCTGGGCGCCGGTGGAGAAGAGGATCTTGCCGAAGGGGGCCAGCTCCAGGATCTCGGCGAGGACGGTGGCCGCCCGGGCGCCGGTGCGCAGCAGCGCGGCGCCCGAGTCGGCGAAGACGTGCGGGAAGACCCCGGCCAGGTGGGCGGCGTGGCGGTGGTACGGATAGCCGTGCAGCAGGATCAGGTCGGTGCCGAGGCCGGCGGTGGCGCGGACGAAGTCCGTGAGCAGCACCGGGTCCGTGCGGTCGGTCCGGGAGCCGGGCTCGCCGAGGCCCGCGTGCAGTTGCAGCGGCAGGCCGGAGGAGACCGCGGTCCACAGCAGGTGCCGCAGCAGCACGGCGTCGGTGAGCGCGCCGCCGACCCGCCGCCCGGCCAGCCAGCGGCCCGCCGCGCCGCGCACCTCCCCCGGGCCCGGTGGTTCCGGCGCGAGGGCCAGGCCGTGCCGCAGGCCGGCGACGGAGGTGAAGGCGACGGCGGTCGAGGCGGCTCCGTGCACCGACTCGGCGAGGTTGGCGAGGAAGGACTCGACGGTGCCGGAGGTGTCGGCGACCTGCTCCGCGAGCAGCTCCAGCCGGACGATCTCATGGGCCGGGGCCGCGCCGGCGGAGGCCAGCTCGGCGGGGCTGGTGAGGTCGCCGGGCAGCCCGGTGTCGACCAGGTACGTCGTGATGCCGCTGCCGCGCAGCAGTCTGCGGCCCGACTCCAGGACGCCGAGTTCACGGCGCCGCGCGAGATAGCGGGCGGGCGGGCAGTGCGGTTCCAGGCCGAGTATCGGCGGGCACCAGCGCCGGACGGCGAAGCCGGTCTGGGTGTCGAACAGGGTGGTGCCCGGTGCGGGCGGCCCCTCGGTGCGGGCCAGCTGGGCCTCGAAGGTGCCGAGACCCAGCTCGGTACGGAGTACGCCGTGGCAGTACTGGTCCACGAGGGACGGCGTTTCGATCATTCCGGCTCCCCGTGGGACGCGTGGGCGCTGCGCTGGCCTACACGTCCTAACGGGTGAACGGGGTTCGAGGTCGCGGGGTCCGGCCCGGGAGCGCGCGCGGTCGGCGGCCACCGGTCCGCTCCGGTGATCGCGCCCGCGCGGCGGTGCGGCCGCGCGCTCCCTGGGGGGCGCGTCGTCTCAGCCGCCCAGCTGAATGCCCGCCATCCGCTTCCACTCGTACGGCCCCGTGGTCACCTTCGCCGCGAACTCGCCGTCGAAGGACTCGTGGACCGTGATGCCGGCCTTCTCGACGGCCTTCTCGGCGATCTCCGTGCTGGGTGCCACGAGGTCGCCCCAGCCGCCGTCCTCGCCGACGAGGACGATGCGGGCGCCGCGTTCGCCGATGTGGGCCACCTGGCCCTCCGCGCCGCCGTGCGCCTTCGCGAAGGCGCTGATCTGGTGGGCGAGCCGGGACACCTTGCGCTCGGCCCGCGCGTCAACCTGCTGCGTGTCTGCCATGGCCAGGATGCTACCGACGGGTAGATCAAACGGCGACGGGAGGGGTGGGGGGGGGGGGGGCCCCCCCCCCCCCCGCCGCCCCCGCGC
>NZ_JAINRE010000041.1 GCF_020400595.1 Streptomyces naphthomycinicus | reverse complement strand
GGTGGTCGTGGGCGTCGGGTCGTCGTGCGCCGCGGGCGGCCGCTCCCGCCAGGGCGAGGAGCAGCAGGACCACCCCGGACGCGATCAGCAGCGGGCGCAGTCCGGCCTTGACGTAGCGCAGGTAGGTGTCGGTGAAGAGGGCCGCGTGCAGCAGGCCGATGCCGGTCAGGGTCAGGAGCAGGGTCTGAACAGGGCGTTTCACAGCAGCGCGCCTCCGATCAGGACGCTCGCGGCCACCGCCACGACGGTGGTCGCCGTGGAGAACCGCCAGGCGAAGGCACGACCGAAGGTGCCGGCCTGAAGAGCGATCAGCTTCAGGTCGACCATCGGACCGACCACCAGGAACGCGAGCCGGGCGGTGGGCGAGAAGCCGGTGAGGGAGGCGGCGACGAACGCGTCGGCCTCCGAGCAGACGGCCAGCAGTACGGCGAGGGCCGCCAGGAACAGCACCGAGAGCCAGGGTGAACCGGAGAAGGTGTCGAGGACGGCGCCGGGCACGGTGACGTTGAAGGTGGCGGCGGCCATGGCCCCGAGCACGAGGAAGCCGCCGGCGTGCAGGAAGTCGTGCTGGAAGCCGAGCCGGAACTCGGTCCAGCGGCTGTGGCCGCTCCGGTGGCCGGTGTGCCGGTGGCGGAGCAGGGGGCGCAGCCACTCCTCCTTGCCGAGCCAGAGCCAGAGCCAGCCCATCACCGCCGCCGTGGCGAGAGAGGCGAGCAGCCGGGCGGCGACCATCGCGGGATTGCCCGGGAAGGCGACGGCGGTGGCCATGAGCACGACGGGGTTGATCGCCGGCGCGGAGAGCAGGAAGGCGAAGGCGGCGGCCGGTGGCACGCCCCGGCGGATCAGGCTGCTCGCGACGGGGACGGAGGCGCACTCGCAGCCCGGCAGAACGGCGCCGGCGCAGCCTGCGACCGGAACGGCGAGGGCGGGCCGCCTGGGCAGCACCCTGGTGAACAGGTCGGCCGGCACGAAGGCGTTGATGGCTCCGGACAGGGCGGTGCCGAGGAGCAGGAAGGGGAGCGCCTGGACGGTGATGGCCAGGCAGACGGTGCGCCAGGCCCGGACGGCCGGGTGGTCGAGCCATCCTGGGCCGGCCATGAGGAGGACGGCCGTGGCGCCGGCCGTGAGCGCGAGGACCGTACCGAGCGGCCACGGCGGAATACGGCGCAGGGCCGTGCCGAGCGGCCACGGCGGGGTGCGGCGCAGGGGCGGCCCGACGGATACGGCCGCCGCACCATCCACCCCACCAACCATTTCATCCGTTTTTTCCATTATCACTCCGGATGTCGGCGTCTGGGCGACGATAAGCGAGGAGGGCGACCCGGCCGCGTGTACACGCCGCCGCGGCAGCGACTCGGGCGGCACAATGCGCCCCTTCGGTGGCTCTTCTCACAATCCGTACCGAACCGGCGCCAAAGGTGACGGGTGCCACATCGCGAGACGGCGATGTTGTCTAGGTTCGGGACCCATGTCGTCCCACCCCTTCCGCACAGCACGGACCAAGGCCGGCGCCCTGGCGGCCTCGGCAGCGGCCCTCCTTTCCGCGGCCCTCCTGCACCCGGCCCCGGCGATGGCCGCCACCGACCCCGCCACCGCCACCGCCACCGCCACTGCCAAGGACACCTCGGCGCACGCCACGGCGGCCGTGCTCGACCTGGACGGCGCCGGCCGCACCCCCGTGGTCCACGGTGCGGACCGGGCGTACGACACGGCCAGCATCGTCAAGGTCGACATCCTCGCGTCCCTGCTGCTCCAGGCACAGGACGCGGGACGGCACCTGACCGCACGGGAGCGGAAGCTCGCCGAGCCGATGATCCGGCGCAGCGACAACGCGGCGGCCAACGCCCTGTGGCGGCAGATCGGCCGGGCCCCCGGGCTGGCGGCGGCCAACGAACGCCTGGGGCTGACGTCCACGACGGGCGGGCCGGGCGGCAAGTGGGGACTGACCCGGACGACCGCGAGCGACCAGATCCGGCTCCTGCGGGCCGTGTTCGACTCCGGCGGCACGGCACGCAAGGGCTACGGCGGGCTCGACGCCGAGTCCCGTACCTATCTCCGGAACCTGATGGCTCACGTCGTGGCCGAGCAGAGCTGGGGCGTCTCCGCGGCCGGGGGCCCCGGGTCTTCGCGGGCCCTGAAGAACGGCTGGCTGCAGCGTGGCACCACGGGCCTGTGGGACGTGAACAGCGTCGGCCGGGTCACCGTGGACGGTCATCGGTACCTCGTCGCCGTCCTGTCCGACGGCAGCGCGTCCATGACCGACGGCGTACGCCTGGTGGAGCGGACGGCGCGCGCGGCCTTGGCATGAGGGAACCGAAGGCCGCGGCATGAGGGAACCGACGGCCGTGGCATGAGGGGACCGGCGGCCTTGGCACGAGGGGACCGGCGGCCTTGGCACGAGGGGACCGGCGGCCGTGGCATGAGAGGACCGGCGGCCGTGGCGTGAGAGGACCGGCGGGCACACCGGATCCGGCGGCCGAAACCGGACCGCCGGCGCCTGTGACACGCCTGTGACGGTGGGCGGACAGCGCCATGAAGTCCGGCGAGCACCGTGGTGGAACAAGGGCAAATCACCCTTACCGGACAGCACCGAGCCGTTCCGCCGGAGGAATCACCATGAGCGCCACGCCTCTCGCCGCGTCGCCCGCCGAAGCCGCCGCCCCCGCGCTGGCTCCGCGCGAGTGGGAGACGCTCCGGCACATCGCCGCCGGCCGCACCTATCTCCAGACGGCCCGCCACATGGGACTGTCCACCCACACGGTGGACGCCTATCTGCGCCGCATCCGGGCCAAGCTCAACATCACCAACACCGCCGAACTGACCCGCGCGGCCATATCCCTGGGCCTGTGACGCCCCCCGTCCCGTGACAGCGGCTGCGCGCCCCCGCCCCGCCTCGCCCCGCCCCGCTGAGCGCGGAGGCCGGGAGGGCCGGAGACGATGGCAGGATGCGCGGATGGATCTGATCTTGCGCGCCGCGGGCCGTCTGCTCGGGACCGAGCTCTCCGACCCGGTCGACCTGGGCGGCAGCCGCCGCAGCTCCGTGCTGCGCTGCCGGACCACGACCGGCGGCACCGTCATCGTGAAGGCCTACGCCGCGGGGCCGGAGGCGCTGCGCTGCTTCTCCGCCGAGGCCGCCGCGCTGTCCCTGGGATCGGCCGGGCCGGCCCTGCTGGGGGTGGATCCGGCGGTGCCGCTGGTGGTGATGGAGGACCTGGGCGAGGCGCCGTCGCTCGCGGACGTCCTGCTCGGCGACGACCCGAAGGCCGCCCGCGAAGGGCTGCTGGCCTGGGCCCGCGCGCTCGGCCGTGTGGCCGCCGAGTCCGTGCCCGGCCGAGCCGAGTTCGCCCGGCTGGCGGCCGGCTTCGGCGGAGGCGGGCCGACCTGGGCGGACGAACCCTGGCTCGACCGCAGCGCCGCAGCGCTGCCCCCGCTGCTCGCCGGATCGGGCATCGCCGCGCCGCCGGGCCTGGCCGACGAGCTGGCCCGGATCGGCACGGCGGACGACGACCGGTACACGGCGTTCACACCGGGCGACACCTGCCCCGACAACAACCTGCTCACCCCGGACGGTCTGCGGCTGATCGACTTCGAGGCGGCCACCTTCCAGTCGGTGTTCCTGACGGCCGCCTACTGCCGGATGCCCTTCGCGACCTGCTGGTGCGTCTTCCGGCTGCCCGCCGGCCTGGCGGAGCGGATCGAGCGGACCTATCGCGCCGAGGTCGTGCCCGTCCATCCGGAGCTCGCCGAGGACGCGGTGTGGCAGGCCGGGCTGCGCCGGGCGGTCGCCGGATGGACGGTCCACACCACCGTGCGCCTGCTGCGCCGTGCGGACGAGGACCAGCCGATGCACCGGACCCGGCACCCGGTCCCCACGGTGCGCCAGCTGCTGCGGCACCGCTGGGAAACGGCGAGCAACCTCACGGAGTTCCCGGCGCTCGCCCGGACCATGGAACTGCTGCTGAACGGTCCCGCCCGCGACTGGCGGGTCGCCCCGCTGCCGGAGTATCCGGCCTTCCGCGGCTGAGGACCGCGGGGAGTCGGGGACCGACGGCCGGGAGCAAGGCGCGATCGGGGCTTTTCGGCCGCCGCGGAAAAGGCACGCCGCCGGGGCTTTTCGGCCGCCGAGGAAGCTTTCGGCCGCCGAGGAAGGGGCACGCGGTCGGGGTACGCAACCGACACGCGGTCGGGGTACGCGACCGACCGGAGGGGCGGTACCACGATGACCGAGTACGAACGTTCCCGCACGATGCCCGCACAGCCCGAGCACGTCTTCGACCAGGCGGCCAACGTCTCCCAGCTGGACGCCTGGCTCCCGGACGCCCTGCACGTGGACGTCGAGGATCCGCCCGCCGTCACCGTGCACGAGGACCGCTCCGGGCAGGACATGCCCGCGCTGCTGCGCTCCCGGCCGGAGCAGATGCGTCTGGAGTGGGGCACGCGCGAGCGGGGCAGCTACACCGGCTGGCTCCAGGTGGCGGGCATCGGCAGCGGCGCCAGCGAGGTGACCGTGCACCTGTCCTTCTTCGACGACGGCCACGACCCGGGTGAGCAGGCGGTCCGCGACGCCCTGGACGGCAGTCTGCGGCGCCTGGAGGAACAGGTGCGGATGCGGGTCGACAACCCCGGCGGCTGACACCTGCCGCGGCGCCCCGGCGAGCCCCGGCGCCGGGCCGGCCGCCGGCGTCGGCCGGGTGCCACGGGGGCGCCCCGCACGCGCCGGCCGCCGGTCAGGTCCCGGACCCCAGCCGCTGGGTCGAGTAGGCGCACTCCGTGTAGATGTAGCCGGACCTGAGCTTGGCGGTGTCCGAGGCCGGGGTCGCGGTGCTGGTGCCGTTGGGCTTGTGCACGAAGTACGTGGTGCCGACGGGGAGGCTGATGGTGCGCTGCGGGTAGTGCTTGCCGCTGTCGGCGCAGGGCTTGAAGCGGGCCAGCGTGTCGGCGAGCGAGTACGCCCTGCATCCGTGGCAGCCCTTCAGCGTGAAGCTGCCGGTGACCGGGCCGGTGTAGAGGACGGTGATGTCGTCCGGGCTGTCGTTCTTGACCGTGACGGCGATGCTGCCGCCGGAGGCCGTGGTGGGCAGCTTCTTGCCGGCCGCGGGGACCGTCCGGGCGACCTCGGCGGCTATCGCGATCTTCTGGGCGCGGGCCCGGTTCCTGTCGTGCCTGTGGTCGGCGGCGAACTTCTCCATCGTCTCCTGCGCCGCGTCGAAGTCGCCGTCCTTGTACTGGTCGACACCGCATGCGTAGGTGCCCGCGTCACCGCTGCGGCCGGCCCGGCTCGCGATCTTCGCGAGTCCGCCGTCCGTGTCTCCGGCCGAGCCGGCCAGGTCACCGATCCTGGTGTCGAGCGTGCGCAACCGCTCGACGGCCGCGCAGGGTTCGTCCCCGCGCACGGCCTTCTCCTCCGTCTTCACCGCCGAGTCGACGGCGGGCACCACCTTGGCCGCCGGCCCGGACCGCGGGAAGGTGTCCAGCAGGTCGCCGAAGCGGTTCACCCAGTCCGCCTGGCCGGTCGCGAGGCTCTCGTTGCCGCACTCGTACAGGGAGGTGGCGAGCCGGTCGTCGGGCCACCGCGCCAGCGAGCCGAGCTGTTCCTCCGGCAGGGTGCGGGGCACGGTGCGGAGGTACTTCAGCGGCTCCACGGCGTCGCAGTACTCCTGGTGGCCGTAGGCGGCGCCGACCGTCGTGTAGTAGGTCCGTAGGCTGCCGGGGACTTCGTCGGCCGCGCGGGAGCCGGAGTGGTCCACGGCGATGTCGCGGTAGACCTCCAGGGCCGTCCGGTAGTCCGACGCGGCGGCGGTGAACGACTGCCGGCCGCCGGCCGCGACCAGGTCGTCGGCGCGCTCCAGGCGGCCGAGGAGCGCCTGCTCCTCGGCTTCGTCCCGGGCGTCCTGGTACCAGAGGGTGCCACCGGCCGGGACGGCGAGCAGCAGCACGCCCAGCACCAGCGCGAGGGGGACCCTGCCCGGCCAGGCCAGCCGGGTGCGCAGTCCGGCGAACCCGCCGTGGACGGCCGCCGCCAGCAGAAGTACGGCGTAGCCGGCGACCGCCGCTCCCGGGACGCCGTCGGCGTCCGCGGGGAGCGCGAAGATCAGGAGGGCGCCGGTCGCCGCCCAGCAGACGGCGGTCGGCACCCAGCGGCGCAGGAGGGCGTAGCCGAGGCCGAGGCCGCTCAGGTTGAGGAGGGCGACCGCGACGGCCCGGCCGGCGTCCGGCGGCGCGGGCGGCGGGCTCGCCGGCATGGGCGGCGGACTCGGCGGCATGGGCGGCAGCGGCGGTCCGCCGTACCCCTGGTTCGGACCGTACGGGCCTCCGGACATGATGGCTCCCCCCGTCAACTGCCCCCGCATGTCTGCGGATCCGCAGTGTACGGCGTGCGGGAGCGGAGCCGACAGATACCTGTCGGGCCTGTGCCGCGCCGCCGCACTCACCCGGGCGGCGGCGGTGCGGACCCCGGGCCTCGGCGCCGGCCGGGCCGGGTCCCTCGGCCCGGTATCCGCTGCCGCGTCGCTCCCCGGTGCCGGGTGCGCGCCGCGCCGGCCCGGGTGGCGTGGCCGGACCGGCGCCCGGAACCCCCCGTCGTACGGCATGTCGTCCGCCCCGCGTCCGCGCCCGGAGGGGGTTCTGCCCGTGCGTTCCGTATGCCTCGGATGCTTCGACCAGGGCGGCCCCCTCCCCTGTCCGGCCCAATGACGGTGCGCCGGAGGGGCGGGCCGGCGTGACGGGTGTGACCGTGAGGGGAGGGAACCACACGTTCACGACGGCGAGGAGAGGGCATGGCGAACGGAGTCGGCGAGGGCTGTGCGCAGCTGAGTGCCGTGGCGGACGCCGTGTTGTACGAGGGATATCTGCTCTATCCCTATCGCCGGTCCTCGGCGAAGAACCGGGTCCGCTGGCAGTTCGGGGTGCTGCTGCCCCGCGACTGGGTGGAGCGGGACGGGCCGGTCGCGCCGGGCGTCTCCGGCTCCGCGGACTCCTGGTACCAGCAGACCGAGTGCCTGCTGCGGGTCCGGCGCGAGGACGCGGCCGTACGGGTACGGGTGCGCTACCTCCAGCACCAGCACAAGCAGGTGGAGGCGGCCGACGGGGACGGCGGGCACCGGCCCGTGGAGTCGCTGCGGACGGCCGACGGAGCGACCCTGCTGTCGTTCGAGGAGGCGGTGTCCCGGGAGACGGAGCTGGTGCTGCCGCTCGCGGAGCTGGTGCGGGGCGGCCGGACCGCCGCCGTGGGGGCGCCCGCCGGGACGGAGTACGAGCCGCTGCCCCGCGCGGCAGGACGGACCGTGCGGCGGCGCCGGCAGGTGCGGGCCGAGACCACGGTGACGGCCGAGCCGCTCGCGCCGGAGCTGTACCGGCTGCGCGTGCGCACCGAGAACACGGGCGGCACGGCGGACCCGCGGGCCCCTCGGAGCGCGGTACTGGCGCACGCCCTGCTCGCCACACACACCCTCCTCGCCGGCGACGGCGTGGAGTTCGTTTCCCTCGTCGACCCGCCCGCCGCCCTCGCGGAGCATGCGCGCGGCTGCCGCAACGCGTTCACGTTCCCCGTGCTCGGCGGGGCACCGCCGGTGTCCGCGGACGGCGACGGGGCGACGGACGCCTACATGCTCTCCGCGCCGATCATCCTCCCGGACCATCCGCAGGTGGCTCCGGAGAGCCCGGGCGACCTGCACGACGCGGCGGAGATCGACGAGATCCTCACGCTGCGCACGATGCTGCTGACCGACGAGGAGAAGGCCGAGGCGCGGGCCACCGATCCGCGGGCCGCGCGGATCCTCGACCGGGTGGACACCATGCCGCGGGAGATCTTCTCCCGGCTGCACGGCGCCATCCGTTCCCTGACGCCCGTGCCGGCTCCCGCCGCCGGGCGGCCCGCCTGGTGGCAGGAGGGCGGTGACGACGGGCTGTCCCCGGCGACGGACACCGTGCCGGTGGACGGGGTGCCGGTGGGCGGCGGCAGCCGGGTGCGGCTGCGTCCGCGCGCCCGAGGGGCCGACGCCCAGGACATGTTCCTGGACGGGCGGACCGCGCGGGTCGCCGGCGTCTTCCACGACGTGGACGGCAGCGTCCGCCTGGCCGTCACCGTGGACGACGATCCCGCCGCCGAACTGCACGGCTGGTACGGCCGGTTCCACTACTTCCGGCCGGACGAGGTCGAGCCGCTCGGTATCGCGGACGCGCCACCGGGCCCGGTCCCGCCGGCCCTGCCGCGGTCCCCGCGGCCCGCGCGCCCGGCCGACCGCCCGGAGAAGGGGCGGTCCGATGCACGCGCTTGACGCGTGGGGGCGGCCACCGGACGGACGGCCCCGCCGAAACCCCCGCACCGACCCTCGCGGCCCCGTCGGCCGCGGCCCAGCCCGATGTCCGTGACCGGCTGCAACGGAGGCCTCAGTCATGACCACACAGAGCGGTACCACCGAAGTCAGCGGCGAGCCCGGCAGAGCAGCGGCTCGGGACGGCTTCGACGAGATCACCATCCTCTGGATCTCGGAGGGCATGAGCTGCGACGGCGACACCGTGTCGCTGACCGCGGCGGGCCAGCCGTCCATCGAGGACGTGGTGCTCGGTCTCATCCCGGGCCTGCCCAAGGTGAACCTCGTCAACAAGGTCCTCTCGCCGAGCCTGGGCGGCGAGGACTTCCTCGCCCCGTACCGGGCGGCGGCCCGCGGTGAGCTGGAGCCCTTCATCCTCGTCATCGAGGGTTCGATCCCGAACCAGAACATCATCGAGGGCGACGGCTACTGGACCTCGTTCGGCAACGACCCGGAGACCGGGCAGCCGCAGACGCTGAACGAGTGGATCGACCAACTGGCGCCCAGGGCCTGGGCGGTGGTCGCCGCCGGCACCTGTGCGACGTTCGGCGGCATCCACGCCATGGCCGGCAACCCGACCGGCTGCATGGGCCTCGCGGACTACCTGGGCTGGGAGTTCAAGGCACAGTCGGGGCTTCCGGTGGTCAACGTGCCCGGCTGTCCCATCCAGCCGGAGAACTTCATGGAGACCCTGATCTGGGTGCTCCAGCACGCGGCCGGGGCCGCTCCCCCGCCGCCGCTCGACCACATGCTGCGGCCGCAGTGGCTGTTCGGGAAGACCGTCCACGAGGGCTGCGACCGGGCCGCGTACTACGAGCAGGCCGACTTCGCGCGGGACTACAACTCCCCCAAGTGCCAGGTGAAGGTCGGCTGCTGGGGCCCGGTCGTCAACTGCAACGTGCCCAAGCGGGGCTGGATGTCCGGCATCGGCGGCTGCCCCAACGTCGGCGGCATCTGCATCGGCTGCACCATGCCGAGCTTCCCCGACGCCTTCATGCCGTTCATGGACGAACCCCCGGGCGGCACGCTGTCGTCGATGGTGATCCGGCCGTACGGGGCGGTCATCCGCCGGCTGCGCGGCCTGACCAACGACATGGTGAACCACGAGCCCAAGTGGCGCCACAACAAACGCAAGCTGACCAGTGGTTACGACCCGCACTGGCGTGCCTGACGCCGTCCGTCCCGCTCCGCCACCCATCCGCCCGACCCGCACACCGAGGGGCAGTACCGCAGATGACCACCACCGAGTCCCGCTCCACCGAGCGCAAACCCGCGCAGATCGTCGACATGTCCTGGGATCCGATCACCCGGATCATCGGCAACCTGGGCATCTACACGAAGATCGACTTCGCCAATCGGGAAGTCGTGGAGTGCCACAGCACCTCGTCGCTGTTCCGCGGCTATTCGGTGTTCATGAAGGGCAAGGACCCGCGTGACGCCGGCTTCATCACCTCGCGGATCTGCGGCATCTGCGGCGACAACCACACCACCTGCTCCAACTACGCCCAGCAGATGGCCTACGGCGTGAAGCCGCCGAAGCTGGCCGAGCACATCACCAACCTCGGCGAGGCGGCGGAGTACATCTTCGACCACACGATCTTCCAGGACAACCTGGTCTTCGTGGACTTCTGCGAGGCGATGGTCAAGGCCACCAACCCCGGGGTCCTGGCCCGCGCCGAGCGCACCGACGCGCCCCGCGGGGACATCCACGGCTACCGGACGATCGCCGACATCATGAAGGCCTTCAACCCCTTCGAGGGCGAGGTCTACAAGGAGGCGCTCAAGGTCAGCCGGATCACCCGGGAGATGTTCTGCCTCATGGAGGGACGGCACGTCCACCCCTCCACGCTGTACCCGGGCGGGGTCGGCACGATGCCGCAGCCGAACACCTTCACCGACTACCTCAGCCGCCTCATGCGCGTCATCGACTTCATCAAGAAGGCGGTGGCGATGAACGACGACGTCTTCGACTTCTTCTACGAGGCCCTGCCCGGCTACGAGGAGGTCGGCAAGCGCCGCATCATGCTGGGCTGCTGGGGAGCCTTCCAGAACCCGGACGTCGTCGACTACCGGTACGCGACGATGAACGAGTGGGGCAGGGCGATGTACGTCACCCCGGGCATCATCGTGGACGGGCAGCTCGTCACCAACAACCTCGTCGACATCAACCTCGGCCTGCGCATCATGCTGGGCAGCTCGTTCTACGAGGACTGGGTGAACGAGGAGCCGTTCGTCACCCACGACCCGCTCGGCAACCCGGTCGACATGCGCCACCCCTGGAACCAGACCACCGTTCCGGTGCCGCAGAAACGGGACTTCGAGGGCAACTACAGCTGGGTGATGAGTCCCCGCTGGTACCACCCCGGGACCGGCGAGCACCTCGCCCTCGACACCGGCGGCGGCCCCCTGGCCCGGCTGTGGTCGACCGCGCTGAGCGGCCTGGTCGACACGCCGTACGTCAAGACGACGGGCGGCAGCATCCGCATCACCCTGCCCAAGGGCGAGAAGCTGCCGGAGACCACTCTGGAGTGGCGCATCCCGAAGTGGAGCAACACCCTCGAACGGGACCGCGCCCGGCCGTACTTCATCGCCTACGCCGCGGCCATGGCCCTGCAGTTCCTGGACGAGGCGATGGGGATGCTCAAGAACGGCGACACGAAGGTGTACGAGAACTTCGAGGTGCCGGACGAGTCGATCGGCTGCGGCTTCCACGAGGCGGTGCGCGGTGTCCTCTCCCACCACCTGGTGATCCGGGACAAGAAGATCGCCAACTACCACCCGTACCCGCCCACCCCGTGGAACGCCAGCCCACGGGACATCTACGGCACCCCGGGTCCCTACGAGGACGCCGTCCAGGGCCAGCCGATCTTCGAGGAGAACGGGCCCGACGACTTCAAGGGCGTCGACATCATGCGCACCGTCCGCAGCTTCGACCCCTGTCTGCCGTGCGGCGTCCACATGTACATGGGCAAGGGCAAGACCCTGACCACCGTCCACTCGCCGACGTACGGAGCCAGCCATGGCTGACGCCGCCGAGCGGCTCGCGGACCCGGCGGTCGAGGCGCGGCTCGCCCGTCTCGACGAGGTGCTGGCCGGACTGGAGGGCACGCCCGGCCCCGCGCTGGAGGCGGTGCGGCTGCTGACCGAGGTCTATGGCGAGGCACTCGCCCGGGTGCTCGACCAGGCCGAGGAGCCGCTGCGGCAGCGGCTCGCCGACGACGAGCTGCTGGGGCACCTGCTGGTCCTGCACGAGATCCACCCCGAGCCGTCCGAGCACAGGGCCGCCCGCGCGGTCGAGAAGCTGCGCCCCGCGGTGCGCGAGCGGGGCGGTGACCTGGAGTGGGCCGGCGTCGACGGGCGGGTGGCCCGGGTACGGCTGAGCGGCGGCTCGGGGTGCGGTAGCGGGTGCGGCGGGGGGTCGGCCGACATCGTCGGGGCCGTGCAGGCCGCCGTCCTCGCCGTGGCCCCCGAGCTGGAGTCGGTCGAGGTGGTCACCCCGGAGCGCACGGCTGCTCCGGCGTTCGTACCGCTGAGCACGATCAAGCGCCGGGCCGTGCCCCAGGAGGCGCGGTGACCGTGGACGGGGCACTCGCCCGGGTGATCCGCTCCGCCGCCGGCCGTGCCGCGAGAGCCGAGGCCGAGGTCTGCGAGCTGTGCGCCACCCGGGTGGCCGACGACCACCCGCACCTGTACGACACCGGGGCCGCCGAGGTGCGGTGCGTGTGCCGTCCCTGTTCGGTGCTGTTCGCCGACGACGGGGCGGGCGAGGGCCGCTACCGGCTCGTGCCCCGGCGCCGGCTGCGGCTGCCGCCGGTCGACACGGGGGTGCTGGGTGTCCCGGTGGGGCTGGTCTTCTTCGTACCGCGGTCCGACGGCACGGTCACCGCTCAGGGGCCGAGCCCGGCCGGAGCGATGCGGTGGGAGGTGGACGCGGCGGCCTGGCAGCGGCTGGCCGCCGCCGTTCCGCAGCTCGCGGCCATGGCACCCGATGTGGAGGCGCTGCTGGTGAACACCGTGCGCGGCCTCGACGAACACTGGATCGTGCCGGTCGACGACTGCTACCGGATGGTCGCCCTGGTCCGCGCCGAGTGGCGGGGCCTGTCCGGTGGCGGCCGGGTCTGGTCGGTCGTAGAACAGTTTTTCAGAGAGCTGACCGAGCGGTCGTGAGGATCCGGAAGGAGATCGGACATGGGCAGCATCCGAGTGGGCCGTCCCCAGGCCAAGCCCGACACACCCTCCCATGTGCGGGGGCTGCACCAGGGCAACAGGGGCCCCTACAAGCACCAGACCGGACATCACAAGGACGGCAGCTCCGACGCGCGCCGCTCCACCGGTATCCACTGGAAACGGCATGACGCCCTGACCGAGGGCATGCCGAACATCTCGCCGGGATGAGAGAGCCCGGGCCGAGAGAGCGATGAGAGAGCAGGGAGTGCCGCCATGGAGATGGCCATGAGAAGAAGAAGGCCCGCGCGAGCGGGGATGTCGGGACGCCGGCTGCTCGCGGCCCAGGCCGCGCTGGTCGGCAGCCTCGCCGTGGCCGTGTTCGTCAAGGAGTTCCCGGGCATCGTCCGGGAGCTGCGCATCTACCGGATGACCGGGGGCCTGCGCGCCGGTCACCGCTACCCGTGAGGCCGGTGTGCACGAGCTGTCGATCGCGACCGCGATCGTGGAGCAGGCCGGGGAGATCGCCCGCGCGGACGGCGCCGACCGTGTCACGTCGGTGACCGTCCGGGTCGGGGAGCTGGCGGGTGTGGTGCCGGACGCGCTGCGCTTCGCGTTCGAGGTGGCGCGCGACGGTACGGCCCTGGCGGCGGCCCGGCTCCTGGTCGAGCAGGTGCCCGCCCATGCCTGGTGCGGGGAGTGCGCCGAGGAGTTCGCGGTCGGCATGCCCCCGTTCTTCTGGTGCCCGGGGTGCGACCGGCCGTCGCAGGAACTGCGCAGCGGACGGGAACTGGAGATCACCGGCGTCGGCACCTGAGCGGCGCGCGACCGTGAGCGGCCCCGCCTTCCCGGCGGGGCCGCTCACGGTCGCCCCGCGCTCAGCAGATGCGCGGCAGCTGCTCGCCCAGCGGCAGGTCCAGCACCCGGGTGCCGCCCAGGCCGGTGGCGACGACCACCATGCCCGGGTGGTCCGCCACGCACTCCCCGACGAGGGCGGCGCCGGTCCCCTGGGGATGCGCGCACATCGCCGCGAGGACGGCTTCGGCGGCCTGCGGGGGCACGAAGGCGACGAGCCGGCCCTCGTTCGCGACGTACAGCGGGTCCAGTCCGAGGAAGCCGCAGGCGTTCGCGACCTCGTCCGGGACCGGCAGGGCACGCTCGCGGAGCCTCACGCCGGTGCCGGAGGCGCGGGCGATCTCGTTCAGGGAGGCGCCGAGGCCGCCCCGGGTGGGATCGCGCAGGACATGGATGTCGGGGGTGACCGCCAGCATGGCCGCCACCAGGTCCGCGAGGGGCGCGGTGTCGGAGGTGATCTCCACGCCGAACTCCAGGCCCTCGCGCACGCTCATGACGGCCACCCCGTGCAGTCCGATCGGGCCGCTGACGATGACGGCGTCACCCGGCCGGGCGCGCTGCGGGCGGATGTCGACTCCAGGGGGGACGAGGCCGACGCCGGCGGTGGTGACGTACACGCCGTCGCCGTGCCCGGACTCGACCACCTTGGTGTCGCCGGTGGCCACGGTGACCCCGGCCGCCCGGGCCGCCGCGCCGACGGCCCGCGCCACGCGCTCCACCACGGCGAGTTCGACGCCTTCCTCCAGGATGAAGGCGGTGGACAGGAACGCGGGCCGGGCGCCGCTCATCGCCAGGTCGTTGACGGTGCCGTTGACGGCGAGGTCGCCGACGCTGCCGCCGGGGAAGAACAGCGGGCGCACGACGTAGGAGTCGGTGGAGAAGGCGAGCCGGGCGCCGCCGAGGTCGAGCACGGCCGAGTCGGCGAGCGCGGCGAGGGTGGGGTTGCCGTACGCGGGGGCGAAGATCTGCTCGATCAGTTCCGCCGAGAGGGCGCCGCCTCCGCCGTGTCCCATGACGACGACCGGCTGGTCGCGCAGGGGGGCGGGGCAGGTCCAGCTCGCGGGGTCGACGGGGGCCGCGTCGGTGGTGACGAGGTCAGCCAACGGGGTTCATCTCCTCCTGCGGGATGCGGGATCCCTGGGCTGCCGGGGTGTTCATCCGGCGGTACAGGTAGTAGGCCGCGCAGGCGCCCTCGCTGGAGACCATGGTGGCGCCGAGCGGGGTGCGCGGGGTGCAGGTCGTGCCGAAGGCCGCGCACTCGGTGGGTTTGATCAGCCCTTGGAGCACCTCGCCCGCGCGGCACTCCGCGGGTTCCTCGGTGCGGATGCCGGTGACGTCGAAGCGGTGCTCGGCGTCGTAGGAGCGGAACGCCTCGGCGAGCCGCCAGCCGCTGTCCGGGATGCGGCCGATGCCGCGCCAGTTGCGGTCCGTGACCTCGAAGACCTCCTCGATCATGCGGACGGCCGCCGGGTTGCCCCGGTCGCGCACGGCGCGGGGATAGGCGTTCTCCACCCGGTGCTCACCGCGCTCCAGCTGGTGCACGGCGCGGCGGATGCCTTCGAGGATGTCCAGCGGTTCGAAGCCGGTGACGACGATCGGGACGCGGTGCCGCTCGGCGAGGTCCGGGTACTCGTCGGTGCCCATCACGCTGCACACGTGCCCGGCCGCGAGGAAGGCCTGCACCCGGCACGCGGGGGCGGTCATGATGGCTTCGATCGCCGGCGGGACCCGGACGTGGGAGACCAGCAGGCTGAAGTTGGCCAGACCCAGGCGGCGGGCCTGGTGGACGGCCATGGCGTTGGCGGGGGCGGTCGTCTCGAATCCGATGGCGAAGAACACGACCTGCCGGCCGGGGTGTTTGCGGGCCAGGTCGACGGCGTCCAGCGGCGAGTAGACGACGCGTACGTCACCGCCCTCGCCCTTGACCCGGAACAGGTCCCGGTCGCTGCCGGGCACCCGCAGCATGTCCCCGAAGGAACAGAAGATCACCTCCGGGCGGGCGGCGATGTCCAGGGCCTTGTCGATGACGTCGAGGGGGGTCACGCACACCGGGCAGCCGGGGCCGTGGATCAGCTCGACCTCGTCCGGCAGGAGCTGGTCGATGCCGTGCCGGATGATGGAGTGGGTCTGCCCGCCGCAGACCTCCATCAGGGCCCAGGGCCGGGTGGCCGTCGCGCGGATCTCGTCCAGCAGCCGCCGTGCCAGCTCGGGGTCGTTGAACTCGTCGATGTACTTCACCGGACCTCGCTCCCGCTCTCCTGCCGCGCCGCCTGCTCCCAGGCGTCGCCGAACTCCTCTTCCAGCAGACCCAGTTGGCCGAACAGCTCCAGCGACGCACGGGCCGACGCCTCGTCCAGGCGCTGCAACGCGAAACCGACGTGCACGATGACGTACTCCCCCACCTGGACGTCGGGCAGGTACTCGAGGCAGGCCTGCTTGTGTACGCCGCCGAAGTCGATCAGGCCGGTGAGCGGGTCGGCGTCGTGGTCGATGGACACGACCTTGCCGGGCACTGCCAGACACATGGGTCACTCCGTCTCGTCGTTGAGTGCTGTTCCCGCGACCATCAGCTGGCCGAGTGCCAGACCGCCGTCGTTCGGGGGGACCTCACCGTGCCGGAGGACGGTGAAGCCGTCCGTGGCGAGCAGGGCGGCGGCCTCCTCCTCCAGCAGGGCGTTGGCGAAGACACCGCCGGTGAGGGCGACGGTGGTGAGGCCGGTCGCGGCGCGGGCCCGGCGGCAGACGTCCGCCACCGCCCGGGCGACGCCGCGGTGGAAGCGGGCGGCCAGGACGGGGACGGGGGTGTGGCGGGCCCGGTCGTCCAGCAGCGCGCGGAGTGCGGGGGCCGGATCGATGTCCCAGCCGCCCGCGCGGTCCCGCCGGCCGGGCGGCCGACGGCCCGGGGATCCGCCCGGGTTCCCGGGGAGCGCGGTGAGGCCGAACGGGTAGGCGCCCGCGTCCGCGTCGCTCGACCGCGTCGCCGCCGCCTCCAGCTCCATCGCCGCCTGCGCCTCGTATCCAGCGCGCTGGCACAGTCCCACGAGGGAGGACACCGCGTCGAAGAGCCGCCCCATGCTGGAGGTCGGCACACAGGCCAGCTGTCGCGTCAACTGCTGCCGCAGTACGGCCAGTTCGGTCTCCGTGCAGGCTCGGACGCTCGGCAGCTCCGGTGCCCACGGCAGTCCCGCCGCCCACAGCCGGGCCAGCGCCAGCCGGCAGGGGTTGGCCACGCCGGCGTCGCCGCCGGGCAGCGGGGCGGGGCTCAGACGGGCGAGACGCCGGTATCCGCCGTAGTCGGCGACCAGGATCTCGCCGCCCCACACCGTGCCGTCGTCGCCGTATCCGGTGCCGTCGAAGGCGACGCCGATCACGGGCGTGCCGCCGTCCAGGCCGTGTTCGGCCATGGCGGCGGCGATGTGGGCGTGGTGGTGCTGGACCAGTACCGGTGCGGGCAGCCCGAGTCGCGCGGCCCTGTCGTGCGCCCGGCGGGCGGAGTGGTAGCCGGGGTGGCGGTCGGCGGCCAGCAGCCGGGGGGTGACTCCGGTGAGGCGGGTGAGCTGCCGTTCGGCCCGGTCGGCCGCCGCGAGGGTGGCCAGGTCGCCCATGTCGCCGATGTGCGGCCCGAACCAGGCCTGCTCGGCGTCCCCGACGCAGAGGGTGTTCTTCAGGTCGCCGCCGGTGGCGAGGGTGGGCCGGACCGGCAACGGGAGGCGCACGGGGCGGGGGACATAGCCGCGGGAGCGCCGCAGGACCTGTTCGGTGCCGTCGGGGCGCACCCGCAGCAGGGAGTCGTCGCAGGGGCAGGCGATGGGCCGGTCGTGAGCGAGCCAGGCGTCGGCGAGTCCGGCCAGTCGGGTCAGTGCCTCGGTGTCGTCGGTGACGATGGGCTCGCCGGAGCGGTTGCCGCTGGTCATGACCAGCGTCCGGGGGCCGGGCGGATCGCCGGGCAGTCCGAACAGCAGGGTGTGCACGGGGGTGTAGGGCAGCAGCACGCCGACGTGCGGGCTGCCCGGGCAGACCTGGCGGGCGAGCCGGGGGGCGTCCGTGCGCTCCCGTCGGCGCAGCAGGACGATGGGGCGGCGGGCGCTGGTCAGCGCGTCCCGCTCGGCGGCGGACAGGAGCGCGATCCGCTCCGCCGTGGCGAGGTCGGCGCACATCACGGCGAAGGCCTTGCCGCCCCGTTCCTTGCGGCCGCGCAGGGTGGCGACGGCCCGGTCGTCGGTCGCGTCGCAGGCCAGGTGGTAGCCGCCGACGCCCTTGACGGCGACGATCCGCCCGGCGGCGAGCAGCGCCCGTGCCGTGGCGAGGGCCTCCGCGTCCCGGGCCGGGCGGACACCGAGACCGGCGGCCGGGGTCAGGGTGAGGTGCGGGCCGCAGTCGGGGCAGGCGACGGGCTGGGCGTGGAAACGCCGGTCGGCGGGGTCGCCGTACTCGCGGGCGCAGGCGGGGCACATGGGGAATCCGGCCATGGTGGTGGCCGGCCGGTCGTACGGCATCCCGGTGGCGATGGTGAACCGGGGGCCGCAGTGGGTGCAGGTGACGAAGGGGTGGCGGTGCCTGCGGTCACCGGGGTCGGCCAGTTCGCGCAGGCAGTCGGCGCAGGTGGCGGTGTCGGGCGGGAGCTGGGTGCGTCCCGGGGACCGCTCGGTGGGGCGGATGACGAAGGGGCCGGCGGCACCGGTGGCGGGCAGGTCCTCGCAGCCCACGCCGGTCACGGTCGCCAGCGGGGGCGGTTGCTCGGTCAGCCGGCCGATGAACCGGTCGACCTCGTCGGCGGGCCCCTCGACCTCGATGAGCACCCCGTCCGCGGTGTTGCCGACGAATCCGGCCAGCGCGTGCCCGGCGGCCAGGCGGTGCACGTACGGCCGGAAGCCCACGCCCTGCACCGTGCCGCGCACGGTGATCCGGCGGCGGACCGGGCCGGTGGCGGGGGGCGCGGTCACGAGGCGGGGGCGGAGGCGTGGTGGTCGTGCCGGTGCGGGTGCGGGGCGAGCGGGGGGCGGTGCGGCGGGGCGCCGTCGCAGGCCGCGAGGACGCGGTCGAGCAGGGTGCCGACGCCGGTGCCGGTGCGGGCGCACGACCGCACGATCTCCACGCCGGGGTTGACCTGGTGCACGTGCTCGTGGAAGAGGCTCTCGTCGAAGCCGGCGGGCCCGGCGAGGTCGGTCTTGGTGATCACGACCAGATGGGCGGAGCCGAACGCGGTCGGGTACTTCAGCGGCTTGTCCTCGCCCTCGGTGACCGCCATCAGCACGATCCGCAGGGTCTCCCCGAGGTCGTACGAGGCCGGGCAGACCAGGTTGCCGACGTTCTCCACGAAGAGCACGGAGGCGTCGGCCGGCAGCCAGTCCTTGAGCCGGGCGCGGATCTGGCGGGCCTCCAGATGGCACAGCCCGTCGGTGAGCACCTGCTGGACGGGGGCGCCGGACCGGGCCAGCCGGACGGCGTCGTTCTCGGTGGCCAGGTCCGCGGTGAGCGCGGCCACCGGCACACCCCGCTCGCCCGCGCGGGCCAGCACCCGGGCGAGGAGTTCGGTCTTGCCGCTGCCCGGGCTGGACAGCAGGTTGACCAGGGTCGTGCCCTGCCCGGCGAGCTCGTCGCGCAGGCTCGCGGCCAGGTCGTCGTTCTTCGCCAGGACGGCCTGTTTGACGTCGGACCGGCACATGGGCGCTGCTCCTCGGATGCGGTGGCGGAGCCCGGGCCGCATCTCGTGCGGACCGGGGTCTCACCGATCTTCGGCTCCGGCGGCCGCCGTACCGGGCAGCGCAGCCGAGTGGCGGGTCCCGGATTCCATCGGGCGGCCCAACGGGGGCAGGGGCGCGGCGGGGTCGGCGAGGAGAGCGGGGACGAGTGAGTGCAGCGCGTCCACGGCCCGGCCGACGGCCTCCCGCACCGGTGCGCTGAGTCCCGGCAGGAGGTCGTCGTCGCTCGGCAGCACGGCGGGCTCGCAGGCGAGGACGAGGACGCGGGGCAGCGGCTCGTCACCCAGATGCGTGGCCAGGGCCAGCACCTTCGCCGGGTCCATGCCGTGGGCTTCGGGCGGGACGGTTCCGTCGGGGGGTTCGGCCTCGATCAGGGAGAGGGTGCCGGGGCGGTGCCCGCGCGGGGCCGCGTCGACCAGGACGGCGGTGGTGTGGCCGGACAGCAGGGCGTAGGCGAGGTCCAGGCCGCGGATGCCGTAGTCGTGCACCCGTACCCCGGGCGGCAGCGGGCGGTCTTCCAGGGCGCGGATCACCTCGGGGCCGAAGGCGTCGTCGGCGAGGAAGATGTTGCCGACTCCGGCCACCAGCAGGCGTGGCGTCACCGGAGACCTCCGGCGACCGGAGCGAGGGGCCGGGGCGAGCCGCCCGGGGTCTTGCGGACGAAGGCGGAGCGCAGGGCGTGGTAGGGGGCCTCGGGGTCGAAGAAGATGGCGCGCATGCGGGCCAGTTCGGCCTCGCGGTGGCGGGCGAGGGGGCGTTCCCGCTCGTCGGCGGCGCGCGCGTCCGCCTTGGCGGCGATCCGCCCGTCCAGGTCCGCGGCGGCGGCGAGTCCGGCGGCCAGCCGCTCCGCCTCGGCCGGGAACTCCCCGGGCGCGGCCGGTACCAGCCGGTCCACGAGGCCGAGCCGTTCGGCGGTGGCGGCGCTGACCGGCAGGGCCTGGGTGGTCAGCCGGTCGGCCTCCGCGCGGCCCGCGCGGCGGGGCAGCGTGTACGTCCAGAACTCGGAGCCGTACAGCCCCATGCGCCGGTAGTGCGGGTTGAGGACGACGCCGGTGCGGCACCACACCTGGTCGGCGGCGAGGGCGAGCATGGCACCGCCGGCCGCGGCGTTGCCGGCGAGCGCGGCGACCACCAGCCGGTCGGTGGTGCGCAGCACGGCCTCCACGAGGTCGTCCATGGCGTTGAGGTTGGCCCAGGACTCCTCGGCCGGGTCGGGGGCCGCTTCGACGACGTTCAGGTGGATGCCGTTGGAGAAGAAGTCGCGGGTCCCGCCGAGCACGAGGACACGGGTGGGGCGGGTGAGCGCCTCCCGGTAGGCGGCGAGCAGCCTGCGGCACTGGTCGGTGCTCATCGCGCCGCCGGGGAAGGAGAAGGACAGGAAGCCCACGTCGCCCCGCTGCCGGTACCGGATGTCGGTCCAGGTGCGCCGGCCGGGCGGGAGTTCGAGCGGGGCGGGGACTTCGGGGAGCACGAGGCCGGGCTCGTACGAGGCGAGCACCGAGGCGGCCGGCCGGCGGAACGGCGCGGGGTCGCCGGAGTTCTTGCGCGGGCGGAGTTCCGGGATCCAGACGGCGCCGTCCCGGGTGGCCCGGCAGACGGCGCCCGCCCGCCGGGCCAGCAGTGCGCCGGGACGGCCGCGCAGCCGGTCCTCGGGGTGGCCGCCGTGCAGGAACACCTCGCGGCCGAAAAGTTCGTCCAGGACGCCCGGCTGCGAGTCGGCGCCGCGGAGACTGCGCAGGACCGTCTCGGTGTCGTCCCGCTCCCAGTCGATGCGCCGCCGCTCCTGCCGGAAGAAGTCGCGCCAGACGACGGTGACCGACTCGTCGGTCTGCGGCAGGGGCTTGTGGGAGCCTTCGGCGTAGTGGCGTACGGCCGTGAGGACGGCGGTGACGGCGGCGTCGGAGACCTCGTTGCGGTAGAGATCGCTCTTGCCCACGGGCGGCACGGGGAAGGGCTCGGCCGCCCAGACCGCGCCCGCGTCCATCGCCGCCTCGGCCTGGAGCACGGTCACGCCCCACTGTTCCGCCCGGCCGGAGACGGCCCAGTCCAGTGAGGACGGGCCGCGGTCGCCCGGCGGGCCGGGGTGCACGACGAGGCAGGTGTGCTCCCGCCACACGTCCTCGGGCAGAGCCGTCCGGAGCATCGGCGCGACGATCAGTTCCGGGCGCAGCTCGTGTACGGCGGAGCGGACCGGTTCGGGACCGTGCGTGGCGAGCACGACGTCCACCCGGTGTCCGTGGTCGGACAGTTCGGCGTACAGGCGCTGGGAGAGACTGTTGAACGCGCTGGCAACGAGCAAAATGTCCATGACACGGCATGGTCGTCGTTCGCCGGGGCGCCGTGAAGGACCGCCGCGGCGTTTCGCCGGCCTCGGTCAGGTCTCTTCCTCCATCCGGATCGCATTGCGCAGATCCTCGAACGCCTGGCCCCGCTGGTCGCGGTGCGCCTCCAGCAGGGCGGCGGCGATCGCGTCGAGCTTGCGCTGGATCGCGTGTTCGGCCCGCATCTCGGCGTTCTTCAGCAGGGCGAGCAGCAGCAGGGTGACCGCCGTCATGGACTCGCCGGCGAGCAGCAGCAGTTCGAGTCGCAGATGGGCGACGTGGGCGGCGACGAAGAAGCCGACGAGCAGTACGCAGAACAGGAAGAACATCGGTGAGCTGGTGAAGTTCGAGGCGTACTCGGCGAACTGCTCGAACCGGCCGCGGCGCGGTCCGCCGCGCTGGACGGGATTCTTGAAGGTCATGCCCGACCCTTTCCCCACGGGGGACGGACCACGACCGGGGGCCGGCGCCCGGACGCCGTACGGATGCTCCGCCGCGTGCGCCGAACGGGTGTCAGGCGGCGAGGAAGCGTCCCGGGGTGAGGCGGTCGATGAGCTGGTCCAGGTGCAGCTCGGCCACGGGGGCCAGCAGGTCGGGGTGGCGGAGCAGAGCCGCGGCGCGGCGGTCGCCCTCGCCGGGGGTGAGCAGCCGGCGGAACTCGACCGGCGCGGCCGCGGTGTGCTCGCCCTCGGCGAGCGCGGCGACGGCCAGTCCGGCCAGCTCGTCGTCGGTGAGCAGCGCGGCGGCCCAGCTGGCCACGACCTCGTCCACCCAGGTGCGCCAGGCCCGTTCCCCGGCCGGGTGGTCGTCGGCGGGCTCCGCCCCGGTGATCCAGTCGAGGCGGGCGGCGCCGCCGGGGCCCGCGAAGGTGACCAGGCCCGCGTCGATCTCGGTGGGGTAGCGCAGCCACGCGGCGACCGTCACCGCCTGCCGGGCCTGCGCCTCGCACAGCGCGGAGGCCAGCGCGCCGCCGCTCGGCGGGTAGGAGACCGTCAGCCAGCGCGTCGTCGCGGCGATCAGGGGGGACAGATCGGTGGGCAGATCAGTGGGCACGGGGCCGTCCGGGGCGGGATGGGGTACAGGGGGTCCACGCCACGGTAGCCCGGCGCCCGGCACGGCCGGGAGAGGGATGCGAACCAGGTCATATGTGACCTGACCCACGCCCGGCGCCTCCGGTGCGCGGAGGGGCTGCCGGTCCCGGCGCTCGGTCGGCGCGGCTCTGGCTCCGGGCCTCCGCCATGGCTCGCAGCCGTCGTTTGTCGGGCTTGCCCGAGGCCGCCACCGGGATGTGGTCCACCCAGTGGACCACGGCGGGCCGGTGGGCCTCGGCGAGGGCGTCGACCACGAGCCGGCACGCTTCGTCGGCGACCCGGTCGCTGGGCTCCTGCCCCGCCACGGGCCGGAGGAAGGCGTGGATCTCCTCGCCGGTGACGGCGCTCTCCCGGCCCACCACCACGGCCTGGGCCACGGCCGGGTGCCGGGCCAGGGCGTCCTCCACGGGCCCGCAGTAGATGTTGTCGCCCCCCACGATGATCATGTCCTTGATCCGGTCGACCAGATAGAGGTAGCCGTCCTCGTCGCGGCGGCCGACGTCGCCGGTGCGCAGCCAGCCGTCCCGCCATACCCGTGCGTCCAGGTCGGGGCGGTGCCAGTAGCCGGCCATCATCGCCGGGGAGCGCGTCCACACCTCACCGGACCGCCCGGGAGGCAGTTCCCGGCCGTCCTCGTCGCGGACGGACACCCGGACGCCGGGCACCGGCCGCCCGGCGGAGGCCAGCAGACGCGGTTTCCCGCCGAGGGCGTCGGCGTGGTCCGCGGGGGTCAGCCGGCAGATCACCGCCGACTCGTTCGTCCCGTAGCCCTGCCGGAATTCGGTGCCGTACACCCGCAGGGCTTCCCGAAGACGCGCGGGGACGATCCGCGAACCGCCGTACGACACCGACACCAGCCCGGGGACCCCTCCGGCGGTGGCCGGGTGGTCCTGGAGCCGGTAGAGCATCGGCGGCAGCAGATAGGTGGTCGCCGGGGCCAGGCGGGCGCAGACCGCGGCGAACGCGGGCGGGTCGAAGGGGTCCAGGATCTCGGCCCGTCCCCCGCCGAGCAGGTGCTCCAGGCATCGCCCGCCGGCGCGCTGGGCCAGGGAGGTCACCGAGACGAAGACCGGCTCGACGCCCTCGTGACGGCGCGTCCAGCCGGCGCGCACGCGCAGCGCGGCGAAGGTGGACACCACGCCCTTCGGGGGGCCGGTCGTGCCGCTGGTGTAGGTGACCCGGGCGATGTCCTCCTCCCGTGCCGCCACCGGCACCGGATCGGCCGGCAGATCGCGGGCCGTTCGCATCAGGTCGTCGAGGCCGACACGGCGCGCCCCCGTCCCGGGCACCGGGGTGTCGGCCACCACCAGCGCCGGCCGGCAGTCGGCGAGGACGTGGGCCAGGTCGTGGGTGGCCGGCTCGATCACCACCTGGGTGAGCCGGGCCCCCAGCACATGTGCCGCCAGCCGGACGAGCAGCGTCTCGGGACGGTTGCCGGTGACGCAGGCCAGCCCGGTCGTGCGCGCGACGCCCAGCTCGCGCAACGCCCGGGCGAGCCGCCACACCTCGTCCAGCGCGTGCCCGAACGTCAGCACCCGGGTCCCGCAGCCGATCGCGGGGCGGTCGCCGTGACGGCGGAAGGCGTCGACGAGATCGGTGACGTAGGCAGCGGGCACGGAAGACTCCATCGCGGGATCGGCCGGAACGGCGGCTGTGCCCGAGGGGCAGGCCCCTTCGCGGGCCGGCCCCGTGCTTCCCCGGCGGGGGCCGGGGCCGCTTCCACGGCGGTGTCCGGGGCCCGCTGACCGACCGGATCGTCGGCACGGCCTTCCCGCTCATGCTCGGGCACACGACACCATGGGGCGCGCACACCCGGTCGATCAAGCCGCTGACAGGGTGACCCCAAAGGTGCCCCGCCCGCCCCCGCACCGCGCGGGACGAGGAGACTCGGCCGACGCCGCCCCGCCGCCCCGCCTGCGCCCGGCGGACCGGGATTACGACGGCGCCGCGTCGTCGTCACCCCGGGGCCCGTCGTCACCCCGGCAGCCGTGGTCAACCGGGGACCCGTCTTCGCCCCGGGAAAGGTCGCCCGCGCGCGTCGCGTCCGCTTCCCGCCGCCGGACCGCCTCGGCGGGCGGACGCTCCCGGAGGGCGCCGTAGGCGATGAAGTAGGCGGGCAGGCGGCGCAACCAGGGCGAGCCCGCGGCCAGGCCCGCCACCCGCCGGGCCCGCTCCGCGCTGCCCAGGGGCGGCCGGCCCCGCAGAACGGGAGCGATGAAGCGGGCGTGGGCGGCGCGCTGGAGTGCCTGTGCGGCGACCGTGGTGGGACGTCGGCGGCGCTGCACCGCGCGTACGTCACGCAGCCGGACGGTCCCGCGGCGCAGCGGCCCCGTCAGGTGGCGGGCGGTGGCCACGGCGTCCTGCACGGCGAGGTTGATCCCGATGCCGAAGACGGGGGACATGGCGTGCGCGGCGTCGCCGATGCAGAGCAGTCCGGGGCGGTGCCAGCGGCGCAGCCGGTCGAGGTGTACGTCGAGGAGCTTCACCTCGTCCCAGGAGCGCAGGGTGCCGGTGCGGCCCGCGATCCAGGGGACGGCGTCGGCGTAGGCGGCCAGGAAGCGGTCCAGGCCGGCGGCACGGCGCTCGGCGTCGGTGCCCTTGGGGATGAGCGCGGCGCACTGCCAGTAGTCGCCCCGGTCGATCATCGCGGTCAGGAAGCCCGTGCCGGCGCCGCCGACGAGTCCGCTCGGGTCGCCGTCGTCCCGCGGCAGGCGGAACCACCAGGCGTCCATCGGGCAGCGGAAGCGGCGCAGTCCCAGTTCCGGCCGGGAGCGGGCCAGCGATCCGCGGCCGTCGCAGGCGACGGTGAGCAGGGCGCGCAGTGCGCCGGTGCGACCGTCGGAGGTGCGGTAGCGGACCCCGGTGACCCGCCCGGACTCGATCAGGAAGGAGGTCGCTTCCGTGTTCATCCGCAACTGGAAGGACGGCTCGCGCCGGGCCTCGTCGGCGAGCAGGTCCAGCAGGTCCCACTGGGGCACCATCGCCACGTAGTCGTGGGGGCCGGGGAGCACCGAAAGGTCCCCGACGGTGACCGTCGAGCGACCGGGACCCAGCGGCAGCCGTACGGTGCGGACCCGGCGCTGGGGCAGCCGCGCGAAGCGTTCGGCGAGGCCCAGGTCGTCGAGCAGGTCCAGGGTCGACGGGTGGACCGTGTCGCCGCGGAAGTCCCGCAGGAAGTCGGCGTGCTTCTCCAGCACGGTCACCGCGATGCCGGCCCGGGCCAGCAGCAGGGCGAGCACCATGCCCGCCGGTCCGCCGCCCACGACACAGCAGGTGGTCTTCTCGGTCTTCGCCATGACGGCCTGCCCTTCTGCGGAGCAGCGATGCGTCAGCGGTGCTTCCTCGGCAGGAACTGCCCAGCATGAATTCATCATTCGGTGAATAGGATACTCCGGTGCGGTCCGGAAGGGCGCGTGTCGCCGCCCGGCAGGGGGGAACTCGTTGCGCCCGTGACAGGGTCGGACACGCACCGGGAAGGCCGGAGAACTTCCATGACCGAGGACGCCGCACACTACGACGACCGGGGCCAGGTCCCGCTGGGCGGCTACGCCGTCCTCGCTTCCGTGTTCGCGACGAGCGTCGGCGCCTTCGCGCTGCTGGCCCGTCGCCGGGGCGTCCGGCTGCCCCGGCAGGTGCCGCCCTGGGACGTGGCACTGCTCGGCACGGCGACGTACAAGGCGTCGAGGATGCTGACCAGGGACAAGGTCACCAGCTTCCTCCGGGCGCCGTTCACCCGCCGCGCGGACGAGGGGGAGGCCGGCGAGGTGATCGACGAGCCCCGGGGCAGCGGGCTGCGGCGTGCCACCGGTGATCTCCTGTCCTGCCCGTTCTGCACCGCCGCCTGGACCAGCGGCGCCCTCGTGTGCTCCTACGCGGCGGCGCCCCGGCCGACCCGGCTCGTGTGCGCCGGCCTCGGCGCGCTGACCGTGGCGGACTGGCTCCAGTACGCCTGGACGTGGACGCAGCGAACGGCCGAGGACTGAACCGCGCGAGCACCGGCACGGGCTGTTCGCCGCAGGTACGGACTTGTACTCGCTTCGTGCGCGGGCACGGGCAGTTCGTCGTCGGTCGGCATGGGCTGCTCGTCGTCGGTCGCCGCGCTCGGCTCGATGTGTGCATGGCCGGCCTGCGGTGGGCAGGGCCTGCGAGCCGGCACCCCGTCGCCGTCGCCGTGACCCGGAGCGGGAGCGGGGTACTCGGTGAACGCCGCTGCGCCCGGGGGACGGGCGTACCGTCGGCACTCCGTGCGGAAGGGACCGGTCTCATGCGGCACGACGAGATGATCGGAAAGGTGCAGTCGCTGGCCCGGCTGCCCGACCGGGGGACGGCCGAACGGGCCGCGCACGCGGTCGTGTGCACGTTGTCGGAGCGGCTGCCGTCCGGCCTGGCCCGGCACGTGGCCGCCCAGCTGCCACCGGACATGGCGGCGGCCATGCGGGAGGCGGCCGACACGGCCGCCGCCCCGGACTCCGGTACGGCGGGCGAGCGGTTCGGCCTGACCGCCTTCGCCGGACGCATCGCCGCCCGGGCCGGCACCGACGAGGACACGGCCCTGCGGGACGCCGCCGCCGTATTGGAGGTGCTGGACGCCGCGCTGGCCCCGGAGCTGACCGAGCGGATGGCGGGGGCGCTGCCCGCGGACATCCGCGAGCTGCTGCCGGTGGGGCGCGCGGACCAGGACACCCGGGAGACCGGCTGACCACGGAAACACGGGCGCACGGGCGCGGTACGCCGCACCGGGCGGCACAGCGTGACCGGGGTGCGCAATGCTGGTTCAATTCTTGAGCAAGCGCGCCCCACAGGGGCAGGCGTAGCAGACCCCCACCCCGAAAAGGTGCTCCATGGCCTTCTTCGCCCTGTCCCGTCGGCAACCGCTGGTCCTGCTGTCGGTGACCGATCTCGTGTCGGAGTACGAGCGGCTGTACGACGAGAACCGGCAGCTCCAGCAGGCGGTGACCTCCCACGCCGTGATCGACCAGGCCGTCGGTGTGGTGGTCGCCCTCGGGCGGACGCCGCCGGAAGAGGCCTGGCGTGCGCTGCGCGACGTCTCCCAGCGCACCAACGTCAAACTGCGGACCGTCGCCGAGCACATCCTGGACTACGCGCAGGGCGGCATCCTCCCCGAGCCCGAGCGGATCGAGCTGGGGAGGGCGATCGCCCGCTACCGCCGGTGCGAGCGGACGCCCGCGTCGTTCACCGACGGCCCGTCCGCGTCCGCCGGCGGTGCCGCGGACGACGGGCCGGAGGCCGCAGCACCCAGCGGTCCTCGACCTGGTCCAGCCCGTACAGCAGTACGCCGAGAACCGGCAGCAACAGAACCGCGACGGTGATCACTGGGGATTCCCCCTCCCTGCCGGGGACACCGCGGCGAGTGCCCAGGGCCCGGCACGCCCACCCCGCCGCGTTGTGAATGTCCTGTGATCGCATGGTGTCGTGATCGCATGGGGTCGTGATCGCTCAGTGCCACGGTCTCTTGATGCCGTGACCGCTTGGTTCCGGCGTGGTCCGCCGACCTAGCGAGGCGCTCGGGCGCGGCGGTCGGGTGGGGCGGTCGCGCGGGGCGGTCGCGCGGGGCCGGGGAAGTCGCGCGCGGATGCGCTGGGCGCGCCGCCCTGGCGCCCTGTGCTTACGGTGCTGTGGAGATGACCGGCTGTGGAGGTGACCGGTCGTCAGCCGGGGTGGCGGAGAGGAGGCGTAAGCGGTGGTGGGCGATGCACGCCGGCGGTCGGCCGGGCGGGGCGGCGGGCGCCGGGCCGGGAGCACGGTGCTGGGCAGCCGTCCGGCGTACACCGTGCGGCTGCCGGATCCGCCCGGCCGGAAGGCACCCGTACCGGCGGCCGAGCGGACGGTGCCGTGGCTCCGGGTGGCGGCGGCCTACGCCTGGCGGCTCATCCTCGTCGGCATCGTCGTCTACGGCGTGTTCAGCATCCTCGGCAGCTTCCAGCTCATCGCCGTCGCGCTGTTCCTCGCGCTGGTGGTGACGTCCGTGCTGCGCCCGCTGACCGATCTGCTGAACCGGTTCCTGCCCCGGCCGCTGAGCGTGGCGGTGGCCCTCGTGGGCAGCCTTCTGCTGCTGCTGGCCCTGCTCGCGCTGGTGGGCAGCTCGGTGGCGGGGGAATCGGCCCGGCTGGCGGGCGAGTTCCGCGGCGGTGTCCGCCGTATCGAGGAGTGGCTGCAACGCCCGCCGTTCCGGCTCGGGCCGCACGCGCTCGCCGGGCTCCAGCGGGAGGTGACGCAGTATGTCTCCGCGCACCGGGCGTCGCTGCTCACCAGCGCGGTCAACGAGCTGGGCCGGGTGGTGGAGCTGGTCACGGGCGGCGCGCTGGCGCTGTTCGCCTCGGTCTTCTTCCTGCATTCCGGCGAGCACCTGTGGGGCTGGGTACGGGACCAGCTGCTGCCGAGCCGGGCCCGCCCGCCGTGGGACCGGGCGGGGCGGGCGGCCTGGCGGACCTTCTCGGGATACACGCGCGGCATCATCATCGTGGCCGCCACCAACGCCGTGCTCGTGGGCGTGGCGCTGTTCGTACTGCGGGTGCCGCTGGCGCTGCCGCTGACCCTGCTGGAGTTCTTCGCCGCGTTCGTACCACTGGTGGGCTCGCCGGTGGCGCTCGGCGTGGCCACGGTCGTCGCGCTCGCGGGGCGCGGTCCGCTGACGGCGGCGGCGGTGCTGGTGCTGATCGTGGTGATCGGCCAGTTGGAGGGGCACGTGCTGCATCCGCTGGTGATGAGCTGGGCGGTCCGGCTGCATCCGCTCGTGGTGGCCGTGTCGGTCATCGCGGGCAGCATCGTCGCGGGGGTGATCGGTGCCGTCGTGGCGGTACCGCTGGTCTCGGTCGTCTGGGCGGTGCTGCGCGCCCTGCGCGCGCTGCCTCCATGAGGACCGGAGCGACGCCACGCCCCTCGTACCGCTCAGCACGCCCTGCCTCCATGACAGGCCGAAGCAACGCCACGCCCCTCGTACCGCTCAGCACGCCCTGCCTCCATGACGGGCCGAAGCGACGCCACGCCCCTCGTACCGCTCAGCGCAGCGCGGCGGTGACGAGCCCGCGGATCTCTTCCTCCCGGACGCTCCCGCCGTGCACCAGACGGTCGAAGACCAGCCCGTCCACACAGGTCAGCAGGGTCACCGTGCGGCCCTCCGGGTCGGCCACCCCCTGCGCGGCGAGGAAGTCCCGCACCGCCCGCCGCCCCGCGTCGTCGCGCGGCACGAGGATCTCGCGCAGTTCGGGGTGGTGCGCGCTCTCGACGGCACAGGCGTAGCGGGCGAGGGAGCGCCGGCGGGCCTCTCCGGTGAGGCGCAACCGGACGAGCGCGGCGATGCCCGCCGTCAGTTCCCCGGCGGTCCGCGGCACCGGCACGTTCGCGGCCGTCTCCTCCAGCTCCGCCTGGTCGAGCACCACCAGGCGCCGGACCAGGGCCGTCAGGAGGGCCTGCCGGGTGCGGTAGTACGCGGACGTGGTGCCCGGCGGCAGCTGGGCCGCCCGGTCCACCGCGCGATGCGTCAGCCCCCGCATGCCGGCGTCGGCGAGCACGGAGATCGCCGTGTCGGCTAGCAGAGTACGTCGGTCTGTGGGCACCCCCTCTTTCTACACCGCTTCCCGCCACCGCCTTCTACATCCGTAGAGGAACTCGCTAGAACGCGGTACGGTCCTTCTACAGGCGTAGAAAAACGGGCGTGGGCACGGAGGGGGACGGCATGGGTGGCACGGCGGTGGTGGTCGGGGGCGGCATCGGCGGGCTGGCGGCGGCGCTGGGGCTGCGCCGGATCGGCTGGCGGGTCCGGGTGGTGGAGCGGGCCGCCGTCCCGGCCGACGCGGGCGCGGGCATCTCCCTGCACGCCAACGGGTTGCGCGCGCTGGAGGCCGTGGGCGTCGGCGCGGCGGTCCGGGCGGCGGCACGCCCGCAGTACACCGGAGGCACCCGCACCCCGGCGGGCCGGTGGCTGGCACGGATGGACGGCACGCTGCTGGAACGCGCACTGGGCTCGCCCATCGTCGGCATCCCGCGCGCGGACCTGCACCGCCTGCTGCGCGCCGCGCTGCCCGCGCGATGCCTGCTCGTCGGCGCGGCCGTGGACACGCTGGACCTGTCCCGACCGGACCGGGTGGGCGTGCCCGTCGGGGACGACCTCCTGGAGGCGGACCTGGTCGTGGCGGCGGACGGAGTGCACAGCCGGCTGCGCGGCCTGCTGTTCCCGGCCCACCCCGGACCGGCGTACGGCGGCTCGACGGTGCTGCGGGCCATCACCGGGCGTCCGGTGGAGGTGCGCACCGACTTCGAGCTGACCTGGGGCAAGGGGGCGGAGTTCGGGCACATCGCGTTCGCCGACGGCCGCGCCGAATGGCACGCGGTGCTCACCGCGCCGCCCGGCGTCCGCCATGCCGACCCGCTCGGCACGCTGCGCCACCGCTTCCGCGACTGGCACGAACCGGTTCCGTCGCTGCTGGCCGCCACCCGGCCCGAGGACGTGCTGCACCACGACATCCACGAGCTGGTCACGCCCCTGCCGTCGTTCACGGCGGGACGGGTGGCGCTCCTCGGCGACGCGGCGCACGCCATGACGCCGCATCTCGGGCAGGGCGCCTGCCAGGCCCTGGAGGACGCGGCCACCCTGGCCGCCGCGCTCGCGGGGGAAGCCTCGGTCGGCGCGGCGCTGGCCCGGTACGACGCCGAGCGCCGTCCCCGGGCCCAGGCGGTCGCCCGAGCCGCCCGGCAGGCCGGCCGGCTGGGTCAGGGGCTGTCCCATCCGCTGGCCGTCGCGCTGCGCAACACCGGGCTCCGGATCGCTCCGTCCCGGGTGTCGGCGCGGGCGATCCTGCGGCACGCGGACTGGACGCCGCCCGCCCTGGTCCGGCACCCGTGAGGTGAGCGCCCCGACAGCGCACGAGGCGCCCCGCGCCCCCGGCGCGCCCGGCCCGGCGCCCCGGCCCGGCCGGCGTCCGGCCACGAGCCGTGGGCCGGGAGGCATGGACCGGCGCCGGGGGTGGCACCCGGGGCGCCGTGCGAGGGATACGACTGAGCTGGGAAGGAGTACGGCGTGAGCTGTCGGCCGCGGCGCACGCGGCACGGCAGGCCTGCGCGGTACCGGGCAGGGAACGGGACCTGGCCGTCCAGGCGGTGAAGGCGGCGCTGGCCGCGTGGGTGGCCTGGGCGGTGGCGGGCTGGTGGCTGCGGGCGCCGGCGGCGTTCGTCGCGCCGTGGGTGGCGGTGGTGCTGGTGGAGTCGACCGTGTACCGGTCGATCGCGCACGGCCTGCAACAGCTCGCGGCGATCGCGGCCGGCACCGTCACGGCCACGGCGGTGGGACTGCTGCTGCCCAGCCGGACGGCCGCCGTGGCGGTCGTCCTCCCCCTCGCGATGCTGCTGGGCCAGTGGCGGCGCCTGGGCAGTCAGGGCATCTACGCCGCGACCGGCGCCCTCTTCGTCCTCACCAGCGCTTCCGTCACCGTCGCGGGCTCCACGGCCCGGCTCGCCGAGGCCCTGTTCGGAGCGGTGACCGGCATCACCGTGAACGCGCTGGTCCGGCCGCCGCTGTATCTGCGCGACGCCCGCACCGTGCTGCAGGACGCGACCGAGGAGGCCCACGGCATCCTCCGGGCGGTGGCCGACGGACTGGCCGGAGGACGCTGGGACGCCGACGAGGCCGGCACCTGGCACGAGCGCGCCCTGCGGCTGCAACGGCTGGTGGCGCAGGCCCGCTCGGCGGTCGAGTGGGGCCGGGAGAGCCTGCGCGTCAATCCGCGCCGCCGCGCCGGTGTGCTGCCGCGCTCCGGCCAGGGGTACGACGACGCGCTCGTGGTCCTGGACTACGCGGCCGTGCACACCGCGGGGGTGACCCGCACGGTGCTGGAGGCCGCCGCCGAGGACCGCGCGGCGTCCCGGCCGCACCCCGCGCTCGCCCGGCGGTACGCGGAGTTCCTGTGCCGCACCGCCCACGCGCTGCGGCTCTACAGCCACAGCCGGTTCGGCGACGAGTGCGACGAGGAGCTGCGCGCGGCCGTGGCGGACCTGCGCGGCACGCTCTCGGAGCTGCGCCGGGACCTGGTCCGCTCCACGACGGACGATCCCGACGCGGTCGCCACCTACGGCGCGCTGCTCACCCAGGCCCACCGGCTGGCCGACCAGTTGCTCGCCTCGGGCACCTGAGCGGAGTCCCGCGTCCGGGTCAGCCGACCCTGGCGCTGCCGAGTACCGCCTCCATGTCCCGGGCGACCGCCGGATCGGCCCCGCCGGTGGCGAGCCCGAGGAGGAACGAGGTGCGCTCGCCGTGGATGGTCACCACGGTCAGCCGCAGCCGTGCGATGCCGTCCTCGGTCCTGATCCGGAGGACGGTCGTGTGCGCCGGCTGCCCGTCCACGACGGTGTCGTGCGACTCCTCCAGGCCGGCGGGCAGGTCGGGGAAGAAGAACTCGGCGTTGGAGCGGGCGGCCGAGTCCGCCGCCCGGCCCAGCTCGGCGCGGGGCACGGGTTTTCCGGCCGGGCCCGCCATCACGGTGCCGCCGGTGGCGTCGTCCCCGGTGCCCGTGTACTCGCTGATCTGCGAGGAGAAGGCGCCGATCAGCTTCTTGTCCGCGGCGGCGTCGTGCTTCCAGCCCTCGGGGACGGCGTAGGAGAGGCCGGCACGGCTGTCGTCGACCCGGGGGCGGCCCGCGAGCGGTGCCGAGTCGCCGCCGCCCGCCCACCGCACGGCCGCCGCCGCGCCCGCCCCGACGAGCAGCAGCGCCACGACCCCGGCCACCAGCCGTCGCCGGGAACGGGCCGGCGCGGGCTGCGGCGTCCGGCCGGGGCAGGGGTGGGGCGGGTACGTCATCGGTGCGGGCGTCGGCGTTGTCATGCGCTCAGCCTTCCGGACCTTCGGGGTGCGGCGCCTGAGTCGCCGTACTCACGCGCGGTGCGCCGAACACTCAGCTTCACACACCCCGAACAGACACAGGTTCGCACACCCCCCGAACAGACTCGGGTTCACGCACCCCGAACAGACTCGGGTTCACGCACCCCGAACACTGCGGGACCCACGCGCAGGACGCCGTCGGTCAGCGGCCGGCAGCGCACTCCCCCGCCGCCGCGCAGGGCGCGCTGGGCGCCGGGGCCGAGAGTGGTGTTCATCCAGGCGCAGGGCCGGGCGGCGCTGCGGACCTCCAGTTCCACCGGGCCGGCGCCGCAGTCGAGGAAGACCGTCGCACCGATGTAGGCGTCGATGTCGACCCCGCGCAGCAGGATGTTGCGCCGGGTCCGCAGCAGGTCGGCCGGGTACGGGCCCGGCTGCGGCAGCCGCTCGGCCGCCATGAGGGTGATCGAGGCGTTGCGGTGGGCCGGACGGTTGAAGTAGCGGTCCCCGGCGATACCGAGGCCCGCGCGCACCTCCGCCGTCGGCACCAGTTCACCGGGCGGGAGTTCGGGCAGCCCCTCGCCCGGCCGGCCGGCGAGCCGGTGCACCGGGGAGACCAGCAGCTGGAGAATTTCGACATGCGCCACGCGTCGAGCCTAAAGCGTGCCGCTACCGCCCTGGCGGCGGGCATCGCATCCAGCCTGCCGCCCGCACGACGGGGGCCTTCCGGGGACCGCACTGCTCCTGGACGGCCGCCGCCGTGCCGGCGGTGTCGCCGTCCGCCTCAGCCCGGCTGGAAGAACGAGAGCATTCTCCGGCCGGCGTCCGGCGACAGCAGGATCTCCTGGATGCGGGCGGACTGCCGGCCGGCGGCGCCGGTGCGTTCGAACATCTCGCGTTCGTACTCCGCGACGGCGGCGGGAAAGTCGTCCGCGTGCGCGGCCAGCGCGAGGCCGAGCAAGGCACCGTCGAGCAGCGCCATGTTGGCGCCCTGGCCCACCGGCGGCATCAGGTGCGCGGCGTCGCCGAGCAGTGTGACATCCGGTCTCGACGGCCAGGTCAGACCGACCGGGAGCGTCGTGATCGGCCGCGGCAGGACCGTGTCGTCGCAGGCGGCGATCAGCGCGGTGAACCGCGCGTCCCAGCCGGTGAACAGGTCGATCAGCCGCGCCCGGGCGGCAGCGGGGTCGTCGAACGGGATCCCGCTGGTCCCGAACCAGTCCTCGGCGGTGCGGAAGCCGAGGTAGACACGTACGCGGCCGTCGCCGTTGCGCTGCGCCGACAGGGACTGTCCGTCGCCGAGCACCCAGTAGTTGCCGCGTCCCACCATCGCCGCGAGACCGGGACGGGTGCGGTCGATGTCGGGGATGCCGAGCTCGACGACGTTCTGGCCGGTGTGCGCCGGTCGGGCGTCGGTGAGCAGTGCGCGGACCCGGGAGTCCGCGCCGTCGGCGCCGACCAACAGGTCGTACGTCGCACTGCTGCGGTCGGCGAAGTGCAGCAGGCCGTCCTCGGCGTGCTCCAACGCGTAACCCCAGCGCACCACGTGCTCGGGCAGCGAGTCGAGCAGCAGGTTGCGCAGATCGGCACGGTCGACCTCGGGTCGATCGAGCGGGGCGTCCTCGGGCGTGTCCTCCCGCAGCAGCAGGGTGCCGTCCGGCTCCAGAAGGCACAGGTCCTGGCCTTCACGACGGGCGACCGCGTGGAACTCGTCGATCAGACCGGCCTCGCGCATGGCCCGTTGACCGGTCTCCGCGTGCAGGTCGAGCATGCCGCCCTGACCGCGCGCGTCGCGCGACGGTTCGCGTTCGTACACGACGGCGTCGATGCCGTTCACGTGCAGCACACGGGCAAGGGCCAGGCCGCCCAAGCCGGCTCCGACGATGGTGATGCTCATGGTTGCCTCCGATGCGCCGTGTTGCCTGCTGTCGGGAGATCGAGCCGTGGTGCGCACGGGTCACCACCGGTGGGGCGCCGGACGAGATCCCGGGCTCGCCGATCGCCTCGGCCTGGGACCTGGCCGGTCGACCGGCCTCGGCCGGCGTTCCGGTCCCGCCGCCGGCCGGGCACCTCGCCGGCGCGCTTCCCGGGCACGGCCGGCCGGTTCACCGGCGGAGCCGGGGCGCGAGCACCGTACGCACGAGCTTGGCCACTTTGTCCGCGGCGGGCCCGTCCTCTCCCTCGTGTTCCGGTTCCAGCACGCGCCGCACGTGTACCAGCAGTTGACGGGTCGAGCGCCAGAGCGGGACGAACATGCCGGCGACCGGCCCGACGCCCTGGATCGGGCCGCCGGACAGCTCGGTGACCCGCTCGGCGAGGGCGACCGTCGCGGGGTCCCGCAGGACGAGGTGCACCTCGTCGCCGACCAGCCGGATCTCCATCTTGCGCGCGGCGGCTTCCTCCGGGTTCGCGTCCGTGGTCGTCTCCGGATCCAGTTCGTCGATCTTGGCGGCGACCGCGTCCGGGTCGACGCCGAGTTCGCGCAGCACCCTGGCCGCCATGCTGTTCTCCGCCCGCAGCATCGCTTCGAGCAGGTGATGGCTGCCGACCGGTGCGTCACCGGCCAGCGCGCCGGCGGCGGACACGGCGTCCTCGGTGGCAGGCGTGCCGGCCGGCCAGGGGCCGGCCGCGCCGTCCTGCGCTCCCTCCACCGAGGCCATCACCGCGGCACGGACCTTGCCGAGGGGATCGATCCGCTCGGCAAGCACCCTCGCGCCGACGCTCTCCCCTTCCCCGACCAGGGCGAGCAGGATGTGTTCCGTGCCGATGCGGCTGTGGTGCAGCTGCTGTGCCTCGCGCAGGGCGAGGTCCAACGTCTTCTTCGCGCTCTGCGCGAACGGGATGTGGCCGCTCAGCTCAGCCGTGCCGGGCTCGACCAGCGCGGCGACATCGGCCCGCGCCGTCTCCTTGTCGTATCCGAGCTGGCGCAGAACTTTCGCCGCCGTGCTGTCCGGTGCGTCGAGCAGCCCCAACAGCAGGTGTTCCGTGCCGATGTGAGGGTGCTTCAGCAGCCGTGCCTCCTCCTGAGCCGTGACGACCGCCTTGCGGGCTTTCACCGTGAACCTTTCAAAAGTCATGTCTCCATCGTCACAACCCTGTCAATACACTGTCTTTGACAGGGTCACCGTGGTGAAGGGAGGGTCCGATGGAGACACCGTCGGACTGGGAGGACCGGCTCGCGCGCTGGCAGAACGAGCTGGAACTGTTCGAGCGGTTGGACGAGTCGCCCTGGGTCACGCTGGCCAAGGCGGAAGCCGAGACCGGCGTTTCCCGCTCAGCCCTGCGGTCCTGGTACCGCAACGGCGAGATCCGGTCCCGGCTGGTGGACGGCCCGAACGGGCCGCAGCGCCTGGTCCAGCTGAACGCGGTGATCGAGCGCGCCGCCGCGTCACCGCGCATTCAGCGCAGGGCGGAGCGGGAAGTCAGCCTGGAGGCCCAAGTCACCCTGCTACGGCACCGGGTTGACCAACTGGAGCTGCGGCTGGCCGCGTTGGAGCAGAAGTGACCGCCGCGAGCGGCACCACGCCATCGCCCCGGTACGGTGCCGCCGGTCGCACCGACTCGGGCAGCCGGTGCCCCACGGTCACCGGGTGCCCTTCGACCAGGTCGGACGCTGTGCGGGCGTTCGGGGCACGGCCTCATCGGGGCACCGGGACGTCTTCCAGGAAGAGGTCCCGGCCGTCGGGCCAGAACGCGCCCCTGAGGTTGAAGGAGAGCGTCCGGGCGCCGCCCTCCTGCGGGACCGCGAGCACCTGGGCCTCGGTCCGGCGGTGCAGGGGCGGCTCCAGAGTTCCCCTGTTCGAGAACGGGTCGACCCCCAGGAGCCGGCCCCGGTCGTCGAAGACGGTGACCTTCATGCTGCGGTGGTCGTCCTCGGCGAACCGCTCGACCCGAGCGACCACCCGCAGGCAACGACACCCCTCGTTGGGTCCGAACGGCCCGGTTTCGTGCGAGATGCGCACGACGGTGAACTCGTACCCGTAGCCGCGGACCGTCCAGGAGCCCTTCCCGTGTGCACGCGCGGTGATCGCCGTGGGCCGCGGACCGGAGGCCGCCGCCGAGTCACGGGGAGGGCCGGGCAGGCCGGGCAGGTCCGGCAGGCCGAGGTTCATGCCTCTGAGCCGGGGCAGCGCCAGCAGGACGGCCACCACAGCGATCACGACGGCCGTGGTCCGGCCAAGCGGGGTCATGCCTTTCATGCGCAAGCCTCCACAACTCCGGCCAACAGGCGCATACTTGGAGCCATGGTAGATGTCGGGGGCGACGCTTCCTCCCTCTTCGGCCGAGCCAGAGTCCACTTCCGCGCCGGGCGTCCCGCCGAGGCCAGAGACCTTCTCGAACGCGCCCACGCGGCCGCCCCCGCCGATCGAGCCGTACGGTTCGCCCTCGCTGCCTGTCAGAACGCGCTCGGCGAGTGGGCGGCCGCCGAGACCCACCTGCGGCTCGTCCTCGACGTCGAGCCGGAGCACCACTTGGCCTGGTACCAGCTGGGCTGTTCGCTACAGGGGCAAGGGCGCCCGGACGAGGCCGCCGCGGCCTACCGCCGAGCGCTCAAGGGGGCCGGCATCCCTGACGCCTGGAACCGGCTGCGCGCCTGCGAGGCGCCGCACCAGAACACGCCCGCCTCGTCGACGGGGCATGTTCCCCAGGCGGTGCGGGGCACCGACGAGCAGCAGGTCGCGGTGGTGGTCGGCCAGGTGACGGCGCCGCCGCCCAGCGGTGGGACACTGGCCCAGCAGATCGACCAGCACGGCGTCGCGGAACCGGGGCACCTGCTCCCTGGCGGCCGTCGGCACCTGCTCGCCCGGCATGTCGCCCCACCGGCCCTGACCGTCACCGCCTTCCTCGTCGTCGTGGCGGCGCTCGGCGGCGGTCCGGCCGGGTACGGCCCGCTGGTGATCGCGCTGCTGCTCCTCTTCGCGGCCGGGGCCTGGGCGGCCGTCTGGCTCCAATCCGTCCGCTACCGGTACTTCTTCTACGAACGGCGGATGGATCTCCACCTCGGCGCACTCACCCAACGCCGCCGGGCCATCTGGTACTACGAGATCACCGAGGTCCGGTACGTCCAAGGACCGGTCGACGCGCTGACCCGCACGGCATCGCTGGAGATCGACTACAAGCCCGGCGACCACGTCCTGACCGAACTGCTACCCGGCCTGGGCACCCCCGACGAGGTCCATGCACTGTACGAGATGCTCCAGCCGTCCAGGGTCCGGGAACGCCGCACCATGAAGGGCATCATCATCTGACGGCCTCAGAGCCCGGCGGCCGCGGCCCCGTGGTTCCCGTCGTCCGGGCCGTGCTCGGTGGCGGCGGCCGCATCCCCCGGATCCAGGAACGACGCCCCCGACCCCGCGGCCGGAGCCATGCCCTCGGCCTGCAACAAGTGGCTCACCAGCGCCTGAAGAGCCGGGTCGGCCTGAGCATGGTCGGTCCGAGCCTGGGCGGCCTGATCCGGACCGGCGTGAGACGGCTCGGCCACGGCCGGTGGTGCGAACCAGTCGCCGTGCCCGTGATGGCCGTCCGTGGGTGTCTCCTGGTGGTTCTCGTTGTAGGTGATCCTGCCCAGTTCGTCCTGGATCGCATAGAGATTTCCGGCGTCGTCACGGAATTCGGTCCACGGAAAGTGCGGCTGCGCAAACCCGGCCGCGGCGTCGGCCCCGCCGGGATCCGCGGGAATCGCCCCCGCCTCCCCGCCCTGCGCGGCTCCGGGCCCGTCCGGCACAGGGCCGCCTGAACTTCCTGCGGCGCCGCCCGCTCCCCCCGTGTCCGTGTCCGTGTTCGCCCCCGTTCGCGGCTCGTCCGCAACGCCCGGAAGGAAACCCGCCGAGCCGGCCGCCGAGGAGTCGACAGAGCCCGGTCCCGCGGGCGGTGGCGTCACGTGGTCGGGGGGCGTCGGCACGAAGGCCGCGTGACCGGTGGCGGCGCTGTCGCCGGGACCATGAGTGGCGGGTGCCGCCGCCTGGGGGTGGCTCCCCGCGATCTCCGCGGGTCCAGGGGCGGCGGCTGTCATCGCAGGGGAGTCGTCCGGTGTGGTCTGAGCGGAGACCGCCTGGTCCGTTCCCGCGGTGTGTACGGATCCCGGGACGGCGGCCGGCAGCACGGTGGAGTGGTGGTCCGTCGACTGCGCGGATGCCGCATGGCCGATTCCCGTGATACCGGTGTGTACCGGGGAGGCGGGTCCCGGACCATGTGAGGAATCGGGCGCGGCCTGGGCGAACGCTGCCGGGGCGCTGTCGGCGAAGCCACCGGATCCCGGCAGCGGAAAGTCCGAGCCCGACCCTTGGGGAAGAGCGGGGGGAGTGCCGTCGGAGTGGGTGTGCGGGTCGGTGGGGGCGTGCCGCGGGGCGGAGTCCTTGTGGGAGCGGCCGCTCGGCCCCATGGTCGCGTCGTGGACGTGGAGGGCGGCTCGGACGGCGTCGGCGAACTCCTCGGCCAGGTGTTCGGCGGCCGGGGCGGCTCCCACCACCGCACGCACGCCGGTCCGGCCGGCCGCGGCCGTGCCACGAGCCAGCCCGTCGAGCCTGCTCAGGGTGGCCACCAGGGCCAGAGCGTGTTCGGCCAGCCAGGCCGGGCTGGTGAAGGCGGCCCGCCAGGCGCGCAGCCAGGCGTCGAACGCCTCACGCGGACGGTTGTGATGGACGTGGCGCAGGCTGCGCATGCTCTCGATGTCCCACTCCGAGCGCAGCCGCTCCATCAGGAACTCGGCGAACTCCCGGTGCTGGGCGGAGCCGCGGGCGAACTCCTCGACGAGGTCGGGAGCGATCGCCCACTCGTCCACGCCGGTCTGCCGGTTGCGGGCCAGGTAGTAGCCCGCCTGCCGGGCGCCGGGAGCGGGAACGTACGGCACGAGGTCGTACTGCGGTGTCCGCAGAAAGCCCCGATGGTGCGGGTCGGTGCTGCGCGCCATGCCCCTCGGCAACTCCGGGGCGACGATCGGCAGCAGTTCGACCTCTCGCCAGGCGCCGGCGGCCGGGTGGAGCGCCCGGGTCACGACGTGTTCCGCGCTGCGCCGCAGTGCCTCCTGCTCGAACGCTTCCCTGATGCGCGCCACCGCCGGGTCCGCGGCCCGTGCGGGGTCGCCGAGCGCATGCCGGCGCAGCCGGTAGATCTCCTGGTCGAGCAGCCAGCCCCGAAGGGCCGCCGGGTCGATCGACCGCCGCAGGCTCAACGGCGGATCGCAGGGGGCGGGTCGGCCCGCCGCGGCGTGCGTCCACCGTCCCCGCGGAGCCAGCACGGCCGGATCGGCCGTGCCCGGCCGGACCGTCGGATCGGTCGCATGCGGTGTCAGGTACACGTGCGGCGTGATCCGATGGAATCGGAGGAGGTCGGTGATCCGGTCGTCGCAGTTCCGTCGGCTTGCGTCGGCGCCGTGCGGCCTGCCGCACGGCGGCCGGTTGACCGCGATGACCGCGTGCCCGCCGTGCGCCTGCTTCAGCGCCAGTTGGTCCAGTGCGTCGATCTCGGCGTGGCGAGTGCCCCCACGCAGATAGAGCCCGGTCGAGCGGTCGACGAGCCGTCCTTCCGCGTCGTACAGCTCGATGATCGCGTAGGTGGCGTTGTTCCCGACGAAGTCCCCCCACATCGTCCGCAGTTGCGGCAGCTCGTCCCGTTGCCACGCCCGGATCTCCTCAACGAGGGACAGTCCGATGAATTCCGCCTGCCGGTCGTCCACCCCACCAGCGTAGGCTCGCACGCCACCGGACAGGAGGGGGTGGGCGGACGTCGTTCCAGCGGGGCGCGCCACCGACGCCGCCGCGGCTGATCCGGGGGTACGGGCGGTACCGGCGGGGGCCATGCGCCGGCGACCTCGTCCAGCCGAACGGGGTCGCCACCCCAGCCGCTCTCAGTCCGCTGCACGGCCTTGACGGTGCTGGTCTGGGCCAATAACGTCTGCCTCGCACAGAACTCCACACGACTCGACAGCACGAACATGCAGCCGAGTTGACGATGCATCCGCCGGTTGAGGGACGAGAGCCCGACCCTCCGCCGCGGGCCCGCCTGTCGATGGCGCCCCGAGCGCCGGCCGCCGCCCCGTTCGTCGTCATCCAGATCCGCAAGGGCGCGTGCACTGCTCACCGTCGACGGAGACCACCGGAGGCGGCAGGGCGAACACACGCGATCATGTCCTTCTTCGGAGGCCACACCTATGCAATCACCCCCTGCAAGGGCACAGCGCGGCCGGCTGAAGAGAGCGCTCTCTCTGATTCCCGTCGTCCTGGTGACGGTGGCGGCCACCGTCACCACGACACCGAACGCCCAGGCGGCAGTGCCCCCGACGCCGTCGGGCTTCACGCTCACTTGGAGCGACGACTTCAACGGCGCGTCAGGCACCGGCATCGATCAGAGCCTGTGGAAGTACGACACCGGGCCGGGCAGCAACTTCGGCACCGGTGAGATCGAGACAATGACCAACAGCACCTCGAACGTCTACTACGACGGTCAGGGTCATCTGGTGCTCCAGGCCCTGCACTCGGGCTCCGACCCGCGCAGCGGATGGACCTCCGGGCGCGTGGAGACCCAGTCGGCGGGCTTCGGCGCCCCGGCCGGCGGCGTCGTACGCATCGAGTCCGTGCTCCAGCAGCCCAACGTCACCACCGCCAACGGCGCGGGCTACTGGCCGGCGTTCTGGATGCTCGGCGCGCCGCTGCGTGACGGTGTGACCTGGCCGAAGTCCGGCGAGGTCGACATCATGGAGGACATCAACGGCCGCAGCTCCGTCTTCAGCACCCTGCACTGCGGCGTGAACCCGGGTGGACCGTGCAACGAGTCGACCGGCATCGGCTCGGGTGAACGCGCCTGCCCGGGCTGCCAGACCGGATTCCACGACTATGCGGCGGAGATCGACCGCTCGGTGTCGCCGGAGCAGATCAGGTTCTACCTCGACGGGAACAACTTCTTCACTGTCAACGCCGGCCAGGTGGATGCCACGACCTGGTCCGACGCGGTCGACCACCCCTTCTTCATCATCTACGACCTGGCGATCGGCGGCGGCTTCCCGGACGCCTTCGGCGGGGGCCCGAACGCGTCCACGGTCTCCGGCGGCAAGCTGGTCATCGACTCGGTGGCCGTCTACAACAAGGCGCCCGGCTCCGGAGGGGGTGGTGGCGGCGGTTCGGCGAGCGGCCAGACGATCACCGGACCCGGCGGCAAGTGCGTGGACGTGGCGGGTGACGACACCGGCGGCGACGGCACCGCGGTCCAGCTCTGGGACTGCCAGTCGGCGGCAAAGGACCAGCACTGGACCTGGAGCGGCCAGACCCTGCAGACCCTCGGCAAGTGCCTGGACATCGCCGGCGGCAACAGTGCCGCCGGTACGAAGCTGCAACTGGCCACGTGCAACAGCGGCGGCTACCAGTCATGGGTGCGCCAGGCCGACGGCTCGCTGCGGAACCCGACCAGTGGCCGGTGCATCGACTCACCGTCGGGTGCCACCGCGAACGGCACACGGCTCCAGATCTGGGACTGCAACGGCGCCGCGGCCCAGAAGTTCGCCATCGGTACCCCGATCTACGGACCGGGCGGCAAGTGCGTGGACGTGGCGGGTGATGACACCGGCGGCGACGGCACCGCGGTCCAGCTCTGGGACTGCCAGCAGGCCACCTCGCTCGACCAGAAGTGGACCTGGAACGGCCAGACCCTGCGCACGCTGGGCAAGTGCCTGGACATCGCCGGCGGTGTGAACGCGGCCGGCACCAAGCTCCAGCTGGCCAACTGCAACGGCGGCGGCTACCAGAACTGGGTCGCCAACGCCGACGGCTCGATGTCCAACCCGACCACCGGCCGGTGCATCGACTCGCCGTCGGGCGCCACCGCGAACGGCACACGCCTGCAGATCTGGGACTGCAACGGCTCCGCGGCCCAGAAGTTCTCGCCGGCGTGAGCGGGGAACGCCCTGCCTGACATGAGGGGGGCGCGTCGAAGGGCCGCATCTCACCGGTGCGGCCCTTTCCGTGTATCGCCGCGAGGTGGTCCGCTGAGGCCTTGCCCCACCGCGAGCCCGCCGGGATCATGACCGCGTGCAACGCCGAGAGAAGCTCCACAGCCTGCTCGAACGCGCCGGGCTCACGGTCGTCGAGGAGATGACCCCAGGCAGCCTGTTCCCGCCGGAGGCCGGCTGGCGCATCGCGCGTGGGATCGCCGCGCCGGACGGCGCGGCCGGGCGGGCGCTCGACGCCGCGTGGTGGCGCCAACTCGCCGACAGCGAAGGCGAGTTCCTGGTGGCCGTGCTCGGGCATCGGATCGGTGGAAACGACTCCTGGTGGACCCGGGTCCGCACCACCGGCGACGGTGTACCGGAACTGACCGGCGACCCCGGTTTCGTGGCCCTCTCCCTCGACGGACAGGTGTTGCTGGCGGAGATCCCAGGCCCCGGCGGACCGCGGGTGACGGCCCTCGACCGGCTGCCGGAGCGGCTGGAGGAATCCGCGGCAGCCGCCGGACACGAGACGCAGGCCGAGCGCGCCCGGGTGTGGGCGGCCGTGCCCGGCCTGCCGGCGTGGCCCCTGCACTGGGCGGAGGCGATCGGGTCCAATCCGGCCGCGCCGGACGAGCTGCTGATCCGGCTGCTGGACGTGGCGGACGGCTTCCTGCACGGCTGCGACCGTCCCGCCGTCCTCGACGCCGCCTTGGCGCACCCCGACCCGCGGGTGCGCGCGAGCACTGCCGACACCTTCCGGCCCAAACTCACCGCCGATCAGTGGATACGCCTGGTCCGCGCCGAACCCTCACCCGGGCGGCGCGTCCACTGGGCGGAGCGAGCCTGTGTCCGGGGCGCCGGACTTCCCGAGGACCTGTACGACGACCTCCTCGCCGGCCCGTCCCGCGCCCAGGCCGCCGAACTCCCAGGGCTCCCCGCACACCACCTGCCCGGCCTCGCGACCGACGCCGATCCCCCTGTCCGGGCGGCCGCCTGCAAGCGATGGGAAGACCTCGCCGCTCCCCTGCAAGCGCGGCTGCTCGCCGACACCGACGACACGGTCCGAACGGCGGCGCTCCTGGCCCACCACACCGCTGTCCCCATGCCCCGTGAGGTCTTCACCTCGCTGTCCGCCCGACGGCGAGCGCTCGAACAGTGCTGCTTCGAGGCCGAGTTGGAGGCCGAACTGGTTCGCGACGGGGACGCGGAGGTACGCCGGGCGCTGGCCGCCAACCCGGGCCTCGGCCGGCACGGCGTCGCCGTCCTGGCGCAGGACCCCCACGACGACGTCCGGTCCGCGGTCGCGCTGCGCCCCGACCTCACCGAGGAGCAACGCGCCGCGGTGCGCTACGACTTCGACCAGACGCTGATGTCGCACACCCTGCCCTGGGTCGAGGATCTGCACGGCGACCCCGACGCCATGCGCCGCCTCGCCGTCTCGTCCCATCCGCTCATCCGCCGCAGCGTGGCCCGCGCCCGGCATCTCCCACCGGACGTCGTGGAGCGTCTGTCACGGGACGAGGACCGAGTGGTCCGCCTGTTCCTCGCGGAATCGTGCGACGACGCGCCCGCCGACCTGCTGCTGGAGGTCTGGAGCTGGTGGGACGGCAGCTTCAGCCACCCCGGCCGCCCCCGCAGCCACCCCAACTTCCCCCGCGCGGGCCTGCTGCGCTACGCCGACGACCCCAGCGGACGGATGCGCCGTCTGGCCCTGGACGACCCGCGGTCCACCGCCGCCGACGTAGCGCGCCTCGCCCGGGACCCCGAGGCCGAAGTGCGTCGACGCGCTGCCGAGGACCCCCGGCTGTCGCCCGGCGACGCGATCCGGCTGCTGAACGACCCGGCGGACCACGTGCGCGAGACCGCGACGCGCCATCCCCGCCTGCCGTCCCGCGTCCTGGCCGGGCTGCTGCACGACCGCGACACGGCCTGCGCGGCGGTCACCAACCCGGCGATCCCGGTCCCCGTCCTGGACCGCATCCTGAACGCGGCCGCGGCAGCCGTGGCCGCCCGGCGGTGACCCGGACCGCCCGAACCGACAGCGCCTGCCTGTGTCCCCGTCCCGATCGGATCCGTACCCCGCGTCTGGTGCGAACCCGCTTTCACCGCAGGGCGAGACGCGACGAGATCACTGTCCGGGACATGTCCCGGGCAGGCCCGGAGACTGACGTGGCAGGTCAGGCGGCGACCTCCCCGCCCTCCGTCCGGATCCTTCCGCACCCCGTGCACCGCGCCACCGGCACCCGGCCTTCCCCGCCGTGCACGTCGATCAGGCCGCCTCAGTCGTGCGGGGCGTCCAGAGTGCGGCGCTGCGCGGCGATGATCAGCGGCCTCGGCATGAGTGGGCCACCGGCGTTCCTAGGTCAGACGCGGGCTTCGTAGACGACATTGAACGGGGTTTGTGCCGCCCGGCGGAAACGGGTCAGGCCGGCCTCCGACGCGACCTCGCGGGTGCGCTCCTCGCCCGCTTGGGCGCCCAAGGCACGGCCGACCTCCTGGGACTGCGAGGCCGGCGTACAGATCAGGGTCGAGGCGCTGTAGAACGCGCGGCCCAGCGGGGTGAGGTTCTCCTCCAGCCGGTCGCCCGCCAACGGCTCCACGAGCATGATGCTGCCCCCCTCGGCCAGCTGCTCCCTGCTGTGCGCCAAGGCGCCGGCCGGGTCGCCCATGTCGTGCAGGCAGTCGAAGAACGCGATCAATTCGTACGGCCCGCCGGTGAAGTCCTTGGCACCAGCCGCCTCGAACGAGACTTGACCCTCGACACCTACCTCCGCGGCCAGCTCCCGAGCCCTGTCGACGGACGGCCCGTGAGTGTCGAAGCCGGTCACCAGCGCGCCCGGGAACGCCTTGCCGATCATCACGGTGGAGTGGCCCAGTCCACAGCCCACATCGGCCGCCCTGCCGCCGGTGCTCAGCTTCTCCACCACGCCGGTCAGCGCCGGCAGCCACTCGTCCACCAGGTACGTGGCGTAGGCCGGACGGAAGAAGCGGGCCGTCCCCGCGAACAAGTCCGGGTGGTGTTCGTGCCAGCCGACGCCGTGGCCGTCCCGGAAGGCGCGCTCCAGCCGCTCCCGTTCCCCGGCCGCGCCGCAGGACAGGAACGACTGGTACCCGCCCAGCGCGAAGACCGGACTGTTCTCGTCGGCGAAGACGGCACTCTGTTCCGGTGCCATACGGAAGCGGTCACCGCCCTCGTAGGTCAGGTATCCGCTGGCGGCCATCGCGGCCAGCCATTCGCGGACATTGCGCTCGGTGGTCCGGGTGCGCTCCGCGAGCTGTCCCGGGGTGACGGCTTCGCCGTCCACGAGGGCCCGGAAGAGCCCCAGCCTCTCCCCGAGCAGGGCCAGGGGCGCCGCCGCGACCGCGCCGAGATCGGTCACGACCTTCCCGAGCAGTTCGTTCAACTTCGCTTCGTCCAGGGTGCTCATGTCGACCGACACGACCCCACCTCCGATCGATCCGGCCGGACCCAAGTGCCTGGCGGAGGGAACCTCCTCTCGCCGTTCGTCCGATCGACGCTACCTCGGACCTACGGGAGAAAACCGCGCGAAACACCGCAGAACTCCGGCAGGCGAGCAACGCGCCGACCGTCCGCTCCCGGTACGCGGGACCGCCGAACCGGATGGCTCCTCCGGCGTGCGTGTCCTCCTCGTTCCCTTCGGTGTCCAACAGCTCACGAGGCTCCGCACATCGGCGTTGCGTCCGCGACTCCGACGAGCTGTGGCCGTACACCCTTTGTCACACCTCTGGCCTACAGTCCCTCCCAGTAGCTGAGCAGCTTGCTGGCAGCCGCCGGTCGGCAGCGCCCGCGCCGCCTGGGAGTTGCAGCCTCGAACCGATCGTTCCATGGAGTGCACTTGCGCAGACCCGGTTCTCCGAAGGCCGCGGAGGAACCAGAACTGATGAACGCATGGCTGGCCGAGCTCAATGCGGGACTCGACCCGACTCGCTTGACCATCGGCAGCGCGAAGTACGCGCATCTGCGCTGCCGAGGCTGCGGAGTGCCCTATCGGGTGCAGATCCGGCACTTCATGGCCGGGCACGCCTGCCGGGGCTGCGGCGTTGCCCGGCAAGTGGTGTCCTCCCGGCGCCCCGCCACGGGGCGGTCGATCGCGGAGTCGAGGCCGGACCTGGCCGCGGAATGGGACAGCGAGCGCAACGAGGTCTCAGCGGCCGAGGTCGCTGCCCAGTCCAACGCGCCGGCCCGTTGGTGGCGCTGCCCCGCGGATGACCGTCATCGCTATGACATGCCGCCCAGCGAGCGCTGGCGCGGCAGTGGATGCCCGTACTGTTCGGGACACAGAGCCGGGTGTGGCAACGATCTGGCGACCGTTCATCCGGCGTTGGCAGCCGAATGGGTGGTCGCTCCCGACCGGCCGGGCCTCACACCCTCAGATGTCACCCCGTTCTCCACGATCCGGGTCTCCTGGCGCTGCCGCCGGAACCATGGGCATCAGTGGACAGAGATGGTCTCCCAGCGGACAAGACGCCCCTCTTGCCCCTTTTGCAGCGGCTCGCGGATCGATGCCACGAACAACCTCGCCGTGCGGTGCCCCGACCTGGCGGCGGAGTGGCATCCCGACCTCAACGGTTCGTTGCGCCCGGAAGATGTCGGCCCGTCCTCCCGCCGCAAGGTCCACTGGAGGTGCGGCGCGTGTGGTCATGTGTGGGAGGCCGCCATAGGAGAGCGCACCGGAAGCGGCAGCCACGCCGGCACGGGATGCCCCCCGTGCGCGTTGGGACGGCGAGGCCGGACCCGACGTCGGCCGCCGGCTGGGCAGTCGCTCGCCGACCTTGCCCCCGAACTCGCACGGGAGTGGCATCCCACACGCAACGCCCCTCTCACACCCGCCGACGTCCGGCCCGGCACTCCGAGGCCCAAGCGCTGGTGGATGTGTGATGCCGGGCACGAATGGCTGGCCACGGTCGCCTCCCGGGTGTCCCAGGGCCGCGGCTGCGGGTACTGCGCGGGGCAACGGGCAACGCCGGAACACAATCTCGCCGTTGTGGATCCAGACATGGCCGCCACCTGGCATCCTCGGCTCAACGGCGCGCTGCGCCCCACCGATGTCCTGCCCGCGTCCAGGAACACAGTGCACTGGCTGTGCCAGAACGGCCACACATGGAAGCAGCAGGTCGGTAACCGCGTGCGGTCCAGGCAATGCGCCGAGTGCGCCGGTCGACGGGTGACACCGACCAACAATCTCGCCGCCGAGCACCCCGATCTCGTGGCGGAATGGGACAGGGCCGCCAACTGGCCCCTGCTGCCTCAGCAGGTCCTGCCCGGCAGCAACATGACCGTGACCTGGCACTGTTCTCGCGGTCACACCTGGGAGGCCACGGTCGGCAACCGCACCCGAGCCGGTTCGGGATGCCCCCGCTGCCAGATGTCGGCCACCTCGGTGCTGGAAATCCGTCTGTACGCCGAACTCGCATTCGTGCTGTCACGCTGTGGCTTCACCACCGAGCACGACGTCCGCCTGACCGACCCGAGGATCCCTGCGCGCTTCCGGTCAGTCGACATGCTGTTCATCGATGTCAGCGGAGGCATAGCCATCGAATTCGACGGATCCTACTGGCATGCCGCCGAACGCACCCGCGCCGACCGGGACAAGACCGACGCCCTGCTGAACGCCGACTACGGTGTGCTGCGCATCCGGGAAGCACCGCTGGAGTGCCTCGGTCCCGAAGAACTCCCCGTCCCCAAGAACCAGCATCCCCACCTGACCGCCGCCACGGTACTGAAGCGCATGCTCGAACGGGACTGGCTGAGCTCGTCCGACTTCCGGATCGTCGAGGACTACCTCAGTGCCGAGCAGGCCATGGCCGAGCACCATGCCAGGCGAATGGTCCACGAGCGCGGCGGCTACGACCTCGTGACATCAGCCGCCGAGCTGCGCGACCAGGGCCGTCGGGTGGGACGAGCCCATGGGACGCGGTAAGGGCTCTGATTCCGTGAACGCGGGCCGGTTGATGCCGCGTTCGTGGTGCGGCATCGGAATGATGGCCTCGCTTCCGGGAGATCGTGGCCCGAGCCGCACAGCTGCCTGACGCCACCGCGCCGGGCGGCGAGTCGGCCGTCGGGGAGACGGGCCGACTCGCCTTCGAACGGCTGCACAACCGGCTTCGGCGGCGTGGCGCCGAGGCCGGCCCGAGCATCAGCTCCGGGCCTCGATCTCCTCAGCCCTGCCGCTCATAGCGGTAGTCGTAGTAGTTCTCGCCGCCCACCAGGACCGAGGTGACGTACTTCGGCAGGCCGCCGGCATCCCGCTCGACCTCCTGGGAGGTCTGCCGGGTGAAGCCGAGCGAGACGCCGGGGACCACCGGGTACTCGGGGTGTGACGTGTCGACGGTCCAGCCCCGGTCGGCGGCGCGGCGGAAGAGCTCCTCGGCGGGGGTGGTGAACACCTCGTCCCCGTCGAGCAGGACACGCGTGCCGGACGTCCGGCCCTCGCCGGGCCACCACAGTTCGATCGCCGTGACATGGGTCCCGTCCTCGGCGAGTGCCTGTACGCCCACATGGTCGAGGGTCCAGGACGCCTTCGCCGAGTCGCGGCTCGGGCGGCGCAGCACACGGGGCTCACCCCAGTCGGGCACCGCGGTGAGCGCCTCGTCGAGCGTCGTGCCCAGCAGGATCGGCGCGACTCCGCGCGGCGGGTCGAGTACCAGATCCACTGCCTGCCCTTTGCTTCGTCGTCGCGGCTCCGCGAGTGTCCTGCTCGCCCCGCTGAGACAGACCCAGGCCGGCTCCACGAACGCCCTTGCCACGGCACAGTGGGTGGCATGACGGACGCAGAGTACGCCATCTATGCAGCGACCCGCGCCGTTCCGATCCCCGACGCGTCGTACGACCAGGTGGCCCAGGCTCACACCCTCCACTCCCTGACCCCGCACGGCACACGCTGGCCGAGGGGGAGCAGGCCGAGGCCGAGGAGCTGCGGCCACCTGGGAGGCGCACCCACATCACACTTCTCGTCAACCTGATGAAAAGTGTGTACGGTGTCAGATATCGGGTGCGCGGGCCAGCCGACAAGACAGCGAAGGGGTTTCCGCATGACCACCGAGGATGAGTTCTCGAACGGTTGGGGCGCACCCCTGCACCCGGCCTCGGCGTTCGAGGCGTACAGCGAACACGAAGTGGCCACAGCACCGCAGACCATAACCGGCCATCTGTTTCACTACACCAGCACCACAGCAGCGGTGACCGGCATCCTGGCGACGGGCACACTGCGTCTGTCCCCCTACAAGTCGACCAATGACTTGTGGGAATCGCAGCCGCACTATCCAGTGCTCAGCGCGCACCACGACCAGGGGGACCTCGACGCCGGTTTCTCCCTCTGGGACGAGATCGACCGGCAACTGCGCCTGCACACCAAGGTCGGATGCCTGACCCAGGATGTGGCCCTGCCGTCCAGCGTGTCGAACCCTGACGCGCTGCGGGGATGGGCCCACCTTTCGCAATGGGCGCACTACGGTGACGGGCACACCGGCGTGTGCCTCAGGTTCGACCGGGACAAGCTCGTCAGTTCCCTCCTGGAACACGCCGGGCCGGCGGCCTTCGCCTTCCACGGCCCGGTCCGTTACCTCAGCAGCCAGGACAGTCCTCCCACCCGAGGGATCGATGTCGGGCAGGTCGTGGAATTCGGCGCGGATGCCGTGGCACTGGCCTACGCGGAAGCCAACAAGGACTCGTTGTTCTTCCGTAAGCACATCGACTGGGACAGCGAGGCCGAGTACCGGCTCATCCTGTTGAATCGGTCCACTGAGTTCGACCACGTCGACATCAGATCCGCGCTTACCGGAGTCGTCCTGGGCAGCGCGTTCCCGCAGGAGCACGTGCAAGGCCTGCTGGAGGCCCTCAAGCCCTACCCGGGCGTCACCGTGAAGTACCTGCACTTCCACAACCGCAGGCTGCACTGCTACCCCTTTGAAGGCTTCGTCCCGCAGCCCCGGCTTCTGTCCACCCAGCCCTGGCCCGCTCCGCGGCGGGAAGGCTCCCTGACCGAGCGACTGCCGGCACTGCGCCATGCCGAGACCGAAGCCGAGGCACGCCGTCAGGCTGCCCACGCCATCCTCCAGGGGCCACTGGCACAGCTCGAAGAGGGCGCCGAGAGGCTCGTTGCGGAGTTGCGCCTGTGGCCTGGGACCGAGGTAGCCAACCACTCCCGGACCACGGCCGTGCCCGGACACCTGCACGCACGAAGCCCCGGAGTTCCCGGAGAGGTCGTCCACTACGAACGCGGCTTCCTGTGCGTGGTGGAAAACCTTCCCTGCCAGACACACACCTTGACCGCTGCGGCGGCCATCCAGGTTCTGGACGACGAGCAGCTGCGTCTTCATGCCGTGGTGGAAACCGAAGAGTGGCTGCCTGATGGAAACCAGCGCGAGGAACACTGGCGCAGCGGGCAGGAGAGCAGTGCAGCCGATGCCCCGACAGCCGTGGCTGCCCTCCTGAGGGAGCTGACCGCTGCTGTGCAGCGCGCCCGCACGCAATTCGACAACACGCGCGGTGTCAGCCCCGTACCGCCGGACGAACCACAGCACGGTAAGTCCAAGGCCCGTGCCTATGCCCACCCCGACAGCGCAGCCCAGCCGTAGCAGTTCTCTTGTATCGGGTGCTCACGCCCCCGGCGCCGGCGACTCGGCAGCTGGAACAGAGCGAGCTGGCAGGCAGTGAGCGTGAGGGAGCCAAGAAGTCTGGTCCCCCGGCTGCCGCCGGCACCGGGCGACAGCGTGGCCGCCCCCAGCAGGCAGAGGGCGAGCCCGGCGAGCGGCAGGTGACCACGTCCGGCAGCCGGCAACGGCGGGCGTGTTCGGTCCGAACGAGTGCCCGGCGGTGCAGCGGGCCGTGCCCCCGCACGGCGGCTGAAGTGATCAACAACGTCTCCACCAGATGGAGCCTATGGCTCAGGGCTGCTGATCGATCTCTCCTGGAGAAGCCCTGACTCCCAACCAAGGCGGACGGCCACGCCGTGGTACACGAGAACACCGTCATCGACGTCCCGCTGGACGAGCCAGGCATCACACCACCTCAGGTCACGATGGTCAGCAGGGACAGCGGCACAAAGCTCCCGTTCGCACAATGCAAGTCTCAGAAAAGGGTCCGTCCCCCTCTTGATTGAGCACAGGTTCTGCGAATCCGGGATCGTTGGGAGTTCGGACATCCCGGATTGATCTTGCTCGCGCACAGGATCGTTTCTGAGATGAGCCGGGGCCGTCGGATGCGTAGGCTCAGGGCCGTGGCTGATCAGATACAGAAGATCGTGACGGGGCTGCCGGACCTGAAGGACGTCACCGGCGTATGGGCGGTGGCCGATGGCCGGGTCGCGCAGGGAGATGCTGCCTTCGCCGCGGACCTTGGCATCGCTCTCGCCAGGACTTACGGCACTGGGGGGCAGATGTGGCAGTGCCGGAGCGTCTTCGACCATCTGCTTCGGCTGTTGGCCACCACCGCCGGTCCCGAGAATGCCACCCAGGCGTTGCGGCTGATCTCCTCGGACGAGGTCACCAACAGGAAGCTGGATCGCTACACGGCTTCGTTGCTGGCTTCCAGCCACGAGGCGACCGACCTGGCTGCGGCGTTCACCGGTCGCGCTTCGGGGGAGCTTCGGGCCTGCCTGGTCCATGAGCTGGTTCTCAGGGGCGTGGTCGTCGAGGACACGCCGGGGATCGCGGGTTGGGCGACGTCGCCGCATTGGAGTCATCACCCGCTGGGGTGGCTGCCCCTGACTCTGTCCGACGTGGAGGGAAATCCGGATCTCCCGAGCTACAGCGTCCGTGGCAGCAGCCACTCGATGCCGTATGGACCGTCGGAGAGCCGCGAACTGACGGTAATCGCCGACGCGCGCGTCCCGTCGGCGGAGGAGACGACAACACAGGCCACTGTCACGGCGATAGGCAGGGCCGTGGCGAACTGGGCCGAAGAGTCAAACGGGCGCATCGAGGCGCGCGTGTTCGACTTGGCTGAACCCCTGGAAGCCGAGTTGGTCCCGGCCGCGCTCCTGACGCTGGGGCTGGAGTGTCTGCACGGGTCGGGGAAGAAGGCGCCTCTGTCGGTAGCTGTCCGGCCGCCGGCCCAGGCGTGGCGCGTGCTCTTCGCGGCCGCGTCGACGGGAGGAGCGTACAACTCCGGTTCCTATGGCGCCTACGGCCGGTTGGCGGCCTGGCAGTCCCTCGCCGCGCTGGCCGGAAGTCCGGAGGGCTCCACCGTCGCCGAGGTCGAAACGCAGGTGCTGGACTGCGTCTGGCACGGCTTCGACGCCGACACGGACTGGTTCGAACAGGTGGCCTGGGACATCGGTCTAGCCGCGCTTTCCTCAGGCCGTCGGCGCTTGGCCGTGCTTGCTGCGACTGATACCGACTGAGGTGCTCGTGGCTCGTGTGTTGGGCAGAGGTGGGCCGCCGTCCGCTGTCGGTCTATGACGAGCTGACCGGCACCCGCCCCTTCACCACCCACCCGAGTACGAGGGAAACGTCTTGAGCGGGCGGGTCAGCACCCGCATCCGCAGCACGGCCGGCAAGCTCGGCCTGCCCCGCCGGACCGAAACCATCAACGAGTACATCCGCCGGGCCGACGAAGGGAAGATGGGCTACCTCGACTTCCTCGACCTGGTCCTGTCCGAGGACCTCGCCGTCCGCGACGACCGTCGCTTCCGCCAAGGACTGCGGCTCTCCCGGCTGACGCACCACAAGACGCTGGACGAATACGACCTCTCCTTCCAGCCCGACCTCGACCCGCGCAAGGTCAAGGACCTCGCCACCCTGTCCTTCGTGGAGGCCAAGGCGAACGCCGCCCTGCTCGGCCCGCCCGGGGTCGGCAAAACGCACATCGCCGTCGCCCTCGCGGTCGCCGCCTGCCGGGCTGGCTACTCGATCTACTTCACCAGCCTCGACGACATGTTCCGCAGCCTCGAAGCAGCCGACGCCGCCGGACGGCTCCTCAAAAACTCGGCACCTACCTGCGGCCCAGCGTCCTCGTCGTCGACGAGGTCGGATACCAGCCCCTCGAACGCGCCGACGCGAACATGGCCTTCCAGGGTGATCTCGAAGCGCTACGAGAAGGGCTCGATCATCCTGACCTCGAACAAGACCTTCAGCGAATGGGGACAGGTGTTCGGCGACGAGGTCCTCCCACCGCCATCCTCGACCGCCTCCTCCACCACTGCGAAGTCATCTCCATCAACGGTCCCAGCTACCGGCTCAAGAACCGCCTCAAGGCCATCGAGCGAGAGAACGACGTGGCTTAGGCAGCAGGATCACCCAGCCAGGAACGCAGTCCGCGTAGCCTCAGACGGGCCGCATCACCTGGGCCAAGCCCTCCGGAGTGTCCTTCACTTCCAGCGGCGGGCCAGGGTTGCTCTGATAGGTCACTCCCGCGACGGCAACCTCGCCCGTCGCCTGGGGCAGCGGCCGATGCTCAGTCCGGCCGTCGGCCGGCCCGCCGATGAAGGTCACCAGTACGGTGATCGAACTCGGGTCCATCGAAGCCGTCGCCTCCACACGCTTCCCGCTCGGGACGATTGCATCCTTCGCCGAACTACCGCAGCCTACGAGCGCAACGAGCAGAACGATACAGCCCACCACCTTGAATAGGTGCACCCACGCATGTTGCCAGGACCAGGCCAACCCACCTACAGCAGAATCTTGTGACCTTACAAGGTCCGATGCCGAACGCCTGCCAACAACTGGGGACGCTCACGTGTACATGGCTGGGGAGCCAAGACCGTACGCCGACAACAGAGGAATCAGGGCCTGGCCGTCGTCCAGGTTCGCCCCCGAGATCCCGACGGACAAGGGCAGACCGGTCCGCTCGGTGATCAAGTGGATCTTCGAGCCGTACTTGCCCCGGTCGACAGGGTTCGGACCTGTCAGGTCCCCCTTTTCAAAGCCCGCATGTTCACCGAATCGATCGCACAGCGGGCCCAGTCCAGTTCACCACGGGCACCGAGCTCGTCGAGGACCAGGCGGTGGAGCTTGGCCCACACCCTGGCCTTCGTCCACTCGGCGAAACGTCGATGGGCCGTCGCTCCCGACGGCCCGAACGATACGGATGGCAACTGCTGCCACGTGCAGCCAGACGTCGCCACGAACACGATCTCGGCGTCTTAGTTGCGCAGGGTGAGCGTCACGTCGGCCTTGTCGTCGGGTTGCCCCTCACTCCAATTCTGCACGTGTATATTCCTGGAAGCGCTTGCCCCCGGAAAGAGGATGATGTTCGCGAAGGCTGACGCGCCGTCCAAGTCGCTGGTGTTCTCGCTGTCTCCCTCATAGAATTTGACGAGGCCTTCAGTCACGCGAATGACACCATTTGGATCGATGTCAAGCTTGTAGTGAACTTCGACCCTTATTTCTCCACCACACTTGGACGATAGTGTAATGCTGTTGGAAAAGCCGCTTTTGACTGCGCGTGGGGTGAGCGAGAAGCCGCGGTTGCAGACCGTGTTCCGGCCGAAGCTCTCGTAATCCATGATCCGCATGCTGACGCTTCCGGTTACCGTCCGCTCGGCGGCCTGGGCATCGGTAGCTAGCGCGGGGGCCGCTATGGCCGCAGCGGCGGGAATGACGAGCGCCCTCCAGATTGCGGAGCGATACGAGTCGTGACGCGCACCATTTGCCTTCATGAGGGCTCCCTCCATCAGGATGGGTGCACAAGGCTGCAACCCAGCCGGCCAACGCCCCCTCTTCCTTCCAAAGCTACCCCTTACGCCACCCATACGCATGTCGAGTCAGCGCGTCAACTCCGTTTTATTGAAGGGTCAGTTGTCGCATTAAGCGGTCGCGTCTCTGCTGACCTTTGATCGCATCGTGCAATTCCCGGCCTATAGTGGCTGCAGGTAGCGATGTCTTACGACGGCCGACCAGCGTGGTCTTCATATCCCGTCCGTCAGCGAGACGTCGCTGTCCGGCCGGCGCCTTGGCAAGGGTGCTAGCGATCGCCTCCTCGGCGCGCTTGGCTGACTGTGATTCTGAAGACGACCTGCGGCGTGGTGAGTTCGCCCAGTTCCCTCTCCTGCGTGCCGACGGCAGTCGATGATCTCTGCTCGCCCTCTGCGTGACGGCCGACTCGAGGTCTCACCCCCACCTGAGCACGCGTACTCGCCCGATCAGCGGCGGGCCGCAGACGAAGCCGCAGTACCCGATCAAGGTGATCACCCCGATCCGGTCCGCCGCGTGGACGGGATCGTGCGAGCCGGTGCTCGGGCCGAAGCGGTGCCGACGGCCGCCGTGGTGTGGTGGCGGTCGATGACGGTGAGTCTGATCCAGTGACTCCCCGCTCCCTCCCCCGGCGCGAAGGCCAAGGCCAGGGCGACGAGGCCGAGGGCCGCCGAGCGCGGGTCGCGCCAGGCGTGCGGCGTGGACCCTCGCGCCTTCTTCCGCGGTGATGATGCCGTGGGTGCGTGTCGAGGGAGACCAGGTGGGTCGACCGTACTGCGCATGTCGAGGGAGACCAGGTGGATCGACCGTACGGCGCGTGTCGTCTCGCGGGCGCAGGGGCTTCCGGCTCGGGTATTCACGTATTCACGCACCCGATCCGGCGGCCGGGCCGAGCGTCTGCACGATGGCCTCCCGGGTCTCCTCACGCGGTTCGCGCTCCGCGGAGAGCAGCGCGTGCATGATCATTCCTTCCAGGAGGGCATCGGGGCGGGCAGCCGTCTCCGGCCCGGTGAAACGGGCCAGCACCGCCCGGCTGGACCTGGTCCATTCCTGGGTCAGCGCGCGCAGCACGGGATCGCGCAACGCGGCCAGGTGCAGTTCGAAGCCGAGGACCGCGCTGCGGTGCCGGGACGGCCCTCCCCCGACCAGCTCCACCAGGACGTCGATCAGGTCCTCGCGCGACGCCACGTCGGCGAAGAGCGCCTCGTACTCGGCGGTCCGTTGTTCGACGTACCGGCCGAACGCCTGCGTGCACAGTTCGGTCAGGCTTGCGAAGTGATAGGTGACGGAGCCCAGCGGCACGTCCCCACGGACCGCGACCTTGCGGTGCGTGATCCCGGCGACGCCGTCCTCGACGAGCACCTCCAGCGCGGCATCGAGCACGCGCTCCCTGCGTCGCGGATCGTGCCGGCGTGTGCGTCGCCTCTCGCCGCCCGCCGTTCCTTGCTCTTCGGGTGTTTCCACCCCACCCATAAGAACAAACGTACATTCCGTAAGGAACAGATGTTCTTATCCGGGCACTGCTCTGCGGGCAGGAAGCCCCTCGTCTCGGTACGGCTCCGTCGCGGCTGGGGCTCCCCGCTCGCGAGGCCTGTCTGGCCGGCGCGGCCCCCCGGCCCGCTGGTGCGGGTACTGCTCGACGAGGACAACCGGGCCAGGTGGCCGGCCGAGGCCCTGCTCCGGGGGGCAGGGGGCGGCCGTCGCCCGGGACGCGAGCGGTCCCGGGCGGTGGCCGGAGGCTCAGCGCGTGGTGTAGCCGCCGTTGGCGAAGAGGGTCTGGCCGGTGATCCACCAGCCCTCGGTGGCCAGGAAGGTGACGATCGGCGCGATGTCCTCGATCTTCGTCAACTGACCGCCCATCGCCTGGGACTTGTGGAAGGCGACCCGCTCCGGGGTCTCCTGGCCGTAGAAGAACGGGGTGTCCATCGGGCCCGGCGCGACGTTGTTGACCGAGATGCCGCGGGCGGCGAACTCCTTGGCCGCAGCCCGGGTGTAGTGCTCGACGGGTGCCTTGGCGCCGGCGTAGGTGGAGTAGCCGTCGGTGAAGGCGGCCAGCAGGGAGGTCACGATGGTGATGACCTTGCCGCCGTCGTTCAGCCGCTTGCCCGCCTCGCGGATGAAGAAGTACGCGGCCTTGGCGTTCACCGCGTGCATCACGTCGTACTCGGCCTCGGTGGTCTCCACGATCGGCTTGCGCAGCACCATGCCCGCAGTGTTCACGGCGACGTCGATGCCGCCGAAGGTCTCCTGCGCGACGGCGAAGACACGCTCCACGTCGGCGGTCTTCGTCAGGTCGCCCTGGACGGCGACCGCCTCGCCGCCGGCCGCCTTGACCGCCGCGACAGTCGCCTCGGCGTCCGGTGCGGTGCCGTCGGAGTGGTAGTGCACGACGACCTTGGCGCCGTCCGCGCCCGCGTTGCGGCTGATCAGCCCGCCGAGGTTCTTCGCACCGGCGCCGACCAGGACGACCTTGCCCGACAGGGAGTGATTGCTGCTCATGATCTACGGCTCCTCGCCAGATGAGGGGGTGTCCCCGACTCGGGGGACGTTCGCCGGACCACTGTCCGTCGCGGGGGCCGTGCGGAGCTTGAACAATCCGACGGGCTCTGGAACGAACCGCTCACCATCGCGGCCGACACACGCGACGAGGGCTCCGCCCGTTCGGCATTGCTCACCCGGAGGGAGCAGAATCGACAGTATGGCGATACCCCCATCACCCGCGACATCCGCGACGCCCCCAGCGCCCCGGCGGTCCGCGACGGCGGCGTCGTTGATCAAGCCCCACCTGGTCCGCCTCTCCGGCAGCGGCGCCGACCTGGACGAGGGCGTGGTCGAGCGCGGCCTGGAACGGGCCGGCGGCGGCGCCGAGGGCGCGGACGCCCCGACCCGGCACGTCGTGGTGGTGCACACCGGTGGCTCGGCCGACCTCAGCTGGACCGCCGACGGTCGCCCCCGGCGCGAGCGCTTCCACCGTGGCCAGGCGCTGGTCAACCCGGCCGGCTGGGCGTCCCGGCCGCGCTGGGAACAGGACGCCGAGCTGATGCTGGTCGCCTTCGAACCGGCCTGGCTGGAGAAGCTCGCCACCGAGAGCGACCTGCCCGGCCCGCTGGAGCTGGCCCCGCGCTACCACCTGACCGACCCGTTCCTGGGCATGCTGGTCGAGCGCCTGGTCGCCGAGTACGAGGGCCCGCGGCCCGCCGATCCGCTGTACGCCCAGTCGATGCTGCAGGCGCTCGCGGCCCACCTGATCCGCACCGCGGCGACCCGAGGCCCGCGCCTGCCCGAGCGCGAGGGCGGCCTCACCCCCAAGAGGCTGAACCGGGTCGTCGACCACATGAACGGCTACCTGGACGGCCGGCTCTCGCTGACCGAACTCGCCGCCGTAGCGGGTGTCAGCCCCTCGCACTTCACCCGGGCCTTCCGCGCGTCCACCGGCCAGTCCCCGCATCAGTACCTGGTCCAACTGCGCCTGGAACGCGCCCGCCGTGCCCTGCTCACCACGGACACCCCGATCGCCGAGATCGCCCAGCTGTGCGGCTTTGCCGACCAGAGCCACCTGACCCGCACGATGCGCCTGCGCACCGGCCTCACCCCGGCGGGGCTCCGCGCGGGCCGATAGCCCGAGGGCAACGGGCCGGCCGAAGCACCGTGTCGGTGAGTTCATCGAGCAGGCCGACGCCGACGTCGCCGCGCGCGGTCGCGCGTGGTCACTCGGTCGCGGGCGCCGGCGTACCGCGCGTACGAGGCACCGCGTGTGCGGTTGGCGGCGCGGGCGGCCAGGGAGGGCGCGGGACACCTTGCGTTTGGCGGCCTGGAGGCGGTTGAGACAGCCGGCGTAGTCCTCCGGTGCCTGGCCCAGTTCATCACCACCTCCCGGCCCTGAGCTGCACGGAAGATGGACACAGCGAGTGACATGGGCCGTGCGGAGAAGGCCACCCCACTCGAACGGGACGGTCGGGGGCGTGTGCGTTCGCGCGCGCCCGCCTACCGACTCCAGGTCGCTGATCTGACGGGAACGTGCGTTGTCAGGAGAACCGGCCGACCACCAGCGGGCGGTGCAGCGGCGGCAGGCGCGCAGCAGGCCGCCCGGCGGTGACGGTCCTCCGTGGCTCGGAGGCCAGCCCGCGGGCCTCACACGCTCCACCACGCTGCTCGCCGGTCGACAGGTGTAACGACCGCCCTTGATCAGCGAGGCTGGTAGACGGTGGCCATCACAGAGACCGTGGCCCGGTCGGGCAGGAGACCGCCGTCGTTCAGGTCTGCACGGCCCAAGTGGCGTGCGCTCGGCGTCATGCCCACCAAGTCCAGGGCCTCCAGGCCGACCAGCGCCATGGAGTACTCCACCTGTTCGGTGACGACGGCCTTGAAGCAGGGGTTCAGCGCCCGGTGCAGGCGCTGTTCCTTGACCGGGTCGACGGTGACCATCCCAGGCACCCGGCCGCGCAGCTCCGCCAGGTACCGCCCGGTAGGACGAACCACCGCTTGGCGAACGGGCGCGTACCTGCCGGTGGCCAGGAAGCGGCATCGAGCCTGGACCATGGCCGCGTCGTCGCCGCTGGTGGCGCGGCGGCCCGTCAGGAGGCCGGCGTAGCCGTAGCGGGCGATGTCGAAGGTATGGCCCGACGGACAGCGCAGTGCGCCGCCATCGCGGCGCAGGTGGCGCGTGCGGCACGTCGGGCAGTGCAGCAGGTCGAGTGCCTTCCGGTCACAGGAAGCAGCAGTGCGGGGTGCTCATGAATGCCACGGCATGAGTCTACGGGCCTCGGCTAGGCACTTCTCGCCCGCCGAAGGGCGAGGGCCCGACAACTCGTCGCCAGAGCAAAGGTGTTGACGGAGATCCTCCCCGAGTTCCGACAGTCCCCATCCCCCTGCACGCGCCCGTGACTTGACCGCATACAGTCATCGGGGTTCTACAGGGGAGGGAAACCCGCACGTGAAGCACCACATCGCCAACCCCGCGGCCACCGCGTTGCTGTGCGCCGCCGCCACCGTGATCATCACCGGGTGCAGCCCGGACAGTACCGGGGCCGGCGCGAAGAGCACCTCGTCGGCGGCCAGGACGAACCATCCCTTCGACACCATGACGCCCGAGCAGATCGACAATCAGGCACGGGAAGCCTTCGAGAGCACCACGAGCATGCGCCTCACCGGCAAGGCCAGCAGCGACGGCCGACAAGTAGAGGTCGACCTGGCCATGGACGTCCACGGCTCCTGCAACGGCACGGTGGACAACTCCCTCGGCCCCATGCACATCATCAAGAAGGGTTCCCTCGTCTACGTCAAGGCCGAGGAGGACTTCTGGCGGGCCACCTTCAGCCGGGGGATGACGACCGAGCAGGCCGAGGAGATGGTCGCCCTCTTCAAGGGCCGTTGGATCAAGCCTCCCACGATGATGTCAAAGACTCTTGGGCGCATGTGCAACGGTTTCCACGTCTTCAGCGAGGCACTGAGCCCTGTATCTGACGGAAACCCCACCCGCGAGGACGATGCCACCGTGGGCGGCCGGCCGGTCGCCGTGCTCGCCGAAAGGACCACGACCGAGACCACAACCCTCTATATCGCCAAGGAGGGCAAGCCGTACCTCTTGAGGGGCACGGTCGCAGGCGGCAACGAGCCTGTGGACCTCACCTTCAGCGACCACAACAAGCCTGTTGACACCACCCCGCCGCCGCCCGACCAGGTTCTCGATCCCACCAAGCTCCGCTGATCCTCCGCGGCCCGCGGCACGCCGGACGGACCTGCTTCCCATGGCCTCGGCCGAGCCATCCGCACCCCTGATCAGTAGTTCCGAAGTGATCCGATCTCCGGCGTGGGGTCCATCTACTTCCCCGTCACACGGTGCGGAGAGCCAAAAGTTCACGATCAAGGCCGGCTCAGCCTCTTAACTCCAGCAGGCTCTCTTCGGAGCCGCGTGCTGACGAGGAGGAGACAGTGATGGATACGCTGGCGGCCGTGATCGCCGTCGGGTCGGTCGCGATCGGCAAGGCAGCTGCGCTGCTGGGACTTTGGTTGCGTCTGCGCTGGCGGGCGCGGCGTGAACAGGCACGGCAGCAATACCTTGTCGGTGTCACCGAGGCGGTGGCCGCCGGTGACCGGGTGGAGCTGGACGACCAGCACAGCGATGGCCACCGCCTGCGCTTGAAGATCACCCGCACTCCGGTTCACGGGGAGGATCGGGCGGCGTGAGCGACCAGCAGCCGGCAGACAGCCCTGACTCCCCCGCAGCCGCACCCGTGCGCCCCGATCCACTCGAGCAACGGCACGCTTTACGACGGCGGACGGACCAGGAGTTCTCCGCCTTCTACCGGGAGGCCATCCGCCCGCTGGTGGGCTTCCTCATCAATCAGGGCGCAGCCGTGCAGTTGGCTGCGGACATCGCCCAGGACACCATGACCGCCGCGTACCAGCGCTGGAACGACCTTCGCGCACCGCGGGCATGGGTGTGCACGGTGGCGTCCCGTGCGCTGCTCCGCAAGGTCGCCTCTACCGAGGAGGAGCCAGTTGAAGAGGTGCCGGAGCCGACGGCACTGCTGGCCCGTCCGGACGCCATCGCGGAATGGGAGGCCCGGCACGACGCTCTGCCCCTGCTGCACAGCCTGCCGCCGCGCCAACGCCAGGTGCTCGCCTGGACCCTGGCCGGTTTCACCCCCACCGACATCGCCGATCATCTAGGTCTCACGGCCGAGACCGTACGCGCCAACCTCGCCAAAGCTCGTCGCGCCGCAGCCGCCTACCTCAAGGCACGGGAGGAGGAACAGTGACCCGACACCCCGACCACGGCCCTGACGACCAAGCCGCAGAGCACTGGTTCGATCAGCACGACGAGACCCTGACCAACGAGCTGGACGACGTCCTCGACGTCGAGGCCGGCCTGCACGAGATCCTGCTCTGCTCCCGCCACGACACGGCCGTCGACGACCTCGACACCATCCTCGACACCGAGGCAGGACTCGCCGCCATTCTGCCCACCACGCCTGATCACCCTCAGGCGAGCTCGCCCGGTGTCCTGGGGGCAACGGACGGCCAGACCAGCCCAGAGGCATTCCTTCGTTCGGTCAGCCCGACGGACCGCCTGGGCCTGCGCAACCACCCCCACGTCAAGAAGGCCAGCCGCGCTCTCGAGCACGCTTCCGGCCGTTTCCGCGAACGGGGCCTCTGGCGCAGCCGCACGCACGCCCGCGCCAGCGTTGTGAGGCTCGCCCGCGACCTGGCTCAGGCTCTCAAAGCCGATCTCCAACGCCTCGCCCTCGCGCTCGACGAGGAGCTCGGTCGCCATGACTCCGCCAGCGTCCTCATCGGCCTCTTCGATCTCAGCCATGCCCTCCTGCGCGGTCTCGATGGTCCCCGCCGCCGTTGGTACGCCTTCACTGGCGCGAAGGAAGACGCCGTCGCACTCAGTCTCGGGCTCGAAGGCGTCCTCGCTCTCGGGCACACCCCTGACCTCGAGCGCGCCCGGGCCCGCGCCGCCGACCTCGTCCACGTCCTAGACCTCGAAACCGATCTCGCCCTCGCCTCCGACCCCGCGCTCGGCCAAGCCGTGGGACGCACGTACCGCGTACTCGACGACATCCGTACGAGCGAGCTCCGCCGGGCCATCGGTCTGGTCCTGCGCCAGGAGCCACCTATGTTCGACAAATACTCGGTGCGCGCTTTCCTCGACGACTTCACCGCAGCCGACCTGCGCGCCGCTGACCTCGCCAACGCTGACCTCGGTGGCATTCTCTGGTCGCAGTACACGACACAGTGGCCCGCAACCGTGGACGTCGAAAACCTCAAGGCCTGCTCGCAGGAGACCCCGCCAGGCAGCGGAACGTGGGTCGTCCGTCCCGGCACCACCACCATCCCCGACTTCGCCGATCTGGGATGAGAACCGTCCTCCCCGGTTCCCCCCAATGACCTCGCGCATGGTTGGCCGTGGCTCGGTACCAGGACGGCTCGTTGAGCTGTGCCTGGTGCCGGGGCACGTGAGCTGATCGTCGCGGAGTGCGTGCAAGCCCTGGGATTCTGTGGCGCCACCGCGACGGTCTCGACGAAGTTGTCCAAGCGGACGAAGGGTTCAGCAGGGTCGACACAGGTGGGGGCAGCAGGCCGAGCTCGTCGTAGAGACGCAGTGCCTTCGGTGACAGCCGGGACGCCTTCGCGAACGCCCCGATGGTCAACAATCCCATGCTCGTCCCTCCTCATGCCGAGCGCGCCGCCGGGCCCCACGGATGCTGTGGGCTCCCCCAAGGTGAAGGTCAACCGCCCACACCCGTTCGTCGCACGTCCGGCCTGGGTGTCCGGCTCTCGGCCGACGTCACCTGTGCCATGCCCAGCGTCCGTTGATGCCGGGCAGGTGTAGGTGAGCGTCCTCCAGCATCAGCAGGGTGCGCGCCCGCGTCCGGTCCTTGTCGGTCTAGATCTTGCGTATGGGTGGGACCACCGCGCCATTCCACCCACTGCGAGTCGTCCAGGTTGGCCTCGGGAGCGGCGAGGCCAGCGCCTTCGAGGAACATGACCAGGTCGTGGTTCCTGTAGGCGGTGCCGCGGGTCTCGTCATGGCCGTGGCTGTCCGCGGTGTCTCTCCGGCCCTCCCGAGAGGGAGGGCCGGTACGGGTGGGCCTGGAGCGGTCAGGGAGTGTCGCCGGTCCAGTCCCAGCGGTCCGGGACACCGGGGCGCGGGGCGTACACGGCCCGGCCGCCGGCGCCGAACTGCCCCAGCTCGGTGGTCAGCGCGACACCGGTGTCGACCTCGTCCGGCGTCCAGCCGGTCCAGCCGGTGATGTCGAGCAGCAGGCCGTCCAGCGGCCCGCCGACCAGTTCGGCGTAGCGCCGGTCGGGTCGCGGGCCCGGCTGGTCGTGGTCGGCGCCGTAGACCCGGCGTCGTAGCAACTGCTCGTCATCACGGTCCATCCGTTCAGCCTCGCAGCCGCCACTGACAGCCCGTCCCGGTCGCGTCAGCTGCGGAAGCTTCAGAGCCAGGTTCTGCCGGCCTTTCTGCTCGGGCGCGGCGTGGTCATGCTCCCGGTGATCGGGCTGCGATCGCGGTTCCCGGTGGCCGGAACGTGACATCGGCGGCGGGCGACTGGGGGCCCCGCGCCGGCGGCAGCGGTCCGACCGTCGATGCCGAGGCCTCGGAGCATACGACGGGCTGGGAGAGCGATTACGCCGTAATCACTTGGGCGGCTCGGGCATGCGAGCGCTGAGGTCGGCGGTCCGGCGGCTCGGGCATGCGAGCGCTGAGGTCGGCGGTCCGCGCGTTGCTGATGCCGGGTGGTAGGTAGCACAGCACATTCACCCGGCCGGGCATCCGGTTACGGATCAGCGCATCCGGTGATCCCGGAACAGCCGGGCGGGGTCGGTCTCGGTCACGGCCGTCCCGTGGTCCAGCTCCCAGCCCTTTCCGTACGCCGCGGCGAAGGAGTCGGTGCCCAGCGCGGCCCGCGCGCTGCGGGTGAGGTCGCGCATCTGCGGGTCGGTGCGGTCGTGTGTACCGCGCAGCCGGGAGGCGATGCCCAGTCGGATCGCGGCTTGGTGATGCCACTCGTGCGCGTCGGCGAGCGCGGCCGTGTGCACCGCCACCATGGCCAGGACGGGCAGGTCCCGGGTCCGCAGCGCCGCTGTGTAGGCCATCGCCAGCGCCCCCCGCGCGCCGGCCCGGTCGCCCGTCCGCAGACGGAACGAGGCCCGTGCGGCGCCGATCAGCGTCCGCGCGTGGTCCCCGGGGAAGGGGGTGCCGTCGGGCAGCTCCCGTTCGGCTGTGTCGAGGAGTTCCCGCGCCCGGTCCAGCTCGCCGAGCCGCACCCGGAAACCGGCCTCCCACGCGTCGACCAGGAACAGCACCGCCGGGGTCCGCGTGCGCAGGGCCCGTTCCCGGGCCGAGTCGATCAACGCGACCACCCGGTCGGTGTCGCCGCGCCGTATGTGCAGGTCGATCCAGCGCAGGTCGCCGAAGATCGTGTCGGCGAGGCTGAGCGAGCCGAACTCGTCTGCCAGCGACCGGGCCTCGCGCAGGTCGGCCAGCGCGCCGTCGAGGTCGCCGTCGTACTGCCGCAGCCGGGCGCGCATCGGCAGCGCCTCGGCCTGGCCTCAGCGGTCGCCGAGCCGCTGGAAGCAGCCCAGCGCCGCCTCCACGTCGGCGCGCGTCCGGTCGATTTCTCCCGCGTTCTCGGCGCGGAACATACGAGCCATCCCGGCCAGCCACTCGTCGTCGCCGTCGGCCAGCCGCTCGACGATCGCGGGCGTGGTCTTCTCGCCCTGCGTTCTTTCCGCCCGCAGGAAAGCGAGCGGGAGTGCGGCGAGCGCGCCGTACGGGCCGGGCAGCTCCGGACCGGCGAGCAGCCGGTCGGTCAGTTCAAGGATCGCGGCTCGGTCGTCCGCGGCCTGCCCGGTCGCCGTGGCCGGCCGGGTGTCGCCCCGGTTGAGCAGGTAGATCGCTTGGGCGCAGGCACGCTCGGGCGTCGGCCCACCGCCGGGCACGGCCGGTGCCTCGCCCAGCCAGTGGGCCGCGTCGGAGGTCCGGCCCAGCATCTGCCAGTACCAGGTCAGGTCCAGGGCGAGCGCGAGGGCACCGCGCGCGTCGCCGGTGTCGCAGCGTCGGCGCAGGGCGGCGAGCGTGTTGTCGTACTCGGCGCCGATCACGCGCAGGGCCGTCGGCTGACCGGGCCCGCGCAGCTGCGGGGCGTAGCGGGCCATCAGTGCGGCGAAGTGGTCGGCGGCCAGGCCTCGGACGGTGCCGAGATCGTCCGTGCCGGCCAGCCGGTCGGTGCCGTACTCCCGCAGCGTCTCCAGCATCCGGTAGCGGCCCGGGTCGGGCGCGAGCGGGAGCAGCGACCGGTCGACCAGGCCCGCGAGCAGCTCGGGGACGTCCGCGGCCGGCACTCCCGTACCGGGGCAGAGGGCGGTGGCCGAGGCCGCAGAGACACCGCCGTGCAGGACCGAGACGCGTTCGGCGACCGTGCGTTCGGGCTCGCTGAGCAGGTCCCAGCTCCAGGCGATGACCGCGCGCAGCGTGTGATGGCGGGGCAGAGCGGTCCGGCTGCCGCCCGCCCCGGAGCCACCATCATGAACAGCCCCGTCGCGATCATCGGCGCCGGACTCGGCGGGCTCGTCCTGGCCCGCGTCCCGCACGTCAACGGCATCCCGTCCCGGGTCTACGAAGCCGATCCCTCCCCGGCCGCACGCGAACAGGGCGGATTGCTCGACATCCACGACTACAACGGGCAGCTCGCCCTCCAAGCGGCCGACCTGATGGACGAGTTCCGCGCCATCGTCGTCGAGGGCCGCCAGGCGATGCGGGTCCTCGACAAGGACGGGACCGTCCTGATGGACAGAACCGACGACGGCGGCGGCCGTCCCGAGGTGATGCGCGGTGACCTGCGGCGGATGCTGCTCGACTCGCTCCCGGCAGGCACCGTCCGGTGGGACCACAAGGCCGGCGGTGTCCGCGCGCTCGGCGAAGGCAGCCACGAGGTGACGTTCGCCTGCGGCTGCACCGTGGTCACCAGCCTGCTGGTCGGCGCGGACGGCCCGTGGTCACGGGTCCGGCGGCTGCTGAACGACGCCACACCCGAGTACGCCGGCACGTCGTTCGTCGAGACCTATCTGTTCGAGGCCGACACCCGGCACCCGGCCGCCGCGAAGGCGGTCGGTGGCGGGTCGATGATCGCGCCCTCGCCGGGCAAGGAGATCTTCGCTCACCGGGAGAGCGGCGCCACCCTGCACACCTACGTGCAGCTCACCAGGGATCGGGACTGGTTCGACGCCATCGACTTCACCGATTCCACGGGACTGGTTCGACGCCATCGACTTCACCGATTCCGCCGCGGCCACCGCACGGGTCGCGCACGAGTTCGACGGCTGGGCGGCAGAACTCACCGCGCTGATCACCGACGCGGACACCGCGCCGGTACTGCGCCCCCACTACGCGCTGCCGACCGGGCCCCGGTGGGACCGGGTGCCGGGCGTGACTCTGCTCGGCGACGCCGCCCACCTCGCGGCCCCGAACGGTGAGGGCGCCAACCTGGCCATGCTCGACGGCGCCGAACTCGGCAAGGCCCTCGCCGCGCACCTCGGTGACGTCGAGGCCGGACTCGGCGAGTACGAGGAGGCCACGTTCCTCCGCCCCGCCAAGGAGGTCATGTTCGAAGGTGCCGAGGTGCAGGGGATCGACTCCGAGGGCAACACGGCTCAGGGGCTGGTGGACTTGATGGACGAGCAGGGCCGGTGAGTGCCGGGTACGACGAGGCGATCGTGGGCGCGGGCCCGGTCGGTCCGTTCCTCGCCTGTGCGCTCGGCCCGGGCGGGAATCCTCGTGGCACTGCGACGCCGTTCAGCTCGCCCTTGCTTCCATCACGGCATGCGCACCGTGGTCGGGAGTCTGATCGTCGGGCCGTCAGGGAGCGGCCGATCATGTCCCATCCAGGGGCCGATCATGTCCCGATCAGGGGCCGAGGGGGCTCCAGTCGAACCATCCATGAGAGGTGTCGTACACCGTCGCAGGCTCGTCGCAGGTCTGAGATGCCGATATCTGCGCCGCTACGGCATCCGCGCGCGCCGCGTACCCGTCCGCCAGAATCACCAGGACCACAACCGCGGTCAGGGCGAGGACCGGCAGGGTCTGCCAGCGGCGTATCCGCGAGAGGATCAGTGCCGCCACGGACAGCACCAGCCCCGCCAGGAGAAGCCACCGGTTCGTACCCGCCTCGCGGTCGAGCCTCTCGGAGAGGCCGACAACGTCATCGCACAAGATGTAAGTCTTCGGCCCGCCGGTCAGCGACAGAAAGCGCTCCGTCAAGGCCGCCAGCACGACGAACATCCCCAGAACCGGAAGAAGACTCGGTTCCTGGCGCGGCTTCACTCTCATCTGGCACCCAAGCCCTCTCATACCAACTCGGCAGACTTCCGCGCGCCGCACCACTCGGGCACGTCGGTCTCGCACGAGTCATCACGCGGCCCGCGCGCACGTGGTTCCAGCACACTCCTGCGCGACGAGGGGTACCAGGGACAGGTCCTTCGGCGCGGGGTCGGGCCTCGGACACGGATGAGCGCCCGGAGCGTAACCGCGGGGTTCGGGCCAACAGCAAGTGGTCCGCGAGCGGGCGGGACCGGACCGGGCCCGGGACCGCCGACGGCCGGCCGGCCGGGGCGCCGGGTGGGGCTGCGGAGGGGAAGCGGATCGGACGGCACGGAGCCAGGAACCTGATCGGAGGGTGCCAGACCGCGCGGTCGGGGTCCGGACAGCACCGGTGCCTCACGACCGCCGCTTGGGGACGAAGAGGTCGTACTACTCGTCGGGGCCGGAAATCACCAGCCTGCCCCGCGGACCTGGTGAGCGAAGATGCCTTGCGGCGTGGGCACGACGTCGCGCCTCAGTCTTCGAGCAAGTCGGTGACCTACCGACGTAGTTCGGGCGGAAGATCCGCGAGTTGCCTATCCCGCAACTGTGAGATGTGGTCAGGGCCGACGAGGACGGAGTGCGCCGGGGGCGGCAGCAGGCGTTGAGTGCCTGGTGCCGCCCCCGGTGCTGTGCGTTTGTCAGCTGACGTTGACCGCGGTCCAGGCCGCGGCGACCGTCTTGGCTTCGGTGCTGTCCGCGCCGTACAGGTCCGTGGCCGCCTTCAGGGTGCCTTCGCGGGCTGCCTTGTAGTCGGTCTTCGAGGTGAAGTACGTGGTCAGCGCCTTGTACCAGATCTGCAGGGCCTTGTCGCGGCCGATGCCGGTGACCTTGGAGCCGTCCTGGGTGGGCGAGTCGTAGCTGACGTCGTTGATCTTCTTCGCGCCGCTGCCCTCGGCGAGGAGGTAGAAGAAGTGGTTGGCGACGCCGGAGGAGTAGTGCACGTCCTTGTTGCCGACGTCCGCCGACCAGTAGTCGGCGGAGCCGCCGTCCTTGCTGGGCTTGTCCATGTAGCGCAGCGGGGTGCCGTCGCCGTTGATGTCGATCTTCTCGCCGATGAGGTAGTCGCCGACGTCGGTGGAGTTGGCGGCGTAGAACTCCACGCCGGTGCCGAAGATGTCGGAGGTGGCCTCGTTGAGTCCGCCGGACTCGCCGGAGTACTCCAGACCCGCGGTGTTGGAGGTGACGCCGTGGCTCATCTCGTGGCCGGCGACGTCCAGGGAGGTGAGGGGGGCGGCGTCCTTGGTGCCGTCGCCGTAGGTCATGCAGAAGCAGCTGTCGTCCCAGAAGGCGTTCACGTAGGCGTTGCCGTAGTGGACGCGGGAGTAGGCACCGACGCCGTCGTTCTTGATGCCGCTGCGGTTGAAGGTCTTCTTGTAGAAGTCCCAGGTCTCCTGGGCACCGTAGGCGGCGTCCGCGGCGGCGGTGGCCGCGTTGGCGACCTTTCCGTCGCCCCAGGTGTCGCTGTCCTGGGAGAACAGTGTGCCGGTGCCGTCGGAGCCGTGGTCGAGGTTGTAGGTCTTGTGGCCGCCGCGGGTGCCGTCGGTGAGGGTGTACGACGATCCGGACTGGGTGCTGGTCAGGTCGACCTTGCCGCTGTACTGGGTGTTGCCGACGCCGGTTTCGATGCCCTGGTACTG
>NZ_JAINRE010000040.1 GCF_020400595.1 Streptomyces naphthomycinicus | reverse complement strand
GGGCCCCCCCCCCCCCCCCCCCCCCCCCCACCACCTTGTCCCCTTACGTTCTTCCCGCTGCGAGCCGCGAGGACGACTGCGGCTCCTCGGACGGGAGATCGGGGGTGCACACGTGCGCATAGGACTGCTTACAGAGGGTGGCTATCCATATGTGAGCGGTGACGCCAGGCTCTGGTGCGACCGGCTCGTGCGCGGGCTGGACCGGCACGAGTTCGACGTCTACGCGCTCAGCCGCAGCCGGCGCCAGGAGGCCGAAGGCCTCGTTCCGCTCCCGCCCCAGGTCAGGCGAGTGCGGACGGCACCGCTGTGGACGGCCGTGGACGACGGGGTCGGCTACGGACGGCGCGCGCGCCGGCGCTTCGAGGAGTGCTACGGCGACCTGCTCGCGGCCGTCTGCGCCGGGACCGAAGCCGGAGCCGTGTCCCTTGCCGGGGCCGAGACCGCCTCCGCCGCCGGAGTCGTGTCCGCCGCCGGAGCCGCATCCGCCGTCGGAGGCGTGTCCGTCGCCGAGAGTGCGGCCGGTGACCTGGCGGACCGTTTCGGCAGCGCGCTGTACGGACTCGCCGACCTCGCCCGCGAGGAGGGCGGACTCGTCGGCGCCCTGCGCTCCGACACCGCCGTACGCGCCCTGGAACGTGCCTGCCGCGCCCCGCACGCGCTGCGCACGGCGCGCGAGGCGCGCGTACCCGACCTCCTCACCGCCGTCGCACACCTCGAACGCGCCCTGCGCCCCCTCTCCCTCGACTGGTACGGCGACGACGGCCTCGGCGCGGCCGACCTCTGCCACGCCACCGCGGGCGGCCCCGCCGCCCTCTGCGGACTGCTCGCCCGGCACTTCGGCGACGTACCGCTGCTCGTCACGGAGTACGGCGTACAGCTCCGCTCGCACTACCTGACCCTCGGCCCCGACGCCGCGGCCCCCGCCGTACGCGCCCTGGTGGCCGCCTTCCAGGGCCGGCTCGCCGCCGAGGTCTACCGCCGGGCCGAGATCCTCACCCCGGGCAACGCCCACGCCCGCCGCTGGCAGGAACGGTGCGGCGCCGACCGCGCCCGGATCCGCATGGTGCATCCGGGCATGGAGGCCGCACGCTTCACGGAGGCCGGCGAGTCCCCCGACCGCGCCGATCCGCACACCCTGGTCTGGGTCGGCCGCGTCGAACCCGCGAAGGACCTGGTGTCCCTGCTGCACGCCTTCGCCGAGGTCCGCAGGGAGGAGCCCGAGGCCCGCCTGCGGATCGTGGGCGCGCCCTCGGACGCCGAGGGCGCGGCCTACCTCGGCCACTGCCGGGCGCTGGCCGCGCAGCTCTTCCCGGACGAGGCGGAGGACGCGCACGCCGTCGGCGACAACCCCGTCTCCTTCGAGGAGATCGGCGCCCCGGAGGCCCCGACGCTGCCCGACGCGTACGCCGCCGGCGCGGTCGTCGTCCTCTCCAGCGTCGTGGAGGGCTTCCCGATCAGCCTCGTCGAGGCCATGTTCTGCGGACGGGCCACCGTCTCCACGGACGTGGGAGCCGTGGTGGAGGTCATCGGCGGCACCGGGCTGGTCGTGCCCCCGCGCAACCCCAGGGCGCTCGCGGAGGCGTGCGTGGCGTTGCTGCGCGACCCCGAGCGTCGTGCGCGCCTCGGTGCCGCCGCGCGCGCCCGGGCGCTCGAACTGTTCACCGTCGAGCAGAACATCGCGGCATTTCACGGCATTTACCTGGAGATCGTCTCGCACTGCCCGGTCCGCCGGGTCGTCCTGGACGAGTCCGGCGACCCCCTCCCGTTCGCCACCCCCGCCGAGTCCCGCGTCCCCGGCCGCTGGACCCGGCCCACGGCCCGCGTCCTGCCTCGCTCCGCCCCGGGCTGGGCCACGACCACCCCGGTCCGCGCGACCCCGCTGGCCGCGGCGGAGGGGCCACGATGAGCGACCTGTACAGCCCCACCACCGACAGCGCCGGCGAGGGCACCTCGCGCCGGGGAGAGCCCGCCGGACCGGACCGGCCGGGGGCACCCTCGGCTGCCGCTCCGTGGGACACGCGGTCGGGGGAGTGGCCGGCGGGCTCACCGGACGAGACCGGGGACGGGGAGCCCGCGGACGGGCCGGACGTGACCGGGGCTGTGCCGGGCGGGCCGGAAGCGGCGGGGGCTGTGCCGGGTGGGCCGGAAGCGGCGGGGGCTGTGCCGGGTGGGCCGGAAGCGGCGGGGGCTGTGCCGGGTGGGCCGGAAGCGGCGGGGGCTGTGCCGGGCGGGCCGGAAGCGGCCGGGGCTGTGCCGGGCGGGCCGGAAGCGGCCGGGAGCGGTGCTCTGCCGGGCGCGACGGGCGAGGGCGGGGCCGAGTCCGGCGAGTGGGCCGCGAGGGCCCGTCGCAGGGTCCCCGCGCGCGGCGCCGCCGACGGTGCCGGACAGTCCGTCCGCCGCGGCCCCGCCCCGCTCCGTACCCGCGCCGCGGCGGAGACGGGGACAGGGACGGGGACAGGGACGGACGGGCGGCGTGCCGCGGGGCCGCGCCGAGGGGCCGGGGACCCCGTGAAAGCCCTGCTGCACCGGCACCGTGAGCTGTGCGAACGGGCCGTGGACCCGCTGGAGATCGCCGCGGGGCTGGAGGCGCACGGGGTCACCGACCGGACGGCCGCCCGATTCCGGCACCGGGACGTGTTCTCCCTCGCCGAGGAGCTGTACGCGCGCGTGCCGCGCGACGCCGGCCCCCGCCCGGCACCCCAGCCCCTGCCGGTGCCCCGCGTCCGCGCCGGCTGGGTCCTGCTCACCCTCCTGCCCGGAGCGTTCGGCGCGGCCACCGTGACCGGACTGCGCCTCACCCACGGACACCCCCGCCGGCTGGTGGCGCTCGGCGGTCTCCTCGCCGTCGCCCTCGCCGCGCGCACGGCACTGCGCCACGCCCCGCTCGCCGGCCCGCCTGGCACCCGCGCGTGGCGCACCGCGGCCGGTACGCGCGCAGGAACCCTCTGGCTGCTCGGGTACGCCCTCGTCGGCGACGGCCTCCTGCACGCCGTCGTGACGGGCGGCCCCGACGACCTGCCCACCGGAGCCCCCGACGGGCCCTGGCCCACCGCCACCGCCCCCGTCCTGGCCCTTCTGCTGGCCTGCGCCCCGGCGGCCTGGGCCGCCCACCTCCTCGGCGCCGGCGCCCGCCGCAGGCTCGCCGGCAGCCGGGGCCTGGAGGACTTCACCGCCGCCGCGAAACCGTTGCTGTTCGGCGCGCTCACCCTGTTCCTGGCCGCTCTCGGGGCACTGCTCGCGCTGTGCGGCACCGTGCTGCACGAACCCGCCGCCTATCCGCAGGCCCTCACCCTGGGCGCCCTGCTCCTGCCGGCCCGACTGCTCACCGTGCACCGCCACCGGCACGCCCCCGCCCTCGCGCTGGGCGCCGCGGCGGCCACGGAAGCCGCGGCCCTCACGCTGCCGCTGGCCGGCCGGCTGCCCGGCTGCGCCTTCCTGGCGGTTCCCGTCCAGACCCTCGCCGACACCTGGGGCGAGGGGGCCGTACCCACCGTGGCCTGCGGGACCGCGGCCCTCGCCCTGCTGTGGCACGCCGGCCGCACGCTCACCCGGGCCTCGGCCCACGCGCCCACGGGAGCACCCGAGTGAACCTTCCGCCCGCCGGCCCGATCCACCGCCGCAGGCACCCGCACGACCCCTTTGAAGGAGAACACCAGATGACCACCTCCCGACCCGGAGCGTCCGGAACCCCCGGAACCGCCGGAGCGCCCGGAGCAGCCGCAGAAGCCGTCGAGACGGCCGGTACCACCGCCGCGCACACCCCGGGAGCCGCCCGATGAGGGTCCTGCTGATCGGAGCCAACGGTTTCATCGGCCGCTTCGTCGCCGACCGCCTGCTCGCCGACCCGGCCGTCCAGCTCACCGCGCTCGGCCGCGGCGACGACGCCGACGTCCGCTTCGACCTCGCCAGCGGCAGCCCGGGCGCGCTCACCCGCTTCCTCGACGCGGTCCACCCCGGGGTCGTCGTCAACTGCGCGGGCGCCACCCGTGGCGGGGCCCGCGAACTCACCCGGCACAACACCGTCGCCGTCGCCACCGTCTGCGAGGCGCTGCGCCGCAGCGGGTGCGGGGCCCGGCTGGTGCAGATCGGATGCGGTGCGGAGTACGGCCCCAGCCAGCCCGGCTCCTCCACGGCGGAGGACGCCGTACCGCGCCCCGGCGGCCCGTACGGCGTCAGCAAGCTCGCCGCGACCGAACTCGTCCTCGGCTCGGGCCTGGACGCGGTCGTGCTGCGGGTCTTCTCGCCCGCCGGCCCCGGCACCCCCGCCGGCTCCCCGCTGGGCCGGCTCGCCGAGGCCATGCGCCGCGCCATGCAGTCCGGCGACGGCGAACTCAAGCTCGCCGGCCTGGGCGTGCAGCGCGACTTCGTCGACGTACGCGATGTCGCGCGAGCCGTGCACGCCGCCTCGCTCTCCGCCGCGCAGGGCGTGATCAACATCGGTTCCGGCCGGGCCGTCCGCCTCAGGGACGCCGCCGCCGTCCTCGCGCGCGTGGCCGGATACGGCGGCGCCCTCCACGAGCTCGACGCCCCGCCCGGTCCGCTGCGCGCCGCCATCGGTCACCCCCGCGCCGACTCCGAGCACGCCTCCCCGGCGGCGTACCCCTACCCGGACGGCTGCGGCAGCTGGCAGCAGGCCGATGTGCGCACCGCCCGCGACCGGCTCGGCTGGCGGCCCCGCATCAACCTCGAGGAGTCCCTGGCCGACATCTGGATGGAGGCGGCATGCCGCATCTGACGGACGGAGGCGGCAGGCCGCGTCCGGACACCACCACCGCCGGGGGCAGCGGCACCGGCGTCCGTACCGCCCTCGGCATCCCCGGCTACGCGCACCCGCTTCTCGCCCCCGCCCAGTGGGCCGAACTCGCCCGCCCCGGCACGCCGCTGGACTGGGTGGCCCTCGACGTCGCCGCCGGCCCCGGCACCCGCCCCGACCCGCACTGTCTCCAGGCCGCGGGGCGGCTGCGAGCCGCGGGCGTCCGCCTCCTCGGCCACCTGGACCTCACCTACGGCGCCCGCGCCGTCGGCGACCTGCTCTCCGACGCCCACCGCCATCTCGACTGGTACCGGGTCGACGGCTTCCTGCTGGACCGCTGCCCCACCGACCGCACCGCGCTGCCGGAGGTCCGCCGTGCGATCAGCACGCTCCGCGCGATCAGCGGCACCGCCCATGTCGTCCTCGGCCACGGCCGCCATCCGCACCCCGGTTACGCCGAGCACGCCGACCAGCTCGTGACCTTCCGCGGCCCCTGGTCCGAGTACCGCTGGTCACAGGCGGCCGAGTGGACCGCCGACTACCCGCCCGACCGTTTCTGCCACTTCGTGCACAGCGTGCCCCGCGGCCATGTGGACGAGGCGCTGCGGATAGCCCGCTGGCAGGGCGCGGCGACCGTCTACCTCACGGACCGCACCGACGGCGGCGGGCGCACCGACCCCTGGGAGGCGATGCCCGGCTACTGGGACGAAATCGTCTCGCGTGTCGGAACAGGTGTCTCGGAATGAAGAAGGCCGTGGCAGTGTTACGGGGAGAACAACTGTAGTGATCGACCGACCAACGGAGTCCCCGTGTCGCTGCCACCCCTGGTCGAGCCAGCCTCTGAGCTCACCGTAGACGAGGTCCGCAGGTACTCCCGCCACCTGATCATCCCCGATGTGGGCATGGACGGGCAGAAGCGGCTGAAGAACGCCAAGGTGCTCTGTGTGGGCGCCGGCGGCCTGGGCTCGCCGGCGCTGATGTACCTGGCCGCCGCGGGCGTGGGCACCCTCGGCATCGTGGAGTTCGACGAGGTCGACGAGTCGAACCTGCAGCGCCAGATCATCCACAGCCAGGCCGACATCGGCCGCTCCAAGGCGGAGTCGGCGCGTGACAGCGTCAAGGGCATCAACCCGTACGTGAACGTGATCCTTCACGAGGAGCGGCTGGAAGCCGACAACGTGATGGACATCTTCAGCCAGTACGACCTGATCGTCGACGGCACGGACAACTTCGCGACCCGCTACCTGGTCAACGACGCCTGCGTGCTGCTGAACAAGCCGTACGTCTGGGGCTCGATCTACCGCTTCGACGGCCAGGCCTCCGTCTTCTGGTCCGAGCACGGCCCCTGCTACCGCTGCCTCTACCCGGAGCCCCCGCCCCCCGGCATGGTCCCCTCCTGCGCCGAGGGCGGCGTCCTGGGCGTGCTGTGCGCGTCCATCGGCTCCATCCAGGTCACCGAGGCGATCAAGGTCCTCACCGGCACCGGCGAGCCGCTGGTGGGCCGGCTGATGATCTATGACGCCCTGGAGATGCAGTACCGCCAGGTCAAGGTCCGCAAGGACCCCAACTGCGCGGTCTGCGGCGAGAACCCGACCGTCACCGAGCTCATCGACTACGAGGCCTTCTGCGGCGTCGTCTCCGAGGAAGCCCAGGAGGCGGCCGCCGGCTCGACGATCACTCCGAAGCAGCTCAAGGAGTGGATCGACGACGGCGAGAACATCGAGATCATCGACGTCCGCGAGCCGAACGAGTACGAGATCGTCTCCATCCCGGGCGCCAAGCTGATCCCGAAGAACGAGTTCCTCATGGGCACCGCCCTGGAGGGCCTGCCGCAGGACAAGAAGATCGTCCTGCACTGCAAGACGGGTGTCCGCAGTGCGGAAGTCCTCGCGGTCCTGAAGTCCGCGGGCTTCGCCGACGCGGTCCACGTCGGCGGCGGCGTGATCGGCTGGGTCAACCAGATCGAGCCCGAGAAGCCGGTCTACTGACCCCCGCTCCCGCTCACCAGCGGCCCTGACGAAGCCCACGGCTCTGACCAGCTCGGACGCCGTGGGCTTCGGCCGTTGCCGGCCGTTACCGGCCGACCGCGCCCGGCCCGGAGACGGCCCGGGCGCCGCGGGGTCCTGAGCGGTACGACGCCCCGCCGGTCCTCGCCGCGTTCGCTCCGTCAGGAGCAGGTTCTGCCGTCCCTCGGTACCGTCCCCTTCAGCAGGTAGGCGTCCACCGCCGAGTCGACGCAGTCGCTGCCGCTGCCGTACGCCCCGTGTCCCTCGCCCTTCCAGGTGAGTTCGACGCCCACGCCGCGGCCCAGCTCGTCGGCCATCCTGCGGGCGCCCTCGTACGGGGTGGCCGGATCGCCCGTGTTGCCGACCAGCAGGATCGGCGCCGCGCCCGGTGCGCCCACCTCCGGGGTGTCGTACTGGCCCGGCACCGGCCAGTCGTGGCACCAGCCGGCCGTGTCCCAGCCCAGGAAGTCGCCGAACACCGGTGAGATCCGCTCGAACTCCGCGAGCCGCCGTTTCGTCTCGGCGATCGTCGGCCGCTGCTTTTCGTCCAGGCACGATATGGCCCGCTGGGAGTGCGACATGGTGCCGTAACGGCCGGATGCGTCCCGGTCGTTGTACTCGTCGGCGAGCGCCAGCAGCTGTGAACCGTCGCCCTTCTCCGCCGCGGCGAGCGCGCTGGTCAGTCTCGGCCAGCTGGACTCGCTGTACAGCGGCAGGATGATCCCGGTGACCGCGAGCGTCTGGGTCAGCTTCCGCCCGGACGACGTCGGCAGCGGCTCCGCGTCGAGCCGGCTCAGCAGGCCGGCTGTCTTCCGGGTGCCCTGAGCGGGGTCCTGGCCGGTGGACCTGAGGTAGTCGTCCAGGGCCCGCTGGAAGCCCCGGGCCTGGTTCTGGGCGTGGCCCACCGTGTCCGCGGTCGGGTCGACCACCGCGTCGAGCACCAGGCGCCCCACCCGGCGCGGGAACAGGTGGGCGTAGACGCCGCCGAGTTCGGTGCCGTAGGAGATGCCGAAGTAGTGGAGCTTGTCGTCGCCGAGGACCTGGCGCATCAGGTCCATGTCGCGGGCGGTGTCGGTGGTGGACACATGGGCCAGCAGGGGGCCGGAGGCCCGTCGGCAGCCCGTGCCGAAGTCGGCGGCGTCCTGGAAGTACGCCTTCTCCTCGGCCGGGGTGTCCGGGGTGGCGTCCACGTCCTCGGCGGCCTGGATCTCCCGGTCGCCGCGGCAGCGGATGCCCTCGCTCGCCCCGACCCCGCGCGGATCCCAGCTCACCAGGTCGTATCGCTCGTGGAGAGCGGAGACGGAGTTCTCGTAGTACGGCATCGTCGACACGCCCGAGCCGCCGGGGCCGCCGAAGTTGAACAGCAGTGACCCGATGCGGTCGCCGCCGGTCGCTCGCGAGCGGATGAGGGCCAGACCGATCGTGCTGCCGCCCGGATCGGACCAGTCCAGTGGCACCTTGAGCGTCGCGCACCGCCATGCGTCGCTCGGCGCGGCGGTGCTCTGCGTGGCCGTGCAGCGGTGCCAGTCGAGGTGCTGGGAGGTGAGGGCGGACGGGAGCGTCACCGGGGACGGCGCGGTCGTGGAGCTCGGCGCCGACGGGGGAGCCGAGTCGGTCCCCTTGCCCTCGTCCCTGCCGTCGCCTCCGCCCGAGCCGCCGCAGCCGGCCAGCAGCAGCCCCGCCGCCAGCGCGGCCGTCCACCGCGGAAATCGCGTCATGCGCACCCCCCTGACAGGCCCGCCGCATCGTGCCGCGCCGGGCGTTCAGGCCATGGTAGGCGCCCGCAGCCCGGCCCGTGCCGGCCTGTGGATAACGCTCTGACCTGCGATTTCAGTAGGTCAATGAGTCTGTCAGGAGCAGACCGTGCCGGCCTTCGGCACCTTCCCGTTCAGCAGGTAGCCGTTCACCGCGCTCTGCACGCACTTGTTCTTGCTGTCGTACGCGCCGTGCCCCTGGCCCTTGTACGTCAGCTCGACACCGACGCCCTTGCCGAGCGCTTGCGCCATCCTCTTCGCGCCGGCGTACGGGGTGGCCGGGTCGCCGGTGTTGCCGACGACCAGGATGGGCGCCGCCCCCGGCGCGCCGACGTCCGGATGGTTGGCTGCCCCCGGCACCGCCCAGTCGGTGCAGCTGAGCATGCCCCAGGCCATGTAGTCCCCGAACAGCGGGGACGCGGAGTGGAAGCGCGGCAGTTGCTGCTGGACGTGGTCGGCGGTGTACCGGGGCTTGTCGTCGGCGCAGTTGATGGCGATGTTCGCCGGCATGAGGTTGCTGTACTCCCCGTTCTCGCTGCGGCCGTTCATCGAGTCGGACAGCAGCATGAGGATCCTGCCGTCGCCGTCGTACGCCTCCTCCAGCCCCTCGGTGAGGTACTCCCAGAAGTCCTTCGAGTACAGGGACTGGGCGATGCCGTTGGTGGCGGCGGTCTGGGTCAGCTGGCGCGGGAAGATGCCCGGGATCGGCTTCTTCTCCAGGTCGGCGAGCAGCTTCGCGATGCGGTCCTTCACCTCCTGCGGGGTGTCGCCGATCGGGCAGTCCGTGGTCTTCGAGGTGCAGTCCTTCGCGAAGTTGTCGAGGGCGAGCTGGAAGCCCTCGGCCTGGCCGAGCGCGCTCTGCTCCGGGTCCTCCGTGGGGTCCACGACGCCGTCGAAGACGGCCCGGCCGACCTTCTTGGGGAAGAGGTGCGCGTAGACGCCGCCGAGTTCGGTGCCGTAGGAGATGCCGAAGTAGTGGAGCTTGTCGTCGCCGAGGACCTGGCGCATCAGGTCCATGTCGCGGGCCGCGTCCGTGGTGCGCACATGCGGCAGGACCTTCTTGGAGTTCGTCTCGCAGGCCGCGTTGAACTGCTTGGTCCGCTGCAGGAACTCGGCGCGTTCGGCTTTGGTGTCCGGGGTCGCGTCCTGCTGGAAGTACTCGTCCAGCTGAGCGTCGCTCTCGCACTTCACCGGCGCGCTGCGGCCGACCCCGCGCGGGTCGAAGCTGACCAGGTCGTAGCGGGTGCGCAGGGTGGTGTAGTCCGCGCCGAACGCGGGCAGCGTGGTGACGCCGCTGCCGCCCGGGCCGCCGAAGTTGAAGATGAGCGAGCCGATCCGTTTGTTCGCGGGGCCGCTGGTCCGTGCGCGGATCAGGGCGAGGTCGATCGTCTTGCCCTTGGGGTCGCTCCAGTCCAGCGGCGCCTTCATGGTGGCGCACTGCCAGTCGGTGCCGTTCGGCAGCGGAGACGGAGCGCTGCCGCCGCCCTCCGCCTCGGAGGGGGCCGGGCAGTCCTTCCAGTCCAGCTTCTGCGTGGTGAGATCCCCGCCCGTGGTGCCGCCGCCGCATCCGGCCAGCACAGCGGAGAGCAGCACAGCGGTGGTGGTCAGCGCGGCGGTGCGCAGCCGGATGGGGTTCGCCATACCCCCATCGTGGCGGCGCACACGCGGGGGCGCGCGCCGGGCGCGGGCCGTCCGGGGTACGTCACCGGGCGAGGGCGCTCACAGGGCTCCCTTGCGGGAGAGGTGGTTGAAGGCCAGCCAGCCCGGCAGCACCGGCAGCCACAGGGTCAGCAGCCGGAACAGCAGGACGGCCGGGGCGGCGACCTCCTTGGGCAGGCCCACGGCGATCAGACCGACGGTGAGGGTCGCCTCGACCGCGCCCACGCCGCCCGGGGTGGGCGCCGCGGAGCCGAGCGCGTTGCCGGCGAGGAAGACGACGGCGACGCTGGCGATGCTGAGCGACACCGAGCCGTCGCCGAAGGCCCGGATGGAGGCGTCCAGGCACATCACGAAGCAGGCGGTCAGCAGGAGCATGCCGCCGATGCCGGTGACGAGCTTCTGCGGCCGCTGGAGGACGTCGAGCATGCGCGGCACGACACCGGCGAACAGCGACCTCACGCGCGTGACGACGAATTTCCGCAGGAACGGCACCGAGGTCACCACGAGGACGAGCACGGCCACGGTCAGCAGACCCGCGATGACCGTGCGGGACGGCGACAGCGAAGGCGTCTTCTCGGTGCCGGTCAGATAGCCGAAGGAGAGCAGCATCAGGATGTGGCAGCCGAGCCCGAACAGCTGGGACGCGCCGACGCTCGCCACCGCGAGCCCCGGGCGCACGCCGGCGCGCTGGAGGAAGCGCGTGTTGAGGGCCACACCGCCCACCGCGGCCGGTGCCACGATCTTCACGAACGATCCGGCGACCTGTGCCGCGACGGTCCGCGGGAACGGCACCCGTTCCGGCACGAACCCCAGCAGGGCCATCGCCGCGGCGACGTAGCTGAGCGCGGAGAACAGCACCGCGGCGACCACCCAGCCCCACTGAGCCTGCGCGAACAGCGTGCCGAACTCGATGTGGGTGAGCTGTGTCAGCAGGTAGTACGCGCCGATCGCACCGGCGATGAAGCTGATCAGCGTGCGCGGCCGGACCCGTTCGAGCCGGGCCGGCTCCACCGGCGCCTGGGGCCTGATCCGCAGCACCTGGTGCCGGATCTGGGTGAGCAGATCCTCCTCACGGGCCTCGTCCAGGGCCTCGTCGATGGCCCGCTTCTCCGCGCGCTGCTCGGCCCGGACCGCCTTCTTGTCGGGCTTTTCGAGCGGGGCCGTCGCGGCGGCCTCCTCCTGGCGGGCGGGCTTGGCCTGCCGGGAGGCTTCGAGCACCGCCTCGCGTTCGCGCTGGGCCCGCTCCCGGGCCAGCCGGCGCAGCGTGGAGCGGGTGGAGCGGGTCAGCGCGATCGGCTGGAGCATCGGCAGGCAGTCGGCCACCGCGTCCGGGCCGAGCACCCCCACCGCCGAGGCCACGGCCCGCTCGGCGCCGACCCGCAGGCCCAGCGTGGTGACCAGCTGCGCGACGTCCATCCGCAGCAGCAGCTCACCGGCCGCGATCTCGCCGCCGCGCAGCTCGGTGAGGATCACCTTGCCGGAACGATCCACCAGGATCGCGTCACCGGCCAGCCTGCGGTGCGCGATGCGCCGCGACTGCAATGCCTGCACCTGGTGCCAGGTGTTGCGCAGCAGCTCGTCGGTGATCTCCTCGTCGGCCAGCGAGTCCAGCGTGCGCCCGCCGGTGTGCTCGTAGACGAGCATGACGGCGTCGGGACCGAGTTCGGAGGTGGCGATCAGCTTGGGCGCGTTGGCGCCCGCCGCGATCGCCGCGTACGCCAGCAGCGCCTCCTGCTCCAGCGCCTGGCGCAGCGACTGGAGGCTGGAGCGGGTGGCGAAGCCGCGCAGGGTCAGATTGCGCCAGGCGCGGTAGAAGAAGCCCTGTGCCTGCTGCTCCCGGTCGACGACCGTGACGTCCAGCGGAGGGCCGTCCTCCAGGGTGACGAAGTAGCGCCGGCCGCGGTCGCCGTTCTCCGTCTCCACGGCCTCCTCACGGGCCGCGCTGACGGGGTGGAAGCCCACGTGCCGCAGGCGCGCCATCAGGGTCTGGCCGGTGGGGCGGACGTTGGGGGAGCCCACCGCGTACAGCGTGCCGTAGGCGATGGTCCAGCCGATCAGGACCGTCAGGATGATCGAGAAGGGGGTCGTGTAGCCGGTGACCAGCATCGAGAACGCGTCGAGCAGCAGCACGATCCACAGCACCGCGCGCCATCTGGGCCTGCGGGACATGCCGACGGCCGTCATATAGGCGATCACGGGCGCGAGATAGCCGTGCACCGGATCGGTCAGCGCGTGGATGTCGCCCGGCGAGGGCTGGGTGAGGGCCTCCTGGATCGAGTCCGGGGCCGCCCGGGCGACCCACAGGTCGGTGGCGAGTGTCACTCCGTGGGCCAGGACGGCCGCGAGGACGCCGTCGGCGATGCGCAGCCCGTCCCGTTTGATCAGCCGTTCGATCGCGAAGGCGACCGGTACCAGCAGGATCGCGATGCTGGACGCCAGCCCCGCGATCTTGATCAGCAGGTCCGGGGCCTGCCCGGTGCCCTTGTTGATGTCCTGTTCGAGGCCCGAGGTGGTGCCGTGCGCGAACGCGGCGATCGCGAGCAGCACCACGATGGCGAGCACGCCCACCAGGAGCCGCATGAGGTCGGAGGGGCGGTGCACGCGCGCGGGGAGCAGCGGTTCGTCGCCCTCCACCTGCTCGGCGTGAGGGTCGTCGGCGGCGCACGGAAGGTGGTCCGGGGTCGCTCTCCCGGATCCGGGCGCCCCCTCGGCGGCGTCCGTGCCGCCGTCCCGCGCGTGTGGGCCGCCGTCACGCGTATCCGTGCCGCCGTCGCGCGCGTGGGGATCGTCGTCACTCGTATCCGTGCCGCCGTCGCGCGCGTGGGGATCGTCGTCACTCGTATCCGTGCCGCCGTCCCGCGCGTGGGGATCGTCGTTCTCGCGAACGCCGGGTTCGTCGCCTCGCGCGGACGTGCCGCCGGCACCGGGGGCCTCGGCGGCGCGTCCCTCGGCGCGCGTGCCGTCGTCCTCGCGCGGACCGGTGTCTTCTCGGTGCGCGTCGGTGGCGCCCGCGTCCGCGTGGGCGGTGTCGCGGCGCGCGGAGGCGTCAGGGGTGCCCGCCGCTCCTTCGGGGTGCACGCCCTGCTCCTTCATGGTCTCTTCTTGGTCTCGTATCACCAGTCACCGCCCGCACGATGGTGGCATGCCCCACCGACACACACGGGCATCAGGGTGTGGATGCGCGGGCGCACAGTCTGCCCGAAGGACCGCCCCGGGGCGAGAGGACCGTTCCCCACAGGGCCCGCGGAGATGTCGGCGGGGTGCGGCAGGATGGGGTGGATGAGCGAGCAGAGCCCTTCCGAAGACGCCCGCGAGACGTACGCGGACGCGCTGCCGGAGTACGCCGAGCGGGTTCTCGACGTCGCCGAGCGGATTCCGCCGGGCCGGGTCATGACGTACGGCGATGTCGCCGAGTGGCTCGCCGAAGGAGGCCCGCGTCAGGTGGGCCGGGTGATGGCGCTCTACGGAGGCGCCGTGCCGTGGTGGCGCGTCGTACGCGCCGACGGCGTGCTGCTGCCCGGACACGAGCTGCGCGCGCTCGACCGCTACCGCGCGGAGGGCACACCGCTGAAGGAGGCGGGCAGGAGCACGGAGGGCCATCTGCCGCGGCTCGACATGCGTCGGGCCCGATGGGACGGCGACGCGGGCGCGGAGGGTCACACCTGACAGCTTCCGCCATCGGATGCCGCCGGGGCGGGCCTGTGATCCGTTCGGGGGACATGGGGGACGTCCGTGGCATGACGTACGTTCGTGGGATGGGGGACGCGCGTGGCGCGAGCGCCGCGAGGGAAGAATCGGAAGCCCTGCTTCCGTCCGGAGCGGCGGCGTAGCGTCGGCAGCACGTGTCCCCTTCACCCCGCGGCCACCGCCTCGCACGTGTGACCGCCTGCCCGCCAGCACAACCACCAGGACCGGCCAACCACGTGAGCTCCTCTTCCTCCACCAGGCGCCTGCCGCACCCCTCGGTGCGGCAGGGGAGCCGTGGCGCTTACCGACTGGTCCGTACCCCGCCGGCCGTCGTGGATCCCCCTCGTCTGGACGCTGCACAGCGGGCCGTGGTTGACCACACGACCGGACCGCTGCTGGTCCTCGCGGGTCCCGGCACCGGCAAGACCACCACCCTGGTCGAGTCCGTGGCCGCGCGGATCGCCCGGGGCGGCGACCCCGAGCGGATCCTGGTGCTGACGTTCAGCCGCAAGTCCGCCGTCGACCTGCGCGACCGCATGGCGCTGCGCATGGGAGCGGCCCGCGCGCCCCGGGCGACCACTTTCCACTCGTACTGCTACGCCCTGGTCCGCGCCCACCAGGACAGCGACCGGTTCACCGAGCCGCTGCGCCTGCTCTCCGGCCCCGAGCAGGACGTCACCGTCCGGGAGCTGCTCGCCGGCCAGCCCGAGCTGGAACGGCTCGGCCTGGCCCACGTGCGCTGGCCGGACGAACTGCGCGCCTGCCTGACCACGCGCGGCTTCGCCGACGAGGTCCGTGCCGTCCTCGCCCGCAGCCGGGAACTGGGCCTCGGCCCGGAGGCCCTGGACGCCTTCGCGCGCCGCATCGGCCGCCCCGACTGGCGGGCGGCGGCGGCGTTCCTCGCCGACTACCTCGACACGCTCGACCTCCAGGGCGTGATCGACTACGCGGAACTGGTCCACCGCGCGGTCCTGCTCGCCCGCCGCCCGGAGACCGCCGCACAGCTCGCGGCCCGCTACGACGCGGTGTACGTCGACGAGTACCAGGACACCGACCCCGCCCAGGTCAGGCTGCTGCACGCCTTGGCGGGCGGGGGCCGCACGCTGGTCGCCCTCGGTGACCCCGACCAGTCGATCTACGCCTTCCGGGGCGCCGACGTGAACGGCATCCTGGACTTCCCGGCCGCCTTCGCGCGCGCGGACGGCCGTCCCGCCCCCGTCGAAGTGCTGCGCACCTCGCGGCGCTCCGGTGCCGCCCTGCTGGCCGCGACCCGGCTGATCACCCGGCGCATGCCGCTGCCCCGGCTGCCCGCCGACAAGGTCCGCGCCCACCGCGAGCCGGCCCCCATACGGGACGGCGGCCGGGTCGAGGTCCACACGTACCCGACCTCCGGCGCGGAACTGGACAACATCGCGGACATCCTGCGCCGCGCGCATCTGGAGGACGGCGTCCCCTGGCGCGACATGGCCGTCCTGGTGCGGGCCGGCTCCCGCACCCTGCCGACCCTCCGCCGGGCCCTCACCTCGGCCGGCGTCCCCGTGGACATCGACGGTGACGACCTCCCCCTGCGGCACGAGCCGGCCGTGACGCCGCTGCTCACGGCGCTCCGTGCGGTGGCCACGGCGGAGGCGCGGCACCGCGAGGAGAACAGCGCCGCGGAGGGGAACAGCGCCGCGGAGGAGCACGGTGCCGCGGAGGGGAACAGCGCCGCGGAGGAGCACGGTGCCGCGGAGGGGAACAGCGCCGCGGAGAGGAGCAACGCCGCGGAGGGCGACGCGCCCGCCGACACCGGCGTTCACGGCACCGAGGCCGCAGAAGCCGAAACCGCGGAGCCTGGGGCCCAGGAAGTCGAGACCGGGGAAGCCGAAGCCGAAGCTGAAGCCAGGCAAGCTGAAGCCAGGCAAGCCGAAGCCGGGGAAGCGGAAGCCGGGGAAGCGGAAGCCGGGGAAGCCGAAGAAACCGAAGCCGAGGGCGTCGGTGAGGGCGTCGGGGACCAGACCCCGGACGTCGCCTCCTGGCTGGACACCGAGACGGCCCTGACTCTGCTCGCCTCCCCGCTCGCCGGCATGGACAGCGCCGACCTCCGCCGCCTCGGACGTGCCCTGCGCGAGGAGGAGCGGGCCGCCGGCACCCCCCTGCCGCCCCCGTCCGACGAGCTGCTCGCGCGGGCGCTCGCCGAGCCCGAGCGCCTGGCCGTGCACGACCCGGCGTACGCGCGCGGTGCCCAGCGCCTCGGCGCGCTGCTCCGCAAGGCCCGCGAGCGCCTCGCGGCCGGCGGCACGGCCGAGGAGGCGCTGTGGGACCTGTGGGAGGGCACGCCGTGGCCCGCGCGGCTGGAGCGGGCCGCCCGGCGCGGCGGGGCGGCCGGCCGTAACGCCGACCGGGACCTGGACGCCGTGTGCGCCCTGTTCGCCACCGCCGCGCGCGCGGAGGAGCGCACCGGCGGCCGTGGTGCCCTGAACTTCCTGGAGGAGATCGAGGCCGAGGACATAGCCGCCGACACGCTCGCGCGCCGCGCGGTCCGCCCCGACGCCGTCCGCGTGATGACCGCGCACCGCTCCAAGGGCCTGGAGTGGCGGCTGGTCGTCGTCGCCGGGGTCCAGGAGGGCCTGTGGCCCGATCTGCGGCGCCGCGGCTCGCTGCTGGAGGCCGACCGCATCGGCCGGGACGGCCTCGCCGAGCCGCTGACCCCGGGCGCGCTGCTCGCCGAGGAGCGCCGCCTGTTCTACGTCGCCGCCACGCGCGCGCGTGAGCGCCTCGTCGTCACCGCCGTGAAGGCACCGGCCGACGACGGCGACCAGCCGTCCCGGTTCCTGACCGAGCTGGGCGTGGAGCCCAGGGACGTCACCGGGCGCCCCCGCCGCCCGCTGTCCGTCGCCGCGCTCGTCGCCGAGCTGCGCGCCACCACGGTCGACCCGCGCGTCTCGGCGGCCCTGCGGGAGGCCGCCGCCCGCAGGCTCGCCCGGCTCGCCGCGCTCGCCGACGAGGACGGCCGCCCCCTGGCGCCGTCCGCGCACCCCTACCGCTGGTGGGGCATGTTCGAACCGACCGAGAGCAAGGTGCCGCTGCGCCACCGCGACCAGCCCGTGGTGCTCTCCGGCAGCGCTCTCGACCAGCTCGCGAACACGTGCGCCCTGCAATGGTTCCTGGGCCGCGAGGTGAAGGCCGACGCCCCCGCCACCACCGCGCAGGGCTTCGGCAACGTGGTCCACGTCCTCGCCGACGAGGTCGCCTCCGGCCGCAGCCCCGCCGACCTCGACGTCCTCATGGAACGCCTGGACTCCGTGTGGAACGCGCTCGCCTTCGACGCGCCCTGGAAGTCGCGGCAGGAGAAGGACAACGCGCGCGTGGCGCTCGAACGCTTCCTCAACTGGCACGTGCTGGACCGCGCCGGCCGCACTCCGGTGACGAGCGAGCAGGACTTCGACGTCACCCTGGAAGCGGGCGACTACCAGGTCCGTATCCGCGGCCAGATGGACCGCGTGGAGACCGACGCCGAGGGCCGGGCCTACGTGGTCGACTTCAAGACCGGCAAGCAGGCGCCCACTGCGCGCGAGGTGGAGCGGCACCCCCAGCTCGCCGTCTACCAGCTCGCCGTCCGCGAGGGCGCCGTGGACACGGCCTTCGACGGCGTACGCCCCGAACCGGGCGGCGCGGAACTCGTCCACCTCAGGCAGGGGGCCGCCAAGCGGGACGGGGGCGAGGGCCTGCCCAAGGTGCAGACCCAGGAGCCGCCGGCGGGGGAGTGGGTCGGTGATCTGCTGGCCAACGCGGCCGGGAAGGTCCTCGACGAGCGGTTCACCCCGAGCGCCGGCCAGCACTGCACGCACTGCGCGTTCCGCGCCTCGTGCAGCGCGCGGCCCGAGGGCCGGCACGTGGTGGAGTGAGATGCGGACGACGAGGTGACGTACCGGTCGCCCGGCCGGATGCGGACGACGGGGGTGACGTACCGCACGCCCGGACGGGTCCGGACGACGGGCGTGACGTACCGCACCCCGGGCGCTGACCTGCGTCTTCCGTCCCTCGGACAGTCCGGCCGGCTCCGACTGTCGGTCCCCGCCGCTAGCCTTTTCCGACATGCCCGCCCGTATCACCGACCCTGAGCAGCTCAAGGAGCTCCTCGGCATCCCGTTCACCCCGGAGCAGACGGCCTGCATCACCGCGCCGCCCGCCCCGCAGGTGATCGTGGCCGGCGCCGGGTCGGGCAAGACCACCGTGATGGCGGCCCGCGTGGTGTGGCTGGTCGGCACCGGGCAGGTCGCCCCCGACCAGGTCCTCGGCCTGACCTTCACCAACAAGGCCGCCGGCGAGCTGGCCGAACGGGTCCGCAAGGCACTGATCAAGGCCGGCGTCACCGACCCCGACGCCCTCCCCCCGTCCGACCCCCACGCCTCGCCGCCCGCCTCCCGCGCCGAACCCTCCCGCCCGGACGCGGACGATCCGGCCGGCGAGCCCGTCATCTCGACGTACCACTCCTTCGCCGGCCGTCTGCTCACCGACCACGGCCTGCGCCTCGGCCTGGAGCCCACCTCGCGCCTCCTGGCCGACGCCACCCGCTACCAGCTCGCCGCGCGGGTGCTGCGCGAGGCCCCCGGCCCGTACCCGGCGCTGACCCGGTCCTTCGCCGACCTCGTCAGCGACCTGCTCGCCCTCGACTCCGAACTCTCCGAACACCTCGTCGACCCCGAGGCCCTGCGCGCCTGGGACGCCGACCTGCTGCGCGCCCTGGAAGGCGCCAAGCTCACCAACGCCGACCTGCGCAAGGTGCCCGAGACGGCCGCGGCCCGCTGGGAACTCGCCGGCCTCGTCCACCGCTACCGGGCCGCCAAGCGCCAGCGGGACCTGCTCGACTTCGGCGACCAGATCGCCCTGTCCGCCCGCCTCGCCCGCATCCCCGAGGTGGGCCGCCTGCTGCGCGAGGAGTTCCGTGTGGTGCTCCTGGACGAGTACCAGGACACCTCGGTGGCCCAGCGCGTCCTGCTGGCGGGTCTGTTCGGCGGCGGCACCGGTCACCCGGTGACCGCCGTAGGCGACCCCTGCCAGGCCATCTACGGCTGGCGCGGCGCCTCCGTCGCCAACCTGGACGACTTCCCCGACCACTTCGCCCACGCCGACGGCAGGCCCGCCGCCCGGCAGGCGCTCAGCGAGAACCGCCGCAGCGGCGGGCGCCTGCTCGACCTCGCCAACGGCCTCGCCACCCCTCTGCGCGCCATGCACGCGGGCGTGGAGGCCCTCCGCCCGGCCCCCGGCGCCGAGTACGAGGGCACGGTTCGCTGCGCCCTGCTGCCCACCCACGCCGAGGAGATCGACTGGATCGCCGACCGTCTCGCCCACCTCGTGCGCACCGGCACGCCGCCCGGCGAGATCGCCGTCCTGTGCCGGACCGCGACCGACTTCGCCGAGATCCAGGGCGCCCTCGTCGCCCGTGACCTTCCCGTCGAGGTGGTCGGCCTCTCCGGGCTGCTGCATCTGCCCGAGATCGCCGACCTCGTCGCCGTCTGCGAGGTCCTTCAGGACCCCGGGGCCAACGCCGCCCTGGTGCGTCTGCTGACCGGACCGCGCTGGCGCATCGGCCCCCGCGACCTCGCCCTGCTGGGCCGCCGCGCCCGCCTGCTGGTGGCCCACGCGCGCGTGGACGGCGCCGACGACCCCGACCGCCGGCTCGCCGCGGCCGTGGAGGGGGTCGACCCGTCCGAGGTGATATCGCTCGCCGACGCCCTCGACACATTCCTGGAAACGCCGGCGGAGGGGGGCTTCGCGGAAGACGGGGACGACCGGCTGCCGTTCTCCCCGGACGCGCGCGTGCGCTTCGCCCGGCTCGCCGCCGAGCTGCGCGACCTGCGGCGCTCGCTGTCCGACCCGCTGATGGACGTCCTGCACCGGGTCCTCGCCGTCACCGGCCTGGAGGTGGAGCTGTCGGCGTCCCCGCACGCGCTCGCCGCCCGCCGCCGGGAGACCCTGTCCAACTTCCTGGACGTCGCCGCGTCCTTCGCCGCGAGCGACGGCGAGGCCACCCTGCTGGCCTTCCTCGGCTTCCTGCGGACCGCCGCCCAGTACGAGAAGGGGCTGGACAACGCCCTGCCCGGCGGCGAGAACACCGTCAAGGTGCTCACCGCGCACAAGTCCAAGGGCCTGGAGTGGGACGTCGTGGCCGTCCCCGGGCTGGTGTCCGGCACCTTCCCCAGCGCCCAGGGCCGCGAGAAGTGGACCGCGCAGGCCAAGGTGCTGCCGCACGCCCTGCGCGGCGACGCCGACACCCTGCCCGACGCCGGCAGCTGGGACGCGCGCGGCATGAAGGCCTTCCACGAGGCCATGAAGGACCACCAGCACACCGAGGAACTCCGTCTCGGCTACGTCACCTTCACCCGCCCCCGCTCGCTCCTGCTCGGTTCCGGTCACTGGTGGGGGCCCAGCCAGAAGAAGCCCCGGGGCCCCTCCGACTTCCTCCGGGCCCTGTACGACCACTGCGCCGCCGGACACGGCGAGATCGAGGCGTGGGCGGACGAACCCGCGGCGGACGAGGAGAACCCGGCCCTGCACACGGCCACCGCCGACCAGGCGTGGCCGCTGCCGCTGGACGACGCCGCCCTGGCCCGCCGCCGTGCCGCCGCCGAGACCGTCCTCGCCCACCTGGACGCCCTCGCCGCCCGTCCCGACGGCCACCGCCCCGCCCTGCACGACCCCGCCGGCGACGAGCACCCGGACTGGCCCGAGCCACCGGACGACGACCCGTACGGCGAAGAGCCGTACGAGGGCTTCCCCGCCGAGGAGGACTTCCCCGTAGAGGAGGGCTTCCCCGCAGAGGAGGGCTTCCCCTACGAGGAGGATGTCCCCCACGACGAGGACCTCTTCGGCGAGACGCCCCCGCGGGACACGGCCGACTCCGGCCCTCTCCCGGGTGCCCGCGACGACCGGGACGCCCGCGGCGACCGGGACGCCCGCGGCGCCCTGAGCGGCGAGCGGCCCACGGTCCCCCACCAGGCGTCCGCCCCCCAGGGCGGCCACCGGCGCGCGGAGCCCTCCGCCCCGGCCCCGCTCACCCCCGAGGAGGCCCGTACCGTCGCCTCCTGGGACCGCGACCTCGACGCGCTCGCCGGAGAGCTGCTGCGCGCCCGGCAGACCGTCACCGACGTGCCCCTGCCCGCCACGCTCACGGCGACCCAGCTGCTGCGTCTCGCCGAGGACCCCGACGGGCTCGCGCAGGAACTCGCGCGCCCCATGCCCCGCCCGCCGCAGCCGGCCGCGCGCCGCGGCACCCGGTTCCACGCCTGGATCGAAGCCCGCTACGAAGAGCTGACGCTGCCCCTGCTGGAACCGGACGAGCTGCCCGGCAGCGACGCCGAGATCGCCGACGAACACGACCTCGAAGCCCTCAAGGAGGCATTCGAACGCACCGACTACGCCCGGCGCACCCCGTACCGGGTCGAGGTGCCCGTCCAGCTCACCCTCGCCGGCCGCGTCGTCCGCGGCCGCATCGACGCCGTCTACAGACACGGCGACGGCGACGAGGCGACGTACGAGATCGTCGACTGGAAGACCGGCCGCTCCGGCACCGCGGACCCGCTCCAGCTCGCCGTGTACCGGCTCGCCTGGGCCGAGCAGCAGGGTGTGCCGCCCGAGTCCGTCACGGCCGCCTTCCTGTACGTGCGCAGCGGCGAGGTCGTACGGCCCGCGGGCCTGCCGGACCGGGCCGCGCTGGAGCGGCTGCTCACCGGCGGGACGGACCGGTCACCGGAGCCCACCTGAGTGTGACGAACCGCCCTCCGAGGATGTCGGTCCGGGCGGATAGGCTCGGGAGCATGAGCCAGACCCCGGACAGCGCCGTCCGCACGTACATCGAGCAGCACCGCGCCGCCTTCCTCGACGACCTCACCGCGTGGCTGCGCATCCCCTCCGTGTCGGCCCAGCCCGACCACGCGCCCGACGTGCGGCGCAGCGCCGACTGGCTCGCCGCCAAACTCCGGGAGACCGGCTTCCCGACCGCCGAGGTCTGGGAGACCCCGGGAGCCCCCGCCGTCTTCGCCGAGTGGCCCTCGGGCGACCCGGAGGCGCCCACCGTCCTGGTCTACGGCCACCACGACGTGCAGCCCGCCGCCCGCGAGGACGGCTGGGACAGCGACCCCTTCGAGCCGGTCGTCCGGGGCAACCGCCTCTACGCGCGCGGGGCGGCCGACGACAAGGGCCAGGTGTTCTTCCACACACTCGGCGTCCGCGCCCACCTCGCCGCCACCGGCCGCACCGCCCCGGCGGTCAACCTCAAGCTGCTGATCGAAGGCGAGGAGGAGTCCGGCTCCCCGCACTTCCGGGCCCTGGTGGAGGAGCGGGCCGGGCGGCTCGCCGCCGACGCCGTGATCGTCTCCGACACGGGCATGTGGGCCGAGGACACCCCGACCGTCTGCACCGGCATGCGGGGGCTGGCCGAGTGCGAGATCCGGCTGTACGGCCCCGACCAGGACATCCACTCCGGCTCCTTCGGCGGCGCCGTGCCCAACCCGGCCACCGCCGCCGCCCGCCTGGTCGCCGCCCTGCACGACGACCACGCGCGCGTGGCGGTCCCCGGCTTCTACGACGGCATCGTCGAGCTGACCGACCGCGAGCGCGAGCTGTTCGCCGAGCTGCCCTTCGACGAGGAGCGCTGGCTGCGCACGGCCAAGTCGTACGCCGCCCACGGCGAGGCCGGGCACTCCACCCTGGAGCGCATCTGGGCCCGCCCGACCGCCGAGGTCAACGGCATCGGCGGCGGCTACCAGGGCCCCGGCAGCAAGACGATCATCCCGTCAGCGGCCATGGTGAAGCTGTCGTTCCGGCTGGTCGCCGGCCAGGACCCCGACCACATCGAGAAGGCCGTCCGCGCCTGGGCCGCCGAACAGGTGCCCGCCGGGATCCGGTACGAGATCGACTTCGGTTCGGCCACGCGCCCGTGCCTGACCCCGCTCGACCACCCCGCGCTGCAGTCCGTGGTCCGTGCCATGGGCCGCGCCTTCCAGGGACCGGTCCGCTTCACCCGCGAGGGCGGCTCGGGACCCGCCGCCGACCTCCAGGAAGTCCTCGGTGCCCCCGTGCTCTTCCTGGGCATCTCCGTCCCGTCCGACGGCTGGCACGCTCCCGACGAGAAGGTCGAGCTGGACCTCCTCCTCAAGGGTGTCGAGACCAGCGCCTACCTGTGGGACGACCTGGCCCGCAACTGGCGTCCCGCATCGTGACCGCCGGCGCCGTACGGAAGGGCGCGGGGCACACTGGAGGCACCGCCCCGCCCGCACCGCCCGCGCCCGACCCGGTGCCCTCATGCCCTACGTCCCGCCGCACGACCGCCGAAATCACCGCACTGGGGGAGTTGGAAGCACCCGTGACCACCTGGACCGACCACACAGCCGACCGACCCATCTCGCTGACCGCCCCGAGCGGCATCGACCGCGCCGCCCACCACCGGCTGGACGAGGCCTGGCTCGCGGCGGCGTGGAGCCACCCCACGACCCGTTGTTTCGTGGTATCCGGCGGCCAGGTGCTGATCGACGAGACCCCGGACGGCCGGACCGAACTCGTCATGACCCCCTCCTTCGAGGCCCCGCTCACCGAGGCGCACCGCTACTTCCTCGGCATCGACGAGGACGGCGTCAGCTATTTCGCGCTCCAGAAGGATTCGCTGCCCGGCCGGATCGACCAGTCCGCGCGCCCCGCGGGGCTGCGGGAGGCCGGCCTGCTGCTGTCGCCGCGCGACGCCGGGCTCATGGTGCACGCGGTCGGCCTGGAGAACTGGCAGCGCACCCACCGCTTCTGCTCCCGCTGCGGCGAGCGCACGGTGATCGCCGCGGCCGGCCACATCCGCCGGTGCCCGGCCTGTGGCGCGGAGCACTACCCGCGCACCGACCCGGCCGTGATCATGGCGGTCACCGACGAGGAGGACCGCATCCTGCTCGGCCGCCAGGTCCACTGGCCCGAGGGCCGCTTCTCCACGCTCGCCGGATTCGTCGAGCCCGGAGAGTCCATCGAGCACGCGGTGCGCCGCGAGGTGTGCGAGGAGGTCGGCGTCACCGTCGGCCCGGTCGAGTACGTCGCCAGCCAGCCCTGGCCCTTCCCGTCCAGCCTGATGCTCGGCTTCCTGGCCCGCGCCACGTCCACCGAGATCGACGTCGACGGGGACGAGATCCACGAGGCCCGCTGGTTCTCCCGCGAGGAGCTGCACGCGGCCTTCGAGTCCGGCGAGGTGCTGCCGCCCTACGGCATCTCCATCGCGGCCCGCCTGATCGAGATGTGGTACGGCAAGCCCCTGCCGACCCGCGGCTTCGTCTGAGACGGCGAACGGCGGCTCCCGAGCCGGTCCGGACTCGGGAGCCGCCGTTCGGCGCAGCTCGCGGTTACGCGGCGAGCTTCTGCTTGACCTGGGCCAGCGACGGGTTGGTCAGCGTGGAGCCGTCCGCGAAGAGCACGGTGGGGACGGTCTGGTTGCCGTCGTTCGCCTTCTCCACGAAAGCAGCGGACTCGGGATCCTGCTCGATGTTGATCTCGGTGTAGGCGATGCCCTCCCGGTCCATCTGGCTCTTCAGCCGCCGGCAGTAGCCGCACCACGTCGTGCTGTACATCGTCACAGTGCCCTGCATGTCTCTCGCTCTCCTCAGGCAGCTCGGAAGAAGTCGTCCACGGGAAGAACGTACGGCACCGGCGGGCCATTCCCGCCCGGGGTATGCCGCCCGCCGGGCTCCGGCTGTGACGCCTGCCGCATTAATACGACCGCGAGCCCCCGCCTGTGGACAACCGCCGCACCCGTCCCGGGCGACCTGGCAGCATGGCAATGTGACAGCAGCAACGCACTCCACCCTCTTCCCGCAGGTACCGGACTCTGCCGACGCGGTGCTCGAAGGGCTCGACCCCGAGCAGCGCGAGGTGGCCACCGCCCTGCACGGACCGGTGTGCGTGCTGGCCGGAGCGGGGACGGGCAAGACCCGGGCGATCACCCACCGCATCGCCTACGGGGTCCGCGCCGGCATCCTGCACCCCTCCACCGTGCTCGCCGTCACCTTCACCAACCGCGCCGCCGGAGAGATGCGCGGCCGGCTGCGCCAGCTCGGTGCCCAGGGCGTCCAGGCCCGCACCTTCCACTCCGCCGCCCTGCGCCAGCTCCAGTATTTTTGGCCGAAGGCGATCGGGGGTTCCCTGCCCCGGCTCGTCGACCGCAAGATCCAGCTCGTCGCCGACGCGGCCGCCGGCCTGGGCACCCGCCTCGACCGGAACGAGCTGCGGGACGTGACGGCCGAGATCGAATGGTGCAAGGTCACCCAGACGGTCCCCGCCGACTACGCGTACGCGGCTGCGAAGGCCGGCCGCGAGACCCCGCGCGACCCGGCCGAGATCGCCCACCTCTACGCGGCCTACGAGGACCTCAAGCGCACCCGCGCGGTGATCGACTTCGAGGACGTCCTGCTGCTGACCGTCGCCGTCCTCCAGGACCGGCACGACATCGCAGAACAGGTCCGCGCGCAGTACCAGCACTTCGTCGTGGACGAGTACCAGGACGTCAGCCCCCTGCAACAGCGGCTGCTGGACCTGTGGCTCGGCGAAAGGGACAACCTGTGCGTGGTCGGTGACGCCAGCCAGACCATCTACTCGTTCACGGGAGCAACGCCGGACCATCTCCTCGACTTCCGTGCCCGGCATCCCGGTGCCACGGTCGTGAAACTGGTCCGCGACTACCGCTCGACCCCCCAGGTCGTCCACCTCGCCAACGGCCTGCTCGCCCAGGCCCGGGGCCGCGCCGCCGACCACCGGCTGGAACTCGTCTCCCAGCGCTCCCAGGGACCCGAGCCCGTCTACACCGAGTACACCGACGAGCCCGCCGAGGCCGAGGGCGCCGCCCGCCGCATCCGGGAGCTTATCGACGCGGGCGTCCCGGCCGCCGAGATCGCGGTGCTGTTCCGCACGAACTCCCAGTCCGAGACCTACGAGCAGGCGCTCGCCGACGCCGGCGTCCCCTACCAGCTGCGCGGCGCCGAGCGCTTCTTCGACCGGCCCGAGGTCCGTAAGGCCGGCATCGCCCTGCGCGGCGCGGCCCGCTTCGGCGGCAACGACTCCCTCCTGGACGACGTCGTGGACCTGCCCTCCCAGGTGCGTGCCGTCCTCTCCGGCGAGGGCTGGACCAGCGAGCCCCCGGCCGGGTCCGGCGCCGTCAGGGAGCGCTGGGAGTCCCTGGCCGCCCTGGTCAACCTCGCCCACGACCTCGCCGCCGCCAGAGCCGGAGTCACCCTCGGCGACTTCGTGACGGAACTGGACGAGCGGGCGAACGCCCAGCACGCCCCGACCGTCCAGGGCGTCACCCTCGCCTCCCTGCACGCCGCCAAGGGACTGGAGTGGGACGTCGTCTTCCTGGTCGGCGTCGCCGAGGGCATGCTGCCCATCACCTACGCCCGGACCGACGAGCAGGTCGAGGAGGAACGCCGTCTCCTCTACGTCGGCGTCACCCGCGCGCGGGAACGCCTCCATGTCTCCTGGGCCCTGTCCCGCTCGCCCGGCGGCCGCCCCGGCCGCAGACCGAGCCGTTTCCTCGACGGCCTGCGTCCCGGCACCGCCTCCGCCGTCGGCCGCGCCGGCGCCGGCGCGGGCGGAGGCGTCGAGCGCGGGACCGTCGCGAGTGTCACCGCCGCCCCGCGGCGCGCCCAGCGCACCCCCGCCCGCTGCCGGGTCTGCGGCCGCACGCTCACCGAGGCGGGCGAGATGAAGCTGATGCGCTGCGACGACTGCCCCTCCGACATGGACGAAGGGCTCTACGAGCGGCTCCGGGAGTGGCGGGCGGCCCAGGCCGAGCGCAGCGGCCAGCCGGACTTCTGCGTCTTCACCGACCGCACGCTGATGGCCATCGCCGAGGCATGCCCGGACAGTTCCGCGGAACTCGCCCGCATCCCCGGTGTCCTCAGCCGCAAGCTGCGCAGTTACGGAGCCGATGTTCTGGCTATCTGCGCAGGTCAGGATCCCGACGTAAGAGCCGGGAGCGACTGATGCGAACTCGTCGAAAAAATAGTTTGCGCATGCCCCGGCAATCCCCATAGGTTCTAGGCACGGAAGCGGCGGCCTTCTCCAAGGCCCAGGTTCCGTGTTGTACTTGCATATCCGAACGGACTGGCTCACCCCAGTCCCAGAGACGCCGAGAGGAGGCGAGTCCAGTGATCAGCATCAACATCAGCACCATCAGCACGGCCAAACTGACCGATCGCTCGACCGTCTCCACGTGCATGCTCGGCGCCTCGAACCAGGGCACCGGTCTGTCCGGCATCCGTGCCGTGCGTCCGGCGTCCTCCCCTGCCCTCGCGGGTCTTGTCCGTGAGCGCAATGAGCGACCGACCAAGGCACTGGAAGCGGTAGCGGCACAGGCACATGCCTATGCCTTTGCGGCGGCCGGTGCCGGATTCCGGAAGCAGACGACGCAGCACCACCTGATGTGGGCCTTCCGTGGGCCAGAACCCTGGAGTGATCCAGCCTGATCGCCGATCAGGCCGGCGCCTTCAGGGCCGCGGAACCCCATCCGGGATCCGCGGCCCTTCTGTTTGCCCCGAACGGGGACGACGGAGCGAAGGGGCCTCGGGACAGGAAGAGAACCCGGTACCCAGCCGACACCCGGTCAACCGGCCGGAACGACCAGACGAGGAAGACCAACCGTGCAACTCGAAGCGCACGCCCCGTCCGTACCGCCTTCGCAAACGATCCCCCCGCCCGGCCTCACGGAGGACTCCACCTTGATCCCCCTCACCGCGCTCACCGCGCTCGACGACGCCATCGAGAACCTCGGCGTACCCGTCCCCTGCCGCTCCTACGACCCGGAGGTCTTCTTCGCCGAGTCGCCCGCGGACGTGGAGTACGCCAAGTCCCTCTGCCGCACCTGCCCGCTGATCGAGGCCTGCCTCGCCGGCGCCAAGGAGCGACGCGAGCCCTGGGGCGTCTGGGGCGGAGAGCTGTTCGTCCAGGGTGTCGTCGTCGCCCGGAAGCGGCCGCGTGGTCGCCCGCGGAAGAACCCGGTCACGGCATGAACACCGCAGGAACGATCGATCGCCCCCTCACGCACGACCCCAAGAAGCAGGCCCCGATGAAGCCGTCCACCAGCGAGCCCGCCGGCTCCGCGACCACAGACTTCACCCCCACCGGCGCGACCGAAGCGCGTCAGAACAGGAACCGAGAGATGCAACTCATGCAAGAAGCCCTGGCTCGTGCGCATATGCACGAACGGCTTCATGACGCCGTGCGCGAACGCCGGGCCATGCGCCTGGTGGTCGCCCAGCGGATGCAGCGCCGGGCCGAGCGCGCCTCGCTGCGCGCCCGCCGTGCGCTCGCCATGGCCGTCATGCAGTAACGATCACACCTGAGCAGCGGTGGCCTCCCGGACGAGGGAGGCGAACTCTCCCTGCGGGGGCCGGTCCGTCCGAACGGACCGGCCCCCGCGGTGCGTTGCGCGCGCCGATCCGCGCTCACGGGGTTATCGTCGCCGGGTGACGAGTCTTCCCGGAGAAGGTGATCAGGGCGGCTCCACCGCGGAGCGCCGCCGTCTCGTGTGCGCCCGCTGCGGCACCCCCGCCGACGGCCCGCCGGCCACGTGGACCTGTTCCGTGGAGAACGGTCTCCGTCAGTACTTCTGCGACGCCTGCTCGCGGGAGAATCTCCGCGCGATCGAGGGACGGCTGGACTCGGCCTGGTGGTGACCGGCGTCACCCATGCCGACGGCAGCCTCGGCCACCTCACCCGTGCCGACGGCAGGCCACCTCACGCATGCCGACGGCAACAAGGGCGACCGCGCTCACCGGCGGCCGGTCACGCCTGTGCGGCTTCCTCCTCGCCGGCGTCGTCGTCGAGGCCGGCCACGAAGCCCGGCAGCCATTCCTCCAGCTCCTCCCGCAGCCGGACCGTGGCGCCCAGCTGGCACAGGACCCCGATGGTGCTCAGGGTCACCCGGTGTATCAGCAGATAGGCCGGGGGCAGATTGAGCCGCTTGGCCAGCTGGTAGGCGGGGGAGCGGGGGTCGCCGATGCGGGCGGCCTGGCTGCGCATCCACGAGCGGGTGAAGGTGAACGCGTCCACCCGGGCCGGCTCGATGATCGGCAGCAGATAGTCGAGGACCGCGTCCGGATCCAGCTCGATGGTCTCCTTGACGAACCCCTCCGCGCAGAGCAGCTCGTAGACCGTCTCGGCCTCGCCGTCCAGGGTCATCCGCAGGGAGACGCCGATCGGGGTCGGCAGGCCGCCGGGGAGCCGGTCGACCGTGCCGAAGTCCAGGACACCCAGGCGCCAGTCGTCCTCACCGGCCGGACCGCCGGGCAGCAGACGGAAGTTGCCCGGGTGCGGGTCGGCGTGCAGCAGGCCGGTGCGGGCCGGGCCCGAGAACAGGAAGCGGGCCAGGAGCTGACCGGCCCGGTCGCGCTGCTCCTGGGTGCCGTCCGCGATGATCTCGGACAGCGGGACGCCGTCGATCCACTCGGTCACCAGCACCTGATCGCACTGGTGCACCACCGCCGGGACGACCACGTCCGGATCGTCCGCGAACTCCTCCGCGTGCACGCTCTGGGCCTGGGCCTCCAGGCCGTAGTCCAGCTCCTCGGAGACGCGGTCCCGCAGCTCCGCGATCAGCGGCTTGATGTCCATGCCCGGGATGAGCGGCCCCAACAGACGGGCGAAGCGGCTCAGTTGGCCGAGGTCGGAGATCAGTGCCTCGCCGGCGCCCGGGTACTGCACCTTGACCGCCACCTCACGGCCGTCGTGCCACACCGCCCGGTGCACCTGGCCGATCGAGGCCGCGGCGGCCGGCTTGTCCTCGAACTCCTCGAACAGCTCGCGCCAGTCCGGCCCCAGCCGCTGCTGGAGCACCCCGTGCACCGTGCGGGTCGGCATCGGCGGGGCCGCTTCCTGGAGTTTGGTCAGAGCCGTGCGGTAGGGACCGGCGATCTCCTCCGGCAGCGCCGACTCGAAGACGGACAGGGCCTGCCCGAACTTCATCGCGCCGCCCTTCAGCTCACCGAGCACCTTGAACAATTGCTCCGCCGTCCGCTGTTGCAGTTCGCGGCCGACGATCTCCGCGGACTCGCCCACGATCCGTTTGCCCAGCCCCCAGGTCGCCCGGCCGGCGAAGCCGAGCGGGAGCGCGGCGAGCTTGGCGGTACGGGTGACCGCCTTCCGGGGAAGATCAGACATGCGCCCTCCAAGTCCCAGTCGGCCGTGCCGCGCCTGCTTCGCTTCCTCGCCCGGTCGACGGCCGTTGCACCGCCATTGTCGCGCGTGGCTCCCCGTCGGTTGAGGAGTGCTCCCCTTCGTCTCTCTCCGCAGCCCCGCAGCCGCACTCCGGATGCGCCGGGACCGGCCGGGCGCGCCAGGTCAGGCCGGGCAGGGACACCTCCCAGCGGGCTCCGCGGCTGGACGGCGGCTCCCCGTCGAGGAAGGCCAGGGCGTGGGCCGCGGCGAGGCCGGCCACCGCCGTGGCCAGTGCCAGATCGCAGGCCCCCACCCGGCGGGCCCGGCCGGAACGCCACTGGGTGACCAGCCGGGGCCAGACGGGGTCCCGCTCCGCGCGGTCCCGGTCCAGACAGCCGGCGCAGCCGGACTCGCCGGGCAGTACCAGGGGGCCGACGACGCCCGTGCCCTCCACGACACCGGCGTACAGATGGGGCGTGCCGGAGGCCATGAGCGGTTCGGCGATGAACGGATCCGGGGCGTGCACGGCGACGTCGTCCCGGGGCGCGAGGATCACCAGGGAGAGCCCGGGGTCGTCGGTGCCGGAACCGGGGGAGTGATCGCGGCGCGGCGGGCGGTCCGGCGCGGCGCGGCGGACGGCGGCCCGCGCCGCCGCGTCCCGGCGGTCCCCGAGCGACTCGGCCGGCAGACCGCCCGGCGCCACGTCCCAGGGCTCCACGCGGCCCACGTCGCGGACGTCGACCTCGCCCACGCCGGCGCCCGACAGCACCGACGCCAGCAGGGCGCCGACCCGGCCCGCTCCCCGCACCCGCACCCGCAGCGCACGCCGGGCCGCGAGCCGGGCCGGCGCGTCGCCCGGTTCGCGGGTGACGAGGGACAGCGAGGCGAGGTCGGGGCGCAGCCGGTCGAGGACGTCCGGCTTCTCCCGCAGCGCGTCCGCGGCCGGTCCGCCGCCCCGTGCGTCGTCGACGAGACCCGCGCGGGCCAGCCGCTCCACCAGCGCGTCGACACGGTCGGGCGGCACGTCCATCCGGCGGCCCTCCTCGCGCAGCAGCGGCAGCCCCCGGGTGCCGTCGAGCATGTCCAGGAAGCTGCCCGACGCCGTGTCCACGGGGCCCAGTGTCAGTGCGTGCGCCGGGGTCATCCCGAACTGCACGGTGTTGCGGTCGCGCCAGCCGCGCCGCAGCGCGGGCTTCACCACCGGATGCATGACCGACCCCCCGAATCCCTTGAGACGTCCAGCGAGACATAGCGAGACGTCCTTAAAACCCGATACGCCCCGTATGTCTGACGGCGGAACCCGTCGCGTTCCGCCCGACGTCTGCCAGCATGCCCGGCCCGTGCGCCGCGCGCCGAAAGTTGTCCACAGGCCGAGGGATTCGTCGTACAAACCGAGGACGTGTCACATCCGAACCGGTCGGGGCAATCCCCGTATATCCGGGCAGTGGATCGGTCGTACGAATCAAACACATGGTGGGGGATCGGCGGTGAACCGTCCGGGGGCCGGGACTTTGCCCGTGCCCACCGGGTAACGTCGGGGCGTGCCCGCCGACCCTCTGCACCGCTCCGGTGCGTCACAGCGCAGCACGACGAGTCAGCCGCCCGGCGGCTCGGGGGCGAGCGCGATCGAGGTCCGCAGAAGTGCCCGGCGCCGCCGGACGGTCTCCGCGTACCGCGAGGGTGATCGCACCGTCGTGCTGATCCCCGCCCGGATGTCGAAGGCGGAGGAGCAGCGCTGGGTGACCGTCATGCTCGCCAAGCTCGCCGCCCAGGAGAGCAAGCGGGTGCTGGGCGACGCCGAGCTGACCGAGCGCGCCGAGCGGCTGTCGGCCCAGTACTTCGACGGCCGGGCCCGGCCCGCCACCGTGCGCTGGGTCACCAACCAGAACACCCGCTGGGGTTCGTGCACCCCGGCCGAGGGCAGCATCCGGCTCTCGCACCGGCTCCAGGGGATGCCCGAGTACGTCATCGACTACGTCCTCTGCCATGAGCTGGCCCATCTCCTGGTTCCCGGCCACGGCACCGACTTCTGGCGGCTGTTGGAGGCCTATCCGCGCACCGAGCGGGCCCGCGGCTACCTCGAAGGGGTGGTCGCCGCCGGACGGCTGCCGCATCTGCCGGGCTCCCGCGGCGACCGGGAGGACTGAGCGCCGCCCCGCGCGCCCGAACCGCATCCGCCGGGGCCGGGCACCCACCCGTGCGGCCGCTCCCTCCCCCCGTCCCGGCGAGCCGAGCGCCCGTCCCGGCGAGCCGAGCGCCCGTCCCGGCGAGCCGAGCGCCCGCCCCGGCATGCCCAGCGCCCGTCGCGGGGCGGCACGGTCCGGCCCGCCGTGGCGCCCGGCCGCGTGTCCGGGATGCCGTCCGGCGGCATGGCTGTGCGTCATCGCGTGTGAGCGGCCGGGTGCGGTTGTGTACCGGGTCTGTACCGACCACGACCCGTCGGGGCCGTTGTCGGTCTTTGCCGTTAGCCTGGCGCGACGCACTCGCATTCGGGATGGGGGACGGTCGTAACGCATGGCCAGGCAATTCCAACGCGGCCACAAGGCCAGGATCAGTGACCTCACGGCGGGCACGGATCTGTACGTAGGCGTGCAGATCTCCGCCCCCGGACTGACCTTCGACATCAGCTGCTTCGGTCTGGACGCCGACGAGCGTCTCTCGGACGACCGGTACTTCGTCTTCTTCAACCAGCCGAAGTCCCCGGAGGAATCCGTCCAGCTGCTGGGCGCCCAGGCGGGTGACACGGAGTCGTTCCGGGTCACGCTCGACCGGATCCCCGCGCACATCCGCAAGCTGTCCTTCACCGCGACCGTCGACGGTGCCGGCCAGATGTCGCAGATCGCTCCCGGATACCTGCGCATCGTCGCGGGCGGCGAAGAGGTCGCGCGGTACTCCTTCGACGGCTCGGAGTTCTCCACCGAGCGGGCCGTGATGCTCGGTGACTTCTACTTCAAGGACGTGTGGCGCTTCGCCGCGGTCGGCCAGGGCTTCGACGGCGGACTGGAGGCGCTGCTGAAGAACTTCGGCGGCGAGGTCCAGGAGGAGGAGGAGGAGGAGGCGCCCGCCGCCCCGCAGCAGCCGCAGCCCGGCGCGGCCCCCGGCTTCGCCCCGCCCGCCCAGACCACCCCGCCGCCCGCGTTCGGCGCCCCGGCCGCCCCCGCCCCTGCTCCGGCACCGCAGCCCGCCCCGGCACCCCAGGGCTTCGCCCCGCCGCCCGGCCACACCCCGCCCCCGGCGTCCGCGCCGAACGTGCACGGCGCGCCCACGGTCGTCGCGCCCCTGACCCCGCCCGCCGGAGGCACCGTCCCGCCGCCGGCCGCGCCCCCGGCCCCCGCGCCCTACGGCCAGCCGCCCCAGCAGCCGTCCTACGGCGGCCAGCCCGGCGCGCCGATGCCCCCCGGGTACGGCCAGCAGCCGCCCTCCTACGGCGGCCAGCCGACCCCGCCCATGCCTCCGGGCTACGGACAGGTCCCCGGCCAGCAGCCCGCGTCCTACGGCGTGCCGCAGGGCGCGCCCCAGGGCGGTGCCGGTGTGACGGCCGCGCTCCAGGCGTTCAAGGAGACGCCGACCGGCCAGCGCTGGACGCAGCAGAACAAGAAGCTGATCCGCGTCGACCTCGGCATCGGCGGCCAGCCGGTGCTGGCCCGGCAGGGCAGCATGGTGCTCTACCAGGGCAAGGTCGACTTCAGCTACAAGGGCGCCGGCTTCATGGGGCGGGTCGTGGGCAACGCCACCGGCCAGGAGATGCAGCTGATGCGCTGCACCGGCCAGGGCCAGGTGTTCCTCGCCGACAACTCCACCCATCTGCACCCGGTCGAGCTCCAGGGCGACGCGATCTGCGTGTCCGCGGAGAACGTCCTCGCCTTCGACGAGAGCCTCCAGTACGAGGTCCGCCGGATCGAGGGCCACGGCATCCCGGGCGGCGCGCTGTTCACCATGCAGTTCCAGGGCACGGGCACGATCGTCGTCAAGACGCACGGCACGCCCGTGGTGCTGCCGGTCACGCCGACCACCTTCGCCGACTGCAACGCCGTAGTCGCCTGGTCGGCCGCCTCCCAGGTGATCGTGTCCAGCCAGGTCCGCATGCGCCGCAACGCCTACCCGGGCGACACCGGCGAGAGCGTCAACCTCCAGTTCCGGGGTGCGCCCGGCAACTTCATCGTCGTCCAGCCCTACGAGGTCTAGAGGGAGCCCGTCATGAACCAGCCGCTCGCGGGCTTCGCCCCCGCACCCGTCACCGCCCGCATGGAGAACCACGGCAACCACATGCTGAAGGTCGCCATGCAGACCGGGAACGACCTCCTCGCGCGCGTGGGCTCGATGGTCGCCTACGAAGGCTTCATCCAGTACGAGCCCAACCCGCCCGCCGTCCGGCAGATCGCCCGCGACTGGGTGACCGGCGAGGGCGCGCCGCTGATGAAGTGCTCCGGCGACGGTCTGCTCTACCTCGCCGACTACGGCGCCGACGTCGTCGTGATCAACCTCAACGGCGACGGCATCTCCGTCAACGCCACCAATCTGCTCGCCTTCGACGCCCACCTCAGCTGGGGCGTGGAGCGTGTCAAGGGGCTCGCCAAGTTCGCCGGGCAGGGCCTGTGGAACACGAAGATCTCCGGGCAGGGGTGGGTCGCGCTGACCTCCCGGGGCAAGCCGATCGTCGTGGACTGCGGCGGCGGCGAGGACGAGACGTACGTCGACCCGGACGCGCTCGTCGCCTGGTCGCCGAACCTGAAGGTGAAGGGCAAGCGCAGCTTCAAGGCCCAGTCCCTGATCGGCCGGGGCAGCGGCGAGGCCTACCAGATGGCCTTCTCCGGACAGGGCATCGTCGTCGTCCAGCCCAGCGAGGACAGCACCGACCGCCTCCGGTTCCGGGGCTGAGGGGGAGCCAGAACACCATGCAGAGCCCGCTTTTCGCGCACAACGACCTCCAGACCCAGGAGCGCTGGAGCCTGCAGAACGCGCAGATGCTCCGCGTCACCATGGAGGGCCACGACGACATCCTCGCCCGCAAGGGCACCATGGTCGCCTACCAGGGCCTCGTCGAGTTCGACGCCGAGTACCGCAGCAACGGCCAGGCACGCGCGCGTGCGCACACCGGCGAGGGCCTGGACCTGATGCGCTGTCACGGACAGGGCACCGTCTACCTGGCCAACCTCGCCCAGCGCGTGCACATCATGGACGTCGAGCAGGACGGGCTCACCGTCGACAGCTCCTACGTCCTCGCCATGGACTCCTCACTGCACCACGAGGTCATCGCCGTCGACAGCCTCTACGGCATCTCCGGCTCCGGGAAGTACCAGCTCAACATCACCGGACGCGGCCGGGTCGCCCTGATGACCTCGGGCGCGCCGCTGCTGATGCAGGTCACGCCGGACAAGTACGTCAACTGCGACGCCGACGCGATCGTCGCCTGGTCCACCGGACTGCGCGTGCAGATGCAGGCGCAGACGCATTCCTCCGGCGTGTGGCGCCGGCGCGGCAGCACCGGTGAGGGCTGGGAGCTGAGCTTCATGGGCTCCGGGTTCGCGCTCGTGCAGCCCAGCGAGCTGCTGCCGCCGCAGAACGCGCAGATCGGGCAGGGGCTCGCCGCCCAGTTCGGCATGGGGCAGCAGGGGGCACGGGGGCAGAACCAGGGCAACGTCTGGAGCTGAGCCGACGCCACGGCACGGACAGGACGAGACGCACATGCGAGGGGTGGCCGCCCGGGGGGCCACCCCTCACATGCGTCGGAGCCGGGCGCGACACGGTCATGGCCGGTCGCGAACGGTCAGAGCCGGGCGCGCGTGGCCTCCAGCAGGCGTACGACCGACTCGTCGGCCACGTCCGCCACCTCGTCGTACGCGTACCAGCGCAGGTCGAGCGACTCGTCGCTGATCTCGTGCACCGCGCCGGGCGGCGCCAGGACCGCGTACTGGACGTCGAAGTGCCAGTGGCACGGCGCCGGGATCGGATGCCGGTCCAGCCGCACCGGGCCGCCGGGCAGCAGGGTCAGCCCGGCGATGCCGGACTCCTCGGCCGCCTCGCGCAGGGCCGCCGCCTCCAGCGTGGGATCGCCCGGCTCGCAGTGACCGCCCATCTGGAGCCACATCCGCAGCTTCCTGTGCAGCGTGAGCAGCACCCGGCCGCGCTCGGGATCGATCACCAGGGCGCTGGCCGTCAGATGGCCCGCCGGGCAGGCCTTCCACATGCCGTCCGGATGCGCCGCCAGATGGTCCAGGTAGGCCTGGCGCAGTTCCTCCTGGTCCTCGTACCCCTTCAGGACGAGGACCGCGTCGTCGTACAGGCTCACTCGGCGTCGTCGCCCTCGGCGTCGTCCTTCTTGCGCAGGTCCGGCTTGCCCTCCTGGCCCGCCGCCTCCCCGAGCATCTTGTCCAGCTCGGAGAAGTCCATGTGCTCGCGGTGGACGAAGCCGTCCGGGTCGTCCAGGTCGGTCGCGGTCGGCAGCATGTCCGGGTGGGCCCACAGGCCGTCCCGGCCGTCGACCCCGCGCGCGTCCGTGAGCGAGGCCCACAGGCGGGAGGCGTCGCGCAGCCGGCGCGGGCGCAGCTCCAGACCGATCAGCGTGGCGAAGGTCTGCTCGGCCGGACCACCGGTGGCGCGGCGGCGGCGCAGCGTCTCGCGCAGGGCGTCGGCGGACGCCAGGCGCGGCTTGGCGGCGGCGTGGACCACCGCGTCCACCCAGCCCTCCACGAGCGCCAGAGCGGTCTCCAGACGGGCCAGCGCGGCCTTCTGCTCGGGCGTGTCCTCGGGCTGGAACATGCCCTGCTGGAGCGCGTCCTGCAACTGCTCGGGATTCTGCGGGTCGAACTGGCCGACCACGTCCTCCAGCTTGGCCGTGTCGACCTTGATCCCGCGGGCGTAGCCGTCGACCGCGCCGAACAGGTGCGAGCGCAGCCACGGCACGTGCGCGAACAGACGCTGGTGGGCGGCCTCGCGCAGGGCCAGGTAGAGCCGCACCTCCTCCTGCGGCACGCCCAGGTCCTTGCCGAACGTCTCCACGTTGGCCGGGAGCAGCGCGGCCTTGCCCGCCGGGCCCAGCGGCAGACCGATGTCGGTCGAGCCGACGACCTCGCCCGCGAGCACGCCCACGGCCTGCCCGATCTGCGTGCCGAACATGGCACCGCCCATCGAGCGCATCATGCCGATCAGCGGGCCCGCCATGGCCTGCATCTCCTCCGGCAGGACGTCACCCATGGCCGCGCCGACCCGCTCGGCGACCGGGTCGACGAGCTCCTGCCAGGCCGGCAGGGTCGCCTCGACCCACTCCGCGCGTGACCAGGCCACCGCCGTGCCGGAGCCCGACGGCAGGGACGTCGCGTCGTCCAGCCACAGGTCGGCCAGACGGACGGCGTCCTCCACCGCCTTGCGCTCGGCGGCGCCCACACTGGCGTCCTTGGTGCCGTCCGCGGTGCCCTGGGCGACCGTCTGGCGGGCGATCTGCTTGGCCATGTCCCAGTTCACAGGGCCGCCCTCGTACGAGAGCATCTGGCCCAGCTGCTGGAACGCGGCACCCAGGTCGTTGGGGTTCAGGGATCCGAACATGGCTGCGAGCGGGTTGTCGGCGCCGGGGCCGCCAAAGCCGCCGGCTCCGGGCAGACCGCCGAAACCGAACGGATTGGCCGGTCCCTGCCCACCACCGCTCTGCTGGTCCTTCTGCTTGCCCTCGTCGCCGTCCTCCGGCTCCTCCGGCGGAAGGCCGAAACCGAATGGGGTGTTACTCACGGGAATCCTCGGCTGGTAAGGCCACCGGTTTCGCTCCGGCGGCGCGGCTGCCCGACAACACCACCCAGCGTAGACACCCGGACCCGATCGGGCCTCGGTGCTCCGCCCGCGGAAGGCCTGCGGCAGGATGGATGCACCTGGTACGTACGCGTCACTCGCGCCCGTACTGAAGACAACCGCTGGAGACGCCCGGTGAGTTCCCCAGATCCACAGGTTCGCGCAGCGCGAAACCCGTCAACCCATCCCGCCGTGCGCGGGCCCGTCGTCGCGGTGACCGGAGCCGCCACCGGGGTCGGTGCCCTGCTCACCGAGCGGCTGGCCGCGTCCGACGAGGTCAGACAGGTCGTCGCCCTCGACGAGCGGCGGGGCGAGTGCGCCGACGCGCAGTGGCACATCCTCGACGTCCGCGACCCCGCGATCGCGGAGAAGCTGCGGGGCGTCGACGTGGTCGTCCACCTCGCGCTCGACCTCGACCTGGAGACCGATCCCGCGGCGCGCACGGCTTACAACGTCCGGGGGACCCAGACCGTGCTGACCGCCGCCGCGGCGGCCGGCGTGCACCGGGTGGTGCTGTGCACCTCGGCCATGGTCTACGGCGCGCTGCCGGACAACGAGCTGCCCCTGTCGGAGGACGCCGAGCTGCGCGCCACCGCCGAGGCCACCGGGGTCGGGGACCTGCTGGAGATCGAGCGGCTGGCGCGGCGCGCGCCCCGGGCGCATCCCGGGCTCAACGTCACCGTGGTACGGCCCGCCGTGCTCGTGGGCGGCGGCACGGACACGGCACTGACCAGGTACTTCGAGTCGCCGCGGCTGCTCGTCGTGGCCGGCTCGCGGCCCGCGTGGCAGTTCTGCCATGTCGAGGACCTGTGCAGCGCCCTGGAGTACGCCGTGCTGGAGAAGGTCGACGGGGAGCTGGCGGTCGGCTGCGACGGGTGGCTGGAGCAGGAGGAGGTCGAGGAGCTGAGCGGGATCCGGCGGATGGAGCTGCCGTCGGCGGTCGCGCTCGGCGCGGCGGCCCGGCTGCACCGGATCGGTCTCACTCCGTCGCCGGCCGGGGACCTGGCGTACACGATGTACCCCTGGGTGGTCAGCGGCAGCCGGCTGCACGATGCCGGGTGGCGGCCGCGGCGGACCAACGAGGAGGTCCTGGCCGAGCTGCTGGAGGAGGTGTCCGGGCGGCACACGGTGGCCGGGCGGCGACTGGGCCGGAAGGACGCCACGGCGGCCGGTGCGGCGGGGGCGACCGTGGCCCTGCTGGGTGCGGCGGCCGTCGTACGGCGGGCCCGCAAGGCCCGGCGGCGCGTCTGAGGCGGGGCCCCGCCTCCCGGACCGCGCGGCGGGGCTCCGCTCCCGGACCGCGCCGGAGGCCGGGCGGCGCCCCGCCGTTCACCCCCGGCTCCGGGCCCCGGCTCCGGGCCCCGGCCCCGGGCCCCGGCCCCGGCCGGTCGGCCGGGAAGCGGCTGTAGAAGCATCCAAAACGCTCCTCGCACGTGCCTGGTGAAACTCGTATTCCACGGTGTCACGGGCATGCGGCACGATGGGGGCATGGCACAGACGAACGAGCACCCCGGTGAGCAGGCGGCTCCGGATCCCATCAAGCTGATCGGCGTCCGGGATACCCCGCTCTCCGTGGACGAGGTGTTCCGGGCGGTCGGGGACGACGCGGCCGGGGGCATCGCCCTGTTCGTGGGGACGGTGCGGAACCACGACGGGGGCGCCGACGTGGACGCGCTCGGGTATTCCTGTCACCCGAGTGCCGAGGCCGAGATGCGGCGGATCGCCGAGAAGGTCGTCGCGGACCACCCCGTGCGGGCACTGGCCGCCGTCCACCGGGTCGGGGACCTCCGGGTCGGGGATCTCGCGGTCGTCGTCGCCGTGGCCTGTCCGCACCGCGCGGAGGCCTTCGACGCCTGCCGCAAGCTGATCGACGACCTCAAGCACGAGGTGCCCATCTGGAAGCACCAGAAGTTCTCCGACGGCACCGAGGAGTGGGTCGGCGCCTGCTGAACCCCGGCCGGCGCCTGCTGAACCCCGGCCGGTGCCTGCTGAACCCCGGCCGGCGCCTGCTGAACCCCGGCCGGTGCCCGCTGAACCCCGGCCGGCGCCTGCTGAACCCCGGCCGGTGCCCGCTGAACCCCGGCCGGCGCCTGCTGAACCCCGGCCGGTGCCCGCTGACCCCGGCCGGCGCCCGCGGGACTCGGCTCGCGCCCGCCGGTGCCCGCCGGCCCCGGCCGGCGTCTGCCGCCTCGGGCGTCTCTCCGCTCACGTTCGGCCAACCGTGCCCTCCGGTTGCGTAACCGGCACCCTCGCGTGAGCGTTGTCCGTGCGGATGGTTAATCTGCTGATCAGTCAGTTGCGGACACTCATGGCGTAGGGAGGTCGGCATGGGGGTGCTTGTCTGGCTCCTGATTCCGCTCATGGCTGCGATCGGCGGTGGACTGTGGGGCAGTTGGGCCAATCGGACCCGGAAGGTACGCGGTGACGGGCCTGAACTGGACGGATACGCCCGTTTCCGGGAGGCCATGGAAAAGCCCCGCTCGGGTACGCCGAGCGGGTGACGGGGGTGCCCTGACGGTGCGCTGACAGACGCGTCCCGTACTGTCGAGGCATGCCACGCCGCACCGCGACGATGCTCGCCTCGACCCTGATGCTGATCGCGCTCCTGTGCGCGGGAGTGCTCATCCCCGTGCCGTACGCGGAGATGTCCCCCGGCCCGACCGTGAACACGCTCGGGGACCACGACGGCGAGCCGGTGCTGCAGATCGCCGGGCACAAGACCTATCCGGCGGACGGCCATCTGAACATGACCACCGTCCGGGTCACCAGCGCCGACTACCGGATGAACATCGTCGAGGCCGTCTACGGCTGGCTGGCGCACGACAGCAAGATCGTCCCGCACGACACGCTCTACCCCGACGGCAAGACGGAGGAGCAGTCCACCCAGGAGAACGCCGAGGAGTTCAGCCAGTCCCAGGAGAGCGCCAAGGTCGCCGCCCTGAAGGAGCTGGGCATCCCCGTCAGGTCCTGGGTGATCGTCTCCACGGTCGTCAAGGACTCCCCGGCCGAGGGCAGGCTGCACGCCGGTGACGTGATCAAGGCCATCGACGGCACGGAGATCAAGGAGCCGGCGGACGTCGCCAAGCTGGTGACCAAGCACAAGCCCGGTCAGGACGTCGTCTTCACGGTCGTCCCCGCCAAGGACCAGGCCGCCGCCGAGAAGGCCCACAAGACGGCGACCAGGACGCGGGACGTCACGATCACGACGACGACCTCCGACGACAGCGCCGCCAAGCGGGCCATCGTCGGCATCTCCGCCGGGACCGACCACACGTTCCCGTTCACCATCGACATCAAGCTCGCCGACGTGGGCGGCCCCAGCGCCGGCCTGATGTTCGCGCTCGGCATCTACGACAAGCTCACCCCGGGCGACCTCACCGGCGGCACGTTCGTCGCCGGCACCGGCACCATCGACGACGAGGGCACGGTCGGCCCGATCGGCGGCATCGAGATGAAGACGGTCGGCGCCCGCAGCAAGGGCGCCCGGTACTTCCTGACGCCCGCCGACAACTGCGCGGCAGCCGCCAAGGACACCCCGGGCGGGCTCACCCTGGTCAAGGTCAAGACCATCGGCGACGCGCTCGACGCGCTGAAGGACATCCGCGGCGGCGACACCGCCGCCCTGCCGAAGTGCACCACCAAGGGCTGAGCCGTCCGTGACACGGCTGGGGGCGCTCCCCGCGCGGCAGGGGGCGCCCCCAGTGCCGTATCACGGCGGACGGGATCAGTCCGCGAACGTCGCCGTCAGGGCCTCCGCCAGGCCCGGCACCAGGTCCGGGCCGGTCAGGACCTCCGTGGCGGAGTCCTTCTCGCGCAGCCGCACCGCGGAGTCGCGGCTGCCGTCGCGCAGCACGGCCACCGTCATGCGGACCTCCTGGCGCTCGGGGTGCTGGGCCACCCACTTCGCCAGCCCGGCCTCGCTCAGGCCGGAGGGGACCTGGGCCTCGGCGGACGGCGGCAGCATCAGACGCTCGACCGTGAGCGCGCAGCCGGCGACCGCGTCGGGCCAGGCGATGGTGCCGAGGAACTCGTCCAGCGGCTTGCCGGACGGGATCTCCTCCTGCTCGATCGGGGTGAGACCGGTGGTCTCGGACTCGTCCTGGAGGCCCAGCTGAGCCGCGAGCGATGGTTCCTGGGCCCGCAGTCGTGCGGTGTCTACAAGGGCGAAGAGGCGAGCGGGCTGGTCCCAGCCGAGGCCGGAGACGTACTCGTCGATCTCGAGTACGGCCCGGGTGAGCGGGCTCGCTGCCATGGGAGTGTTGGACATGGTCACAATCCTGCCTCGTTCCCGGCCGGAATCGGGAACCGAGTAAACGGTGAGTAAGTTGCATAAGTGTGGGCCCGCGATCACGGGGGGCCACGGCGGGCCCGCGAACCCGAGGGCCTGACGGATCGACAGCGACTTCGAGGTGCGCACCTTGGCTTTCCAGATGCCGGACCGCGGCGGAGGCCCGACGGGGCCACGGATCAGAGCGGGCCGCCCGTCCCGGCGGGTGAGGGCCCTGCTCGTGACACTGGGCGTCCTTGCCGTTCTCGGCATGGCGTTCACCATGTTCGCGGGCTTCTGGACGGACTGGCTGTGGTACCGGTCGGTGCACTACTCGTCCGTGTTCACCACGACCCTGTCGACCAAGATCGGGCTGTTCTTCGTCTTCGGTCTGCTGATGGCTCTCGCCGTGGGCTTCAACATCTGGCTCGCGCACCGGCTGCGGCCCCCGCTCAGCGCCATGTCCATGGAACAGCAGAGCCTCGACCGCTACCGCATGGGCATCGCGCCCTACAAGAAGTGGCTGCTGCTCGCCGTCACCTCGCTGGTCGGGCTGATCGCGGGCGCCTCGGCGTCGAGCCAGTGGCGGACCTGGCTGATGTGGGTGAACGGCGTGCCCTTCCACGAGAAGGACCCGCAGTTCCACCTCGACATCTCCTTCTACGCCTTCGATCTGCCCTGGTACCGGTTCCTCCTGGGCTTCGGCTTCGCCGCCGCGATCCTGTGCCTGATCGCCGCCGCGCTGACCCACTACCTGTACGGCGGCCTGCGGGTCACCAGCCCGGGCGCCCGCGCCACCGCGGCGGCGACCGGCCACCTGTCGGTGCTGCTCGGTCTCTTCGTCGCCCTCAAGGCGGTGGCCTACTGGCTCGACCGGTACGGGCTCGCGGTCAAGTCCAGCGACTTCAAGGCGACGGGCAACTGGACCGGTCTGCGCTATGTCGACGCCAACGCCTATCTGCCGGCCAAGACGATCCTTTTCTGCATCGCCGTCATCTGCGCGCTGCTGTTCTTCGCCACTCTGTGGCGGCGCACCTGGCAGCTGCCCGTCATCGGCTTCGGCCTGATGGTCCTGTCGGCGATCCTGATCGGCGGCCTGTACCCGGCGATCGTGCAGAAGTTCCAGGTGCAGCCGAACGAGCAGGCCAAGGAGGCGCCGTACGTCCAGAAGAACCTGAAGGCGACCCGCGAGGCCTACGGGATCGACGACGCCAAGGTCAGCGCGTACTCGGGCCAGTCCACGACCTCGGACAAGACCGAGCTGCGCAGCGACGCGAACGACGCGGCCAGCATCCGGATCATGGACCCGAACATCGTCTCGCCGACGTTCCAGCAGCTCCAGCAGATGAAGAACTACTACGGCTTCCCGACCAACCTGGACGTCGACCGGTACCCCACCAAGGACGGCAAGGAACAGGACACGGTCCTCGGGCTGCGCGAGCTGAACCTGGACGGCGTCCCGAAGAACAACTGGATCAACGACCACTTCCGCTACACCCACGGCTACGGCGTGGTCGCCGCCAAGGGCACCGAGGCCAAGGACGGCGAGCCGGTCTTCACCGAGTACGACCTGCCGTCCAGGGGCGACCTCGGCACGTACCAGCAGCAGATCTACTACGGCGAGAAGACCACCACCTACTCGATCGTCGGCGGTCCCCAGAAGGAGATCGACTACTCCGACAACGACCGTGAGAAGACCACCAGCTACGAGGGCGAGAGCGGGGTCAACCTCGACAACCCGGTCAACCGGGCCGCGTACGCGGTGGCGTTCAACGAGCCGCAGATCCTCTACTCCGGCGCGATCGGCAAGGGCTCGCGGATCCTGTACAACCGCACGCCCAAGGACCGCGTGGAAGCGGTCGCCCCCTGGCTGACCATCGACGGCGACGCGTACCCGGCGGTCGTGAAGGGCCGTATCCAGTGGATCGTCGACGCGTACACGACGTCGAACGGCTACCCGTACTCCTCCCGTACGACCCTCGGGGACACGACGGCCGACTCGCTGACGGCGACGAACAACTCGCGCGCGGTGGTGGCCCAGCAGAACCAGGTCAACTACATCCGCAACTCGGTGAAGGCGACCGTCGACGCCTACACCGGCGAGGTCAAGCTCTACGAGTGGGACACCAAGGACCCGGTGCTGAAGACCTGGATGAAGGCCTTCCCCGGCACGGTGGAGCCCCGGGACGCGATCTCCGACGACCTGATGGCCCATCTGCGGTATCCGCAGGACCTGTTCAAGGTCCAGCGAGAGCTGCTCACCCGCTACCACGTGACCGACGCCGAGACCTTCCTGACCGGCAGCGAGGTGTGGCAGGTGCCGGACGACCCGACCAACAAGTCGGGCAACGCGGTGCCGCCGTACTACCTGAGCATGAAGATGCCGGACCAGTCGCAGCAGGCGTTCTCGCTGTCGACGACGTTCACGCCCAACGGGCGGGACAACCTCAGCGCGTTCATGACCGTCGACGCGGAGGCCGGCACCGGCGACTACGGCAAGATCAGAATCCTGAAACTGCCGACCAGTACGACGGTCGACGGCCCGAAACAGGTGCAGAGCAAGTTCAACTCCGAACAGGACATCGCCGCCGCGATCAAGCTCCTCAAGGGCGGCGACTCCGATATCGAGTACGGCAACCTGCTGACCGTGCCACTGGACGGCGGACTGCTGTACGTGGAACCCGTCTACGTACGCGGCGGTGGACTGAAGTACCCGTTGCTGCGCAAGGTGCTGGTCACCTACGAGGGCAAGACGGCGTTCGAGAACACGCTCGGCGAGGCGCTCGACAAGGTCTTCGGGACGAAGGGCCCGACGACCACCCCGCCGCCGGACACCGGCACCACCAACCCGCCCGACACCGGCAACCCGACGGTCGAACAGGCCCTGAAGGACGCGCAGAAGGCCTTCGACGCGGGGCAGCAGGCGCTGAAGGACGGGCCGGACTGGGGCGCGTACGCCGAGGCGCAGAAGAACCTGAAGGACGCGCTGAAGCGGGCCGAGGAAGCCCAGTCCGGAGCCGGCGGGACCAGCGGCAAGAACGGCGACAAGAGCGCGGACAAGAGCGCGGACAAGGGCGGCGACGGGAACGCCGACAAGAGCGGCGAGAAGAGCAAGAGTTGATCAAGGTGCCTCCGCGCCGTGGTACGGTTGACGTGCAACGGCGCGGGGTGGAGCAGCTCGGTAGCTCGCTGGGCTCATAACCCAGAGGTCGCAGGTTCAAATCCTGTCCCCGCTACTGAAGTCGAAGGCCCGGATCCAATACGGATCCGGGCCTTCGTGGTGTGCGAACTCATGTACTGGGGGGAGTGACGGCCGCGCCGCCGTGGGGAGTTGGGCGGTGTGTGTTTGACTTGTCTCCCTGTGGGCATGTCGACAAAACGCTGAAGTGACCTCACGGGCTGCGGTATACCGGGTGTACCCAGGTTGCAGGTGGTGCGACGATGGACGTTATGGGGGACAAGGCAACTCTGTGCGAGACAGGGCGATTTGTGCAGCCTTCCGATACGGAGCCGGCCCGCGACGAGATGACGGACATGGGGGAGGACACCGAGGAGACGCGCCTCGCGCTCGCCGCGCAGAGCGGTGACGCCGAGGCGGCGAGCGTCCTCGGGGCCATGCTGCTGCGCCGCGGCGACCTCGACGGAGCCGAACACCACCTGCGGGCCGCCACCGCGGCCGGTGACCGGGCCGCCGCCAACAACCTCGGTGTCCTGCTGCACCAGCGCGGTTACCCGGAGGAGGCGGCCGGCTGGTGGCGGATCGCCGCCGTGGCCGGTTCCGCCGCCGCCGCGCACGCGCTCGGCCGGTACCACCGGGAGCGAGGGGACGAGCCGGCCGCCGAGTACTGGCTGCGCCAGTCCGCGGAGCAGGGCCATGTGCTGGGCGCCTACGCACTCGCCGACCTGCTGGAGCACCGTGGCGACGTCGCCGCCGAGCGCTGGATGCGCGCCGCCGCCGAGCGCGGACACCGGGAGGCCGCCTACCGGCTGGCCCGCGCGCTCGACCACACGGCCGGCGCCGGGGACGAGAGCGTCTCCGACAACGCTGTCGCCGAGGCCGAGCAGTGGTACCGGCAGGCCGCCGCGCGCGGACACCGGAGGGCCGCGCTGCACCTCGGGGCGATCCTGGAGAGGCGCGGGGAGCTGAAGGAGGCCGGGCGCTGGTACCTGACCTCCGCCAAGGACGGCGAGCCGCGGGCCGCCTGCGCGCTCGGCTTCCTGCTGCGCGACGCCGGCGACACCGAGAGCGCGGCCGTCTGGTGGCTGCGCGCCGCCCAGGACGGTGACGGCAACGCGGCCAACGCGCTGGGCGCCCTGCACGCCGAACGCGGCGAGACCCAGACCGCCGAGCGCTGGTACCGGGCCGCGCTGACCGCCGGCGACGACAACGGCGCCTACAACCTCGGGCTGCTCTGCGCCGAGCAGGGCCGCACCGCGCAGGCCGAGCAGTGGTACCGGCGGGCCGCCTACGCCGGGCACCGGGAGGCCGCGAACGCGCTGGCCATCCTGCTGCTCCAGGGCGGCGACACGACCGGCGCCGAGCCCTGGTTCTCCAAGGCCGCCGAGGCCGGCAGCGTGGACGCCGCGTTCAATCTCGGCATCCTCTACGCCGGCCGCGGCGAGGAGGTGATGGCACTGCGCTGGTACGAGCGGGCGGCCGCCGCCGGGCACGCCGAGGCCGCGCTGCAGATCGGGATCGCCCGGCTGCGCGAGGGCGACGAGCCGGCCGCCGAGCGGCATCTGCGCTGCGCGGCGGGCGCCGGCAGCCCGGAGGGCGCGTACCGGCTGGCCGCCCTGCTCGATGCGCGCCGGCCGCCGGAGCCCGCGCACGAGCTGGGGGAGATCGTGCAGGAGAAGACGGAGTGCGAGGAGTGGTACGAACGTGCCGCCTCGCAGGGGCACCGGAGGGCCCAGGTGCGGGTCGGCATGCTCGCGGCGGCCCGGGGCGATGTGGTGGAGGCGGCCCGGTGGTACCGCGCGGCGGCCGAGGCCGGGTCCCGCAACGGCGCCTTCAACCTGGGTCTGCTGCTCGCGCGCGAGGGGAGCGAGCCGGAGGCGGCGGTGTGGTGGACCCGGGCCGCCGATGCCGGGCACGGACGGGCGGCGCTGCGGCTGGCCCTTGTCTACGCGCGTCGCGGCGAGCTGGCGGAAGGGCAGCGGTGGGCCGACCGTGCGGTGGCGCTGGGTCCGGCCGAGGTGGCCGAGCGGGCGGGACGGCTGCGGGACGCGCTGCGGGAAGAACTGTCGGCGTGATGTTCCGGGGCGGGCTGCGGGAAGAACTGTCCGCGTGACGTTCCGGGGCGGGCTGCGGGAAGGGCTGTCGGCGCGGCGTCGCACGGCCCCCGCGGCGGGCTTCGGCGGCTCCGGCCCGGGTGAGCCGGAAGGGCGCACGGGCCGGAGGGTGACCCGCGCCACGGTGCCGCCAATGGATTTGCATCCGGGCACCGGCCTCGCGTAATGTCGTGTTCACCGACGCGGGGTGGAGCAGCTCGGTAGCTCGCTGGGCTCATAACCCAGAGGTCGCAGGTTCAAATCCTGTCCCCGCTACTGAAGGCCGAGGGCCGGGATCCAGAGATGGATCCCGGCCCTCGGTGTTTTTGCGATTTCCGCGCGCACACGCAAAGAGCCCCGGCGGACGCCGGGGCTCTTCGGAAGTGGATGTACTACGCGCCCGCGCAGTCCGGGCACAGCCCCCGGTACGTCACCTCGACGTCCGACACCGTGAAGCCGAAGCGCTCGGAGTCGGGGAGGTCGGAGAGGGGGTTGCCGGTGGGATGGACGTCGCGGATCGCGCCGCACCGCGCACAGACCAGGTGGTGGTGCGGCTGGTGCGCGTTCGGGTCGTACCGCTTGGCGCGCTTGTCCGTCGTGACTTCCAGCACCTCGCCGAGGGAGACCAGCTCGCCCAGCGTGTTGTAGACGGTCGCCCGGGAGATCTCCGGCAGCTTCGTGACGGCCCGCGCGTGGACCTCGTCGGCCGTGAGATGGACGTGCTCGCCGTTCAGGACCTCGGCCACCACGCGTCGCTGCGCGGTCATCCGCCATCCGCGTCCACGCAGCCGTTCCAGAAGGTCGCTCATGGCCACCAGCCTAACAGGAAGAGGTCCCAGATTGGGAATGGGTGTGAGTTTGGATCGTCGCTTGACTTAGACAATGTCCATTGTAGGATCGAAACCGGCTTTGGCCACAGGACAGGACTAGTCAGGGATGACGCAGGAGGCGCACGTGACGCAGGGACCGCTCACCACGGAGGCCGGTGCTCCGGTCGCCGACAACCAGAACAGCGAGACGGCGGGCGTCGGCGGGCCGGTCCTGGTCCAGGACCAGCTGCTGCTGGAGAAGCTGGCCCACTTCAACCGGGAGCGCATCCCGGAGCGTGTGGTGCACGCCCGCGGCGCCGGCGCGTACGGCACCTTCACCGTCACCGCCGACGTCACGCCGTACACCCGTGCCGCGTTCCTCTCCGAGGTCGGCAAGCGGACCGAGGTCTTCCTGCGGTTCTCGACCGTGGCCGGCAACCTCGGCGCGGCGGACGCGGTCCGTGACCCCCGTGGCTTCGCGCTGAAGTTCTACACCGAGGAGGGCAACTACGACCTCGTCGGCAACAACACCCCGGTCTTCTTCATCCGGGACGCGATCAAGTTCCCGGACTTCATCCACACCCAGAAGCGCGACCCGTACACGGGCTCCACGGAGGCGGACAACGTCTGGGACTTCTGGGGGCTCAGCCCCGAGTCGACCCACCAGGTGACCTGGCTGTTCGGCGACCGCGGCATCCCGGCGTCGTACCGCCGCATGGACGGTTTCGGCTCGCACACCTTCCAGTGGAACAACGAGGCCGGCGAGGTCTTCTGGGTCAAGTACCACTTCAAGACCGACCAGGGGATCGAGAACCTCACCGCCGAGGAGGCCGAGGCCCTCGCGGGCAAGGACCCCGACTCGCACCAGCGCGATCTGCGCGAGGCGATCGAGCGGGGCGAGTTCCCGAGCTGGACCGTGGGCGTGCAGATCATGCCGGCGGCGGACGCGGCGACGTACCGCTTCAACCCGTTCGACCTGACCAAGGTGTGGCCGCACGCGGACTACCCGGTCGTCGAGATCGGCAAGCTGGAGCTGAACCGCAACCCGCGGAACGTCTTCGCCGAGGTCGAGCAGTCGATCTTCTCCCCGGCGCACTTCGTGCCCGGCATCGGCCCGTCCCCGGACAAGATGCTCCAGGGCCGGCTCTTCGCCTACGGCGACGCGCACCGGTACCGCGTCGGCATCAACGCCGACCATCTGCCGGTGAACCGCCCGCACGCCGCCGAGGCGCGCACCCACTCCCGTGACGGCTCCCTCTACGACGGCCGGCACGGCGGCGCGAAGAACTACGAGCCGAACAGCTTCGGCGGGCCGCGGCAGACCGGCCGCGCGCTGTGGCAGCCGGTCGACGGCTTCACCGGCGGTACCGGCGCCCACCCCACGCCGGCGCACGCCGAGGACGACGACTTCGTGCAGGCGGGCAACCTCTACCGGCTGATGTCGGAGGAGGAGAAGGAGCGCCTGGTCGCCAATCTGGCCGGAGCCATCTCCCAGGTCTCCCGCGAGGACATCGCCGAGCGCGCGATCGGCAACTTCCGCAACGCCGACGCCGACTTCGGCAAGCGGCTGGAGGCGGCGGTGCGGGCGCTGCGCGGCTGAGCCGGCCGCGATCGCGGCCGGGCGGGCCGGACCCCACGGTGCTCCGGGGTCCGGCCCGCTTCGTGTGTCAGGGCACGGGTGCGGGCTCGCGGACCGGCACCCAGCAGCGGATGATGTCGCGGACCGAGACGATCCCGGCCACCTCGCCGCGGTCGAGCACGACCAGATGCCGGAAGCCGCCGTGCGTCATGGCGCGCGCGGCCTCCTCCAGGGTCCAGATCGGGGCGGCGAAGACGACGTTGTTCGTGGTGTGGGCGTGGGCGCGTTCCGTGTCCGGGTTCTGGCCGAGGCCCACGGAGTTGAGGATGTCGCGTTCGGTGAGGATGCCCGTGCCGCCGGCGTCCGGGTCGAGGACGACGGCGGCGCCGATGCGGCGGGCGGACATCAGGGCGGCTGCCTGGCGCAGGGTGTGAGCGGGGCCGAGGGTGAGGATCACCGTGCTCATGGCGTCTCGGACGAGCATGGATGGGCCACCTCCTAGGAATCCCTGACCCAACAGGGATTCACAAGTTCACAAGTGGGGGTGGGCTCAGAGTGCCAGGTAAAGGAGGAGTCAACAAGGGGGCGCGCGACGCCAGTTGAGGGCGCCCCGGAGGTCTTCGGCGTTTCTAGCCGCGCTGGTCGAGATACCCCAGCAGCTCGTCGTGGAGCAGGCCGTTGGACGCCGCAGCGTTGCCGCTGTGCGGGCCGGGACGGCCGTCGAGGCCGGTGAAGGTGCCGCCCGCCTCGGTGACGATGATCGCGTTGGCGGCCATGTCCCACAGAGACAGCTCCGGTTCGGCGCAGATGTCCACGGACCCCTCCGCGACCATCATGTACGGCCAGAAGTCGCCGTACGCGCGCGTGCGCCACACCTGGCGGGTGAGGTCCAGGAAGCCGTTCAGGCGGCCCCGCTCCTCCCAGCCGGAGAGCGAGGAGTAGGCGAAGGAGGCGTCCGAGAGCCGGCTGACGCGCGAGGCGTGGATACGGGCCGCGGAGGTGAGGTTGCGGCCGGCGAAGGCGCCGTGGCCCTTCGCTGCCCACCAGCGGCGGCCGAGGGCGGGGGCGGAGACGAGACCGACGACGGGCTGGTAGTTCCCCGCGCTCTCGGTCTCGTCCGAGCGGGAGGTGCTCCCGTCCTCCGCCTCCATCAGGGCGATGAGGGTGGCCCAGACGGGGACGCCGCGGACGTAGTTCTTGGTGCCGTCGATCGGGTCGACGACCCAGCGGCGCGGGCCGGTGCCCTCGATGCCGTACTCCTCTCCGAGGACGGCGTCCCGGGGGCGGGCGCGCTGAAGCTGGCCGCGGATGAGTTCCTCCGCCGCCTTGTCCGCTTCGCTCACCGGGGTCATGTCCGGCTTCGTCTCCACCTTCAGGTCGAGGGCCTTGAAGCGGGCCATGGTGGCGGCGTCGGCCGCGTCCGCGAGCACATGGGCGAGACGGAGGTCGTCGAGATAGTCCGGCATGGAGGGAACGGTATCTGCCATGGTCGCCACGGGGCCAGCAGGTGCGGTGTCGGCGCGTGCGTGGCGCGGCGGATTCCCGGGGCGGCGCCCGGGACCGCGCGCGGACACCGCGCGTCCGCACCCGGCGGACGGCCGGAACACCACCCCGTGCTCCCCCGCGCCCCCTTGACAGTGCATACGGGCGCGTCAAATCTGGGCGCAGAGCCGCTGTGACCCAGGGAGGCGAGGATGCCTGCTGCCCGGGAATCGTTGTTGGACGCCGCTTTTACGGCGCTCGTGCGCCGGCCGTGGTCGGCGGTGCGGATGGTCGACGTGGCCGCGTCGGCCGGGGTGTCCCGGCAGACCTTGTACAACGAGTTCGGCGGCAAGGACGGGCTGGCCCGGGCGCTGGTGCGGCGGGAGGCCGACGGATATCTCGCGGGGGTCGAGCGGGCCCTGGCCGGCGCCGCCGAGCCCCGGGAGCGGCTCACCGCCACCGCCGAGTGGACGGCCGCCGCCGCCCGGGACAACGCGCTGGTCCGGGCCATGCTCACCGGCTGCTGGACCGAGCGGCTGCCGGTCCCGCAGCTCGCCCCCGTGCCCTCCACCTCCACGGTGCCGGCGCAGCGCCGGGCCGACGGGCCGCTGCCGGCGCCCCGCGACTTCGTGCGGATCGTCCGGGACCGCGCCGCGACCGCGCTGGCCGGTCCCGGCGCCGCCCCCTGCGACACCGCCGAACTGCTGCGCTCCTGCGAGCTGGTCGTGCGGCTCGCCCTGTCCTGTGTGGCGGCGCCGCCGGGGGAGGGCGGGGTGGCGGAGCTGGTGCGGGCGGTGCTCCCGCGGCACCTGGTGTGAGCGCCGCCGGCCGGGCCTACTTCTTCAGCCAGCCCACCTTCGTGTAGTCGACGTCGGCCAGCCCCTGGGCGCCGTAGTTCGCCAGGCCTCCCCGGACGGCGAGGATCTCCGGACGCTGGTACAGCTCGACGGAGTGTCCGAGCCGCCAGATCTCCCGGTCGGCCTCGTTGTAGAGCTTGGCGGCGGCCGCCGTGTCCGTGGTCCCGCCGGCCTTCTTCAGCAGCGCGTCGATCTTCGGGGAGCCGACCGAGCCGAAGTTCTGGAAGAGGTTGTCCCCCTGGGGCTGCTGGAAGGTCGAGTTCAGCATGGTCTGGTAGACCGCGTCGACGTTGCGGAAGCTCGTGAGGTCGAAGTTGCCCTTGTTGACGAACTCGTTGAAGTAGTCGTTCGCGGGCACCTTCTTCAGCTCGACCTTCACCCCGGCGAGGCCCAGCTGCTGCTGCACCAGTTCGGCCTGGTCGAGCTGGGCGCTGGTGCTGCCGGAGCTGAGGACGTAGTCGACGGTGAGCTGCTTGCCGCCCTTGGTGCGCGGCTTGCCCTCGCCGTTGTCCTGCCAGCCGGCCGCGTCGAGCAGCTTCTTCGCCGCGTCGGGGTCGTAGGCGGCGTACCCGCCGGTCGTGTCCTCGTAGCCCTGCTGGTTGGGCATGAAGAAGTGGTTGTCGAGCGGCTTCAGTTGGAAGGACAGGTCCTGGGCGAACGCCTGGTTGATGCCCTTGCGGTCGATGGCGTGCTGGATCGCCTGCCGCACCCGCAGGTCCTTCAGCGGTCCCCGGCCGCCGTTGAGCGTGATGTGCACCTCGTCCCAGCGCGCGCCCCTCCGGATGTCCGTGTCCGGCGCCTTGACCAGCCGCTTGTAGTCCTCGGGCAGCAGCGCGGTGGTGTAGTCGATCTCCTTGTTGAGGTAGGCGTCGGTGCGCGCGGGGAAGTCCAGGACGCGGTAGGTGACCGAGTCCAGCCGGGGCTTGGCGCCCCACCACTTCGGGTCGGGGACGAGGGTGATGGTCTGGGCGGTCTTGTCGTACCGGCCGATCCGGAACGCGTTGCCGCTGACCGGCACCTTCTCGGCCCAGCTCGCGCCGAACTTCTTCGGGGTGTCGATGTACTGCGCCGGGTAGAGCGGGTCGAACAGCCGCTGCCAGTCGGCGTACGGCGACTTGAAGGTGATCTTGACCGAGTGGGCGTCGCCGCCCTGTCCGACCTCGGCGATCTGGTCGTAGCCGGAGGTGTCGGCGGCCTCGTACGCCTTGTCGGTGCCGTTCAGCGCCTGCCACTGGGCCCGGAAGTCGCGCCAGCCGAGCGCCCTGCCGTCGGACCATCTGGCCTTGGGGTTGAGGTGGTACTCGACGGTCTGCGGGCTGGTGGACGTCACCTTCGCCGAGAGCAGGAAGTCCGGGTTGACGTGGTGGGCGCCCTTGGCGTCGGAGTCGAACAGGTCGGGCAGCACCGTCTTGGCGATCTCCTGGGCGTCACCCTGGGCACCGTCGACGGTGTTGATGTTGTACTGGGTGATCCACTGGCTGATCGCCACCTTGAGCGTGCCGCCCTGCCGGAGGTCGGTGGGCGGGTGCGCGTTGATGTCCTGGCCGTCGACCCGGGGTGCCGCCGCCTTCTCCGGCTCGTTGTCCGAGCCCGAGGAGCCGCAGCCGGTCACCAGCAACGCGGTGGCCGCGGTGGCGGCGATCCAGGCTGCGGTGGTGGTCTGACGCATGTCGATGTCCTTTGCACGGTCGACGGTGGATGCGCCGAACGTAGAACGGCCTGCGACAGTCGCGGGAGGAGTACCGGGCTACTGACATGTTCTCTTCATATTGCTGCAACAAGAGGACTGGACCATTTCTCTCGTGCCCTCCTACCTGGTCAAACGCCTCGGCTACCATGCCGTCCTGCTGCTGGCCGCCGTCTGCCTGTCGTACCTGCTGGCCTCGCTCGCGCTCGATCCGCGGTCCTACTACGAAGGCCGGCAGCCGCCCCTGTCGCCGGCCGCCGTGGACCACCACCTCACCGCGCTCGGCCTCGACGACCACCAGCCCCTGCGCGAGCGCTTCCTGCACTGGGCGGACCGGGCGCTCCTCCACGGCGACCTCGGCCGGACCATCGACGGCACCTCCGTGGACGCCGAGTTCGGCCGGCGCATCGGCGTCAGCCTGCGGCTGCTGCTCGCGGGCACCGTCCTCGGCACCGTCGCCGGTGTCCTCGCCGGCGCCTGGACCGCCGTACGGCAGTACCGGTTCAGCGACCGGGCGGTCACCGTCATCTCCTTCGCGCTGCTGTCCACGCCGGTGTTCCTGCTGGCGATCCTGCTCAAGACGGGCGCGATCTGGTTCAACCAGACCACGGGCACCGATCTGATCCAGTTCACCGGCGAGAAGAGCCCCGGTGTGGACGGCGGATTCTGGACCGTCCTGGGAGACCGGGCCGTGCATCTGCTGCTGCCCACGCTCTCCGTGGCCCTGTTCGCCCTCGCCGGCTACAGCCGGTACCAGCGCAGCAGCATGCTCGACGTGCTCGGCTCCGACTATCTGCGCACCGCCCGCGCCAAGGGTCTCGGCCGCCGCGCCGTCCTGCTCCGGCACGGGCTGCGCACCGCCCTCATCCCCATGTCGACGTACTTCTCGTACGGCTTCCTCGCCCTGTTCACCGGCGCCACCTTCACCGAGACGATCTTCGGCTGGCACGGCATGGGCGAGTGGTTCGTGAACTCCATCGGCAAGAACGACGTCAACTCGGTCGTCGCCGTCAACATCTTCGCCGCCGTCACCGTGCTGTTCTCCGGCTTCCTCGCCGACCTGCTGCACGCCGCCCTCGACCCGCGCATCCGGAAGACCTCATGACCACGGCCACCCGCCCGGCGCCGGCCGCCGCCCCGACCGGCCGCTCCGCCCTCGTCCTGCGCCGCTTCCTGCGCAACGGATCGGCACTCACCGGAGCCGTCGTCCTCGTCCTGCTCTTCCTGCTCGCCTTCCTCGGCCCGTACCTCACCCCCTGGTCCTACAGCCACATCGACTACGGCGCCCTGCGCTCGGCCCCCGGCCCCGACCACTGGTGGGGCACCAACCGGATCGGGCAGGACGTCTTCGCGCAGACCGTGCGCGGGCTGCAGAAGTCGCTGATCATCGGGTTGCTGGTGGCCGTACTGGCCACCGGGCTCGCCTCGCTCGTGGGGGCCTGCGCCGGGTACTTCGGCGGCTGGACCGACCGGCTGCTGATGTTCTGCGTCGACCTGCTCCTCGTCTTCCCGTCCTTCCTCGTCATCGCGATCGTCTCGCCCCGGCTGCGCTCCGGCGGCTGGTTCGCCTTCGTCGCGCTGCTCACCGTCTTCGCCTGGATGATCACCGCACGGGTGGTCCGCTCCATGACCCTGTCCCTCAAGGAGCGTGAATTCGTGCGCGCCGCCCGCTACATGGGCGTCGGACCGTTCCGGATCATCTGGCGGCACGTGCTGCCGAACGTGGCCTCCTTCCTCGTCATCGACGCGACCATCCAGGTCGGCGGCGCGGTGATGAGCGAGACCGCGCTGTCCTACTTCGGCTTCGGCGTACAGCCGCCCGACGTGTCCCTGGGCACGCTGATCGCCTCCGGCACCGGCGCGGCGATCACCTACCCCTGGATGTTCTTCTTCGCGGCCGGACTGCTGGTCGTGTTCGTCCTCGCCGTCAACCTCGTCGGCGACGGCCTGCGCGACGCCCTGGACCCCACCGCAGAGGGAGCCGCCCGGTGAGCCCGCTGCTCGACATCACCTCGCTCGACGTCGACTTCGGCGGCGAAGCGGCCGTACGCGACGTGAACCTGACGCTCGACCGCGGTGAAGTCCTCGGTCTGGTCGGCGAGTCCGGGTCCGGCAAGTCGGTCACCGCGCTCTCCGTGCTCGGGCTGCTGCCCCGGAACGCCACCGCGCGCGGCTCGATCCGGCTCGACGGCACCGAACTCCTCGGCGCGGGCGAACGGGCACTGACCCGGATCCGCGGCGACCGTGCGGCCATGGTCTTCCAGGACCCCCTGTCCGCGTTCACCCCGGTCCACCGCATCGGCGACCAGATCGCCGAGGCCGTCCGCGCCCACCGGGACATCGGCCGCGAGCAGGCCCGGACGCGCGCCGTCGAACTGCTCGATCTCGTCGGCATCCCCGAACCCGCCCTGCGCGCGAAGGCGTTCCCGCACGAGTTCTCCGGCGGCATGCGCCAGCGCGCCATGATCGCCATGGCGATGGCGGGCGAACCCGACCTCATCCTCGCCGACGAGCCCACCACCGCCCTGGACGTCACCATCCAGGCCCAGATCCTCGACGTGCTGCGCACCGCCCAGCGGGAGACCGGCGCCGCCGTCCTGCTGGTCAGCCACGACCTCGGGGTCATCGCCGGCACGGCCGACCGGGTCGCCGTCATGCGGGACGGACGGATCGTCGAGCAGGGCACGGCCGCGGAGGTCTTCCACCGGCCGCGCGAGCCCTACACCCGGCAGCTCCTCGCCGCCGTCCCGCGCATCGACGCCCCGCGCGAACCCCGGCCGCCGACGGGCGGCACCGTGCTGAAGGTCCGCGGCCTCACCCGCACCTTCCCCGTCCTCAAGGGCACCGTCGTCAAGCGCCGCACCGGCACGGTGTACGCCGTCGACGGCGTCGACCTCGACGTCCGCCGCGGCGAGACCCTGGCCCTGGTGGGCGAGTCCGGGTCCGGCAAGTCGACCACCCTCTTCGAACTGCTCGAACTCGCCGCGCCGGAGGGCGGGACCGTCGAGCTGTTCGGACAGCGGCTCGGCAGCCTCACCCCGGCGGAGGCCAAGGCCCTGCGCCGCCGCGTCCAGATCGTCTTCCAGGACCCGATGGCCTCCCTGGACCCCCGGATGCCGGTCGGCGACATCATCGCCGAGCCGCTGCGCACCCAGGGCGCCGACCGGGCCGCCGTCGCCCGCCGCGTGCCCGAACTCCTCACCCAGGTCGGCCTGGACCCGGCCCACGCCGACCGGTTCCCGCACCAGTTCTCCGGCGGCCAGCGCCAGCGCGTCGGCATCGCCCGCGCCCTGTCCGTCGCCCCCGAACTGCTCGTCCTGGACGAACCCGTCTCCGCCCTCGACGTCTCCGTGCAGGCCGGGGTGCTGGACCTGCTCCGACGGCTGAAGGAGGAACTGGGGCTCGCCTACCTCTTCGTCTCCCACGACCTGTCCGTGGTCCGGAACATCGCCGACCGCGTCAGCGTGGTCTACCTCGGCCGCACGGTCGAGGCCGGCCCGGTCGACGAGGTCTTCGCCCGGCCCCGGCACCCCTACACCCAGGCCCTGCTGTCCGCCGTGCCGCTGCCCGACCCGGAGCGCGAGCGGGAGCGGCAGCGCTCACGCATCCTGCTCGCCGGGGACCCGCCGAGTCCCACCCGCCGCTACGACGGCTGCCGCTTCCGGACCCGCTGCCCGCTCTATGTCCAGCTGACCGTGGACGAACAGAAGCGGTGCGCCCACGACGTCCCGGGCTTCGAGCAGGACGGCGCCGCCTGCCATTTCCCCCGGGCGAGAACGGTGCTGTGAGGAGCCCCCGGGCCGGTACGGGCGGGCCCGGCGGCACAGGGCGCCGTACGGCCGGGCGCGGTCGCCGGGCCGGCCGCGTCACCAACCTGTCCGGTCAGCACACCTAGTGCGCCGAGCCCGACAGCTGGAGCCCGATCACGCCGACGATCACCAGGCTGATGGAGACGATCTTCAACGTGGACACCAGGTCGCCGAGGAAGACCATGCCGTAGATGGCGGTGCCCGCCGCGCCGATCCCGGTCCACACGGCGTAGGCGGGGCCGACGTCCAGCTTCTTCAGGGACAGGGTCAGCAGACCGAAGCTGCCCAGCGCGAACGACGCGAAGGCGATCGTCGGCCACAGGCGCGTGAACCCGTGGGAGAGCTTCAGGCACACGGCGAAACCGGTCTCCAGAATCCCGGCCACTATGACCAGCAGCCACGCCATGTGCGGTCCTCCCGTCGGGTCCGATCTCCGGCTCGGTGCGATTATGCACTTACCGGACTCGTGCCCGGGCAAACAACGCCAGGCTCAGTCGCCTTCCTTGCGCTCCCTCGTGGCCAGCAGCCGGCGCAGGGAGTAGAGCCGCGCCGGGTCCGCGTGCCCCTCCTCCACCCACGCGTCCAGCGCGCAGTCCGGCTCGTCGTGACTGCACGCGCGCGGGCAGCCCTCCGTGCCGGGTTCGAGATCGGGGAAGGCGTGGATGACCCGGGAGGGGTCGATGTGCGCGAGCCCGAAGGAGCGGACGCCCGGAGTGTCCACGACCCAGCCCGCGTCACCGGACAACGGGAGCGCGAGCGCCGAGGTGGTGGTGTGCCGGCCGCGGCCCGTCACCGCGTTCACATGTCCCGTCGTACGGCGGCGCTCCCGCGGGACCAGCGCGTTGACCAGGGTGGTCTTGCCGACGCCCGAGTGGCCCACGAACGCGGTGATCTTGCCGTCCAGATGCGCGCGCACCCGGTCCGCCGCGCCCCCGCTCTCCAACTCCTCGCGGCTGGTGACGACGTACGGGATGTCCAGGGCGCCGTACAGCTCCAGCAGCTTGTCCGGCGGGGCCAGGTCCGACTTGGTCATCACCAGCAGCGGCTCCAGCCCGCCGTCGTAGGCCGCGACCAGACAGCGGTCGATCAGCCGGGGGCGGGGCTCGGGGTCGGCGAGGGCCGTCACGATCGCCAGCTGGTCGGCGTTGGCGACCACCACCCGCTCGAACGGATCGTCGTCGTCGGCCGTGCGCCGCAGCACCGACGACCGCTCCTCGATGCGGACGATCCGCGCGAGGGTGTCCTTCTTGCCGGACAGATCACCGACCAGGGCCACCCGGTCGCCGACCACCGCCGCCTTGCGGCCCAGCTCACGGGCCTTCATCGCGGTCACCGCCCGGTCCTCCACCAGGCAGGTCAGCCGTCCCCGGTCGACGGTGAGGACCATCCCCTCGGCCGCGTCCTCGTGCTTGGGCCGGATGTTCGTCCGCGGCCGGTTGCCCTTGCGGTTGGGACGGCTGCGGATGTCGTCCTCGTCGGTGTGCTTGCCGTAGCGGCGCATGGCGTACGTCCCTACTGCCCGAGCATCCCGGTCCACAACGCGGGGAAGTCCGGGAGGGTCTTCGCCGTCGTTGCCACGTTCTCGATCTGCACACCCTCGACCGCCAGGCCGATGATCGCACCGGCGGTCGCCATCCGGTGGTCCTCGTAGGTGTGGAAGATCCCGCCGTGCAGCGCCCGCGGGCGGATGTGCAGGCCGTCGGCCGTCTCCGTGACGTCACCGCCCAGCTCGTTGATCTCCTTGGTGAGCGCGGCCAGCCGGTCCGTCTCGTGCAGCCGCAGATGGGCCACGCCCCGCAGCGTGGACGGCGAGTCGGCGAGCGCGGCCACCGCCGCGATGCCCGGCGTCAGCTCGCCCACGTCACCCAGGTCCACGTCGATACCGTGGATCGCACCCGAACCGGTGAACTCCAGTCCGTACTCGGTGAGTTCGCAGGAACCGCCCATCTCGGTGAAGATCTCCCGCAGCCGGTCACCCGGCTGGGTGGTACGGGCCGGCCAGTCCGGGACCAGTACCTTGCCGCCGGTCACCAGCGCCGCCGCCAGGAACGGCTGCGCGTTGGACAGGTCCGGCTCGATCGTCAGGTCCCGGCCGAGCAGCGCGCCCGGCGTCACCCGCCACACGTCGGGCTCACCGCCCGACTCCGGGGTGTCCACCTGGGCGCCGACCGCGCGCAGCATGTCCACGGTCATCCGGATGTGCGGCAGGGAAGGCAGGGACGCGCCGGTGTGCCGGACCTCGACGCCCTGGTTGAAACGCGGCCCGGACAGCAGCAGCGCCGACACGAACTGGGACGACGAGGAGGCGTCGACCGACACCGGGCCGCCGTCCAGCGCCCCGCCGCCGTGCACGGTCAGCGGCAGCGCGCCCCGGCCGTCGTCGTCGATCCGGGCACCGAGGGCCCGCAGCGCGTCGATCACCCCGTGGAGCGGACGCTCGTACGAGCGCGGGTCCCCGTCGAACCGGATCGGACCGTCGGCCAGCGCGGCCACCGGCGGCAGGAACCGCATCACCGTGCCCGCGTTGCCGACGTCGACCGTGGCCGGGCCGCGCAGACCCGTGGGCAGCACCCGCCAGGCCTCGCCGGTGCCGTCGGGGCCGACGCCTTCCTCGATCTCCACGCCCATGGCCCGGAGCGCCCCGGCCATCAGCAGGGTGTCCCGGGACCGCAGCGGGCGGCGCAGCCAGCCGGGCTCGGAGGCCAGGGCGGCGAGGACCAGAGCGCGGTTCGTGACCGACTTGGACCCCGGCACGTGGACCGTCGCGTCGACGGCCCCGCTCGCGTACGGGGCGGGCCAGAGGGCGGGGGAGGAGCTGTTCGCGGCCATGGGGCCACTTTATAAGGAGGGTGCGGCCTCAACCTTCCAGCAGCCAGCGCCCTCCGCCGATCAGCGAGCACAGGGACACCGCGTGGAACAGGAACAGCCACAGGCCGGCCGGTACGTGCGTCAGCCGGGACAACTGGTCCGCGTCCGAGTCCCCGGCCCCTCCCCGCGACCGCTTGGCCTGCAGTTCGAACGCCGGCCGGACCCCGCCGAACAGCAGGAACCACACCACCGCGTACGCGAACGCCGCCTGCACCTGCGGCCCCGCCAGCCAGGACACCAGCAGGAACGCCCCGCCCGCGAGGACCACGGTCAGTACGCCGTACGCGTTGCGGATCATCACCAGCATCGCCACCAGCAGGGCGGTGGCCACCCACAGCAGCAGGGTGATGCGGCCGGCGGCCAGCAGCGCGGCCCCGCCCAGCCCCAGCAGCGAGGGGGCCGTGTACCCCGCGGCGGCCGTCAGGATCATCCCGGCCCCGTACGGCTTGCCCCGGCTCACGGTCAGCCCGCTGGTGTCGGAGTGCAGCCGGATGCCGGTCAGCTGCCGGCCGGTGAGCAGGGCGATCAGGCCGTGGCCGCCCTCGTGCGCGATGGTGATCGCGTTGCGGGATATCCGCCACAACGGGTGCGGGACGACGACGGCGAGGGCGGCGGCCACGGTGGCCAGCACCACCCACAGGTCGGGATCGGGCTGGGTGCCGGTGAGCCGGTCCCACAGGTCGGGCAGCGCGGTGGCGGCGAGGCTGTCCATATCTCGCGGTGGCTCCCTGCACTAGTACGGAGTCTGGCAGTGTTGCACGTATGTGCGGACGGTATGCATCGAGTCGTGGACCCGAGGATCTCGCGGAAATCTTCGAGATCGAGAAGTGGGAGCCCGAGGAGACCTTGGAGCCGGACTACAACGTGGCGCCGACCAAGGAGGTCTACGCCGTCCTGGACCGTCCGCTGAAAGACGCGGACACCCCGCGTCCGGTTCGCCAGCTGCGCAGGCTGAAGTGGGGCCTGGTCCCGTCCTGGTCCAAGACGCCCGAGGGCGGCGCCCGGATGATCAACGCGCGCGCGGAGACCGTGCACGAGAAGCCCTCCTACCGGCGCGCCTTCGCCGCCCGCCGCTGCATCGTGCCGGCCGACGGCTACTACGAGTGGGTCACCGGCAGGCAGGAGCGCGAGCTGGAGGTCGAGGGCAGGAAGAAGCGGCCGCGCAAGCAGCCCTACTTCGTGCTGCCCGCCGACGGCTCGGTCTTCGCGATGGCCGGCCTGTACGAGTTCTGGCGCGACCGGACCCTGCCCGACGACCACCCCCGGGCCTGGTGGGTCACCTGCTCGGTGATCACCACGGAGGCGGAGACGACCCCCCTCGCCGTCGCCCCCGCCGACGGCCCGTACTCCCTCGCCGACATCCACCCCCGGATGCCGCTGATGCTCACCCCGGACCGCTGGGACGCCTGGCTCGACCCCGCCCGCACCGAGCCCGACGACCTGCGCGAGCTGCTCGCCCCGCCCCCGGCCGGCCTGATGCGCGCCTACCCGGTCTCCACCGCGGTCAGCAACGTCCGCAACAACGGCGCGGAGCTGCTGAAGGAACTGACGGCACCGGAAGAGGGCACACTCTTCTGATGTGACTGATGTGACTGGCGTTACCGCAGAGACCGTCGCCACGGACGCCGGGGACGCCCGGATCACCTGGCACCCCGCGCGGCGGGCACGGCTGGTGCTGGCCGTGAGCCACGGGGCCGGCGGCGGCATCGAGGCCCGCGATCTCCGGGCGCTCGCCGAGACCCTCCCGGGGCACGGGGTGAGCGTCGCCCTCGTCGAACAGCCCTGGCGGGTCGCCGGCAAGAAGGTCGCCCCCGCCCCGAAGACCCTGGACACCGGGTGGCGGGGCGTGTGGCCCGCGCTGGCCGGGGCCGGCCTGCCGGTGATCTCCGGCGGGCGCAGCGCCGGCGCCCGGGTCGCCTGCCGTACCGCGGCCGAGCTGGGCGCGCACGCCGTGCTCGCGCTGAGCTTTCCGCTGCACCCGCCGGGCAGGCCGGAGAAGTCCCGGGCGGAGGAACTGCTGGGGGCCGGCGTGCCCACACTGGTCGTCCAGGGCGGCAACGATCCCTTCGGCCGACCGCGGGAGTTTCCCGAGGGCCCCTACCGGCTCGTCGAGGTGCCGTACGGCGATCACGGCTTCGCCGTCCCCAAGCGCGCGGAGACCACCCAGGAACAGGCGCTGGAGACCGTCACCGGCGCGGTCGCGGAGTGGATCGCGTCACTCGGATGACCCGGGAATGTCCCGTGGCGGCCCGCTGTTGAGGCGGACAGAAGTGCTGAAGACCCCGGCACCGACGCCGTAGGAGAGGAAGTCCGCCGCATGGGTTCGACCATCTGCCCGAGCCGTGAGCGCCGTGCCGACCTGGACTGGTCGGTGCTGCACGCGGCGAAGACCGCTCCTATTCGAGCGGCGGCAGGCACGGGTCGTGTTCTATCCTCCGAAACGAGTGGGATCGGTTTTGGTCCTGCCCGGGATCTTGAGGAGGTGGGTCCGGTCACTGGGACCGACGCAGGGACCGACAACGGCCAGGCGGAGCCGCCCGAGGGCCAGGGCGTCAGCGCGGAAGCGTCCGACGAGACGACCACGGAGCGCAGCGCGCGCTTCGAGCGGGACGCGCTGGAATACCTCGACCAGATGTACTCGGCCGCGCTGCGCATGACGCGCAACCCCGCCGACGCCGAGGACCTGGTGCAGGAGACCTACGCCAAGGCGTACGCGTCCTTCCACCAGTTCCGCGAGGGCACCAACCTCAAGGCGTGGCTGTACCGCATCCTCACCAACACCTTCATCAACTCCTACCGCAAGAAGCAGCGCGAGCCCCAGCGCTCCGCCGCGGAGGAGATCGAGGACTGGCAGCTCGCGCGTGCCGAGTCGCACATGTCGACGGGTCTGCGCTCCGCCGAGTCGCAGGCGCTCGACCACCTGCCCGACTCGGACGTGAAGGAAGCGCTGCAGGCGATCCCCGAGGAGTTCCGCATCGCCGTCTATCTCGCAGACGTCGAGGGCTTTGCGTACAAGGAGATCGCGGACATCATGGGGACACCCATCGGTACGGTGATGTCCCGGCTGCACCGGGGCCGCCGTCAGCTGCGCGGCATGCTGGAGGACTACGCCCGCGAGCGCGGGCTGGTCCCGGCGGGCGCCGGAGAGTCGAACGAAGCGAAAGGCTCGGGCTCATGAGCTGCGGAGAGCCGCACGAGACGGACTGCAGTGAGGTCCTCGACCACCTGTACGAGTTCCTCGACAGCGAGATGCCGGACGTCGACCGCGACAAGTTCCAGCACCACTTCGAGGAATGCTCGCCGTGCCTGGAGAAGTACGGCCTGGAGCAGGCCGTGAAGAAGCTGGTCAAGCGGTGCTGCGGCCATGACGACGTACCCGCCGACCTGCGGGCCAAGGTCATGGGGCGGATCGACCTGATCCGCTCCGGGCAGACCGTGCCCGAGCACGAGGTGACCAGGGCCCCGACGGCCCCGCAGGAGTCCTGACACGCCGGGGCATATCACCCGAACGTGCTAATCCTCAGGTCATAAGCCCCGCATCCCCCGATCCCCGTCCTAGGCTCCGAGCCTGGACAGGCACGATCGGGGAGGGGACCGATGGACGTGGTACCGGCGAGGGCACACGGCTACGCGGCCGCCGTCGCCCTGCTGGCCGCGCTCACCCTGGTGCCGCTGCCGGCCACCCCCACCCCGTGGTCGGCCCTGGCCCTGCTCACCGTGCTGCACACGGCCTGTGAGCACGTCGTGCGCCGCCGTTCCTGCGGCACCTTCTACCCCGTCCTGCTCGCCGGCGCGTTCCTGCTGCCGCCGTCGGCCGCCGCGCTGGTCCCGGTGCCCGCCGCCCTGTTCTCCCCGGTCGAGCACCGGCCCGCGCTGCCGCGGCGCCTGTGGCGGGCCGCGCAGCCCGCGCTCGCCGTGTGGGGCGCCGCCCGGGTGCACGAGGCGCTCGGCGGCAAGGACGCCGTCACCGGCTCCGACTTCCCCCACGTCCTGCTGCCCGTCGGCGCCGCCGCCCTGGCCTGCTGCCTGGTGCTCACCGCGCTCGACGGCGGCCTGCGCGCCGCGACCGGGCTGGTGCCGCTGCGCCGGGCCTGGCGCGGCCTGCTGGCGCGCTCCCTCGCCCCGGTCGCGGTGCACGGACTCGCCGGGCTGATGATGGCCGTCCTGTGGCGCAGCCCCTACGGCCCCCCGTCCGCGCTGCTCGTGCTGCTGCCGATGTGCGTCTCCGGGTGGGTGTTCGCCCAGTACCACCGCGAACGCGCCGCCCACCAGGCCACCATCCGCGCCCTCGTGCAGGCCGTCGACATCAAGGACGGCTACACCCGCGGCCACAGCGAACGCGTCGGACAGGCCTCCGTGCTGATCGCCCGCGAACTCGGCATGGACGACGAACGCGTCGAGGTGCTGCGCTTCGCCGGCATCCTGCACGACGTCGGCAAGCTGGGCGTGCCCACCCGGCTGCTGCGCAAGGACGGCCCGCTCACCCCCGAGGAGCGGCGGATCATCGAGCTGCACCCCGAGTACGGCCACGAGATGGTCCGCGGGATCTCCTTCCTCGGCGAGGCCCGCGCGGCCATCCTCCACCACCACGAGCGGCTCGACGGCAGCGGCTACCCGTACGGCCTGGCCGGCAGCCAGATCCCGGAGTGCGCCCGGATCGTGGCCGTCGCGGACGCCTTCGACGCCATGACCTCCACCCGCTCCTACAGCAGGGCCCGCCCGGTCGCGGCGGCTGTCGCCGAGCTGGAGCGCTGCGCCGGCGCGCACTTTGACCCCCGTATGGTCACCGCGCTCGTCCGGGCCGTGCGCCGCTCCGGCTGGCATCCGGCGGTCACCGCCGACGAACCGGCGTACGGCACCCCGTCCAGCGAACCGGCCTCCGGCACCGGGGCGCGCCGATGACCGTCCTGCGGCTCATCCACGGCACCGCCGCGCTCGTCGCGGCCGCCTCCCTCGCCCTCACCCTGTGGAACGGACTGGCCGACCGGGGCGACGCGCTCGCCTTCGGGGTGCTCATAGCCGTCGGCGAACTGACCCGGTGGAGCGACGCCCAGGCCCGCCAGGCCGCACCCCTGGGCGCCGCCGGCTCGCTGTCGTACGCCTTGCTGGGGGCCGACGCCGGACGGCCCAGCCAGCACGACGCCGCCCAGGTCGTCACCGTCGTCCTCGTCGCCGCCCTGCTCGGCGCCGTCCCGCACATCTGGTCCGGCACCGCCCCCACCGTCGACCACCTGGCCCGGCGCGTCCTCACCGTCGGCTTCGCCGCCGTCTGCTTCCAACCCCTCTACAACAGGGGCTTCTTCGCCTCCTGGGACGGCTCCGCCTACGCCCTGCTGCTGCTCACCGTGCTGGCCCTCACCTCCCTGTGCGGCGCCGTCCTGGCCGCTGCGCTGGCCCACTGCCGCACCGGCTGGCCGTTCGGACCGCTGCTGCGCGAGGAGCTGCGCGGGCTGCTCGGCATCGGCTCCGCCGTCTGCGCGACCGGCGCCGTGATGGCGCTCGCGGTCGCCGTCGCCGGCCTGTGGGCGCTGCCCGTGTTCTGCCTGCCCCTGCTGCTGGTCCAGGTGTCCGTGCGCCGGTACGCGGCGATCCGCGCCACCTACCGGCAGACCATCGTCTCCCTCGCCCGCGCCACCGAGATCGCCGGCTGCACCCCCGCCGGGCACGCCCACCGCGTCGCCGCGCTCGGCCTCGCCGTCGGCCGGGACCTCGGCCTGACCGGCCCGGAGCTGACCGTCCTGGAGTACGCGGCCCTGATGCACGACATCGGTCAGCTCAGCCTGGTCGACCCGGTCCCGGCCGGTGCCACCGCCGCCCTGCCCGCCGCGGAGCAGCGGCGCATCGCGCTGCTCGGCGGGGCCGTCGTCCGGCAGACCGGGGTCGATCCGGGCGTCGCCGTCGTCGTGGAGCGGCAGGCCGACCCCTGTCCGGAGCAGCCGCTCGCCGCCCGGATCGTCCGGGCCGTGAACGCCTACGAGGAGAAGTCCCGGGACGCCGGCCCCGAGGGCCCCCTCCGTGCGCTGGAGGACCTGCGGCTCGGCACCTCCGGGGACTACGCTCCCGAGGTCGTGGAGTCGCTCGCCCGGGTGCTGGCCCAGCCCTGGGCGGTACGGGAACGCCTGCCGGCGCGGCGAACGGGACTGTCTGACCCTGCTCCCGGCTGGGTAACCCATGGGTAATGAGCGCCTTTCCCATCGCACGTGGTTGGATGCGAGGGAGAGGGTGTCCGGGGGCACAAGCCAGCCCACTGAGCGGAACTGGAACTGGCAGGCGGGAATCGTGAGGATCTTCGGCAAGGGACGACACCGGCCCTCCGCCTCCTGGCGGCAGGCCACCGACCGGGCATTCACGCTCATCGGCGACGGCCGGTACGAGGACGCGGGCGAACTGCTGACCCGCGCCGCCGATCTGGAACCGTGGCTGTCGGAGTCCTGGTTCAACCTCGCTCTGCTGCACAAGTTCCGGCACGACTGGGAGCAGGCCCGCGCGGCCGGGCTGCGCGCGGTCGCCCTGCTCGACCGGGAGACCGGGGCGCCCGACTGGTGGAACGTCGGCATCGCCGCGACCGCGCTCCAGGACTGGCCGCTGGCCCGCCGCGCCTGGCAGGCGTACGGGCTGAAGGTGCCCGGCGGCGGCTCCCGCCCGAAGGCCGGGGCGGCTCCCCACGCGTCCGGCGAACCGCTCGGCATGGAGCTGGGCAGCGCGGCCGTACGGCTCTCCCCGGAGGGCGAGGCCGAGGTGGTCTGGGGCCGCAGGCTGGACCCCGCGCGGATCGAGGTGCTGTCCATTCCGCTTCCCTCGTCGGGGCGGCGCTGGGGCGAGGTCGTGCTGCACGACGGCGTTCCGCACGGCGAGCGCACCACCTCCACCGGGCACTCCTACCCGGTCTTCGACGAGATCGAGCTGTGGGCGCCGTCCCCCGTCCCCACCTGGGTGGTGCTGCTGGAGGCGGCCACCGAGGCCGACCGGGACGCGCTGGAGCAGCTGGCCGCGGACGCCGGGTTCGCCGCGGAGGACTGGTCGTCGTCGGTACGGCTGCTGTGCCGCATGTGCAGCGAGTCCCGGATGCCCTCCGACGAGGGGGAGGGGGTGCACCTCGACCCCCACGACCACAGCGAGCCAGGTCATCCCGGGCCGCTGGGGCACCGGACGGACGGGCAGCTGTGGGTGCCCGAGCGGGAGTGCGGCGTGGCCGCGCCGGCTTCGCTGGTGCGAGGTCTGCTGGACGGCTGGGTCGCCGACAGTCCGGACTCACGGGACTGGCGGGATCTGGAAGAGGTTTGCTGAGCCACCGGTGACCGGCCCCCTTTAGGCTGTACTCGCAGAATTTTCCAGGCTTGCAGGAAGGCGTACGTCGGTCATGGCGCAGCAGGACACCGATCAGCAGCACGCGGGCGTGCTCCCCGTCGACGACGAGGGCTATGTCGTCGACACGGAGGACTGCGAGGAGCGCGAGACCGCCTGGCGCGAGCGCGGCACCTCCCGGCCGATCACGGTCGTCGGCAACCCGGTGCTGCACAAGGAGTGCAAGGACGTCACCGAGTTCGGCGAGGAGCTTCAGCAGCTGGTCGCCGACATGTTCGCCAGCCAGCGCACCGCCGAGGGCGTCGGCCTGGCCGCCAACCAGATCGGTGTCGACCTGAAGGTCTTCGTCTACGACTGCCAGGACGACGAGGGCGTCCGGCACGTGGGCGTGGTGTGCAACCCGAAGCTGGTCGAGCTGCCCGCCGAGCGGCGCCGGCTGGACGACAGCAACGAGGGCTGCCTCTCCGTGCCCACGGCGTACGCGTCCCTCGCGCGCCCGGACTACGCCGAGGTGACCGGCCAGGACGAGCAGGGCAACCCGGTCAAGGTCCGGGGCACCGGCTACTTCGCGCGCTGTTTGCAGCACGAGACCGACCACCTCTACGGCTACCTCTACATCGACCGGCTGTCGAAGCGGGACCGCAAGGACGCGCTGCGGCAGATGGCCGAGAACGAGCCACGCTACCCCGTGGTCGCCAACGACTGACCCGCACAGGTCAGTTGGGCGCCCGGCCGGGATCCTTCCTGGCCGGGCGCCTTCGCGTTGCTGTTGTTCGCTCAAGCGTGCGTCGTACAACCGATCCCTTCTGCGCTCCTAGTGATCCTTAATCAGTCACACAAGGGGGGATTCTCGGCACCTTGGGGTGGTGAGTGAAGCAAATCCGTTCCCACGGCGGTCAGTTGTGGTGCTGAATGGAAGTACGGGGATACGCAACGGCGCACGCCCGGCACAGCGGGAGGGGTGTGCGCTCCTGGCGGCTGAGAGGGGTTTGTTCGTGCAAGCTTTCCCACGCAGCACCACTGCGGCGCCGACGGCGGTCGTAGTCCCACCCTCACTGGTACTCCCGGTGATCGAGTCCGCCTTTCCCCGGCAACTGCATCCCTATTGGCCGAGACTCCAGGAGAAGACCCGGCTCTGGCTCCTGGAAAAGCGGCTCATGCCTCCGGCCAAGGTGCAGGAATATGCCGATGGACTTTGCTACACCGATCTCATGGCGGGCTACTACACGGCAGCCCCCGACGAGGTCCTACAGGCCATCGCGGACTACAGCGCCTGGTTCTTCGTCTGGGACGACCGCCACGACCGCGACGTCGTGCACGGCCGGGCGGGCGACTGGCGACGGCTGCGGTACCGGCTGCACGCGGCTCTCGACGCGCCCCGACACCACCTGCACCACCCCGACCCGGTGGTGGCGGGGTTCGCGGACAGCGTGCTGCGGCTGTACGGCTTCCTGCCGCGCACCTGGAACCAGCGGTTCGCCCGGCACTTCCACGCGGTGATCGAGGCTTACGACCGGGAATTCCGCAACCGCACGCAGGGCTACATACCCGGCGTCGAGGAATATCTCGCCCTGCGCCGGCTCACTTTCGCGCACTGGGTATGGACCGATCTCCTCGAACCCAGTGCCGGGTGTGAACTCCCGGACGCCGTGAGGAGAAATCCGGCGTATCGCCGGGCGGCCCTTCTCAGTCAGGAATTCGCCGCCTGGTACAACGATCTCTGCTCGCTGCCGAAGGAAATTGCGGGCGACGAGGTGCACAATCTGGGAATCAGTCTCATCACCCATGCGGGACTGACCCTGGAAGAAGCGGTGGACGAAGTCAGGCGGCGTGTCGAGGGATGTGTCAGCGAATTCCTCGAAGCCGAACGGCACGCCCTGAGGTTCGCCCGTGAAATCGACGACGGTACGGTCCGCGGCAAGGAACTGAGCGCCGCGGTCCGGGTCTGCGTCGGCCATATGCGCAACTGGTTCAGCTCCGTCTACTGGTTCCACCACGAGTCCGGCCGGTACATGGTCGACAGCTGGGACGACCGGTCCACGCCCCCGTACGTCACGAACGAAACGGCAGGTGAGAAATGACCGTCGAGTCGGTGCACCCCCAGGTCCCCGAGACCCCCGAGACCCCCGAGCCGCTCGAACTGCGCGAACCGCCCCTGGCCGGGGGTGCCGTACCCGTCCTCGGGCACGGCCTGAGACTGGTCCGCGATCCGCTGGCCTTCATGTCCGCGCTGCGCGAGCACGGCGAGGTCGTGCGGCTGAAGCTCGGCCCCAAGACGGTGTACGCCGTCACCACGCCGGCGCTCACCGGAACGCTCGCCCTGAGCCCCGACTTCAAGATCGACGGACCGCTGTGGGAGTCCCTCGAAGGACTGCTCGGCAAGGAGGGCGTGGCCACCGCGAACGGCCCCCGGCACCGCCGCCAGCGGCGTACCATCCAGCCCGCGTTCCGGCTGGACGCGATCCCCGGCTACGGCCCGGTCATGGAGGAGGAGGCGCACGCGCTGACCGGGCGCTGGAACCCCGGCGACACCGTCGACTGCACCTCCGAGTCCTTCCGTGTCGCCGTCCGTATCGCCGCCCGCTGCCTGCTGCGCGGCGACTACATGGACGAGCGCGCGGAACGGCTCAGCACCGACCTCGCCACCGTCTTCCGTGGTATGTACCGCAGGATGGTCGTCCCGCTCGGTCCGCTCTGCCGGCTGCCGTTTCCGGCCAACCGCGAATTCAACCGGGCATTGGCCGATTTGCATCTGCTGGTGGACGAGATCGTCGCCGAGCGCAGGGCATCTGGTCAAAAGCCGGACGATTTGCTGACGGCATTGCTGGAGGCGAAGGACGACAATGGCGACCCCATCGGGGAACAGGAGATCCACGACCAGGTCGTCGCGATACTCACCCCCGGCAGCGAAACAGTCGCGTCCACGATCATGTGGTTGCTCCAGGTCCTCGCCGAACATCCGGAACACGCCGAGAAGGTACGGACCGAGGTCGAATCCGTGACGGGAGGGCGACCGGTCGGATTCGAGCATGTCCGCTCGCTCACGCACACCAACAATGTCGTCGTGGAGGCCATGCGGCTCAGGCCCGCCGTATGGATATTGACGCGGCGGGCGGTGACCGACACCGCCCTCGGCGGCTATCGCATTCCGGCCGGGGCGGACATCGTCTACAGCCCGTACGCCATCCAGCGCGACGGCCGCTCCTACGCCCGCCACCTCGACTTCGACCCCGACCGCTGGCTGCCCGAACGCGTCAAGGAGGTGCCGAAGTACGCCATGAGCCCGTTCAGTGTGGGGAACCGCAAGTGCCCCAGCGACCACTTCTCCATGGCCCAGCTGAGCCTGATCACCGCGGCGGTCTCGGCGAGGTACCGCTTCGAGCAGGTCGCCGGGTCCGACGACACCACCCGGGTGGGCATCACGCTCCGCCCGCACAACCTGCTGCTGCGGGCGATGCCCTGGTAGGCCACCTGGTACCGGCGCGCGCTCACGCGGCCTGCGGGCCCCGGAACGCGCGCCGGTAGGCGTTGGGCGTCGTGCCCAGCGCCCGGACGAACTGGTGGCGCAGCGCCGCGGCCGTACCGAACCCGGTGCGCCAGGCGATGGCATCCATGGTCTCGTCCGTCCCCTCCAGCAACTCCTGTGCCAGCAGCACTCGCTGCCGCAGGATCCAGCGGTAGGGAGTGGTCCCCGTCTCCTGCTGGAAGCGCCGGGCGAAGGTGCGCGGCGCCATATGGGCGCGGGCGGCGAGCTGCTCGACCGTGACCTCCCGGTCGAGGTGCGCCTCCATCCAGGCCAGCACCTCACCGACCGTGTCGCAGGGCGCCTTCGGCAGCGGTCGTTCGATGAACTGCGCCTGCCCGCCGTCCCGGTGCGGCGGCACCACCATCCGGCGGGCGATCTTGTTGGCCACCTCCGGACCCTGCTCCTTGCGTACGAGGTGCAGACAGGCGTCGATCCCGGCGGCGGTGCCGGCGGAGGTGATGACGGGATCCTCGTCCACGTACAGCACGTCCGGCTCGACCGTGAGCCGGGGGTAGCGCAGGGCGAGCTGATCGGCGTGGTGCCAGTGCACCGCGCACCGCCGCCCGTCCAGCAGCCCCGCCGCGGCCAGCACGAAGACCCCGGAGCAGACGCTGAGCACCCGTGCGCCCCGGTCGACGGCCCGCCGCAGCGCGGCCAGCATCTCTTCCGGATACTCGCGGTGGACGTAGGTCTCGCCGGCCGGGACGGCGATCAGATCCGCCTCCTCCAGCCGCTCCAGGCCGTGCGGAGTGGACACCGTGAACCCGCAGTGGGTACCGAGGGAGGGGCCCTCGGCGGAGACCACGGCGAAGTCGTACACGGGCAGTCCGTCGTCGCTGCGGTCGATGCCGAACACCTCGCACACGACACCCAGCTCGAAGGGATGCACTCCGTCCAGCAGGACGGCGGCCACGTTCTTCAGCATGCTGCCAGTGTGCCTCAGGTGTGGCAGCAATTCGAGGGTCTACGGCAGTCCTGCCACTCCCGGTAAGGAGTATCCGGCGGGACAGTGGTGTTCATGAACGGAAACGAGATCGAAGGCCTGATCGGAATGCTCGCCACCTTCGGGATCCTGGTCCTCCTGGTCCTCCCGTCCGTGCTCGGCGCCGTGCGCGAGCGGCGCATCGACCGGCAGATCAGGGAGGCCCGACGGTCCCGGACGTCCCCCGGGCCGGCGGAAGGGCGCACGACCCTCCACCGGCGCCACGGCGCGGCCCGTCCCGCCTGACGGCGACACGGCTCGCCCCCCCGCCCGGCACCTCGAACCCCCGGTGCAAAGCGGTGCGTCCCCGGCCGAGACGACCTCGCGGGTCGTCTCGGCCGGGGACGCGATGCCGGAGCAGGGGCCGCTCAGAAGTCCTCGTCCAGGTCGACCGTGCCC
>NZ_JAINRE010000003.1 GCF_020400595.1 Streptomyces naphthomycinicus | reverse complement strand
GTACGTGGAGTACCCCCGGGACGTCCACCCGTACCTGGTCGCCACCCAGGCGCACCCGGAGCTGCGCTCGCGGCCGACCCGCGCGAACCCGCTCTTCGCCGGGCTGGTGAAGGCCTCGGTCGAGCGGAAGATCTCGAAGTAGCACACCGGTTGTACGGTGGCCGGGGTGCGCACCTTCGAAGGTGCGCACCCCGGCCTCTTTTCTCGCCGGTCTGCTGTGCACGCGTGTGGAAGGACAGGGCATGACGATCAAGGACACCCCGCAGGAGTGGGAGATCCGGGCGACGGACACCCCCTTCGTGGGCAACAAGACCTCCGTCCGCACGGACGACGTGGTCATGCCCGACGGCTCGGTGGTCCGCCGCGACTACCAGGTCCACCCCGGATCCGTGGCCGTCCTCGCCCTGGACGAGGAGGACCGGGTCCTGCTGATCAACCAGTACCGGCACCCGGTGCGGCACAAGCTGTGGGAGATCCCGGCCGGCCTGCTGGACGTGCCCGGCGAGAACCCCCTGCACGCCGCCCAGCGGGAGCTGTACGAGGAGGCGCACGTCAAGGCCGGGGACTGGCGGGTGCTGACCGACGTGTACACCACCCCCGGCGGCTGCGACGAGGCCGTCCGGATCTTCCTCGCCCGGGAGCTGTCCGAGGCCGAGGGGGCACGCTTCGAGGCGGAGCACGAGGAGACCGACATGGAGCACGCGCGCGTGCCGGTCGACGAGCTGGTGCACCGGATCCTGGCCGGTGACGTGCACAACAACTGCCTGGTCGTCGGGGTCCTCTCCCTGGTGGCGGCCCGGGGCGGGGACGGCCTGGACGCGCTGCGCCCGGCCGACGCGCCGTGGCCCGCCCGCCCCTTCACGTCCTGAGCCCCACCCGTCCGGCGCACCGGTGTGACCATCGCCTGATCCGATCGGGCGATGTGTCCGCCCCGCTCCTCCGGGAAGGTCGCAGAGCGTGAACTAGGCTCTTCGACGCCCGTACCGGAAGACACCGGCGGGCTTGCGCGTGCGGTGGAACGGGAGTGTGGCCCGTGGCGGATCAGGCGGTGGACCCAGACGGTGCGGAGCTGTCCGCCCTCCCGGCCACGGAACACCGTTTCCTGGGCCGTGCGCGGGAGTTGAAGGAGCTGCGCGCCGACATCGCGCGCGCGGGCCTGGACACCCTCTCCGGCCGCAAGGCGCCCCGCGCGCGCGTGCTGCTCATCGCGGGCCGCCCCGGCTCCGGCCGTACCCGCCTCGCCGAGGAACTCGTCCGGCAGGTCGCCGACCGCTACCCCGACGGAGTGCTGCGGGCCCGGCTCGGCGAGCCCGACGGCACTCCGGTGCCCGTCGAGCAGGCGGCCCGCGACCTGCTCGCCGCGCTGGAGCTGCCCGCACCCGCCGGGGCGGCCGAGGACGACCTCGCCGCGGCCCTGCGCGACGCCCTCGCCGGCCGGCGGACGCTGCTCCTGCTGGACGACGCGGCCGGTGCCGAACAGGTCGACGCGCTCCTCCCGGACGCCCCGGACTGCCTGGTGGTGGCCGTGTCCCAGGGCCCGCTCACCGGCATCTCGGACGTCCGCCCCTGCACGCTGGGCGGCCTCGACACCAAGTCCGCCGTGGAGCTGCTCACCGGCTTCGCCGGGTCCGTCCGGGTCACCGTCGACCCGCGCTCCGCGGAGAGCCTGGTGGAGGCCTGCCAGGGCCATCCGGCCGCGCTGGTGCTGGCCGGCGGCTGGCTCGCGGCCCGCCCCAAGGCCGCCCTCTCGGACCTCACCAAACGCATGCACGCCGCCCCGGAGGAGGGCGCGGACGGCACGGACGGCACCCCGCTGTCCCGCGTCTTCCGGCTTGTGTACGACCAGCTGCCCGGCCCGGCCGCCCGGATGCTGCGCCTGCTCAGCCTCGCCCCGGCCGGCCTGGCCGACCCGCACACCGCCTCCGCCCTGGCCGGCTGCTCGGTCGACGCCGCCCGGGCCGTCCTGGACGACCTGGCCGCCGTCGGCCTGCTGCGCGCGGTGGCCTCCCCGCTGCCCCAGTACGAGGTCCCCGGCTGTCTGCACCCCCTGCTGCGCGCCCTGGCCGACAGCCAGGAGCGGCCCGCGGAGCTTCAGCTGGCCCGGGCCCGGATGCTGGAGCGGACGGTACGGCTGCTCCAGTCCTGCCGGGCGATCACCGAGACGGACAGCCCGCAGGCCCGGGAGAAGCTGAGCGGCATGCCCCGCGCGCTGCGCTTCCCGACCCCGCGGGCCGCCGCCGACTGGCTGCGCATCCGGCGGCCCGCCCTGCTGGCCTCCGCGCGTCTCGCGGTGGCCGACGGAGAGCTGGACACCCTGGCCCGCCGGCTGATGTCCCAGCTGGTCAGGGCGCTGGCGGCGCATGTCGGCACCCAGGCCGCCGCCGCCGACCTGTACGGCCTGCACGGCCTCGTGCTGGATGTGGCCGAGCGGCGCGGGCTGCCGCGGGAGAGGGCCGCGGCGCTGCTGAACCTGGGCGACCTGGACGCGCAGACCGGCCGCACCCGGGAGGCGCTGGCCCGCTACCGGGCCGCCCTGAACGCCGGACGCGAGGCGAACGACCCCTACGCGACCGGCCGCGCGATGGAATCCGTAGGCGGTGCCCACCAGGAGCTGGGCGACTACGACCGGGCCGCCGACTGGTTCGGCCGGGCCCTGGCCGAGCGGCTCGCCCGCGGAGAGGGCCCGGACACCGGCCGGCTCTACGGCCGGATCGCCACCGCGCACACCTACGCGGGCCGTTACGGCGAGGCGCTGCGGAACTGGCGGGCCGCTCTCGCCGGCTACCGCAGGAGCGGCGATGTCGCCGCGAGCGCGCGGGCGTTGAGCGAGATCGCCCGGGTGCAGGAGTACGCGGGACGGCCCGAGGAGTCGCTGCGCACCTGCCAGGAGGCCGTGGAGTGGGCGCGGCGTGCCGAGGACGCCCGGTTGCAGGCCGCGTTGCAGCTGCGGCTCGCCGACACCCTGGACCGCCTCGGCGACCCGGCGGCCGCCCACCTGCACCGCGCAGCGGCGGAGCGCATGCTGGGTGAGGAGACACCGGAGGGCGACGCAAGCCCGGAACAAGACGCTAACGCCTGCGAAATCCGTAGTGCATCCAGCGAAGATTGATGCAATGGAAGGCTAGACAGCCGGAACACCTTCATTAAACTGGCTCTGCCGCACGTTCCCGCGGTGTCTCCCGGTATGCCCCCGCATGTCTGGGTACGTCTGTAATGCACCCCCATACCCTCTGAGCCAAGGACCGTGATCGACGTGAAGGTCGGCATCCCCCGCGAGGTCAAGAACAACGAGTTCCGGGTGGCCATCACCCCCGCCGGTGTGCACGAGCTGGTGCGCAACGGCCACCAGGTCGTCATCGAGCGGGGCGCCGGCCTCGGCTCCTCGATCACGGACGAGGAGTACGTCGCCGCCGGTGCCGCCCTCCTCGGCACCGCCGACGAGGTGTGGGCCACCGCCGACCTGCTGCTCAAGGTCAAGGAGCCCATCGCGGAGGAGTACCACCGCCTCCGCAAGGACCAGATCCTCTTCACCTACCTGCACCTGGCCGCCTCCAAGGAGTGCACGGACGCGCTCATCGAGTCCGGCACCACGGCCATCGCCTACGAGACCGTCGAGCTGCCGAACCGCGCGCTGCCGCTGCTCGCCCCGATGTCCGAGGTCGCGGGCCGGCTGGCCCCGCAGGTCGGCGCCTACCACCTGATGCGCGCGGCCGGCGGCCGTGGCGTGCTGCCCGGCGGTGTCCCGGGCGTGACCCCGGCCAAGGCCGTGGTCATCGGCGGCGGCGTCTCCGGCTGGAACGCCACCCAGGTCGCCGTCGGCATGGGCTTCGACGTGACCCTGCTCGACCGCGACATCAACAAGCTGCGCGAGGCCGACAAGATCTTCGGTACGAAGGTCAAGGCGATCATGTCCAACTCCTTCGAGCTGGAGAAGGCCGTCCTCGACGCCGACCTCGTCATCGGCGCGGTGCTCATCCCGGGTGCCAAGGCCCCGAAGCTGGTCACCAACGAGCTGGTCTCCCGCATGAAGCCGGGAAGTGTTCTTGTCGACATCGCGATCGACCAGGGCGGCTGCTTCGAGGACTCGCGTCCCACCACGCACGCCGAGCCGACCTTCCAGGTCCACAACTCGGTCTTCTACTGCGTCGCCAACATGCCGGGCGGTGTGCCGAACACCTCCACCAACGCCCTCACCAACGCGACGCTGCCGTACATCGTCTCGCTGGCCAACAACGGCTGGGTGGAGGCGCTGCGCCGCGACGCCGCGCTCGCCAAGGGCCTCAACACGCACGACGGCAAGGTCGTTTACAAGGAGGTCGCCGAGGCGCACGGCCTGGACCACGTCGAGCTGGAGTCCCTGCTCGGCTGACTCCCGTGACCTGCTGAGTCACTAAGTCACCAGGTCATAAAAGGCGATTCGTCAACACGGTTCGTCAACAGCACACACCCGGCCGGACCTTGCCCGACAAGGTCCGGCCGGATGTGTGTATGGTCACTTTGCGACGCTCGGTCAACTCGCCTCGAACGCAACTCTTCGACCGATTCGTACACCGGTGAAACCTGCTGTGCGACGGCCGTACGCCCTTGACAGCGACATGTTTCATTGCCGACACATCCTGCCGGGTCCGGCGGATTGTGTTGCTGCGGACCGCCGACACGCCATAGAGTCGCCAACCGTCGGCATGGTGCCACGCTGACCTTGTCTAGAAGTTTCCTGGTCACCAAGGAGGTAAGACGACTTGTGAATGAGTCGACATTTTCTCCCGGGGGTGGTCAACCAGGAATGCCGGTCCGGGGCCGGGGTCCCGCGGGATCCGAGGCTGTCGGCTCCGTCGCTGTGCGCACCTTCGCAGCCCACCAGAGTTCCGGTCCGCACAAGGCCGGGACAGCACACCAGAGCATGGATGGCCATCACGTGAACGCCATGGCCGGCGACGGAAGTGGCGCGCCCCACAACCACTTCGCCGACTACGACGAACTGCCCGAGGGGCACTTCTACGACCCCGACGCCGAGTACGAGCCCGATCCGGAGTACGCGGCCACGCTCGCGCCCGACGCGGCCCGCCAGCGCCGTGAGCGCATCGGTCCGACCGGACGCCCGCTGCCGTACTTCCCGATTCCGGGCCCGCTGACCGACCACGGCCCCGCGAAGATCATCGCGATGTGCAACCAGAAGGGCGGCGTGGGCAAGACGACGTCGACCATCAACCTGGGTGCCGCGCTCGCCGAGTACGGCCGGCGTGTGCTGCTCGTGGACTTCGACCCGCAGGGCGCGCTGTCGGTGGGTCTCGGCGTCAACCCGATGGAGCTGGACCTCACCGTCTACAACCTGCTCATGGAGCGGGGCATGTCCGCGGACGAGGTCCTGCTGAAGACGGCGGTCCCCAACATGGACCTGCTGCCCTCCAACATCGACCTGTCGGCCGCCGAGGTCCAGCTGGTCTCCGAGGTCGCCCGCGAGTCGACGCTCCAGCGCGCCCTGAAGCCGCTGCTGCCCGACTACGACTACATCGTGATCGACTGTCAGCCCTCGCTCGGCCTGCTCACGGTCAACGCGCTGACGGCCGCGCACAAGGTGATCGTGCCGCTGGAGTGCGAGTTCTTCGCGCTGCGCGGTGTGGCCCTGCTGACCGAGACCATCGAGAAGGTCCAGGAGCGGCTCAACCCCGAGCTGGAGCTCGACGGCATCCTCGCCACGATGTACGACTCGCGCACGGTCCACAGCCGCGAGGTGCTGGCCCGTGTGGTCGAGGCGTTCGACGACCACGTGTACCACACGGTCATCGGCCGCACGGTCCGCTTCCCGGAGACCACGGTCGCCGGTGAGCCGATCACCACGTACGCGTCCAACTCCGTCGGCGCCGCCGCCTACCGCCAGCTCGCCAGGGAGGTGCTCGCCCGGTGTCACGCCGAGTGAGTCTGCCGGGGGCCGACGAACTCTTCCGTACGACAGGGGGGACGGCGCTCCAGCCGTCGACGCCGCGGCGCGCCGCGGGCGGTGAGGCCCGGGTGCCGGCTCCCGCTTCGGAGAGCGACGAGGCGGCCGCCGCCGAAGACGCACCGCAGTCGGTGCCCGTCCAGGGCGGCGACGGAGAGGGCGCGGAGCACGCGGCGGCGGAGGCCGAGCCGGTCGAGGCCGGCGAGGCCCGCAGCCGCCCGGCCCGCCGGCAGACGGCGGCGCAGGAAGGTTCTGCCGCCGAGCAGCCCCGCAAGCGCGGGCGGGCGGCGGCCCGGCGGCCCAGTGGGCGCGAGCGGCACGACGAGAAGATCACCGTGTACGTCTCGGCCGAGGAACTGATGGATCTGGAGCACGCGCGTCTCGTGCTCCGCGGTGAGCACGGGCTGGCGGTGGACCGCGGGCGGATCGTCCGCGAGGCGGTGGCCGTGGTCCTGGCCGACCTGGAGTCCCGCGGGGACGCGAGCATCCTCGTACGCCGGCTGCGCGGGCGGTAGCGATAGCCTGCGGGGGCTATGACCTCGAACGGAGCCCCTGCCCCCGGCGCCCCCGCCGGCCGTCGGCGTGCGCTGGGCAGGGGACCGGGGATCCCGCCGGCCGAGCCGCTCTCCGCCCCCGCGGAGGTCCCCGGACCGCAGCCGACCGAGCCCGCCGAGCCGGAAGCCGCCGCCACCGAACCCGTAGCCGCCGCGGCCGAGCCTGCCGAGTTCGCCGAGGTCGCCGAACCGGAGCCTGCCGAGCCCGAGCCGGCTGGGCCGGTGTCCGCCGCGGCCGAGCCCCCTTCCGACGGTGTCTTCAAGGTCCGCCTGGCCAACTTCGAGGGCCCCTTCGACCTGCTCCTCCAGCTGATCTCCAAGCACAAGCTGGACGTCACCGAGGTCGCCCTGTCGAAGGTCACCGACGAGTTCATGGCGCACATCCGGGCCATGGGTCCGGACTGGGACCTGGACCAGACGACCGAGTTCCTCGTCGTGGCCGCCACGCTGCTCGACCTCAAGGCCGCCCGGCTGCTGCCCGCCGCCGAGGTGGAGGACGAGGCCGACCTCGCGCTCCTGGAGGCCCGGGACCTGCTGTTCGCGCGACTGCTGCAGTACCGCGCGTACAAGCAGATCGCCGACATCTTCGACCGGCGGCTCCACGACGAGGCCCGCCGCCACCCCCGTACCGTCGGCCTCGAACCCCGGCACGCCGAGCTGCTGCCCGAGGTCGTCATCAGCATCGGCCCCGAGGGCTTCGCCAGGCTCGCCGTCAAGGCGATGCAGCCCAAGCCCAGGCCACAGGTCTACGTCGACCACATCCACGCGCCGCTCGTGAGCGTGCAGGAGCAGGCCGGGATCGTGGTGGCCCGGCTGCGGGAACTGGGCGAGGCCAGTTTCCGCGCGCTCGTCGAGGACACCGAGGACACGCTCACCGTCGTGGCCCGGTTCCTCGCCCTGCTGGAGCTGTACCGGGAGAAGGCCGTCGCCCTGGAGCAGGAGGCCGCGCTCGGCGAGCTGACCGTGCGCTGGACCGGCGGGGACACGGACACGGCACCCAGGGTCACGGACGAGTTCGACCGGCCGCCGCAGGAGCCCGAGGAGGACAGGAAACCATGAGCGAGACCACCGAGGTCCCGTCCGGCTCGGCCGCCGTCGCCGGCCTCGATCTCAAGCCCGCCCTGGAGGCGATGCTCATGGTCGTGGACGAGCCCGCGACCGAGGAGCACCTGGCCAGGATCCTGGAGCGGCCGAAGCGGCGGATCGCGGACGCCCTGCGCGAGCTGGCCGACGAGTACACGGCGCAGGGCCGCGGCTTCGAGCTGCGGTTCGTGGCCGGCGGCTGGCGTTTCTACACCCGCGCCGCGTACGCCCCCGCCGTCGAACGGCTGGTCCTGGACGGCCAGACCGCCCGGCTCACCCAGGCGGCACTGGAGACCCTCGCGGTCGTCGCGTACCGCCAGCCGGTCAGCCGCAGCCGGGTCTCCGCCGTGCGCGGAGTGAACTGTGACGGTGTGATGCGCACCCTCCTCCAACGCGGTCTGGTCGAGGAGGCGGGCACGGAACCCGAAACAGGTGCGATCCTGTACAGGACGACGAACTACTTCCTGGAGCGGATGGGCCTGCGTGGCCTGGACGAGCTTCCGGAGCTCGCGCCCTTCCTCCCGGAGGCGGAGGCGATCGAGGCCGAGACCCAGGAGGGAGTGCCGTCGTTCGACCCGGACGCGCCCGACGCGCCCGGTGGTCAGGACGCAGACGACTAAGACGGAAACCTTGATGCGAAGCAGCGGCAGCGGCAGCGGCAGGAACAGCGGGCGCGGTAACCAGCGCGGCGCCGGCAACAACCGGGACGAGCGGCAGGGGCAGGGCCGTCCCCGCAAGCCCCGCCCGGAGGAGCGCCGCTACGACGTGGGTCCCGGCGCCACCAAGGACGGCCCCAAGTCCGGGCGCGGCGGCTCCGCGCGCGGCGGCGCCAAGGGCGGCCCGAAGCAGCCCCAGCAGCGCGACGCCCGTACGGCCCCCGCGCGCTCGCGGGAGTACGAGGCGCGGGCCGAGGAGCGCAACCGCGAGCGGTACGCCGGGAAGAAGGAGGTCAAGCTCCCCAAGACCTTCCCTGGCGCCGAGCAGGAGGGCGAGCGGCTGCAGAAGGTCCTCGCGCGCGCGGGTTACGGTTCCCGTCGGGCCTGCGAGGAGCTGATCGAGCAGGCCAGGGTCGAGGTGAACGGCGAGATCGTCCTGGAGCAGGGCAAGCGGGTCGACCCGGAGAAGGACGAGGTCAAGGTCGACGGCCTGACGGTCGCGACGCAGTCGTACCAGTTCTTCTCGCTGAACAAGCCCGCCGGTGTCGTCTCCACCATGGAGGACCCCGAGGGGCGGCAGTGCCTCGGTGACTACGTCACCAACCGCGAGACGCGGCTCTTCCACGTCGGCCGGCTCGACACCGAGACCGAGGGCGTCATCCTGCTCACCAACCACGGCGAGCTGGCGCACCGTCTCACGCACCCGAAGTACGGCGTGAAGAAGACCTACCTCGCCGCCATCGTGGGCCCGATCCCGCGCGACCTCGGCAAGCGGCTGAAGGACGGCATCCAGCTGGAGGACGGCTACGCGCGCGCGGACCACTTCCGGGTGGTCGAACAGACCGGCAAGAACTACCTGGTCGAGGTGACGCTGCACGAGGGCCGCAAGCACATCGTGCGCCGCATGCTCGCCGAGGCCGGCTTCCCGGTCGAGAAGCTGGTGCGCACCTCCTTCGGCCCGATCACCCTGGGCGACCAGAAGTCGGGCTGGCTGCGCCGCCTGTCCAACACCGAGGTCGGCATGCTGATGCAGGAAGTCGACCTGTAGCACCCCCTTGCGGCGGGATCACCCTCCCCTTTATTGTCAGACTGACGATAAAGGGGAGGGTGATCGCGTGCCGAAACGAGCCGCAACCGGAGCACTTCTCGGCCTGGCCCTCGGGGACGCCCTCGGCTACCCGACCGAGTTCAAGGCCGTACCGACGATCCTCGCCGAGTTCGGGCCCTGGCGGGAGCGGGAGCTGCCCCGGCGGGCCCTCGTCTCCGACGACACCCAGATGACCCTCGCCCTCGGCCGCGCGCTGGCCACGGCCATGGACCGCGGACACCTCGCGCCGCGGCGGCTGGAGCGGCCGCTGCGCGAGGAGTTCGTGGAGTGGTACCGGTCGCCGGAGAACAACCGGGCCCCGGGCAACACCTGCCTGACGGCGTGCGGCCTGCTCACCGAGGAGGGGCGGGCCTGGCAGGACGCCAGCCAGGTCGGTTCCAAGGGCTGCGGCGCCAACATGCGCGTCGCGCCGATCGGGCTCGCCCCGGGTCTGAGCGGCGATCAGCGCGCCGGCGCCGCCCGGTTGCAGTCCGCGCTCACCCACGGCCACCCCACCGCGCTGGCCGCCTCCGACCTCACCGCCCACGCCGTCCACCTGCTCGCCCAAGGCACCGACCCCGCCGGACTCGTCGGTCGGCTGCGCTCCTACGCGCTGGACAACCGCACCCGCTACGACCACACCTGGCTCGGCGACCTGTGGACCCGCTCCCAGGACCCCGGCCCGGAGCACTTCGCCGCGCGCGGCTGGGACGAGTGCCTGGCCGTACTCGACCGGCTCCAGGAAGCCCTCCGGACCGTCTCCCCGGAGACCGACCCCTGTCTGGCCACCGGCGAGGGCTGGATCGCCGAGGAGGCCCTCGCGACCGGGCTGCTGTGCTTCCTGCTCTTCCCGGACGAGCCCCTCACCGCCCTGCGCCGGGCCGCCTGCACCGGTGGCGACTCCGACTCCATCGCCTGCCTCACCGGCGCCTTCGCGGGCGCCTGGCTGGGCGCGGACGCCTGGCCCGCCGACTGGACCGAACGGATCGAGTACCGAGGCGACCTGTCGGCCCTCGGAGCCCTCTGGGACGCTTAGGTCCATGATCGACGACCTCGACATCGACCTGGCCCCGGTGGTCGCGGAACAGCCCGACCCGCTGCTGTTCGCCACCGTCTCCGGCGCCCATCTGTACGGCTTCCCCTCGCAGGACTCCGACGTGGACCTGCGGGGCGTCCACCTGCTCCCCGCCGCCGATCTCCTCGGACTGCGCGAGCCGGCGGAGACGCGCGCGCTGGCCTGGGTCCGGTACGGCACCGAACTGGACCTCGTCACCCACGACCTGCGCAAGTTCGTCCGGATGATGCTCCGCCGCAACGGCTATGTGCTGGAACAGCTGCTCTCGCCCCTGGTCGTGCACACCTCCGACGCCCACCGGGAGCTGACCGCCCTGGTCCCCGGCGTGCTCACCGCCCACCACGCCCACCACTACCGGGGATTCGCGGTGACCCAGTGGCGGCTGTTCGAGAAGACCGGCGAACTCAAGCCCCTGCTCTACACGTTCCGGGTGCTGCTCACCGGCATCCACCTCATGCGCAGCGGCGAGGTCCAGGCCCATCTGCCCACCCTCCTGGACCAGGTCGGCGGGCCCGGCTATCTGCCCGAGCTGATAGCCGCCAAGAGGGAACACGAACACGGCAGCGCCGAGGTCGACCAGGCGCGCGTGGAGGCCGACGTGGAGCGGCTGCACACCGTGCTCGACGAGGCGCAGGCCGGCTCAGCCCTGCCCGACACGGCCGGCGCCCAGGACGCCCTGCACGACCTGGTGGTCCGGCTCCGCCTGGAGGGCTGAGGCCCGGCGCACCCGGTACAGGAAGCCGGCCACGCGCGCGTGGTCCGGCTCCGCGGGCAGCGGGGTGCCCGGCAGCGCCTCCTCGGTCTCGGCCGCCAGCCGGACCATCCACGCCTCCACCCGCGCCCACGGCACCTCGCCGCGCTTCACCGCCAGCAGGGGGCCGCGCTGCTCGCCGACGTCGATCCGCAGCTCGCCGGTGCGCAGCAGGTCCCGCGCGCTCGTCAGCAGCCGCAGCAGATGCATCGCGTGCTTCCAGCGAGGGGCACCCGTCGCGCGGATGTCGGCGTCGAGCTTCCTGCGCTGGCCGAGGGCGTAGCGGGTGAAGGTGTCGTGGACCCGCCGCGACAGGAAGGCGCCGCGCAGGGACAGCAGCTCGCGGCCGGTGTCGTCCACGTGCTCCACCAGCGGGGAGTGCAGGCACTCCAGGATGTTCGGGTTGCCCCGCAGCGCCAGCTCGCAGAAGCGCTCCAGCTCCCAGGAGAACTGCTCCTCGCCGGGCCCCTCCACATGCGTGGGCGGCTTGTCGAACCGCCAGAACAGCTCGGTGGGGGCGAGGAACACCCCGCGCCGGTCGGTGTCGCTGGCGTCCGTCGCCAGGCCGAAGGCGCGGGAGCCCATGACACAGGAGTAGACCGTGTGGCGGCGTACGAGATCCGGCGGCTGCATCCCCGGAGCGTACGCGGCTCCCTCAGGCCAGGTGGATCGTATTTCCCTCCACCGTGATCGACTCCTCCGGCAGCGGCCTGGTCGCGGGGCCGTGCGCCACCGACCCGTCGGCGATGTGGAACCTGCTGCCGTGGCAGGGGCAGTCGATGGTGCCGTCCGCCACCCGGTTCACCGTGCACCCCTGGTGCGTGCAGATCGCCGAGAACGCCTTGAAGTCACCCTTCTTCGGCTGGGTGACCACGATCTTCTGCTCCTTGAAGACCTTGCCGCCGCCCTCCGGGATGTCGCTGGTCGTCGCCAGCCGCTTGCCGCCGGGGGACGCCGGCGACGGCGACGAGGAGGAGAGGGGCGCCGACGTGGCCGCCGACTGCGTGGCACCGCCGCCGGACGTGCCGCCGCCGCATCCCACGCATCCCACGGCGAGTGCGCCGGCGCTCGTGGCGAGAACGTTGCGCCGGGTCGTGGGCTGAGTCATGTAACGCCTCCATACAGAAGGATGAATCGGTGGAAACCGGAACATTCGTATCGTCTCAGCGAGCGGGCGGCGCGCGACCGTCCCGCGCGGGCTGACTACGCTGGACGGACCAAGAACACACGCATGTCAGCGAGGAGCAGCGCCGTGGCGGTACGAGCGGTCCGGGGGGCCGTCCAACTGGAGCGGGACGAGGCCGGTCACATGGAGGAGCAGGTAGGCGCCCTGCTCACCGCCGTCCTGGAGCGGAACGGCCTGGCCGCCGACGACCTGATCAGCATCTGGTTCACGGCCACCCCCGACCTGCACAGCGACTTCCCGGCCGCCGCCGCCCGCAGGCTGGGCATCGTGGACGTCCCCCTCATCTGCGCCCAGGAACTGGACATCGAGGGCGCCATGCCCCGGGTCGTGCGGATCCTCGCGCACATCGAGTCGGACCGGCCCCGCGCCGACATCAGCCACGTCTACCTCGGCGCCGCCGCGGCCCTGCGCAAGGACATCGCCCAGTGAGAACCGCACTCGTCATCGGAACCGGCCTGATCGGCACCTCCGCCGCCCTGGCCCTCGCCCAGCGCGGGGTCACCGTCCATCTCGACGACCACGACCCCGGGCAGGCCCGTACGGCCGCCGCGCTGGGCGCCGGCACCGACCAGGCCCCCGAGGGCCCGGTCGACCTGGCCGTCGTGGCCGCTCCGCCCGCCCATGTGGCCCGCGTGCTCGCCGACGCGATGGGCCGGGGCGTGGCCCGCGGCTACCTGGACGTCGCCAGCGTCAAGGGCGGCCCCCGCCGCGAGCTGGAGAAGCTCGGCCTGGACCTCTCGGCGTACATCGGCACGCACCCCATGTCCGGCCGGGAGAAGTCCGGCCCGCTGGCCGCCACCGGAGACCTCTTCGAGGGCCGCCCCTGGGTGCTCACCCCGACCCGGGACACCGACACCGAGGTGCTGAACCTCGCCCTGGAGCTGGTCTCCCACTGCCGGGCCGTACCGGTCGTGATGGACGCCGACGCCCACGACCGCGCCGTCGCCCTCGTCTCCCACATGCCCCACCTGGTGTCCAGCATGGTCGCCGCCCGCCTGGAGCACGCCGAGGAGGCCGCCGTACGGCTGTGCGGGCAGGGCATCCGGGACGTGACCCGGATCGCCGCCTCCGACCCGCGCATGTGGATCGACATCCTGTCCGCGAACCCGGGCCCGGTCGCCGACCTGCTCTCCGACGTCGCCGCCGACCTGGACGAGACGGTCCGGGCGCTGCGCGCCCTTCAGTCCTCCGACGAGGCCGAGCGCGGCGAGGGCACCGCCGGCATCGAGGACGTGCTGCGCCGCGGGAACGCCGGCCAGGTGCGGGTACCCGGCAAGCACGGCAGCGCCCCGCGCGTGTACGAGACCGTCGTCGTCCTCATCGACGACCAGCCCGGCCAGCTGGCGCGCATCTTCGCGGACGCGGGCCGGGCCGGCGTCAACATCGAGGACGTCCGGATCGAGCACGCGACCGGCCAGCAGGCCGGTCTGGTGCAGCTCAGCGTCGAGCCGAAGGCGGCGCCCGTGCTCCGCGAGGCGCTGCGCGAGCGGGGCTGGGCGCTGCGCCAGTAACGCCCGGTGAGGACGGCTCCCGCGAGCCAGTAACCTTGTCCGGGGCGCCTTCGCGCCCCGGACCCCCGCTCACCACCCTTCACCAGGAAGGTGTCCCCCGTGGAAAACGGCGCCGCCCCGACCGCCAAGCCCGTGATCGTCGCCATCGACGGTCCCTCCGGCACGGGCAAGTCGAGCACGTCGAAGGCCGTGGCCGCCAAGCTCGGCCTGAGCTACCTGGACACCGGTGCCCAGTACCGGGCCATCACCTGGTGGATGGTGACCAACGGCATCGACCTGGAGGACCCCACCGCCGTCGCCGCCGTCGCCGGCAAGGCGGAGATCATCTCCGGCACCGACCCGGCCGCCCCGACCATCACGGTCGACGGCGTCGACGTGGCCGGCCCGATCCGCACCCAGGAGGTCACCTCCAAGGTCAGCGCGGTCAGCGCGGTGCCCGAGGTGCGCGCCCGGATCACCGAGCTCCAGCGCTCCCTGGCGGCGGGCGCGGAGGACGGCATCGTCGTCGAGGGCCGGGACATCGGTACGACCGTCCTCCCGGACGCCGACCTGAAGATCTTCCTCACCGCCTCCCCGGAGGCCCGTGCGGCCCGCCGCAGCGGAGAGCTGAAGGGCGCCGACGTCCACGCCACCCGCGAGGCCCTGATCAAGCGGGACGCGGCCGACTCCAGCCGCAAGACCTCGCCGCTCGCCAAGGCCGGCGACGCGGTCGAGGTGGACACCACCGAGCTGACTCTCGACCAGGTCATCGAGTGCGTCGTCACCCTGGTCGAGGAGAAGAGAGCGGGGAAGTGACCCAGCCGTCCCTCCCGTCGCAGCGGGGTGCCGAGGCCGGCCGGCGCATCGGCGTCGGCCTGATGTACGGCCTGTGGCGACCGCGGGTGCTCGGTGCCTGGAAGCTGCCGGCCACCGGCCCGGCGATCCTCGCCGTGAACCACTCCCACAACATCGACGGCCCGATGGTGATGGGCGTCTCGCCCCGGCCCACCCACTTCCTGATCAAGAAGGAAGCCTTCGTCGGCCCGCTGGACGCCTTCCTGACCGGCATCGGCCAGCTGAAGGTGGACCGCACCGCCGCCGACCGCACCGCGATCGGCCAGGCCCTCGGCGTGCTGACGGCCGGGGGAGTGCTGGGCATCTTCCCGGAGGGGACCCGGGGCGAGGGCGACTTCGCCTCGCTGCGCGCCGGGCTGGCCTACTTCGCGGTCCGCAGCGGGGCCCCGATAGTCCCCGTGGCGGTCCTGGGAAGCTCCGAGCGGCCCGGACGGTTGATAAAGGCGCTGCCCCCGCTGCGCTCCCGTGTCGACGTCGTCTTCGGCGACCCCTTCGACGCGGGCGACGGCACGGGGCGGCGTACGCGCGCGGCACTGGACGAGGCGACCGAGCGCATCCAGAAGCAGCTCACCAGCCACCTGGAAAACGCCAGGCGCCTGACCGGGCGCTAGGCGACACTTGAGTAGTGGATCAGCCCACGAGGGCCGCTCCACCGATCACCACGAATGAACGACGAGGTACGGACTTCATGAACGACGACATCCAGCCCGGCGGCTCGGACGCGTACGAGGCGCACGAGTACGACCACGGGGCTCTCGGCGACGCCGAGTACGCGGAGTTCATGGAGCTCGCCGCGGAAGAGGGCTTCGACGTCGAGGACGTCGAGGGCGCCATCGAGGCGGCGGGCCACGGCCCGCTGCCCGTGCTCGCCGTCGTCGGCCGCCCGAACGTCGGCAAGTCGACCCTGGTGAACCGCATGATCGGCCGCCGCGAGGCGGTCGTGGAGGACCGGCCGGGCGTCACCCGAGACCGCGTCACCTACGAGGCCGAGTGGGCCGGCCGCCGCTTCAAGGTCGTCGACACCGGCGGCTGGGAGCAGGACGTCCTCGGCATCGACGCCTCCGTGGCCGCGCAGGCCGAGTACGCGATCGAGGCGGCCGACGCGGTCGTCTTCGTGGTCGACGCCAAGGTCGGCGCCACCGACACCGACGAGGCGGTCGTGCGGCTGCTGCGCAAGGCCGGCAAGCCGGTCGTGCTCTGCGCCAACAAGGTCGACGGCCCGAGCGGCGAGGCCGACGCGGCCTACCTGTGGAACCTCGGCCTCGGCGAGCCCCACCCGGTCTCGGCCCTGCACGGCCGCGGCACCGGTGACATGCTCGACGCCGTCCTGGAGGTCCTGCCGGACGCGCCGGAGCAGTCCTTCGGCACGGCCGTCGGCGGCCCCCGCCGCATCGCCCTGATCGGCCGCCCGAACGTCGGCAAGTCCTCGCTGCTGAACAAGGTGGCCGGCGAGGAGCGCGTCGTCGTCAACGAGCTGGCGGGCACCACCCGCGACCCGGTCGACGAGATCATCGAACTCGGCGGCAAGACCTGGAAGTTCGTGGACACCGCGGGCATCCGCAAGCGTGTCCACCTCCAGCAGGGCGCCGACTACTACGCCTCCCTGCGCACGGCCGCCGCCGTGGAGAAGGCCGAGGTCGCGGTCGTCCTGATCGACGGCTCCGAGAACATCTCCGTGCAGGACCAGCGGATCATCACCATGGCCGTCGAGGCGGGCCGCGCGATGGTGATCGCCTACAACAAGTGGGACACGCTGGACGAGGAGCGCCGCTACTACCTGGAGCGGGAGATCGAGACCGAGCTGGGCCAGGTCACCTGGGCCCCCCGCGTCAACGTCTCCGCCCGCACCGGCCGGCACATGGAGAAGCTGGTCCCGGCGATCGAGACGGCGCTGGCGGGCTGGGAGACGCGCGTCCCCACCGGCCGGCTGAACGCCTTCCTCGGCGAGCTGGTCTCGGCCCACCCGCACCCCGTCCGGGGCGGCAAGCAGCCGCGCATCCTCTTCGGCACCCAGGCCGGCACCAAGCCCCCGCGGTTCGTGCTCTTCGCCTCGGGCTTCATCGAGGCGGGCTACCGGCGCTTCATCGAGCGCCGGCTGCGCGAGGAGTTCGGCTTCGAGGGCACCCCGATCCACATCTCGGTGCGGGTGCGCGAGAAGCGCGGCGCGAAGAAGAAGTAGCGCGAGCGGCCACGACGGCACGACACGAAGGGCGGCCCCTGGAGAGCCAGGGGCCGCCCTTCGTCGTCCGCGTGCCCGTCATACGCCACGGCGGGGTCCCGGCGGCAGGGCGGCCGGGACGTAGTGCATCCCGGTGTCCTGCTGCCCGCCCAGCGTGCCGACCCGCTGCCACTGCGACTGCTGGCGGGCGCTGTACGCCCCCGCGCTGTAGGCGCTGTACGAGCTGCTGAACGACCCCGCCCGGTGGCCGCCGTACGTGCCCAGACCGTCCGGGAAGTCCCCGAAGGCGCTGAACCGCAGCTCCTCCTCGCCGGTGCGGTCCCCCGGCAGCGTGCGGAAGGTCTTGACCCACTCCGCGTAGAGCATGTCGTAGATCGGGGTGGGCGACGGTCCGCCGGACGGCTCGTGGGGAGCCCTCGCGGACGGGACGGAGGAGAAGGACGACCGGCGGGGCGGAGTGTCGTATGCGTGCACGTATGTCCAAACGACCGGAACCGCAAAGGGATGCGGTCGGACACATCAGCCGAAAGTCACGTGCCGGCGAGCGGCAGTGCCGCGGCGACCAGCCGCCCGTTCGCCGCCGCCTTGTCCAGCGCGTCCCGCAGCAGGTCCTCGCGGGGCTGCCGGCCGATGGAGCCCACCGGCGCCGCGAACATCAGCACCTGCTGGTGCTTGTTCGCCGCCGCCCGCCAGCTGTCCGTGACCTGGAGCGGCTGATGCGCCTGCCACCAGGCCACCGGCTGTCCGCCGTTGCCGCCCGGCTGGAGCACCGCGTGCAGCTGGCCCATGGCCAGCAGGACGGACCAGCCGTGCAGCACCGGGGGGACGGCGGTCAGCGCGGTCACCGGCGTGAAGCCCTGCTCGACGAGGAGCGGAAGGAAGTCGTCGCCGGCCCCGCTGGTGCCCGGGCGGACGATCGGGGAGGTCGGCTCGACGACGAGCGCGGGGTGCAGCTCGGCGTCCACCAGGACGAGACCGCTGGTCACGCCGAGCACCGCCTGCTCCGGCACGGCCTTCCGCGGCGCGCCGCCGCCGGCCGGGCCGCCGGCCTGGCCACCGCCGGCGGCACCGATGGACCGGACGGCGCCCTGCAACTGCTCCTCGGTGACCTGGACGACCTGTGAGGGCAGACAGCCGGCGTGGGCGAAGGCGAGGACGGCGGTCTCGTCGCCGACGAACAGAACGGTGCTGGTGCGCTCCTGCTCGGAGTCGCCCGGGGTGCGGCAGGACGTGCAGTCGTAACTGCCCGGGGCGTTCTCTCCGGCGAGCAGCCGGTCGGCTTCTTCGTCGCCGATCTCGGCGCGTACGGCGTCGCTGACGTCGAGCATGCGCGGCACGGGTGGCTCCCTAGGGATGCGTGCTGGGGTCGGCCGGGTGGCTCCCGGCCGATGAGCCCCGGGGTTCCGGGCTCATGAAGAAGACAACGGGCGTCCTGTGGTGGGGGTCACGCCCCGACGTGGACCGGTTCGCACCTTCCGCCGCACAGGGTCACCTTCCGCACGGAATTGGCCACTCACCGTCAACTCGTCGCACGGTCAAGGAACTTGAAAGGGTGAAGTGGGTCACAGGCGACGTCGGTGGCTGGTCGACAAATCAGGAAATCCCAGTATGTAGTGGGTGGCCGAAAATTGACGATACCCACGGTAACGGGCAACTGGCCTGGACCGACGGGCAGTTGGTTGATTCCAGCGGCTCGTGGTCCCTACATTCCTCCGCCGTGTGCAACGAGCACCGCTCGGGCACGTCCGCCGGCCGGAGTCAGGCAGAGCCGAATCGCCGACACCGGTCACGGCGGGCGGGGCGGGCGCGACGAACCGCGGCCATACGCGGCGAGGCGCGCTCCGCCTTGGGGGAGCCCGGGTTCGTGGAGAGGGAACCATATGTCCGAGTGTGCCGATACCACCCGCAACACCGCCCGTCCCGACAGCGCCCGCAGGGGCCGGACGACGGCCGCGCTGGCCGGAGCCGCCCTGCTGGCCCCGCTGGGACTGCTGGCCGCGACTGGCAACGCCGCCGCGGCGGACAACGGAGTGTGGGACCGCATCGCCCAGTGCGAGAGCGGCGGCAACTGGCACATCAACACCGGCAACGGCTACTATGGCGGACTCCAGTTCTCCGCCTCGACCTGGCGCGCGTACGGCGGCACCGCCTACGCCTCGACGGCCGACCAGGCCTCCAGGAGCGCGCAGATCGCCGTCGCCACCAAGGTCCAGCACGCCCAGGGCTGGGGCGCCTGGCCCGTCTGCTCGGCCCGCGCCGGAGCTTCCGGGGCGGCTCCGGCCGCGGACCGCACCGGCTCCTCGGGCACGACGGCGTCCTCGGGCGGCACGACGACGAGGTCCGCCCCGGCGAAGACGGCCCCGACGAGGTCCGCCCCGGCGACGACGCCGCAGCGCCCGGCGGCCCCCACCGGCCGCAGCGCCTCCCGTGGTGACTACACCGTCCGCGAGGGCGACACCCTGAGCGTCATCGCCGCCCGGCACGGGACCACCTGGCAGCGGATCTACTCCGCCAACAAGGCCGTCATCGGCGACGACCCCGACCTCATCGTGCCCGGCCAGCGCCTCGCGCTCTGAGCGCCCCACCTGACGTAGTGGACAGCCGCTGCCCCGCCGGGGGCAGCGGCTGTCGCGTTCGCCGGCGGACTCGGCGCCACCGCTCGGACCGCGGTCGAGCCGGCCGCGTGCTCCGGTCGTCCATGAGCCGCAGCGGCCGTGTGGCAGCGGGTGCGGGCGCCCCCCGGTCCCGGCCCCCTCGCCCGCCCGCCCCTCCGCACCGTCGCGTCCGGGCCCCGCCGCGGCCCGCGTCACGCGCGCCCGCGAGCCGCCGCGTGACGCCCTCCGCGCCGCCGCCCCCGCCGGTGCCGTCCGGCCGTCGTGTGCGGAATCCGTGAATTTCCTATGCGGCGTCAGCTGCCCCGGCACCGCACGGGATTGTGCGGGGGAATCACGCCCCGGATCCTTACCGAGCCCCGTGGCGGCGCTTATGGACGGGGAATTCGGGGCACGCCCGGGGCAAGCATGAATTCTGTTCGATTACCCCGGTAAGCCGTGCGGAAACCCTCGTACGGGTGATGGCCCGGCGTGGCGGCGGCTAATGCCGTGGCGGGTGAAACCGGGTGCGGGAGGCTGTGACAGAAGTGTGACCGGAGTCGGATACGGCTCTTACCCGGCTGTGCCCGGCTTCCGTCACCACCGGTTGCGGCCTAGCGTGGCCGCATGGCACCGATTCCCACTCCGCCAGCGGAGCCCCAGGACAGTCCGGACGGGTACCTCGGCCTCGATGCCGGCCACGCCGAGCGTCTCGCGCGCGGGCGCGGCTGGTCCACGGTGCGGTCGCTGCCACCGGGCGCGATCATCACCATGGAGTACCGGGCCGGGCGGCTGAACTTCGAGGTGCGGGACGGCCGGGTGACCCGCGCCTGGAAGGGCTGACCCCGCGGCACCCCCCCGCACGGGCCGGGCACGCGTACGGCGAAGGCCCCGTTCCCTTTCGGGAGCGGGGCCTTCGCCGTGGCGCGGGGTGGTGGTGCGTACCGGACCCCGGGGTTCTCTTTCTCCGTCAGCCGCCCGCGAGGGGGCGGGCCGAGGGAGACGTGCCGCGGGGGAGACGGTCGGCGTGCGGCGGGCGGCGGCTGCCCGCCGGGGTGACCGGGCTGCGTTCCGAGCGGGCCGTGTGCGGTCCGGGAGCCAGGTGTGCCAGGCCCCGCGAGGCGCGGGTCGTGGCGACGGGCTCACGAGCCGGAGCGGGCTGCTCCGCGGCCGTGCCGCGCGGTGTGAGCAGCGCGGGGGCGACCGGGACGGCCGGTTCGGCCGCGGGCCGGCTGCGGCGGGCGCGCCAGCGGTCGCGCAGGTCGAAGAGCGCGGTCTCGGTCCGGGCGATCAACGGCTCGAACCAGGGCAGGGCCAGCATGATCAGCAGGCCCGCGGCCCAGCCCAGCAGCACGTCGCTCAGCCAGTGCGTACCGAGGTAGACGGTGGTGAGGCCGACGCCGAGCGAGGTGAGCGCGGAGAGCGCGGACAGCCAGCGGCGTGCTCGCGGAGTGGAGGCCAGGTACGCCAGGATTCCCCAGGTCACCACCGCGTTGGCGGTGTGGCCGCTGGGAAATATATCGCCGCCGAGGCCCATCTCGTTCGAGCCGATCACGGTCGCGTAGTGCGGACCGAGCCGTCCCATGCCGAGCTTGGCGGCGCCGACCGTGACGTTCAGCAGCAGCAGTGAGGTGGCCAGGGTCAGCAGCGGGCGGAGCGTGTGCTGCCGCCAGGAGCGCCAGCCCAGCCAGGCCGCGACCATCACGGCGGTGGGGCCGCGCTGGCCGAGCACCACGTAGTAGTCGAGGAAGGCGTGGATCTCCGGCCACTGCTGGTACGGCCGGAAGAACATGACCTGCCAGTCCAGCCGGACCAGCCAGGAGCCGATCACGACGGCCCACACGATCGCGAGGTAGAAAGCCAGGGTCGCGGTGAACAGAACGACCCGGTGCCGGCTCATCCTCGGCACATCGATGTGGGCCGGTCGTTCCGGCTCACGGTCCAGTCTGGCGAACACCCGGTCCAGACGCCGGGTGAGGTTTCGTTCGGTACGCACCCAATCGACGTTACAGCGAGTGAGCTGTGTTCCCGGTCGAAACAGCGGCTTTGTGATGACGATGTGATGTGGGAAACGTCTCAAGGGCGGGCCGAATTCCCGGGATTCCGCAATCCGGGGAGGCCGATCAGGTCAATTCCTTTGATCATGCCGGGTGTTGTTTATATGGCGCTTATGAATGCGTTAACCCGGCCCTGGCGCGGAATTCTCCGGGGTGTCATCGGACGGCCCAGTTGATCATGGAGGCCCGGAACCGTTCAGCCAGAAGGCCCCATAGACCGCCGCCGCGCTCGCCAAACCGGCTGTGACCAGGGCCGATCGGGGGGTGCGCAGCCGGGCCAGGGCGCAGGCGAGCGGCAGCAGCACCGGGAAGGCGGGCAGCAGCAGCCGCGGCTTGGAGCCGAAGTAGCTCGACGCGCACAGGGCCAGGGCGAGCACGACTCCCGTGTACACCAGCAGTTCGACCGGCTGGTGCCGGCGGATCCCGGTGACGTACAGCCAGATGAGCAGGGCCACGCCCGCGATCAGGCCGAGGCCGGCGAGGGCGGACGGGAATGACGTGAACTTGTCGGCCACGAAGCGGGCGAAGGCGTAACCGCCGTCGAAGCCGTTGCGCCATCCGGCCTGGACGTCCAGATACCCGAGCGGGCCCTTTCCGGTGCGGTGGCCGACCCAGAGCACGTACCCCGCGGCACCGAGCGGAGCGAGCGCCATGGCGAGCGCGCGGCGCCAGACGGGGGCGTACGCGGCGCTCGATGCGCCGGGAGCGTACGAAGAGGCGCCTGCGGCCGATGCGTCCGAGGCGGCCGATGTGATGCGTGAGGCAGGAGGGGCGTCCGGTGTGCGGGAGGGGGCGCGTGAAGAAGGGGATGCGCCGGGTGTGGGCGCGGTGGTGCGTTCGTGGGAGTGTGCGCCCGGCGCGTGCTCGGCGCCGCGCTCTCGCCCGAACGAGACCACGGCCGCCACCCACACCGCCGCGACCACCGCCGCGCCCACCGGCCGGGTCAGTCCCGCCAGCGCGGCCAGCACGCCCGCGCTCACCCACCGCCCCGTCAGCACCGCGTACAGCGACCAGGCCGCCAGCGCCGTGAACAGCGACTCGCTGTACGCCATCGACTGCACCACCCCGACCGGCAGCACCGCCCACAGCAGCACGGCACAGACCCCCACCCGGGAGCCGTACACGTGCTCCGCGACCGCGTAGACACCGGTCGCGGCGGCCAGCGACGCCAGCAGGCTCACCACGAACCCGGCGTCCGCGTACGACAGCGGGGCGACCGCGTGCAGCAGCCGCTCCAGCCACGGCAGCAGCGGGAAGAACGCCAGGTTGGAGTGGACGTCGCCGTTCGGCAGCCGCACCTCGTAGCCGTAGCCCAGCTCGGCGACCCGCGAGTACCACAGCGAGTCCCAGCGCGCGGTCAGCAAGGTGTACGCGCTCTTGCCGCGCGCGGCACTCCACGCCGCCAGCACGGCCAGCCCCAGGGCGCGGACCGCCGCGTAGCCCAGGAGGGCCGGCACCGCCCGGCGCAGGAGGGGGGCGCGGGGCGGGGCCACGCGCGTTGCAAGATCGGTCACGGACTCGATTATCGACCGCGCGCAGAACCGCACCGGTCGCCGGGTCATGGTCAAGAGAGGGCGACGTGGTGTACGCCACACGGGTTCCCTCGGGTGTGTGAGAGGTCCGCCACGTGACCGTGCGGTGAACTCGCGTACGCTGACGAGTCACCCGCGAGGGTTCGCGCGGGCCGGGGACACCGCTCCTTCCCGGCCGTACGACAGGGAGTCCCCACCCCGTCGGTCCGCCCCTCGCGAGGGATCATCTGGGAGGTACGTACATGTCCGGGACGACCACGGCTGCCGTACGGCCGCGCCGTCGGGCGGCCGGGGCCGGTGCGGACCGCCGGGTCGTCCTCGTCGTCCTCTGTGTCAGCCTGCTGCTCGTCGCCGTCGACGCCACCGTGCTGCACGTGGCGGTCCCCGCCGTCACCGAGGACCTCAGGCCCGGCGCCGTGGAACTGCTCTGGATCGTCGACGTCTATCCGCTGGTCTGCGCCTCGCTGCTGATCCTCTTCGGCACCCTCGGCGACCGGATCGGCCGCAGACGCGTCCTGCTGCTCGGCTACGGACTGTTCGGCGTCGCCTCCGCCGTGGCCGCGTTCGCGCAGACCGCCGAGATGCTCATCCTCGCCCGCGCGCTGCTCGGTGTCGGCGGCGCGATGATCATGCCCGCGACCCTGTCGATCCTCCGCCAGGTCTTCCCCGACCGGCGCGAGCGCGCCCTGGCCATCGGTGTCTGGAGCGCGGTCGCCGCGGTCGGCGCGGCCGTGGGACCGCTGCTCGGCGGCTTCCTGCTGGAGCACTTCTGGTGGGGCGCGGTCTTCCTGGTCAACATTCCGCTGATGCTGGTCAGCCTGCCGGTCGGCCGGGCGCTGCTGCCCGAGTCCCGGGGCGACGGCGAGGGCCCCTGGGACGTGGCCGGCGCGCTGATGGCGGCGGCCGGGCTCTTCGGTGTGGTGCTCGGCGTGAAGCGGCTCGGCGGCCAGGAGGCGGTGGCGAGCCCCTTCACCGTGCTGCCGCTGCTGCTCGGCGCGGGCCTCCTCCTCCTGTTCGTACGGCGCCAGCGGCGGCTGCCGCATCCGCTGGTGGACCTGCGGATGTTCCGCAGGCCCGCGTTCAGCACCTCGGTGGGCTGCATCGTGCTGGCCATGCTCGCGCTGGTCGGCCTGGAGCTGATCGCCGCCCAGTACCTGCAACTGGTGCTCGGCCTGTCCCCGCTGCAGACCGGCCTCAGGCTGCTGCCCCTGACCGTCGCGGCCATGGCGGCGGGCCTGGCGGGCGCGCGCATGCTGCGCCGCTTCGGGCCGCGCCGGATGGTCTGCTTCGGTTTCTGTCTGACGGCGGCCGCGGTGCTGACGCTGACGGCGATGGGCGGCACCGACGATCCCGCGCTGCTGCTGGCCGGCTTCGTGCTGCTGGGCTTCGGCCTGGAGACCACGCTCTTCGGCGCGTACGAGTCGATGCTCAGCGAGTCCCCGGCCGACCAGGCCGGCGGCGCGGCGGCGATCGGCGAGACCTCCTACCAGCTCGGTGCCGGTATCGGCATCGCCCTGCTGGGGAGCGTGATGAACGCGGCGTACGCGCCGGGGCTGCGGTCGGTGCCGGGCGTGCCGCGACCCGCGTCGGACGCGGCGGGCCACTCGCTGGGCGAGGCCTACGAGGTCGCCGGCCGGCTCGGCGGAACCACCGGGGCCGCGCTGCGCCGTGCGGCGCGGGACTCCTTCGTGCACGGGCTGCATGTGACCCTGCTGGTGAGCGCGGGGCTGTTGCTGCTGGGCGCGGTCATGGCGCTGCGGCTGCCGTGGATCATGCAGTGCGGGCAGGAGCAGGCCGGGACCGACCCGGCGCTCCCGGCGCCGCGCGAGGCGGAGCCGGCGGCCGGGAAACCGCGGGTCAGCGCCTGACCTCCGCTGGACGTGCGGGACACTGCACCGTAACGTCGGCCCGAGAGTCGTAACTAGCGCTGCTAGTTTTACTGATGTCCCGTGTCCCGGAGGGTGTTCCATGTCCGCGTCCGCGAAGCCGCCCGCGTTCGATGCCGCCGACCCGCTCGGAATCGACGATCTGCTGGAACCGGAGGACCTGGCCGTCCGGGACACCGTCCGCGGCTGGGCCGCCGACCGCGTCCTGCCCCACGTGGCCGACTGGTACGAGAAGGGCGAGCTGCCGGGGATCCGCGACCTCGCGCGCGAACTCGGTTCCCTCGGCGCCCTCGGCATGTCCCTGACCGGCTACGGCTGTGCGGGCGCGAGCGCCGTGCAGTACGGTCTGGCCTGCCTGGAGCTGGAGGCGGCCGACTCGGGCATCCGCTCCCTGGTCTCCGTGCAGGGGTCCCTCGCGATGTACGCCATCCACCGGTTCGGCAGCGAGGAGCAGAAGCGGGAGTGGCTGCCGCGTATGGCCGCCGGCGAGGTGATCGGCTGCTTCGGGCTGACCGAGCCCGACCACGGCTCCGACCCCGCGTCCATGCGCACCCATGCCAAGCGCGACGGCGCGGACTGGGTGCTGAACGGCCGCAAGATGTGGATCACCAACGGCTCGGTCGCCGGGGTGGCCGTCGTCTGGGCGCAGACCGAGGAAGGCATCCGCGGCTTCGTCGTGCCCACGGACAGCCCCGGCTTCTCGGCGCCGGAGATCAAGCACAAGTGGTCCCTGCGCGCCTCGGTGACCAGCGAGCTCGTCCTGGACGACGTACGGCTGCCCGGCACGGCCGTCCTGCCCGAGGGCGCCGGCCTGCGCGGGCCGCTCAGCTGTCTCTCGCACGCCCGCTACGGCATCGTGTGGGGCGCGATGGGCGCGGCGCGCAGCAGCTTCGAGGCGGCCCTCGACTACGCGAAGAGCCGGGAGCAGTTCGGGCGGCCCATCGGCGGCTTCCAGCTCACCCAGGCCAAGCTCGCCGACATGGCGGTGGAGCTGCACAAGGGGATCCTGCTCGCCCACCATCTGGGGCGGCGGATGGACGCCGGCCGCCTGCGCCCCGAGCAGGTCAGCTTCGGCAAGCTCAACAACGTCCGCGAGGCCATCGAGATCTGCCGTACGGCGCGGACCATCCTCGGTGCCAACGGGATCTCCCTGGAGTACCCGGTGATGCGGCACGCGACCAACCTGGAATCGGTGCTCACCTACGAGGGCACCGTCGAGATGCACCAGCTCGTGCTGGGCAAGGCGCTCACGGGGCTCGACGCCTTCCGGTGAGCCCCCGGGGGGAGGCAGGGCCGGTGAGCGGCCCTGCCTCAGCTCTGGTTGAAGAAGCCGTCCGAGCGGTGCGCGGAGGCCTCGCCGCTGATGATCTCCGTGTCGGCCGGGGTGAGCAGGAACACGCGGTTGGACACCCGGTCGATCGAGCCGCGCAGGCCGAAGATGAGCCCCGCCGCGAAGTCCACGACCCGCTTGGCGTCACCGGGCTCCATGTTGGTGAGGTTCATGATCACCGGGACCCCGTCCCGGAACAGCTCGCCGATGGCACGGGCGTCCCGGAAGCTGTCCGGGGTGACCGTGCCGATCCGCCGGCCCTTCTCCTCGGCCGTGTCCGTGGCGACCTTGACCCGAGGGTCGGTGACCCAGGCGTCGCCGGACTCGGAGCCCTCGGAGTAGTCGTCGTCGTAGTAGCGCTCGTCATCGTTGTCGTCGACGAGGCCGAGCCACGCACTCGCCTTGCGTACCGATCCCATGGACGCCTCCTCTCACAGCGGTCCTTCTTGCTTTCCGCATCCCTATGGTCATCCATGATGCGGACGGCGCGCCAAGTGGATAGACGCCGCGCGGGGGGTTTGTGACGGTACTGGTGCACAGCCGATCCGTCGAGAGTCCTTGTGCCCCAAGGGTCGTGACACATACGGCTGCTGACTGAGAGTGAAATATGATTGTACGCGGCGGACGGGTGATGCACGGAGCGTACGGGTGAACGCCAACCCCGCTTCGCGGTCCGGGGGATGCCGATGTGAAAAACGTCAGACCCCGCTCCGCCGAGCCGGCGGGGCGGGGTCTGACGGTCCATCAAGCCGACGGACGGACTAGTCCTTCAGCTCCGGCGGGGAGATCCGGGACTTCTGGATCGCGGAACCCGTGGTGCCCCACTTCTCGAGGATCTTGGCGTACGTGCCGTCGGAAAGAAGCTTGTTCACCGCCGCCTGAAAGGCCGGCGCCAGTTTCGTTCCCTTCTTGAAGGCGAAGCCGACGTCGAGCCGGTGGTATTCGTTGAGGAACTTCAGGCCCTGCTGGTGCACCACGGCATAGCGCAGGCCGTTGATCGTGGACATCACGATGTCGCTGCGGCCCTGCTGGAGCGAGGACCAGATCGCGCTCGGCTCGGCGTACGTCTGCACCTGGTACGCCTTCTTCCCCGCGTCGGTGCACACATGCTTGTTCTGCTCCAGCGTGGCCTCGAACGTCGTGCCGGCGCTGGTCGCGACGTTCAGGCCGCACAGCTGCTTCAGGTCGGTGACCTTCGAGAGCTTGCTGTCCTTGCGGGTGGCGAAGCCCTGGCCGTCGTTGATGTACGTGACGAAGTCGATGGCCTTGCGCCGCTCGTCGGTGACGCCGAAGTTGCTTGCGCCGAAGTCGTACTTGCCGCTGTCCAGGGCGGGCAGGATCGCCTCGAAGCTCGCCTGCTCCACCTTCAGCTTGATGCCGAGCGCCCGGGCCACGGCCTGGGTGAAGTCGACGTCCTGGCCGGTCAGGGTCTTGCCGTCGCCGAGGTAGGTGGTACCGGGCGGAGTGCCGCCGACGCTGACCGCGACGGTGAGGCTCGTGGTGCCGGCGGGCAGCAGCTTGGCCGCGGCGTCGTCCTTCCGTACGCCGGAGACGACGTCCGTGGTGGGCACCTCCACGTTCTTGGCCGCCGCCCCCGGGGTCTCCGAGCCGCCCGAGTCGCCGGAGCCGCAGGCGGTGAGCAGCAGCGCGGCCGAGGTGATGGCGGCAAAAGGCATGAAATGTCGATAAGAGGGCGTACGCATCGGGAAGCGGTCTCCTGGAGCAGACGTGTGTGAGGAAACGCGAGGGGAGGGGGGCGCGTGTGAAGGCGGAGAACGGCAAGAGAACGCGATGACGCCCGCCCCGAGGGCGGGCACGCGCAGGGGGTCAGCTCAACAGGAAGAGGACCACACGCGACCGAAGTCGATGTGGGAGCGGGTGACCAGCCACTGCTGCGGATGCATGGGGCAAGTGGAACAGGCATCCGGTTCCGCGTCAACCGAGTTGAGATGTACTGCTCACAGTCTGGACAGCCTTGACAGCGCAGGGAAACGTCCCCGTACTCTCGGTACACGGCCCTGCTGAGGGGCTCGGCCGTACCCGCGCCGCGCGGCGCGCTCGTGTGAAGGCACCACCCCGTTCCGACGGATCTTCCCCGCTCTCGGTCTCGCCCGATCGAGCGGGAGGGACCTCCACGTCACGGAGCCTTCGCATGTCATCCGACACCCTCGCCAAAGTCCCCACCGCACCGGAGATACCCGAACCCGCGGACGCCCCGCGGGTCGTCCCCCAGCGCCGCTACGGCCAGTGGGCGGCGGCGGCCGTCGTCCTCGCGCTGCTCGGATTCGCCGTCAACTCGGTCCTGCGCAACGAGGCGTTCCAGTGGGACGTCGTCGCCGACTACTTCACCTCCGACTCCATCCTGCGCGGACTGTGGCTCACGCTGTGGCTGACCGCCGTGGTGATGGTCCTCGGCTTCGCCCTCGGCACCCTGCTCGCCGGTTTCCGGCTCTCCGCCAACCCCGTGCTCCGAGCGGTCGGTTGGGGGTACGTGTGGCTGTTCCGGTCCATCCCGATCCTGGTGCAGCTGCTGCTGTGGTTCAACATCGGCGCGCTGTACCCGCAGGTGTTCGGCGTGAAGACGGTCAACCTGCTCAGCCCGGTGGCCGTCGCGATCGTCGGCCTCACCCTGCACGAGGCCGCGTACGCCGCCGAGGTCGTCCGCGGCGGCATCCTCTCCGTCGACCGCGGACAGATCGAGGCCGCCCAGGCCCTCGGCCTGAGCCGGTGGCGGCGCTGGTGGCGGATCGTGCTGCCGCAGGCCATGCGCACCATCGTGCCGCCCGCCGGGAACATGCTGATCGGCACCCTCAAGGGCACCTCCATCGTCAGCGTCATCGCCGTCAACGACCTGCTGTTCTCCGCACAGTTGATCTACCACCGCACCTACCAGGTGATCCCGCTGCTGATGGTCGCCACCCTCTGGTACGCCGTGGTCACCTCCCTCCTCGGGATCGGCCAGTACTACGTCGAGAAGCACTACGCGCGCGGCACGGGGAACGCCCGATGAGGCAGCAGCTGGTGATCGTGGGAGCCGGGCCGCGGGGGACCGGCGTCCTCGAACGCATCGCCGCCAACGCGCCCGGGCTGTACTCCGGTCCGGGCCTCGACATCCACCTGGTCGACCCCCACCCGCCGGGCGGCGGACGCGTCTGGCGGCAGGCGCAGTCCCCGCTGCTGTGGATGAACTCGCACGCCGAGGACGTCACCATGTTCACCGACGACACGGTGACGATGGCCGGCCCGGTGCGCGAGGGCCCCACCCTGCACGAGTGGGCCGGACTGGACGGCCGTACCTTCGCCGACCGGCAGGTCCAGGGCCGCTATCTGCGCTGGGTGTACGAACGGGCCCTGGCCGAGCTGCCCCCGAACATCACCGTCCACCACCACCCGCGGCGCGCCCTGCGGGTCGGCGGACCGCGCGAGGGCCGTCAGCAGGTGTGGCTGGAGGGCCGCCCGCGCCCGCTCCTGGCCGACCTGGTGATCCTCGCCGTGGGCCACCTCGACGCCGAACTCGACCCCGGCCAGGCGGAGCTGGCGGCCTACGCCGAGCGGCACGGCCTGGTGCACCTGCCGCCCGACTTCACCGCCGACAGCGACCTGACCGCGCTGAAGCCCGGCGAACCCGTCCTCGTCCGCGGCTTCGGGCTGGCCTTCGTCGACCTGATGGTGCTGCTCACCGAGGGGCGCGGCGGGCGCTACGACGGAGAGACGTACGTCCCGTCGGGGCGGGAGCCGGTGCTGTACGTCGGCTCGCGGCGCGGAGTGCCGTACCACTCCAAGATCGGTTACGACTGGACCGGCGAACGGCCCCCGCTGCCCCGCTTCCTGGGCCCCGCCGAGACGGACGCACTCCTCGCCCGGCCCGGCGGCTTCGACTTCCGGCGCGATGTGTGGCCCCTGATCGAGAAGGAGCTGGGCTTCGCCCACTACCACCGGCTGTTCACCGCCCACCCCGGGCGCACCAGGATGGCCTGGGCCGACTTCGAGGAGAAGTACGCGGCGGCCGGCGACCCGGCCGAGACCGAGGCGCTCGTCGCCACCGCCGTGCCGGACCCCGCCGACCGGCTCGACCTCACCGCGCTCGACCACCCGCTGGACGGCGTGCGCTACGCCTCGCACGAGGACTTCCAGCACGGCCTCAGAAGTCACATCGAGGCCGACCTGCACCGCAGACACGACCCCGGGCACAGCGCCGACCTGAGCGTCTTCCTGGGGCTGCTCTCCGTCTACGGGCAGCTGGTGCGGCTCGGGAGCATCGGCTCCTGGTGGCACGGGTTCTTCAGCTACCTGGCGTCCGGGCCGCCCGGACCCCGGCTGCGGCAGATGCTCGCGCTGTCCCGGGCCGGGCTGCTCCGGTTCGTCGGGGCCGGCATGACCGTCACCGCCGAGGACGGGGTGTTCCGGGCCACCAGCCCCACCGTGCCGGACTTCACCGTCGAGGCCCGGGCACTGGTGGAGGCCCGGCTGCCCGAGCCCACCGTCGGACGCACCCGCGACAGCCTGCTGCGCGAGCTGCACGCCGACGGCGCCGCCGCGACCCCCGAGGGACTGCTCCGGGTCGACCCCGGCGACGGCCGGATCCTCGACCGCGCCGGGCGCCCGCACCCCCGGCGCTTCGCGCTCGGCCCGTACACCGACGTCCGCACCCCCGGCGCCTTCACCCGCCCCCGCACCGGAGGTCCCGCGTTCCGGCAGAACGACGCGACCGCCCGCGAGGTGCTGGCCTTCCTGAGCGCCTCACCCGTAAAGGAACCCGCCCGATGAGCGTCATGGTCGACATCAGGTCCGTGCACAAGAGCTTCGGCTCCCTCGACGTGCTCCGGGGCATCGATCTCCAGGTGCGCGCCGGTGAGGTCACCGTCGTGCTCGGCCCCTCCGGCTCCGGCAAGTCCACGCTGCTGCGCACCATCAACCATCTGGAGAAGGTGGACCGCGGCGAGATCAGCGTGGACGGCGCGCTGATGGGGTACCGGCGGTCCGGGGACAGACTGTACGAGCTGCCCGAGCGCGAGGTGCTGCGGCAGCGCACCCGGATCGGGTTCGTCTTCCAGAACTTCAACCTCTTTCCGCATCTCACCGTCCTGGACAACGTCGTCGAGGCGCCGGTGTCCGCGCTGAAACGGCCGCGGAAGGCGGTCGTGGAGAGCGCGCACCGGCTGCTGGAGCGGGTGGGACTCGGCGACAAGGCCGACGCCTACCCCCGGCAGCTGTCCGGCGGGCAGCAGCAGCGGGTGGCCATCGCGCGGGCGCTCGCCCTGGAGCCGAGGCTGCTGCTCTTCGACGAGCCGACGTCGGCCCTCGACCCCGAACTGGTGGGCGAGGTACTGGACGTCATCCGGGACCTGGCCGCGCGGGGGACGACGATGATCGTCGTCACTCATGAGATCGCCTTCGCCCGGGAGGTCGCCGACACGGTGGTGTTCATGGCCGACGGGCGGATCGTGGAGCAGGGGCCGCCGGCCGAGGTGCTGGGCGCGCCTCGGGAGGAGCGGACCCGGACGTTCCTGGCGAAGGTGCTGTGAGGGTGGGAACCGTGACCGCCGGTCGCGGTGGGTCCGGCGGCACGGGTCCGCGCCGCCGCGGCGGCACGCCGCCGGGGGCGGAACGGGCACGCGGTCGCCAGGGACCGCCGGGCGCGGCAGTGCGGAAGACCGGAGGGCCGGCATGAGCGCGCGGTACGGCGGCGGGCTGCTGCATCTCGCCGCCGCTCTGGACCAGCCCGGGGTGCTCGACGCCGGCTCCTACGTCGAGCTGGCCCGGCTCGCCGAGCGGGGCGGGCTGGACTTCGTGACGCTGGACGACTCCTTCGCCCGGCCCGGCCCCGACGCGCTCGGCGTGCTGTGCCGGGTGGCGCCCGCGACCCGGCGGATCGGGCTGGTGCCGACGCTCACCACCACCCATACCGAGCCCTTCCAGGTGCAGGCCGCCGTGGCCACCCTGGACTGGATCGGCCAGGGGCGGGCCGGCTGGCGGATCGACGTGTCCACCACCGAGGGGGAGGCCCGGCTGTTCGGCCGCCGCCACGCGGCCCCGGCCGAGGCCGTCTGGCAGGAGGCGGGCGAGGTCGCCGACGTGGCCGCGAAGCTCTGGGACAGCTGGGAGGACGGCGCGGAGATCCGGGACGTGGCCACCGGCCGGTTCCTCGACCGGGAGCGGCTGCACCGCGTCGACTTCACCGGCACCGCCTTCTCGGTCCGGGGACCCTCCACCGTGCCCCGTCCGCCGCAGGGCCACCCGGTCCGCGTGGTCGACGCCACCGACGGCCATGCCCGTACGGTCGCCGCCCGGTACGCGGACGTCGCCCTGGTGCGCGCCGCCGCCCCCGCCCAGGCCGCCGATGTCCGGGACCGGCTGCGGGAGCAGGCCCGCTCGTTCGGGCGGCACCCCGACTCGCTGCGGGTCCTGGTGAGCCTGCTGGTGGATCTCGGCGACGGCGAGTACGCGGCCGAGCCGGGATGGGGTTCCCCCCTGTCCGGGCGGGGCCGGGAACTCGGGGGAGGGGGCGGCCCCCGGTCCACCGTGCAGGGCCCGCTGTACCGGGGCGGCCCGGTCGACCTCGCGGAGCTGGTGGCCGCCTGGTACGCCGACGGCGTCACCGACGGCTTCCACCTCGTCCCGGTGGAACCGCGCCGCGACCTGGAGCGGCTGGTCAACGGCACGGTGGCGCTGCTCCAGCACCGCGGCCTGTTCCGCACCTTCTACCCGGGCAGCACCCTGCGCGAGCACCTGGGCCTGGCCCGGCCCGCCAACCAGTACGCCGTGACCGGGGGAACGTCATGACCGTACGACGGCACCTGCATCTGGCGGCCGTGTTCCCGGGCGCCGGCCACCTCGACGCGGGGGCGGGCACGACCGTGTGGGCCGGTGAGCGCGCCGGTTCGCGGCTGGCGTTCGCGCCCTTCGAGCGGCTCGCCCGCACCGCCGAGCGCGGCCTGTTCGACTTCCTCCTGCTCGACGAGGAGCCGCGGCTGCCCGAGCACCGGGGGCGGCTGCACGAACTGGACCCGGCGGGCGGACCGGAACCGGTCGCCGTGCTGAACGCGCTCGCCGGCGTGACCGCCCGGCTCGGGCTCGCCGCCACGGTGAACGCCGTCTTCGGCGAGCCGTACGAACTCGCCCGCAGGCTGGCCACCCTGGACCACCTCAGCGAGGGCCGGGCGGGCTGGCGGGTGGCGGCCTCGGCGGACGCCCGAGCCGGAGCCGACCATCGCTGCGGCGGCCACCCCGACCCCTACGGCCGGGCCGCCGAACTCGTCTCCGTGACCCGCCGGCTGTGGGACTCCTGGAGCCCCGACGGGGTGCCCCGGCCGTTCGCGTACCGCGGCCGGCACTTCGACATCGCGGGCGAGTTCGGGCTGCCCCGCTCGCCCCAGGGCCAGCCCGTCGTGATCCAGGCGGGGGAGTCCGAGCGGGCCCGGGAGCTGGCCGCGGCCTCGGCCGACGTCCTGCTCGCCCGGCACGCCCCGCTGGAGGCGTCCCGCTCCCGCTACGCCGACATCCGGCGGCGGCTCGCGGCCCACGGGCGCACCCCCCAGGACCTGCTGGTCATGCCCGGGGTCACCGTCGTCCTCGGGGACACCGCGGCCGAGGCCCAGGAGCGGGCCGCCGGGATCCGACGGCAGCGGATCACCCCGCGGTACGCGCTGTACGCGCTGGAACGGATCTGGGGCACGGACCTCTCCGGGTGCGACCCCGACGGCCCGTTGCCCGAGACCGCCCCCGGCACCCGGGACGGCCGGGCGCTCGCGCTCGCCGAGCGGTGGCGGGCGCTGGCCCGGGAGAAGGGGCTGTCCATCCGGGAGACCGTGATCGAGGCGAGCGGCCGGCAGTCCTTCGTCGGCACGCCCGACTCGGTCGCCGCCGACCTGCACCGGTACGTCGGCGAGGGGGCCGCCGACGGCTTCGTACTGGTCCCCCAGACCCCGGCCGACGGACTGGAGGAGTTCGTGGACCGGGTGGTGCCGCTGCTCCAGGAGCGCGGTGCCTTCCGCACGGAATACCGGGGCGGCACACTCCGCTCCCATCTCGGGCTGTCCCGCCCGGTACCGCAACGCTGACCACAGAGGAAAGGAACCCCTGGCATGACGACGGACGCAGCCGACGCCTGGAAGCGGTGGCACGAGAACCGCGAGGAAGCGGTCTCGACGCCGTACGGGCCGCTCGCGCTGACCGCGACGCACTGGATCGAGGACTATCCGGAGGGGCGACTTCCGGACATTCCCGGGATCTGGGTCGCGGAGCGGGACGGAGTGGTGCTCACCGCCACCGAGGCCGACGGGCTGACGGTGGCCGGCCGGCCCTTCTCGGGCGCGGTCCGGCTGGCCGCCGACAGCGGTCCGGAGGCCGATGCGCAGGTCGCGCTGGGCGGGAAGCGGCTGGTCGTCCTGGTGCGCGAGGACGTCTGGGGAGTGCGGGTGTACGACCCCGACTCCGCCGCCCGGCATGCCTTCCGGGGCATCGACGCCGGCGCCTACGACCCCCGCTGGTCGGTACCGGGCCGGTTCACGCCGTACGACGGAACGCGCACCGTGCGGCTCGGCAACGCGGACGGCCGCGAGCGCGGCTTCGCCCTCGCCGGCGAACTCGCCTTCCGGCTGGCCGGACAGGAGCGGACGCTGAAGGTCGCGCGGCAGGGGGACCGGCTGTGGGCGGTGTTCGCCGACGCCACCAGCGGCGACACGAGCTTCCGGTTCCGCTTCCTCTTCACGGCGGCCCCCGACGCCGAGGGCCGCACGACCCTCGACTTCAACCGCGCCCAACTCCCGCCGTGCGCCTTCGCCGACCACTTCATCTGCCCCTTCCCGCCCCCCGGCAACACGCTCGACGTGGCGATCGAGGCGGGGGAGCGCCAGCTGAGCAGGCCCGAGGCGGGCTGAGCCGGACCCGGCCGGCTCCGGTGACCCGGGCCGGCCGGGAACGCCGAGCGATCCGGCCGGCCGGGGGGGTGAACGACCCGGGCCGGGCCCGGGAACGCCGACGGCCCCGAGGCCGGTCCGGGGGTGCCGGGCCGGCCCCGGGGCCGGCCGTGCTGCTGCTTTCGAGTGGTTCTGGGCCGACGGCCGAAAGGCACCCTTGTGCCGACCGGCCGTTCGGCCGAATACTCCCCCCAGCGCTTGTCAGGGGCATGCGTATTCGAATCCGGTCGGTCCCTGGCTGCGCCTCACGGGCCCCGACCCCACGCGGGCCCCCGACTTCCCTTGGAGGGAACGAAAAGTGAGGATCAAGCGCACCACTCCCCACGGCGGTACCGCGAGACGGACCCGGCTCGTCGCCGTGGCCACCGGCTTCCTGGCCGCAGCCGCGTTCGCCGCCCCCACCGCGAACGCCAGCGACGCCGGGACGTTCAGCGCCACCCAGCTCACCAAGGCGAGCGACTCCGTCCTCAAGGCCGACATCGCCGGCACCGCCTGGGCGGTCGACAGCAAGAGCAACCGTGTCGTGGTCACCGTCGACAGCACGGTGTCCAAGGCCGAGATCGCCAAGATCAAGAAGCAGGCGGGCGGCGACGCGGGCGCGCTCACCATCAAGCACACCCCCGGCAAGTTCAACAAGCTGATCACCGGCGGCGACGCCATCTACGGCGGCTCCTACCGCTGCTCGCTCGGCTTCAACGTGCACAGCGGCAGCACGTACTACTTCCTGACCGCGGGTCACTGCGGCGAGGTCGCCTCCACCTGGTACAGCAACTCCGGCAAGACCACGGTGCTCGGCACCAACGTCGGCTACAGCTTCCCGGGCAACGACTTCGCGCTGGTGCGCTACACCAACTCCGCCATCGCGCACCCGAGCGCCGTGGGCAGCCAGACCATCAGCAGCGCGGCCACCCCGTCCGTGGGGACGACCGTCTACCGGCGCGGCTCCACCACCGGCACGCACAGCGGCCGGGTCACCGCGCTCAACGCGACCGTCAACTACGGCAGCGGTGACGTCGTCTCCGGTCTGATCCAGACCACGGTCTGCGCCGAGGGCGGCGACAGCGGCGGTCCGCTCTACGGAGGCAGCGTGGCCTACGGCCTGACCTCCGGCGGCAGCGGCAACTGCAGCTCCGGCGGGACGACCTTCTTCCAGCCGGTGACCGAGGCGCTGAGCTACTACGGAGTCACCCTGCCCTGACGGGTCCGGAGCCGGCCTCCGTGAGCCCCCGCGCGCGTCCCGCGTGCGGGGGCTGCTCCGTGCGGTCGCCGTGGACGACGCGAACACCGGCGGGCCCGCGGCCCCGCCCCGGTTCCTCCGGGGCGGGGCTCTGTCGTGCGGGGGTCGTGACGGAGGCGGGACGGTCCGTCGTCAGAGCCCGGACCGGCGGGCGTTTGCCCAGGTGGGAGGCGCCGCAAGGGATGTCGCACACGTGTTCGGGAATGGAGGTATGGTGGGGGAGGAAGTAGGGAACTGATGTTCGAGAGCCGTTCGGGGCTCACGAGTGCGGGAGGTGCGTGTGCCGGGCTTCGCGCATCTGCACACCGTCTCCGGGTTCTCCCTGAGGTACGGGGCGTCCCATCCGGAGCGGCTGGCCGAGCGTGCCGCCGAACGGGGCATGGACGCCCTCGCCCTGACCGACCGCGACACCCTCGCCGGCACGGTGCGCTTCGCCAAGGCCTGCGCCGGGGCGGGCGTCCGTCCGCTGTTCGGGGTGAACCTGGCGGTGGCGCCGAAGGAGGCGGTACGCGGGGAGAAGCGGCGCACTCCGGTGCGCGGCGGTGCCTTCGTGGACGAGTCGGCTCCCCGGGCGACCTTCCTCGCCCGGGACGGTGCCCGCGGGTGGGCCGATCTGTGCCGGCTCGTCACGGCGGCGCACGAGGGCGGGGCGGCGCCGCTGCTTCCCTGGTCCGGGAACCGGGGCGACGGCCTGGTGGTGCTGCTCGGGCCCGGATCGGACGTGGGACGGGCGCTCGCCGCCGGGCGGCCCGACCGGGCGGCGGCGCTGCTGGCCCCGTGGCGCGAGATCTACGGTGACGCGGTGCGGCTGGAGGCCGTCTGGCACGGTCGCACGGGTACGGGGGCCGGGTCCCTGCGGCTGGCGGCCCGCACCCTCGGGTTCGCCGCCGAGCAGGGAGTGCGGCCGGTGCTCAGCAACGCCGTCCGGTATGCCGATCCCGGGATGGGGCCGGTCGCCGACGTACTGGACGCCGCGCGGCGTCTGGTGCCGATCGACCCCCGGGGCGAGCTGGACTCCGGCGCGGCCTGGCTGAAGGACGCGCCGGCCATGCTCCAGGCCGCCGAGCGGGTCGTGGAGGCCGCCGGCTTCCGGCGGGACACCGCCCGCCGGCTGCTGGAGCAGACCCGGACCACGGCCGCCGAGTGCCGGGTCGACCCCGAGGGCGACCTCGGCATCGGTACCGTCCACTTCCCCGAGCCGCACCTCGTCGGCGCCGGCCGGCGCACCGCGCAGCGGGCGCTCGCCTCGCGGGCGACCGCCGGGATGCTGCGGCTCGGGTACGGCGGCCGGCGCGCGTACTGGGAGCGGATGCACCACGAGCTGGACATCATCGCCCACCACGGATTCGCCTCCTACTTCCTGACGGTCGCCCAGGTCGTCGACGACGTACGGGAGATGGGGATCAGGGTGGCCGCGCGCGGCTCCGGTGCCGGGTCGCTCGTCAACCATCTGCTCGGGATCGCGCACGCCGACCCCGTCGAGCACGGCCTGCTGATGGAACGCTTCCTGTCCAAGGAACGCGTCGTCCTGCCGGACATCGACATCGACGTGGAGTCCGCGCGGCGGCTGGAGGTCTATCGGGCGATCATCGACCGGTTCGGCGGCGAGCGGGTCGCCACCGTCTCCATGCCGGAGACCTACCGGGTCCGGCACGCCGTCCGGGACGTGGGTGCCGCGCTGTCCATGGACCCGGCCGAGATCGACCGGGTCGCCAAGTCCTTTCCGCACATCCGGGCCCGGGACGCCCGGGCCGCCCTGGAGGAACTGCCCGAGCTGAGGCGGCTGGCGGGGGAGAAGGAGAGGTTCGGCAGGCTGTGGGAGCTGGTGGAGGCGCTCGACGCCCTGCCGCGCGGGGTCGCCATGCACCCGTGCGGGGTGCTCCTGTCCGACGCCTCCCTGCTCGCCCGTACACCGGTGGTGCCGACCAGCGGCGAGGGGCTGCCCATGGCGCAGTTCGACAAGGAGGACGTGGAGGATCTCGGGCTGCTCAAGCTGGACGTGCTGGGCGTGCGGATGCAGTCGGCGATGGCGCACGCGGTCGCCGAGGTGGAGCGGGCGACCGGGGAGCGGATCGACCTGGACGCGGTCCCGGCCGGCGATCCGCGGACGTACCGGCTGATCCGGTCCACCGAGACGCTGGGCTGCTTCCAGATCGAGTCGCCGGGCCAGCGGGACCTGGTGGGACGCCTTCAGCCGGCCACCTTCCACGACCTGGTCGTCGACATCTCCCTGTTCCGGCCCGGACCGGTCGCCGCCGACATGGTGCGGCCGTTCATCGAGGCACGGCACGGACGGGCGCCGGTGCGCTATCCGCACCCGGACCTGGAGGAGGCGCTGAAGGGGACGTACGGGGTCGTCGTCTTTCACGAGCAGGTCATCGACATCGTCGCCGTCCTGACCGGCTGCGGACGCGGCGAGGCCGACCGGGTGCGGCGCGGACTGTCCGACCCGCAGTCGCAGGGACGGATCCGGCTGTGGTTCGCCCAGCAGGCGGCGGCCAGGGGGTACGACGCGGAGACGATCCGGCGGACCTGGGAGATCGTGGAGGCCTTCGGGTCGTACGGCTTCTGCAAGGCGCACGCCGTCGCCTTCGCCGTGCCCACCTACCAGTCGGCGTGGCTGAAGGCGCATCACCCGGCCGCCTTCTACGCCGGGCTGCTCACGCACGACCCCGGGATGTACCCGAAGCGGCTGCTGCTGGCGGACGCCCGGCGGCGCGGGGTGCCGATCCTGCCGTTGGACGTCAATGCGTCCGGGGTCGCACACAGAGTCGAACTGGTGTCTGAATCTCCGGCGGTGTGGGGACTCCGGCTCGCCCTCTCCGACGTGCACGGCATCAGCGAGGCCGAGGCGCGGCGGATCGCGGACGGGCAGCCGTACGCCTCCCTGCTGGACTTCTGGGAGCGGGCCCGGCCCAGCAGGCCGCTGGCGGGACGGCTCGCCCAGGTGGGCGCGCTGGACGCGTTCGGTGCCAACCGGCGTGACCTGCAACTGCACCTGGCCGAGCTGCACCGGGGCGCCCGCGGCGGGGGCGGCGGCCAGCTGCCCCTCGCGGGAGGCCGGAAGACCGCGCCGGCCGGGCTGCCGGACCTGACGTCGGCGGAGAAGCTCAGCGCCGAGCTGGGCGTGCTGTCCATGGACGCCTCGCGCAACCTGATGGACGACCACCGGGAGTTCCTCCAGGAGCTGGGCGTGGTCTCCGCGCGCCGGCTGCGCGAGGCCCGGCACGGCGAGACCGTGCTGGTCGCGGGCGCCAAGGCGGCCACCCAGACCCCGCCGATCCGCTCCGGCAAACGGGTCATCTTCTCCACCCTGGACGACGGTACGGGCCTGGTCGACCTCGCGTTCTTCGACGACTCGCACGACGCCTGCGCCCACACCGTCTTCCACTCCTGGCTGCTGCTGGTGCGCGGAGTGGTCCAGCGGCGCGGCCCGCGCAGCCTGAGCGTGGTCGGCTCCGCCGCCTGGAACCTCGCCGAACTGGTCGACGTGCGGCACGAGGAGGGGCTCGGCGGGGTCGCGGCCCGGCTGGCCGAACCGTCCGGCTCCACCGGGAACGGCTCCACCGGGGGCGGGTCCACCGGGGACGGGTCCACCGGGGACGGGTCCGCCGGGAACGGCTCCACCGGGGGCGGGTCCGCCGGTGTCGGGTCCGCCGGGGGCGGGTCCGCCGGGAACGGCTCCACCGGGGGCGGGTCCGCCGGTGTCGGGTCCGCGGCGGGCGGTGACGGCGGTCCGTCCCGGGCCCGGCTCGCCGGTTCCGACGGGCTGCCCGCGCCGGCCGGCTCCGCGGCCCGTGACCCGATGGAGGGCCGGACGATCCGCATGCCCACGGGGTACGAGATGCACCCCTGGGCCGACCTGCGTCCCGCCGGCCAGGACGCCGCGCGGGGTCCCGCGGCGATGAGGAAGTTGTGGCACCAGAGTCCGGGGAGTGCGGGATGACCATCCTCTGCGTACGTTTCCAGCTGCCGCCGATGTACGAGGCGGCCCTGCCGGGACTGCTCGGGCTGCTGGAGGAGTTCACTCCGGTCGTGGAGGCGCTGCCACCGGACGGCGCGCTGGCCGATCTGCGCGGCGCCGAGCGGTACTTCGGGCGCGACGCGGTGGAGCTGGCCGCGGTGATCCGGGTGCGGGCCCTCGCGCGGTACGGCGTCGACTGTGTGATCGGCGCCGGGCCGGGCCCGACGCTGGCCCGGGTGGCGCTGCGCGACGCCCGGCCCGGGGTGACCCGCGCGGTGCCCGAGGACCCGGCGGGCATCGCGGAGTTCCTCGCCGGGCGGCCGGTGTCCGCGCTGCCCGGCGTCGGCCCGGCGACCGCCCGCACCCTGGGCGAGTACGGCCTGGACACCCTGGGCCGGGTCGCCGCCGCGCCGCTGTCCACACTCCAGCGGCTGATCGGCGCGCGGGCGGGCCGGGAACTGCGCGAGAGGGCGAGCGGCGTCGACCGTGGCCGGGTCGTCCCGAACGCCGTCTCGCGGTCCCTGACCACGGAACGGGCCTTCGGCATCGACGAGCTGGATCCCGGCCGGCACCGCAAGGCGCTGCTGTCGGCCGCCGAGGAGACCGGCGCCCGGCTGCGCGCGGTGGAGAAGGTCTGCCGCACCCTGACCCTCACCGTGCGCTACGCCGACCGTTCCTCGACCACCCGCAGCCGCACCCTGAAGGAGCCGACCGCGCACTCGGCGGCCCTGGCCAAGGCCGCCTACGGCATGTACGAGGCGCTCGGCCTCCAGCGCGCCCGGGTCCGCGCGCTCGCCCTGCGCGCCGAGGGCCTGGCCCCCGCCGAACAGGGCTCCTACCAGCTGACCTTCGACCCCGTGGACGAGAAGGCCCGCCGTATCGAGGAGGTCGCGGACCGCGCGCGGGCGAAATTCGGGCCGCGGGCGGTGATGCCGGGCACCCTGGCGGCCTGACGCGTGCCGCCGGCAGGTCGGTCGGCCCAGGGCGGAGTGAGGCGCGTGCCGCCGGCAGGTCGGTCGGCCCAGGGCGGAGTGAGGCGCGTGCCGTCGGCGAGCCGTGCCTCCAGGCCGACGGAGGTGGTGACCCAGGAGACCGCGGTGTGGTCGGCGGGATTCTCGACGGCCAGGGTCGCGCCGGGGTTGACGATCACCGTGTCGCCCGCCGAGATCCGCTCGGTGTGACCGTCGAGCGTCATCAGCGGCTGGCCGCGCACCTCGGGGTGACCGAGCAGGCGGCGAGCCGGCTGGTGGACGGGATCGTACGCAAGGGGTACGCCGAGCGACGCCCGCGTCCCGAGGACGCGCGGGCCCGGCTGGTCGTGCCGACCGAGCGCGGACGGGCCTGCGCCCGGGCGGCGGAGGAGGCGGCCGCCCAGGTGGTCGGGGGATGGGCCGAACTGCTGGACGAGGGTGAAGTGCGGGCGTTGCGCGACCGTCTGGCGCGGATCGCGCCCTACGGTCCGATCAGGCCGTCCTGGTGACGCGTCGTCAGCGGTCCGGTGCGGCCGTGGTTATCACTGGAAGTTTTTACTGACGCGTAACTTCACACTTGCACTACTCGCCCGTAACTTGACGAGTGAACAGCATCCCGTGATCCGGATCACAGGGTTAGGCCGTGCACCTCCCCTTGAGCCGCAAGGAGATCACACGATGCTGCCCTGGAAACGAGTGCTCAGACCCCTCGTCGCGCTGTTTCTGACCGCCGCCGCCGTCGCCGCCGTGCCCGCCGCCACCGCCAGCGCCGCCACCACCGCCGGCGCCCCCGGTTCGGGCTGGAACGACTACTCCTGCAAGCCCTCCGCCGCCCACCCCCGCCCCGTCGTCCTCGTCCACGGAACCCTCGGCAACTCGGTCGACAACTGGCTCGGACTCGCCCCCTATCTGGTGAGCCGCGGCTACTGCGTCTACTCCCTCGACTACGGCCGGCTCCCCGGCGTCCCCCTCTTCCACGGCCTCGGCCCCATCGACAAGTCGGCCGGGCAGCTGTCCGACTTCGTCGACAAGGTGCTCGCCGCGACCGGCGCCGCCGAGGCCGACCTGGTCGGACATTCCCAGGGCGGCATGATGCCCCGCTACTACCTGAAGTTCCTCGGCGGAGCGGACAAGGTGAACGCCCTCGTCGGCATCGCCCCCGACAACCACGGCGCCACCCTGAGCGGCCTCACCAACCTGCTGCCGTACTTCCCCGGCGCCGAAGACCTGGTCAAGGCCACCACCCCCGGCCTCGCCGACCAGATCCCCGGCTCCGACTTCCTCACCAAGCTCAACACGGGCGGCGACACCGTCCCCGGAGTGCGCTACACGGTCCTCGCCACCAAGTACGACGAGGTGGCCACGCCCTGGCGCAGCCAGTACCTGAGCGGCTCCGACGTCCACAACGTCCTGCTCCAGGACCTGTGCCCGCTCGACCTCTCCGAACACCTCGCGATCGCCCTGTTCGACCGGATCGCCTACCACGAGGTGGCCAACGCGCTCGACCCGTCCCACGCCACCGCCACCAGCTGCGCGTCGGCCTTCAGCTGACGCATCGCCGGGGCCTGTCCCGCCTGAGCCGCCGGACAGGCCCCGGAACCCTCACCGGCGGTGGCCGCCCGCCGCCCGCCGCCGCACCGACAGGAACAGCGCGGCCGAGCCCAGCGCCAGCGCCGCCGCGCCGCCGATCGCGAGATACGAGGTGCCGGTGGACGCGCCCGTCTCGGCCAGGTCCGCCGGAGCACCGGCCGCCTTCGGCCGGCCGGCCGCCGCCGCGGCGGGCCTCGCCGCGGCGGCGGTGGGCTCCGCCGAGGTGCTCGCGTCGTCGTCCCCGTGCCCGTGGTGCTCGATCGTCGACTTGTCGGCACCGGCGGCTATCTGCTCGTCGGAGGGCGCGGAGGCGGCCGGAGCCGGGGCGGCCTCCGTGCTCCCCGTGCTTCCCGCGGTTCCCGTGCTCCCCGGATTCTCCGTGCTTCCCGTGCCGCCGGTGCCGGTGCCGGTGCCCCCGAAGTCCACGTCCGAGCAGGAGTAGAACGCCTCCGGGCTGTCCGAGCGCTGCCAGACCGCGTACAGCAGCTGCCGGCCGGACCGCTCGGGCAGGGTGCCGGAGAACGTGTAGAAACCGCCCGACGGGGCAGGGTCGGTGGCCGTCGCCACCGGGTGCTCCAGATCCAGGCCGGACCAGCCGAGCGGCTTCGCCGGGTCGTATCCGGGCTTGGTGAGATACACGGTGAAGGTGCCCTTGTGCGGGGCGGTCACGCGGTACTTGAAGGTGTACGACCCGCTGCGCACGCCCGTCGCCGGCCAGTCGGCCCGGGCCAGGTCGAGGCCCTTGAACTCCTCGTTGTTCGCGCTGCACAGCTTGCCGTCCGGGATCAGCTGCCGGTGCCGTCCGGCCGCGTCGCCGATCCGGATGCCGTTCCAGTCGTACAGCGCCTGGGTGCCGCCGGCCGCCACGGCCGCCTTGCACGCCGCCGACCGGGGGCTCTCCGGACCCTCCGCGTAGCACTGCGAGACGCGGCTGACCGGGTCGCCCATCGAGCCGTGCGCGGACGCGGGGGCGGCGGCGAGCGCGGTCAGGGCGAGCGGCGCAAGGCCGAGCGCCGCGACGGCGGACACCGTGGCCTTGGAGCTGGTGGGCATGCGGAACTCCTCCGAACGGTCGGGGGGTGGTCTGAATCCCGTGGGGGGTGATCAGAAGCTAGCCCCGGAAATCCGTGAAATCGCCCGTCGGGAGCGGACGGAGGGGATCCTTATGGTTCGCTTAAGGGAGTGCTCAGACTGCGCTCAGGTACTAGCGTGCGCGCATGACCGACAAGGGCACCGGCGGGGACACGGCACGCATCCGGCCCGCCGTCGCGGCGGACGTACCGGCGGTGGCAGCGGTGACGGACGCGGCCTACCGTCACTACATCGAGCGCATCGGGGTGGTGCCGCAGCCCATGGAGGCGGACCACGCTTCGGACGTGGCCGCCGGCAAGGTGTTCGTCACGGGGGAACCCGTCGTCGGCCTCGTGGTGGTCGAGGCGTTCGCCGACCACCTCTTCCTCGACAGCATCGCCGTCCGGCCCGCGGCCCATGGCACGGGCGTCGGACGGCGGCTGCTGCGTTTCGTCGACGCACGCGCGCGCGAACTGGGCCTCGACGAGGTCAGGCTCTACACGAACGCGCTGATGTGGGAGAACCGGAAGATCTATCCGAAGTACGGATACGAGGTGGTGGAGCGCCGGGTCGACGGACCGTACGACCGCATCCACTACCGCAAGCGGCTGAACTGAGGCACCCGCGTCAACCGTCGGGCCACCAGGTGCGTGCGATGTCCTTGCGCACCTCGGGACGCCCCGCCGGGCGCTCCTCCGTCCCCTCGCGGGTCCGGCGGCTGTCCGTCCTCTTCAGGGGCTTCTGCACGGTCATGCGGCGCATGGCTGCCTCCTTCAGCGGCTACCGGATTCCGCGGTGCCGCGGCGATAGACGCTTTCGGGGAGAGTTCCTCATCGGTGCCGGGATGTCAGTGGCGGCTGTCACGTCCGGGCCGTCCGTGGTGCGTGTCACTCACCGGGCGTGACGAGCGCGAGTGGGCACACAGGTGCGAATGCCCCGGATGTGGTCGGGGATGCACGGACACCGTCTCCGAGGCCGCGGCACCGGCGATCCGCCACCGACCGCCGCCGAGTGGGCGCGCCGGGTGACGGAAGTCGCTCGCTCCCCGGTGCCGGCGGGCCGTGGGTGACCCGCCGTGGCGGCGTGTGTCAGGCCAGCAACTCCCCGAACCCACCGGCACCGGCCGCCAGCGCCTCCAGCGTGTCGAGCGCGGCCACCGCGGCGGACGCGGCCTCGGGATCCGTCCGCGCGAGCCCGCTCTCGGCGAACTCGTCCTCGTCCAGGCGCCGTACGTCCCGGCCGTCCGCCGAGCGCCACAGGTCCAGGTCGAGGTCCTCCACGACCAGCTCCGTGCCGGAGCGGACCGCGGGACGGGTGATGTCGCAGTACCAGCCCTTGACGGAGCCGTCCGCGGCGCGTACCTCCTTCACCGCGTACCACCGGTCCCGCCAGTAGTACTCGGTGAACACGTCACCGGGCTCGAAGCGCACGAACCCGAAGTCGCGGACCCCGGAGCCCGCCCAGGCGGCCCGTACGGTGATCCGCGTGCCGTCGTCCCCGAGCAGCTCCGCCGGATAACGGATCTTCATGCGCCCCGCCTTGACCAGCACCACCTCAAGCCGGTCCGCCGGCTCAGCCGAGTTCGCGGACATACCGCACCTCCGTGGCGCAGATCTCGTATCCGAGCCATGTGTTGATCGCGATCATGGGGTCGTTTCCGGTGTCGTTGCCCGTGAACGCCTCGGTGACGCCCGCGGCCCGGGCCCGGTACAGGGAGTGGATCTTGGCGAGCTTGGCCAGACCTCGGCCGCGGTGCGCGCGGGCGGTGCCGGTCATCGCGGTGGAGTAGCGGCCGTCGCCGTCGGTGTAGGCGACGCTGAAGGCCACCGGACGGCCGTCGACGCAGGCGGCCGTGGTCAGCTCCCGGTTCAGCAGCGGGTGCCGCCAGGTCTCGGCGAGCCAGGTGTCGTAGTTCGTGAACGCGTAGTCCACATCGCTCGGTTCGTCGAGCACCGTCTCCGCGTCCAGCTCGAACAGCGGCCGGGGATCGTCCGCGAAGTCGGCGGCCGTGCGCAGTTCGACGCCGGCCGGGACCTCCGGGAGCGGAGGCAGGGTGCCGTGTGCCAGGTCGAGCCGGAGGAAGTGGGCGGAGCGGCCCGGGCGGTAGCCGCGCCGCTCGGCGAAGGCCCGGTTGGCCGGCTCGTCCAGGGCCCAGGCGAACAGCTTGACCGCGCCCAGCTCCGCCAGGTACTCCTCGGCGGCCCGCACCAGCAGCCGGCCGGCCCCCCGGCCGGCCCGGTCCGGGCGGACGTAGATGTTCAGGGACCCCTGGCCCGGATCGGGGCTGTCGGGGATCAGATGGACCTGTGCGGTGCCGATCACCTCGCCGTCGTCCTCCGCGACGAGCGGCCGGAAGCGGGCGTCGGGGTGCATGTGGGTGGCGGTGTGCCGGACGGACTCCGGGGTGAACAGGATGTACGGCAGAGCGAGCCGGCGGACACGGGCGAAACCGTCGACGTCCGCGGGGACATCGGGGCGCAGAGCGCGCACGAGGACTGTCATGATCAGGCACCGTAGGCGCGGGGGACACCGGGCTGCCTCTCATTTTCCGGCGGGTGGGGGACAATCGGCCCTGTGAGCCTGAAGATCCGCATCGACGACAGCGCGCCCCCGTACGAGCAGGTGCGGGCGCAGATCTCCGAGCAGGCCCGGTCCGGGGCGCTCCCGGCGGGGTACCGGCTGCCGACCGTGCGGGGGCTGGCCGAGTCCCTGGGGCTCGCGGTGAACACGGTGGCCAAGGCGTACCGGGCGCTGGAGGGCGACGGGGTGATCGAGACGCGGGGCCGCAACGGCACGTTCGTGGCCGCCGCCGGCTCGGCCGCGGTACGGGAGGCGTCGCTGGCCGCGCAGGCCTACGTGGAGCGGGTGCGGCGGCTCGGGCTGGGGGAGGACGAGGCGTTGGCCGCCGTACGGGAGGCCCTGCGGGCGGCCTCCGGGGAATAGGCGGGACCCCGCGGGGCGGCCTTGGCGGCGGGACGTCACCGGTGTCCCGCCGGCTCCGGGATCCGTGTCACCGTCAGCCCCGCCCGCCGTGCCGTCCGTCCGAAGAGCACCGCGTCCCGCACCGCCGCGCCCCCCGGATCGTTGTTGAAGTACGCGTACACGTCCTCCCCGTCCGGCCAGGTCGTCGCGATGCGGTCCACCCAGGTCTCCAGGGAGCGCCGGCCGTAGCGCGGCCAGGGCTGGGCGCGCCCCTGGTGGAAGCGGACGTAGCCCCAGCCGGCGGTGCGCCACAGCGGGACGACCGGGCGGGCCAGGACGTCCGCCCAGCACAGGGCCGCGCCCCGGGACTCCAGGACGCGCCGCAGCTCCGGGATCCACCAGGAGTCGTGGCGCGGCTCCACGGCGACGCGCGTACCGGGCGGGAAGCAGGCCAGACAGGCGTCCAGCAGGGGCGGGTCGGCGCGCAGGGTGGGCGGGAGCTGGAGGAGGACCGGGCCCAGACGGTCGCCGAGGCCCGCCGCGTGCGTCAGCAGACGGTGCACCGGCTCCTCGGGCTCCTTGAGGCGCTTGATGTGGGTGAGGTACCGGCTGGCCTTGACCGTGACCACGAAGTCCGGCGGGACGCGGTCGCGCCAGGCGGCGAAGGTGTCGTACGACGGCAGCCGGTAGAACGCGTTGTTGATCTCCACGGTCGCGAACAGCCGGGTGTACTCCTCCAGCCACAGCCGTGCCGGCACCCCCGCCGGGTAGACGAGGTCCCGCCAGTCCTTGTACTGCCACCCCGATGTGCCGACATACAGGGTCATACCCTCATGAAAGCACTACAGGTACAGCCCCGCGTCCGCTCCCTCCCGCGCCCCCGGCACGGACGTCGGCGCGGTGCCCCGGCGCAGCGCGTACAGCTCGGCCAGGGTCGCGCCCTCCCGGCCCACGCCCTCTTCGCCGCCGAGCCAGTTCACCGACTCCGCGCGGGTCAGCGGGCCCACCTCGATGCGGGCGAGACAGCGGCCGGGGCGGACCACGGCCGGGTGCAGACGCTCCAGGTCCTCGTTGGTGGTGACGCCGACGAGGACGTTGCGGCCCTGGCCGAGCAGGCCGTCGGTGAGGTTCAGCAGCCGGGACAGGGCCTGCCCCGCGGTGTGCCGGGCCTCGCCGCGGATCAGCTCGTCGCAGTCCTCCAGCAGCAGCAGGCGCCAGCGGCCCTTGCCGGCGCCGTCGTCCTCGCCGATCGCGATGTCCATCAGATAGCCGACGTCGGAGAAGAGCCGCTCGGGGTCCAGGACGCAGTCCACCTGGCACCAGTCGCGCCAGGAGCGGGCCAGGGTGCGCAGGGCGGAGGTCTTGCCGGTGCCGGGCGGGCCGTGGAGCAGGAGCAGCCGGCCCGCGATGTCCTCGGGGGTCGTCTTCATCAGCCGGTCCATGGCGTCCGCCACCGGCGCGGTGTAGTTGGGCCGGATCTCGTCCCAGGTGCCCGCCGAGATCTGACGGGTCGTGCGGTGCGGGCCGCGCCGCGGGGAGACGTACCAGAATCCCATCGTCACGTTCTCCGGCTGCGGCTCCGGGTCGTCGGCCGCGCCGTCCGTGGCCCTGTCGAGGACCTGCTTGGCCAGTTCCGCGCTGGTCGCGGTGACCGTGACGTCCGCGCCCCGGTTCCAGCGGGAGACCAGCAGGGTCCAGCCGTCGCCCTCGGCGAGGGTCGCGCTGCGGTCGTCGTCGCGGGCCACCCGCAGCACACGGGCGCCCTCCGGCAGCAGGGTCGCGCCCGAGCGCACGCGGTCGATGTTCGCCGCGTGCGAGTACGGCTGCTCGCCCGTCGCGAAGCGGCCGAGGAACAGCGCGTCGACGACGTCGGACGGCGAGTCGGAGTCGTCGACGTGGAGCCGGATCGGCAGAGCGTCGTGTGGGTTCGCAGACATGCCGCCATGATCCGGCACGGATGGGCTCGGCGCACGGCATTTCCCCCCAACGCTCCGCGGGAGGAAGCGGCTCCCCGTCCGCGTGCCGCCGTGGGAGCGCGGGTGTTCCCCGGAGGCCGGGCGTGCCTCCGGGGAACGGGTGGGCCGTGGGGGCGGGAGCCCTACGGGACGATCTTCAGGAGCTTGTTCGGCGAGCCGCTGCCCGGGCTGGTGACCTTGCCCGAGGTGGCGCCGTTCACCAGGGCCGAGGCGACCTGGGCCGGGGTGGCCGAGGTGTGGTTCGCGAGGTAGACGGCGGCGGCACCGGCGACGTGCGGGGTGGCCATGGAAGTGCCGGAGATGGTGTTGGTGGCGGTGTCGCTGGTGTTCCAGCCGGCCGTGATCGACGAGCCGGGCGCGAACACGTCCAGCACCGAGCCGTAGTTGGAGTAGCTCGCCCTGGCGTCGGAGCTGGTGGTGGCGCCGACCGTGATGGCCTCGGACACCCGGGCGGGCGAGTACGAGGAGGCGTTGGCGTTGCTGTTGCCGGCCGCGATCGCGTAGGTGACGCCACTGGCGACGGAGTTGCGCACCGCCGTGTCCAGCGAGGTGGAGGCGGAGCCGCCCAGCGAGAGGTTGGCGACCGAGGGACCGCTGTGGTGCGCGGTCACCCAGTCGACGCCGGCGATCACCCCGGCGGTCGTGCCCGAGCCGTTGTCGTCGAGCACGCGCACGGCGACGATCTTCGCCTTCTTGGCCACGCCGTAGGTGGAGCCCGCGATGGTGGTGGCCACATGGGTGCCGTGGCCGTTGCCGTCCTGGGCGGTGGTGTCGTTGTCCACCTCGTCGTAACCGTTCGAGGCGCGGCCGCTGATCTGGGTGTGCGTGATGCGGACGCCCGTGTCGATGACGTACGCCGTCACGCCGCTGCCCGCGCTGTCCGGGTAGGTGTAGGTGCCGGACAGCGGCAGGTTCGCCTGGTCGATGCGGTCCAGTCCCCAGGGGGCGCTGGACTGGGTGGTGTCGGCCAGGCGGACGCGCTGGTTCTGTTCCACGGTGGCCACCGCCGGGTCGGCGGCGAGTCTGGCGGCCTCCGCCGCGGTCAGGTGGGCGGTGTAGCCGTCGAGGGCGGCGCGGAAGGTCTTGCGGACCGTGCCGCCGTACCGCTCGACCAGGTTCTTGCCGGTGCTGGACGAGGCCGTGAAGCCGGCCGTCTTCTTCAGGGTGACGATGTAACTGCCCTTGACGGCCGTGGCGGAGTGCGCGGCCAGCACGGTGCCGGTGGCCGGGGCCGCCTGGGCGGGCAGCGCGGTGAGCCCGCCGACGAGGGCGGCGGAGGCCACGCCCGTGAGCGCGGCTATGCGGAGCTTGCGGGTACGCAGGTGTGCCATTGCGGGGGAGTCCTCCTGCCGGCGGCGCGCGCCCGGGTTTCGGCGCGCACGGGTGGGGGGTGTGCGCGGGCTTGCGCACACGGCTCTGGAGCGTCGCGTTCCGCTCCGGGGCCGGATCCAGCGTCGGCCTCACCGTCACTGCCGGACAAGGGAGTTGACGAAGCGTCAACACACATGACATGCACACGCAATACATGAGCGGTGAACGTCTCGGGTCGATCCTGTTGAGAACGCAAAAGTCTTGGCATGAACACTTCCTGTCAACACGCGTAGCTGCTACGACAGTTACGGCAGAGATCCTGCTAAAGGGAGGTTCCATGAGACGTTCCCGAATTTCCGGATTCGTTACTTCGCTCCTCCTCGCCGTCGGCCTCGGTCTCACCGGGGCCGCTTCGGCGCAGGCGTCCCCGACGGCCGCGACCGGCGGCTATGTCGCGCTCGGCGACTCGTACTCCTCCGGCGTCGGCTCCGGCAGCTACATCAGCTCAAGCGGTGACTGCGACCGCAGCACCAAGGCGTACCCGTACCTGTGGGCCGCCGCGCACAGCCCCTCCTCGTTCGCCTTCAACGCGTGCTCCGGCGCGACGACCGACGACGTGCTCGCGGGCCAGCTGGGCTCGCTGAACTCCTCCACCTCGCTGGTGTCCATCTCCATCGGCGGCAACGACGCGGGCTTCGCCGATGTCATGACGACCTGTGTGCTCCAGTCCGACAGCTCCTGCCTGTCCCGGATCAACACCGCCAAGGCGTATGTCGCGGGCACGCTCCCCGGCAAGCTGGACACCGTCTACAACGCGATCAGCGCCAAGGCCCCGTCCGCCCGGGTGGTCGTCATCGGCTACCCCCGCTTCTACCTGCTCGGCCAGTCCTGCCTCGGCCTCTCGGAGACCAAGCGGTCCGCGATCAACGACGCCGCCGACTACATCGACGCCACCATCAAGACCCGCGTCGCCGCCCACAACTTCGTCTTCGGCGACGTCCGCACCACGTTCTCCGGTCACGAGATCTGCTCCGCCAGCTCCTGGCTCCACAGCGTCAACTGGCTCGACATCGGCGAGTCCTACCACCCGACCGCGGCCGGTCAGTCCGGCGGCTACCTGCCGGTGCTCACCAACGCGGCGTGATCCGTGCGGTCTCGCCCGTCAGGGTGAACTCTCCCGGCCGCTCCTCAGGGGGAGACCGAGGCCGACGGTGAGGCGGAGGCCCCTTCCGACGGGGTCTCCGCCGCCGTCGTACAGGCCACCGAGAACGGCACGGAGTCCGACGTGACCCGTACCGGACCGCGGACCTCCACGCTGATCGCGTTCTCGACGGTCCCGCCCTCGGCGTACGTCGACACCGTCACCTGCCGCTGCCGGGTGGGCGAGCCGTCCGCCGGGAACGACAGCGTCCGCCAGCCGGGGTCCGACAGCGATCCGTGCGCCAGCACCCACCGGTACTCGACCCGAGCGGGCAGCCGCCCTACCGTGAACCGCGCAGTGAACGCGGGCGCCTGCGCGGCCGGCGGCGGACAGGTCCCGGAGTACTCCGTGTGCGCTCCGGTCACGGTGACGTGCACCGACTGGGCCGGCCCGCTGCTCGCCGAAGCGCTGCTCCGGGTGGGCGCGGGAGCCCCGGTGTCCGCGTCGGTCCCGCCGTGCGACGCGGGGGAGCGGGCGCCGCCGCTCGCCCGGCCGGTGCTCGCGGTGGCTTTCCCGTGCTCGCCCCCGCCGTCGTGGTCCAGCAGCGCGTAGGTCACTCCGGCCAGCGCCAGCAGGACCGCCAGCACCCCCGCGACCAGCACCACGGCGGCCCGGCGGTCGCGCCCGGGCCGCGGGCCCGGCTCGGCGACCGCGGTGCGGGAGTCCGGGTACCCGGTGGGCGACGGCACGGGCGGTGTGCGCGCCGGCTCGGCCCGCGGGGCCACGACCGTCGGCGAGTACGGCGCCGCCGGCGCGGTGTCCGGGTGCGGCGCCCCGCCCGCCGCGACCAGCCGCAGATCCCGTTCCGCCTGCTCCGCGGGGAGCCGCTCGGCGGGATCCTTGCGCAGCAGCCCCCTGACGACGGGCGCGAGCGGCCCGGCCCAGCGCGGCGGCGGCAACTCCTCGTCCACCACGGCGCGCAGCGTGCTGAGCGGGGTGTCCTGCCGGAACGGGGAGATGCCCTCGACGGCCGCGTACAGCAGCACCCCCAGCGACCACAGGTCCGACTCGGGTCCCGGCGTCCGCCCCAACGCCCGCTCCGGCGCCAGGAACTCGGGCGAACCGATCACCTCGCCGGTCATGGTCAGCGCCGAGCTGCCCTCCACCGTGGCGATGCCGAAGTCGGTGAGGACCACCCGGCCGTCGTCGGCCAGCAGCACGTTCGCCGGCTTCACGTCCCGGTGCAGCACACCGGCGGCGTGCGCGGCCCGCAGCGCGGACAGCACCTCGGCACCGATGTGCGCGGCCCGCCGCGGCGGCAGGGGTCCCTCCGCCTCCAGCCGGTCGGCCAGGGACGGCCCGCGCACCAGCTCCATCACGATCCAGGGCCGGCCGCCCTCCGTCGCCACGTCGTACACCGTGACCACGTTGCGGTTCGCGACCCGGGCCGCCGCCCACGCCTCGCGCTCCAGACGCGCGTACATCCGCTCGACCTCGGGGCCGGGCAGTCCCGCCGGCGCCCGCACCTCCTTGACGGCCACCTCCCGGTGCAGCACCTCGTCCCGGGCCCGCCACACGGTCCCCATGCCGCCCTCGCCCAGCGGGGACAGCAGGCGGTAGCGGCCCGCGATCACACGTTCACGGCCCGGCTCGTCGGACACGGGCGCCCCCCAAGGCATCTCGCGCGAATCCTCCACAAAAGTAGCTCAACCGAGCGCGGTTGCGGCCCCCTTGAGTACCAATCCGGTGCCCAGGGCCAGCACGACCAGAGCCGACACGAGCGGCAGGGCCCGGTGCGTCAGGGAGGCCAGCGGGTGGGTGGTCCAGCGCGGGCGCCGCTCCAGCACCCGGGCCGCCCCCGCTCCCAGCCGTACGACGGCGAACCCGGCGGCGGTGAGGGTCAGCGCGAGACCGGCCCCGTACGCCACGACGAGCAGCAGTCCGAACCAGGCCTTGCCGAGCGCGGCCGCGCCGACCAGCACGACCACGGCCGACGGACTGGGCACCAGCCCGCCGGCGAACCCGAGCAGGATCGTGCCGCGGAGGGTGGGAGCGACGGCATGCGTGTGCGTGTGACCGCCGTGGGTGTGGGTGTGGGTGTGCGTGTGGGGGTGGCCGCCGCGGGTGTGCTCGGCACCGTCGTGGTGGTGATGGTGGTCGTGGTCATGGTCGCCGTGGTCGTGGTCGTGGTCATGGTCGCCGTGACCGTGACCGTGACGGTGGTCGTCGTGACCGTCGTCGAGGTGACCGTGGTCGTGGTGGTGGGCCGAGCCGGGGGCGGCGGCGCCCACCGTCGCCGGCTCCCGCCGGACCGCGGCCGTCCGGGGCGCGGCGGCCGCGTGCCCACGGTTGTGCCAGGCCCGGCGTACGAGCGTGACGCCCGCAGCCAGCACCAGGACACCGCTGGCGATGCCCAGCCAGGAGATCACCGCGGGCGCGGCGGCGGAGCCGGCCGTGACGAGGAGGCCCAGGGCGACCACGCCGAGGGTGTGGGTCACGGTGACCGACGCGGCCAGCGGCAGTACGTCCCGCGGCCGGGCCCGGCCGCCGCGCGCCGCCGCCGTCGCGGCCATCAGGGTCTTGCCATGGCCCGGCGCGAGAGCGTGCATCGCGCCCAGGAAGACGGCGATCAGCAGGGCCAGTCCGGCGAAGCCCACGGTGAGGTCCTGCCGGGCGACGAGATCGTCCAGGGCCCGGGTCCAGCGGTCGGCGCCCCGGGGGAGCACGCCGGCACCCGGGGCCGCCTGCCGCTCGTCGCCCGCCGCGAGCGCCGGTCCGCCGGGCCGCAGCCGCAAGGTGGCGGCGGCGGTGTCGGCGGGCGAGGACAGCAGGTCCTTGGGGTAGGAGGTCAGTTCCCGCGACACCGACTCCGCCGGCACGTCCGTCGCGGTCAGCGTCATCCGGTCGCCGCGCGCGGTGATCTCCCGCCAGCCGGGCCCGCCGGTGGCGCCCGCGCCGTGGAAGCCCAGGGTGACGGTGGCACCGCGGGGGAGCGGGGCGGTGAACCGGCACTCCACGCGCAGGGTGTCCAGCCCGGCCTGGCCGGGGCGCAGCCGCGCGCTGCCGCGGCCGGCCGTCAGCCCGGCGGTACGCCCGTCGACGCTGAGCCCGCTGTCGGCGGCGGCCCGCGCGCACCGCCGCCGGGCCCAGGCGCTCAGCCCCAGCTTCTCGATGCCGGGCTTGGCCTGGGTCGCCGGGATCTCGGCCAGGTCCTCCACATGGTCGACGCGGAGCTGCCCGGGAGCGGCGACCAGACCGTCGTAGCGGTTCACGGTGAAGTTGCCGAGGGGGTGCGCGCTCGCGGCACCGGCGGGGAGGAGCGCCAGGGCGCACACGGCGAGCAGGACGCACAGCAGACGCGGCTTCACTCGGCACCCTCCAGTGCCTTGCGGGCCCGCACGGCGCCGAGCGGGGAGAAGCCCGGGTTCAGCTTCAGGGCCGAGGCGAGCGAGGCGCGGCCGGCCGCCCGGTGGCCGGTGGCCAGCTCGATCGTGCCGCGGTGGTACAGGAACGCGGCGTTGCGGTAGCCGGTGGCGGTGGCCCGGCGGGCGTACGGCAGGGCCTCGTCGTCGCGTCCGTCGGCGTGCAGCGCCCAGGCGAGCGCGTCCGCCGTGTGCACCGTGTGCCGGCGGGCCCATTCGGCGCGGGCCGCGCGCAGGGCGGCCCGCTTGTCGCCGTGGTCGGCGGCGGCCAGCGCGGTGTCCAGGTCGGCGTTGACGCCGTTGGCGCGGGCCAGGGCGATCCAGGCGTCGACCAGCGCGTACTGCCGCCGGGCCCGCGCCCGGTCGCCCGCCGCTCCCCGGGCCTCGTACAGCTCGCCCAGCTCGACCAGCGAACCGGGCAGCGGAGCGCGGGCGACCACCGTCTCCATGTCCTTGATCGCCGCGGCCCGGTCGCCGCCGGCCGCCCGTGCGCGGGCCCGGCCCTCCAGCGCGGGCAGGTAGCCGTCGTCGGCGGCCAGGGCGCGGGCGTAGCAGGCGAGAGCCGTGCGGTGGTCGCCCTGGTTCCAGGCGAGCTGGCCGAGCTGAGTGGCCACGTACGCGGTGTCGCCGGGGGACGTGGCGGCGGACAGTGCCTGCCGGAGGACCCGGCGGGCCGTGGCCACGTCCCCGCGCAGCTCGTGCACATAGGCGTACCGGGTGAAGACCGGTACGCCCGGTTTGCGCGCGTCGGCGGTCTTCGCGGCCTCGGCCGCGTCGGTGTACCGGCCGAGTTCGACCAGGGCGTCGATCCTGGAGGACAGCGCGCGTTCGCTGTACGGGTTCTGCCGCAGGGCCGCGTCCGCGAAGGTGAGGGCGTGCTCGAAGTCGTGCCGGGCGGCGGCGAGGGCGGCGCGGCCGGCCAGGGCCTGGTCGTTGTCCGGCGCGAGCGACAGCGACCGCCGCAGCGCCTGCTCCGCCTGCGGGTACCGGGACGGGTCGCCCTTGGTCCGGGCCTGCTCGACGTAGGCCAGGCCGAGGGTGGCCCAGCCGCCGGCGTCCCTCGGCTGGGTCCGCAGATGCGTCTGGAGCGCGGTGACGCTCGCGTCCAGGTTCGCGCCGCCCAGGACCGTGGGGTCGACGGCGGCGGCGGCGACGGGCTGGGACACCGGGGCACGGCCGGCGCCGAGCGCGACGGCGCCGCCGGTCATGGCGACCGCCAGCAGGGCCGCGCCGGCCACGACCCGGGCCACGCGCCCGCGCCGCCCCGCGGCACCGACCCGGCGCACGGCCGCGACCCGCTCGTCACCCCCGGCGCCCTGCCCCCCGGCGCCCTGACCTTCGGCGCCCTCGCCCTGGCCCGTGTCCGTGTCGTCCGTGTCCGCGTCCGTGTCCGCGACGCCGGTCTCGCGGGATCCCTCGTCCGAAGCCGCCGGTGCCGGAAGCGGTGCCGGCGGGTCGGCCTCGCCCGTGCTCGCCCTCTGGGCGTCGATCTCGTCGTCCTGCCCGCGCGGGCTCATGCCTTCTCCTCCGTCGGTCGTGGGTGAGGCGCGGCCCGCCGTGGGGGAGGGGGGAACACGGGCCGCGCCGGTCTCGGTGGGTGCGGATCAGTACGCGCGCTGCATACGCCGGCGCCACCACGCGAAGGCGGTGCCGATCAGCAGGATCCCGGCCGCGCCGGAGGCCGCGGAGGCGGCGATCAGCATGGTGTCGTCCGACGTGCCGGAGGAGGACCCGGCAGGCTGGAGGGCGTCCCCGAGCTGGCTGCGCACGTCCGCGCCCGCCGTCGTGCCCTTGGCCAGCCGGCCGCGCGAACCGGCCGTGGGCTCGGCGACGTACGGGAAGTACTTCTCGAACTTCTTGTCGTTCTTGTCGACCGCGTCACCCAGGTCGTTCTTGGAGCCCACCAGTTCGCCCTCGACGACCTGCAGCGCCTCGTCGATCACGTCGTCGGTGAGCCGGCGCCCGTTCGGGAAGCCCGCGTTGTCGCCGTCCAGCACGCCCAGCCGCTTGGGATGCATGGCCGGCTTGATCGAGGTGTTCAGCCGCAGCTGCTCCGAAGCCTTCACGTTCGGCGGCTGGTTGAGGCCCTTGACGCCCTTGAGGAACACGTCGACCAGGTCGTTGCGCGGCTCGGCGGGCGCCTTGATCTTGTAGATCGACTCGATGAGCTTCGGCAGCTCCGGGTTGGTGACGTTCTTCAGGAACTGGCCGTCGTACGCGGGCTGCGAGGCGTTGAACTTGTCCTTGTCCTTCTGCGGGTTGACCACCTCGTTGACCAGCGGGTTGCCCAGGCGCGAGACCTGGCTGTAGTAGCCCTGCGCGTTACGGCGCTGGGTGGTCGACCACAGACCGACGACCGGCTGCCGGTCGGACTCGCGGATCAGGTCGTTCGGCACCTGGAGGGCGATGGTGTTGACGTTGTAGCCCTTGAGGGTGTCCCGGCCCACCTCGCTGAGGTTGCCGCCGTACAGCAGGTCGAAGACCCGCAGGTCCAGGAAGAACGGGTCGTCCGCCTGTCCGGCGAAGGTCGTCGTGCCGCCCGCCGTCTTGTAGACGGCCTGCGAGCGCAGCTTGCCGTAGTCCGGCATGGACGCCTTGCCGACGTTCGAGGGCGCGGCCGGCACGTCGTCGGCGACCTTCGTCTTCGACACCTCGCGCCCGTTCTTCAGGCGGATGAGGTCGAGGTCGTAGGTCTGCGTGATGTTGAGGTCCGGGTCGGCGAGATTGGTGACCGGGCCCGTGTTGTACAGGAACGTGTCGCCGTTCTTCGTATGCGTCTTGAAGGTGTAGCGGAACACCAGATCGCCCTGCGCGTCACCGTTGTTGTCGATGTGGAGGTCGTACTGCGCGTCGTCGGCGAAGTTGTAGAAGTTCGGACCGCCGGCGGGCTCCTCGAACGGGATCCAGTTCGCCACGATCGTCGTCGTGTCGGGCTTGTCCGGGCTGACGAACGCGTACAGGTCCGTGTTGTCGTACTGCGGGGTGCCCGAGATCAGCGGGGCCTCGCGGTGCGAGGAGGCGGAGGCCGCCCCGGGTGCCAGCGTGGCGACGCCGGCGGCCGTGAGCCCTCCGGCGGCCAGCGCGCCGCAGATGAGCGTGACCAGGCCCGCGCGTCCCGTGCCGCTCCTGGAGAAAACAGGTGTCATGCCGTCCGTCCTCAGTGCCGACTTGCCTTTGACGGACGGGTATACGGAGCGAACCCGCCGATCGGTTTGGTCGGACGGCGAAAATCTTTTTTCCGGTCCGCGACCCGCGTTTTCGGCCCGCTGATCCGTACCCCCTCGGGGAGGTGTGTGCGGTGCGGATGCGCGGTGCGCGGAGAAGAACCGGCTGCGGCCACGGAGAGGGGGCCGGCATGCAGGCGGACGAGCTGCTGGTGCTCGTGGCGGGCGGCGACCAGAGAGCGTTCGAGGAGCTGTACGGACTGGTGTCCGGGCCCGTGTACGGGCTCGTACGACGGGTGGTGCGCGACCCCGCCCAGTCCGAGGAGGTCGCCCAGGAGGTGCTGCTCGAACTGTGGCGCTCCGCCGCCCGCTTCGACCCCGGCCGGGGCAGCGCCCTGTCCTGGATCCTCACCCTCGCCCACCGCCGTGCCGTCGACCGGGTGCGCAGCGCACGCGCGGCCGGGGAGCGCGAGCAGCGCGAGGCCCTGCGCGCCGAGGAACCCGCGTTCGACCAGGTCGCCGAGGAGGTCGAGGCCGGCCTCGAACGCGAGTGGGTGCGCCGCTGTCTGAACCGGCTCACGGCCCTGCAACGCCAGTCGGTGACCCTGGCCTACTACGACGGCTACACCTACCGTGAGGTGGCCGAACGGCTCTCGCTGCCGCTCGGCACGGTCAAGACACGGATGCGCGACGGACTCACCCGGCTGCGCCAGTGCCTGGGAGGCGCCGCATGAGCATCCTCGGCCGGCTGCTGCGCGGGGAGGACCTGCACTCCCTCGCCGCGCCCTACGCGCTGGACGCCCTGGAACCGGGCGAGCGGCGCCGCTTCGAGAAACATCTGGCGGGCTGCGACCGCTGCGCCGCCGAGGTGCGGGATCTGGCCGAGGACGCGGTCCGCCTCGCCTTCTCCGCCGCGGCCCCCGCGCCCGCCGCCCTGCGCGACCGGGTGCTGGCCGCCGTGCGCACCACGCCGCAGGAGCCGGCCCAGGCCGGCCGTCGCGCCGTCGGGCAGGAGCGGCCGCCGGCCGGGCAGGGCGCGCGCCGGCTGCCGCCGCACGTCTGGGGGGTCCAGCCCCCGCCGGGACACACCCGTACGCCCCGCACCCGCCCCCTGTTCGTCCCCTTCGCCACGGCCACGGCCGCCGCGGCCCTCGTCGTCGCCTCCCTGTTCGCCGTCCAGGCGCACCGCACCGGGGACCGGCTCGCCGCCGAGCAGGCCCGGGCACGTGAGATCGCCCACGTTCTGGCCGCTTCCGACGCCCGCGCCGCGCGCGGCGAGGACGCGCGCGGCCGCAGTATCGGAGTGATCGCCTCCGCCTCCGAGCGGGAAGCCGTCGTCACCCTCAGCGGATACGGCACCCCGCCCGGCGGGCGCGTCCACCAGCTCTGGCTCATGCGTCCCCGGGCCCAACCGCGCTCCCTCGGCCTCCTCGCGGGCGACACGCCTCTGGTCGCGAAGGGGATCGACACCTCCTCGACGTCACTCGCCGTAACCGTCGAGCCTGACGGCGGCTCAGCGCAGCCCACCAGTCAACCCATTGTCCAACTCACCCTGAAATCGGTCGGATTCGGAGAGTAGTCAAAGAGGGATGGTCAACACCCTTATGGGGAAGGTGAATCCTGTGGCCGAGATACACGCGTGCCGCCCCGGGGCGATAGGGTTACCCTGCCCGGGCCGGGTGACTCGTACGGGTGGGGAGTGACATGGAGCAGATAACGATGCGCAGCAGGGCGAGGGTCCCTGCTATCACCTGCGGGAGCAGCGCGACCAGTTCGCGTCTCGACCGCCATCTTTCGGTGCTGGGTGGCCCTGCCATACCGCAGCGGGAGACGGTCGAGGCGACGTCGCTGATGCGTGAGCTGACAGCGCGTGACGCCGTGCACGAGCGCAGCGACCGCGGTACGCGGGTCAGCCGTGTCTCCCTCTTCGCGCCGCTGCGCCGGCTGCGCCGCACGCTGTTCGGCGGTCACTGACCCGCACGCGAGCGGGTCACCGACCGGCCTTCGCCGCGGCCACAGCGCGCGGATGCCCGCGCTCAGGCCGCCACACCGTCCCGGCGTAGCGCTGCGATCTCGTCGTCCGTCATCCCCACGGCACGCAGCAGCGCTCCGGTGTGCTGCCCGAGCGCGGGCACGTCACCCATCCGCGCCTCGTCCCCGCCCGGCAGCGTGATGGGGGGCAGCAGCGCCGTCAGCGGCCCGGCCGGCGATCCCACCTGACGCCACCGCTCCCGGGCCGCCAGCTGCGGATGCCCCGCCAGCTCGTGCAGGTCCCGCAGCCGGGCACAGGCGATACCGGCCTTCTCCAGCCGGGCCAGCGCCTCCTGCGCGTCCAGCGGCCGCAGCGCCGCCGCGACCAGGGCGTCGGTCCGCTCCCGGTGGGCCACCCGCGCGGCGTTGGTGGCGTACGCCGGGTCCGAGGCCAGTTCGGGGCGGCCTATGACCTGTTCGGCCAGCCGCCGCCATTCCCGGTCGTTCTGCACGGACAGCAGCACCCGTCCGCCGTCCGCCGTCGGATAGGCGTCGTAGGGTGCGATCACGGCGTGCGCGAGGCCGGTGCGGGCCGGCGGTTCGCCGCCGTGCATCGCGTGGTGCAGCGGATGCCCCAGCCATTCGGCGAGCGCCTCCAGCATGGAGACCTCCACCGGCCCGCCCCGCCCCGTCGTGCCGCGCCGCACGAGCGCGGCCAGCACCCCGGAGAACGCGTACATGGCCGCCGCGATGTCCGCCGCCGGGATGCCCGCCTTCACCGGCTGCTCCGGCGTCCCGGTCACCGACACCAGGCCCGCCTCGCACTGTACGAGCATGTCGTACGCCCGCTTGTCCGCGTAGGGCCCCGAGGCGCCGTAACCCGAGATGTCCACGGCGATCAGGCGCGGGTGCGCGGCGCACAGGGTGGCCGCGTCCAGGCCGAGCCGGGCCGCCGCGCCGTGCGCGAGGTTCTGCACGAACACGTCCGCGTCCGCGACCAGCCGCCGTACGACGTCCAGGCCGCGCGGGTCCTTCAGATCCAGCGCGAGGGACTCCTTGCCGCGGTTGCACCACACGAAGTGCGAGGCGAGTCCGCGGGCCGCCGTGTCGTAGCCGCGCGCGAAGTCGCCGCCGTCGACCCGCTCCACCTTGATGACGCGGGCGCCCAGGTCGGCGAGCTGCCGGGTCGCGAAGGGCGCGGACACGGCCTGTTCGACGGCGACGACGGTGATGCCCTCCAGGGGCAGGGGCTGCTGGTCCCTCGGCTGTTCCATGACCGGATCATGGCCCCTGAGCGGCGGCTTTGTCAGCAGGGGCGGATCACTCGGCCCGTGTGTACCGGACCACCGCGAGCGGCAGGAACACCGCGGTCAGGACCAGGCACCAGGCGAGCGACCCGGCGACCGGGTGCGCCACCGGCCAGGCGGCGTCCGCGGGGACGGGCGCGTTGCCGAAGAGGTCACGCAGGGCGGTGGTCACCGCGCTGATCGGGTTCCACTCGGCGAGCGTGCGCAGCCAGCCCGGCAGGTCGTCCGTCGGGATGTACGCGTTCGACAGCAGCGGCAGCACGAAGGAGGAGGCGCCCAGCTGTCCGGCGGCCTCCTCGCTGCGGGTCAGCAGGCCCAGGAGGATCCCGGCGCAGGTGCAGGCGAACCGGAAGAGCAGCAACAGCCCCACCGCGCCGGCCGCCCCGGCCGCGCTTCCCTCGATCCGCCAGCCCACCGCGAGGCCGGCCAGCAGCAGCGGCACCGTTCCGAGACCCGTGACGACGAGGTCCGCGACGGCCTGTCCGAGCGGTACGGCGGCCCGGCTCACCGGCATGCTGCGGAACCGGTCCGTCACGCCCCGGTGGGTGTCCTGGGCGGCCTGGAACATGCCGGTCATCAGCCCGCCGGCGGCGGTGGCGACGAGCAGGCCGGGCATCAGGAAGGAGCGGTACTCGCGGCCGGGCATCGCCAGTGCGCTGCCGAACACATAGCCGAAGAACAGCAGCATGTTGACCGGCATCAGCTGGGTCAGGATCGCCAGGCCCGGGTTGTTGCGGACCCGGCGCAGCTGCCGGCCCGTCATCGCCGCACCGTCGTGCGCCAGCGCGCTCATGCCACTCGCTCCTTGCTGTCGGTGCTCTCCCCGGTGAGCCGCAGGAAGACGTCGTCGAGGGTGGGCGGCCGGATGCCCGCGTCCAGCAGCGGCACCCCGGACGCGTCGAGTTCGCGCACCAGGCGGGGCAGGGTCAGGGTCGGGTCGGTGGTGACCGCGCCGACGGCGTTCCGTTCGCGGTCGAACACGGGCTCCCGGCCGGTCAGCCGGTCGAGCACGGCCGCCGCCCGCGTCAGCGCGCCCGCGTCGGCGACCACCGCCTCCGCGTACGACCCGATGAGCGCCTTCAGCCCGGCGGGCGTTCCGGTGTGGGCGACCCGCCCCCGGTCCACCAGGGCGATGTCGTCGGCGAGCTGGTCCGCCTCCTCCAGGTACTGCGTGGTCAGCAGCACCGTCGTGCCGTCCGCCTTCAGCTCGCGCACCGCCTGCCGGATGCGGGCGCGGCTGGCCGGGTCGAGTCCGGTGGTGGGCTCGTCCAGGAAGAGCACGTCGGGGCGGCGGATCAGGCTCGCGGCGAGGTCCAGCCGGCGCCGCATGCCGCCCGAGTAGGTCGACGCCCTGCGGTCCGCGGCCTCGGCCAGGCCGAAGCGGGTCAGCAGCTCGTCCGCGCGGGCGGCCGGTCCGCGCACCCGGTGCAGCCGGGCGAACAGCCGCAGGTTCTCCCGGCCGGTGAGGTCCCCGTCGACCGAGGCGTACTGTCCGGTGACCCCGATCCGGCGCCGGACGGCCGCCGCCTCGCGGACCAGATCGCACCCGGCCACCCGCGCCGAACCCGCGTCCGGGCGCAGCAGCGTGGTCAGCAGCCGCACCGCCGTCGTCTTCCCCGCCCCGTTCGGCCCCAGCAGCCCGCAGACCGTGCCCTCGGCGACCGCCAGATCCAGCCCCCGCAGGGCGTGCACAGCGCCGAAGCGCTTCTCCAGACCCTCACTAAGTACGGCGTACGTAGTAGTCATGCGGGGACCATACCGCACTGCGTACGGTGTACGTAACTAGGATGGTGGCCGAGGTGATGACCGATGGCAGTCCGAGGGGCCGTCCCCGAGGTGATCTGGGCCCGGCCCGAGCGCACGGGCCGGGGCCCGAAGCCCGCGTACACGCGTGACGACGTCGCCGCCGCGGCCGTCCGGATCGCCGACGCGCAGGGGCTCGACGCGGTGTCGATGCGGCACGTCGCCGCCGAGCTGGGCTGCGGCACCATGTCGCTGTACAACTACGTCCCCCGCAAGGAGGACCTGTACGAGCTGATGGTGGACGCGGTCAGCGCGGAGCACGAGCTGTGGGAACCCGGCGGCGACTGGCGGGCCGACCTGCGCCGGGTCGCGCACCAGACCCGCGCGCTGATGCGCCGCCACCCCTGGGTGCCGCGCCTGATGTCGCCCGTCTACGGCTTCAGCCCGCACGCCCTGCGCTATCTGGAGCACTGCCTGGCCTGCCTGGACCCGCTGGACGCGCCCTACGGCACCAAGCTGGAGCTCATCGCGATGCTGAACGGCATGGTCACCACCTACGTCCGCAACGAACTCGACACCGCCGAGCGGGTCCGTGCCCTGCCCTGGTCGGAGGCCGAGGAGAACGAGGTCCGCATGGCCTACCTGGGCAGCCGGATCGGCACCGGCGCGTACCCGCGCATGGCGGCGGCGTTCACGGAGGACGCCGGGCCGATCGATCTGGAGGCGGTGTTCGAGCGGGCGGTGGCGCGGGTCGTCGACGCGTTCGCGCCGCGCTGACCGGCCGGCCGCCGCGGGCCGGTGCCGCCCCACCGGCCGACCAACCGGCCGGGCCGCGCCGGCGGGTGGGCTAGAGCAGCGCGAACTGCCCCTCCGGGCCCTCCTCGTGGTGGTCCAGGACGGACGCGGGACGGCGGGACGCCCCCGGCACCGGCAGGACGCCCGCCCGGCGCAGATCGGCCGCCGTCACCGCTGACGTCACCCGCAATCCGGCCCGCAGCGGCCGCAGTTCCGCCAGCAGGGCCAGGACCGTGATCAGTTCCAGCAGTTCCGACGTCCAGGACTGCGGCCAGGCCGCCGGGCGGATCGCGGCGAGCGTGCCCGGCTCGGCCGGCGCGGTCCGGGCCGCGAACCACGTCTCCAGCACCCGGACCCCCGCCACCTCGTGGTCCCAGGCCGCGGGCGGCACGGGGGAGATGCGGCCCTCGTCCAGGTACAGGGTCTCCTCGTCGCGGTCGTAGCGCAGCACCAGCGGACGGGCCGGCAGAGGAGCGCGGACGTAGGGGCGGCGGCCGCCCGGCAGCTTGGGGCGGTCCCCGCCGCGGCGCGTCAGCCGCAGCGTCCGGCGCCCCAGGTCCACGCCGGACGCCCACAGCCCGGGATCGTCGGTGAGCGGCACGGTGAGGTCCGGGCGGGCCGCCGCCAGGATCCAGGCCAGCAGGTCGAGCGCCGTGGGGCGGGCCCCCAGGCGGGCCGCCAGGTGGTCCAGCAGACCGGGGGCCAGGTTCGGTTCCGTGCCGTCGGGGCGGCGGTGGAGCGGGCGGATCCGGCCGGTGCGCAGGGTGGGCAGAAGCGCGGTCGCCAGCAGCGGAGCGTCCGCGTCGCCCGTCTCGACCGTGAAGACCTGGTGGGCGTCCGCCACCCGCCACAGCTCGGGGCGGGCCTGGTCGATCAGCCGGTGGTCCGGGATCAGCCACTGCTCGTCGAACGGGGCGGTCAGCACCCGCACCGGCTCCGCACAGGGTTCCTCGGCGCGTACGAGCCGCCGTGTGCCGGCGGACCGGCCGGGCAACTGGCCCACCGCCGACTGGAGCGTACGTGCCCGGGTCGGCTCGAACAGGGCCTCCCGGTCCGCCCCCTCGGCCTTCAGCAGGGCGTCCCAGCGGGCCTTCAACGCGACCGGGTCGGGAGCCGTCGGCCAGGCGCGGCCCGGCCGCAGAGGTGCGACGGACCACGGCATGAGGTCCGCCAGCGGCGGAGCGTCGTCGTGCGGCACGCTCGGCATGGTACGGCAGCGCCCGGCGGCGAGTCCCCGAAGAGGCGCCGGCCCGGATCCGGCATCCGGCCGTACGCGGCGTGCGGCACCGCACGGACGCGACGTGCCCCCGGCCCCGGGCCGGTCCGGGCGGAACGCCCTAGGCGTCCAGGGTGACGGTGAACGAGAAGCGGTCGCCGCGGTAGTGGATGACCGCCACGTCCAGCACCCGGCCCGCGGTGTCGTAGGTGACGCCCGTGTAGTGCAGGATCGGGCTGAGCAGCGGGACCTGGAGCAGACGTGCCGTCTCGGGGTCGGCGAGCCGCGCCTCCACGGTGTCCGTGATCCGGCTGATGTCCGCCCGCACCACGTCCCGCAGCACCTTCGTCATCGGCCACCGCAGCAGGTCGTCCGGGTCGATGCGGTCCGCGAGCTCGGGACGGACGTGGTTGACGGCGTGGTTGGTCGGCTCGCCGGTCTTCTCGTCGCTGCGCAGGCGGTGGTACGCCGCCACCTCCGTGAGATCCGGGAAGTACTCGGCGAGCCCGGCCGGCACCGGCGCCCGGCCGTGCGCCAGCAGTTCGGCCGTCATCCCGGACTGCTGGGCGACGATCGCGTCCACCGAGCCCAGCAGCCGCACCGGCGCCCCGCGCCGGACCCCGGGCTCGATGAACGTGCCGCGCCGCCGGTGCCGGCTGATGAGCCCCTCGTCCTCCAGCTCCTTCAGCGCCTGCCGCATGGTCAGCACGCTCACGCCGTAGTGCTCCGCCAGTCGCTCCTCGGTGGGCAGCCGCAGCGGGTCCGCCGGGGAGCGGCCGAGTATCGAGGCGCGCAGCGACTGCGACACCTGGTACCACAGCGGCAGCTTGCGGTTCAGGACGATCGAATCCGGAGCGAATGAGGTCACGCGGCTATCCGTACCTGGCGAAGAACGTTCGGCGCAACGGCGGCGGTCACCCCCGGAAGTGGCGCTCCAGCCCCTGCCACACGTCGTCGTAGCGCTGCTGGAGGTGGTCCGCCCGGGCCGCGTGCGGGGTGAGGGTCACCGGCCAGCGGGTCTCGAACATGAAGGCCAGCCCGTCGTCGATCTTCTGCGGCTTCAGCTCGGCCGCGCTCGCCCGGTCGAAGGTCTCCCGGTCCGGGCCGTGCGCCGACATCATGTTGTGCAGCGAGCCGCCGCCGGGCACGAAGCCCTCCGCCTTGGCGTCGTACGCGCCCTCGATCAGGCCCATGTACTCGCTCATCACGTTCCGGTGGAAGTACGGCGGCCGGAAGGTGTCCTCGCCCACCAGCCAGCGTGGCGCGAAGACCACGAAGTCCACACCGGCCAGGCCCGGGGTGTCCGACGGAGAGGTCAGGACGGTGAAGATGGAGGGGTCCGGATGGTCGTACGAGATGGTGCCGATCACATTGAAACGGCGCAGGTCATAGACGTACGGAACATAGTTGCCATGCCAGGCGACCACATCCAGGGGGCTGTGGTCGTAGGTCGCCGTCCAGAGGTTGCCGCAGAACTTGTTCACCACCTCCACCGGCCCCTCGGTGTCCTCGTACGCGGCGACCGGCGCCCGGAAGTCCCGGGAGTTCGCGAGCCCGTTGGCGCCGATCGGCCCGAGGTCGGGCAGCCGGAACGGCGCCCCGTAGTTCTCGCACACATAGCCGCGCGCGGCCGGACCCGGCCCGCCCTCCGGCGCCGTGTCGAGCAGCTCCACACGGAAGCGCACCCCTCGCGGGATCAACGCCACCTGTGCGGGCTCCACATGAAGCCGGCCGAATTCGGTGTGCAGCAGCAGTCCGCCGCGCTCGGGAACGATCAGCAGTTCTCCGTCGGCGTCGGAGAAGACGCGCTCCATCGAGGCGTTGGCGTGGTACAGGTGCACCGCCATGCCGGTGCGCTGGGTCGCGTCGCCGTTGCCGCCCAGCGTCCACAGACCGCCGAGGAAGTCGGTGCCGGCCGGCGGCTCCGGCAGCGGGTTCCAGCGCAGCCGGTTGGGGTCGGCCGCCGTCTCGGCGAAGGGAGCGGTGCGCAGCGCGCCGTTGCCGGTGCGGGTGAACGCCGGATGCGCGGCGGAGGGGCGGATGCGGTAGAGCCAGGAGCGCCGGTTGTGCGCCCGCGGCTCGGTGAACGCCGTACCGCTCAGCTGCTCGGCGTACAGGCCGAGCGGCGCCCGCTGCGGTGAGTTGCGGCCTTCGGGCAGGGCGCCCGGCACCGCCTCCGAGGCGTGCTCGTTGCCGAACCCGGTCAGATACGACAGCCCCTCGGCGGTCTTCCGTGCGTCCCCGCTCATCATCGCTCCTCGCGCTCCTGATTCCTATGCAACACCGTAGGAATGAGTGGGGTCCCGCGCAAGGGGGTCCCGGAGTCCTCCCCCCGGGGGAGGGCGGGAACCAGACTTCAGGGGGATCCGGGAGGCCGGGCCGCTGGCATACGCTCCCCGTCATGTCGTGGACGAAGTGGACGCGTGGGACGCTCGCCGCGCTCGCGGTGTGCCTCCTGCTGCCGTTCGGGCCGGCGGCCTGCGCGGCCGGCGAGGCGCACGGGGGCACGATCGCGCCCTCACCCGTGGGGAAGGTGCTGGACGACACCGACGAGACCGGCCGCAATCTCCGTGAGGTGTCCGGGAAGAACGGCCCCGAGGTCGCCGTCGAGGTCGTCCCGGACTCCGCGGGCGGCTGGGACGTCCGGCTGGCCTTCCGCCACTTCCGCTGCTCCCCGCCCGGCACCCGGCCGGCCGCCGCCATCGGCCGGGGTCTGGCCCACCTCTTCGTCGACGGGCACCGGGTCGCCCGGCTGCGCACCCCCGTGTACCACCTGGCCGCCGGCCTCGTCCCGCACGGCACCCACCGGATCACCGCCCGGCTGTACGCCGACGACGGCACGGTGTGGGCCGTCCGGGGCAGGCCGGTCGAGAGCGCCGCCGACATAACGGTGTCCGACGCGACGGTGTCCGACGCACCGGGTTCCGGCACACCGGGTTCCGGCGCGACGGTGTCCAGTGCACCGGTGCCCGGCGCACCGGGCTCCGCCGCCGGGGCGGACACGGCGCGGCCGACGACCGGAACCGGGTCCCCCGGCACCGGCGCATGACCGTGGCCGGAGCATGAGTGCAAGGGGCATCCTTCACCGTACTGGGGGACGTGGTTCACCGGACCCCGGCGGAAAGGCATCATGAAGCCCGTGCCCCACGCGACATCGCTCCGCCGCGCGCCCGTCCAGCGGCGCAGCGCAGAACGGCTGACCAGGATCCTGGACGCCTGCGCCGAACTCCTCGACGAGGTCGGCTACGACGCCCTGAGCACACGCGCGGTCGCCCAGCGCGCCGGCGTCCCCATCGGCTCGGTCTACCGCTTCTTCGGCAACAAGCGGGAGATGGCCGACGCCCTCGCCCAGCGCAACCTGGAGCGGTACGTCGAGCGCGTCACCGAGCGGCTGAAGGGGGCCGGCAAGGGGGACTGGCGGGCCGCCATGGACGCCGTCCTGGACGAGTACCTCGCCATGAAGCGCACCGCGCCCGGCTTCTCCCTGGTCGACTTCGGCAACCAGATCCCCGTCGGCTCCCGCCACTCCGAGCCCAACACCCGGGTCGCCGAACGGCTCACCGCGCTGCTCGCCGACTATCTCACCCGCACCCCGGACGCGGACCTGCGGCGGGCCTTCCTGGTCGCGGTGGAGAGCGCCGACACCCTCGTCCAGCTGGCCTTCCGCATGGATCCCCAGGGGGACGAGGCGATCATCGCCGAGACCCGGGAACTGCTGCGGGCCTATCTGGGGCGCGTGCTCGACTGACGCAGTCGGGCGGTCCGGGCGCGGTCGGGCCGGGTGGGCGGCCCTTGCGCGAGGGCCCGGAAGGTTCCGTGTGCGCCGGGAAGTTCCGTGTGGTCCGGAAGCGTCCGCGGGGCCCGGAAGGGTCCGTGGGGTCCGGAAGGTTACGCACGGTCCGGAAGAGTCCGTGGAGTTCGGAAGGATACGTGCGGTCCGGAAGAGTCCGTGGAGTCCGGAAGGTTACGTGCGGTCCGGAAGATTCCGTGCGGGGCCGTGAAAACGGTCCCGGGTGAAGGACTCCCCAGCGTGCATACCGGTCGGTATGCTCGCCGCGAGCCAGTCCGTGCCCGGGTGACCGCCGCCGCGCCTCCGGGGCCCGGGCGACCCCGCCGCCGACCCTCCCGGGAGGACCCGTGTCCCGCACCGCCCTGCGAATCTGCCCCCTGTGCGAGGCCACCTGCGGGCTGACCCTCACCATCGAGGGCACGCGCGTCACCGGCGCCCGCGGTGACCGCGAGGACGTCTTCAGCAAGGGATTCATCTGTCCGAAGGGCGCCTCCTTCGGCGCCGTCGACGGCGACCCCGACCGGCTGCGCACCCCGCTCGTCCGCGAGGACGGCGCGCTGCGCGAGGCCACCTGGGAGGAGGCGTTCGACGCGGTCGCCGCGGGCCTGCGCCCGGTCGTGGAGCGGTACGGCCCGGACGCCGTCGGCGTGGTCCTCGGCAACCCCAACGTGCACACCATGGCCGGCGCCCTCTACCCCCAGGTCCTGCTCGGAGCCCTGCGCACCCGCAGCCTGTTCACCGCGTCCACGGTCGACCAGATGCCCAAGCACGTCTCCAGCGGGCTGCTGTTCGGCGACGCGAACGCCATCCCGGTGCCGGACCTCGACCACACCGGCCATCTGCTGCTCATCGGCGCCAACCCCCTGGAATCCAACGGCAGTCTGTGCACCGCCCCCGACTTCCCCGGCAGGCTCAAGGCCCTCAAGGCCCGCGGCGGCCGGCTCACCGTCGTGGACCCGCGCCGCACCCGCACCGCCCGGCTCGCCGACCGGCACCTGGCGATCCGCCCCGGCACCGACGCCCTGCTGCTCGCCGCCATGGCGCACACCCTCTTCGCCGAGGACCTGGTCGACCTCAAGGACCTCACCCCGCACGTCCAGGGCATCGACGAACTCCGGTCCGCGATGGACGACTTCACCCCCGAGGCCGTGGCCCCGGCCTGCGACCTGGACGCCGGCGAGATCCGCACCCTCGCCCGCGAACTCGCCGCCGCCCCCGCCGCCGCCGTCTACGCCCGCATCGGCAGCTGCACCGTCCCGCACGGCACCCTGGCCAGCTGGCTGGTCGACGTCCTCAACGTCCTCACCGGCAACCTGGACCGGCCCGGCGGCGCCCTGTTCCCGCAGGCCGCCACCGACCGGACGCCGCGCCCGGCGGGCCCCGGCCGCGGCTTCGCGCTCGGCCGCTGGCACTCCCGGGTGAGCGGGCACCCCGAGGCGAAGGGGGAACTGCCGCTCGCCGCGCTCGCCGAGGAGATCGACACCGCGACCGACGAGGGCACCCCGGTCCGCGCGCTGATCGCCGTCGCCGCCAACCCCGTGCTCTCCGCGCCCGACGGCGACCGGCTCGACAAGGCCCTGGACTCCCTGGACTTCATGGTCGCCGTCGACCCGTACCTGAACGAGACCTCGCGCCACGCCCACGTCGTGCTGCCCCCGCCCCCGCCCGCCCAGAGCCCGCACCACGACTTCGCCTTCAACACCCTCGCCGTCCGCAACCAGGTCCGCTACACCCGCCCCGCGGTCCCGCTGGAGCCGGGCCGGATGGCGGAGAGCGAGATCCTCGCCCGGCTGATCCTCGCGGCCACGGGAATGCACGGCACCGATCCGGCCGCCGTCGACGCCCTGGTCGTCGACCAGACCCTCGGCAAGGCAGTCCAGGACGCGCACTCGCCGGTGCACGGCCGGGACCCGCGAGCCCTCGCCGCCCGGCTCACCGGCGACAACGGTCCCGAACGGCGGCTCGACATGATGCTGCGCCTCGGCCCGTACGGCGACGGCTTCGGCGCCCGCCCCGACGGGCTCATCCTGGAGAAGCTGCTCGCCCACCCGCACGGCATCGACCTCGGCCCGCTGAGCCCCCGCCTGCCGCAGCCGCTCAGGACCCGCAGCGGCAAGGTCGAGCTGCTTCCCGGGCCGATCGCCGGCGACCTGCCCCGGCTCCGCGCGGCCCTGCGCGAACGGCCCGCGGGTCTCGTCCTCGTCGGCCGCCGCCATCTGCGCTCCAACAACAGCTGGATGCACAACGTGCCCGCCCTCACCGGCGGCAGCAACCGCTGCACCGTGCACATCCACCCCGAGGACGCCGCCCGTCTCGGCGTCGTGGACGGCGCCGACGTACGCGTCAAGGGCGCCGGGGGAGAGGTGGTCGCTCCCGCCGAGGTCACCGACGGGGTCCGGCCCGGGGTGGTGAGCCTGCCGCACGGCTGGGGCCACGACCGCCCCGGCACCCGGCTGCGCCACGCCGCCACGGACCCCGGTGTCAACGTCAACCAGCTGCTCGACGGCAGCCTGCTCGACCCGCTCTCGGGCAACGCCGTGCTCAACGGCGTCCCCGTCGAGCTGGTCGCCTCCCTCGCACAGCCGTGACCTGGACTTTTGCGCTTATTGCTCGCGCGTCAACATCTTGTTAACGCCGTTTGAACGGACCTAACGTCATCGCACCGCCGACCCCAGGTGGGATGTTCAAGGGCGAACGTTAGGTATCCATTCATGCTGACCATCCTCGGCTTCGCCATGATCGCGACCTTCCTGGTCCTGATCATGCTGAAGAAGATGTCGCCGATCGCGGCGCTCGTGCTCATCCCCGCGCTCTTCTGCGTGTTCGTGGGCAAGGGCGCCAAGCTCGGCGACTACGTCATCGACGGCGTCACCGGCCTCGCCCCCACCGCGGCGATGCTCATGTTCGCGATCGTCTACTTCGGTGTGATGATCGACGTCGGCCTCTTCGACCCGATCGTGCGGGGCATCCTGAGGTTCTGCAAGGCCGACCCGCTGCGCATCGTGCTCGGAACGGCGGTCCTCGCCGCGATCGTCTCCCTGGACGGCGACGGCTCCACCACCTTCATGATCACCGTCTCGGCGATGTACCCGCTGTACAAGCGCCTGAAGATGTCCCTGGTCGTCATGACCGGCGTCGCCGCGATGGCCAACGGCGTGATGAACACGCTGCCCTGGGGCGGCCCCACCGCCCGCGCCGCCACCGCGCTGAAGCTGGACGCGAGCGACATCTTCGTGCCGATGATCCCGGCCCTCGCCATGGGGCTGCTGTTCGTCCTCGTCCTCGCCTACGTCCTCGGCCGCCGCGAGCGCAAGCGGCTCGGCGTGCTCACCCTGGACGAGGTGCTGGTGGAGGAGACCGAGGCGGTGCTCGTGGGCGCCGGCTCCGGCACGGAGGCCGCGAAGGCCGCGGGCGCCGGCCCGGGCAAGGGCGCGACCGGCGCCGCCGGCTCAGGCGGCTCCGGATCCGGTGCGGACGCCGCCTCCGCCGAGCCCGAGGCGGCCGCGGCGGAGGGCTTCCAGGGCCTGGACCCGGACCGGCCCACCCTGCGCCCGAAGCTGTACTGGTTCAACGCGCTGCTCACGGTCGCCCTGCTCACCGCCATGATCATGGAGTGGCTGCCGATCCCGGTGCTGTTCCTGCTCGGCGCGGCCCTCGCCCTCACCGTCAACTTCCCGCACATGCCGGACCAGAAGGCCCGCATCGCCGCCCACGCGGAGAACGTCCTCAACGTCTCCGGCATGGTGTTCGCCGCCGCCGTCTTCACCGGCGTCCTGCAAGGCACCGGCATGGTCGACCACATGGCCACGTGGCTGGTGGACAACATCCCCGACGGCATGGGCCCGCACATGGCCCTCGTCACCGGCGTGCTGAGCATCCCGCTCACCTACTTCATGTCCAACGACGGCTTCTACTTCGGCGTCCTGCCGGTGCTCGCCGAGGCGGGCCAGGCGCACGGCGTCTCCTCGCTGGAGATCGCCCGCGCCTCGATCGTCGGCCAGCCCCTGCACATGTCCAGCCCGCTCGTCCCCGCCGTCTACGTCCTGGTCGGCATGGCCAAGGTCGAGTTCGGCGACCACACCCGGTTCGTGGTCAAGTGGGCCGCGCTCACCTCACTGGTGGTCCTCGGCGCGGGACTGCTGTTCGGCATCGTCTGACCATCCTCGGGAAAGGACTCGCACCATGGCGCCCGGTGGGAACCGCGGCTGGCTGCTCCGCCTCGTCATCGCCTTCGGCTGCGCCCAGGGGGCGGTGTCGATGGCCCGGCCCGCCGTCTCCTACCGGGCCCTCGCGCTGGGCGCCGACGAACGGGCGGTGGGCGTCATCGCCGGTGTGTACGCCCTGCTGCCGCTGTTCGCCGCCGTACCGCTCGGCCGGCGCACCGACCACGGCCGCTGCGCGCCCCTGCTCCCGGCGGGCGTGGTCCTCATCGCCGGGGGCTGCGTCCTCAGCGGAGCCGTGGACTCCCTGGCGGCGATGGCCCTGTGGAGCGGGGTGATGGGACTCGGCCACCTCTGCTTCGTGATCGGCGCCCAGTCGCTGGTGGCCCGCCAGTCCGCGCCGCACGAACAGGACCGCAACTTCGGTCACTTCACCATCGGCGCCTCGCTCGGCCAGCTCGTCGGGCCCGTGGCCGCGGGCGCCCTCATCGGCGGCCCCGACATGGCCCGCGGCAGCGCCCTGGCGCTCGTCACCGCGGGCGTGGGCGCGGCGGCCGCGTTCACCTCGCTGTGGCGCATCGAGGACCGTACGGCTGTCGGCGCCGGCCCGCGGCAGGGCGCACGTGTGCCGGTCGCCGGCATCCTGCGCGCCCGGGGCGTGCCCGCGGGCATGCTGATCAGCCTGTCGGTGCTGTCCGCGACGGACATCCTCACCGCCTATCTCCCGGTGGTCGGCGAACACCGGGGTATCGCCCCCTCGGTGATCGGCGTCCTGCTCAGCCTCCGGGCCGGCGCCACCATCGCCTGCCGGCTCGTGCTCACCCCGCTGCTCCGGCTGCTCGGCCGGCCCGCGCTGCTGACCGTGACCTGCCTGCTGGGGGGCCTGCTCTGCGCGGGGGTCGCGCTGCCGGTGCCGGTGTGGGCGCTCGGCGCGATGCTCACGGTCCTCGGCTTCTGTCTGGGGGTGGGCCAGCCGCTGTCGATGACGACGGTGGTGCAGGCCGCCCCCGCGGAGGCCCGCTCCACCGCGCTCGCCCTGCGGCTGACCGGCAACCGGCTCGGCCAGGTCGCCGCGCCGGCCGCCGCGGGTCTGGTGGCCGGGCTGGCGGGGGCGGCTGCGCCGTTCGTGATGCTGGGTGCCCTGCTGCTGGTGTCGTCGGGGGTCGCGCTGCGGTCGCCGGGGAGCCCCCGCGAGGTGCCCGGCGGGGCGGTGCGGGAGGGGGCGAAGCGTCCGGGGCTGCGCCGTACGAGCGATATCTGACGGCGCGCCGGGCGTCGCTGCCAAGGGTTGCGCGGCCCATGACGCAGAGTCCAGGCGAAAGAGCGATTTGTATGAAAATCGTCTGAACTCGGAGGATTGCGCATGCCGACCCTGACACTCCCACGCGCCGTCGGCCCTCGCGCGGGCGCCACCGTCGTCCTCACCGCCCTCGCGGCGGCCGGCGCGTCATGGGTGGCGGCGCCGAGCGCGGTGGCCCAGGGGGAGAACGGTGACATCCGGATCCACAACGCCCGCTCGACCAACCCGCCGTCGTTCATCGGATCGGCGAAGGACGACCCGGTGGTCTGCAAGTTCTTCCTGGAGGCGGTCAACTTCGACTCCCTCCCCAGCATCGCCTACACCATCACGCCCCAGCCCCCGCTGCCCACGGCGGCCACCGTGACGGGGGTCATCCAGCTCGCCGCCGGTGCGGGGCACACCGACCCGCTGGGGCTGGCGGACGGGCAGTACAAGATCAGCTGGACCGTGGGGACGCCGCCAGCCCTCAAGGAGAAGGTCTTCCGCGTCAACTGCCGCGACGGCAAGGTGGAGGGGGAGCACGGGGAGCACGGCCCGGACGGGCAGATCGCCGACCAGCAGCAGAACGACGGCGGCTGGGGCCAGGGCGGCCAGGGCGGCCAGGGCGGTCAGGGCGGCGGCGACCACGACGGTCCGCGGGGCGGTGTGCACGCGGGCGGCGGCGGTCTCGTCGACACGGCCGCCGCGTACTCCCCGGTGGCCGCCGCGGCCGCCGTGGGTCTGGTCGCCGTCAGCGGTGTCGTGTACTTCCGGCTGATCCGCCGGCGGCCCCATGGTGCCGCGTAGGTACCGACGCAGGCCCTGGTACCGGACCCGCGCCTACCGGCTCGCCAGGACGGCCGTGCTGGCGGTCGTCCTGGTGACGGTGGTGTCGCACTGCGGGCCGACGGGCGGGCCGGGCACGTCCGGCCGGGCGGGCGGGCAGGGGTCCGGTTCCGCGGGCTTCACCCCTCCGGCGCCGCCGCCCCGCCCGCTGCCCCGGTCCCGGCCGACGTCCTTCCGCGTGCCCTACCTGGGGGTCGACGCCCCGGTCATTCCGCTCCGGCTCGACAAGAACCGGCAGCTGGAGACGCCGCCCGTCGACAGGCCCCGGCTGGTCGGCTGGTACCAGGGCGGCCCCACACCGGGGGAGGCCGGCACCGCGGTCGCCGTCGGACACCGCGACACCACAACGGGATCCGCCGTGTTCGCCGGGCTCGCCCAGATCCGGCCCGGCAAGCACATCGAGGTCGCGCGCGCGGACGGGCGTACCGCCGTCTACTCCGTGGACCGGGTGAAGGTCTTCGACAAGGCCGGCTTCCCCGACAAGGAGGTCTACGGCCCGGCCGGGCGCCCGGAGCTGCGGGTGATCACCTGCGGCGGCCTGTTCAGCCGGCGGACCGGCTACACCAGCAACGTGGTGGTCTTCGCCCATCTCACCGCGACGAGATGACCGGCGGGCCGGCCGGAGGGGCTCCCCGCCCGCCCCGGCCGGCCCGTTCGTCATGATGTCCCGGTACGTCTGCGGCCCGGGAATGTCTGGCGCACGAAAACTATCATCGCTAGTTTGTGTGCCGGACGACGCGGACCCGCCGGGAGGAACAGCATGAAGGCACACGACGGCCTGTACATCGACGGCGCCTGGCGCCCCGCCGAGAGCAGGGACGTGATCGAGGTCGTCGACCCCGCTGCCGAGCAGGTCATCGGCCGGGTCCCGGCGGGCGGGGCGCTGGACGTCGACACCGCCGTACGCGCCGCGCGCGCCGCCCTGCCCGGCTGGGCCGCCACGCCCCCGGCCGAACGCGCCGCCCGCCTGGCCGCCCTCCGGGACGCCCTCGCGGCGCGCAAGGACGAGATCGCCGAGACGGTCACCGCCGAACTGGGCTCCCCCCTCCCGTTCTCCCAGGCCGTGCACGCCGCCGTGCCGATCGCGGTCGCGGGCTCCTACGCCGAGCTGGCCGCGACCCACCCCTTCGAGGAGAAGGTCGGCAACTCCACCGTCCTGCACGAGCCGATCGGCGTGGTCGGCGCGATCACCCCCTGGAACTACCCCCTCCACCAGATCGTCGCCAAGGTGGCCCCGGCCCTCGCCGCGGGCTGCGCGATCGTCCTCAAGCCCGCCGAGGACACCCCGCTCACCGCGCAGCTGTTCGCCGAGGCGGTGCACGAGGCGGGCCTGCCCGCGGGCGTGTTCAACCTGGTCACCGGCCTCGGCCCGGTCGCCGGACAGGCCCTCGCCGAACACCCGGGCGTGGACCTGGTCTCCTTCACCGGCTCCACGGCGGTCGGCAGGCGGATCGGCGCGGTGGCCGGCGCGGCCGTGAAGAAGGTGGCCCTCGAACTGGGCGGCAAGTCCGCCAACGTGATCCTGCCGAGCGCCGACCTCGCCAGGGCCGTGGGCGTCGGCGTCGCCAACGTGATGTCCAACTCCGGCCAGACGTGCAGCGCCTGGACCCGCATGCTGGTCCACCGCGACCGGTACGACGAGGCCGTCGAGCTGGCCCGCGCCGCCGCCGCCAAGTACGGCGACCGCATCGGCCCGGTGGTCAGCGCCAGGCAGCAGGCCCGGGTGCGCGGCTACATCGAGAAGGGCATCGCCGAGGGCGCCCGGCTGGTCGCGGGCGGCCCCGCGTCCCCGCGCGAGCGGGGCTACTTCGTCAGCCCCACCGTCTTCGCCGACGTCACCCCGGAGATGACGATCGCCCAGGAGGAGATCTTCGGGCCCGTCCTGTCGATCCTGCGGTACGACGACGAGGACGACGCCCTGCGCATCGCCAACGGCACGGTGTACGGTCTCGCGGGCGCCGTGTGGGCCGCCGACGAGGCCGAGGCGGTGGCCTTCGCCCGCCGCATGGACACCGGCCAGGTCGACATCAACGGCGGCCGCTTCAACCCCCTCGCGCCCTTCGGCGGTTACAAGCAGTCCGGCGTCGGCCGGGAACTCGGCACGCACGGCCTCGCCGAGTACCTCCAGACCAAGTCCCTCCAGTTCTAAGGAAGTCCGAGACCCATGGCCGTACGAGCCGCCGTCCTGCCCGCCATCGGCGCCCCGCTGGAGATCACCGGGATCGAGCTGCCCGAGCCCGGCCCCGGACAGGTCCGGGTCCGCCTCGCCGCCGCCGGCGTCTGCCACTCCGACCTGTCCCTGTCCAACGGCACCATGCGGGTGCCGGCCCCGGCCGTCCTCGGCCACGAGGGCGCCGGCACGGTCGTCGCCGTGGGCGAGGGCGTCACCCATGTCTCGCCCGGCGCCCCCGTGGTGCTCAACTGGGCGCCCTCCTGCGGCGCCTGCCACGCCTGCACGCTCGGCGAGGTCTGGCTGTGCGCCAACGCCCTGGCCGGCGCCGCCGGCGTGCACGCCCGCACCGCCGACGGCACCGAACTGCACCCCGGCCTGAACGTGGCCGCGTTCGCCGAGGAGACGGTCGTCCCCGCGTCCTGCGTGCTGCCGCTGCCGGACGGGGTGCCCCTGGTCGACGCCGCCCTCCTGGGCTGCGCCGTACTCACCGGGTACGGCGCCGTCCACCACTCGGCGAAGGTCCGGGCGGGCGAGACGGTCGCCGTCTTCGGGGTCGGCGGGGTCGGCCTGGCCACCCTCCAGTCGGCCCGTATCGCGGGCGCGTCGCGAATCGTCGCGGTCGACGTCTCGCCCGGGAAGGAGGAGCTGGCCCGCGCGGCCGGCGCCACCGACTACGTCCTGGCCTCCGACACCACCGCCCGCGAGATCCGCGCCCTGACCGGCAAGCAGGGTGTCGACGTGGCCGTGGAGTGCGCGGGCCGCGCGGTCTCCATCCGCGCGGCCTGGGAGTCCACCCGCCGGGGCGGCCGTACGACGGTCGTCGGCATCGGCGGCAAGGACCAGCAGGTGACCTTCAACGCCCTGGAGCTCTTCCACTGGGGCCGCACCCTGTCGGGCTGTGTGTACGGCAACAGCGACCCGGCCCGTGACGTGCCCGTGCTCGCCGAGCACGTCCGGGAGGGCCGCCTGGACCTGCCGGGACTGGTCACCGAGCGGATCGGCCTGGAGGGCATCCCGGCGGCCTTCGAGAACATGCTGGCGGGCAAGGGCGGCCGGGCGCTGGTGGTGTTCTGAGGGTCAGCCGACCTTCTCGGGTCGCGGCTCCCGGGCCGCGGCCCGCCCGCTCCGGCCCCGCGCCCCGGACCGCGACACCGCCACACCGGCCAGGCACAGCACCCCGCCCGCCAGGGTGAGCGCGCCCGGCACCTCGCCCAGCACCAGCCACGACATCAGCACCACCACGGCGGGCACCGCGTACGTCGTCGCGCCCATCCGGCCGGCGGTGGTGCGGGAGAGGGCGTAGGCCCAGGTGGTGAAGGCCAGGGCGGTCGGGAAGACGCCCAGGTAGATCATGTCGAGGGTGGCCGGCAGGGGCGCGCGGGCCGCCTCCCGCACCAGCTGCCCGGCGAACGGCAGGCAGGCCACGGCGCCGATCAGACAGCCGAACGTCGTCACCTGCAACGGGCTCGCCCGGCCCAGGGCGGGCTTCTGCGCGACGACGCCGAAGGCGTACGCGACGGCCGCGAGCAGGCACAGCAGCACACCGAGCACGGAGGACCCGCCCGAGCCGGACATCGACAGCCCCACGGTCACCGCCCCCGCGAACGACACCGCCATCCCGGCCACCAGCCGAGGCGGCATCGGCTCCCCGAGCAGCCGGGCACCCAGCAGGGCGATCAGCAGCGGGCCGACGTTCACGACCAGCGCCGCCGTGCCCGCGTCCACCTGCTGCTCGCCCCAGTTCAGGACGACCATGTAGAACCCGAACCACAGCAGCCCGGAGAGCAGGATCCCGCGCCAGGCCGTCCTGGGCGGCAGCCCCTCCCGGCGTACGGCCCATATGACCCCCAGAGCGAGCGCTCCCGCCGCCAGCCGCCCGAGGGCCAGCGCACCGGGGGAGTAGGCGTCCCCCGCACTCCGGATCGCCACGAAGGCGGAGGCCCACAGAAGGACGGTGACGGCGGCGGCTCCGGCGGCGAGTGTGCGAGGGTTCCAGGCGGTGCGCATCATGCTCCTCAAGCTAGACGGAGGGTCGGGTACGAGCTGGCGGGCATCGGACGGAACACTCGAGTCCGGTCCCACGACAGCACCCCACAAGAGCCGCGCCGAACCGCACGCCCGCCCACGGCGGACCGGCACTCGCCGTGCGGCGGCAGAGCCGCGCCGAACCGCACGCCCGGCCACGGCGGACGGGCACCCGCCGTGCGGCGCAAGGGGGCAGGGAGCCGCACGCCCGCCCACGGCGGACCGGCACCCGCGGTATGACGGCAGGGCCGCCGGGTACCGCGCGACCGGCCGTGGCGGACCCGCACCTGGTGTGCCGCAGGACGGCCCTGCCCGGGGGCCGGGCCGCGTCAGCGCAGGGCATCGGACGGGATGCCGAGCAGCGAGTCCAGCACCCGCTCCCCCGACGGAGTCACCTTCACGGCCCGCCCCGACCCGATCCGCACGCACCACCCCGCGTCCAGCGCGTGCCGGCACAGCGCGGCCCCCGCCGCCCCCGCGAGGTGCGGCCGTCGCTCGGTCCAGTCGAGGCACGCCCGGACCAGTGGACGCCGGCTCGACAGGTCCAGCGCGATGCCCGCCGTGCCGAACCACTCCACCCCCGCGTCCGTGAGCGCGAACCCCGTGTCCTGCCGCAGCAGCCCTCGCCGGGTCAGCGCGTCCGTGACCGCGATCCCCAGCCGCCCGGCCAGATGGTCGTAACAGGTGCGGCCCCGCGCCATCGCGGCCCCGGCGCTCGACTCCCGCAGCGAACGGGGCCGTTCGGCCGCCGCGGGCACCCGTACCTGCGCCGCGAGATCCTCGACGAGCTGCGCCACGCGCGCGTCGGCCAGCCGGACGTACCGGTGCCGCCCCTGCCGTTCCTCCGCGAGCAGGCCGCCGGCCACCAGCTTGCCCAGGTGCTCGCTCAGCGTGGAGGCCGCTACGCCGGCGTGCCGGGCCAGTTCACCGGCCGTCCACGCCCGCCCGTCCAGCAGTGCCAGCAGGCACGCGGCCCGGGTCCGGTCGGCGATCAGCCCGGCCAGCGCGGCGAGGCCCGCCGCCTGAGGGTCCTTGATGCTCATGCCCCCAGCATGCGGCACCGTCACTTCGGCGACGGCCGAAGCGTTCTCACACCCGGACCTGCTCGTACTGCTGCGCCAGCCCGTCCAGCAGCGCGCTGAGCCCCGCCTCGAAGGCCCGCTCGTCGATCTTCTCCTGCTGCTCGGCGAGCAGATGGGCCTGGCCGAGGTGGGGGTAGTCGGCGGGGTCGTACGCGCTCGCGTCGTCCACGAAGCCGCCCGCGAACGAACCCAGCGCCGAGCCCATGATGAAGTACCGCATCAGCGCGCCGATGGAGGTGGCCTGCGCGGGCGGCCAGCCGGCGTCGACCATCGCGCCGTAGACCGCGTCGGCCAGCCGCAGCGCGGCGGGGCGGCGGCCGGGACCGCGGGCGAGGACCGGGACGATGTTCGGGTGGTCGCGCAGCGCGGCCCGGTAGGAGACGGCCCAGTCGTGCAGCGCGGTCCGCCAGTCCCGGCCGTCCTCGAACATCGACAGGTCGACCAGCGCGCTCACCGAGTCCGCGACCACCTCCAGGATCTCGTCCTTGGTGCGGAAGTGGTTGTAGAGCGAGGGCCCGCTGACGCCCAGCTCGGCGGCGAGCCGGCGGGTGGAGACGGCCGCCAGGCCCTCCCGGTCCACGAGATCCCGGGCCGTTTCGACGATCCGGTCGGTGCTGAGGAGGGGCTTGCGCGGTCGGGCCATGGCGCACATAGTAGGGCTGCGGCCGTAAACTAGCAGTGCTAATTTAAATGTACGGCTTTCAAGATCCATCGACGTATCCGTTTGGTGTGGGGTGATCTCGTGGTGAACCTGGGGCTCAGCGAGGAGCAGACGGCCGTGCGGCAGCTCGCCCGGGACTTCGTGGAGCGCGAGATCGCCCCGCACGTGGTCGCCTGGGACCGGGCAGAGGAGGTCGACCGGGGCATCGTGAAGAAGCTCGGCGAGGTCGGCTTCCTGGGGCTGACCGTCGACGAGGAGTACGGCGGCTCCGGCGGTGACCACCTCGCCTACTGCCTGGTCACCGAGGAGCTGGGGCGCGGTGACTCCTCGGTCCGCGGAATCGTCTCCGTCTCCCTCGGGCTCGTCGCCAAGACGATCGCCGCCTGGGGGAACGAGGAGCAGAAACGGCGCTGGCTGCCGGGGCTCACCGCGGGCGCGTACGTCGGCAGCTTCGGCCTCACCGAACCCGGCACCGGCTCCGACGCGGGCAACCTCACCACCCGGGCCGTACGCGACGGCGACGACTACGTCGTCAACGGCACGAAGATGTTCATCACCAACGGGACGTGGGCGGACGTCGTCCTGCTCTTCGCCCGCTCCACCGACGCCCCCGGTCACAAGGGCGTCTCCGCCTTCCTGGTCCCCGCCGACACCCCCGGCCTGACCCGCCGCGCCATCCACGGCAAGCTCGGCCTGCGCGGCCAGGCCACCGCCGAGCTGGTCCTGGAGGACGTGCGCGTGCCCGCGTCGGCAATGCTCGGCGAGGAGGGCAAGGGCTTCTCCGTCGCCATGTCCGCGCTCGCCAAGGGGCGGATGTCGGTGGCCGCGGGCTGCGTCGGGATAGCCCAGGCCGCGCTGGACGCGGCCGTGCGCTACGCCGGGGAGCGCGAGCAGTTCGGCGGGCCCATCGCCCGGCACCAGCTGGTGCAGGAGCTGATCAGCGACATCGCCGTCGACGTGGACGCGGCCCGGCTGCTCACCTGGCGGGTCGCCGACCTGATCGACCGCGGCGAGCCGTTCGCCGTCGAGTCCTCCAAGGCCAAACTGTTCGCCTCCGAGGCCGCGGTGCGCGCCGCGAACAACGCCCTCCAGGTCTTCGGCGGCTACGGCTACATCGACGAGTACCCGGCCGGCAAACTCCTGCGCGACGCCCGCGTGATGACCCTGTACGAAGGCACCAGCCAGATCCAGAAACTGCTCATCGGGCGTTCCCTGACCGGCGTTTCGGCGTTCTGAGGGCTTGTCCCCCGTGGCGTGGTCCACGTGCGACGTCGCGGTCGTCCCGGCCCGCCGGACGTTCTCCCCGCCCGGCTCGATCCCGGTGGTCCGGCCGCCCTGGCACTTCGCCGCCGGGGCGGCCGCTTGTTGCTCTTCCCGATCATGCGAGCCCTCTTCCCGGGATCCTTCGGCCCTGTCACTCAAGGGCACCAGGACGTACTCCGCCGGGCTGCCCTCCTGTCCGACGAGGTCGACGTGTGCGTGATGACGACCTGAGCGAGCCTCCTCCAGCGGCCGGGGGCGGCGGCGAGGCCGGGGCGGGCCGGGTGGTTCCGGGGTCTGAGTACGTTCCTGAGTACTCCGGCGGATGTGCCGCGGGCCGCGTCCGCCGATGCTGTGGGCATGAGTGAGACACCGGTCAAGCACGAGAGCACGGCCGCCTTCTACGGCCAGGCCGTCGCCTCCTTCGCGGTCGCCATGGCGGCCACCGCCATCGGCATCTTCCGGCTGGACGCGAACGCCTGGGTCCGCGGCTTCCTGGCCATCGCCGTCCTCTACCTCGTCACCTCCGCCTTCACCCTCGCCAAGGTGATCCGGGACCGGCAGGAGGCGGGGCAGATCGTCAGCCGTGTCGACCAGGCCCGCCTGGAGAAACTGCTCGCCGAGCACGACCCCTTCGAAAAGCTCTGAGCGGCCGCACTAAGCGCTCGCTCACCGTCGGCGGTATGGTGGTGCTCCTGTCACCGAGAGGGGCGAGCGAGCGATGAGTACGGCGGAGGAGACGACCGGCGGCGAAGTGGAGCCGTGGGAAGAGGTCACCCCTGACGCGGCCCGGCGGCTGCTGGTCGCCGCCGTGGAGGCCTTCGCCGAGCGCGGCTACCACGCCACGACGACCCGCGACATCGCGGGCCGCGCCGGCATGAGCCCGGCCGCGCTCTACATCCACTACAAGACCAAGGAAGAGCTGCTCCACCGGATCAGCCGGATCGGCCACGACAAGGCCCTCGACATCCTGCGCACGGCCGCCCGCCGCGAGGGCAGCGCCACGCGGCGGCTGGCCGACGCGGTCAGCTCCTTCGTCCGCTGGCACGCGGGACGGCGCACCACCGCGCGGGTCGTGCAGTACGAGCTGGACGCCCTCGGTCCCGACGCCCGTGCGGAGATCCTCGCACTGCGCCGCCAGGTGGACGCCGAGGTGCGCGGGATCATCGAGGACGGCGTCGCCGCGGGCGAGTTCGACGTGCTGGACGTCCACGGCACCACGCTGGCCGTGCTGTCGCTGTGCATCGACGTGGCCCGCTGGTTCAGCGTCGACGGCCCGCGCACGCCCGAGGAGGTCGGCGCGCTCTACGCCGACCTCGTGCTGCGCATGGTCGGGGCGGAGTAGGCCCGGGCGGGCCCGGCCGGGCCCGCCGGCTCTACAGGTAGTACCGGGACACCGACTCCGCGACGCACGCCGGCTTGTCGCCGCCCTCGCGCTCCACGGTGAACGCGACCGTCACCTGGACACCGCCGGTGACGTCCTCGACCCCGGTGATCTTCCCGGTGGCGCGCAGCCGGGAGCCGACGGGGACGGGGGAGGGGAAGCGGACCTTGTTCGTCCCGTAGTTGACGCCCATCTTGACGCCCTCGACCTGGATCAGCCGCGGTCCGAAGAGCGGGAGCAGCGACAGGGTGAGGTAACCGTGGGCGATGGTCGTCCCGAACGGTCCGGCGGCGGCCTTCTCCGGGTCCACGTGGATCCACTGGTGGTCCCCGGTCGCCTCGGCGAACAGGTCGATCCGCTTCTGGTCGATCTCCACCCAGTCGGTGGGGCCCAGCTGCTCGCCCACGGCCGCCCTCAGCTCGTCGGGGGAGGTGAAGGTCCTCGGTTCTGCCATGTTCCCGGCCTCTCGCTCGCGTCTCTAAGCAACTGCTTAGCATGGTCGGGTGGCGGGTCGATGTCAACGGACACCCGGACCGGCCGGTGGGTAATCTCTGAGGAGTGCCCCAGATTCCCGAGAAGATCCACGAGCTGACCGTCGGCCAGTTGTCCGCGCGCAGCGGAGCCGCGGTGTCCGCCCTGCACTTCTACGAGTCCAAGGGACTGATCACCAGCCGGCGCACCCCCGGAAACCAGCGCCGGTACAGCCGGGACACCCTGCGCCGGGTCGCCTTCGTCCGGGCGGCCCAGCGGGTAGGCATCCCGCTGGCCACGATTCGCGAGGCCCTGGCCGAACTGCCGGAGGAGCGGACGCCGACCAGGGAGGACTGGGCCCGGCTGTCGGAGAAGTGGCGCTCGGAGCTGGAGGAGCGGATCCAGCAGCTGAACCGTCTGCGCGACCATCTCGCCGACTGCATCGGATGCGGGTGCCTCTCCCTGGAGACGTGCGTCCTGTCCAACCCCGACGATGTGTTCGGGGAGCGCCTGACGGGGTCGCGCCTCATGGCGGAGCGGCGCTGAGTCCCTGCCCCGCTCCCGCCCTGTGACCTACTCGAACTCGGTGCCGCCCTTGCGCGTCAGGTACGCCGGGCTGACCGCCTTGGCGATGGCCCGGCCCCCGGTCACCGGGCTGTACCGCTCCGTCGCGGGCCGTATCACCACGCCCTCCCGCAGATGCAGCCCCCGCCCGGACACCGTCTCCCGTCCGCTCGCGAACTCCAGCACCCGCTCGATGTCGTACGGCCCGGCGAACAGCTTCGGCACCAGGGGCAGTTCACCCTCCAGCACCTCGGCCGGGTCGAGCCAGCGCACGGCCCCGTCCACCTCGGCCGAGACGTCGAACACCGCGTACCCCAGCGACTCCCGCCGTCCGTCGGCGCCGTACGTCAGATCCTGCACCCCCGCGCCGTACACCTCCCCGAAGACGCCCACCCGGGTGGCGCCCAGCCGCTCGCAGAGCCTCGCCGCGGCCTCGGCCACCCCGTGCCCGCGCACCGCCCGCCAGTACAGGTTCCGCGGGTCCTCTCGCAGCGCCAGGGACTTGGCGCCGAAGCCCTTGGAGGAGACGTGCACCCGCCCCTCCCCGGCGGTGTACGTCAGCAGGCATGCCGAACCGTGCAGCTTCTCCGTCAGGACGACCGGCTCGCCCGGCGTGAAGATGTCCGGCCGGCGCTGGACGTTCTCGATGTCGACCCAGGGGAGCAGGTCCGGTGCCGCCTCCACGTCGCCGTTCATGGTGGGCGGGATCGGCGGCACCCACTTGGTGACACCCAGCCGCCGCGCGAAGTCGGTGCCCTCGGCCGCCGCCCGCGCCAGGTCGACGTCCGCCAGCGCCTTCGGCCGGCACACGATGCCCTGCGACAGCTCACCCCGCAGCCGCACCGCCTTGACCCGGTTGGCCTCGCCGCCCGCCAGCCGCCCGGTCAGCCCCAGCTCCTCGATCAGCGCGGCCGGGAGAACGGCCTGCTCGGGGATGTAGACGGCCGCCTCACCGGTGCGGTACGCGCCCTTGGCGACGACGGCCCGGTACAGGCCCACCTGGGCCAGCTCCAGCGTGTCGGCGTTCGGATGTTCGTGGACGGTCAGCACTTCGGCGGTGACGCGCAGCGTGGACATGGGAGTTCCCCGTTCATCGGTCCGGTCTCATCGCCTCCCACTGTCCGGACGCGAAAAGGGTGGAGCGAGGGGATTTGGTTCTGCTAACGTCGCGATCTTCGGCCGGCCGCGACGCCGCGCACGGAGTCACGACGGGACCGACATCCTTGTCCTCCACCGCTCTCGCCGCCGCCCTGGCGGACATCGACACCGTCTTCGACGGCTTCGCGAGCCCGCACGAGACCCCCTGCCCCCAGTGCCACGCGGAAGAAGAGACCGCGTACCTGCGCACCCCCGGCGTGCCCGTCCCCCTGGACGTGGTGCAGTACTACCTCTACGAGGTGCCCGACCACTTCGACGACCACGAGGCCGCGATGCGCCGCCTGCTGCCCCCGGCCGCCCGGGCGCTGGCCGAGGGCACCCTGGGCGCCGTCAACCACCTGGGGATCGGGCTGGCCCGGGTGGACTGGCGGTCCTGGCCCGCCGAGCAGGCCGCAGCCCTCGACGCCTTTCTGCACGCCTGGTGGCAGGAGGTGCTCACGACGGCCGATCCGCCGTACGGCGTCGAGGACGTCTTCGACACCTGCGTGACGATCGCCCGGACCGTGGCCCCCTTTTTGGACGCGTGGGCCCCCGGCCCGGCCGGCGACGCCCACCTCGTGTACATCGCCGATTCCTGGCTCTACGACCTGCTGGGCGACCGTTCCCCCTTCACCTGGTGGTGCGGGGACGGCGAGGAGGCGGGCGTCGCCGAGCTGCGCGCCTGGCTGTCCGGACCCGGCGCGGCCCGGCTGCGTGCCCTGGGCGAGCACGACCTCGCCATCCGCTGCGAACTCCTCGCCCTGCCCGAGGAGGAGCGCTGGGCGCATCCCTACTGGACCGGCGCCTCCGCCGGCGACTGAGCGCGGGACTCTGCCCGTCGGCCGTCCGGCCCGATGATGCCCGCCCCCGCCGACGACGTCCCCCGGCCGTCCCGCGGAAGGGGTGCGGCATCCCCTGCGCACCCCCGCACCGGCCGGCCCGCCGCTCGGACCGCACCCGGTGACACCCCGGCCGCTCAGGCCGACATCAACAGGCGTTCCCGCCTGGCGTACTGAAGGGCCCGGGGGCTGAGGACGGGCCGCGGCACCAGGATCCCGCAGTCCGCGCAGACCGGGCCGGCCGACGGCTCGTGGTCCAGGCCGTACTTCCAGACCAGCCGCTCGCCGCCGCAGACCGGGCACGACGAACCCGGCTCCCGCTCCAGTGCGGCGATCAGCCGGCGCAGCACCTCCGCCAGCGGCTCCTCCGGGTGGACCCGCGGGTCGTCGCACCAGGCGACTCCGAACCCGCCCCAGGTCAGCCGGTGCCAGTCGTCCACGCTGCCCGGCCGGCGCAGCCCGTCGTGCTTCTCCTTCTTCCGTCGCTCGGTGAAGTCCGTCTCGTAGGCGAGCCAGACGTCACGGGCCTCCTCCAGCTCCTCCAGCGCGGCCACGAGCCGCGCCGGATCGGGGGAGCGGTCCTCCGGGCCGAAACCCGCCCGGGAGCACAGATGGTCCCAGGTCGCCCGATGCCCGTAAGGAGCGAACTTCTCAAGGCACTTGCGCAGCGAGTACCGCCGCAGTGCCAGATCACACCCCGGATCGCGTACCTGTCTCGCCAGACTCCGGAAACCGGCCATCGTCCTGCACCTCCGTCACACCTGCACCTGTACCTCGGTCACTTCGGCTTCGTCGCACGGACGTCGTCGAATAGACGTATCGACAGGCGATTCGGCTCCATCTCTTCTCGCGGTTCTGCTTGCTGACTCCAGAAAGTGACGCATGTTCATCTTTGAACCTGGGGATACCGGCGGTAACGTTCGGCCACCCCAGTCGCTAGGAGCCGCCATGCCACGGCGAACCCCACGTAACGCCCTTGACAGACTGAGAACGTCCCGCCGACTCCCCGGGTTCCTGAAGACCGCGTCCGTATGCGTCCTGATAGCCGGTCTTCTTTCTCCCCTCACCCAGACCGCGGCGGCGGCGGCCGGCGCCACGGCCTCCAACGACTATTGCGGCGGCCGGTGTTCGGACATCCTGCCGCCCGGTGAGAACGGCAACGCGACCCTCGCGCAGATCCTGCTCAACCAGGCCTTCGGTACCCAGCCCACGCACGCCGAGGACCAGCTCGGCCCGTACGCCAACCTGGCCACCGGCTACTCGGGCCTGACCGAAGCGAAGATCAACACCTTCTTCAACGACGCCTCGTTCGGCGTCCCCTCCGACCAGGTCGCCTCCACCGAGAAACCGGCCGGCCGCGGTGACGTGACGATCGTCCGCGACAAGAAGGCCGGTGTGCCGCACATCACGGGCACCACCCGGTACGGCACCGAGTTCGGCGCCGGTTACGCGGCGGCCGAGGACCGGCTGTGGCTGATGGACGTCTTCCGGCACGTGGGCCGCGGCCAGCTGACCTCCTTCGCGGGCGGCGCCGCCGCCAACCAGGGCCTGGAGCAGCAGTTCTACCGCAACGCGCCCTACACCGAGGCCGACCTCCAGGCGCAGATCGACAGCGCCGTGGCCAGGAACGGGGCCCGCGGCCAGCAGGCCCTCGCCGACGTCAAGGCCTACCTCGACGGGATCAACGCGTACATCGACGCCTCCGACAGCGGCCGTTACTTCCCCGGCGAGTACGTGCTGACCGGCCACAAGGACGCGATCACCAACGCCGGCACCATCGACCACTTCAAGGTCACCGACCTCGTGGCGCTGGCCTCCGTGGTCGGCTCGCTGTTCGGCTCCGGCGGTGGCGGCGAGGTCGGCAACGCCCTGTCCCTGATGGCGGCCCAGGCCAAGTACGGCGTCGAGGAGGGCACCAGGGTCTGGGAGTCCTTCCGCGAACGCAACGACCCCGAGGCCGTCCTCACCGTCCACGACGGCGAGAGCTTCCCGTACGGCACCAAGCCCGCCGACGCCAAGGGCCAGGCCCTGCCCGACGCGGGCACGGTCACCCAGGAACCCCTCGTCTACGACCGCACCGGCAGCGGGGCCACGGCCGCCGCCAGGAGCACCTCGGCCACCGCGGCCAAGTCGACCCTGGGATCCGCGAAGCGCGGCATGTCCAACGCCCTCGTGGTGAGCGGCAAGCACACCGCCAGCGGCCATCCGGTCGCCGTCTTCGGACCGCAGACCGGGTACTTCGCGCCGCAGCTGCTTCTGCTCCAGGAGATCCAGGGCCCCGGCATCAGCGCCCGCGGCGCCTCCTTCGCGGGCCTGAGCATGTACGTGGAACTCGGCCGCGGCCAGGACTACTCCTGGAGCGCCACCACCTCGGGCCAGGACATCATCGACACCTACGCGGTCGAGCTGTGCCAGGACGACTACCACTACCTGTACCACGGCACCTGCACCGCCATGGAGAAGATCGAGCAGAAGAACGCCTGGAAGCCCACCACCGCCGACGGCACGGCCGAGGGGTCGTACACCATGCGGGCGTGGCGGACCAAGTACGGTCCGGTGGCGTACCGGGCGACCGTCGGCGGCAAGAAGGTCGCCTACACCACTCTCCGCTCCTCCTACCTGCACGAGGCCGACTCGATCATCGGCTTCCAGATGCTCAACGACCCCGACTTCGTCAAGGGGCCGGGCGACTTCGAGAGCGCGGCGCAGCACATCAACTACACCTTCAACTGGTTCTACGCCGACTCCCAGCACACCGCCTACTACAACAGCGGTGACAACCCCGTCCGGGCGAGCGGTGTCGACACCGAGTTCCCGGTCTGGGCGCAGCCGGCGTACGAGTGGCGGAACTGGGACCCGGCCACCAACACGTCCGACTACACCCCGCCCGCCGCCCACCCGAACTCGGTCGACCAGGACTACTACGTCTCCTGGAACAACAAGCAGGCCGAGGACTACGCGTCCGCGCCCTGGGGAGAGGGGTCCGTGCACCGCGGCAACCTGCTGGACGACCGGGTGAAGAAGCTGGTCGCGGCGGGCGGGGTGACCCGTACCCGGCTGGTGCAGGCCATGGCGGACGCCGCTCTCGCCGATCTGCGCGCCGAGGACGTGCTGCCCAGGCTGCTGAAGGTGGTCAACTCCTCGGCGGTGACCGATCCCACGGCCGCCGCGGCGGTGGGCAAGCTCCAGGCGTGGGTGACCGCGGGCGCCAGGCGCACGGAGACGTCGGCCGGGTCCAAGACGTACGCCGACGCCGACGCGATCCGCATCCTGGACGCCTGGTGGCCGCTGCTGGTCAAGGCGGAGTTCCAGCCGGGGCTCGGCAACGACCTGTACACCGCGATCACCGACAACCTGCCGACCGACGAGGCGCCCTCCGCCGGGCACGGCCCGACCGGCTCGCACGCCGGAAGCTCCTTCCAGTACGGCTGGTGGTCCTACGTCGACAAGGACATCCGGGCGGTGCTCGGCGAGCCCGTGCAGGGCGGTCTCGCGCAGAAGTACTGCGGCGGCGGCAGCCTCACCGCCTGCCGGGACCTCCTGATCGGCACCCTGAAGCAGGCGGCCGGCATGACCGCCGCCCAGGTCTATCCGGGCGACGACCAGTGCTCCGCGGGCGACCAGTGGTGCGCCGACTCGATCGTCCAGCGCACCCTGGGCGGCATCAAGCACGGCAGGATCAGCTGGCAGAACCGGCCGACGTTCCAGCAGGTCGTGGAGTACACGTCGCACCGGTGACCCACGGCCGTCGGCCAACGGCCGCTGACCGGCGCCCGTTGGCCGACGGCCGGAGGCAAGCACCCGTAGACAACGCCCGTAGGCGAACGCCCGTAGGCGAACACCCGTAGGCGAACACCCGTAGGCGAACACCCGTAGGCGAACACCCGTAGGCCGTGTCTGTTGGCCTACGGGCGTAGGTCAACACCCGTAGGTCAACACCCGTAGGCCAGCCAACGCCCGTAGGCCGGCGTTCGCGGGCCCACGCGCGAGGGCGGCGGGTCAGCCGATGTGGCCCGCCGCCAGCACCACCCGCGCCAGTTCGGGGTGCACGATGTCGCTGTGCGCCCCGGTCGGCGCGCCCCCGTGCCGGACCACGGCCGCCGCGTCCACGTTCACACAGCCCGACGCGGGCAGCGCGCCGCCCAGTGCCGCCGCGAGGTCCAGCCGGGCCGTGTCCGGCACCGCCTGCATCCCGTCGTGCCCCATGGCGCCCCACCGCGGCCCCAGCACGGCCGCGATCTCGTTGCCCGCGCAGGCGCGGTCGTCCCCGGCGAGCCGGGAGGCCAGCGGGTAGAACGTGCCGAGGGCCGCGTCGAAGTGCGAGTAGCAGCACACCAGCGGGCCGTCGATACGCCGGTGCCGGTCCTTGAGCGCCCCCGACCGGTCCGGCGCGTGCGGCAGCCGGGCCGCGAACGCGTAGTGCGAGAACGCGCCCTGGAGCAGGGTCAGCGACTTCACCGCGCGCACGTCCCCGGGCAGCCCGCGCAGCGCGAACGCCACCAGCCGGCCGCCGAAGCTGTGCCCGACCAGGTGCACCCGCACCCCGGGCGCCGCCCCGGCCAGCCGCCCGAGCAGCGGCCCGAGCCCGTGCTCGCCGACCGTCCCGGCCCGCCGCTTCATCTGGTAGTACGTCACCTGCCGCAGCAGTTCCTTCGCGCCGTCCCACGGATCGGGCAGGCCGAACCGCGCGGCACCGCCCGCCGGGCCGAGCGCGGCCAGGGCCTCGGCGAACTGTTCGCACGCGGTCACCGGATCGCCGTCGAACACGGCCGGTTCACCGGGTTCGTCCGTGTCGGCCACCCCCTGCCGGTCCACGTCCGGCAGCAGCCGCACCAGCCGCCCGAACTCGGCCAGCCCTTCCGTGCCGTCCGGCCTCTCGTCCAGCATGCCGACCAGCCGGTCCAGCACGGTCACCCGGCCCGGGAAGGTCTCCAGCAGCGCGCGCCGGGTGTCCTTGTCCAGCGCCGGACGCGGCGCCGCCTGCGCCTCCGCGGCCGCCACGGACTTCGGGAAGTCCGGGATCGGCTCGTCGCTGAACCGCATCGACGGCCAGATCACGCCCACGTACCCGAGCCGGGCGCGCGGCGCCAGCTTCGGGACCGGGGCGAAGAAGCGCCGGTACAGCGCGGTCGCCCCCGAACGGTCGTTGTTCCAGCCGTGCGCGAAGACGATCAGGTCACGGACGCCGTGGTCCGTGACCTGCGCCAGCAGCCGGTCGCGTTCGGGTCCGTCCACGTCCCCGTCCGCGTCGAAGGTCAGCTCCCAGTAGGGAGTCACGCTCATCCCAGGATCCGCCATACCAGGCTCCCTCGTCCCCCCGAAACGGTGCACTCGGCACGTATCGTCCTGCCGGGAGGCGGGGTTGGCCATACGCCGCGGGCTACTTGTAGAGCAGATATTCCTTTCGAATCCGCCGGAACGCGGCCAGCTCCTCCTGCCAGGCGTCCGTCACCTCGTCGGTGCCGGCGCCCGCGTCGATCATCGTGCGGACCCGGGCGGAACCGGTGAGCTTGTCGATCCAGTCGTCGGACCGCCAGGCGAAGCCGCTCCACACCTTCCGGGCGGTCACCAGCAGCGCGATCCCGGTGCGCACGGGGTCGTAGCCGGACCGGTCGGTCACGTGGATCTGCACGCCGCCGACGGTCTTGCCCTGGAACTTGGAGAACGTGGGCGTGAAGTACGCCTCCCGGAACCGTACGCCCGGCAGCCCGAGTCCGTTCGCGGCGGCGGCCCAGCGGCCGTCGACGCCCTCGGCGCCGAGGAGTTCGAAGGGCCGGGTCGTGCCGCGCCCCTCGGAGAGGTTGGTCCCCTCGAACATGCAGGTGCCGGAGTACACCAGCGCCGTGTCCACGGTCGGCATGTTGGGGCTCGGCGGCACCCAGGGCAGGCCGGAGTCCTCGTAGAACCCCTCGCGCCGCCAGCCCGACATCAGCACCGTCTCCAGCGGGACCGGCGCCGTCAGGAACTCGCCGTTGAACAGGCGGGCCAGTTCCGCGACGGTCATGCCGTGCGCCTGCGCGATCGGCTGCCGTCCGACGAAGGTCGCGAACTCCTTGTGCAGCACCGGACCCTCGGCCGCGCGGCCGGTCACCGGGTTCGGGCGGTCCAGGACGACGAAGCTCTTGCCGGCGAGCCGGGCCGCCTCCATGCAGTCGTAGAGCGTCCAGATGTAGGTGTAGAAGCGGGCGCCGGCGTCCTGGATGTCGAAGACCACCGTGTCGACGCCGGAGGCGGTGAAGACGTCGGCGAGCGGCCGGCCGCTCTTCAGATAGGTGTCGTAGACGGGGAGACCGGTCGCCGGGTCGTCGTAACGGCCCTCGGAGCCGCCCGCCTGGGCGGTGCCGCGGAAGCCGTGCTCGGGGCCGAAGACCGCCGTCAGCCGCACGCGGGCGTCGGCGTGCATGACGTCGACGATGTGGCGGGCGTCCCGGGTGATGCCGGTGGGGTTGGTGACGACGCCGACCTTCCGGCCGGCGAGCAGGGAGTAGCCGTCGGCGGCGAGTCTCTCGAAGCCGGTGTACACGTGCTCGCGGTGCTCGTGGTGCCGGCGGGCCACCGGAGCCGCCGACAGCGCGGCCGAGGCGAGCAGGTTTCTCCGGGACAGGCGCATGGGTCCTCCTGGGGGTGGTCGCGTGCAGGCCGTCGGTTCGTCGCTCGCGCAGGCGCGGCGGAGCCGCATGGCGGTACCGCCCCGTGCCTCTTGAGGTTGACGCAGTCACCCTTTCCTTTACACATACCGACCGGTTAGTCTGACGCTCGCTGAGCCGAGTCGCGTCGTGTCGAAGGAGACCGATGGTGGAAGCCGTGCAGGATGCGGGAGTGGTCGTCACGGGGGCGGGCGGTGGGATCGGGGCCGCGCTGGCCCGGCGGTTCGCCGCCGAGGGGGCCCGGGTCGTGGTGAACGACCTGGACGCCGGCAAGGCCCGGGCGGTGGCCGAGGAGATCGGCGGGACAGCCGTGCCCGGCGACGCCTCCGCGATCGTCGCCGAGGCACGCGACGCGCTCGGCGGCAGGGTCGACGTCTACTGCGCCAACGCGGGCGTCGCCTTCGAGGACGGCGACCTCGACGCGGCCCTGGACGAGCGGACCTGGGCGACCTCCTGGGACGTCAACCTGATGGCCCACGTCCGCGCGGCGCACACGCTGCTGCCCGAATGGCTGGAGCGGGGCGCCGGACGCTTCGTCTCCACCGTCTCCGCCGCCGGACTCCTGACGATGATCGGCGCCCCCTCCTACAGCGTGACCAAGCACGGCGCCTACGCCTTCGCCGAGTGGCTCTCGCTGACCTACCGGCACCGGGGGATCAAGGTCCACGCCATCTGTCCGCAGGGCGTGCGCACCGACATGCTGGCCGCCACCGGCAGCGCGGGCGACCTGGTGCTCCAGCCGACCGCGATCGAGCCGGCGGACGTGGCCGACGCCCTGCTGAAGGGCATCGAGGAGGACCGCTTCCTGATCCTGCCGCACCCCGAGGTCGCCGGGTTCTACCAGCACCGGGCCGGCGAGCCCGACCGCTGGCTCGCCACCATGAACCACATCCAGCAGAAGTGGGAGACCGGCCGGTGACCGCCGCCTCCTACGCCGACCGGCCCTGGCTCGCCCTGCTCGACGAGGCCCAGCGCGCCCCGGTGGACCCCGCCGACTCCCTCGCACACGCCCTGCGCGACGCCGTCGCCGAGGCCCCCGACCGCACCTTCCTCGCCTACTTCGACGCCCGCCTGAGCTACCGCGAGGCGGACGAGCTGAGCGACGCCGTCGCCGCCCACCTCGTCGCGCGCGGCCTGGAGCGCGGCGACCGGGTGGCCGTCCTGCTCCAGAACACCCCGCACTTCGTGCTGGCCGTGCTCGGCGCCTGGAAGGCGGGCGCGACCGTCGTCCCCGTCAACCCCATGTACAAGTCGGGCGAGGTGGCGCACGTCCTGCGGGACGGCGAGGCGGCCGCGCTGATCTGTTCCGACCGGGCCTGGGAGACGTATCTGCGCGAGACGGCCGCCGGTTCGCCGGTGCGGATCGTGCTCACCGCGTGCGAGCTGGACTTCCAGACGCGCGACGACGCCCGCGTGCTGGCCTTCGAGCGGCTGCCCCAGGCCCCGGACGCCGACGACCTGGTGGCCGTGGCCCGGCGGGGCGGCCGCCCGCCCGAGGACCGTCTGCCGCGCCCGGACGACATCGCGCTGATCAGCTACACCTCGGGCACCAGCGGCCATCCCAAGGGCGCCACCAACACGCACGCCAACATCATGCACAACGCCGAGCGGCAGGCCACCGGGCTCGGTCTGCCCGAGGCGCCCGTCTACCACGCGCTCGCGCCCCTGTTCCACATCACCGGCATGGTCTGCCAGTTCGGTGCCTGCCTGACCAGCGCGGGCACCCTGGTGCTCACCTACCGCTTCGAGCCCGGCGTCGTCCTGGAGGCCTTCGCCGAGCACCGCCCGCACTACACCGTCGGCCCCTCCACCGCCTACATGGCGCTCGCCGCCCACCCGGACGTCACCCGCGAGCACTTCGCCTCCTTCGTGAACATGTCGTCGGGCGGCGCGCCGGTGCCGCCGGCCCTGGTGGAGAGGTTCCGGGAGCGCTTCGGGCCGTACATCCGGGTGGGGTACGGCCTGACCGAGTGCACCGCCCCCTGCGCCTCCGTCCCGCCCGGCCTGGAGGCGCCCGTGGATCCCGTCTCCGGGACGCTGTCCGTGGGCCTGCCCGGCGCCGACACGGTCGTGCGCATCCTGGACGACCGGGGCGCGGAGGTGCCCTTCGGGGAACAGGGCGAGATCGTCGTCCGCGGACCCCAGGTGGTGCCCGGCTACTGGCGGCGCCCGGACGCCACCGCCGAGACCTTCCCGGACGGCGAGCTGCGCACCGGCGACATCGGGTTCATGGACGAGCGGGGCTGGCTGTACGTCGTGGACCGCAAGAAGGACATGATCAACGCGTCCGGCTTCAAGGTGTGGCCGCGCGAGGTCGAGGACGTCCTCTACACGCACCCGGCGGTGCGCGAGGCGGCCGTCGTGGGCGTCCCCGACGGGTACCGTGGCGAGACCGTCAAGGCCTATGTCAGCCTGCGTCCGGGCGCCGGGGCGGACCCGGACGAACTCGCGGTGTACTGCAAGGAGAGACTGGCCGCCTACAAGTACCCGCGCCAGGTGGAGATCCTGGCCGACTTGCCCAAGACGGCGAGTGGGAAGATCCTCCGGCGGGAACTGCGTTCCCGCACCGAACACGATTAGCAGAACGGAAAGGCAGGTGGCGGCAGTGCCCAGGACGACGGACGGGGACGGGACGCCCGTCCCGCAGCGGCTGCTGGCCGCCGCCACCCGGCTCTTCGCCGAGCAGGGCTACGACCGCACCTCCGTGCAGGAGATCGTGGAGGCGGCCGGCGTCACCAAGGGGGCGCTGTACCACTACTTCGGCTCCAAGGACGACCTGCTGCACGAGGTGTACGCGCGCGTGCTGCGCCTGCAGCAGGAGCGGCTGGACACGTTCGCGAACGCCGACGAGCCCGTGGAGAAGCGGCTCAGGGGCGCGGCGGCGGACGTCGTCGTCACGACGATCGAGAACCTCGACGACGCGATGATCTTCTTCCGCTCCATGCACCACCTGAGCCCGGAGAAGAACAAGCAGGTCCGCGCCGAACGCCGGCGCTATCACGAACGCTTCCGCGCGCTCATCGAGGAGGGCCAGAAGCAGGGGGTCTTCTCCACGGCGACCCCGGCCGACCTGGTGGTGGACTACCACTTCGGCTCCGTGCACCATCTGTCGACCTGGTACCGGCCCAACGGCCCCCTCACCCCCCAGCAGGTCGCCGACCACCTCGCCGACCTGCTGCTGCGGGCGCTGCGGCCGTAACGGCGCACGAAGGAGGGGCGGCCCGCACCGCGGGCCGCCCCTCCGCCGCGTCCTACAGGTACTTCTTCAGTTCCCGGCGCGCCAGCGACCGCTGGTGCACCTCGTCCGGGCCGTCGGCGAGCATCAGGGTGCGGGCGCTCGCGTACAGCTCGGCCAGCGGGAAGTCCTGGCTCACCCCGCCCGCGCCGTGCAACTGGATCGCCCGGTCCAGGATGCCGACCACCGCACGCGGCGTGGCGATCTTGATGGCCTGGATCTCCGTGTGGGCGCCCTTGTTGCCGACGGTGTCCATCAGCCAGGCCGTCTTCAGCACCAGCAGCCGCAGCTGCTCGACGGTGACCCGGGCGTCCGCGATCCAGTTCTGGACGACGCCCTGCTGGGCCAGCGCCTTGCCGAACGCGGTCCGCGAGACGGCCCGCCGGCACATCAGCTCGATCGCCCGCTCGGCCATGCCGATCAGCCGCATGCAGTGGTGGATGCGGCCGGGACCGAGCCGGGCCTGGGCGATGGCGAAGCCGCCGCCCTCCTCGCCGACCAGGTTCGCCGCCGGCACGCGCGCGTGGTCGAAGACGACCTCGGCGTGACCGCCGTGCGAGTGGTCCTCGTAGCCGAACACCTGCATCGCCCGCTCGACCGTGACGCCGGGGGTGTCGCGGGGGACCAGGATCATGGACTGCTGACGGCGGATGTCCGCCCCGTCCGGGTCCGTCTTGCCCATCACGATGAAGATCTTGCAGTCCGGGTTCATCGCGCCGGAGATGTACCACTTGCGGCCGGTGATGACATAGTCGTCGCCGTCCCGCTCGATCCGCGTGGTGATGTTGGTGGCGTCCGAGGAGGCCACCTCCGGCTCGGTCATCGCGAACGCCGAGCGGATCTCCCCGGCCAGCAGCGGCTCCAGCCACTGCTTCTTCTGCTGCTCGTTGCCGAACTGCGCCAGCACCTCCATGTTCCCGGTGTCGGGTGCGGCACAGTTGGTCGCGGTGGGCGCGAGATGGGGGGAGCGGCCGGTGATCTCGGCGAGCGGGGCGTACTGGAGGTTGGTCAGTCCGGCGCCGTACTCGGCATCGGGCAGGAAGAGGTTCCACAGGCCCTGCCTGCGCGCCTCCGCCTTCAGTTCCTCCACCACGGCCGGGGTGTCCCACGGCGAGGCGAGCGCGGCGCGCTGCTCCTCCGCCACCGCCTCCGCCGGGTACACGTACTCGTCCATGAAGGCGAGCAGCCTGCCGCGCAGTTCCTCGGTGCGTGCGTCGAACGCGAAGTCCATGCGGGTCAGCCTTCCTGGAGAGTGGTCAGTCCGTGGTCGATGAAGACGGGCACGAGGCCGCCGATGCGGTCGAAGCCCCGGCCGACCGTCTGGCCGAGCGTGTACCGGTAGTGGATGCCCTCCAGGATCACGGCGAGCTTGAACCAGGCGAACGCCGTGTACCAGGAGACGGCCGAGACGTCCCGGCCGGAGCGGGCCGCGTACCGCTCGATCAGCTCCCGCGGGTCGGGATGACCCGGGGCCTCGGCGGTGGTGGAGACGGGCGAGTCGGGCGTGTCGAGGGGCCGGCTGTACATCACCAGCAGACCGAGGTCGGTCAGCGGGTCGCCGAGCGTGGACATCTCCCAGTCGAGGATCGCCTTGATCTTGTCGTCGTCGCCGATCAGGACGTTGTCCAGGCGGTAGTCACCGTGCACGACGGTGGCCGCCGGCGAGGCGGGCAGCTGCCGGCCCAGCGCCGAGTGCAGCTCGTCGATGCCCGCCAGCTCGCGGTTGCGGGAGGCGTCGAGCTGCTTGCCCCAGCGGCGCAGCTGCCGGTCCAGGAAGCCCTCCGGGCGGCCGAAGTCGGCGAGGCCCACCGCCTCGGGGTCCACGGCGTGCAGCTCGACCAGGGTGTCGACGAGGGACAGCACCGCGTCGCGCGTGCGCGCCGGGCCGAGCGGCGCGAGCTGGTCCGCGGTGCGGTAGGGCGTGCCCTCGACGAACTCCATGACGTAGAAGGGCGCCCCGAGGACCTCCTCGTCCTCGCACAGCAGCACGGGCCGCGGCACCGGCACGTCCGTGGGGTGGAGCGCGCTGATCACGCGGTGCTCGCGCTTCATGTCGTGCGCGGTGGCCAGCACATGGCCGAGCGGGGGCCGGCGTACGACCCACTTCGAGGTGCCGTCGGAGAGCGCGTAGGTGAGGTTCGACCGCCCGCCCTCGATCAGCCGTCCGGTCAGGGGACCGTTCACCAGGCCGGGGCGCTCGCGGTCGAGCAGGGCACGCAGCCGGTCCAGGTCGAGTCCGGGCGGGTGGTCGGCGCTCATTCTTCACTCCTACGAACGGGTGAACAGGATGCGACTCATGATGCCGACCGGTCGGTATGCCGTCCAGTGCATGGAGCGAAGATCAGGCCGAACGTGACCGGAGCCACGAGGGGCCGACGGCTCCCGGGCCGGCCGCCCGGGAGCCGCCGGCCCCTGCCGCCCGGCGGATCAGTGGTCGTCCCAGTGGTCCCCGTGCTCGGCGTGCCGGTGTCCGTCGTGCAGATAGTCGACGTGGTCCCCGTGGCGCACCTGCGCGTGTCCGCACTCGTCGTGGTGCACGTGCTCATGGCCCGCGTGCACGGCGTGCCCGGCCGGCTCGCACTCGTCCCAGTGCCCGTCGTGCTCCCGGTGCAGATGGCCGTCGTGGGCGTAGTCCAGGTGGTCGCCGTGCGGCACGGCGTTGTGCCCGCAGTCCGGTCCGTGGCGGTGCGTCCCGTGCTCGGTGTGTTCCTGATGGAGGGTGGTCATGGTGCTCACCTTCGGCGGTACGGGGGGTTGACGACGGACAGGCTGCCACGCGAAAGCCGCATATCCGGGCATCCCGGTTTGCGTGGCGCACGAGTACCCCGGAGGGTCGAAGGATGAAGGGCATCAGCTACAGCCGCTACGGCGGACCCGAAGTGCTGGAGTACGGCGAGCTGCGCGACCCCAAGCTCGGCCCCGACCAGGTCCTGGTCAAGGTGCGCGCGGCGGCCGTCAACCCCGTCGACTGGAAGTGCCGCGAGGGCCGTCTGGACGCGGTCCTGGACGCCGTCTTCCCGGTGGTCCCCGGCTGGGACGTCAGCGGAGTGGTCGTGCAGCCCGGCGTCTCGGTCACCGAGTTCGCCGTCGGCGACGAGGTCATCGGCTACGTCCGCGAGGACTTCCTGTCCCGGGGCACCTGCGCCGAGTACGTCGCGGCCCCCGTGCGCACCCTGGCCCGCAAGCCGCGCAACCTGTCCTTCGAGGAGGCCGCCGGGCTCCCGCTGGCCGGGCTCACCGCCTACCAGGTGCTGGTCAAGGTGCTGGAGGTCAACGAGGGCGAGACCGTCCTGGTGCACGCCGCGGCCGGCGGGGTCGGCTCGCTCGCCGTCCAGCTCGCCGCCCACCTCGGTGCCCGGGTCATCGGCACCGCGGGCGAGTCCAACCACGACTACGTCCGCGGGCTGGGCGGCGAGCCGGTGACGTACGGCAAGGGCCTGGTGGAGCGGGTGCGCGCGCTCGCTCCCGAGGGAGTGGACGCGGTCTTCGACACCGTCGGCGGCGAGGTGCTGAAGGACTCGGCCAACCTCCTCGCCCCGGAGGGCCGGCTGGCGTCGATCGCCGACCCGGAGGTGCCGGCCTACGGCGGCCGGTACGCCTTCGTCCGTCCGGACGCCGAGGACCTGAAGCGCTTGGCGGGACTGGCGGAGCGGGGCGTCGTGTCCGTCCATGTCCAGCAGACGTTCCCGCTGGAGCGTACGGCGGACGCCCACCGGCTGAACGAGGAGGGCCACACCCGCGGCAAGATCGTGGTCACCGTGGACTGGGAGACCGGCGAGGAACAAGGCAACGTCTGGGCCGCGAACGAGGAGGAGGACCTCTACACGAAGAGCCAGGAGGGCACCTTCTAGCCGGCCGGGCGGACGCTCTCGGTGCTGGTGCTGGTGCTGGTGTCACGCAACCGGGCGCCGGAGCAAGGGCGTTGCCCGGTGGGGGCAGGGCGGTCGGGGAAAGGGGTTCCGCCCCGGTCCCCGACCGCCCTGCGTGTTCGGATGGAGTTCTTCCCTGTGCGGTGATGCGGTCATGCGGTGGTGCGGCTTACGGGTGGGAAATGCCGTGTCTTTTCCGTCAGTTGCAGAAGTTGAGGATGGGCAGCAGGCCGTTGCCGCACTGGAAGTGCTCCCCGTCCCCGCCGCCGCCGTGGCCGTAGGCTGCCTTCGCGGCGACGTGCGTGACGGGCGTCGCCGCCACGGCGGACGTGGCGGTTGCCAGCCCCGCCGCACAGACGATGCCCACGACGGCACTCACCGCCCGTACGCGCGGAATCCGGGAAACTGCCTTCTTGGTGCGAGGTGTAGTGTTCATGAACTCACCATGCACACCCTGACGATCAACTGCGCGCCGAGCGCATCCGAGCGGGTGAGCCACCCGGCCGTCCGCCCGCACCCGGAACCGGCGAACCGGTCAACTTCCCCGCGTTCAGGCGGACTTCGGCGGCCTCCGCCCAACCCCCGTGACCCGCACGGAAACACCGCGCTCCTGCGGGCCGCGAGGGCCTGCGCCGGATCGCCCGGGCCGCCTCCTACACCACGAGTACGGCCGCGCACGCCGCCATCGCCACCGCGCACAGCACCGCGGTCGTCGCGTGCCGGGGGGTGAGCGCGGGCGGGGGGCTGCCGGCGGACAGCGTGCGGATGCGGTGATGGGCCACTCGGAGAAAGCCCAGCCACAGTCCGCAGCACACCGCGCACAGGACGACCCCGGTGCCCGACGCACCGCCGTGCAGCGCCGTCTTCACGGCCAGCACGGCGACCACGGCGGCCGACAGCGTCGTACGCCGCCAGGCCAGCCGGGTGCGCTCCGGCTGGAGTCCGGGATCCCGGCCCGCCGGGCCGGGCCCCGCGGTCACCCCTCCCACCCCACCAGCACCACCACGACCATCGCGACGGCCACCACCGCGACCACCAGGCTCAGCATCGCCGGGAAACGGGACGCGGGCAGATCCTCGCCGCGCCGGATCGCCCGCTCGCAGCGCACCCAGTGGTTCACCGCGCGCAAGGAGCACAGCACACCGGCCGCCAGCAGCGCGAGGGCGAGTCCGACGCGCGCCGCCCAGCGCAGGTCCGGCAGGAACTGGTCCACCGCGAATCCGCCGCCGATCAGCGCGAGCGCCGTGCGCAGCCAGGCGAGGAAGGTGCGCTCGTTGGCCAGGGAGAACCGGTAGTCGGGCGTGCCGCCCTCCTCCCGCACCCGTTCCGGCGCGAACCACAGCCGGATGTTCCGTACGAATTCGCTCACCCGGCCGACCCTACCGGGCGATCACCGGCCTGCCCGGAACGCCAGCAGCCGCTCGTACGCGGCCAGCCCGTCCGGGACCCACTCCCACTCGCCGAGCCGCCGCCCGACCTCCTCCTCGGCGAGGAAGGCGTGCCACTGGACCTCCTCCGCCTGGGGCCGCACGGGCAGCTCGCAGCGCACCTCGTACACCGCCGACCACCAGCTGTGCCCGGCGCCGTCGTCGTACAGGAACTTGAAGAGGAAGTCCGGCCGGGGCAGCCCGGTCACCCCCAGCTCCTCCTCGGCCTCCCGCAGCGCCGCCTCGTCGTAGGACTCGCCCGCGCCGACGACCCCGCCCACGAACATGTCGTACAGGGAGGGGAAGACCAGCTTGGTCGCCGTCCGCCGGTGCACGAAGAGCCGGCCGGCCGCGTCCCGGGCCTGGACGAACACACAGCGGTGGCGCAGTCCGCGGGCGTAGGCCTCACCGCGCGGGTGCCGGGCGACGACCCGGTCGTGCTCGTCGACGATGTCGAGGATCTCGTCGGCGGGGTTCAGGTGAGCAGGGTTCATGCCCTCATCCAAGCAAAGCCGCCGCGGTGGGTTCAGCGTCGCTGGAGGTCCCGGGCCGAGGGCTCCTCCTCGGTGCCGCCGCACGGCATCGCCGGATGCAGCCCGAGCAGCACGATGCCCGCCACCACGGCCGCCAGCCCGGACGCCTGCCAGGCCAGCGCGCCGGTGTCGGTGTGCAGCCGGTCGCCGAGGAAGCCCACCCCGCACAGGATCCCGGCGAGCGGCTCGGCCGCGGTGAGGGCGGGCAGCGACATCCGCAGCGGGGCGGTCTCGAACGCGCTCTGCACCAGCACCAGTCCGGTCACCCCGCAGGCCACCACGCCGTACGGCTGCCAGCCGGTGAACAGTTCGCCGAAGCCCCCGTCGGCGAAGAGGGTGCCGCTCACCCGGGTCAGCGCGTCCTGGACGCCGTACAGCAGCCCGGCCGCCAGCGCCAGCAGCACCGGGCCCCAGCTCAGCCGGGAGCGCTTGGCGTACGCCGTGAGGAGCAGGGCCGCGCCCACCACGGCCCCGATGATCAGCCAGTGCCGCAGCGGATCGGCGACGGCCGTGCCGCCGCGCGGCTGGCCGGCCACGATGAACGCGCTCACCCCGCCCGCGAGCAGCAGCAGCCCGGCCCAGCCCTGACGGCCCAGGGACTGCTTGGTCTGATGCCGGGAGAGGGCGAGGGCGAACAGCAGATTGGTCGCGAGCAGCGGCTCGACCAGGGAGATCTCGCCCTTGCCGAGAGCGATCGCGCCGAGCACCATGCCGGCGATCATCAGCCCGAGGCCGCCCAGCCAGCGCGGTACCCGCATCAGGTCGAGCAGCAGCCGGAAGGAGAGGAAGTCGCCGAGCGGTGCCTTCTGCGCCGCGTTCTGCTGGAGGACGAATCCGAAGCCCAGGCAGCAGGCCGCGCTCACGGCGAGAAGGAGAACCAGAACGGACACGCTGTGTACCTCATCATCCGGCCGGACCACGGGCGCGTAGTGGCCGACTGTAGCGCTCGCGGGACGGCATTGCCCCGGAAGGACCCGGAACCGGGCGGTTGACTCGCCATGCTCCGCAACCGGGACGCGGGGCGCCATGGCGTACGCCACAGAAACCGGGGGTGTACGGCCCGGGAAGCCATGGCATACGCCACAGGGACGGGTCCCGCCGCCGCGCGCGCCCGGCCCGGCCACCTGCGCAGGAGTGATCAAGTGCCGCTTCCGGGCGGGAAGTTGAACTCGGCAACACCACCGTTCCGCTTGACGTCATCCATGGCTGGGGGTTTGCTGTGCGTGATCGGTCGATGGCAGCCCGAGAAACAGGAAGCTCCGCGGTGCCCCCTCTCCCGCCTCTGCTCGGCGCTCGCCGGGCCCCCACGGATCCGTCCGGCGAGACCGCCCAGGACGACTCCGGTGCCTTCGACGCCGCCCTCGACGACGCCGAGCTGCACACCGCCCGGGCGGCGATGGCCCAGGGCCGTCGGCAGGCCGCCCGCGCGCTGCTGGTGCACACCGGCGACGACTGGGACCGCCGCGGTCACCGCCTCACCGTCCTCGCCCAGGATCCCTACGCCGCCGCCTGGGCGAACGACTGGCTGGCCGCCGAGCCGGGCTCCGCCGACGCCACCGCCCTGCTCGCCCTGGCCCGGGTGCACCGCGCCCTGCGCGGCAAGGAGGAACCCGACGGGGCTCGCGAGGCCTGCGACACGGCCGCCGCACTGGCCCCCGCCGACCCCACCCCCTGGCTCGGCCGGATGCTGCTGGCCCGCGCCCTCGGCCCGGAACGCGAACTGCTCGACGCCTTCACCGAGCTGCGCCGCCGCCACCCCGAGCACCACCACGCCCACCACCTGCTGATCGCGCGCCTCGCCGAACGGCCCGCCGGCGGCCGGGCCGAGTCCCACGAGGTGTACGACCTCGCGGAGCTGGCCGCCGGGGAGGCCCCCGCCGACTCCCCGCTGGCCGTGCTGCCGGTCGTGGCCTACGCCGAGCGCTACCGCGTCCTCGCCGCCACCGGCCTGGCCCCGGCCGACCCGGCCGCCTCCCGGCACTGGTCCGGTCCGCGGGCCCGGCGCATCCTGCGGGCCTGTTTCGACTGGTGGCTGGAGTGGGAGCACGACGAACACCCGCGCCGCCACATCGACCTCAACCACCTCGCGTTCGCCCTGACCTGCGCCGGCCGCCCGGCCGAGGCGGCGGTCCTCTTCCAGCGCATCGGCGAACACGCCACCCCGGCGCCCTGGACGTACACCCACCTCGACCCCCGGGCGGCCTTCCACGCCGCCCGCACCCGCGCGCTCGGCCAGTGAGCGCTCCGGCGGTGCGGAAACACGCTCGGGCGGGGGGGAAACGTGCTCGGGCGGGGGGAAACGTGCTCGGGCACTGAGGAAAAGGGGCCGGCCGCACGTACACAGGGAGAGACGCCCGCGGGAGGAGACGCCGGATCCGCGGGAAGAGACGCCCGCGGGACCCGCGGGAAGAGATTACGGAACTCTGACCGGCGACCCGATTCCCTGGCCCCCCGGGGCCCCGAGTGCTCGAATGAACAGGTGAACTCCGAACAACCAGAGGAGCGGCAGGACGGCCGGCCCGTCGGCCGCCGCGTCTTCCTCGGCACCCTCGGCCTCGGCGCGCTCGGCGTGCTCACCGCGCCGGTGCTGCAGCGCGGTCTCGAAGGCTTCCTCGGCCGCGTCGCGGGCAAGGACCCCACCGGCCTGACCGGCCTGCTGCCCAACGGCGGCGGCTTCCGCTACTACTCCGTCGCCGCCTCCGTCCCGCACCGGACCGCCGCGGACTACCGCCTCACCATCGACGGCCTGGTCGACCACCCGCGCAGCCACACCCTCGCCGAGCTGCGCGCCCTGCCGCAGACCCGGCTGGTCAGGGACGTCCAGTGCGTCACCGGCTGGCGGGTCCCCGGCACCCCGTTCCAGGGCGTACGCCTCTCCCACCTGCTGGACGCGGCCGGTGTCCGCCCCTCCGCCAAGGCCGTCCGCTTCACCTGCTTCGACGGCACCTACACCGAGAGCCTCACCCTCGACCAGGCCCGCCGCCCGGACGTCCTGGTCGCCCTGCGCATGCAGGACGAGGACATCAGCCACGACCACGGCGGCCCCGTCCGCCTCTACGTCGCCCCCATGTACTTCTACAAGTCGGCCAAGTGGCTCTCCGGCATCACGGTCACCGACCGGGTGAAGCCCGGCTACTGGGAGCACCTCGGCTACGACGTCGACGCCTGGGTCGGCCGCTCGAACGGACGCACCGATGAGCCTACGAGCTGAGGCCCCGGCCCCGCCGAGCGCCCGCGTCCACCGCTTCACCCGGGCCGAACGCTGGGTGCACCGGGCCACGGCCGCGCTGATGGGCGCGTGCGTGGTGACCGCGGCGTTCCTCTACATCCCGCAGCTGGCGGTCATGGTGGGCCGACGGGAACTGGTCGTCCGGATCCACGAGTGCGCGGGCCTCGCCCTGCCGGTGCCCGTCCTGCTGGGCCTGGCCTCCCGCGCCTTCCGCGCCGACCTGCGTTTCCTGAACCGCTTCGGCCCGCACGACAAGGTCTGGCTGCGCGCCGCCCTGCGCCGCGACAAACGCCGCGCCGCGCGTCCCGCCGGCAAGTTCAACGCGGGGCAGAAGATCTACGCCGCCTGGATCGCGGGCGCCACCCTGGTGATGCTCGGCACCGGCCTGATGATGTGGTTCACCCGCCTCACCCCGCTGATGTGGCGCACCTCGGCGACCTTCGTCCACGACTGGCTGGCGCTGACGGTCGGCGTGGTCCTGGCGGGCCACATCGGCATGGCGCTGGGCGACCCGGAGGCGAGACGGGGCCTGCGTACGGGAACGGTGACCGAGGAATGGGCCCGCCGCGAACATCCCCTCTGGCGCCGGTGATCCCCGCGGCGACGGTGATCCCCGCCCGCCGCGAACGTCCCCGGTGGCGCCGGTGATCCCCGCCACCGTGAACGTCCCCTGCGGAGCCGGTCTCGGCCAGGCCCCCGGGCCGGGGCGAGGCCGATGCCCCGGCCGGACCCGGTGCCCAGCGCCGTCCGGCCGCTGACGGCGCCGAGGGGGTGAGCCGTCGGCGCCGTCGCGCTTCGTGCCCGGCTAGATCACGAGGGACAGCAGCAGGACCAGGCCGCCCGCGACGACCGAGATGATCGTCTCCATCACGGACCAGGTCTTGACGGTCTGCCCGACGCTCAGCCCGAAGTACTCCTTCACCAGCCAGAAACCGGCGTCGTTGACCTGGCTGAAGAAGAGCGAGCCCGCGCCGATGGCGAGGACGAGCAGAGAGGTGTGCGTGGTCGACATGTCGGCCGCGAGCGGCGCCACCAGGCCGGCCGCCGAGACCGTCGCCACCGTCGCCGAGCCGGTCGCCAGCCGGATCGCGACCGCGATCAGCCAGGCCAGCAGCAGCGCCGGGATCGACCAGTCCTTGGAGACGTCCAGGATCATCTGGCCCACGCCGGAGTCGATCAGCGTCTGCTTGAAGCCCCCGCCCGCGCCGACGATCAGCAGGATGCCGGCGATGGGCATCAGGCCCTTCTCGACGGTCTGCTGGAGCCGGTCCTTGGTGAACCCGGCGGGCCGGCCCAGCGTGAAGAAGCCGACGAGCACGGCGGCGAGCAGGGCGATCAGCGGGGAGCCGACGACGTCGAAGACACGCTGCGTCCGGTCGGCGGGGTCGTCGATGACGATGTCCACCAGCGCCTTGGCCAGCATCAGCACCACCGGCAGCAGCACCGTGGCGAGCGTCGCGCCGAAGCCCGGACGGCGCGTGAGCTCCTCCGAGGCGCGCTGCGGCAGCATCCGGTCCGGTGCCGGCACGTCCACCCAGCGGGCCGCGACCTTCGAGAACAGCGGACCGGCGATGATCACCGTCGGGACGGCGACCAGGATGCCGAGCGCCAGGGTCATGCCCAGGTTGGCCTTGACCGCGTCGATGGCGACCAGCGGGCCGGGGTGCGGCGGGATCAGGCCGTGCATCACGGAGAGACCGGCCAGCGCGGGTATCCCGATGCGCATCAGGGAGTAGTTGCCGCGCTTGGCGACCATCAGCACGACCGGGATCAGCAGCACGATGCCGACCTCGAAGAACAGCGGCAGACCGATCACGGAGGCGATCAGCACCATCGCCCACGGCATGGCGCGCCCGCCGGCCTTGGCGAGGATCGTGTCGACGATCTGGTCGGCGCCGCCGGAGTCGGCGAGGAGCTTGCCCAGGATCGCCCCGAGCGCGATCAGGACGCCCACGCCGGCCACCGTGGCGCCGAGCCCGGTGGTGAAGCTGGTGATGGCCTTGTCGAGCGGCGCTCCCGCGACCGCCCCGAGCACCAGTGACCCGATGGTCAGTGCCAGGAAGGCGTGGAGCTTGAACTTGGTGATGAGCAGGACGATGACGGCGATGCCCACCAGGACGGCGATGCCCAGCTGGGCATGCCCGGCGGAGGTGATCGGCGCAGGGGCGTCCGCTGCCAGCATCTCGACGCTGAGTCTGGTCACGGGGGTTCCTTGTGGTTACGGGACTTTTCTGACGGGTGCTACCGGGAGCTGCCCGCGGTGTCGGGAAGTGCCGCGAGGGCCTGCACGGCGCGTTCGGTGATCTCCTGAGGGCCGCCGACGACGTCCACGGCCACTCCCGCCTCGTCCGGCTGGAGCGGCTGGAGCGTGGCGAACTGGGAGTCCAGCAGCGCGGTCGGCATGAAGTGCCCCTGCCGCTGCGACATCCGCTCCTCGATCAGCCGGCGGTCACCCGTGAGGTGCAGGAACACGATCCCGGGGGCCACGGCCCGGAGCCGGTCGCGGTACACCCGCTTCAGCGCCGAGCTGCTGACCACCCCGCCCAGTCCGGCCCGGCCGTGCGCCCAGTGCCCGATGGCCTCCAGCCACGGCCACCGGTCCGCGTCGTCGAGCGGGGTCCCGGCCGACATCTTGTCGATGTTGGCCTGCGGATGGAAGTCGTCGCCTTCGGCGTACGGCACTCCCAGTCGCGCGGCGAGCAAGGGACCGATCGTGGTCTTGCCCGTCCCCGCGACGCCCATCACGACGACGACCTGGGGGGTTCGCATCACTGCCTCGCTGTCTTCCTCGACATCCGACGCCACTGCGGCGTCGCCACACTGAAACCCATTAGGTACGACAAATTCAAGAGTGTGTGACTTATAAGTCTGACTTTTTGGGACTGTGACGCAGGCCGTACGCTGAGTGCATGAGCACACGGGGCCGGGGGCTGCACGGCCATGTACTGGACACCCTCGGGCCCGCGATCACGGCGGGCGAGTACCCGCCGGGCAGTGTCCTGCGCACCGACGAACTGGCCCAGCACTTCGAGGTCTCGCGCTCCGTGATGCGCGAGGCGGTCCGCGTGCTCGAATCCATGCACCTGGTCGAGTCCCGCCGCCGGGTGGGCGTCACGGTCCGCCCGAAGGCCGAGTGGAACGTCTACGACCCGCAGGTCATCCGCTGGCGCCTGGCCGGCGCCGACCGGCCCCACCAGCTGCGCTCGCTCACCGTGCTGCGCTCCGCGATCGAACCCGTCGCGGCCGGCCTCGCCGCCCAGCACGCCACGGCCGAGCAGTGCGCCGAACTCACCGAGTGCGCGCTCGGCATGGTGGCCAACTCACGCGGCCACAGGCTGGAGAAGTACCTCGTCCACGACGTCGCCTTCCACCGGGTCGTCCTCACGGCCTCGGGCAACGAGATGTTCGCCCGCCTCGGGGACGTCGTCGCTGAGGTGCTGACCGGCCGCACCCAGCACGAGGTCATGTTCGAGGACCCCGACCCGGCGGCCGTCACCCTGCACGTGCGGCTGGCCGAGGCGGTCCGCGAGCGTGACGCGGCCCGCGCCGAGGAGCTGACCCGGCAGATCACCGTGGGCGCCCTGGAGGAGCTGGACATCCTGGCCCCCTGAGCCCCCGTCCGCCCCCGCCCGGAAAGCCCCGCCCTCGCCGCCCGGCGGCTCCTGGCACTCCCGCCCCGGAAACCCCCCGGTCACTCGTCCGGGAAGTCGCCGTCCACGTACACCCACGCCCCGTCCACCCGCTCGAACCGGCTCCGCTCGTGCAGCGAGCCGCCCCGGTAGGAGGCGCGGAAGGTCACCGTTCCCGTGGTGTGGAACGCGGACCCGTCGGTGGTGTCCAGGATCTCCAGCCCCGTCCACTTCATCCGCGGATCGAGGTCCAGCCGCCCGGGCCGGGTCCGGGGGTGCCAGGTGCGCAGCAGATACCCCGCGTCCCCCTCGACGAACGCGCTGTACCGCGAGCGCATCAGCAGCTCGGCGGTCGGCGCGCTCGCCGGCCCCGCGTGGAAACGGCCGCAGCAGGCGTCGTAGGGCCGGGGGAGTCCGCAGGGGCAGGCGCGCGAGGTCATGGCCCATATTCTGCCTCCCGACAGGGGAGGCGTCCGCCTGCGCAGGGGTGCACAGTGGAAGGGCCGGCCGGTGTACCGACCCGGGCCGCAGCCGAGGGAGGCGAGAGGGACGATGACACGACCCGTGAGCAGCCGTCCTCCGGCCGTCAAGGAGTGGCGGCTGAACCTGTACCTGTCCGAGCACGACCCGGACACCACGGCCCGGATCGTCCTGGACACCGGGGACAACGTCCTGGAGAGCCGCGCCGAGGCCCGCCGCAACCCCTACGACCAGGCGATCCCGGAGATCGGCGACGAACTCGCCGCCGGCCGCGCGCTCATCGCCATGGGCCGCATCCTGCTGCGCGCCGCCGACGGCGACATGAAGGCGACGGGAGCGGCCGACACGGACGGCCCGGCACCGCTCTGGCTGCCCCGGGAGTGAAGGAGCCCGACCGTGCACTTCAGGAACCGTCTGGACGCGGGACGGCGGCTGGGCCCCCGCCTGGAATACCTGCGCGGCCAGGACGTGGTGGTGCTGGGCCTGCCCAGGGGCGGAGTGCCGGTCGCCGCGGCCGTCGCCGAGGCGCTCGACGCCCCCCTGGACGTCTGCCTGGTGCGGAAGCTGGGCGTGCCGTACCAGCCCGAGCTGGGCATGGGGGCGATCGGCGAGGACGGCGTACGCGTGATCAACGACGAGGTGCTGCGCGGGACCGGGGTCTCGGCCGCCGCCCTCGCCCGGGTCGAGGAGGAGGAGCGCCGGGTCCTGGAGGAACGGGCCGCGCGCTACCGGGGCGCGGCACCCCCCGTCTCCGTCGCCGGCCGGACCGCCGTGGTGGTGGACGACGGGGTGGCCACCGGCTCCACCGCGCGCGTCGCCTGCCGGATCGCCCGGGCCCGGGGCGCGGCCCGGATCGTGCTGGCGGCCCCCGTGGCCCCCCGGGACGTCACCCGGCGGCTGGGCGGCGACGCGGACGAACTGGTCTGCCTGCACACCCCCTGGGACTTCGCCGCGGTCGGCCAGTTCTACGCCGACTTCACCCAGGTCGACGACGAGGAGGTCACCGCCTGTCTGCGGCAGGCCGCGGACCGCCACCGGCACACCGCGGGTGCCGCGTCCACCGACCGGGAGGTGACGGTGACCGCCGGTGCCGTACGCCTCGGCGGCCGGCTCACCCTGCCCGACGACGCCACCGGCGTGGTCGTCTTCGCCCACGGCAGCGGCAGCAGCCGGCACAGCCCGCGCAACCGGTTCGTGGCCGAGGGGCTGCACCGGGCCGGGCTCGGCACCCTGCTGTTCGACCTGCTCACCGACGCCGAAGAGGCCGACCGCGGCAACGTGTTCGACATCGGACTGCTGGCCGGCCGGCTGCTGGACGCCACCCGCTGGCTGCGCGAGGAACCCGACGTCGAAGGGCTCGCCATCGGCTGGTTCGGCGCCAGCACCGGCGCGGCCGCCGCCCTGTGGGCCGCCGCCGACCCCGCCGCACGGCCCGCCGCGGTCGTCTCCCGAGGCGGCCGGCCCGACCTCGCCGGAGAGCGGCTCGCCGCGGTGAGCGCACCCACCCTGCTCATCGTCGGTGGCGCCGACGAACCGGTCCTCGGACTCAACCGGGAGGCACAGGCCCGGCTCCACTGCGAGAACCGGCTGGAGGTGGTCCCCGGCGCCACCCACCTCTTCGAGGAACCCGGCGCGCTGGAGCGGGTGACCGAGGCGGCACGCGACTGGTTCACGGACCACATGGCACCCGCGCACGTGTAGGCGCCGATCATGCCCGGCGGGCTCGTCACCCTGTTCCTCGCCGGGGACGTCATGCTCGGCCGGGGCATCGACCAGATCCTGCCGCACCCCGGTGATCCCGCCCTGCGCGAGGACTACGTGCACGACGCCCGCGACTACGTCGCCCTGGCGGAGGCCGCGGGCGGACCCGTACCCCGGCCCGTGGACCCCGCCTGGCCCTGGGGCGAGGCCCTGCCCCTGCTGGAGCGGGCCGCGCCGGACGTCCGGGTGATCAACCTGGAGACCGCCGTCACCGGGGACGGCGAGTTCGCCCCGGGCAAGGGCGTCCACTACCGCATGCACCCCGCCAACCTGCCCTGCCTCGCGGTCGCCCGCCCCGACGTCTGCGTCCTCGCCAACAACCATGTGCTCGACTTCGGGCCGCCGGGCCTGGAGGAGACGCTGGACCGTCTCGCGGCGGCCGGGCTGCGCACCGCCGGAGCGGGCCGGGACCGGGCCGCGGCATGGCGGCCGGCCGCCGTCCCGCTGCGCACCGGCGGACGCGTCCTGGTCTTCTCCTTCGGCATGCCGTCCAGCGGGATCCCGCACAGCTGGGAGGCCACCGCCGAACGCCCCGGTGTGGCCCTCGTCGCCGCGCCGACCGCGACCGCCGCGGCCGACTTCGCCGACCGTCTGCGCCGGACCGCGCGACCGGGCGACCTCGTCGTCGCGTCCGTCCACTGGGGCCCCAACTGGGGCTACACCGTCACCCGCAACGAGGTCCGCTTCGCCCACGCGCTGATCGACGCCGGCGCCGACGTCGTCCACGGGCACTCCTCCCACCATCCGCGTCCCCCGGAGGTGTACCGCGACCGGCTCGTCCTGTACGGCTGCGGCGACCTCGTCGACGACTACGAGGGCATCGGCGGCTACGAGCGCTACCGCGACGACCTGCGGCTGCTGTACCTGGCCTCGCTCGAACCCGGCACCGGCCGGCTGACCGGGCTGCGGATGGTGCCGCTGCGGGCCCGCCGGCTGCGCCTGGAGCACGCCTCGGCCGGCGACACCGCGTGGCTGCGCACCGTCCTCGACCGGTACGCCCGCGACCACGGCACCCGGGTCGAGCAGGCGGACGACGGCACCCTGACGGTACGGCCCCTGCGCACGGACGCGCCCCGCTGAGCCGGGGCAACGGCGGCGCCCCCGCGATACACCCCCTGCGCGCACGCAAGCGCCGCGCCGCGCCGAGGCGCCGCTCAGCGCCGCCCGCCGGTGCGCAGGAACCGGCGCAGCCGGGCCAGCGGCCATGTGTTGATCACGTCGTCCGGGGTCAGCCAGCCGCGCTGTGCGGTACCGACGCCGAACCGCAGCTGCCCGAGGTGCGGGACGGAGTGCGCGTCGGAGTTCACGGCGAACCTCACCCCGTGCTCCCGGGCCCGCAGGATGTCCTCGTCGCGCAGGTCCAGCCGGTCCGGCTGGGCGTTGACCTCCAGCGCCGTACCGGTGCGCGCGCACGCCGCGAACACCTCGTCCCAGTCCGCGTCGACGCCCTCCCGTCTGCCGATCAGCCGGGTCGTGGGGTGCCCGATGACGTGGACGTACGGGTTCTCGCAGGCCCGCACCAGCCGCCGGGTCATCGCCCCGCGGCCCAGGTCGAAGTGCGAATGCAGCGAGGCCACGCACAGATCGAAGCCGGCCAGGAACTCCGCCGGCCAGTCCACCTCGCCGTCCGGGCCGATGTTCAGCTCGGTGCCGTGCAGCAGCCGCATCCGCCGCCGGGTGCCGTCCAGTTCCCGCACCCGCTCCCGCTGGGCGAGGATCTTCTCCTCCGTCATGCGCTGCATGGACAGACCGGGCGCGTGGTCGGTGACCGCGTAGTACGCGTGACCGCGCGCCGCGGCGGCCTCCACCATCGCCTCCAGAGAGGCCAGGCCGTCCGTCAGATCGGTGTGCGTGTGCAGGTCGCCGCGGATGTCCCGTTCGGTCACCACCCGGGGCAGCTCACCGCGCAGCGCCGCCTCGATCTCCCCGCGGTCCTCGCGCAGCGTCGGCGGGATCCAGGGCAGGCCGAGCCGCGCGTACACCTCCTCCTCGGTACGGGACGCCACCGCGGTACCGCTGCCGGTGTCGAACAGGCCGTACTCGGAGAGCTTCAGCCCCAGGCGCACGGCGATCGTCCGGGTGCGGATGTTGTGCGCCTTGGACCCGGTGAAGTACTGCATGGCGGCACCCCACGACGCCGGCGGCACCACCCGCAGATCGACCTGGAGCCCCCGGGCGGTGCGCACCGACGTCTTCTTCGTGCCCCGCGCGACGACCTCGGCGGTGACCGGCAGTTCGCACAGGGCGGCCATGAACGGCGCCGACCGCCCGGCCGCGACCAGCACGTCCAGATCGCCCACGGTCTCCCGCATCCGGCGCAGCGACCCCGCGTACGCGCACCGCTCGCAGCCCCGCACCCCGGACAGTTCGCCGACGATCTCCTCGGCGGTGTCCAGCGCCGACGCCAGCGGCACCCGCGCGCCCGCCCGCCGGAGCAGCTCGATGCCGTGCCGGATGTTGTCCTGCGTCTTCTCCCCGAAGCCCTTCAGATCGGCCAGCGCGTCCGCCTCGATGGCCGCGGCCAGCTCGCTCACCGACGAGATGTGCAGGTCCTCGTAGAGCCGCAGCGCCTTCTTCGGGCCCAGCGTCGGGATCGCGATCAGCTCGCGCACCCCGGCGGGGATCCTCGCCCGGCGCTCCTCCACCACGGCCATCGCGCCCGTGCGCAGATACTCGATCACCTTCTCGGCGATCGACCGCCCCACGTTGGGGATCTCCCGCAGCCCGTCCGCGTCCAGCGTGGAGATGTCCGCCGGGTACCCGCCGATCGCCCGCGCCGCCTTCTCGTAGGCGCGCGCCTTGAAGGCGTCGCCTCCGGTGATCGCGACGAGATCGGCGTACTCCCGCAGGAGCGCCTCGACCTCGTCGTTGGGCCGGGGCACGAAGGACCGGCTCAGGCCTTCGCGTAGACCCTCTCCACGAAGCCGGCCAGCTGCCGCTCCGTCAGATGCGCGGCCAGGTCGGCCTCACTGATCATGCCGACGAGCCGCTTGTTCCGGATGACCGGCAGCCGGCGAATCTGGTGGCTCTTCATCTCCTCCAGCACCTGGTCCACGTCCGCGTCCGCGTCGATCCAGCGCGGGGTGCCCTGCACCAGATCGCCACACGTCACCTTCGCCGGATCGTGGCCCTTGGCCACGCACTTCACGACGATGTCGCGGTCCGTGATGATGCCGGCCATCCGCTCGTCGGCACCGCTGACGGGCAGCGCGCCCACGTCCAGCCGGGCCATCAGCTGCGCGGCACGGTCGAGGGTCTCGGTCGCCGGAATCCACTGGGCACCGGCGTGCATGATGTCTGCGGCGGTCGTCATGGGTTCACCCTCCGGGAGCACACGCCCCCACGGACAGCGAGGGCGTCCTCCTTCCACCGTACGAGCGTGTCCGCGTCCCCGCGCGACGTCCCGGACCGGCACCGCCCTAGGGGGTGCCGGGCGTCGGCAGCGGCGGCAGCGCCGTCCCGTACACCCAGGCGTCGAACAGGCCGTCCAGCGACTCCTCCGTGAAACGGGCCGCGTGCGCGGTGAACACCGGCGTCGTCACCGACCCGTTCCGGTGCGCGCGTACCCACCCGCGCACCATGCGGAAGAACGCCTCGTCGCCCAGCGCGCAGCGCACCGCGTGCAGGGCCAGCCCGCCCCGCTCGTAGACCCGGTCGTCGAACATCGCCTTGCGGCCCGGGTCGGCCAGCTCCAGGTCCTGCGGCAGCGAAGCCAGCAACCGGTGCGCGGCAGCGGCCAGTTGCTGCGCGCTACGGCCGCCCGAGCGCTCGGACCACAGCCATTCCGCGTACTTGGCGAACCCCTCGTTCAGCCAGATGTGCCGCCAGTCGGCGATGGACACACAGTTGCCGAACCACTGATGCGCCAGCTCGTGCGCCACCAGCCGTTCCGCACCCCGGGCACCGTCCACGTGGTTGGAGCCGAACAGCGACAACCCCTGTGCCTCGACGGGCACATCGAGTTCCTCCTCGGTCACCGCGACCGCGTAACTGTCGAACGGGTACGGCCCGAACAGCTCCTGGAACAGCTCCATCATCGCGGGCTGCCGCGCGAAGTCCCGGGAGAACTCCGGGAGCAGCTGCGCCGGGATGTGCCCGTGCTGCGGGACACCGCCCGGTCCCGGATCGCCCAGCAGCACCGTCTGGAGCTTGCCGATCGCCAGTCCGACGAGATAGCTGGACGTGGGCGCGGACTGCTCGTACACCCAGGTCGTCGTCGAGGCCTTCGTCGTACGGGTCAGCAGACGCCCGCCCGCGACCACCGCGTACGCGGACGGCGTGGTGACCGATATCTGGTACGACGCCTTGTCGGCGGGCCGGTCGTTGCACGGATACCAGGACGGCGCCCCGATCGGCTGGCTCGCCACCAGCGCCCCGTCCGCCAGCTCCTCCCAGCCGAGTCCGCCCCAGGGGCTGGCCACCGGCCTGGGGTTGCCGGACCAGTGCACCTCGACCGTGAACGCGGCCCCGGCCCGGACGGGCTTGGCCGGGCGCACGCGCAGCCTGCCGCCGCGGTGCGTGTAGTGCGGCTGCCGGCCGTCCACCCGGATCCGGCCGATCTTGAAGTCCGCCAGGTTGAGCTGGAACTCGGTGAGCGCCGCCCGTCCCGCGATGGCGTTGATCCGGGCGGTGCCGGCCAGCCGGTTCGGATCGGGGCGGTAGTCCAGCGCGAGTTCGTAGCGGTGCACCCGGTAGCGGGCGTCACCGTTGTCCGGGAAGTACGGGTCCCGGCCCACCGACTGCTGAACTGCCACTGCTGTGTCCGCTCCCTGCGCTGTGCCACCACTGCGTGCCGGTGCCCCACCCACCAGACCCGAGTGGTCCGCGCTCACGGACGCCATGCCTCGATCGGATTGCCGAGCCAGCGGGTGTCGTCCGGGACGGACTCCGCGGCCATGACGAGCGACGCGGGACCCAGGGTCGTACGAGCCCCGACCGTGCTGCCGGGCAGCACGATCCCGCCAGGGCCCAGGGTGGCGCCCTCACGGAGGACCACAGTATCCGTCCGCATGATCCGGTCGTGGAAGAGGTGAGTCTGCAGCACACAGCCGCGGTTCACGGTCGCCGCGTCCCCCAGGGTCACCAGATCCGCCTCCGGCAGCCAGTAGCTCTCCACCCAGACGCCCCGGCCGATGCGCGCGCCGAGCCCGCGCAGCCACGCCGTCATCACCGGCGTCCCCGGCACCGCTCCGGCCAGCCACGGCACCGCCAGCACCTCGACGAACGTGTCCGCCAGCTCGCCCCGCCACACGAACGGACTCCACAGCGGATGCTCACCGGCCCGGTGCCGCCCCACCAGCAGCCACTTCGCCACCACCGAGACGACCGCCGCCGCGGCCCCCGCCGCCGCCGGCACCAGCCCCGACAGGGCCCACGCCCACGTTCCCAGCTCGCACAGCGCGCACAGCGCGACCACCGTCGCCGCGAACAGCGCCGCCGAGCACAGCACCGGCACGAACCGGCACAGCTCCACCAGCGCCCGCGCCCACAGCAGCCGGGCCGGCGGGTCGTACGTACGGCTCTGGTCCCCGCCGGCGGCACTGCGCGGCAGCTTCACCGGCGGCAGCCCCAGGTACGAGGTGCCCTTCTTGGCCTTCTTCGGCGTCGCCGAGAGCACACCCACCAGGCCGCCGTCCGGCACGCTCCGCCCGGGCGCGGTCATCCCCGAGTTCCCGAGGAACGCCCGCCGCCCGATCTCCGCCCGCCCGATCCGGACCCAGCCCCCGCCCAGCTCGTACGGCGCCGTCAGCGTGTCGTCCGCCAGGAAGGCACCGTCGCCGACGGTCGTCAGGCTCGGCAGCGCCAGCACCGTCGAGACCTCGGCACGGCGCCCGATCCGCATCCCCAGCAGCCGCAGCCACACCGGCGTGACCAGCCCGGCGTACAACGGGAACAGCACCTGGCGGGACCGGTCCATCAGCTGTGTCACGGTCCACGCCTGCCAGCCCACCCGGCCGTGCGTCGGATGCGTGCCCTCGCGCAGCCCCAGACTGAGCAGCCGCACGGCGACCAGGATCTTCAGCGCGTACACCAGCCCGAAGACCAGCGTGGCCGGGACGAGCGCGCACGCCACCCCCCTCAGGGCCTCCGCGAGTCCGGTCCCCGGCGCCACGAAGACCCGGGCGACCACCAGCGCCGCCAGCCCAGCCGACACCGGCATGGCGCTCAGCACGACACCCGTCACGCCGTACACCAGCTGCCACCGCCTGCTCCGCCGCGGCCGTTCCTTCGGCCAGTTCCGCTTGGCCTTGCCGAGCTTGACCGCGGGCGCGCCCGCCCACCGCTGACCGGTGGGCACCTGCCCGGTCACCGCCGACCCCGGCGCCACCTCGGCCCGCTTGCCGACCCGCGCCCCCGGGAACAGCATGCTGCGCGTCCCCACGACGGCGTGCGCGCCGACCCGGACCGGGCCGATCTCCAGCCGGTCGCCGTCCAGCCAGTACCCCGACAGATCGACCTCGGACTCGACCGCCGCCCCCCGGCCCAGCCTGAGCATGCCGGTGACGGGCGGCAGCGAGTGCAGGTCCACCTCGGGCCCGACCTTGGCGCCCAGCGCCCGCGCGTACCGCTCCAGCCAGGATCCGGTCAGCTCGGCCGCCCCGCTGAACTCGGCCAGCCGCTCGGCCGCCCACAGCCGCAGATGCACGCTCCCGCCACGCGGATACCGCCCGGGCGTCACACCCCGCAGCAGCAGCCGCGCCCCGCCCGCCGCGAGCGCGATCCGCCCGGGCGGGGTGAAGAACAGCAGCACCCCCGCCGCCAGCAGCCACCAGGGAGCCGTGGGCAGCCAGGCATAGCCGGGCAGCAGGTTCCCGGCCGCGGCCAGGACCAGCGTCCAGCGCAGCCCGCGCAGCGTGAACAGCGGGAGCAGCAGGAGCAGCTGGACGACCTGGGCGCGCACCGGCACCGGGGCGACGGCACGCCGGGCGCCGTCGTCCTGCGCCGAGGCCTCCAGCCGCCGGGCCAGCTTGCGCAGGACGGGCTGCTGGTAGATGTCGAGGACGGCGGCGCTCGGATAACGGGTGCGCAGCCGCGTGGTGAGCTGGGCGGCGGCCAGGCTGCCGCCGCCGATCGCGAAGAAGTCGTCGGAGGCGCCGGTCACCGGGGTGCCCAGCACCTCCGCCCACTGCTCGGCGAGCCAGGCCTCGGTGCCGTACAGCTCGGCCCGGGGCGCCTCCACCCCCGGGAGCGGCCAGGGCAGCGCGCCCCGGTCCACCTTCCCGGAGGTCCGCGTCGGCAGTTCGGCGACGGGCGCGAGGAGCGGCACCAGAGCGGCGGGCAGCTCGGCGCGCAGCTTCTCCACGGCGGCGGACCGGTCCCAGCCGTCCTGGGTCACCACATAGCCGACGAGGAGCTGATTGCCGCTGCGGGCGGTGCGCACGGCGGCCGCGGCCCCGGCGACGCCGGGCAGCGCCTGCAACGCGGCGTCCACCTCGCCCAGCTCGATCCGCCGCCCGCCGAGCTTGATCTGCTCGTCGGCCCGCCCCAGGAAGACCAGCCCCTCGGGCTCGGCCCTGACCAGGTCACCGCTCCGGTACGCCCGCTCCCAGCCCAGCGAGGGCAGCGGCGCGTACTTCTCCGCGTCCTTCTCAGGGTCCAGATAGCGCGCGAGACCGACCCCGCCGATCACCAGCTGCCCGCTGTCGCCCAGCGCCACGGGCTCCCCGGCCTCGTCGACGACGGCGAGTTCCCAGCCGTTCAGCGGCAGCCCGATCCGGACGGGTTCCTCGCCCGTCAGCAGCGCCGCACAGGCCACGACGGTCGCCTCGGTCGGCCCGTAGGTGTTCCACACCTCGCGCCCCTCGGTGACCAGCCGCTGCGCCAGCTCGGGCGGGCATGCCTCGCCGCCGAAGATCAGCAGCCGTACGTCGTTCAGGGTCTCGGGCTCCCAGAGCGCGGCCAGCGTGGGCACGGTGGAGACCACGGTGATCTCCTGCTCGACCAGCCAGGGCCCGAGATCGGCACCGCTCCTGACCTGCGACCGGGGCACCGGCACCAGACAGGCGCCGTACCGCCAGGCCAGCCACATCTCCTCGCAGGACGCGTCGAAGGCGACGGAGAGCCCCGCCATGACCCGGTCCCCGGGCCCGATCGGCTCCTCGGTGAGGAACAGCGCGGCCTCGGCGTCCACGAAGGCGGCGGCGCTGCGGTGCGTGACGGCGACGCCCTTGGGCTTCCCGGTGGACCCGGAGGTGAAGATGATCCAGGCGTCGTCCCCGGTGCCGGGGCGGGCGGCCGGGGCTCCGGCGGCACCGCCGGCGCTGATCCGCCGCCCCTCCCCGATGACGGCCCGCACCTCCGCCTCGCCGAACACCAGCTCGGCCCGCTCGTCCGGGTCCTCGGCGTCGACGGGGACGTAGGCGGCACCGGCGGCGAGGACCGCGAGGACGGCGACGTACAGCTCGTTCGTTCCCGAGGGAACCCGCACCCCGACCCGGTCCCCGAGCCCCACTCCCGCGTCGGCGAGGCGCAGCCGCAGCCGTTCCACCTCCACGGCCAGCGCCCGGTAGGTGAGGCGCTGGGTGCCGTCGTCCAGGGCGAGTTCGTCCGGGTACGACCGTACGGACGCGTCGAAGACGTCGACCAGCGTGCGCGGCGAGGCGGCGGGTCCCGCGGCGAAGCGCGCCCTGTCGCCGAACCGCTCGGTCCCGGCGCTCAGCTCTTCGGCGAGCAGGCCGAGATCGCCGCCCTCCTGTGTGGCCGCCATCAGGTCCTCACCTCTCGAACCCGGAAGCCTCCGGGGCGCCGGCGGGCCCGCAGGTCTGCCTGGGGTTGTTCCGTTCTGGCGCGATCAAGCCCCATACTCTACTGCTCGGCAGACTTCGGCCCGTCATGTCGGCCAACCGGCGGCAACCGCAAGGTGACTGGGAGCTCATGGCCGCCCCGCCGCGAGCTGGGCTTCGTCCCCCGCGGCGAGACCTCGCCCACATTCGCTCGGCGGACGGCGGCACCCGCACTCTCGCGGTCACTCGCACTCTCGCGGTCACTCGCACTCTCGCGGCGGGCGGGAAACGAAGAACAGCCCCTCGAAGAGGGGCTGTTCCATCTGTGTCCGAGGGGGGACTTGAACCCCCACGCCCGATAAAGGGCACTAGCACCTCAAGCTAGCGCGTCTGCCATTCCGCCACCCGGACAAGGTGTCTGTCGTGCGAGATTTCCCTTTCGGCGGGGTTTCCCTCGCGGCGACGAAGGAAACATTACCAGGCTTTCGGGGGTGGCTGATCACCCCCCCGGCCCCGGGCGCCGCAGATGAACACGGTGTGTCCGGGCCGGGACCGGTCTTGGGCCCGGGGCGGGGCCGGAGAGAGGATGAGAGGGACCACCAGCAGTGACAGCGGGAGGAAGCAGCGTGAGCGAGACGGACACGGCCAGGAGCGTCACCGGTGAGGACGAGGTCGTGGACCTCTGCCGCGAGCTGATCCGGTTCGACACCAGCAACTACGGCGACCATTCCGGCCCGGGCGAACGCAAGGCCGCCGAGTGGGTGGCCGAGAAGCTCGCCGAGGTCGGCCTGGAACCGAAGATCTACGAGTCGCACCCCGGCCGCGCCTCCACGGTGGCCCGCATCGAGGGCGAGGACCCGTCCCGGCCCGCGCTGCTCATCCACGGCCACCTGGACGTCGTACCGGCCAACGCCGTCGACTGGACCCACGACCCCTTCTCCGGCGAGATCGCCGACGGATGCGTGTGGGGGCGCGGGGCCGTCGACATGAAGGACATGGACGCGATGACCCTCGCGGTCGTCCGCGACCGGCTGCGCAGCGGGCGCCGGCCCCCGCGCGACATCGTGGTCGCCTTCCTCGCCGACGAGGAGGCGGGCGGCACGTACGGCGCCCGCCACCTCGTCGACCACCACCCCGAGCTGTTCGAGGGCGTCACCGAGGCGATCAGCGAGGTCGGCGGCTTCTCCTTCACCGTGAACGACAAGCGGCGGCTCTATCTGATCCAGACGGCCGAGAAGGGCATGCACTGGATGAAGCTCACCGTGGCCGGAACCGCCGGACACGGATCGATGATCCACCGCGACAACGCGATCACCGAGCTGTCCGAGGCCGTCGCCCGGGTCGGCCGGCACAAGTTCCCGGTGCGGGTCACCAAGACCACCCGGGCCTTCCTCGACGAACTGGGCGACGCGCTCGGCACCGAGCTGGACCCGGAGGACATGGAGTCCACCCTCGCCAAGCTCGGCGGCATCGCCAAGCTGATCGGCGCGACCCTGAGCAACACCGCCAACCCCACCCAGCTGAACGCCGGCTACAAGGTCAACGTCATCCCGGGCGAGGCCACCGCCCACGTCGACGGACGCTTCCTGCCCGGACACGAGGAGGAGTTCCTCGCCGACCTCGACCGGCTCCTCGGCCCGAAGGTCCGGCGCGAGGACGTCCACTCCGACAAGGCGCTGGAGACCAGCTTCGACGGTGCCCTGGTGGAGGCCATGCAGTCCGCGCTGCTCGCCGAGGACCCGACCGCCAAGGCGATCCCCTACATGCTCTCCGGCGGCACCGACGCCAAGTCCTTCGACGACCTCGGCATCCGCGGCTTCGGCTTCGCCCCGCTGAAGCTGCCGCCGGAGCTGGACTTCGCCGGCATGTTCCACGGCGTGGACGAGCGGGTTCCGGTGGACGGCCTGCAGTTCGGTGTGCGGGTGCTCGACCGGTTCATCGACGCGTCGTGACGCTCCGGCCGGGGGTAATCGGGCGCGCGTACGAGATCGACTGAGAAGGGTGAATGCGACGATAAGTTCGTAGCTTCATTAGTTCCTCCTCGTTACTGCTGATGTGATCCCGAACCTTGGGGTCGCATTGCCAACAAGGAGGAATAATGATCAAGAAGGTCGTCGCCGCTGCGGCTGCCACCGGTGGTCTCGTTCTCGCGGGTGCGGGCCTCGCCGTCGCCGACTCCGGTGCCCAGGGTGCCGCCGTGCACTCCCCGGGCGTCGTGTCCGGCAACGTCATCCAGGCTCCCGTGCACGTCCCCGTGAACGTGTGCGGCAACACGATCAACGTGATCGGGCTCCTGAACCCCGCCTTCGGCAACACCTGCTTCAACAAGTGACGCCGGCTCCCTGAGGGGGCGTCCTTTTACGAGTCGTCGGCCCCGGAGCGCGCGCCACGCGCTCCGGGGCCGGCTGCTCTTCGGAGAACGAAGGCATGGAAGGCAGGGGGGATCTCAGCATGCGACAGGGCACACGCAAGGGCCTGATGACCATGGCCGCCGCGACCGGCGTGATCGCCGCCGCGAGCGGTTACGCACACGCCGACGCGGGCGCGGCGGGGGCCGCCGGGGGCTCACCCGGCGTACTGTCCGGCAACACGGTGCAGGTGCCGGTGCACGCGCCGGTGAACATCTGCGGCAACACCGTGGACGTCGTCGGACTCCTCAACCCATCGGTGGGGAACAAATGCGCCGGTCACGGCGGTACTTCGGGGGGCCACCACAGCGGCTCCGGCGGCTCGCACGCGGGCGGCCACACCGGCGGCTCGCCGGGCGTGGGGTCCGGCAACACCGTGCAGGTGCCGATCGACGTCCCGGTCAACGTGTGCGGCAACAGCGTCGACGTCATCGGGGCCGGCAACGCCACCGCGGGCAACGACTGCGCCGACGACGGCGGATACGGCAACCCGCCCGGAAAGCCGGGTCACCCGGGGGAGCCGGGGCATCCGGGAGGGCCGGGGCATCCGGGAGGGCCGGGAGAGCCGGGGCATCCCGGCAAGCCGGGTGAGCCCGGTCACCCCGGTCACCCGGGGACACCTGGTCACCCGGGCACGCCCGGCCACCCGGGCAACCCCGGCCACCCCGGCACCCCGGACCAGCCGGGCGGGCCGGGCCATTCCGGTACGGGCACCCAGGGCGGTTCCACGGGACACGGAGCGTCCCGGGCCGAGGCGCAGGCGGGCCGCTCCACCCGGCCCGTGACCTCGGCCCAGCTCGCGCACACGGGCAACGAGCTGCCGCTCGGCATCACGCTGCCGGTCGGCGCGGGCGCGCTGCTCGCGGGCGCGGTGCTCTACCGCAAGGCCCGGGCCGCGGCGTAGGACCGCGCCCGGCGTCGAGCGCGACGACGGTACGGCCCCGAACGGATCCGTACACCGCGTGAACAAGGCCGTACGCCCCGGAAACGGAGCGGGCCCCGCCGCACCGGCGGGGCCCGCTCCGTCATCTGTCCGCACTCACCACGTCGCGCGTACCTGGCGGATGATCCGCCGGCGCAGCCGCACCTTGCGGCTGCCGTCGCGCAGCAGGCTCAGTCGGTCCAACTCCCAGTGTCCGTACTCGGCATGGTCCGTCAGCAGACGCGTGGTGTCCTTGCGGGAGACCCCGCGAGGGACGTACACGTCGACAAATTCGTATTCCGGCATCGCATCTATTGTGCGGGCTGGTGCCCGGTACGGATAGCGTCTGCACTATGTCTGATGCTGCGCAGCCCACCGCTGCCGAGGTACGCGCCGCCGCCGACGCGGTCAAGACCGCGCTCGACCGTCATCTGGCTGCGATCGAACGCAGGTCAGGGGAGGACGACCCCGCTGTCTCCGAGGCGTTCAACCAGCTGGCCGCTGCCGCGGAGGCGTACGACGAGCTGCTCTACGACCGCTATGACGAGGTCACCCCCTTCGAGATCCCCGGCGCGGAGGACACCCTGCCGCCCTACGCGGGCCCCGAGGAACCGAACGCGATCAGTGTGCTGATCCGCCGCGACTACACCGTGGCGGAACCCCAGCGGCTGCTGGCACAGGCCCAGCGGGTCGAGGCGGCGGAGTACGACGACGGCGTGGACGACGACGAGGCCGCCCGGACCGTGCCCGGGGCGCTGGGCATCCTCTTCGGCGAGTTCGAACCGGACGAGATCGCCTCCCGGCACAAGGAGTTCGGCCTGGAGGAGGGCGACTCCACGCTCTGGGTCACCGCGGCCGAGGAGCCGACCGAGGCCGGGGAATGGCTGGAGAGCCCCTTCGAGCAGGTCGATCCGCAGCAGGTGGTGTGCCGGTTCGACGTGAGCGCGGTGTTCGACGACGAGATCCCCGACGACGACGAAGTCTCCGACGGTGACGACGAGCTCGACTTCGTCGACGAGGACGACGAGGAGCTGGAGCGGCTCGACGCCGAGAAGTGAGACGGGCCCGGCGGTGCCGTGAGCCCTGAGGCCCGGTACGGCACCGCCGGTTCCCGTCGGCGTGACCCGTCGTCTCCGCCGTGGGAGGGGACTCAGTCCTCCTGTGGGCGCAGCAGCGTCTGGAGACGGGTCGTGCGGGGCTTGGCCAGGATCTCCGCGACCGCCTTCGGCAGCGCCTGCTCCACCCCGTGGACCACCGACAGGTGCCGCTCCGCCCGGCCGAACGCCGTGTACACCCAGGGCCGGCTGAGGGCCGGCGCGGCGTCGCCGGGCAGCACCACGACCGCCGCCGGCCAGCGGGTGCCCACCGCCTGGTGCGCGGTCAGCGCCCAGCCGTGCCGGACACTGCCCTCCACCCGCTCCCGCGGGACCACGACGGGGACACCGGCGCAGGACAGATGCAGCCCGTCGGCGTCGGCCTTCACCACCGTGCCCGGCACCGTGCGCCCCGGCGCGGGGGAGTAGGCGATCCGGTCACCGGGGTCGAAGCCGCCGAAGCGGCCGGGGCCGGGGTTGAGGCGCTCCTTGAGCGCGGAGTTGAGGGCGCGGGTGCCCGCGGCACCGCCGTGGCCCGGGGTGATCACCACCGTCTGGTCGGCCGGGACACCGATCGCCCGCGGCACCGAGTCGGCGACCAGCTGCACCGTACGGTGCACGGCCTCGCCGGCGTCCCGCACGGGCACGATGACGATCTCCTTGCCGGGGGCGGCGACCTGGTTCAGCTCGCCGACGCCGATGCCGGAGACCAGCTCGCCGAGGGGGCCGGGGTCCGGGACGCGGGAGGCGGTCGCCGGGCATACCCGGGCCGCCAGCAGGTCGGCGAAGACCCGGCCCGGACCCGCCGACCACAGCACCCCCGGGTCGCCGCTGAGCACCAGCCGGGCCCCGTCGGGCAGCGACTCGACCAGCATCGCGGCGTTCTCCACGTCGAGCTGAGGCGCGTCCGGCACGATCAGCAGGTCGAGCTCCAGGGCGCCGTCCGCGTCACGGTCCGGGCCCTCGGCACCGGACAGCAGACCGGCGACCGTGACCACCCCCTGCGCCGCGCGGTCCCCGTCCGGCCGCGCGGCCAGCCGCCGGCACCCGTCCGGGGTGTGGCAGGCGGCGAAGGCCCGCAGGCCCGCGGCGCGGGCGGCGGTGAGCAGCGCGGCCGGTTCGGCGCGGGCCGCCTCTCCGCCGGTGTGCAGCACCAGGCCGTGCCCGGCGACCGCGCGGGCCAGCTCGGCCGCACCCCCGGACAGCCCGGCGGCGGCCGCCTGCCACGCCTGCTCCGCCTCCGTCGCCGGTGAGCCGACCAGCCGGGCCAGGCCGTCGGCGAGGCTCTCCTCGGCCAGCGCGTACCGCTCCAGGCCGACCAGGACCCGGACCGGCCGTTCCCGCTCCTCGTCGGTGTCCTCGGTATCGGGCGCGGGGGCGCCGCCGGGCTCCTCCAGGGCGTCCTGGAACACCAGTGCGTCACCCTCGGCGAGCGCGCCCTGCACCGCCGCGTCCGGGTCCGGCACGCCCTGCCGGTCCAGCGCGGCGGTCAGCGTGGGCAGCTCCAGGGCGGTGTGCCCGGCCACGGCCGCCTGCTCCAGCAGCCACACCGTCATCGCGCGGCCCCGCCGCTCGTCGTCCGGGCCGCAGGCGGTGCCGAGCAGCGCCCGCGCGAAGCCGTCGGCCTGCTCCGGCCGGACCCCGCCGACCCGGAGCAGCTGCCAGGGGTCCTCACGGAGCACGGTGTCGGCGCCCTCGCCGAGGGCCGCGGCGACCTGCGGGGCCAGGCTGTCGGGCGCGCCGCCCTCGGCCAGCACACGGCGCACGGCATCGACGGCCGCCGGCGCGGGCGCACCGGGCGCCACCGGTGCGGCCGGCGCGGGCTGGGGCCTGCGCACCGGCTCCGGGGCGGGGCGGCGCGGCGCGGGGGCGGGCTCCTCGAACACCGTGGCCACCGGCTTCTCGCCGCTCTCCACGGCCCGGACCGCGGCGAGCAGGTCGGCCGCCTTGCCGCTGAGCCCGGCGCCGCTGTCGATCGGGCCCCTCCGCTCGGCCTTGCGCCGCTCGATGCGCTCCCGCTCGATCCGCTGCGCGGCCAGCTCGGCCGCCGCCTCGGACACCCCGGCAGCGGCGGCACCGTCCCCGCCCGCGCCGCCCTCGGCGCCGTCCTCGGCAGCGGGGCCTTGCCCGGCCTCCGCGCCGTCGCCGGCAGCGGCGTCCTCGGCGGCGTCGCCCGAGGAAGCGGAGGCCCCGGAGGCGCCCCCGCCCGCAGCATCCCCGCCGTCATCGTCCACGGCAGTGGAATCCTCCGTGCCGCCCGGGTTCTCCGTGCCGCCCGGGTTCTCCGCGTCGTCCGCCTGTTCCGTGCCCTGGGCCGCGGGGCCTCCGTCGGTGCCCTGGTCCGGGGCCTCACGGGTGTCCGGCGTACCCGGCCCGGCTTCCTCCGTGGTCTCCGGCTCCGTGCTCACAGCGTGCTCCAGTCGTGATCGGGATAGCGGTGCACGGGCGCCGACACATCGTCCAGCGCCCGGCAGATCTCGTCAGGAAGACTAAGGGCCTCCACTGACAATGCCGCCGTGAGCTGCTGCGCGTTGCGCGAACCCACGATCGGCGCGGCCACCCCGGGCCGGTCCCGGACCCAGGCGAGGGCCACCTGGAGCGGGGTGACCGCGAGCCCGTCGGCGGCGGTCGTCACCGCGTCCACGATGCGGGTCGCGGTGTCGTCCAGATACGGCTCGACGAACGGGGCCAGGTGCTCGGAGGCGCCGCGTGAGTCCGGGGGAGTGGCGTGCCGGTACTTTCCGGTCAGCACGCCCCGGCCGAGCGGGGAGGAGGGCAGCAGGCCCACGCCGAGGTCCAGCGCGGCCGGCAGCACCTCGCGCTCCACGCCCCGCTGCAGCAGCGAGTACTCCAGCTGCGTGCTGGCCAGCCGGGTGCGGGTGCCCGGCGCGGCGAGCTGCCAGGTGGCGGCCTTGGCCAGCTGCCAGCCGCAGAAGTTGGAGACGCCGGCGTACCGGGCCCGGCCGCTGCTCACCGCGATGTCGAGGGCCTGGAGCGTCTCCTCCAGCGGGGTGTGGGGGTCGTAGACGTGGACGTGCCACAGGTCGACGTAGTCGGTGCCGAGCCGGGCCAGGGAGGCGTCGAGGGCGGCGAGCAGATGGCCGCGGGAGCCGTCGAAACGCCGGTCGGGGTCGGGCACGCTGCCCGCCTTGGTGGAGACGACCAGGTCCCGGCGCGGCACCAGGCCGTCCATGAGCTGCCCGAGCAGATACTCCGCCTCCCCGTCGCCGTACACGTCCGCGGTGTCGACGAGGGTGCCACCGGCTTCCCAGAACGCCTTCAGCATGTCCGCGGCGTCGTGCTGGTCGGTGTCCCGGCCCCAGGTGAGGGTGCCGAGTCCGATCCGGGACACGCGCAGGCCGGTACGGCCGAGATGCCTCTGCTCCATGCGGGCGAGATTACTGGCCGGAACCGGTGCGGTGGGTTGCCTGTGGACAACGGGACGCGCCGGCGCACGGCCGTCCCTGTCGATGCCCGCGCCGATGCACTGCCGTCCCTGTCCACGCCCGCGCTAAGGTCTGCCGCACAGGGACGTTACTCATCGGTAAGGGGATGCGCGCATGCAGCTCGGGATCAACCTCGGCTACTGGGGTGCCGGAATGGACGGCGACAACCTGGCCGTGGCGCAGGAGGCCGACCGGCTGGGCTACGCGGTGTGCTGGGCCGCCGAGGCGTACGGCTCCGACGCGGCCACCGTGCTCAGCTGGGTCGCCGCGCAGACCGAGCGCATCGACGTCGGCTCGGCCATCTTCCAGATCCCGGCCCGGCAGCCGGCGATGACCGCGATGACCGCGGCCACGCTCGACTCGCTCTCCGGCGGCCGGTTCCGGCTCGGTCTCGGCGTCTCGGGCCCGCAGGTCTCCGAGGGCTGGTACGGCGTCAAGTTCGACAAGCCGCTGGCCCGCACCCGCGAGTACGTGGAGATCGTCCGCAAGGCGATGACCCGGGAGCGGCTGACGTTCGAGGGCGAGCACTGGACGCTGCCGCTGCCCGGCGGCCCCGGCAAGCCGATCAAGCTGACCGTGCACCCGCAGCGCGAGCACATCCCGCTGTACATCGCCGCGATCGGCCCGAAGAACCTGGAGCAGACCGGCGAGATCGCCGACGGCGCGCTGGTGATCTTCCCGTCCGCCGAGCACCTGGAGGAGACCACCGTCAAGCACCTGCGCGCCGGCCGGGAGAAGGCGGGCAAGACCCTCGACGGCTTCGACATCTGCCCGACCCTGCCGCTCGCCGTGGGCGAGGACAAGGACGTCGCCCGGCTCGCCGACACCTTCCGCCCGTACACCGCGCTGTACGTCGGCGGCATGGGCAGCGCCAAGCAGAACTTCTACAACCAGCTCGCCCAGCGCATGGGGTACGAGAAGGAGGCCGCCGAGATCCAGCGGAAGTACCTGTCCGGGGACAAGCAGGGGGCCGCCGCCGCGATCCCGCAGGACCTCATCGACCGGACCACGCTGCTGGGCTCCGTCGACCGGATCGCCGACCGGATGAAGGCGTACGCCGCCGCCGGGGTCACCACCCTCAGCCTGGCCCCGGCCGGCTTCACGCTGGACGAGCGGCTCGCCTCCCTGCGGGCCGGCACCGAGGCCCTGGAGCGCGCCGGGCTGGCGTAAGGGGGTTTCCACGGCCGTGGTGGGGGCTCGGGGGTCTTCCCCGCCACGGCCGTCACGGAGAACAACGCGCCCGGCGCCGCGCGGTTACGACCCTCGTACCGCTTCTTTTCCGGCCCCGGCCGTCCTTCGTTCGGCCGAACCCGCCCGCACTCCTGTTGCGGCTCTCCGGCATCCGCATTTGACTCGTTATCCACTCTTTCTTGTCGGAACATCCGCACTGTGCGGAACACGCGCACCATGCGGAACACGCGGAACTGCGGAACATGCGGAATACGTAACCCTCCGGAGCCGGGGAGAGGTGGCGGCCATGCTTTCGGCCAGGAGTCTGTTCCAGGAGATCCTCGACGACGACGAGGCGTTCCGGCTCTTCTGCTCCATCGCCGCCGGCGGGGAGGCCCAGGGCGGCTGGGAGAACGGCCGGATCGCCGTCCTCGTACCGGAGAGCGAGCGCGCGCTGGCCCCGAAGATCGCCCGGCACGGCGCCGACGAGGACAAGCACGGGCGCATCTTCCACGCCCTGCTGAGAAAACGCGGGCTCACGCCGGTCCCCGTGCCGCCGGAGACCGACTACACGATGCTCCTGGAACGGCGCGGCATCGGCCTCGCCCACGACCGGCTCCGCCGGGACGAGCCGCTCACGGTGCGGGACATCGTCGTCTACCTCGCGCACAGCAGGGTCACCGAACAGCGCGCCGCCGAGCAGATGGTGCTGCTGCGCAAGTGCTTCGGCGACCACCCCGAGGTCGGCCGGGCCGTCCGCATGATCTCCGCCGACGAGGACGGCCACCTCGCCTACACCCACGAGGAACTGCTGCGCCTCGCCGCCGCCGGGCACGGCCGGCTGATCCAGTCCACCCTGCGCGCGTGCGCGCTGGCCGAGATCCGCGTCTACCGGGACGTCAGCCTGGCCGTCATGGCCCGGATGGGCCGCGTCCTGCGCTGGCCGAAGGCCAAGTCGGCGGTCCTCGCGGCCGGCATCCACGCCGTGTACGGCTACGAGCGCCTCGCCGGCTGGCATCGCATGGTCGGTCTGCGCATGCCCGAGCGCCGCGACGCCCTCGGCGGACCGGCGGCGCCCGCCCGGGAGTTCGCCTGAGCCGGGGACACGGCCGGCCACGCCCCGGGAAGGGCCCGGGAGTTCGCCCGAGCCGCGGTCACAGCCGGCCACTCCCCGGAAAGGACCCGAGAGTTCGCCCGAGCCGCGGTCACAGCCAGCCACGCCCCTTGAACATCCGGTACAGCAGCATCTCCAGCGCGGCCATCAACAGGATCACCGCCGGATACGACCACAGCCAGTGCAGCTCGGGCATGTGGTCGAAGTTCATGCCGTAGATCCCCGCGATCATGGTCGGCACCGCGGCCATCGCCGCCCACGAGGAGATCTTCCGCATGTCGTCGTTCTGCCGCACGCTCATCTGCGCCAGATGCGCCGACAGGATGTCCGACACCAGCCGGTCCAGGGCCTCCACGGACTCGTTCACGCGCGTGAGGTGGTCGCCCACGTCCCGGAAGAACGGCCGCGCCTTGTCGTGGACGAACGGCACCGTGGCACCCGGGCCGGTCCCGGCCAGCCGGGTCACCGGCAGCGTCAGCGGTCCGGTGGCCCGGCGGAACTCCAGGACCTGCCGTTTGAAGGTGTAGATCCGGGACGCGGTGTTGCGGGAACCGCCGACCTCCGGCCGGAACACCTCCGCCTCCAGCTCGTCCAGGTCGGTCTGCAACTCCGTCGCCACCTCCAGATAGTGGTCGACGACAGCGTCGGCGATCGCGTACAGCACGGCCGTGGGGCCCTTGTCGAGCATCTCCGGCTCGTCCTCCAGCCGGTGCCGCACGGCCGCCAGCGGCGAGCCCTCGCCATGGCGGACGGTCACCACGAAACCGTCGCCGACGAAGACCATCACCTCGTCGGCCGAGACGGCATCGCTCTCCGGCTCGTACACGACCGGCTTCAGCACCATGAACAGCGAGTCGTCGTACACCTCCAGCTTGGGCCGCTGATGCGCGTTGAGCGCGTCCTCCACGGCCAGCGGATGCAGCCCGAATTCCTGCGTGACCAGGTCGAACTCCCGCTCGGAGGGTTCGTACAGGCCGATCCACACGAAGCCGCCGGCGGCCCGCGCCTCGGCGAGCGCGTCGGACATGTCCTCCGGCCCCTCGGAGCGGTGCCCGTGCCGATAGATGGCGCAGTCCACGATCACGTTGCGCATTCTCCCTTCGCCCGCCCGCCGTCGCACAGTGATGTACGCCTACCCTTGCCGCATGCCCACGCTGATCCTCGTAAGGCACGGACGTTCCACCGCCAACACCTCGGGCGTGCTCGCCGGACGGACACCCGGCGTCGCCCTGGACGAGCGCGGTGCCGCGCAGGCCGCCGCGCTGCCCGGCAGGCTCGCCGCCCTGCCGATCTCGGAGGTCGTCACCAGCCCCCTCCAGCGCTGCCGGGAGACCGTACGGCCGCTGCTGGAGGCCCGCCCCGGTCTGCGCTCCCACACCGAGGAGCGGATCGAGGAGTGCGACTACGGCGACTGGTCCGGCCGCAAGCTCGCCGAGCTGAAGGACGAGCCGCTGATGGAGGTCGTGCAGGCCCATCCGTCCGCCGCCGCCTTCCCCGGCGGCGAGTCCATGCGGGCCATGCACACCCGCGCCGCCGAGGCCGTACGCGAGTGGAACGCGCGCGTGGAGGAGCAGCACGGCGCCGACGCCGTCTATCTGATGTGCTCCCACGGCGACATCATCAAGGCCCTCGTCGCCGACGCCCTCGGTCTCCATCTCGACCTCTTCCAGCGGATCTCCGTGGAACCGTGTTCCATCACCGCGATCCGCTACACCCGGCTCAGGCCGTTCCTCGTGCGCCTCGGCGACACCGGCGATTTCGCTTCGCTCGCCCCGCGCGAGGAACCCAGTGAGGGCGACGCACCGGTCGGAGGTGGTGCGGGCGCACCGTGATCGTCGGCCGCAGTAGGGTGAAGCGATCCACCCGGTCGCTCATCCGCAGGGCCCGGCCCGCCGAAATTCTCGAAATCACGAACGCAATGGAGACAGGACGTGTCCCGTCAGGTGTTCCTCTACGACCAGCCGGACCGCTTCGTGGCCGGCACGGTCGGACTGCCCGGGCGCCGTACGTTCTTCCTCCAGGCCACCGCAGGCCCCCGGGTGACCAGCGTGGTCCTGGAGAAGACCCAGGTCGCCGCGCTCGCCGAGCGCATGGACGAACTGCTGGACGAGGTCGTACGGCGTAGCGGCGGCAGTGCCGCCGTCCCCGCCGTGGCGCCCAACGAGATCACCGACACCGCCCCCCTCGACACCCCCGTCGAGGAGGAGTTCCGCGTCGGCACCATGGCCCTGGCCTGGGACGGCGAGGACCAGCGCATGATCGTGGAGGCGCAGGCGCTGGTCGAGCTGGAGGCCGACACCGAGGAGGACCTCGCCGAGGCCGAGGAGCGGCTGCTCCAGGACGAGGAGAACGGACCCCCGATGCTGCGGGTCCGGCTGACCGGCGCGCAGGCCAGGGCCTTCGCCAAGCGCGCCCTCGACGTCGTCAACGCCGGGCGGCCACCGTGCCCGCTGTGCAGCCTCCCGCTCGATCCGGAAGGACACGTATGTCCGCGCCAGAACGGATACCGCCGCGGGGCCTGACGCCCCCCGCGGCAGGGGCCGACCCGCACCCCGCCGAGCTGCTCGCACGGGGCGAGCTCACCGTACGCGGCCGGATCCGTGAGGCGTCCAACGCGGCACTGTTCTGCACGGTCGCCCTCGACGGCCGCACAGCCTCCTGCGTGTACAAGCCGGTGGCCGGCGAGCGCCCCCTGTGGGACTTCCCCGACGGCACCCTCGCGGGCCGCGAGGTGGCCGCCTACGCGGTCTCCGAGGCCACCGGCTGGGGGCTCGTGCCGCCCACCGTGCTGCGCGACGGGCCGTACGGCGAGGGCATGTGCCAGCTCTGGATCGACGTCCACGCCGAGGCCGAGCTGCTCGCCCTGGTCGACGGCGAGGAGCCGGAGCCGGGCTGGAAGGCGATCGGGTTCGCCGAGGTCGGCGAGGGCCGCACCGCGCTGCTGGTGCACGCCGACGACGAGCGGCTGCGCCGGCTGGCCGTCCTGGACGCGGTGATCAACAACGCCGACCGCAAGGGCGGTCATCTGCTGCCCACCGCCGACGGCCGGCTCTACGGCATCGACCACGGCGTCACCTTCAACGCCGAGGACAAGCTGCGCACCCTGCTGTGGGGCTGGGCCGGGGAGCCCCTCACCCCGGAGGCCGTCGACGTCCTCCGGGAGCTGCGGGCCGCGCTGGACGCGGAGCTGGGGGAGCGGCTGGCCACGCTGATCACGGCGGCCGAGATCGACGCCACACGCGCGCGCGTCGAGGCGCTGCTCACCTCCGGAACCCATCCGGAGCCGGGCGGGGACTGGCCCGCCATCCCCTGGCCACCGGTGTAAGCACATCCGGCGCCGAGGTACAAGAACGCCTAACCGGCCATCCGGGCCGATCCCGTTCGTATACGCGGCTCGGCGCCGGTTAGGCTCATGTACATGCATGCCTGGCCCGCTTCCGAGGTCCCCGCCCTGCCTGGTCAGGGCCGCGACCTGAGGATCCACGACACCGCGACCGGCGGTCCGGTCACCCTCGACCCCGGTCCCGTCGCCCGCATCTACGTCTGCGGCATCACGCCGTACGACGCGACCCACATGGGTCATGCGGCGACCTACAACGCGTTCGACCTGGTTCAGCGCGTGTGGCTCGACACCAAGCGGCAGGTCCACTACGTCCAGAACGTCACCGACGTCGACGACCCGCTGCTGGAGCGTGCGGAGCGGGACGGCGTCGACTGGGTCGCCCTCGCCGAGAAGGAGACGGCCCTCTTCCGCGAGGACATGACCGCCCTGCGGATGCTTCCCCCGAAGCACTACATAGGCGCCGTCGAGGCGATACCCGGCATCGTCCCGCTCGTGGAGCGGCTGCGCGACCTCGGCGCGGCCTACGAGCTGGAGGGCGACATCTACTTCTCCGTGGAGTCCGACCCCGACTTCGGCAAGGTGTCCAACCTGGACGCCGCCGCCATGCGGCTGCTGTCCGCCGAGCGCGGCGGCGACCCGGACCGCCCGGGCAAGAAGAACCCGGTCGACCCGATGCTGTGGATGGCGGCCCGGGAGGGCGAGCCCAGCTGGGACGGCGGCTCGCTCGGCCGGGGCCGCCCCGGCTGGCACATCGAGTGCGTGGCCATCGCCCTGGACCACCTCGGCATGGGCTTCGACGTCCAGGGCGGCGGCTCCGACCTCGCCTTCCCGCACCACGAGATGGGCGCCTCCCACGCCCAGGTGCTCACCGGCGAGTTCCCCATGGCCAAGGCGTACGTGCACGCCGGCATGGTCGCCCTGAACGGCGAGAAGATGTCCAAGTCCAAGGGCAACCTCGTCTTCGTCTCCCAGCTGCGCCGCGACGGCGTCGACCCCGCCGCCATCCGGCTCGCCCTGCTCGCCCACCACTACCGCGCCGACTGGGAGTGGACCGACGACGTCCTCGGGGAGGCCGTCGCCCGCCTCGGCCGCTGGCGCGCGGCCGTCTCCCGGCCCGACGGCCCGTCCGCCGACGCGCTCGTGGAGGAGATCCGGGAGGCGCTGGCCGCCGACCTGGACGCCCCGGCCGCGCTCGCCGCGGTCGACCGCTGGGCGGCCCGCCAGGAGCAGGAGGGCGGCACCGACACCGGCGCGCCGGGCGTGGTCACGCGCGCCGTGGACGCGCTGCTGGGCGTGGCCCTCTAGCCGCCGGCACGAAGAAGGGGCGCTTCCCCCCGAGGGAAGCGCCCCTTCTTCGTACCTCAGTCCTCCGGACCGTCGTCGTCCTCGTCCCGCGGCCCGCCGCCGGCGGCGGGCGGCCTGGGCTTGCCGCCCGGCGGGCCCACGTCCCGGCGCCGCAGGTACCGCTCGAACTCGCGGGCGATCGCCTCACCGGACGCCTCCGGCAGCTCGGCGGTGTCCCGGGCCTCCTCCAGCGTCTGGACGTACTCGGCGACCTCGCTGTCCTCCGCGGCCAGCTGGTCCACGCCCACCTGCCAGGCACGCGCGTCCTCGGGCAGCTCGCCCTGCGGGACGCGCAGGTCCAGCAGGTCCTCCAGGCGGTTGAGGAGCGCCAGCGTCGCCTTGGGGTTGGGCGGCTGGGAGACGTAGTGCGGGACGGCCGCCCACAGCGAGACCGCGGGGACGCCGGCGTGCGTGCACGCCTCCTGGAGGACGCCCACGATGCCCGTCGGGCCCTCGTACTTGGTCTCCTCCAGGTCCATCCGGCGGGCCAGGTCCGGGTCGGACGTGACCCCGCTGACCGGCACCGGACGCGTGTGCGGGGTGTCACCGAGCAGGGCGCCCAGGATGACCACCAGTTCCACGCCCAGCTCGTGCGCGAAGCCCAGCAGCTCGTTGCAGAACGAGCGCCAGCGCATGGACGGTTCGATGCCGCGGACCAGCACCAGATCGCGCGGCTTCTCGCCGCCGACCCGGACGACCGACAACCGCGTCGTCGGCCAGGTGATCTTGCGCACACCGCCGTCCATGTACACCGTGGGGCGGTTCACCTGGAAGTCGTAGTAGTCCTCGGCGTCCAACGCCGCGAACACCTCGCCCTTCCACTCGCGTTCCAGATGCGCGACCGCCGTGGAGGCGGCGTCGCCGGCATCGTTCCAGCCCTCGAACGCGGCCACCATGACTGGGTCGATCAGCTCGGGAACCCCCTCCAGCTCGATCACCCAGTGCCTCCTTCCGACGTGCCCTCGCCTGACTCACCAACCTTACGGCGTCGGGCGGGGGCGCCCGCAGCCCCCTTGCCCGGGGGAGTGAACGGATCACTGCCCCGTTCACCGCCGGGGAACACCCCCGGCCCTCCCGTCGGAGCGGGCCGGCACCCGAGGGCGCCCCGCCCCCCGGCGGCGTCCCCGGCCGCACGCACAGCGTGGACCGCAGCCACTGCGCAGGGTGCGGCCGGCCGCGTCCTCCTGGGTGAGCCCCCGCCAGATCCGGGCGCGGGTGGTGGCCCCGACAGCCCCTCCAGCAGCGAGCACAGCACCGGGTCGCCGGCGCCGCGCACGATGCTCCGGTGGAACTCCAGGCCGGCGGCGACCGGCTGCTCCACCGACGGATCCGCGCCCAGCGCGTCCAACCGGGCTTCCGGCGCGTCCAGTTGCTCCGCACCGATCCGCTGACCGCCCGGCGGCCCGAACGGCACCCGGCCCCACCGGTGCGTGACCGGTGGGGCCGGGTGTGTCCTCCTCCGCTGCCCGCCCCGGTCAGGGGGAGGGGCCGGCAGCGGCCGGGGCCTACTTCTTGTCGAGCAGGTCCTGGACCTTCGCGCGGACCTCGTCCGTGGCCAGGCCCCGGATGGTCAGCGTGGTGCGGCGGCGCAGCACGTCGTCCGGCGTCTCGGCCCACTCGTGGTCACGGGCCCAGACGACCTGCGCCCAGATCTCGGGGGCGTCGGGGTGGACGCGCTCGGCCAGCTCCGGGTTGTCGTTGGCCAGGCGGGCGATGTCGAACGCCAGGGAGCCGTAGTGGGTGGCCAGGTGCTTGGCGGTGTCGGCCGCCATGCGCGGACCCGGCGCCGGGTAGTCCACCAGCAGCCGGTGGGCGACCGCGCGCGGGTTGGCGACACCCGGCAGCGGCAGCTTCTTCGGCAGCGAGGAGATCGGCTCGAAGTCGTCGCCGAGGGGGTGGCCCGGCAGCGCCTCCAGCTTCTTCATGATCGTGCGTCCGATGTGGCGGAACGTCGTCCACTTGCCGCCGGCGACGGAGAGCATGCCGGCCTTGCCCTCGGTCACCACCGTCTCCCGCTTGGCCTTGGCGGTGTCGCCGGGGCCGCCCGGAAGCACCCGCAGACCCGCGAACGCGTAGGTGATGAGATCCCGCTGGAGCTGCTGGTCCCGGACCGAGAACGCGGCCTCGTCCAGGATCTGGGCTATGTCCTTCTCGGTGACGGAGACGTCCGCCGGGTCGCCCTCGAACTCCTCGTCGGTGGTGCCGAGCAGCAGCATGTCCTCCCAGGGGAGGGCGAAGGTGATGCGGTACTTGTCGATCGGGGTCGCCAGCGCCGCCTTCCACGGGGACGTGCGCTTCAGGACCAGGTGCGCGCCCTTGGACAGGCGGATGGACGGCGCCGCGTCGGGGTCCTCCATCCGGCGCAGGTGGTCGACCCAGGGGCCGGTCGCGTTCAGCACCAGACGGGCGTTCACCCCGAACTCGTCGCCGGACGTGCGGTCCTTGAGGTCGGCGCCGGTGACCCGGCCCTTGGTGAAGCGCAGACCGGTGACCTCGGCGTGGTTCAGGACGACCGCGCCCGCCTCGACGGCCGCGCGGACCGTCATCAGCGCCATGCGCGCGTCGTTCATCTGGTCGTCGCCGTACACGGCCACGGCCTTGAGGTTCTCGGTGCGCAGCTCGGGCACGTCCTGCGCCGCCTTGGCGGGGGAGAGCAGGTGGCCCACGCCGTCACCGAACGCGGAGAGCGCGGAGTAGGCGAAGACGCCCGCGCCGAGCTTCGCCGCGCCGTGCGGCCCGCCCTTGTACACGGGGAGGTAGAAGGTGAGCGGGTTCGCCAGGTGGGGGGCCACCTGGCGGGAGACCGCACGGCGCTCGAAGTGGTTCTCCGCCACCAGCTTCACCGCGCCGGTCTGCAGGTAGCGCAGACCGCCGTGGAGCAGCTTGGAGGAGGCGGAGGAGGTGGCACCGGCGAAGTCGCCGGCGTCGACCAGCGCCACCCTGAGCCCGGACTGCGCGGCGTGCCAGGCGGTGGAGATGCCCAGGATGCCGCCGCCGATCACAAGAAGGTCGTACGACGCCTTGGCGAGCTGCTCCCTGGTCTCGGCGCGGCTCGGGTTGGAGCCGGAGGCCGGGTGCGTTCCCAGGGCAGGCACGGACTGCAGGGTGGACTGACTGGTCATGTCGGGTACTTACTCCTCGTCAGAGATGTCTGAGCCGTCTAGGGGCGCTCAGCTCTCGTCCTCGATCCAGCCCATGGTCCGGTCGACGGCCTTGAGCCAGTTCTTGTACTCACGGTCGCGGGTCTCCGCGTCCATGCGGGGGGTCCATTCGGCGGCCCGGCGCCAGTTGGCGCGCAGCTCGTCGGTGCTGGACCAGAAGCCGACGGCGAGGCCGGCGGCGTAGGCGGCGCCGAGGCAGGTGGTCTCGGCGACCATCGGGCGCACCACCGGCGCGTCGAGGACGTCGGCGAGCGTCTGCATCAGCAGGTTGTTGGCGGTCATGCCGCCGTCGACCTTGAGCGCCACCAGCTCGTCGCCGGAGTCCTTGACCATGGCGTCGGCGATCTCCCGCGTCTGCCAGGCGGTGGCCTCCAGGACGGCGCGCGCGAGGTGCGCCTTGGTCACGTACCGGGTCAGACCGGCGATCACACCGCGGGCGTCGGAGCGCCAGTGCGGGGCGAACAGGCCGGAGAAGGCCGGTACGAAGTAGGCGCCGCCGTTGTCCTCGACCGAGAGCGCGAGCGTCTCGATCTCGGCGGCGGTGGAGATCAGGCCCATCTGGTCGCGCATCCACTGCACCAGGGAGCCCGTGACGGCGATCGAGCCCTCCAGGGCGTAGACCGTCGGGTGTTCGCCGATCTTGTAGCCGACGGTGGTCAGCAGACCGGCGTAGGAGTTGATGATCTTGTCGCCGGTGTTCATCACCATGAAGGTGCCGGTGCCGTAGGTCGACTTGGTCTCGCCCTCGGCGAAGCAGCACTGGCCGAACAGGGCGGCCTGCTGGTCGCCGAGCGCCGAGGCGACCGGGATGCCGCCGAGCAGGTCGCCGAGCTTGCCGCCGGTGATCTCGCCGTAGACCTCGGCGGAGGAGCGGATCTCCGGCAGGATCGCCAGCGGGACGCCGATGGACTCGGCGATCTTCTCGTCCCACTCCATGGTGTGCAGGTTCATGAGCAGGGTGCGGGAGGCGTTGGTCACGTCGGTGACGTGCTTGCCGCCGTCGACACCGCCGGTCAGGTTCCAGATGACCCAGGTGTCCATGGTGCCGAAGAGGATGTCGCCCGCCTCGGCGCGCTCGCGCAGGCCGTCGACGTGGTCGAGCAGCCAGCGGGCCTTGGGGCCGGAGAAGTACGAGGCCAGCGGGAGGCCGGTCTCGCGGCGGAAGCGGTCCTGGCCGACGTTGCGGCCCAGCTCCCGGCAGAGGCCGTCGGTGCGGGTGTCCTGCCAGACGATGGCGTTGTGGACGGGCTCACCGGTGTTCTTGTCCCACAGCACGGTGGTCTCGCGCTGGTTGGTGATGCCGATGGCCTTGATGTCGTCGCGGGTGATGCCGGCCTTCTGGATGGCTCCGGCGACGACCTCCTGGACGTTGGTCCAGATCTCGTTGGCGTTGTGCTCGACCCAGCCCGGCTTCGGGAAGATCTGCTCGTGCTCCTTCTGGTCGACGGAGACGATGCGGCCGTCCTTGTCGAAGACGATGCAGCGGGAGGAGGTCGTGCCCTGGTCGATCGCCGCGATGAAGGGGCCTGCGGTGTGGGCGTCGGTCACTGTGTGCTCCTGAAAGATCCGTGGTGATGAGGCTGTGGTACGGCGCGTGCGCGAAGACTCGGTGCTTCGGTGAGGCTTCTTTAAGCGAAGGCGACGTTGTAGATGCCTGCAGCGATCGCGCCGCCGATCAGCGGACCGACCACCGGGATCCAGGCGTAGCTCCAGTCGGAACCACCCTTGTTGGGCAGCGGCAGCAGGGCGTGCACGATGCGCGGACCCAGGTCACGGGCCGGGTTGATCGCGTAGCCCGTCGGGCCGCCGAGCGAGAGACCGATCGACACCACCACGAGCGCGGTGATCAGACCGCCGAGGATGCCGAGGCCGTTGCCCTTGTCGTTCAGGCCCTGGGTGAGGACCGCGAGGATCAGCACCACGGTGCCGATGATCTCCGTGGCGAGGTTCTGCACCGCGTTCCGGATCTCCGGACCGGTGGAGAAGATGCCGAGGACCGGGCCGGCGCCCTTCTCCTGGGCTTCGACCGCCTTGGCGGTGGTGGCCTGCGCGCCCGGACCGCCGACGATCTCCTTGTCGGTCAGGTGCGCCTGGAACTGGCCGTAGTAGGTGACCCACACCAGGGCCGCGCCGATCATCGCGCCGAGCAGCTGGCCGGCGAAGTAGGTCGGAACGTTGCTCCAGTCGCTGTCCTTGATGGCCAGGGCGACGGTGACGGCCGGGTTGAGGTGGGCACCGGACAGCGGTCCGGAGATGTACACGGCCGTCATGACGGCGAAGCCCCACCCGAAGGCGATGGCGAGCCAACCGGCGTTACGGGCCTTGGAGGCCTTCAGCGTGACAGCGGCGCAGACGCCGCCGCCGAGCAGGATGAGTATGGCGGTACCGATGGTCTCGCCGATGAAGATGTCGGAGCTGGACACCCGCGACTCCTTTGTCCTTCGTCCAGGGGTGAGCCCGGAACCCCCGGGTCCCTCCGGTGGTTCTGGCGCCCTCGGGGGTGAGAGCGATGCCGGCCCTTGGCGTTGTCACACTCTAGCGCGTATTGCCGGTAGGTGTTCGACAATGCCGACCGATGGACGGGAGTCTTGCTTCGGCGTTACGCGTGCGTCAAGAGTTCTGTTATCGAAAACAGGATCGTTATTGATCGCTGCGGGTTATCGACCTTCGTGCGCCGACGTACGATCTAGCCCATTTGTCCCATTTAAGGGTAGATCAACAGCCGGAACGTCGCCCGACGTCCCGGCCGTTTCCGCTCGTACCGGCCGCGGTGGCCGTGCTGGACGCCCCCCGTCCCCGGGCAGCCCCGGCACGCCACGGATCCCCGGGCGTGCCCGGCATGCCAAGGATCCCCGGGGCTCTCGGGGCGCCCGGGGATCTCAGGAGGACTGCGGTGGCCGGCGCTCGCTCACGGCGCTCACGGTCACGCTCGCGGCGCTCAGGGTCATGGCGCTCGCGCTCACGGTCACGGCGCTCACGGTCACGCTCACGGCGCTCACGGTCATGGCGCCGGGCGGCCGGGGCCCGCCGCCGCTCAGAACCGTCCGGCGCCCAGGTCCCGGGAGACCGCGCGGGCGCAGTCCCGCACCGCCGCGATCAGCTCCGGGCGCAGCTCGCCGTCCCGGCCCAGCCGCTCCACGGCACCGGTGATGCCGACCGCGCCCACGGGCATGCGGCGCCGGTCGTGGATGGGGGCGGCGACCGACGCCACGCCCTCCCAGGTCTCCTCCACGTCGGCCGCGTAGCCACGCGCGCGCGTGACGTCGAGGAGCCGCTCGAAGTCGACGGGGTCGCACACCGTGCGGTCGGTGAAGGGCTTGCGGTCGGCCTCCAGCGCCTCGCTGTGCGCCACCGGGTCGTACGCCGAGAGCACCTTGCCCAGCGCCGTGGAGTGCAACGGCTGCATGGCCCCGATCTCCAGCACCTGCCGGCTGTCGTCGGGCCGGAAGACGTGGTGCACGATCAGGACGCCCTGCTGGTGCAGGACCCCCAGGTAGACGCTCTCGCCGCTGGACCGGGCCAGATCGTCGGTCCACACCAGGGCTCGCGCCCGCAGCTCGTGCACGTCCAGATACGTGGTGCCGAGGCGCAGCAGCTCCGCGCCCAGCTGGTAGCGGCCGGAGGCGTCGTCCTGCTCCACGAACCCCTCCTGCTGGAGGGTGCGCAGGATGCCGTGGGCGGTGCCCTTGGCGAGGCCCAGTGACGAGGCGATGTCCGAGAGGCCGAGCCGTCGCTCGCCACCCGCAAGCAACCGCAGCATCGCCGCCGCCCGTTCGAGCGACTGGATGTTCCGTGCCATCGCCGTTCTGCCTCCGTCCCCTTCGACCGCCCCACGGTGAAGTCACCGTTCGGCAATGTCGAACACTACCGGTCCATGCCGACCGACCGCTAATGGTCGGACGACACCTGTTACATCACACGTGACCTGAGCGTGGCATCCGGGCCACCCGTGTCCGCCTCGTGGACGCCGGTGCCCATCCAAGCCGACTCCCGGTTACGCTGACGCCGTGCGGCACCCCGCTTGCGAGGGCAGCCGTATAGCCGACAGCCGTCGCATCCCAGGGAGCCCTTACATGGCCTCGTCGCCAACGACCCCTTCCGCCGACAGCCGGACCCGTGTGTCCGCGCTCCGCGAGGCGCTCGCCACCCGTGTGGTGGTCGCCGACGGAGCCATGGGCACGATGCTCCAGGCCCAGGAGCCCACCCTCGAGGACTTCCAGAACCTCGAGGGCTGCAACGAGATCCTCAACCTCACCCGCCCCGACATCGTCCGCTCCGTCCACGAGGCGTACTTCTCCGTGGGCGTCGACTGCGTCGAGACCAACACCTTCGGGGCCAACCACGCGGCCATGGCGGAGTACGAGATCGCCGACCGCGTCCACGAACTGTCCGAGGCCGGTGCCCGCATCGCCCGCGAGACGGCCGACGAGTACACCGCCGGCGACGGCCGGCAGCGCTGGGTCCTGGGCTCCATCGGCCCCGGCACCAAGCTGCCCACCCTCGGCCACGTCCCCTACGGGACCCTCCGGGACGGCTTCCAGAGCAACGCCGAGGGCCTCCTCGCCGGCGGCGCCGACGCCCTGATCGTGGAGACCACCCAGGACCTCCTCCAGACCAAGGCCTCCGTCCTCGGCGCCCACCGTGCCATGGCCGCCCTCGGCGTGGAGGTCCCCCTCCTGGTCTCCATGGCCTTCGAGACCACCGGCACCATGCTCCTCGGCTCCGAGATCGGCGCCGCGCTCACCGCGCTGGAGCCGCTCGGCATCGACATGATCGGCCTGAACTGTTCCACCGGCCCCGCCGAGATGAGCGAGCACCTGCGCTATCTCACCCGGCACTCCCGCATCCCGCTGCTCTGCATGCCCAACGCCGGTCTGCCGGTCCTCACCAAGGACGGCGCCCACTTCCCCCTAGGCCCCGAGGGCCTGGCCGAGGCCCAGGAGAACTTCGTACGCGACTACGGGCTCTCCCTCATCGGCGGCTGCTGCGGCACCACGCCCGAGCATCTGCGCCAGGTCGTCGACCGGGTCCGGGGCGTCACCCCGCCCGAGCGCCGGCCGCGCCCCGAGCCCGGCGCCGCCTCCCTCTACCAGACCGTCCCGTTCCGCCAGGACACCTCCTACCTCGCCATCGGCGAGCGCACCAACGCCAACGGCTCCAAGAAGTTCCGCGAGGCCATGCTGGAGGCCCGCTGGGACGACTGCGTGGAGATGGCCCGGGAGCAGATCCGCGAGGGCGCGCACATGCTCGACCTGTGCGTGGACTACGTCGGCCGGGACGGCGTCGCCGACATGGAGGAGCTGGCCGGCCGCTTCGCCACCGCCTCCACCCTGCCGATCGTGCTGGACTCCACCGAGGTCGAGGTCATCCAGGCGGGCCTGGAGAAGCTCGGCGGCCGCGCGGTGATCAACTCCGTGAACTACGAGGACGGCGACGGCCCCGACTCCCGGTTCACCAAGGTCACCCGGCTGGCGCGGGAGCACGGCGCCGCCCTGATCGCGCTCACCATCGACGAGGAGGGCCAGGCCCGCACCCCGGAGAAGAAGGTCGAGATCGCCGAACGGCTGATCGCCGACCTGACCGGGAACTGGGGCATCCACGAGGAGGACATCCTCATCGACACCCTGACCTTCACCATCTGCACCGGTCAGGAGGAGTCCCGCAAGGACGGCATCGCCACCATCGAGGCGATCCGCGAGCTGAAGAGGCGGCACCCGGCCGTCCAGACCACGCTCGGCCTGTCGAACATCTCCTTCGGTCTCAACCCCGCCGCCCGCATCCTGCTGAACTCCGTCTTCCTGGACGAGTGCGTCAAGGCGGGCCTGGACTCGGCGATCGTCCACGCGAGCAAGATCCTGCCGATCGCCCGCTTCGACGAGGAGCAGGTCACCACCGCCCTCGACCTGGTCTACGACCGCCGCGCCGAGGGCTACGACCCCCTCCAGAAGCTCATGCAGCTCTTCGAGGGCGCCACCGCGAAGTCCCTGAAGGCCGGCAAGGCCGAGGAGCTGGCCGCGCTGCCCCTGGAGGAGCGGCTCAAGCGCCGGATCATCGACGGCGAGCGCAACGGCCTGGAGCGGGACCTGGACGAGGCCCTCCAGGACCGCCCGGCGCTCGACATCGTCAACGAGACCCTGCTGGACGGCATGAAGGTCGTCGGCGAGCTGTTCGGCTCCGGCCAGATGCAGCTGCCGTTCGTCCTTCAGTCCGCCGAGGTCATGAAGGCCGCCGTCGCCCACCTCGAACCGCACATGGAGAAGTCGGACGCCGAGGGCAAGGGCACCATCGTGCTGGCGACCGTGCGCGGCGACGTGCACGACATCGGCAAGAACCTCGTCGACATCATCCTGTCCAACAACGGCTACAACGTCGTCAACCTCGGCATCAAGCAGCCGGTCTCCGCGATCCTGGAGGCGGCCGAGGAGCACCGGGCCGACGTCATCGGCATGTCCGGGCTCCTGGTCAAGTCCACGGTGATCATGAAGGAGAACCTGGAGGAGCTGAACCAGCGCGGCCTCGCCGCCCGCTTCCCGGTCATCCTCGGCGGCGCCGCCCTCACCCGCGCCTACGTCGAGCAGGACCTCCACGAGATCTACCAGGGCGAGGTCCGCTACGCCCGCGACGCCTTCGAGGGCCTGCGCCTGATGGACGCCCTCATCGGCGTCAAGCGCGGCCTGCCCGGGGCGAAGCTGCCCGAGCTGAAGCAGCGCCGGGTACGGGCCACCGCCGCCGTCCAGGCCGAGGAACCGCCCGAGGCGGGACACGTCCGCTCCGACGTGGCCGTCGACAACCCCGTGCCCACCCCGCCGTTCTGGGGCACCCGGGTCGTCAAGGGCATCCAGCTCAAGGAGTACGCGAGCTGGCTGGACGAGGGCGCGCTGTTCAAGGGCCAGTGGGGGCTGAAGCAGGCCCGCACCGGCGAGGGACCGACCTACGAGGAACTGGTCGAGACCGAGGGCCGCCCCCGGCTGCGCGGCCTGCTCGACCGGCTCCAGACCGACAACCTCCTCGAAGCGGCCGTCGTCCACGGCTACTTCCCCTGCGTGTCCAAGGACGACGACCTGATCATCCTGGACGAGCAGGGCAACGAGCGCACCCGCTTCACCTTCCCGCGCCAGCGCCGCGGCCGGCGCCTGTGCCTGGCCGACTTCTTCCGCCCGGAGGAGTCGGGCGAGACGGACGTGGTCGGCCTCCAGGTCGTCACCGTCGGCTCGCGCATCGGCGAGGAGACCGCGAAGCTCTTCGAGGCCAACTCCTACCGCGACTACCTCGAACTGCACGGCCTGTCCGTCCAGTTGGCCGAGGCGCTCGCCGAGTACTGGCACGCCCGCGTCCGTGCCGAACTCGGCTTCGGCGGCGAGGACCCGGCCGCCATGGAGGACATGTTCGCCCTGAAGTACCGGGGCGCCCGCTTCTCCCTCGGCTACGGCGCCTGCCCCGACCTGGAGGACCGCGCCAAGATCGCCGACCTGCTGCGGCCCGAGCGGATCGGCGTCCACCTCTCCGAGGAGTTCCAGCTGCACCCCGAGCAGTCCACGGACGCGATCGTGATCCACCACCCGGAGGCGAAGTACTTCAACGCAAGGTGACGCGTGTCGCACCCCGCACACTGATCGGATAAGTCGTACACTTATCGGTCCACCGCAGGCCGGTTCCCTGTCCGGGAACCGGCCTGGTCGTCCCCAAGGAGGTGCGCCCGGATGACCAGCACGGTCCCCGCGCTCGGAACCCGTACGGCCGAAGGTTCCGCCCTGCAGGCGGTACTCCTCGACATGGACGGCACCCTGGTGGACACCGAGGGCTTCTGGTGGGACGTCGAGGTGGAGGTCTTCGCCTCCCTCGGACACCCCCTCGACGAGACCTGGCGCCATGTCGTGGTCGGCGGCCCCATGACCCGCAGCGCGGGCTTCCTGATCGAGGCCACCGGCGCCGACATCACCCTCGCCCAGCTCACGGTCCTGCTCAACGAGGGGTTCGAGGACCGCATCGGCCGCGCCCTGCCGCTGATGCCGGGCGCCGCCCGGCTGCTCGCCGAACTCTACGAGTCCGAGACCCCGACCGCACTGGTCTCCGCCTCCCACCGGCGCATCATCGACCGCGTGCTGTCCGTGCTGGGCCCCCACCACTTCGCCCTCTCCATCGCCGGGGACGAGGTCTCGCGCACCAAGCCCTTCCCGGACCCGTACCTCCTCGCCGCCGCGGGACTCGGCGCGGAACCGGGCCGATGCGCCGTGGTCGAGGACACCGCGACCGGGGTCGCCGCCGCCGAGGCCGCGGGCTGCCGCGTGGTCGCCGTACCCTCCGTCGCCCCCATCGGCCCGGCCGCGGGACGCACGGTGGTCTCCTCCCTGGAAGAGGTCGACCTGGCATTTCTGCGGGGCCTGATGACGGAAATGCACTAGCCGTTCACAGGGGGTGCCCCCGGGCCCGCGGAGTCCGCGGAGCGCAAAGACCAATGGCCGCACTGGACATATATCCGGGGAAGTACACCCGAGTGGAATTCGGCGCGAACCGAGCGGCCGAATTCCACTGACCGGCGGCACAGTTGGCAGTGTGACGTTCCCCACGCCAACGCGCCTCGACAACGTTGGCAAAGTGTGCTGACCGGCCCCGATCCCGGACTTCCGGCGTGACCTTGTGTCCCGATTGGTGGGAAGCTGCACTAATCCTGCCGCTGTCGGGTTTTCGGTGCGTCCGCGACCGGTTCCACTCCGTGATGAGGGGTCAACTCGCGCGGCCGTGAACCCCCCTGCGGGCGCGGACTAATCTCATCGCGAGAACATCGCCTAGAACCCCCGTGATCCGCCGCACCACCCCTGCATGCCGGATACACGGACCCGAACAGCTCTGGAGAAACTCCCGCATGAACCGCAAGACTTTGGTGCTGCCGGCGGTGGCCGGCCTGCTCACCCCGGTTCTCGCCGCGTGCGGCGGATCCGACAGCGGGAGCAAGAGCGGTGACGCCATCGTCGTCGGTACCACGGACCAGTTCACGGCCACCAAGGACGCTCCGGCACCCCTCGACCCGGCCTACGCCTACGACGTCGGTACCTGGAACATCCTGCGCCAGTCCGTGCAGACCCTGATGGCGCAGCCCAAGGGCGAGGGCGCCCCCGCCCCGGACGCCGCCGAGAGCTGCTCCTTCACCGACAGCGGCAGCGAGCGCTACGCCTGCAAGCTGCGCGAGGGCCTGCAGTTCGCGAGCGGCGACCCGGTGACCGCCAAGGACGTCAAGTACTCCATCGAGCGTGTCCTGCGCATCAACGCCGAGGGCGGTCCCTCCGCCCTGCTGAACACCATCGACACCATCGAGACGCAGGGTGACCGCGAGGTCGTCTTCCACCTCAAGACGGCCGACGCCACCTTCCCGTACAAGCTGTCCACTCCGGTCGCGGGCATCGTCAACCCCAAGGACTACGAGAAGGACAAGCTCCGGGACGGCTTCGAGATCGACGGTTCCGGCCCGTACACCTTCAAGGCCGACGTCAAGGACGACGCGATCGCCAGCGCCACCTTCACCAAGAACCCTTCCTACAAGGGCAGCGTGCAGGTGAACAACGGCAAGGTCGAACTGCGCGCCTTCGCCGACGCCGACGCCATGGGCGACGCGATCGACAAGGGCGACATCGACGTGATGACCCGCACCATGTCGCCCGCCCAGATCCAGAAGCTGGACGCCGGCAGCGACGACAACGTCGACCTGGTCGACATGCCGGGCCTGGAAATCCGCTACCTGGCCTTCAACACCAACGCCTCCACGGTCAAGTCCAAGGCCGTACGCCAGGCCATGGCCCAGCTCATCAACCGCGGCGAGCTGGTCTCCAAGGTCTACGGCACCCAGGCCGAGCCGCTGTACTCGCTGGTCCCGGCCACCGTCACCGGCCACTCCAACTCGTTCTTCAACAAGTACGGCAACCCCAGCACCGACAAGGCCAAGTCCCTGCTGGCCAAGGCCGGCATCACCACCCCGGTGAAGCTGACCCTGCACTACACCACCGACCACTACGGCTCGGCCACCAAGCAGGAGTTCGAGGTGCTGCAGAAGCAGCTCAACGACAGCGGCCTGTTCGACGCCTCCATCGAGGGCCACCCCTGGTCCGACTTCCGCCCCGCCGAGCGGAAGGGCGAGTACGACGTCTTCGGCATGGGTTGGTTCCCCGACTTCCCGGACGCCGACAACTTCCTGGCGCCGTTCCTCGACAAGGCCAACTTCCTCGGCCTGCCGTACTCCAACAGCGCCATCCAGCGGTCGCTGATCCCGCAGTCGCGCCGCGAGGCCGACCGGCTCGGCGCGTCCAAGAGCCTGACCCAGATCCAGGACACCGTCGCCGACGACGTCCCGCTGCTCCCGCTCTGGCAGGGCAAGCAGTACGTCGCAGCACGCGACGACATCACGGGCGTGGCCTACGCCCTCAACTCCTCCTCGACGCTCCAGCTGTGGGAGCTCAGCCGCGGCGTGGGCGACTGACGCCTCCGCGCACCCGGGGCCGCGCACGAAACGGCCCCGGGGCCCGGGACCGGCGACGCCCGCCCCGAGCCCACCGAGGAACCAGCCGGACACGGCACGACGAGGGGCGCCCCTCCCGACCACGGGAGGGGCGCCCCTCGTTCTGCCGACCGCGAACCCCCGCCGGCTACTGCGCGCCGGGACGCACCAGACCGCTCTCGTACGCGTACACCGCGGCCTGCACCCGGTCCCGCAGTCCCAGCTTGGTGAGGACATGCCCCACATGCGTCTTCACCGTCGTCTCGCTGACGAACAGATCCGCCGCGATCTCGGCGTTGGACAGCCCGCGCGCCACCAGCTTCAGCACCTCCACCTCACGGTCGGTGAGGGTGTGCAGGGTGTCCGGCACCGGCTCCTCACCGGACGGCAGATGCGTGGCGTACTTGTCCAGCAACCGCCGCGTGATGCTCGGCGCCAGCATGGCCTCACCGGCCGCCACGACCCGGATCGCCTGCACCAGCTCGTTGGCCGGCGCGTCCTTGAGCAGAAACCCGCTGGCCCCGGCGCGCAGCGCCTCCACCACGTACTCGTCCAGGTCGAACGTGGTCAGCACCAGCACCTTCGCCGGACCGTCCCGGCCGGGACCGGTGATCTGCCGGGTGGCCTCGACACCGTCCATCCGCGGCATCCGGATGTCCATCAGCACGACATCCGGTTGCAGGGCACGCACCTGATCGAGGGCCTGCAGACCGTCACCGGCCTCACCCACGACCGCGATGTCCTGTTCCGCCTCCAGAATCATCCGGAAACCGGTACGCAGCAGGGGCTGGTCGTCGACCAGTAGGACGCGGATGGCCACGGGACACTCCTTCGCTAGTCCGGCCCCATTCTGCCCTGCGCCGCTCCGCCGGATCACACCGTCCCGGACTCCGCCCCGCGCACCGGCAGCGGATAGGGCGGGGGAGTGCCGCCGAACTCCGGGCAGTGCGCCTGATGGTCGCACCAGCCGCACAGCTTGGTCGGCCGCGGCCGCCAGTGCCCCGTCTCCGTCGCCTCGCCGATGGCCTCCCACAACGCGTGCAGCTTGCGCTCCACCCGCTCCAGATCGGCGAGGACCGGGTCGTACGTCAGCACGTCCCCGCTGCCGAGATAGACCAGCTGCAACCGGCGCGGCACGACCCCCTTCAGCCGCCAGACGACCAAGGCGTAGAACTTCATCTGGAACAGCGCGCCCTCGGCGTACTCCGGGCGCGGCGCCTTGCCCGTCTTGTAGTCGACGATCCGCACCTCGCCCGACGGCGCCACGTCCACCCGGTCGATGATGCCGCGCAACCGCAGCCCCGAGTCCAGCTCGGCCTCCACGAACAGCTCCCGCTCGGCCGGCTCCAGCCGCGTCGGGTCCTCCAGCGTGAACCAGCGCTCCACGAGCCGCTCGGCCTCGGCCAGCCACCCCGCCAGCCGCTCGCCGTCCGGGTCGTCGGCGAACAGCTCGGTCACCTCCGGGCGGCTCTCCCGCAGCCGGTCCCACTGCCCCGGGATCAGCGCCTTGGCCCGCGGCGCGGTCCGCTCCCCGGCGGGCGCGTCGAACAGCCGCTCCAGCACGGCGTGCACCAGCGTGCCCCGCGTCGCCGCCGCGCTCGGCTTCTCCGGCAGCCGGTCGATGACCCGGAACCGGTACAGCAACGGGCACTGCATGAAGTCACTCGCCCGGGACGGCGACAACGAGGTCGGCGCGACGGGGCTCCGCTCCCCGCCCGCTCCTTCCCCGCCCGCTTCTTCCCCGGCCGCCGCCGGACCGGGCACGGCCGCCCCGGCCACCGCCGGCCCGGGCCCGGTCCCGTCCCCCGGCGGGGGCGCTGCCTCGTCGATGCTGCTGTCCATGTCCACAGACCATACGGCCCACCACCGACAGTGACCCAGTCGCCGCCGCGTCGCCCGCCCCACCCCGGGGCAAACACAAGGGGTGCCGGGGCGAAACGTGCCACCAAGGCCGCATACCATCGACCAGAGACCCTTCCGCCCGGCAGGTGCGGAAGACGCTTCGAACGAGGGGAAACCGTGGACGTGAGCGGCGGGAGCGGGCAGCCGCGGTCCGGCAACGACGAGCCGGCCCGGCACTCGACGGACGCTACGGCCCCGGAGGCCGGGCCCACCGGCCGCCCCGGCCCCGAACCCCAACCCCCGGCACCCCGCCACCCCGCCCCGCCCCCGGCCGGGACCGAGGCGACCACCACCGGGACCCCCGGCCCGACGGCGGCGGAAGAAGCCGACCCCACCACGCCGGACGAGCCCCCCGCGGACCGCGCACCCGGCACCTCCGGCCCGGCCTCCGAGCCCCCCTCCGGCCCGGCCTCCGAGCCCCCCTCCGGCCCGGCCTCCGAGCCCACCCCCGGCCCGGCCCCCGAGCCCACCCCGGACAGCGCACCCCACCACCACGGCCACGACACCGCCCCCGACCACCGGTCCCTCGCCCATTCCGGCATCGCCAAGGGCCGGCCGCCCGAGCCGCGGCCCAAGGAACCCGGCGGCGGCATCCTCATGGGCCGCCCCTTCGGCGTCCCCGTCTACGTCGCCCCCAGCTGGTTCCTCGTCGCCGCCCTGATCACCTGGGTCTTCGGCGGACAGCTCGACCGCGTCCTGCCCGAGCTGGGCGCCGCCCGCTACCTCGTCTCCCTCTTCTTCGCGGTCGCCTTCTACGCCTCCGTCCTGGTCCACGAGCTGGCCCACACGGTCGCCGCGATCCGCTTCAAGCTCCCCGTCCGCCGCATCCAGCTCCAGTTCTTCGGCGGCGTCTCGGAGATCGAGAAGGAAGCCGAGACCCCGGGCCGCGAATTCGTCCTGGCCTTCGTCGGCCCCCTGCTCTCCCTCGTGCTGGCCGGCCTGTTCTACCTCGCCATGAAACCGGTCGAACCCGGCACCGTCCCCGGCGTCCTGCTCGCCGGCCTCATGGTCTCCAACCTCATCGTGGCGATCTTCAACCTCCTCCCCGGCCTGCCCCTCGACGGCGGCCGCATGCTCCGCGCCGTCGTCTGGAAAGTCACCGGCAAACCCATGAGCGGCACCATCGCCGCCGCCTGGGTCGGCCGCGCCCTCGCCGTCTCCGTCCTGATCGGCCTGCCCCTGCTCAACTCCTCCGGCGCCCTCGGCGGCGGCACCGAGGACGTCGGCGGCATGGACACCGTCACCGACGCCCTGCTCGCCGCCATCCTCGCCGCGATCATCTGGACCGGCGCCGGCAACAGCCTGCGCATGGCCCGCCTGCGCGAACACCTCCCCGAACTCCGCGCCCGCACCCTCACCCGCCGGGCCGTACCCGTCGAGAACGACACCCCGCTCTCCGAGGCACTGCGCCGCGCCAACGCCGCCGGAGCCCGCGCCCTCGTCGTGGTGGACGCCGACGGCAACCCCCTCTCCCTCGTCCGCGAGGCCGCCATCGTCGGCGTACCCGAACACCGCCGCCCCTGGGTGGCCGTCAGCGGCCTCGCCCAGGACCTGACCGACGGCATGCGCGTCTCCGCCGAGCTCGCGGGAGAAGACCTGCTGGACGCCCTCCGGGCCGCCCCCGCCACCGAATACCTCGTGGTCGAGGAGACCGGCGAGATCTACGGCGTCCTGTCGGCGGCCGACGTCGAGCGCGCCTTCGTGAAGGCCATGGCCAGGCCCACCGCCTAGTGGTCCGCGACCCCCGCAAAGGCCGGTAGTCTGTTCACATGTCCGAACCGACCGGTGCCGCCCGCAGGCGCGGGCCCTTCAAGGTCGGGGACCAGGTACAGCTGACCGACCCCAAGGGCCGCCACTACACGTTCACGCTCGAAGCCGGGAAGAACTTCCACACCCACAAGGGCTCCTTCCCGCACGACGAACTGATCGGCGCTCCCGAGGGCAGCGTTGTCCGCACCACCGGCAACGTCGCCTACCTCGCGCTGCGCCCCCTGCTCCCCGACTACGTCCTGTCCATGCCCCGCGGGGCAGCCGTCGTCTACCCGAAGGACGCGGGGCAGATCCTCGCCTTCGCCGACATCTTCCCCGGCGCCCGCGTCGTGGAGGCCGGCGTGGGCTCCGGCTCGCTCAGCAGCTTCCTGCTGCGGGCCATCGGCGACCAGGGCATGCTGCACTCCTACGAGCGCCGCGAAGACTTCGCCGACATCGCCCGGCAGAACGTCGAGCGCTACTTCGGCGGCCCCCACCCCGCCTGGCAGCTCACCGTCGGCGACCTCCAGGACAACCTGTCCGACACCGACGTCGACCGCGTCATCCTCGACATGCTCGCCCCCTGGGAATGCCTGGAGGCCGTCTCCAAGGCACTCGTCCCCGGCGGCATCCTGTGCTGCTACGTGGCCACCACCACCCAGCTCGCCCGGACCGTGGAGTCCATCCGCGAGATCGGCTGCTTCAACGAGCCGACCGCCTGGGAGACCATGATCCGCAACTGGCACATCGAGGGCCTGGCCGTCCGCCCCGACCACCGCATGATCGGCCACACCGGCTTCCTGCTCACCGCCCGTCGCCTCGCCGACGGCGTCGAGCCGCCCATGCGCCGCCGCCGCCCCGCCAAGGGCGCCTACGGCGAGGACTACGCCGGCCCCAACGCCGACGCCGGCCGCTGACCCACCGCGCGCAGACAACGCAAGGGCGCCGACACCACTGCCCCGCACACCAGGCGTGCCCCCGGCCGGCAATCCCGACCCCGCCGTTCCCCCGCACTGTGACGTGTGGCACCATGCAGGCCACCCCACCGGCACAGCCCTCACAGGAGACACTCCTAGTGCAGCAATCCGCCGTTCCGGAGCTCGCCCACACCCACACCCGGCCCATCCACTGGCTCGCCACCGCCACCGCCGTCGCCGGCGTCGTGGCGCTCTCCTCCGTCGTCCAGCCCGGATCGGCCACCGCCGCCCAGACCGCCCCCGGCACCACGGCCGGCCCCGCCCCCGCGGCCGCCGCCCCACCCGGCACGACCGGAATCCACTTCCCCCTGGACTGCGGCCCCGTCAAAGCCGTCGTGGTCAAGAAGGCCACCGGAGACCTCGACGGCGACGGCAGGCCCGAAACCGTCGCCGTGGTGCACTGCGACGCCCCCATGGGCACCCCGCCCGACGGCGTCTACGTCCTCACCCGCCCCGCGGACGGCGGCAAGCCCCGCCTGGTCGCCACCCTCGTCCAGCCCAAGGAACGGCTCACCGTCACCGACTTCACCGTCCGCGCACGTGCCGTCTCCGCGACCCTGCTCGGCTACTCCTCGGACTCCGTGCCCAGTTGCTGCCCCGACACGAAGACCCCGGCCACGTGGCGGTGGAACGGCAACGCCTTCCTCCGCTCCACCCCGGCCGGGGCCCACAGCGTCTGAACCGGAATCACTCCGCGTCGGGCCCGTACACCTCGACCCTGTCCGAAACCCGGCGCACGTGGATGCACTCGCCGGGACACTCCTTCGCCGAGTCCACCACGTCCGTCAACAACGGCAACGGCACCGGCACGGTCGCCCCCGGAGCCTGGAGCAGCTCGTCGTCCGCGCCCTTCACATAGGCCAGCCCGTCGATGTCCAGCTCGAACACCTCAGGGGCGTACTGGGCACAGATCCCGTCGCCGGTACACAGATCCTGATCGATCCAGACCTCCAGCGCCTCGCCGCCCCGGCCCTCCTGCTGCACGGTCATCTCTCCTGCCGTCGGTTCGCCGGACGACCCCGCCGCCAAGAGGCCAGCCAGGTCCGCTCCAGCGGCTGTTGAACACCCCCGACCCTACCTCCGCACGCATCACGGCCGGGTTCGACCGCATCGGGTTTCCCGCCCCGCCCCCTCGGGTACCAGCGCCGGACCGGGAGAGGGGTGCCCCGGCGGCCGGGTCGATCACTTCAGGCCGCCCCGCACAGTGACACCAACCGCCTGCGCCGTCGCTCTGCGTAATGACCGTACGAGCGCCCTGCGTGCTGCCCGCACACCGGCCGACCAGCGCGTGAGCGGACAACTCCGGCCAGTCCTGGCGGATTTTGACCACGCAATGCACGGAACAAGCTGCTTCCCCCTCACGTTCAGTGGGTATCCCCTCCGTGCGAGGGAGTGAGCGGCGGGTGACCGACGACACACCTTGACAGTCTTTGTGATCTAGGGGTTTCAATCGACACCCACCCAGGTAGGGTCTGGAAGCGTCCAGCTCCCCTTGGAGGAGGTGAGGACCGTGGCAGCCCACGACGACGACATGAACCGCGGCATCCGCCCGGGACGCGGGTCCGACGACCCGGCCGGGCAGATCGCCTACCTTGAGCAGGAGATCGCCGTCCTGCGCCGCAAGCTCGCCGACTCTCCGCGACACACGAGGATTCTCGAAGAGCGGATCGTCGAGCTGCAGACCAACCTGGCCGGCGTGTCCGCCCAGAACGAGCGACTGGCCAACACCCTCCGCGAGGCCCGCGACCAGATCGTGGCCCTCAAGGAAGAAGTGGACCGGCTCGCCCAGCCGCCGGCCGGCTTCGGTGTCTTCCTGCAAGCCAACGAGGACGGCACCGCAGACATCTTCACCGGCGGCCGCAAACTCCGGGTCAACGTCAGCCCCAGCGTCGAACTCGACGACCTGCGGCGCGGCCAGGAAATCATGCTCAACGAAGCGCTCAACGTGGTCGAGGCCATGGAATTCGAGCGCGTCGGCGACATCGTCACCCTCAAGGAGATCCTCGAGGACGGCGAGCGCGCCCTCGTACTGGGGCACACCGACGAGGAACGGGTGGTACGGCTCGCCGAGCCGCTGCTGGACGTCACCATCCGCCCCGGCGACGCCCTCCTGCTCGAACCCCGCTCCGGCTACGTCTACGAGGTCGTGCCCAAGAGCGAGGTCGAAGAACTCGTCCTCGAAGAAGTCCCGGACATCGGCTACGAGCAGATCGGCGGCCTCGGCAACCAGATCGAGGCCATCCGCGACGCGGTCGAGCTGCCCTACCTCTACCCCGACCTCTTCAAAGAGCACGAGCTGCGCCCGCCCAAGGGCGTCCTGCTCTACGGCCCCCCCGGCTGCGGCAAGACACTCATCGCCAAAGCCGTCGCGAACTCCCTGGCCAAAAAAGTCGCCGAGGTCACCGGCCAGGCCGCCGGGAAGAGCTTCTTCCTGAACATCAAGGGCCCCGAGCTCCTCAACAAATACGTCGGCGAGACCGAACGGCAGATCCGCCTCGTCTTCCAGCGCGCACGGGAAAAGGCCAGCGAAGGCACCCCCGTGATCGTCTTCTTCGACGAAATGGAATCCCTCTTCCGCACCCGCGGATCAGGCGTCAGCTCGGATGTGGAAAACACCATCGTCCCCCAGCTGCTCGCCGAGATCGACGGCGTGGAAGGCCTCCAGAACGTGGTCGTGATCGGCGCCTCCAACCGCGAGGACATGATCGACCCCGCCATCCTGCGCCCCGGCCGGCTCGACGTGAAGATCAAGATCGAGCGCCCCGACGCGGAAGCGGCGAAGGACATCTTCGGCAAGTACCTCACCGAACGCCTCCCGCTCCACGCCGACGACCTCGGCGAACACGGCGGAGACAAGGCCACCACCGTCCAGAGCATGATCCAGACGGCGGTCGAGCAGATGTACGCCGAATCCGAGGAGAACCGCTTCCTGGAGGTCACCTACGCCAACGGCGACAAGGAAGTCCTCTACTTCAAGGACTTCAACTCCGGCGCCATGATCGAAAACATCGTCGGCCGCGCCAAAAAGATGGCGATCAAGGACTTCCTGGAGAAAACCCAGAAGGGCCTCCGCGTCTCCCACCTCCTCCAGGCGTGCGTGGACGAATTCAAGGAGAACGAGGACCTCCCGAACACCACGAACCCCGACGACTGGGCCCGCATCTCCGGAAAGAAGGGCGAGCGGATCGTCTACATCCGCACCCTCATCACCGGAAAGCAGGGCGCGGACACCGGGCGCTCCATCGACACGGTGGCGAACACCGGTCAATACCTGTAAAAGCAGGGCGGCTGCGGGTGCCCTCGACGGGTACCCGCAGCCGACTGCTTTCCAGGCCACGACCGGAGCAGCGAATGACGCAAATGATCTCCCCACCAGCGCATTGGCGTTCTAGGCTCGTTCCTACCGCCGAGTCGCGCAGTGCGGGGACGGGCACCGCACACGCACCGGAGCGCCAGCGGTACTTGAGCGGCGCCCACGACCGAGGGTGCCGCCGGGCAAGGAGGGCCGCATGACCGTACGGCGAGTAATGGGCATCGAGACGGAGTACGGGATCTCCGTCCCCGGCCACCCCAACGCCAATGCCATGCTCACCTCGTCCCAGATCGTCAACGCCTACGCGGCGGCGATGCACCGGGCCCGCCGGGCCCGCTGGGACTTCGAGGAGGAGAACCCGCTACGGGACGCGCGAGGCTTCGACCTCGCCCGGGAGGCCGCCGACGCCAGCCAGCTCACCGACGAGGACATCGGCCTCGCCAACGTGATCCTGACCAACGGCGCACGTCTCTACGTCGACCACGCCCACCCCGAATACAGCGCCCCCGAGGTCACCAACCCCCGCGATGCCGTCCTCTGGGACAAGGCCGGCGAACGCATCATGGCCGAGGCCGCCGAACGAGCCGCACAGCTCCCCGGCGCCCAGCCGATCCACCTCTACAAGAACAACACCGACAACAAGGGCGCCTCCTACGGCACGCACGAGAACTACCTGATGAAGCGGGAGACCCCCTTCTCGGACATCGTGCGCCACCTCACGCCCTTCTTCGTCTCCCGCCAGGTGTTCGCCGGAGCCGGCCGCGTCGGCATCGGCCAGGACGGCCACGAACACGGCTTCCAGCTCAGCCAGCGCGCCGACTACTTCGAGGTCGAGGTCGGCCTGGAGACCACGCTCAAGCGCCCGATCATCAACACGCGCGACGAGCCGCACGCCGACGCCGAGAAGTACCGCCGCCTCCACGTGATCATCGGCGACGCGAACCTCTCGGAGATCTCCACCTACCTCAAGCTGGGCACGACCGCCCTGGTCCTGTCCATGATCGAAGACAGCTTCATCGCCGTCGACCTCGCCGTCGACCAGCCCGTCCGGACCCTGCACCAGGTCTCCCACGACCCCTCCCTCAAGCGCCTGGTCACCCTCCGCAGCGGACGCACACTCACCGCGGTCCAGCTCCAGATGGAGTACTACGAACTGGCCCGCAAGTACGTCGAGGAACGCTTCGGCGCCGACGCCGACGACCAGACCAAGGACGTCCTCAGCCGCTGGGAGGACACCCTCACCCGGCTGGAGAACGACCCCATGAGCCTCGCCGGCGAACTCGACTGGGTCGCCAAGCGCGAGCTCATGGAGGGCTACCGCCGCCGCGACGACCTCGACTGGGACGCCGCCCGGCTCCACCTGGTCGACCTCCAGTACGCCGACGTACGCGCCGAGAAGGGCCTCTACAACCGCCTCGTGGCCCGCGGGCGCATCAAACGGCTCCTGGACGAGGCCGAGGTCGACACGGCCCGCACGAAGCCGCCGGAGGACACCCGCGCCTACTTCCGCGGCCGCTGTCTGGAGCAGTACGCCGACGACGTCGCCGCGGCCAGCTGGGACTCGGTCATCTTCGACCTCCCCGGCCGGGACTCCCTCCAGCGCGTTCCAACCCTGGAACCGCTACGCGGAACGCGAAATCACGTCAAGGAGCTGTTGGACCGCTGCCGCACGGCGGAAGACCTGGTCAGGGTCCTGTCGGGCAGCTGAGAGCGACCAGCGGGTACTCGTACCGCCCCGGGCGGGCAGGGTGGAAATCCCCCCGCCCGGGAATCATCGAGGTGGCCCCCGCACGTTGTGGAAACTGCGGGGCCGATGTCGGACCCGGACTATAGGGTCTGATCATCACCGATCGGCAGGCGAACTGAGCGGGGTGAGGGACATGGCGACCAAGGACACCGGCGGCGGTCAGCAGAAGGCCACGCGGTCCACCGAAGAGGTCGAGGAGCAGGCGCAGGACGCGCAGGCCCAGGACGACCTCAAGGAACGGCACGAGAAGCTGTCCGACGACGTGGACTCCGTGCTGGACGAAATCGATGACGTCCTTGAGGAGAACGCAGAGGATTTCGTGCGCTCATTTGTGCAAAAAGGCGGAGAGTAAAGGCGACTTGGTCGCCTTGCCTTCGAACTGAAGGTGGCGGGGGGATCAGGTGGCTGAGGAGCCGAACGCGAGGGAATGCGGGAAATGCGGGCGCGATCTGCCCGCCGCGTCCTTCGCCAAGGACAGGAACCGGCGTGACGGCCTCCAGGTGTACTGCCGGGAGTGCGTGGCGGAGTACAGCGCCGCGCACTACCGGCGGCGCCGGGAGGCCGCGGGGAAGCCGGTCCGGGAGAAGGTGGACGTCCCGGCCGGGCACAAGCTCTGCCGCGCCTGCGGCCACGTCAAGCCGCACGGCGAATGGCATCGCAACGCGAGCGCTTCCGACGGGCTGTCGACGCGGTGCAAGGCGTGCCGGGCCGCGCTCTCGCGAGAGGACCACCTGAGGCGCACCTACGGCCTCACCGAGGCCGAGCGTGCCGCGCTGATCGCCTCTCAGGGAGGCGTCTGTTGTATATGCCTGGCCGCCGTGCCCGCACATGTGGATCACTGCCATGAGACGGGTAGGGTCCGTGGCGTACTGTGCTTCAGCTGCAATGCTGCGCTGGGGCAGTTCAAGGATCAGCCCGAAGCCATAAGGCGGGCTGCTGCATACGTGGAAGGAAACGCGTGGAAGCCAACACTCGTAGCACCGGGCGTCTACCAGCTGCCTTCCTGACGCCGGGGTCTTCGTCCTTCATGGACTTCCTCTCCGAGCACCAGCCCGAGCTGCTGCCCGGGAAGCGGCAGCTGCCGCCCACGCAGGGGGTGATCGAGGCGCCGCACGGGACGACCATCGTGGCCGTCACGTTCCCCGGAGGCGTGGTGCTCGCCGGTGACCGCCGGGCGACCATGGGCAACGTCATCGCCCAGCGGGACATCGAGAAGGTGTTCCCGGCGGACGAGTACTCGGCGGTGGGCATCGCCGGCACCGCCGGTCTGGCCGTGGAGATGGTCAAGCTCTTCCAGCTGGAGCTGGAGCACTTCGAGAAGGTCGAGGGTGCGCAGCTGTCGCTGGAGGGCAAGGCGAACCGGCTGTCGACGATGATCCGGTCGAATCTCGGCATGGCGATGCAGGGCCTGGCGGTCGTGCCGCTGTTCGCGGGGTATGACGTGGACCGGGAGAAGGGGCGGATCTTCTCGTACGACGTGACGGGCGGCCGTTCCGAGGAGCACAACTACGCGGCGACGGGTTCGGGCTCGATCTTCGCGCGGGGTGCGATGAAGAAGCTGTTCCGTGACGACCTGAGCGAGGAGCAGGCCACCACGCTGGTGGTGCAGGCTCTGTACGACGCGGCTGACGACGACTCGGCGACCGGTGGTCCCGATGTCGCCCGCCGGATCTACCCGATCGTCACCGTGATCACCGAGGACGGTTTCCGTCGGCTCACCGACGAGGAGTCGTCGGAGATCGCCCGAGCGGTGCTGCAGAAGCGGCTGGAGGAGCCGGACGGCCCCAAGGCCGCCCTGCTCTGAGCGCGGGCCCGGTTCTTATCAAGGTGATCCAGTGACCATGACAGAAAGGGACGGATAACCGGTGTCGACGCCGTTCTATGTCTCACCCCAGCAGGCCATGGCCGACCGGGCGGAGTACGCCCGGAAGGGCATCGCCCGTGGCCGCAGCCTGGTCGTGCTGCAGTATGCCGACGGCATTGTGTTCGTCGGTGAGAACCCGTCCCGTGCGCTGCACAAGTTCAGCGAGATCTATGACCGGATCGGCTTCGCGGCGGCCGGCAAGTACAACGAGTACGAGAATCTGCGCATCGGCGGCGTCCGCTACGCCGATCTGCGGGGTTACACGTACGACCGTGACGATGTGACCGCTCGCGGTCTGGCGAACGTGTACGCGCAGACGCTGGGCACGATCTTCTCCTCGGCGGCGGAGAAGCCGTACGAGGTGGAGCTGGTGGTGGCCGAGGTGGGGGAGACCCCCGAGGGCGACCAGATCTACCGGCTGCCGCACGACGGTTCCATCGTGGACGAGCACGGGTCGGTCGCGGTGGGCGGCAACGCGGAGCAGATCAGCGGCTTCCTGGATCAGCGTCATCAGGACGGGATGAGTCTCGCCGAGGCGCTGAAGCTGGCCGTGCAGGCGTTGTCGCGGGACACCAACGGCAGTGAGCGGGAGATTCCGGCCGAGCGGCTGGAGGTGGCGGTGCTGGACCGTACGCGTCCGCAGAAGCGCAAGTTCAAGCGCATCGTGGGCCGGCAGCTGGGCCGGCTGCTGGAGGCGGGCGGTGCGAGCACGGAGGCGGAGAGTTCCGAGGAGGAGTGATCCCCTCTCGCCCAGCGGCGCCCCGGTCGGTTCTCCGGCCGGGGCGCCGGTCGTTCTAGGGGGCTCGTGGCGGGGCTGTGGAGCCTCGGACGACCAGTTCGACCGGGATGTCGCCGCCGTCCGGCCGGCGGCCGTCCAGGACGGCCAGCAGGGCTTGCATGCCGCGTTCGCCGAACAGTTCGGCGTCGAGTCGTACGGTGGTCAGTTCGGGGTCGAGGGCGGTGGCGAGGGCGAGGTCGTCCAGGCCGGTGACGGAGATGTCGTCGGGGATGCGCAGGCCGAGGCGGCGCAGGGCCTTGTAGGCGCCGGCGGCGAGCTTGTCGTCGTCGCAGACGACCGCGGTGGGGCGGGGGCCGGGCGCGGTGAGGGCGGTCTCGGTGGCGGTGAGGGCTCCGTCGATGGAGATGGGGGCGCGGGCCGTGCGGATCTCGGTGCCGGGGACGGCGGCCATGTGTGCGGCGAGCGCCTTGGCGCGGACGTCGAAGGTCCAGGAGGGTACGTCGGCGGCGAGGTGGAGTATCCGGCGGTGGCCGAGGCCGAGCAGGTGGGCGGCGACCTGGCGGACGCCGTCGGCGATGTCGAGGTTGACGGTGGCGGCGCCGAGGCTGCCGGTGGGGTCGCTGTCGAGCATGACGAGGGGGAGCTGGTCGCCGCGGATGGCGGTGAGGGCGTCGGCGGCCATGGAGGAGGCGATGACGCCGTCGAGGGCGGCCTGGGCGGAGGCGAAGGGGTCGCGGGCGGGGCCGATGCCTTCGGGGGAGGGGTAGAGGACGACGCCGAAGCCGTGTTCGGCGGCGACGCGTGCGGCGCCGGTGTAGACGCCGGCGAAGAATTCGGTGGTGAGGGCGGGGACGACGAGGAGGACGGTGCGGGTGCGGCCGAGGCGGAGGTGGCGGGCGGCGAGGTTGGGGCGGTAGCCGAGGTCGCGTGCGGCGGTGCGGACGCGTTCGGCGGTGGTCTCGGAGACCCGGCCGCGCCATTTGTCGCCGAGTACGAGGGAGACGGCGGCCTGGGAGACGCCGGCCGCGAGGGCGACGTCCCGGCTGGTCGGGCGCGTGCTGCTGCGTGCCACCGTGGGGGCGCTCCTTCGTCTGGACGTGCGAACAGCGCACATGGTACGTATGAAGAGGGACGTTATACGTAACACTTCGGGTCGTCGAGACGTCCCGGCGAGCCACGGAAAGGCAGGACATGGCCACGGGATACCTGGAGATCCTGAAGGCGAGGCATGCGTTCCGGCTGCTCGCGGGCACGCTGGTGGGCCGGCTGCCCAACGCCACCGCCGCGATCGCCCTGGTGCTCTTCGTCCGGGCGGAGGGCGGCACGTACAGCCTGGCGGGCGCCCTCGCGGCGGTGTACGGCGTCGCGAACGCGATCGGCCAGCCGGTGCTGGGGCGGCTGGTGGATCTGTACGGCCAGCCGCGGGTGCAGTTCCCCGCGGCCGTTCTCGCGGCCGCGGCCATGACCGTCTTCGCGCTGGCCGGGACCGATCCGCTGCCGCTCGCCTACGGGGCGGTCGCGGCGGCGGGGCTGTTCACCCCGCCGTTGGAGGGTGGTCTGCGGGCGCTGTGGCCGTCGGTGCTGCGCCGTGAGGAGCAGGTGCACACGGCGTACGCGATGGACGCGATCGCGCAGGAGGTCATGTTCACGGTGGGGCCGCTGCTGGTGACCGTGTGCGTGTCCCTGTGGGACGAGCGTGCCGCTCTGCTCGTGCTGAGCGTCCTGGGTGTGCTCGGTGCCGCGTCGGTGGTGGTGTCGCCGCCGTCGCGGGCGTGGCGTTCGGCGCCGCGTGAGGCGCACTGGCTGGGTGCTCTGCGCTCGCCCGGCCTGCTCGCGCTGCTCGCGGCCTTCCTGTTCATCGGCATCGCGCTGGGTTCCATCACGGTGGCCGCGGTGTCGTACGCCGACGGGCACGGCGGGGACGCGGTCTACGGCTGGCTGATGGCGGGGCTGGGGCTCGGGGCGCTGGCCGGTGGCAGTGTGTACGGCGCCCGTCGGTGGGCGGGGGCGCCCGAGCGGCGACTGCGGGTCCTGGTGGCTCTTCTGGCGGTGTGTTATCTGCCGCTGATGCTGACGCCCGGAGTCGTGGCCATGGTGTTGCTCAGCGTGGTCTCCGGGGTGTTCCTGGCGCCCTGTATCGCGTGCGCCTTCATCATCGTCGACCGGCATGCGCCGCGGGGGACCGTCACCGAGGCGTTCTCCTGGCTTGTGACGACGTTCACCGTGGGTGCCTCGGTCGGAACGGGCCTGGCCGGGCCGGTGGTCCAGGCGGGCGGCACCCTGTGGGGCTTCGCTCTGCCGGGGGCGGCCGGGGCGGTGTCGTTGCTGGTCCTGCTGGCCACCGGAGGGGTCCTCGCAGCTCCCGTGCGGGGCGGGGTCGTTGCGGCTTCATCGGAAAATGATCCAAATCGTGCTGTCGAACCCCGTTTCAGCTCGGGGGATCGGGCGTAATGTTCCCTCATGGACCGCCGCATTTTCGGGCTGGAGAACGAGTACGGCGTCACGTGCACGTTCAGGGGACAGCGCCGCCTGTCTCCTGACGAGGTGGCGCGGTACCTCTTCCGCCGTGTCGTGTCATGGGGCCGCAGCAGTAATGTCTTTCTGCGAAACGGCGCCCGGCTCTATCTCGACGTGGGCTCACATCCGGAATACGCGACACCCGAGTGTGACAACGTGACCGAACTGGTCACCCACGACAAGGCCGGCGAGCGCATTCTCGAAGGACTCCTGGTGGACGCGGAACGACGCCTGCACGAGGAGGGAATCGCGGGCGACGTCTACCTCTTCAAGAACAACACCGACTCGGCGGGCAACTCCTACGGCTGCCACGAGAACTACCTGGTGGCCCGGCACGGGGAGTTCTCCCGGCTCGCGGACATTCTCATTCCGTTCCTGGTCACCCGGCAGCTGCTGTGCGGTGCGGGGAAGGTGCTCCAGACGCCCCGCGGGGCCGTCTACTGCGTCAGCCAGCGTGCGGAGCACATCTGGGAGGGCGTCTCCTCGGCGACGACGCGTTCCCGGCCCATCATCAACACCCGCGACGAACCGCACGCGGACGCCGAGCGGTACCGCCGGCTGCATGTCATCGTCGGTGACTCGAACATGTCCGAGACGACGATGCTGCTCAAGGTCGGCGCCACGGATCTGGTGCTGCGCATGATCGAGGCGGGCACCGTGATGCGCGATCTGACCCTGGAGAACCCGATCCGGGCGATCCGCGAGGTCAGTCACGACATCACCGGCCGGCGCAAGGTGCGCCTGGCCAGCGGCCGGGAGGCGTCCGCGCTGGAGGTGCAGCGCGAGTACTTCGACAAGGCCGTGGACTTCTGCGACCGCCGGGGCATCCGCACGGGCACGGTCGCGCAGGTCCTGGAGCTGTGGGGCCGCACGCTCGAAGCGATCGAGAACGAGGAACTGGACCGCATCGAGACCGAGATCGACTGGGTCATGAAGTACAAGCTCATCGAGCGGTACCGGGCCAAGCACAACATGACGATGTCGCACCCGAGGGTCGCCCAGATAGACCTCGCCTACCACGACATCCACCGCCGTCGTGGTCTGTACTACCTGCTGGAGAGGAAGGGCCAAGCGGCCCGGGTCTGCAACGACTTGAAGATCTTCGAGGGCAAGTCGGTTCCGCCGCAGACCACTCGGGCGCGGCTGCGCGGCGATTTCATCCGGCGGGCGCAGGAACAGCGCCGGGACTTCACGGTCGACTGGGTGCATCTCAAGCTCAACGACCAGGCGCAGCGCACCGTGCTGTGCAAGGACCCGTTCCGTTCGGTGGACGACCGGGTGGAGAAGCTGATCGCCGGAATGTAGCGGAAAAGGGACGAGTCAAGCGTTCCGGCACCGAAATGCCGGAACGCCACACGGGCGCCGTACGTTTCCCGTACGGCGCCCTTCTCTGGTCGTAGAGTTGCGCGCACGCCATCCGCAAGATCGACCGATTACGAGGCTCTTCCGTGCGCCGACGCTCACTTCTCCTCGCCGCCGTACCCGCAGGACTGGTCACGCTCGCCGGATGCGGTGACGACACGTCCGAATCGAGCAAAACCGCCTCTCCGTCGCCGTCGGCGTCCTCCTCGCCGCCGCCGAAGATCGTGGACGGGCCGTTGCCGGCGATCACGGCGGGCACGAAGCTCGGCGAGAAGCCGACGGTCGCCAAGGGGACGGGCGAGCCGTCGAAGGATCTGGCGGTCAAGACGGTGATCGCGGGCAGCGGCCGGGCGATCGCGGAGAACGACTTCATCCAGGCCGACTACCTGGGCCAGATCTGGGACACGGCCAAGGTCTTCGACAACTCCTACGACCGTAAGCGCCCGCTGGTCATGCAGCTCGCCCAGGGCAGCCTCATCGACGGCTGGCGGTACGCCCTCCAGGGCAAGAGGACCGGCAGCCGCGTCCTGATCGCCGTCCCGCCCGCCCTGGGGTACGGCAGGGAGGGCAACGCGCAGGCGGGCATCACGGGCACCGACACGCTGGTGTTCGTCATCGACCTGATCGAGTCCTTCAACTCCAAGAGCTCCGTCAAGGGCACGGTGGTGGCGCAGACGGACGCGTCCCTGCCGAAGGTGGGCACCAACACCGACGGCAAGGTGCCCAAGGTCACGGTCCCGAAGACGGACCCGCCGAAGAAGCTCGTGTCGGAGTACGTCCTGGAGGGCGACGGCCCCGAGCTGAAGGCCGACCAGACGGTCCTGTGCCAGTTCCAGGGCCTGGTCTGGGACGGCGGCAAGACCTTCCAGCGGACGTACGGCTCCGGCCGGCTCAGCCAGTTCTCCCTGGAGCAGATGCAGCAGGCGGTCAAGGGGCTCGCCCAGGGGCTGACCGGCAAGAAGGTGGGCAGCAGGGTGCTGGTCGTCATCCCGCCGGAGCTGGGCTACGGGGACAACCCGCCGAGCGGCAGCGTCGTCAAGAAGGGGTCGACGCTGGTGTTCACGGTGGACATCCTCGCCGCGATGTAGCCGGGGTGTCCGCGGCGGGCATGAGGGCCGCGGAGATGAAAGACTGTCCGCGTTTCGTGTCGTACACAAGCAGGAGCTTTTGACGTGAGCATCGAGAAGCCCGAGATCGACTTCCCCGAGGGCGCGCCTCCGGCCGACCTTGAGATCAAGGACCTCTGGGAGGGTGACGGGCCGGTCGCGCAGGCGGGCCAGACCGTCACCGTGCACTACGTGGGTGTGTCCTTCAGCACGGGCGAGGAGTTCGACGCCAGCTGGAACCGTGGCACTCCGTTCCGCTTCCCGCTGGGTGGCGGCCGTGTCATCAAGGGCTGGGACCAGGGCGTGCAGGGCATGAAGGTCGGTGGCCGCCGCCAGCTGACCATCCCGGCCCACCTCGCCTACGGCGACCAGAGCCCGACCCCGGCGATCAAGCCCGGTGAGACCCTCATCTTCGTGGTGGACCTCATCGCCGTCTGATTCACGGCCGGAGTCCGACCGGTTCGGATCACTTGGGGCCCATGCCTGCTCGGGCGTGGGCCCTCGGCTTTTGTCACCGCGCCGCGGAGCGGTACGGTCATCGGTCGGAAGCATCATAGGGAAGGCGAAGGGCGTCGATGGCCATTGCCAAGGCCGAGCGGCTGATGAACCTCGCGCTGTGTCTGCTCGGCGCACGCCGGCCGCTCAGCAAGCGAGAGCTGCGCGATTCCATTGAGGCATACGTCGAGGCGGCCAGGCCGGAGCAGGGCGTGGCGGGCAGCGACGATTCCTTCAACCGCATGTTCGAGCGGGACAAGGACGATCTGCGCGAGCTGGGCCTGGTCATCGAGACCGTCGAGAACCTCGACGGCGAGATCGGCTATCTGGCCCGCCGCGACAGCAACCGCCTGCCTCCCATCACCCTGGACGCCGAGGAGGCCGCCGCGCTGGGGCTCGCCGCCAAGGTGTGGCAGCAGGCCCGGCTGGCCGGGGCCGCCAGCGGAGCGCTGCAGAAGCTGCGCGCCGCCGGTCTGCCGGAGGATGTCGACCCGTACGAGGCGCACGGTGCCCTGGAGCCGCGCATCCCGGTGCACGAGGCCGCCTTCGAGCCGTTGATGCTGGCCTGCCGGGACCGCCGTCCGGTCCTCTTCGACTACCGCAAGGCCTCCGCGGCGCACCCCGAGCCCCGGCATGTCGAGCCGTGGGCGCTGGAGTGCTGGCGCGGCCACTGGTACCTGGCGGGTTTCGACCGTGGCCGGGGCGCCGAGCGTGTCTTCAGGCTCTCCCGGATCACCGGCAGGGTCCGCTCCCGTGGCACGGGCTTCACCGCGCCCGTGCCGGACGTGGTCACCGTGCGCGAGACCGTGGCGGGCTGGGCCGGTGAGATAGCCGACCGCTCGGCGCTGATCCGGCTGCGTTCCGGCGCCGGCTACCCCCTCCGGGCGAAGGCCACCGAGGTCCGGGAACTCGGCGACGGCTGGGACGAGTTGGAGATTCCGTACGGGCACGGACTGGACGCCTGGCTGGTGGAGTTCGGGCCCGACGTGGTGGTCCTGGAACCGGCCGAGCTGCGGGCCGACGTGGTGGACCGGCTGCGTGCCGTGGCCAAGGGCTGAGGGGGAGCGGGACTGTGGCAGGCAAACCGGCGAGGACCGTCAACGCCATCGACCAGACCCGGCGGATGCTGTCCCTGGTGACGTATCTGCGGGAGCGCCCCGGTGCCCGGATCGCCGATGTCGCGCGTGCTTTCGGCATCACCGAGGACGAGCTGGTCGCCGACCTCGATCTGCTGCCGATGTGCGGCACCAGCTTCCGCGGCGGTGATCTGCTGGACATCGACACCGACGGCGAGCGCATCTGGTGGCACAACCCGGCCGCGCTCGGCGAGGAGGCGGCCGAGCCGCTGCGGCTCGCCGCCGACGAGGCCACCGCGCTGCTGGTGGCCGCCCGTGCGGTGTCGACGCTGCCCGGCCTGCGGGAGGGGGACCGTCAGGCGCTGCTGCGGGCCACCGCGAAGGTGGAGACGGCGGCCGGCGAGGCCGCCGGTGCCAGCTCCCGTCTGTCGGTGACCTTCGAGTCCGAGGGCGGTGTCTTCGCCGACGTGGACCGGGCGATCTCCGAGCGCCGCCGGCTGTGGATCCGCTACTACTCCCCGGCGCGCGACGAGGTCACCGAGCGCGAGATCGACCCCATCCGCCTGGTCAGCGTCGGCCACACCTATGTGGAGGCTTGGTGCCGCCGCTCGGAGGCCCGGCGCACCTTCCGGCTCGACCGGGTCGCGGAGATCAGGATCCTGGACGCGCCCTCGGCCCCGCCCGAGATCGAGCTGCGCGACCTCTCCGAGGGGCTGGTGCAGCCGGCCGCCGAGGACCCGGAGGTGGTCGTCGAGGTCGGTCCCGGCGGTCGCTGGGTCGCCGAGTACTACCCGCACGACAGTGCCGATGAGCTTCCCGACGGCGGGCTGCGTATCACTCTGCGCACCCCCGATCCGGCGTCCCTGCGCCGGCTCGCGCTGCGGCTCGGCCGCGACGGCCGGATCGTCTCGCCGCCGGAGCTGGCCGATAGTGCCCGCCGTGCGGCCCGCGAGGCCCTGACGGCGTACGACACCCCGCCGGACACGGTGCCGGGCGCCGCCGCCGGCCGCGACGAGCGGCCCGCGTGAGCCGAGGCCGTGGCGCCCCGAAGGCGAACGGCCAGCTGCGACCAGAGGAAGAGGGGCGAGAGCTGTGAGCGAGTCTCCGGAGCCGGGTGCGGGTGAGATGACGGTGGCGGCCGCCTTCGCCGGGATGAGGAGAGCGGTCCCCGTGATGTTCAAGGCGGGCTGCCCGGACTGCCGGGGCCGCTTCGAGCTCGCCGCGAGCGCGCTGCGTCTCGCCATCGGCGGCAGCAGCCGGACGACGTTCTACTCCTTCACCTGCCCCGAGTGCGGTGTCCCGGTCCGCAAGCCGGCCGGGGAGCGCATCGTGGAGCTGCTCACCGGCGGCGGTGTCAGGACCCTGCGGCTGCACTCCACGGTGTAGCCGGCCGCGCGTCACGGTGTATCCGGCTGCTGCCGCCGATGGCGGACGGTCTAGTCTCGACGTCATGTTCTGGCCGATGTTCGCGGTAGCCGTGGGTTTCCTGGGTCTCGCCGTCCTGGGGGTGCTCGCCGTCCGGGTGTTCCTGGAGGCGCGGCGCCTGGGGCAGCAGGTGACGGACTCCGCGCGCCGCATCAGCCGGGCCGCGGAGGACCTGGAGCGGGCGGCCGCGAGCGCGGCCCGCGCGGTGGACACGCTGTGAGCGGTGCCGGACGGTGCCCGTGCGTCCGGCGGTGCAAGCGGTTTGCGTCACTTCGCCCTGTCATGCTGCCCTGCGGGAAAGGTACGCTGCTGGTCGCGGTGCGGAGAACGAGGCCCGTACCGCGGACCGGGAGTACGCACGGGGATTGCCTCACGTTTACCCCTGAGCGTTACGATCGCTGCCAGCACGACCTTCGGACACATATCCGACTGGTCCGACAGCACCCCACCCAGCCGCCTCGGTGAGAAGGTAAAGACTTATGTTCGGAAGGCTCGGCGCTCCCGAGATCATTCTCATCCTCGTCGTCATCATCCTGCTGTTCGGCGCGAAGAAGCTTCCGGACATGGCCCGCTCGCTCGGCAAGTCCGCGCGCATCCTCAAGAGCGAGGCCAAGGCGATGAAGGAAGAGGGCAGCGCCTCCGCCCAGGCGCCCGGCTCCAACGAGCAGCCTCCGGCCCAGCGCACCATCCAGGCGGCCCCCGGCGACGTGACCAGCTCCCGGCCGGTCAACGAGCCGACGGACACCACCCAGCGCTGACGCAGGGCCGGAAACCCCCGGCCTGCCGCACGAGATGAGGACGTGGGTTGCCCAAGCCTGCCCGCAAGAAGGAGAAGGATCCGGAGGGGCGGATGCCCCTCGCGGATCATCTTCGTGAGCTCCGCAACCGGCTCGCGAAGGCCATGTTGGCCATCGTCGTCGTGACGGTGGTCGCCGCCTTCTTCTACAACGACATCATCAACTTCCTGACCAAGCCGATCCTGGACTCGGTCGGTTGCCAGGAGACCTTCGAGCAGCTGGCGAAGTCCTCGGGCAAGCACACCTGCGCGGAGATCACCATCAACGGTCTCCTCGCCCCGTTCACACTGGCCCTCCAGGTCTCGCTGATGGCCGGCGTCGTCGCCGCCTCGCCGATCTGGCTGTACCAGCTGTGGGCCTTCGTCGCGCCGGGTCTGCACCGGCACGAGAAGAAGTACGCCTACGCCTTCGTCTTCACCGGCGCCCCGCTGTTCTTCGGAGGTGCCTTCTTCGCGTACAAGGTGCTGCCGACCACCGCCAAGGTGCTGATCGACTTCACGCCGAACGGCAACATCAAGAACCTTCTGCCGCTCGACGACCTGCTCCAGCTGGTCACCCGCATGGTGCTCGTCTTCGGTCTCTCCTTCGAGCTGCCGCTGCTGCTGATCATGCTCAATCTCACCGGGGTGCTGAGCGGCAGGCGCATGATGGGCTGGTGGCGGGCCATGATCCTCGGCATCACGGTCTTCGCGGCCGTGGCCACGCCGAGCACCGACCCGCTGTCCATGCTGGCCCTCGCCGGGCCGATCTGGGTGCTGTACTTCGGCGCGGTCGCCTTCTCGCTGGCCAACGACGCGCGCAAGCGCCGCCGCGAGGCCGACGGTCCCGACGACGACGAGGCCTCCGAGCTGGATCTCACGCCGGAGGACATCGGTGACGTCGAGCCCGTCCCGGCCCGCGCGCTGCCCGGGCAGACGAGCACGGACCGGGTCAACGGCTACGACGACGTGACCTGAGCCGTCACCGCGCCACCGCGTGACGCCCCCGCCCCCGCCCGGGGCGGGGGCGTTCCGTTCGCTGCCGTCCGGCCGACGATCCGGATAATGATCGTCCTGTTGTCAGTGGGGCCCGGTACGCTCGAAAGCACGATGACAGAGGACCTCTCACCGGCCGAGCGGTACGCGGCAGCCCGCAGGCGGGCAGCCGAGCAGGCCACGGCGCTCGCCTCCTTCCGCGAGATGTACGACTTCGGCCTCGACCCCTTCCAGATCGAGGCCTGCCAGGCGCTCGAAGCGGGGAAGGGCGTGCTGGTGGCCGCCCCCACCGGCTCGGGCAAGACGATCGTGGGCGAGTTCGCCGTCCACCTCGCCCTGCGGCAGGGCAAGAAGTGCTTCTACACGACACCCATCAAGGCGCTGTCGAACCAGAAGTACGCCGACCTGTGCCGCCGCTACGGCACGGAGAAAGTCGGCCTGCTGACCGGCGACAACAGCGTGAACTCGAACGCCCCGGTGGTCGTGATGACCACCGAGGTGCTGCGGAACATGCTGTACGCCGGCTCCCAGACCCTGCTCGGCCTCGGCTACGTGGTCATGGACGAGGTGCACTACCTCTCCGACCGGTTCCGCGGCGCCGTCTGGGAGGAGGTGATCATCCACCTGCCCGAGTCGGTGACCCTGGTGTCGCTCTCCGCCACCGTGTCCAACGCGGAGGAGTTCGGCGACTGGCTGGACACCGTCCGCGGCGACACCGAGGTGATCGTCTCCGAGCACCGGCCCGTGCCGCTGTTCCAGCACGTGCTCGCCGGGCGCCGGATGTACGACCTGTTCGAGGAGGGCGAGGGGCACAAGAAGGCCGTCAACCCCGACCTGGCCCGCCTGGCCCGCATGGAGGCCACCCGGCCCTCGTTCCAGGACCGCAGGCGCGGCCGGGCGATGCGCGAGGCCGACCGGGAGCGCGAGCGCAGACAGCGCTCGCGCGTGTGGACGCCGGGCCGTCCCGAGGTCATCGAGCGTCTGGACGCCGAGGGGCTGCTCCCGGCCATCACCTTCATCTTCAGCCGCGCCGCCTGCGAGGCCGCGGTCCAGCAGTGTCTGTACGCGGGCCTCAGGCTCAACGACGAGGAGGCGCGCGAGCAGGTCCGCGCCCTGGTCGAGGAGCGCACCGCCGCCATCCCGCCGGAGGACCTGCACGTCCTCGGCTACTACGAATGGCTGGAGGGCCTGGAGCGCGGTATCGCCGCCCACCACGCCGGCATGCTGCCGACCTTCAAGGAGGTCGTCGAGGAACTCTTCGTGCGCGGGCTGGTCAAGGCCGTCTTCGCCACCGAGACCCTCGCGCTCGGCATCAACATGCCCGCCCGTTCGGTGGTGCTGGAGAAGCTCGTCAAGTGGAACGGCGAGCAGCACGCCGACATCACGCCCGGCGAGTACACCCAGCTGACCGGCCGGGCCGGCCGCCGGGGCATCGACGTCGAGGGGCACGCGGTCGTGCTGTGGCAGCGCGGCATGAGCCCCGAGCACCTCGCCGGTCTGGCGGGCACGCGCACGTATCCGCTGCGCTCCAGCTTCAAGCCGTCGTACAACATGGCGGTCAACCTGGTCGAGCAGTTCGGCCGGCATCGTTCCCGCGAGCTGCTGGAGACCTCCTTCGCGCAGTTCCAGGCCGACAAGTCGGTGGTCGGGATCTCCCGGCAGGTGCAGCGCAACGAGGAGGGCCTGTCGGGCTACAAGGCCTCGATGACCTGCCACCTCGGTGATTTCGAGGAGTACGCGCGGCTGCGCCGCGAGCTGAAGGACCGGGAGACCGAGCTGGCCCGGCAGGGTGCGAACGAGCGGCGGGCCGAGGCGGCCGTCGCGCTGGAGAAGCTCAAGCCGGGCGATGTCATCCATGTGCCCACGGGCAAGTACGCGGGCCTCGCCCTGGTCCTGGACCCGGGCCTGCCCGCGGGCCGTTCCAACGGCCACCGCGGCTTCGACCACCACGACGGTCCGCGCCCGCTGGTGCTGACCGCCGAACGGCAGGTCAAGCGGCTGGCGTCGATGGACTTCCCGGTGCCCGTCGAGCCGCTGGACCGGATGCGGATCCCGAAGTCCTTCAACCCGCGCTCGCCGCAGTCCCGCCGGGACCTGGCCTCGGCGCTGCGGACCAAGGCCGGGCACATTCCGGCGGAGCGGGCGCGCAAGAAGCGGTCCCAGGCCGCCGACGACCGTGAGATCGCCCGGCTGCGCACGGCGATCCGGGCGCACCCCTGCCACGGCTGCGACGACCGCGAGGACCACGCCCGCTGGGCCGAGCGCTACCACCGGCTGATGCGCGACACCTCGCAGCTGGAGCGGCGCATCGAGGGCCGTACGAACACCATCGCGCGGACCTTCGACCGGATCGTGGCCCTGCTGACCGAGCTGGACTATCTGCGCGGCGACGAGGTCACCGAGCACGGCAAGCGGCTCGCGCGGCTGTACGGCGAACTGGACCTGCTGGCCAGCGAGTGCCTGCGCGAGGGGGTCTGGGAGGGGCTCGCTCCCGCCGAACTCGCCGCCTGTGTCTCGGCGTTGGTGTACGAGGCGCGGGTCGGCGACGACGCGATGGCGCCGAAGCTGCCTTCCGGCAAGGCCAAGGCCGCGCTCGGCGAGATGGTCCGGATCTGGGGCCGGCTCGACGGGCTGGAGGAGGACTTCCGGATCAGCCAGACCGAGGGCGTCGGCCAGCGGGAGCCGGACCTCGGGTTCGCCTGGGCCGCGTACATGTGGGCGTCCGGCAAGGGCCTGGACGAGGTGCTGCGCGAGGCGGAGATGCCGGCCGGTGACTTCGTGCGGTGGTGCAAGCAGGTCATCGATGTGCTCGGGCAGATCTCCGCGGCGGCTCCGGTGGAGGGCTCGACCGTGGCCAAGTCCGCGCGCAAGGCCGTCGAGCAGCTGCTGCGGGGTGTGGTGGCCTACTCGTCGGTGGGCTGACCCGCTCGTTCGGCGGGCGCGGGTGCTCTGCGGCTGATCGCACGGTTCCCCGCGCCCGGGGCCGGCTGCCGTCAGCCGTGCCGTAAGGTCCCGGACCGCCCTCGTGCGGCGGTCCGGGGCGAACTGCCGTAGGTAGAACGGCAGTTGCAGGCGTCGAGGTGCGGCCTCGGCGCCTTTTTCACTCTCCGCGGTGAGGGGCTTTCGCCTGTGTGTACGTCGTTACCGCATGTGTTCGAACAGAAGCCCAGTGTGTAAAAGAAGCTGAGCGTACTCCTGCCGTCGGGGCCATTTCAGGTGCTTGCCGAATATGACACGGCGATGATCCGGTCGGACTAAGCTCGCCCGCGGCGCACCGAGTTGAGGCAATTCGTGCGTATGTTCCCCTATGCGAGACACGCCCCGATAGTTCTGTGAACCTTCCCCTCGCAAGCTCCCCTGACACCCAGCCGATTCGTCTCAGAAGGCATCCATGGTGAGTGTTCAAAAGCCCCCCCGTGGCCGTGAACGTCCCTATGCGCGTGTGCTGTTGCCGCCGGCCATAGTGATGGCCGCAGCGGCGGGGGCCGCCGTCGCCCTGGTACCGCCCACGGCCCGGCTCGCCGTCGGCGTGTGCGGGGCGGTGGCCGTGCTGCTGGTCCTCGGCACGGCCGCGGAGGCCGCCCGGCGCGGCCGCAAGCTCCGCGAGGCACAGGCCGAACACGCCCGTCACGTCGCGCATCTGGAACAGCGGATCGCCGCGCACGGCGACCTGATGGACATCTTCGCGGCCGACGTCCTGCCCACGGGCTTCATCCGGCTGCGCCGCGGCGAGGTGCTCCGGGACGTCGTACGCAACGTCTTCGACACGGACCCCGGACTCCGCGGCCTGCCCGGCGGCTACCGCGAGCTGGTGCGGATCGCGCTGCGCGGCGCCGACCACGAGATCTCCATGCGGGACGCCACCGAGCGCTCCTTCGTGAGCATCGCCCGCCGCGTCCAGGCCATCGTCCACCAGCAGGCCAAGGAACTCCGCGAGATGGAGGAGGACCACGGCCGCAACCCCGAGGTCTTCGACGACCTGCTCCGGCTCGACCACGGCACCTCGCTGATCGGCCGGCTCGCCGACACCATCTCCGTCCTCGGCGGCGGCCGGCCCGGCCGCCAGTGGCCCCTGCCCGTCTCCCTCTACAGCGTGCTGCGCGGCGCCATGTCCAGGATCCTGGAGTACCGCCGCATCAACCTCGCCTCCATCGTCAACATCAACATCAAGGGCACCGCGGTCGAGCCGATCATCCATGCCGCCGCCGAACTCCTCGACAACGCCACCCGCTACTCGCCGCCGACCACCAAGGTGCACGTCACCGCCTCCGAGGTGCAGGCCGGCATCGCCATCGAGATCGAGGACGCGGGCGTCAGCCTCAGCGAGGAGTCCCGCTACCGTATCGAGCAGGCGATCGAGGACGCAAAGAACCTCGACGACGCGGACAACCTCGGCGAGAACCCCCGCCTCGGCCTCGCCGTCGTGGGCCGGCTCTGCAAGCAGTTCGACATGGAGGTCTCGCTGCGGTCCTCCGCCTACGGCGGCGTCCGCGCGATCCTCGTCGTGCCGCGGGTGATGACGACCACCGAGCCCGGGGTGGGCGCCGCGCACGGCATCGGCGCCACCGGCATCCCGAAGCCCGAACTCGGCGCCGTCGAGGGCCCCAAGCGCCCGCCGAAGAAGCGCCGCCCCACCAGCCCCAAGATCCCCGCCGGCATCTCCATGGAGGACGAGGTCCCGGAGGTCACCGAGTGGACCGCGGGCGGTCTGCCGCAGCGCCGCAGCCGGGTGAAGACCCCGCTCAGCCAGCGGATCGCGGAACAGGCCGCCATCGAACGCGCCGAGCGCGAGGGCAGGCCCACCGTCTGGTCCCGGACCAGGGCCGAACCGGAACCCGAGCCCGAGATCGACCCCGAACGCAAGAAGCTGATGGACCAGCCCGCGGGTGCGGGCATCGAAGCCTTCTGGAAGGGCCTGCGGGAGGGCATGCCCGCCGACGCCACCGCGCCCGAACTCACCGACTTCACGCTCCACCCCACCAAGTACCTGCATCTGCTCAAAGATCCGGCCGAGCCCGTCGAGGGCGCCATCGAGGCCGACGACGAGGGGGACCTCAAGTGATCCAGCAGCGAGCGAACCTGGACTGGATGCTCAAGCAGCTGAACGACGGTGTGCCGGGCATCGAGATGATCGTGGTCCTCTCCGCCGACGGACTGCGCATCGCCCGCTACGGCAGCGATCCCGACGCCGCCGACCGGGTCGCCGCCGCCTGCGCGGGCGTACAGAGCCTGGCCGGCGCCATCATCCAGGAGCTACCCGGTGCGGGCGACATGAAGCTCGTGGTCTTCGAGATCGAGGGCGGCTACTTCTACCTCATGAACGCCGGCGCCAACGCCTACCTCGCCGTCCTAGCCGACGTGACCTGCGAACCAGGACGGATGAGCGGCATGATGCGCGACCTCGTCGTCCGGATCGGCGCCCATCTCACCAGTCCGCCCCGGCGGAACGGGCAGACCGTATGACACCTCCACGACGCAAGCGGCGCCGGCCGCAGCAACCGGCCCCCCCGCCCTCACCGGCCGCCGCACGCACGGAAGGCGAGGCGAAGCCCGGTAACCCCGAACGGCTGTACACCATCGCGGGAGCCGACGGCGCCCGCGCCGAACTCGACCTGGTGACCCTGATCGTGGCGCGCTCCGCGCCCCCGCCGACCGCCTCGCCCGAGGTGGCGGCAGTGCTCCGGCTCTGCGTCGCCCCGCTGTCCCTGGCCGAGCTCTCGGCCTATCTCCAGCTGCCGTTCAGCGCGATGACCGTACTGATCACCGAGCTGATCACGGCCGAACTGGTGCAGGCCCGCGCCCCGATCGTCCGCCAGGCGGTTCCCGACCGTTCACTCCTCGAAGCGGTGATGCATGGACTTCAACGGCTCTGACGCGATCCCCGGCCCGCGCACCGAGGACCATCTGCCGCACACGGCCGAGGCCGCGGCGAAGATCGTGATCGTGGGCGGCTTCGGTGTCGGCAAGACCACCATGGTCGGCTCCGTCAGCGAGATCAGGCCGCTGACCACCGAGGAGACCATGACCCAGGCCGGTATCGGCGTGGACGACGACTACGGCTCCGACTCGAAGACCGCCACCACCGTGGCCATGGACTTCGGCCGCATCGGCATCACCGACAAACTGGTGCTCTACCTCTTCGGCACCCCCGGCCAGGAGCGCTTCTGGTTCCTGTGGAACGGCCTCTTCGAAGGCGCCCTCGGCGCGGTCGTCCTGGTCGACACCCGGCGCCTGGCCGTCAGCTTCGACGTCATGGGCCGGCTGGAGGAGCGCGGCGTGCCCTTCGTCGTCGCCGTCAACTCCTTCCCCGACGCGCCCCGTTACCCGATCGAGGAACTGCGCACCGCCCTGGACCTGGGACCGGAGATCCCGATCATCGAGTGCGACGTGCGCCGCCGGGCCTCCAGCAAGGACGTGCTGACGACCCTCGTGCGCTTCCTGCACTCCCTCGCCCTCTCCGGCACCCTCGCCTGAACCCCGCCGACCGCCCCCTCACCATCCGTTCCGGAGCGACCCCGTGACGTCTGAATCCCCCTCCCTCACCGGCACCGACCCCATGTCCGGCCCGCCCCCGGGCTGCCCGGCCCACGGCCTCGGCGCCGGGGGAGCGCACCGGCTCTACGGCCCCGACGCCGAGGACCTCGAAGACCTCTACGAGCGTCTGCGCGAGCAGCACGGCCCCGTGGCCCCGGTGCTGCTCCACGACGACGTACCGATGTGGGTCGTGCTCGGCCACGCCGAGAACCTCCAACTGGTCCGCAGCCCCTCCCAGTACACCCGGGACAGCCGGATCTGGACCCCGCTGCGGGACGGCATGGTCAAGCCCGACCACCCGCTGATGCCGCACATCGCCTGGCAGCCCATCTGCTCGCACGCCGAGGGCGACGAACACGAGCGGCTGCGCGAAGCGGTCACCGCGGCCATGGCCACCATCGACCACCGCAGCGTCCGCCGCCACATCGGCCGCCACACCCAGGGCCTGGTCAACGGCTTCTGCGAGCGGGGGCGGGCCGAACTGGTCTCCCAGTTCGCCGAGCATCTGCCGATGGCCGTGATGTGCGAGATCCTCGGCATGCCCGAGGAGTACGACGACCGGATGGTGCAGGCCGCGCGGGACGCCCTCAAGGGCACCGAGACCGCCATCCAGAGCCACGCCCACGTCATGGACGCGCTCAGCCGGCTCACCACCCGGCGCCGCGCCCAGCCCGAGGACGACTTCACCAGTCACCTCCTCACCCATCCGGCCGGGCTCACCGACGACGAGGTCCGCGAACACCTGCGGGTCGTCCTCTTCGCGGCCTACGAGGCCACCGCCAACCTCCTCGCCAACGCGCTGCGCATGGTGCTCACCGAGCCGGGCTTCCGCGCCCAGCTCAACGGCGGCCAGATGACCGTGCCCGAGGCGATCGAACAGTCCCTGTGGGACGAACCGCCGTTCAGCACGGTCTTCGGCTACTACGCCAAGCAGGACACCGAGCTGGGCGGCCGGCGCATCGCCCGGGGCGACGGGCTGCTCTTCGCGCCCGCCCCGGGCAACGTCGACCCGCGGGTGCGGCCCGACCTGTCCGCGAGCATGCAGGGCAACCGCTCGCACCTCGCCTTCGGCGGCGGCCCGCACGAGTGCCCCGGCCAGGACATCGGCCGCGCCATCGCGGACGTGGGCGTCGACGCGCTGCTGACCCGGCTCTCCGACATCCAGCTGGACTGCGCCGAGGAGGATCTGCGCTGGCGGTCCTCCATCGCCTCCCGGCACCTGGTGGCCCTGCCGGTGCGCTTCGAACCCAAACCGCAGCAGGACGTCGACCTGCCGCCGCGGGCCATGCCCGTCCCGACGCAGCGCTCCGGCTGGCAGGTCGGCATCCTGAGCAGCGACCCGGCCCCGGCCGCCGAGCCGCAGCCGGCGGTGTTCCGCCCGGCCTCGGTCCCGCAAGCCGCCCCGCCGGCCGGACCGGCTCCGGAACCGGCCCCGCCCCGGGGGCTCTGGCAGCGGCTGATCCGCTGGTGGCGGGGCGAGTGACCACCGTCCGCCCTGTCCCGCCCCGCCCCGGCCGGAGCGGGGCAGGGCGGACGGCGTCCGGCAGCGGTGGCTACGGCCCGGTCCAGGCGTCCCCGGCCGGTCCCGCGGTCCCGTCGCCGTGGGGCGGCCACGCCCGCAGCCGGCGCCCGCTGACGAACGCGTGTTCCGCACCGGTGACCGGATCGGTGAACGCAAGGCGCCGTGCCAGCAGTTGCAGGGGGTGCCGGAAGTCGTCGGCCGGTACCGGGGCGGTCACCTCGGGGTACAGCGGATCGCCGAGGATGGGTACGCCCAGTGCGGACAGATGCACCCGCAGCTGGTGGGTCTGCCCGGTCGTCGGCACGAGCCGGTAGCGGCCCAGTCCGGCCCGGTGCTCGGCCAGCTCCACCCGGGTCTCGGCGTTCGGCTCGCCCGCCACCTCCCGGGCGGCCGGCACCCCGCGCTCCTTGACGATCCTGCTGCGTACGGTCCGGGGCAGGGCGAGCGAGGAGTCGTACGGCGCGATCGCCTCGTACTCCTTGCGCACCCGCCGGTCCGAGAACAGCGTCTGGTAGGCGCCGCGTTCTTCGGGCCGCACGGTGAACAGCACCAGCCCGGCGGTGAGCCGGTCCAGGCGGTGGGCCGCCGTCAGCGCCGGGATGCCCAGCTCGTGCCGGAGCCGGGCCAGCGCGGTCTGCGCGACATGCGAGCCCCGCGGGGTCGTGGCCAGGAAGTGCGGCTTGTCCGCCACCACGATGTGCTCGTCGCGGTACACCACCTCCACCGGGAACGGCACCGGTACCTCGGCGGGCAGCTCGCGATGGAACCAGACGAACATCCCCGGTCGGTACGGCGCGTCGGGCGCCACGGCCAGCCCGTCGGCCCCGACCACCAGCCCCTCGGCGAACATGGACTCCACCGTGCCCGGCCCGGCGCCCGTGAGCCGCTCCACCAGATGCTCCCGGACGGTGCCCCAGGTCCCGTCGACGGGGAGCCGCACCCGCACGGGGTCCACCCCGGCACGCTGGGGGAGCGGGGCGGGCGGGGGCGGCGTACGGCGTCTCATCGGGGTCAAGGGTACGGGGGTGCGGTCGGCGCCGGGGCGCCCCGCCCGTGGGGTCGCGCGGTCGCCGCGGGCATGCCTCGCTCGTGGGTCAGGCGACCGCGGCGGGCATGCTTCGCTCGTGGGTCAGGCGACCGTGGCGGGCATGCCCCGCTCGTGGGTCAGGCGGCCGCCGCCGGGGTGCCGCCCTCCTGTTCGTCCTCGATCCGGGCGTTCCACTCCCGCTTGGAGGCCTGCCAGCCGTCCTCGTTGTGGCCGAGGCGCCAGTAGCCCGAGATCGACAGGTCCTCGCGCGGGATCTGCCGCTCGACCCGCAGCAGCCGGCGCAGCTCCTTCACGAAGCCCGCCTCGCCGTGCACGAAAGCGTGCAGCCGGCCCTGCGGGAACTCCAGCCCCCGCACGGCCTCCAGCAGGGCCTCGCCGACCGGCCGGTCCCCGCGGTGCAGCCACACGACCCGCACCTCGCTGTCGATCTTCTGCTCCTCCTCGGGGCCGGACACCTCGACGAAGGCGTGCGCCCGGGCGCCGGCGGGCAGCGTCTCCAGAGCGCGGGCGATCGCGGGCAACGCGCTCTCGTCACCGGCGAGGAGATGCCAGTCGGCCTCCGGGTCGGGCGCGTACGCGCCGCCGGGGCCCATGAAGCGGACGGTGTCGCCGGGCTGCGCCCGGACCGCCCACGGTCCGGCCAGACCCTCGTCGCCGTGGATCACGAAGTCCAGGGACAGCTCACGCTGCACCGGGTCCCAGGAGCGCACGGTGTACGTCCGGGTCACCGGCCACTGCTCGCGCGGGAACTCGGCCCGGATCCGCTCCAGGTCGAAGGGCTCCGGGTAGGTGACACCGGCGGCGCCGAACAGCAGCTTCACATAGTGGTCGGTGCAGGTGTCCGCGGTGAATCCGGCCAAACCCTCGCCCCCGAGCACCACCCGCTGCATGTGCGGGCTCAGTCGTTCGGTGCGCACCACCTGGGCGGTACGGGGCTTGCGCGGCTTTCGTGCCGGACGCTCTGCCATCACGGCCTCCTGCGAGGGTCGGTTAGGTTTACCTAAGTTAGCATCCCGTTCCGCGTCGACACTCCCTCCCCGGGGAGCCGTTGAGAGCCTTTTGCCGGAACATTCCCCTCCGGGTCACTCCGCGAGCGTGGTCAGCAGCCGTTGCAGGGACCCGCCCAGACCCCACCGGCCCGCCAGCTCCTCGAGTCCCGCCGGATCGCGCGGGGCGCGCGGCAGGGCGGTGCCGGTCTCCGGCAGCGGCACGTCGTCGGCGACCCGCACCACCTTCGGCGCGACCGCGACGTACGGCCGGGCCTCGGTGAGCCGTTTGCGCTGCGACGGCGTCAGCTTCGACCCCGGATCGTCGACCGCCGCCATGATCCCGGCCAGGTCGCCGAACTCGGCGAGCAGCTTGGCGGCCGTCTTCTCGCCGATGCCGGCCACGCCCGGCAGGCCGTCGCTCGGGTCGCCGCGCAACAGCGCGAGATCCGCGTACCCACGCCCGTCGACCCCATACTTCTCGCGGAGCACCGCCTCGTCCGTCAGCTGGAGCGTGCCCACGCCCTTCAGCGGATACAGCACCCGGATCCCGCGCTCGTCGTCCACCAGCTGATACAGGTCGCGGTCGCCGGTGACGATGTCGACCGGGACCTTCGCCCGCGCCGTGAACGTGCCGATCACGTCGTCCGCCTCGTACCCCGCGACGCCGACGCGTGCGATCCCGATCGCGTCCAGCACCTCCTCGATCACCGGTACCTGCGGGGCGAGCGTGTCCGGCACCTCCTCCGCGTCCGGCGCGCCCTCGTGCTCCTCGGCGACGCGGTGCGCCTTGTAGGTGGGGATGAGGTCCACCCGCCACCGCGGGCGCCAGTCGGCGTCCATGCAGGCCACGAGCTGCTCCGGCCGGTGGTCCTTGACCAGCCGGTCGATGAAGTCCAGCAGTCCGCGCACCGCGTTGACGGGCGTGCCGTCCGGCGCCTTCACGGAGTCCGGGACGCCGAAATAGGCGCGGAAGTACAGCGAGGCGGTGTCGAGGAGCATCAGTCGTCCGGTCACGCTCGCATCATGCCGTACGGCACCGACAGCGGTGTCCCGGCCCGGAACGCGTTGCGTTCTGCGCATCGCCGTGAGTCCGGCCACTCATGCGTTTGCCCTGGTCCGGCCTGGGGAGGCGCGGCCTCTGTCCTGTCCCCGGAGACGAGAGGTGCGCGTGTCACCCAGGCTTGAGGCAGAGCATCTGTTCAAGGTGTTCGGAAGACGACCGACCGAGGCGGTGGAGCGGCTGCGGCAGGGGGCCGACCGGGACGAGCTGCGTTCCGACGGCACGACCGCCGCCGTGATCGACGCCTCCTTCCGCGTCGAGGCCGGCGAGATCTTCGTCGTCATGGGGCTGTCGGGCTCCGGAAAGTCCACCCTGCTGCGCATGCTCAACGGTCTGCTGGAGCCGACCGCGGGCCGTGTGCGGTTCGACGGCCGGGACCTGACCGGCCTCACCGACCGGGCGCTGCGCGAGCTGCGCTCGAAGAAGATCAGCATGGTCTTCCAGCACTTCGCGCTGTTCCCGCACCGCAGCGTCCGCGACAACGCCGCCTACGGCCTGGAAGTGCAGGGCGTGCCCCGCGCCGAGCGCGCACGCCGCGCCGACGAGGCGCTCGCCCTGTGCGGCCTGGCCGGCTGGGAGAAGTCCTGGCCCGACGAACTGTCCGGCGGCATGCAGCAGCGCGTCGGCCTCGCCCGCGCCCTGGCCACCGACGCGGACCTGCTGCTGATGGACGAGTCCTTCAGCGCCCTGGACCCGCTGATCCGGCGCGACATGCAGGACCAGCTGCTGGAACTCCAGAAGACGCTGAAGAAGACCATCGTCTTCATCACCCACGACCTCAACGAGGCGATGCGGCTCGGCGACCGCATCGCCGTCATGCGCGACGGGCGCATCGTCCAGACCGGCACCGCCGAGGACATCCTGCTGCGCCCGGCGGGCGACTACGTGGCCTCCTTCGTCCGGGACGTCGACCGCTCACGCGTGCTGACGGCGGGCGCCCTCATGGACACCTCCGTCACCGGCGACGCCCCTGCGTGCCGCTGCGAGACCGCGCGCCCCGCGACGCCGTTCGCGGAGCTGTGCGCGATCAGCGCCCGGCTGTCGCACCGCGTCTCCGTCGTGGACGAGGCGGGCCGGGTCGTGGGCGTCGTCCCGCGGCAGCGGCTGGTCGGCTTCCTCGGCGACGAGGCGGCCGGTCCCGCGCCCTGCGACAACCCGGACGGGAAGGTGATCAGCCGTGCCTAGGATCCATCTCGGCGACTGGGTCGACTCCGGCGTCGACTGGCTGGTCGGCCATCTCTCCTGGCTGTTCGACGCCGTCAAGGCGGTCATGGAGGGCATGTACGACGGCATCGACGCCGTGCTCGCCGCCCCCGAGCCGCTGCTGATGGCCGGCATCCTCGCCGTCGCCGCCTGGTGGCTGCGCGGCCTGCTCGCCGGTGTCCTCGCCTTCGCCGGCTTCGCCCTCGTGGACTCGCTCGACCTGTGGGACCGGGCCATGTCCACGCTCGCCCTGGTCCTCGTCGCGACCGTGATCGCGCTCGTGATCTCGATCCCGCTGGGCATCTGGGCCGCCCGCTCCAGGGCGGTCAGCGCCGCCGTACGGCCGGTCCTGGACCTGCTCCAGACCATGCCCTCGATGGTGCTGCTGATCCCGGCCATGCTCTTCTTCGGCCTGGGCACCGCCGCGGGCGTCGTCGCCACCCTGATCTTCGCGCTCGCCCCCGGCGTCCGCATGACCGAGCTGGGCATCCGCCAGGTCGACGCCGAACTGGTCGAGGCCGCGGAGGCCTTCGGCACCACCCCGCGCGACATCCTGTGGCGCGTCCAGCTGCCGCTCGCCCTGCCGACCATCATGGCCGGCGTCAACCAGGTGATCATGCTGGGCCTGTCCATGGTCGTCATCGCGGGCATGGTCGGCACCGGCGGCCTCGGCGGCGCCGTCAACGAGGCGATCGGCCAGCTCGACATCGGCTACGGCTTCGAGGCGGGCGTCGGCATCGTCGTCCTCGCCATCTACCTGGACCGTGTCACGGGCGCGCTCGGCACACGGCTCTCCCCGCTGGGGCGCAGGGCCGCCGCGAAGACCCGCACGCGCGCGTGGTCCCACCGTCCGCGCCCGGCCGTCGCCCTGGCCGGCGTGGTCGTCCTCGCCCTCGTCGCGGGCGGACTCGGTCTCCTGGGCTCCTCCGCCGGCACCTCCGAGGCCTCCGGCACGGACGTCGGCAAGGGCAAGGAGATCCGGATCGGCTACATCCCCTGGGACGAGGGCATCGCCTCCACCTTCCTCTGGAAGGAGATCCTTCAGGAGCGCGGCTTCGAGGTCACCACGACCCAGTACGCGGCCGGCCCGCTCTACACCGGCCTCGCCACCGGCCAGCTCGACTTCGAGACCGACTCCTGGCTGCCCACCACGCACGCCGAGTACTGGTCGAAGTACGGCGACCGGCTCGACGATCTCGGCAAGTGGTTCGGTCCCACCTCGCTGGAGCTGACCGTCCCCTCCTACGTGAAGGACGTGAACTCCCTGGCGGACCTCCGGGACCACGCGGACGAGTTCGACGGGAAGATCATCGGCATCGAGCCCAGCGCCGGCATGATGGGCCTGCTCAAGAGCAAGGTGCTGAAGGAGTACGGCCTCCAGGACGCCTACGACGTGGTCGACGGCTCCACGCCGGCCATGCTCGCCGAGCTGAAGCGCGCCTACGCCCGCAAGCAGCCGGTCGTCGTCACCCTGTGGTCGCCGCACTGGGCGTACAGCGACTACGGCCTGAAGAAGCTGAAGGATCCCCGGGGGGCCTGGGGCAAGGGCGACGGCGTGCACACCCTCGCCCGCAAGGGCTTCGCCGCCGACAATCCGCAGGTCGGCAAGTGGCTGAAGGACTTCTCGATGACCGAGGAGCAGCTGACCGGCCTGGAGGCCGAGATCCAGAAGGCGGGCAAGGGCAAGGAGCAGGACGCCGTCCGCGGCTGGCTGCGGCGGCACCCCGGCCTGATCGACAAGTGGGCCCCCGTCGCCAAGGACGACGCCCGGAGCCAGGCGGCCGGGTGACCTGACCGGCCCGGACCGCCTCCCGAGGGGCGGGCGCCGCCGGACGCCGACCCGCGTCCGGTGCCGCCCGCCCCTCGCGGCGTTCCGCCTACGGCAAGGATCAGGCCAAACACCCTCCGTGACGACCGGGGGTGGGTGCGGGGGCACCCGGCCCAGTTGATCGGCGGGTTCATCCTCCCGGGCGACCGGGTCCCGGACGGCTCCCCGCCCCCGGGACGCTGGCGCGAACTGTGAGGGTGGGGGATCACGGGGATGTCGTGGATGTGACAGCCACGTGAAACGGTTTGCCGAACATGCGTAGGGTGCAGAGAAGTCTTCAGTGGAAGGGTGCTCCGGGACGGGCACCCGTACAGCGGCACGACGAGCGAGGGAGGGAGCCGGAGCGATGGGCGACCACAAAGAGCAGCAGCCCGTGCGGGTGGGCGCGGCCGTCCGGCGGCGCCGCCGCGTGCTGGAACTGACCCTTGCCGCGGTGGCCGAGCGCAGCGGCCTGTCGGTGCCCTTCCTCAGCCAGGTCGAGAACGACAAGGCCCGTCCGAGCCGCACCTCCCTGGAGAAGCTGGCCGACGCCCTGCGCACCACGGCCGTCGAACTCCTCGCCGCCGCCGACCCGGCGGCCAGCGTGGACGTCGTCCGCGCCGAGCCCGTCGCCGAGGGCGACTTCGCCCCGCGGACCCGCTCCCTGGTCCGCGGCCATCACCAGCTGCACGCCTCCGAGTTCACCGGCGACCACGACGCCGGCCGCGAGTTCCGGCACCGCAACGACGAGCTGATGTACGTCGCCGACGGAGCGGTGGAGATAGAGGCCGAGGGGCGCGCCTACCGCCTGGGGCGCGGCGACACCCTGTACCTGACGGGCGGGGTGCGGCACCGGTGGCGGGCGACGGTGCCGGACACCCGGGTGATCGTGGTGGCGGTGGCCGAGCACATCGAGGCGGTGCAGGATCGCGCACGCTGAGCGCGCACCGCGAGGCCCGGCGCCGGGCCACGGCCCCTCGGACGGTTCCCCGGGTTCATCGGTCTCCTCGGGCGGTTACCCGGGCTCCTCGGGCGGTTTTTCGGGCTCCCCGGGCTCCTCGGGCGGTTACCCGGGCTCCTCGGGCGGTTCCGCAGGGTCCCCGGGGTCTTCGCGCGGTTCCCAGGGCTCCTCTGGCGGTTCCACGGGGCCCTCGGGGACGCGGGTCGTCTCCCTCGTTCCCTCGCTGACCGAGGCGGTGGCGAGCACGCTTCCCGGGGCCCTCGTCGGCGCCACCGACTGGTGCGACCACCCGGCGCACCTGGACGTCACCCGGATCGGCGGCACCAAGAACCCGGACGTCGCCCGGATCCTCGCCCTGGGCCCCGACCTGGTGATCGCCAACGAGGAGGAAAACCGCGCCGCCGACCTGGACGCCCTGCGCGCGGCGGGCCTGGACGTGCTGGTCACCGAGGTGCGGACGGTGCCGCAGGCCCTCACCGAGCTGGACCGGGTGCTCACCGCGTGCGGCGCGCCGGGCCGGCCCGCCTGGCTGGCCGAGGCCGCGGCGGTCTGGGCGTCCCTGCCCGAGCCGCCCGGGCGGCGGACGGCGGTCGTACCGATCTGGCGCCGCCCCTGGATGGTGCTCGGCCGGGACACCTTCGCGGGCGACGTCCTGGCCCGCCTGGGCGTCGACCAGGTGTACGCCGCCCACCCCGAGCGCTACCCCCGCGTTCCGCTGGACGAACTGCGCGCGGCCCGCCCGGACGTGGTGATCCTGCCCGACGAGCCGTACCGCTTCACCGCCGCCGACGGCCCGGAGGCTTTCCCCGGCCTGCCCTGCGCCCTCGTCAGCGGACGCCATCTGACCTGGTACGGACCGTCCCTCAGGGAAGCGCCACGGGTGCTGGCCGGGGCGCTTCGAGCAGCTCGCCGCTGAGCAGGCCGCGCACGGTGCCGCGGACCGCCGCGAGCCAGGCCGCCACGAGAAGGGCGTACAGGCCGACGGAGAGCGCGCCGTACATCGCCAGACCGGTGTGCCGGGCGAGGGTCGCGGCGCCGGTGACGCAGGTGCCCACCGGGAAGGTGAACGCCCACCAGGTCAGCGCGAACCCCATGCCCTGCCGCCGGGCCCGCACCACGTGCGCGGTCGCCAGCCCGAGCCAGAGCAGCGCGAAGCCCATGACCGGGATCCCGTAGAGCACGGCGAAGACCGCGAGGCCACGGTCGTACGGCGCCGGTACGACCCCGGGGGCGGCCTGCGCGATCAGGCCGACGGCGGTGGTGGACTGGCCGAGCGGGCCGAGGACCAGGAACAGGGTGGGGGTGAGCGCGAGCGGCAGCGGCCCCGAGGTGATCAGCCGGGCGAAGACCAGCGACAGCATCAGCAGGGTGGCGAACAGGCTCAGCCCGAACATCGCGAAGCAGGCCAGCAGCAGGCTCTCCCGGGGCTGTCCCGGCGGCAGATGCGGCACCAGCAGCGGGCCGAGGGCGGCCGACACCATGGGCGCGACCAGCGGCAGCAGCCACACCGGGGTGGCCTGGGCGGGCTGGACGCGATGCCGTACGGCCATCAGGTACGGCACGGCCACGGCGGCCCCGAGCCCGATCGCCGTACCGGTGGTGAAGAGCACGGTGTCCAGGGCGACGGCCGTGCGCGTGCCGAGCAGGCCCCGGCCGGCCGTCAGGGCACCGCCGCCCACCGCCAGCAGGGCCATCGCCAGGCAGCCGTAGAAGGGGGCCATGGCCGCGTCGAGGAGATGGGCGCGGGCCTGGTCGCGATGGCGGCTCCAGTGCAGGGCCCGGGCGGCCAGCAGGGCCACCAGCATCAGCAGCGACAGCGCCCACACGGCCGCGAGGATCCCGCGCGGCACGTGCGCCGGTCCGGGCAGCGCGACGCCGGCCGAGCCGACCACGGCGGTGCCCATGACGGAGGCGTACCAGTTCGGGCCGAGGTGCCGGAGCCGGTCCGGGCGACGGAGGGACAGGGGCTGGGCTGCGATGACCATGTCCTCATGGTCCGGCCGGCCGGCGTTCCCGACCAGGATCTTCCTGTCTATGAGGGCATAAGCTGGTCTTATGAGCGAGGCGGAGGGACAGCGGGAACGCGCGGAGCCGCTGGCGCATCGGGTGCCCGATCTCGCCGCGCTGGAGCTGCTGCTGGCCGTGGCGCGGCTGGGCAGTCTCGGCGCCGCGGCGCGCGAGGTCGGCATCACCCAGCCGGCCGCCAGCAGCCGGCTCCGCTCGATGGAACGGCAGCTGGGTGTGGCCCTGGTCGACCGCTCGCCGCGCGGCTCCCGGCTCACCGACGCGGGCGCCCTGGTGACGGACTGGGCGCGCCGGGTGGTGGAGGCGGCGGCGGCCTTCGACGCGGGCGCGCGGGCGCTGCGGGACCGGCGGGACTCGCGGCTGCGGGTGGCGGCGAGCATGACCATCGCCGAGTACCTGCTGCCCGGCTGGCTGCTGGCGCTGCACACCGAGCGGCCCGACACGGCCGTCTCGCTGCTCGCGGGCAACTCGGCGAAGGTGGCCGAACTCCTGCTGGCCGGCGAGGCGGACCTCGGCTTCGTGGAGGGACTGACCGTGCCCACGGGGCTGGACTCCACGGTCATCGCCCAGGACCGGCTGATCGTCGTCACCGCGCCCGGCCACCCGTGGGCCCGCCGCCGGCGCCCCCTGACGGCGGCGGAACTCGCCGCGACCCCGCTCATCCTCCGTGAACGCGGCTCCGGCACCCGCCAGGTCCTGGACGCGGCACTCGGCGGCCTGGCCCGGCCGCTGATGGAGCTGTCCTCCACGACGGCGGTGAAGGCCTCCGCGGTCAGCGGCGCGGGCCCCTCCGTCCTCAGCGAACTGGCGGTGGGGGAGGAGCTGGCGACGCGGCGCCTGGTCGGCATCCCCGTGGCGGACGTGTCCCTCCGCCGGGACCTGCGCGCGGTCTGGCCGACGGGCCACCGCCCGACGGGCCCGGCCAGGGAACTGCTGTCGCTGACCCGGGGATGAGCCGGGGGCGGCGCGGCCGGGCGGAGGCGGATGCCCCGAAGGGGCGCGGCGTACGACGCGACCGTGACCCGGGCCGGCGCGCTCGGGGCGAGGCGGTCCCGGCCCGGTTCAGGAGGCGGCGGTGATCAGGGCCCGCATCACCCGCAGGTCCTCGCCCATCTCGGGATGCCACTGCACGCCCAGCAGCCAGCCCCGCTCGGCCGGCAGTTCGACGGCCTCCACGGTGCCGTCCTCCGCGTAGGCCGACGGCACCAGTCCCGCGCCGAGCCGGTCCACCGCCTGGTGGTGATACGTCGGCACCGTCAGTTCCTCGGGGACGATGCCGGCGTACCGGGTCCCCGGTACCGGCTTGACCGGGTGGCCGCCGAACACGCCGACCACCTCCCGGTGCCCGTCGAGGTGCTGGACGAGCGTGCCGCCGAGGGCGACGTTCAGCAGCTGCATGCCCCGGCAGATGCCCAGCACGGGCACGCCCGCCGCCAGCGCCGCGTCGATCAGTGCCAGCTCCCAGGCGTCCCGCTGCGGCGACGGAGGTCCCGTGCGCGGCTCGCGCTCGGCGCCGTACCGGGCCGGGTCGACGTCCGGGCCGCCGGCGACGACCAGCCCGTCGAGCCGGGCGACCGCGGCGGCCGCCCGCTCCGGGGCGTCCGGCGGCAGCAGGAACGCCAGCCCGCCGGCGCGCTGCACCAGCCGTGGATAGCCGGTCGGCAGCAGCACCGCCTCCAGCTCCCACACGCCCCAGCGCGCCCCGGACTCCAGATACGTGCTCACGCCGATCAGCGGCCGTTCGGTCATGCTGCCCTCCCTGGGCTTCAAAGGTGCTCGCTGCGAGGTGCCCGTATCAAGATGCTCGCCGGAAAGTCGCCCGCTTCAAAGGTGTTCGAGGAAACCTTTACCGATCCGGCTCATGCCAGGAAGCCCCGCAGCAGGGCCGCCGTGCCCGCGCAGTGCTCGCGCATCATCTCCCGCGCGCCGTCGGCGTCCCCGTCCAGTACCGCCTCCACCAGCGCGGTGTGCTGCCGCTGGGAGTGCTCCAGGTTGCGCACCAGCAGCGGGATGCAGTCCAGCAGGTCGTTCACCGTGGCCCGGACCGCCGCGTACTGCGCGGTCAGCGACGGCGAGCCGCACAGCTCGGCCAGGGTCAGATGCAGCAGCGTGTCCGCCCGCCGGTAGTCCGCCAGCGGAGCCCCCTGGGTGCGGTCCAGCGCCTCGCGCAGCCGCTCCGCCTGCTCCGGGTCCAGCCCGTGCGCCGCGCACAGTCCGGCCGCGCCCACCTCCAGCACCTCCCGGAAGCGCAGCACGTCCTCGATGTCGACCTCGGAGATCCGGCGGCGCAGCTCGTCCTCGCCGCCCGCGTCCGGGCGCGGCAGCACGAACGTTCCGCCGTACCGGCCGCGCCGCGCCTCCACCAGCCCCTGGTCCTGCAGCACCTTCAGCACCTCGCGCAGCGTCACCCGGCTGATCCCGAGCCGCTCCGCGAGCTCCCGCTCGGCCGGCAGCCGCTCGCCGCCCGGCACCAGCCCCAGCCGGACGACCTGGAGGATCTGCTCCAGCGCCTCCTCGAAGCCGTTGCCGGCCCGCACCGGCCGCAGCACCGGGGCGAGCCGGTCGCCCACCCCCTGCCACTCCGTCTCGTGCGACATCCGGCGTACCCCCTTCCCAAGCAATGGTTCTCCGCAATACCTTATGGCTCCCGGCCCGGCCGAAAAAGCGCGATGCGCCCAAGGAGGCTCTCCCGTGGCAGACCGCACACCCCCGCTCAGCGTCGAGGAACTGCACGCCCTCGTCGCGAGCGGTGAGATCGACACTGTCGTCCTGGCCTTCCCCGACATGCAAGGGCGGCTCCAGGGCAAGCGGTTCGCCGCCCGCTTCTTCCTCGACGAGGTCCTCCGGCACGGCACCGAGGGCTGCAACTACCTTCTCGCCGTCGACACCGACATGAACACCGTCGACGGCTACGCGATGTCCTCCTGGGACCGCGGTTACGGCGACTTCGCCATGCGCCCCGACCCGGCCACCCTGCGCCGCGTCCCCTGGCACCCCGGCACCGCGCTGCTCGTCGCCGACCTCGCCTGGGACGACGGTTCCCCGGTCGTCGCCGCGCCCCGCCAGATCCTGCGCCGCCAGCTGGAGCGCCTCGCCGGACTCGGCCACACCGCCCAGGTCGGCACCGAGCTGGAGTTCATCGTCTTCAAGGACAGCTACGAGCAGGCCTGGGACGCGAACTACCGCGGCCTGACCCCGGCCAACCAGTACAACATCGACTACTCCATCCTCGGCACCGGCCGCATCGAGCCCCTGCTGCGCCGGCTGCGCAACGACATGGCCGGAGCCGGCCTCACCGTCGAGTCCGCCAAGGGCGAGTGCAACCCCGGCCAGCACGAGATCGCCTTCCGCTACGACGAGGCCCTCACCACCTGCGACCAGCACGCCCTCTACAAGACCGGCGCCAAGGAGATCGCCGCCCAGGAAGGCGTCTCGATCACCTTCATGGCCAAGTACAACGAGCGCGAGGGCAACTCCTGCCACATCCACCTTTCGCTCGCCGACGCCGACGGCACCAACGCCATGGCGGGCGACCTGGAAGGCGGCATGTCCGAGGTCATGCGGCACTTCCTCGCCGGACAGCTCGCCGCCCTCCGCGACTTCTCCCTCCTCTACGCCCCCAACATCAACTCCTACAAGCGGTTCCAGCCGGGCTCCTTCGCGCCCACCGCCGTCGCCTGGGGCCGCGACAACCGCACCTGCGCCCTGCGCGTCGTCGGCCACGGCCGCTCCCTGCGCTTCGAGAACCGCCTCCCCGGCGGCGACGTCAACCCCTACCTCGCCGTCGCCGGCCTGGTCGCGGCCGGTCTGTACGGCATCGAGCAGAAACTCGAACTCCCCGAGCCGTGCCCCGGCAACGCCTACACCTCCGGTTTCGCGCACGTCCCGACCACCCTGCGCGAGGCCGCCGGCCTCTGGGCGGACAGCCCGATCGCCCGGGCCGCCTTCGGCGAGGAGGTCGTCGCGCACTACCACAACATGGCACGCGTCGAACTGGAGGCATTCGACGCCGCGGTCACCGACTGGGAGCTGCGCCGCTCCTTCGAACGCCTGTGAGGCATGACGTGTCCCAGCAGTACGCACTCGAAGTTCTCAACCCCGCCACGGAAGAGGTCGTCGCGACCGTCCCCGGAGCCGACGAGCGGGACGTGGACGCCGCGGTCCGCCGTGCCGGACGCGCGCAGCGGACCTGGGCCGCGCTCGCCCCCGCCGACCGGGCCCGGCTGCTGCGCCGCTTCGCCGCCGTCGTCGACGAACACCTGGAGGAACTGGCCCGGCTGGAGGTGCGGGAGGCCGGTCACACCATCGGCAACGCCCGCTGGGAGGCGGGCAACGTCCGCGACCTGCTCGACTACGCGGCCGGCGGAGTGGAACGGCTCGCGGGCCGGCAGATCCCGGTCCCCGGCGGCCTGGACGTCACGATCCTCGAACCGCTCGGTGTCGTCGGCGTGATCGCCCCCTGGAACTTCCCCCTGCCGACCGCCGCCTGGGGGACGGCGCCGGCCCTCGCGGCGGGCAACGCCGTCGTCCTCAAACCCGCCGAGACCACCCCGCTCACCTCCCTGAGACTGGCCGAACTCGCGCGGGAGGCCGGGCTCCCCGAACACCTCTTCCAGGTCCTGCCGGGACGCGGTGACATCGCGGGCGACGCCCTCGTACGGCACCCCGGCGTCGCCAAGATCGTCTTCACCGGCTCCACCGGGGTCGGCAAGCGCGTCATGGCCCTCTGCGCCGACCTGGTCAAGCCCGTCACCCTGGAACTCGGCGGCAAGAGCCCCAACGTCGTCTTCGCCGACGCCGACCTCAAGACCGCCCTCGACCCCTTCTCCTTCCTCGACAACTCCGGCCAGGACTGCTGCGCCCGCACCCGCATTCTGGTCCAGGAGAGCGTGCTGGACGAGGCCCGGGAACTCCTCGCCGACGCCCTGGCCGCCGTCGTCGTGGGCGACCCGGCCGACGAGAAGACCCAGATGGGCCCGCTGATCAGCCGCCGGCAGCTGGACCGCGTCCGGTCCTACGTCCCCGACGCGGCCCCCGCCCTGCGCGGCGGCGCACCCGACGGGCCCGGCTTCTGGTTCCCGCCGACCGTCCTCACCGGCGAGCGGCCGGACGGCCGGGCGGCCACCGAGGAGATCTTCGGTCCGGTCGCCGTCCTCCTGCCCTTCACCGACGAGGAGGACGCCGTCCGCCTCGCCAACGACACCCCCTACGGCCTCTCCGGCTCCATCTGGACCCGGGACGTGGGCCGCGCCCTGCGCGTCTCCCAGGCCGTCCGCGCGGGCAACCTGTCCGTCAACTCGCACTCCAGCGTCCGCTACTGGACCCCCTTCGGCGGCTTCAAGCAGTCCGGCCTCGGCCGGGAGCTCGGCCCCGACGCCCTGACCGCCTTCACCGAGACCAAGAACGTCTTCATCAGCACGGAGGGCCCCGCACAGTGACCGACAACAGTGTCTGCCGCCGCCTGGTCGGCCGTACCGCCGTAGTGACCGGAGCCGGCAGCGGCATCGGACTCGCCACCGCCCGCCGGCTCGCATCCGAGGGCGCCCACGTCGTCTGCGCGGACGTTGACGAGACCCGCGGCAAGGCCGCCGCCGACGAGGTCGGCGGACTCTTCGTGAAAGCCGACGTCACCGACCCCGAGCAGGTCGAGGCGCTGTTCAAGGCGGCGTACGACACCTACGGCAGCGTCGACATCGCCTTCAACAACGCGGGCATCTCCCCGCCCGACGACGACTCCATCCTGGAGACCGGCCTGGAGGCCTGGAAGCGCGTCCAGGAGGTCAACCTCACCTCCGTCTACCTGTGCTGCAAGGCCGCCATCCCCTACATGCGCCGCCAGGGCAAGGGCTCCATCATCAACACCGCGTCCTTCGTGGCGCGGATGGGCGCGGCCACCTCCCAGATCTCGTACACGGCCTCCAAGGGCGGCGTCCTCGCCATGTCCCGCGAGCTGGGCGTCCAGTTCGCCCGCGAGGGCATCCGGGTCAACGCCCTGTGCCCCGGCCCCGTCAACACCCCCCTGCTCCAGGAGCTGTTCGCCAAGGACCCGGAGCGGGCCGCCCGCCGGCTGGTGCACATCCCGGTCGGCAGGTTCGCCGAGGCCGAGGAGATCGCCGCCGCCGTCGCCTTCCTGGCCAGCGACGACTCCTCCTTCGTCAACGCCACCGACTTCCTGGTGGACGGCGGCATCGCGGGCGCGTACGTCACGCCCCTGTAGCGGCGGCGCGAGCGGACCCCCGCGGGACGCCGAACCACCGGATCGCCATCCGTATCGATATCGTCACGCCCGGTGAGACGGTGCGGTACCCGGTGCCACAATGAGCGCCGGACGGCGGTTCGGAGGGGGTCCCGTGGAAGTCCGCATCGGTGTCGACGGTGGTGACGAGGACGCCTCGCTCGGCTGGCTCTACCGCTGGCTTCTGAGCGACGACGAGCTGACGGGCGAGGCCGACATCTCCCTCGTCGCCGCCGAGCCCGTCCCGGGCGGGCAGGGCGCCGCGTTCGAGGTGATCAACGCGGTCGTCTCCGACGTGCTGAGCCTGGCCGGCGTGATCGTCGCGGCCCGCACGGGCGCGCGGGCGAGGGGTACGGGGCTGCGGTTCGAGGCCCGCGGGGTGACGGTGATCGTGGACCCGGACGCGGACCTGACCCCCGAGGAGATCGTCGCCCTGCTGCGCGGCCAGGAGGATTCCGGGGACAGCGGCGACGGGTCATGAACGCGGGGGCACCCCGGCCGTCGGACAGCGGGCACACCCGGGTGCTCCTGGTGGGCACCTCCCGGTTCGCGAAGCTGACCGACCTGCCGGCCGTCGAGAACAACCTCGAAGCGCTGCGTGAAGTCCTCACCCACAGCTCCTGGGGGCTGCCGGAGGAGAACTGCGTCACGCTGCTCAACGAACCCGACAAGGCCACCGTCATCGGCGCCCTGAAGCGCGCGGCGGACGCCCGGGACACGGTGATCTTCTACTACGCCGGGCACGGACTGGTCGACGCCAAGTACACGGACCAACTCCTGCTGGCGCTCCCGGAGTCGTCCGCCGACGACTGGGAGCACTGCCTCCGCTACGACGAGGTCGCCCGGGCGCTGACCTTCGTCAGAGCCCGCCGCAAGGTGGTGATCCTCGACTGCTGCTTCGCCGGGCGCGCCAAGGCGCTCGGGGACTCCGGCAAGGCGAGCGACGCCGGTTACGTCCTGTGCGCCGCGGGCCCGACGAAGGAGGCCCGGTCCCCGGAGGGCACGAGGTACACCGGCTTCACCGCCGCCCTCCTGGAGATCCTGTACAACGGAATCCCCGGCAAGGGTCCCTTCCTCGACATGTACACCATCTACAACCGGCTCGCCGAGCAACTCCGCGACGGGCCGCTGCCGAAGCCCACCCAGTTCACCACGGCGGACGGCGGAAGCATCGCCTTCGTCGTCAACCAGGCCCACGGGACCGCCGGCACGGTCCGCCGCCGGGTGTTCGGCCAGGCGGTGCGGCCCTGGCCGGCCAGGCGCCGACTGCTGGCCATCGGCGTGGGCGTGGCCGCCGTCGGTGCCGGTGCCGGCTTCCTCCTGCACGACCGGCTGACGGACGAGGGGACCACGGCCGAACCGCCCGGCAAGGAGCGCTGGAGCCGCCACTTCTCCGCCGCCGCCCTGGTGTTCGCCGGTGACCGCACCCTCTTCACCGCCCTCCAGGACGGCCGGGTGACCGGCCTGCGGCCCACCGACGGGGAACCCATGTGGGAGACGGACCTGCGCGGATCGCTCACCCGCTCCTCCCTGGTCAAGGGAACGGCCCTGATCTCCCTGAGCGACGGCCGGCACAAGGGCACCCTCAACGCCGTCGACGGCACCGGCCGCAAGCGCTGGACCCTCAGTACGAACGGATGGCCCTGGCACCAGGCCGAAGGCCGCGACGACGAGATCTACACCGTGACGACCGACGGATGGCTCTACCGGATCGATCTCGCCACCGGCAGGACGGGCTTCGCCCAGAAGATCTCGGACGGCCAGCTGAACGAGGTCGCCGTCGCCGGCAACCTGCTCTACGTCTCCACCTACCGCGAGGGAATCATCGCCCTCGACCCCGTCAGGGGCACACCGGTGTGGACCCACCGCACCAAGGGGTTCGTGGCCGGCGCCGCGGTCGACGCCGAGCGGGTCTATCTGACGGTCGGCCACGGCACCGACCCGTCCTCCTTCGGCGGGCAGCTGCTGGCCCTGGACGCGCTGGAGGGCAAGACCCGCTGGAGCCACACCTTCACCACCCTGCTCCAGGCCGGGCCGACCCTGGCCGCCGGACGCGTCCTCCTCACGGACCTGCGCGGCACCCTGCACGCCTTCCGCGCCTCCGACGGACAGCGCACCTGGCAGCAGGACGTCTCGGCCGACTCCTCGAACCGCGTCGGATACGACGGCGAGACCGTCTACGCCGGCACGGACCGGGGCGTCACCGCCCTGAACCTGAACACCGGTGACGTCCGGTGGACGGGGGAGGTCGTCGCCGATCCGCCGACCTCCAGGTACAGCAGCGCCGAGCCCGCCGTCGACGCCCACTCCGTCTACATCGCCTACGGCGACCGGACCACCAGCGGCGACAACTGCGACATCCACGCCTTCAGCCGCTAGGGGGTGCCGTTCGGATCAGGTCCGACCCCGACCGATCCGAACGAAGGCGGGGCGCGGCCCGCTCACAGGAACGTCCGCCCCTCACCCCGGTACGTCGGCACGGTCGCCGTCACCGTGTCCCCCTCGATCAGGTGCAGCGCGTCGAACCGCTCGCACAGCTCGCCCGCCTTGGCGTGCCGGAACCACACCTTGTCGCCGATGAGCAGGTCGTCGGCGGGCGAGCCGAGCAACGGGGTCTGCACCTCGCCGGGGCCCTCCTGCGGGTCGTACGCCAGCCCCTCGGGGAGATACGGCACCGGCAGCCGGTCGGGGCCGGCCGCGCCGGAGGCCGGGTAGCCGCCGCCGAGCACGGTGACGACACCCACGCCGGGCCGCCGGACGACCGGCTGGGCGAACAGGGCGGCCGGACGGCCGGTGAAGGAGGTGTAGTTGTCGAACAGACGCGGCACGTACAGCCCCGAGCCGGCCGCTATCTCGGTCACCGCGTCCTCGGCGGCGGTGTGCTGCACGCTGCCGGTGCCGCCCCCGTTGACGAACTCCAGCCCGGGGACGACCGCGCGTACCGCCCGGACGACCGCGGCCCGCCGCTCCGCCAGCTCCCGCCGGGCGGCGGACTGCATCAGCCGGATCGCCCGCGACCGCAGAGGCCGTCCGGCCACCGCGTCCCCGACCCCGGCGACATGCCCCTCGTACGCCATGATCCCCACCAGCCGGAAACCCGGCCGCCGGGCCACCGACCGTGCCAGATCGGCGAGTTGGGCGGGGGAGCGCAGGGGCGAGCGGCGCGCGCCCACCCGCACCCGGCCGCCCAGCAGCCGCAGCGAGGTGTCCAACTCCAGGCAGACCCGCACCACTTCACGCCCACCGTCGCGGGCGGCGTCGATCAGGTCGAGGTGCGCCGGGTCGTCCACCATCACGGTGACGGCCCCGGCCAGCTTGGGGTCGGCGGCGAGTTCCGCGAAGCCCTGCCGGTCGGCCGACGGGTAGGCCAGCAGGACGTCGTCGAACCCCGACCGTGCCAGCCACAGCGACTCGGCCAGGGTGAACGACATGATGCCCTGGAAGCCGTCCCGGGCCAGGACCCGTTCCAGCAGGGCCCGGCAGCGCACCGACTTGCTGGCGACCCGGACCGGCTTGCCGGCGGCGCGGCGCACCAGATCGGCGGCGTTGGCGTCGAACGCGTCCAGGTCCACGATCGCGAGGGGGGCGTCGAGATGGGCGGTGGCCCGGTCGTAACGGGCCCGGTCGGCGGCAGGCGCAGTCATGGCGGAAGCCTGCCAGACAGGATTACCGCAGGGTAGGGGGACGTTCCGGGCAGATGCCCCGGGCTCGCGGACCGGTTCCGTTCCGGCCCCCGACAACCCGTAGAGTGACGCGCACGTACGGCGGCATGCGACCGGCGCTCCGAGTGAACCGGGATGCCCGTCCGGCCGTACGGGTATGCGTGCCCGGGAGGAGCTTGCGCACCGGGCGCGGCCGAACAGCGGGACGGCCCGCGTACGAGAGCGGCCCGGGCACGAGGAAACGGGGGGTGCATGAGCACGGAAGCACGTCACGCCGCCGTCCCGCCCCACCCCTCGGCTCCCCCCGCCGACCCCGCCCGCCCACCCGTGCCCCCCGTGCCACCCCGCCCGCCGATGCCCTCCGTGCCACCCCAGCCGCCCAAGCCGGCCTCGGCCCCCCGCCCGCCGATGCCGGCCTCGGCCCCCCGTCCGCCGATGCCCTCCGCGAGCCCTCGCCCGTCCGACGATCCCGACGACGAGCCGTCGGTCTTCACCCCGCGCGCGGCACGGTCGCAGGCCGGGCCGGCCGCGCGGGTCCAGGGGCCGCGCCCTTCGGCCGTACCCGAGGTCGCCGGCCCCGTGAGCCCGCCCCCGCCGCCCGCCTCGGCCCGCTTCCCCGACGCGCCGCCGAGCAGGGCTGCCCGGGGCGACGTGGGGTCGGAGACGACAGCACGGCTGCGCGGCGGTGGGCCCCGCCGGCCTGGGGTCCCGCCGGAGACGCCGGGGGAGACGACCGCGCGGCTGCGGTCGATCCCCCCGTCCCCCGATGCCGCGGGCCCGGCCACCGGCGCCGTCCGCCCGTCCCCCCGTGCCGCAGGCTCGCCCTCCGGTGCCGCGGGTTCGCCCCGGGGAGTCGCGGGTTCGTCCTCCGGTGCCGCGGGTTCGCCCCGGGGAGTCGCGGGTTCGTCCTCCGGTGCCGCGGGCCCGGCCACCGGTGCGGTCGGTTCGCCCCGGGGAGTCGCGGGTTCGTCCTCCGGTGCCGCGGGACCGGCCACCGGTGCGGTCGGTTCGCCCCGAGGAGTCGCGGGTTCGTCCCCCGATGCCGCGGGCCCGGCCACCGGCGCCGTCCGCCCGTCCGCCCGTGCCGCAGGATCGCCCCCCGGTGCCGCGGGCTCGTCCCGGGATGTCGCGGGTTCGTCCCGGGATGCCGCGGGCTCGTCCCGTGGTGCCCGTGGTGCCGTGGGTTCCGCCACCGGTGCCGTCGGTTCGTCCCGCGGTGCCGCCGAGGGGCGTGGCGAACACGGCTCCGCGACGCGGGCCTGGAGCCCGCAGGCGCCCGCGCACCCGGCGAACCCCACCGTGCCGGACCCGGCCCACTCATGGAGCGCCGCCCCGCCCGCCCGGCCCGTCGTGTCGTTCGCGGAGCCCGAGGCGTTCGGCGAGCGCCCGCGCCTCCGGGTGGGCCCGCGCACCGCCGCTGCCGCCGCCTGTCTCGTGCTCGGTCTCGGCCTGATCGGCGGTGCCGTGACCGGGAGCTGGCTCACCGGCGACGGCACGGACGCCGGCCCGGCGAACGCGTTCAGCACCGCCGGGACGCTCTGGCACAACGTGCCCGTGGACGACCTGTTCCCGCCCACCGTCCAGGGCACGGGCGCCGGCCCCGGCGGCGCCGACCGCACCTGGACCCGGATCGCCGTGGCCCCGGACAGCGGCTGTGCCCACGCCTTCGACCCCCTGCTGCACAAGGTCCTCGCCCCGGTCGGCTGCCGGCGGCTGCTGCGGGCCACCTACACCGACGCCACCCAGAGCCACGTCACCACCGTCGGCCTGCTGTTCACCAAGGCCGACCCCGCCGCCATGACCGCGCTCGCCGCCCGCTTCCGCGACGAACACCTGGCCGCGCGCGCCGACCTGATGCCCCGCCCGTACGCCGCCGACGGCACGGCCGCCGCCGGGTTCGGCGACCGGCAGCGGGCCTCCTGGACCCTCTCCGTCCTCACCGACGCCCCCGTCGTCGCCTACGCCGTCTCCGGCTGGGCCGACGGCCGTACCGTCGACTCGCCCCAGCCCGCCGCCGACGCCGTCCGCTCCGGCGCCACCACGGCACCGGCCCAGGCCGGGCTCGGCAACGAGGCCCAGGGCCTGGCCGACCGCATCGAGCGGCGCCTGCGCAAGACCGTCGGCACGGCCACGGAGAAGCCTTCATGAAGCATGCCGCCGCGGCGGCGGTGAGCCTGCTGCTCGCCGGTTCCCTCGCCCTGCTGCCGTCCACCGCCGCCCACGCCGACGGCATCCGCGGCCAGCAGTGGGCCCTGTCCGCCCTCGACCTGGACGAGGCGTGGCGGACCACCAAGGGCGGGGGCGTCACCGTCGCCGTCCTGGACACCGGCGTGCAGGCCGACCACCCGGACCTCGCCGGCAACGTCCTGCCCGCCAAGGACATGATCGGCTTCGGCGCCGGCCCCGGCGACCGGAACTGGGCCCGGCACGGCACCGCGATGGCCGGGATCATCGCCGGGCACGGCCACGGTCCCGGCAACGCCGACGGCGTCATGGGCGTGGCTCCCGAGGCACGGATCCTGCCCGTCCGTGTGATCCTGGAGGACGGCGACTCCGCCCGCGCCAAGGCCCGTACCACCCGCGGCAACGCCCTCGCCGACGGCATCCGCTGGGCCGCCGACCACGGCGCCGACGTCATCAACCTCTCCCTCGGCGACGACTCCGACTCCGCGCACCCCGAGCCGTCCGAGGACGAGGCCGTGCAGTACGCCCTGAAGAAGGGTGTGGTGGTCGTCGCCTCCGCGGGCAACGGCGGCGACAAGGGCGACCACGTCTCCTACCCGGCCGCCTACCCCGGCGTCGTCGCCGCCACCGCCGTGGACAAGTACGGCACCCGCGCCGCCTTCTCCACCCGTCGCTGGTACGCGGCCGTCAGCGCGCCCGGCGTCGACGTCGTCATCGCCGACCCCGACCACAAGTACTACGCGGGCTGGGGCACGAGCGCGGCCTCCGCGTTCGTCTCCGGCGCGGCGGCCCTGATCAAGGCCGCCCACCCCGGCCTGGCCCCGGCCCAGGTCAAGAAGGTCCTGGAGGACACCGCGCGGGACGCCCCGGTGGGCGGCCGGGACGACTCCCGCGGCTTCGGCATGATCGACCCGGTCGCGGCCCTGAGGGCGGCCGCCCGCCTGAAGCCCCAGGGGCGTCCGGGCGCCGCGTCCCCCGGGCGGAAGTATTTCGGCGCCGGCCCGGACACCCCCAAGGCCACCGGCGGCGCCTCCGGCTGGGCGGCCCCGCTCGCCGGTGGCGCGGGCGGCATCCTGGTGGTCGCCGGAGTGATCCTCTGGCGGAGCCGGCGGCGGCCGGCCTGAGCCGCCGGGGCACTCCGCTCGGATCGGGCCGGACCCGGCCGGCACCCCGCTCGGCCACCGGCCCCGGCCCGCACCCTCCGGTCCGGGTCCCGCACGGCGGCCGCCGCGCACCGCCCCGGGACTGCCCGGACGCCCCGGTCCGCGCGAGGTCGGGGGGTCCCGTACGGTCCGTCAGCCGGTGCCGAAGGCCGACACCGCCGCCCGGGCCGCCGCCTCCACCAGGGAGATGCCCTTCGCCTGGGTGGTCGTGCCGTTCGACAGCACCGCCACCAGATACCCGTTCCCGTCCACCGTCACCCGGCCGATGCTGTTGACGTCCCACAGCCCCGTCGTGCTGCGCGCCAGCCAGCCGTTCTTCAGCGCCCAGGAGTTGCCCTCGGCGGCGGCCGACACCCCCCACCGCTGATCCGCCTCGACGGACTTCATCAGCCCCTGGACATAGGTGCGCGAGGCCGCGCTCAGCTTGGACCGCGACCCGAACACCTGCCGGAGCAGCACCAGTTGGTCCGCCGCGGTGGTCTGGGTCAGCCCCCACAGCTCACCGTCCCCGCCGGAGGTCTCCGTCAGTCCGAAGCGCTCGTTGGCCGCGTCCAGCCCCGCCGCCCGCCCGATGGTGTGCCACAGCAGGGTCGTGGACGCGTTGTCGCTGTTCTCGATCATCTTCGCGGCGTACGCCCGCTCGGCCGCCGTCAGCCGCCGGCCCTCGTCCTGGGCCCGGAGCAGCAGCGCGGCCAGGATGTCGACCTTGACGATGCTCGCCGTGTCGAAGGCCCCGCCGCCGTACACGGCGCTCTCGCCGGAGTCCACCGCCAGCACCGCCGCCGACACCTTCGCGCCCGACGGCACCGCGACCTTCGCCATCGCCGCGCCCAGCAGCGCTCCCCGGTCCACGGCCGGCTCCGTCACGGACGCCTCCTCACCCGCCCCGGCGGCGGCCGGGGACGACGGCACCGACGATACGTGCGCCGCGCCCGTGTGCGCCCGCGCCTGCACATAGGCCGTGCCCCCGGCCGTGACCCCGCCCACGGCGACCACGGCGAGAGCGGCGTACAGCAGCGGACGGCGCCGGGACGGACGGGCACGACGGCCACGGCGGGTTCTGGGGGACTCCATGCCCGCGATGCTCGGGGCGGGTCCTGTGCGTCGCTTGGGACGGAGCTGAGAGCCGCATCAGGGAACGGCGGGATTCCTGTGAACGCCCGTGCCGCCCGCGGCCCCGGCCCCGCACGAGCCCCGCGGCCGTCCCCCTATAAGGTCGGTGACCGTGGCGAACAAGAACATTCCCGACCCCGGCTTCTCCGACGACGACGGCTCCGCCGATCCCCGGCTGAGTGCCGCGCTCGCCGCCTGGGCCGAGGACCGCGGCGCGCTCGGACCCGTCCTGGAGGCGCTCAAGGGCGCCCGTCTGCTGGTCCCCGTCGTCGCCGTGCTCGGCGAGGTCGAGGAGGACGAGAACGGGCTGCGCCGCGAGAAGACCAGCGACATGGCCGTGCCCACCCTGAAGGCCGGCCACCGCACCGCGCTGCCCGCGTTCACCTCCACCGACTCCCTCGCCCGCTGGGACCCCGAGGCCCGCCCGGTCGCCGTCCCCCTGCACCAGGCGCTCCAGGCCGCCGCGCACGAGAAGGCCGACACCGTCGTGCTCGACCTCGCCGGACCGGTGCCGTTCGAACTGACCGGCCCGGCGCTGCTCGCCCTGGCCGAGGGCCGCACCAGCACCGACCCGCTGACCGACCCCGCGGTCCTGGCGGCCGTCCGTGCGGCGGTGGCGGCGGAGCCCGCCGTGCTGCGCGCCCACCTCGGGCCCGGGCAGGCCGACGGCACCCTCGCCCTGGTCCTCGACCCGGCCGCGCCGCCCGCCGAGGCCGCGCGCGCCGTCGCCGAGCGGCTCGCCGCCGACGAGACACTGCGGGCCCGCCTGGTGCGCGGCCTCGACCTGGCACTGCTGCCGGCCGGGACCACGCCGCCGGGCGAGCCCTTGTACGTGCGCGGATGACGTCCGGGGGCGGCCCCCGGGCGACGGACTAGCCGTAGACGGGACCGGTGTACTTCTCGCCGGGGCCCTGGCCCGGGTCGTCCGGGACGATCGACGCCTCGCGGAACGCCAGCTGCAGCGACTTCAGACCGTCGCGCAGCGGGGCCGCGTGGAAGGAGCTGATCTCGGTCGCGCTCGCGTCCAGCAGACCGGCGAGCGCGGAGATCAGCTTGCGGGCCTCGTCCAGGTCCTTGTACTTGTCGCCCTCCTCGCTCAGCCCGAGCTTCACGGCGGCGGCGCTCATCAGGTTGACGGAGACCGTCACGATCACCTCGACGGCGGGGACCTCGGCGATGTCCCGGGTCATCGCGTCGAAGTCGGGGGTTTCAGGAGGGGTGTCACTCATGTCCCACACGATAGGCGAGGGCGGAGGGAGCCCCTACCCGGCCCCGGTCCGCCTCAATTAGCCCTTGTCAAGCGATCCTGGTAATCTGGTGGACGACCGGCCGGACACCGTTGTGCTCGGCCCACAAGTGGAGGCTCCGATCTCCCACCTGACCGTCCTCCGGGGCGGCGGGTCACCCGGTCAGACGGCCACCATCGTTCCGTACGGACGATGGAGTCGTCCGAAAGCGCGCCCCGCGGCATCGCGGCGGTGCTCCGGTTGTGTTTGGAGCCCCGCTAGTGATCGTCCGGGGCATTTTTGCTGCTTCGGCGCGGTTAGGTCTAACGAACACAGACGTTACGCGGCTGTCCGCCAGGCCGCCGCGTGGTGCTACCGAGGAGGATCCATCAGCGCCGAGCCCCGCATCAACGACCGGATTCGCGTTCCCGAGGTGCGACTTGTCGGTCCCAGTGGCGAGCAGGTGGGCATCGTCCCGCTCGCTAAGGCACTGGAGCTTGCGCAGGAGTACGACCTGGACCTGGTCGAGGTCGCGGCGAACGCCCGTCCGCCCGTGTGCAAGCTCATGGACTACGGGAAGTTCAAGTACGAGTCGGCCATGAAGGCCCGTGAGGCGCGCAAGAACCAGGCGCACACGGTCATCAAGGAGATGAAGCTCCGGCCGAAGATCGACCCGCACGACTATGACACCAAGAAGGGTCACGTCGTCCGGTTCCTCAAGCAGGGCGACAAGGTCAAGATCACGATCATGTTCCGTGGCCGCGAGCAGTCCCGCCCCGAGCTGGGCTACCGACTGCTGCAGCGTCTCGCGGAGGACGTCCAGGACCTCGGTTTCGTGGAGTCGAACCCGAAGCAGGACGGCCGAAACATGATCATGGTCCTCGGTCCGCACAAGAAGAAGACCGAGGCGATGGCCGAGGCACGTCAGGCGCAGGAGGCCCGCAAGGCCGAGGCGAAGGCGAACCCTGGTAAGTCGCAGAACCCTGCCGAGGCTGAGGCGCCGTCCGAGGAGCCTGCCGAGGCGTGATCCCGGGGGACCCGTGTCCCCGAGGATGTAACCGATAGAAGAGCGACGCTCCACCGTGCCCGGTTTCACGACCGGGCACCGGAGCGCCACCGACGAGGAGAGAACGGCGCTATGCCGAAGAACAAGTCGCACAGCGGTGCCAGCAAGCGCTTCAAGGTCACCGGCTCCGGCAAGGTGCTCCGTGAGCGCGCCGGCAAGCGCCACCTGCTCGAGCACAAGTCGTCCCGCGTCACGCGTCGCCTCACCGGCAACGCCGAGATGGCCCCGGGCGACGCCGCGAAGATCAAGAAGCTTCTCGGCAAGTGACGTACCGGCGCTCGCCATCCACTGAGCGCCGTACGCCAGGACCGGGACCCAGTCGTTTCCGGGTCGTGTGAGTACCACCACGACCCCGCTACAAGGAGTTAACAAGTGGCACGCGTCAAGCGGGCAGTCAACGCCCACAAGAAGCGCCGGGCGATCCTCGAGCAGGCCTCCGGCTACCGCGGTCAGCGTTCGCGCCTGTACCGCAAGGCCAAGGAGCAGGTCACCCACTCGCTGGTCTACAACTACAACGACCGCAAGAAGCGCAAGGGCGACTTCCGTCAGCTGTGGATCCAGCGCATCAACGCCGCTGCCCGCGCCAACGGCATCACCTACAACCGCTTCATCCAGGGTCTGAAGGCCGCGAACGTCGAGGTCGACCGCAAGATCCTGGCCGAGCTGGCCGTGAACGACGCGAACGCCTTCGCGGCGCTCGTCGAGGTGGCGCAGAAGGCGCTGCCGTCGGACGTCAACGCGCCCAAGGCTGCGTGACGCCGCGCCGGCTCTGAGCCGACGTGACTGAAGGACCCGCAGGCTGTATGGCTTGCGGGTCCTGCTGTTCGGTGGGACCGCCGCCGTCCGGCTGCGGGCCCGCCACGGCTGGTCGCGCCGTTCCCCGCGCCCCCGGGGAACCGCAGTGCCGTCGGCCTCGGGGCACTGCCCGACTGTCGACGTTCTCCCGAAGGTGAAGAAGAACATGCCCCCCGTCAGCCCCGAGCTGATCTCCCCCCGGTCCGCCCGTGTGTCCGCTGCCCGCCGGCTCGGGAAGCGGAACTTCCGGGGGAAGGACCGGCTGTTCCTCGCGGAGGGGCCGCAGGCCGTCAGGGAAGCGGCCGGACACCGGGTCGGCGACGCCCCCACCCTCGTCGAGCTGTTCGCCACCGTCGAGGCCGCCGAGCGGTACGCCGACATCATCGGCGAGGCGCGGAACGCGGGCGCGCGGGTGCACCTCGCCTCCGAGGAGGTCATCGCCGAGATCTCCACCACCGTCACCCCGCAGGGGCTGGTCGGCGTCTGCCGGTTCCTGGACACCTCCTTCGAGGACATCCTCGCCGCCCGGCCCAGGCTGGTCGCCGTCCTCGCCCACGTGCGCGACCCCGGCAACGCCGGCACCGTGCTGCGCTGCGCCGACGCCGCCGGCGCCGAGGCCGTGATCCTCACCGACGCCTCCGTGGACCTGTACAACCCCAAGGCCGTCCGGGCCTCCGTCGGCTCGCACTTCCACCTGCCCGTCGCCGTCGGCGTGCCCGTCGAGCGGGCCGTGGCCGGCCTCAAGGAGGCGGGGGTGCGCATCCTCGCCGCCGACGGCGCCGGCGACCGCGACCTGGACGAGGAGCTGGACAAGGGCACCATGGGCGGCCCCACCGCCTGGGTGTTCGGCAACGAGGCCTGGGGGCTGCCGGAGGACACCCGCGCCCTCGCCGACGCCGTCGTGCGCGTCCCCATCCACGGAAAGGCCGAGAGCCTGAACCTGGCCACGGCCGCCGCCGTATGTCTCTACGCGTCGGCCCGTGCACAGCGCGCCTCCGGAGGGTGCCGCTCCGTCACCGAGAGCTAGTAGGGTGACCAGCGCGGGGCCCTGCGCCGTCTGAGAGGTGGGGTACGGGGATGAGTGTGGCCGGCACGAGCACCGCGCCGGAGGGACGGGACGCGCGGCGCACACCCGCGCCCCCGCACGCGGGCGCCGGTCCCGGCGTCGATCCCGACCAGCTGCCCGACGGCCTCGTCGTCGCCGACGAGCACGGCCGCGTGACCTGCTTCAACGCCGCCGCCGCGCGCATCACCGCGATACGGTCCGCCGACGTGCTCGGGCAGCCGCTGGAGAAGGCGCTGCCGCTGGAGGATCTCGAAGGACGCCGCTGGTGGCAGCTCACCGACCCCTACGGCGGGCTCGCGATCCGGGTACGGCAGCCGGAGCGCAACCTGCTGCTGCCGGGCGGCCGTGAGGTCCTGGTCTCCGCCCGCTACGTGCGCGCCGAGCCGCTGGGGCCGGTGCGGTGCGTGGTCGTCTCTCTCCGGGACACCGAGGCCCGCCGCCGTACCGAACGCAGCCACGCCGAGCTGATCGCCACCGTCGCCCACGAGCTGCGCTCCCCGCTGACCTCGGTGAAGGGCTTCACCGCCACCCTGCTCGCCAAGTGGGAACGCTTCACCGACGACCAGAAGCGGCTCATGCTGGAGACCGTCGACGCCGACGCCGACCGGGTCACCCGGCTCATCGCCGAGCTGCTGGACATCTCCCGGATCGACTCCGGGCGGCTGGAGGTGCGCCGCCAGCCCGTCGACATCGGCGCCGCCGTCTCCCGGCACATCCAGGCCTACGTCGCGGCCGGCCAGCGCGCCGACCGGTTCCTGCTCCGCATCGAACAGCCGCTGCCCGCGCTGTGGGCCGACCCCGACAAGATCGACCAGGTCCTCAGCAATCTCATCGAAAATGCCGTGCGGCACGGCGAGGGAACCGTCACCATTGACGTCACGCCCTCGGCGTCCCCGCGCGAGGGCGAGGAAACCGGCACGTCGGTCACGGTGAGCGACGAGGGGCCCGGCATCCCGGAGGAATCCATGAACCGCGTCTTCACCCGCTTCTGGCGGGGCAGCAAGCGCGGCGGCACGGGACTGGGCCTGTACATCGTCAAGGGCATCGTGGAGGTCCACGGCGGCACGATCACGGTCGGCCGCGCCTCCGGCGGCGGTGCCGAGTTCCGATTTACGTTGCCCGTGAGCGCGCCGGCGTATCTCGCCTAGCGGCCCGCGGGCCATTCGTCTATCTCCACCCCGTTAGACTCGGCCTTTGGCACCTTTGTGTCCTTCACACGGCCCAGCAGTCGGTGACGGGGACCATCCGCCAGCTAATCGGAAGCACGGGAAGAGATGTCGGCACCCAATAAGTCGTACGACCCTGTCGAGGTCGAGGCGTTGAAACCGGAAGAGATCGAGCGCATGCGGGACGAGGCGCTCGCCGCCTTCGCCGCCGCGGACTCCCTCGACGCGCTCCACGAGGCCAAGGTCGCCCACACCGGCCCGGCCTCCCCGCTGGCGCTCGCCAACCGCGAGATCGGCGCCCTGCCCCCGCACGCCAAGGCCGAGGCCGGCAAGCGCGTCGGCATGGCCCGCGGGGCCGTGAACAAGGGCCTCGCCGCCCGCCAGAGCGAGCTGGAGGCCGAGCGTGACGCCCGTGTCCTGGTCGAGGAGGCGGTGGACGTCACGCTGCCCCACGACCGGATCCCGGCCGGTGCCCGGCACCCGCTGACCACGCTCTCGGAGCGCATCGAGGACATCTTCGTGGCCATGGGCTACGAGGTCGCCGAGGGGCCGCAGGTCGAGGCGGAGTGGTTCAACTTCGACGCCCTCAACATCGGCCCGGACCATCCCGCCCGCGGCGAGGCCGACACCTTCTTCGTGCAGGGCCCCGAGGGCGGCACCGAGTCCGGCCTGGTGCTGCGCACCCACACCTCGCCCGTGCAGATCCGCTCGATGCTCGACCGCGAGCCGCCGGTCTACGTGATCTGCCCCGGCGTCGTGTACCGCACGGACGAGCTGGACGCCACCCACACCCCGGTCTTCCGCCAGGTCGAGCTCCTCGCCATCGACGAGGGCCTGACCATGGCCGACCTCAAGGGCACCCTGGACCACATGGTCCAGTCCCTGTTCGGCGAGGGCATGAAGACCCGGCTGCGGCCGAACTTCTTCCCCTTCACCGAGCCGAGCGCCGAGATGGACATGCTCTGCTACGTGTGCAAGGGCGAGTCCGTCGGCAACCCCGACCGGCCCTGCCGCACCTGCTCCAGCGAGGGCTGGATCGAGCTGGGCGGCTGCGGCATGGTCAACCCGCGGGTGCTCACCGCCTGCGGCATCGACCCCGAGAAGTACAGCGGCTTCGCCTTCGGGTTCGGCATCGAGCGGATGCTGATGTTCCGCCACAACGTCGAAGACATGCGAGACATGGTCGAGGGTGACGTCCGGTTCACCCGGCCGTTCGGGATGGAGATCTGATGCGGGTCCCGCTTTCTTGGCTGCGGGAGTACGTCGACCTGCCGGCGACGGAGACCGGCCGCGACGTCCAGGCCAAGCTCATTTCGGCCGGCCTGGAGGTCGAGACCGTCGAACAGCTCGGCGCCGACCTCAAGGGCCCGCTGGTCGTCGGTCAGGTGCTGACCATCGAGGAGCTGGAGGGCTTCAAGAAGCCGATCCGCTTCTGCACGGTCGACGTCGGCCAGGCCAACGGCACCGGTGAGCCCCAGGAGATCGTCTGCGGCGCCCGCAACTTCGCCGTCGGCGACAAGGTCGTCGTGGTCCTCCCGGGCGCCACGCTGCCCGGCGGCTTCTCCATCGCCGCCCGCAAGACCTACGGCAAGACGTCCCACGGCATGATCTGCTCCGGTGACGAGCTGGGCATGGGCGACGACGGCTCCCACGGCATCATCGTGCTGCCGCCGGAGACCGAGGTCGGCAAGAACGCCATCGAGCTGCTGGAACTGGTCGACGAGGTCCTGGACATCGCCGTCACCGCCAACCGCGGTGACTGCCTGTCCATCCGCGGCGTCGCCCGCGAGACCGCCATCGCCTACGGTCTGCCGCTGCGCGACCCCGCCCTGATCGACGTACCGGCCCCGAACGCCTACGGCTACCCGGTCCAGGTCTCCGACCCGTTCGGCTGCGACCGCTTCACCGCCCGTACGGTCACCGGTCTGCGCCCCGAGGCCCGCTCCCCGATCTGGCTCCAGCGCCGGCTCCAGAAGGTCGGCATGCGCCCGATCTCGCTCGCCGTCGACGTCACGAACTACGTGATGATGGAGCTGGGCCAGCCCCTGCACGCCTACGACCGCACGCTGGTCCAGGGCACCATCGGCGTGCGCCGGGCCGAGGAGGGCGAGAAGCTCGTCACCCTCGACGGCGTCGAGCGCAAGCTGCACGCCGAGGACCTGGTCATCACCGACGAGCGCGGCCCGATCGGCCTCGCCGGTGTGATGGGCGGCGCCAACACGGAGATCGCCGACCACGAGGTCACCGAGAGCGGGGTGAACGGCACGACCGACGTGGTCATCGAGGCCGCCCACTTCGACGCCGTCTCGATCGCGCGCACCGCCCGCCGGCACAAGCTGCTCTCCGAGGCGTCCCGGCGCTTCGAGCGCGGCGTCGACCCGCAGGCCGCCGCGGCCGCCGCCCAGCGCACCGTGGACCTGCTGAGCCTGCTCGCCGGTGGTACGGCGGAGGCCGGTGTCACCGAGGTCATCGCGCCCTCGGCCCCGCACACCATCAGCGTCCCGGCCGACCACCCGGACAAGGTGGCGGGTGTCGAGTACGGCCGGGAGACGGTCGTCCGCCGCCTCCAGGAGGTCGGCTGCGACGTGTACGGGCAGGACGAGCTGATCGTCACCGTCCCGTCCTGGCGGCCCGACCTGGTCGACCCCAACGACCTGGCCGAAGAGGTCATCCGCCTGGAGGGCTACGAGAACCTGCCCTCCACGCTGCCCAAGCCCCCCTCGGGCCGCGGCCTCACGCACCGCCAGCGGCTGCACCGCAGGGTCGGCCGCGCGCTGGCCGGCGCGGGCTACGTCGAGGCGCCGAACTACCCCTTCGTCGGCGAGCAGGTCTTCGACCAGCTCGGCCTGGAGGCCGACGACCCGGCCCGCCGTGTCGTGAAGCTGGTCAACCCGCTCAACGACGAGGAGCCCGCGCTGCGCACCACGCTGCTGCCGGGTCTGCTCGGCGCCCTGCGGCGCAACGCCGGCCGGGGCTCGCACGACCTGGCGCTGTTCGAGACCGGGCTGGTGTTCCACCCGCGCGAGGAGCAGCGGGTCGCCGCGCACCTGCCCGTCGACCGGCGTCCCACCGACGAGGAGATCGCCGCGCTGAACGCCGCGCTCCCCGAGCAGCCGCGGCACGTCGCCGTGGTCCTCGCGGGCGCCCTCGAGCAGTCCGGCTGGTGGGGCAAGGGGCGTCCCGCGAACTGGGCCGACGCCGTCGAGGCGGCGCGTGCCGTGGCCCGTGAGGCCGGTGCCGAGCTGGTCGTGCGCAAGGGGCAGTACGGTCCTTGGCACCCCGGCCGCTGCGCCGAGCTGGTCGTCGTCGCCGACGGCACGGAGCGGGTCGTGGGCCATGCCGGAGAACTCCACCCGCGTGTCGTGAAGGCCCTGGGCCTGGCGGAGCGCACCTGCGCCGCGGAGCTGGACCTGGACGCCCTGGAGGCGGTGGGCGACGGCGCCCCGCAGGCGCCGCGGATCTCCACGTTCCCCGTCGCCACGCAGGACGTCGCCCTGGTGGTCGACCAGTCCGTGCCGCACGCCGAGGTGGAGGCCGCGCTGCGCGAGGGCGCGGGCGAACTCCTCGAAGCCATCCGGCTGTTCGACGTCTACGAGAACGCCGAGCAGCTGGGCGACGGCAAGAAGTCGCTGGCCTACGCGCTGCGCTTCCGGGCGGCCGACCGGACGCTGACCGTCGACGAGGCCTCGGCGGCCCGGGACGCGGCCGTCGCCCTCGCGGGCGAGCGGACGGGTGCGGTGCTGCGCGGATAGCCGCAGCGAGCGTTGCGTGCGCGCCCGGCCGCGGGTCCTCCGCGGCCGGGCGCGTCCGTGCCGGCCCCGGCCGCACGCCCCTCGGAGCCCCGCCGGACCCGCTGCGAGCTGCATAAATGCGGGTCGGCGCGGCTTGTCTCACTCGTTCGGGTGGGAAGTCAGGGCGATCCGACCCCGCCGGGTCATGCCGTGGACAGAATCGGACCGGCCTTTCGGGGTCGCTCCGTCTGCTCTTCAGGGCCCACATGGGGGACCAGAGGCATGATCCGCATCAAGGCACGGGCGCCCACCGCACGCGGAGCCGTGCTGCCCACGCTCTGGGGAGCCGTCGCGGTCGGCTACAAGTTCGGCTGCCCGCTCGCCCAGCAGAACGGGCTCGGGGCGCGCATCGTCACCAGCGCCGTGTTCTTCGCCGTCGGCACCGGCCTCATAATCCATGTCCGCCGCAGCCTCCTGCGGGAACTGCGGCTCGCCCGCCGAGCGGCGTGCGCCGCGCAGAACGTCGTCCTGCGTCCGCCGCCGCCGCGCCTCGACGGGCTCAACGTCGCCGCCGCCCAGCTGTCCGCGGACCGCGGCGCGAGCGTCGGCGGTGATCTGTACGAGGCCATCGCCACCGAGTACGGGGTCCGGGTGGTGATGGGCGACGTACGGGGTCACGGTCTGGCCGCCCTCGGCACCGTCGCCGCCCTGCTCGGCAGCTTCCGCGAGGCCGTGCACGACGAACCCGAACTGGGCCGCGTGCTCCACAGACTGGACCGTGCCCTCGCCCGTCATCTGCGCGAGCGGGCCCGCACCGAACATCCGGCGAGCGGTGCCGCGGATCCCGACAGCCCGGTCGCCGAGGAGTTCGTCACCGTGCTGCTCCTGGAGATCGGCCGGGACGGGGAGCTGCGCGCCCTCAACTGCGGTCATCCGTGGCCGTATCTGCTCAGCGGCGACCGGGCCGAGCCGTTGACGCGGGCCGACCCGCTGCCGCCGCTGGGGCCGTTCCCGCTGCCGAGGGCACTGGACGCCCGCTCCTGCGGACAGCTGCTTCCCGGTGATTCCCTGGTCCTGTTCACGGACGGCGCGGAGGAGGCCAGGGACGCCCGCGGCCGGTTCTTCTCGCTCCCGGCGGCTCTGCGCGAGGTCGTACGCGAGCACCCGGTCTCTCCCCAGACGGTCCTGCGCACCGTCTTCACGGCGCTCCTGCACCACACCGCCGGCAAGCCGCAGGACGACATCGCGCTGCTGGTCCTGCGCAACGACCGCGGAAGATCCGCCTCCGCCGAACCGGGGCCGCGGGACGGCGACACCTGCGGCTCCGCCGCGCGCCCCCGCTCGGTCACGACCCGCCGCTAGCCGCCCCTGACGAGCAGCCGGACCGCCGCTGTTCCGAGGGGGAGCCGGCGGCCCGGCCGGCCTCTTGCGAGGCAGCTCAGTCAACCGGCTCGACACGCTGAGCGACACCGCGCGCACAGCCCGGATGCGGGCACTGCGTTCACACCCCGTGTGAACGCGCAGCCACTACGCTGACCGCACCAGGCCACTCGGGGGGGCATTCCATGCAGCCCAACACTCTGCTCGACGCCATCCTGGACGAGGCGGGGATCTCGCACGCCGGTCTCGCCGCGCACGTCAACCAGGCGGGTCGCACCCGCGGTCTCGCCCTGCGGTACGAACACACCGCCGTGGCCCGCTGGTTGAGGGGGCAGCGGCCCCGCGGCCAGGTGCCCGACCTGATCTGCGAGGTGCTGGCCGCCCGGCTGCGCCGGCCGGTCACCCTCGACGACATCGGCCTCGGGGTGCCCGGCGAGCCGGGCAGCCCGCACGCCGGTTCGCTGTCCGGCTTCGTGGAGCGGGCCACCGCCCTGTGGCGGTCGGACGAGCAGCAGCGCCCCCATGTGCTGGGAGCCCCCGCCGTCACCGGCACCCCGGCCGTGATGCCGGTGTGGGAGTGGGAGAACCCCCCGGAGGACGTGGACGTCTCCCGGGGCGGCCGGCAGCCGGTGACCGCGGCCGACATCGAGATGCTGCGTGCCGCCCGGACGCACTACGAGCAGATGTACCGCAAGGCCGGCGGGATCGCGACCCGGACGCGGATCGTCGGCTTCCTCAACACCGAGGCGGCGCCCCTGCTCCGCGGCGGCTACACCGATGCCACCGGCCGTCAACTGCACCGGGCCACCGGCGGTCTGGTGGCGATCGCGGGCATCTGCGCGTACGACTCCGACGCCCACGGACTCGCCCAGCGCTACTTCCATCAGGCGCTGCGGCTGGCGAAGGCCAGCGGCGACCGGGGGCTCGGGGCGTATGTGATCGCCCTGCTGGTCAACCAGGCGCTGTTCATGCGGGAGTACCGGCAGGCCGTCGCCTTCGCCGAGGCCGCCCTGCGCGCAGCCGGCAGACACATCACCCCCGCGCTCGCCTCCGACCTGTACGCGATGCAGGCCAAGGCGTACGCCCATCTCGGCGACAGCGGCAGCGCGTTGTCCTGCATCCGGCGCGCGGAGACGGCGGCCGACCGGATCCGGCGGGGCCGCGAGCCCGACGAGACGGGGTACGTGCAGCCGGGTCTGGTCAATGTGCAGGTGGCCGAGGCGCTGCTCAGCCTCGGGGAACTCGCCGCGGCGCGGGAGCACGCGGCGGCGGCCGTCGACAACCCCGCGCACGACCGGGGGCGGGTACACCGGCTGGCCATGCTCAGCACCATCGAACTGCGTCAGGGCAACGCCGACAACGCCGTGGCCATCGCCGTGCAGATGGCGGAGCAGGCCCGTGGAATGGAGTCCCAGCGGCTGCGGGACAGACTCCGCGCGGTACGCGAGCATCTGGTGCGCTGCGGCTCGGTCGGCACCGCCGAGGCCGCCGAACTCATCGACGGAGCACTGCGCGTACCGCTGTAGGCCCACTGTAGGTGCACCGTCCCTGCTGCGATATTGCCACTTACTCGGCGGAAGGTGGCAGAACCGTGCAGTGGACGAAACAGAACGAACAAACTGTCTATGAAAACCGCTGGTTCAGCGTCAATCTCGCAGATGTCGAGCTGCCGGACGGCCGGCACCTGGACCACTTCCTGATCCGGCTGCGCCCGGTGGCCGTCGCCACGGTCGTCAACGAGGCGAACGAGGTGCTGCTGCTCTGGCGGCATCGCTTCATCACCGACAGCTGGGGATGGGAGCTGGCCGCGGGCGTGGTCGAGGACGGCGAGGACATCGCGAGCGCGGCGGCCAGGGAACTGGAGGAGGAGACCGGCTGGCGGCCGGGACCCCTGCACCACCTCATGAGCGTGGAGCCGTCCAACGGCCTCACCGACGCCCGGCATCACATCTACTGGTCCGACCGGGGAGAGTACGTCGGACACCCCGTGGACGACTTCGAGTCGGACCGGCGGGAATGGGTCCCCCTCAAACTCGTCCCCGACCTGATCGCCCGTGGGGAGGTCCCGGCCGCCAACATGGCGGCCGCGTTACTGCTGTTGCACCACCTCAGGCTCGCCGAGGGCTAGTGGGCCGCCAGCGCCTGCCAGATCGTCACCACGAGCGCGCCGAGCGCGGTCAGCGCGGCGAGCGAGGGCAGCGGCCAGCGTGCGTGTTCCAGCGAGGCCATCCGGGAGTTCAGCTCGTCCAGTTCCTTGGCGGTCTCCTCGGTGCGGTGACGCAGCAGCGCCAGCCCTCCCTCGACCCGGGCGTAGGCCACGTCGAGGCGGCGCCGTAACTCTGCGAGTTCTCCATGGATCACGGGATGCTCCGGTTCGGCGGTCACGAGTCCGCTCCTTTCGGTAGTCGAAATGGATGGTTCCGCATCCCTTGCATGCGCATGATGAGTCAACTCGCCTGGTGGGCGCGTGGGGAGCGTGTGCGACGGGCATATGCGTGCCCGCCGCGCACACGGTGTGTGAAACGGACGGGCCCGGCACCGCATGCGGTGCCGGGCCCGTGCCGGGTAGCTCTGTGTGATCAGCCGTAGGCGTAGAAACCCGAGCCGGTCTTCCGGCCGAGCCGGCCCGCCTCCACCATGCGCTGGAGCAGCGGGGGAGCGGCGTACAGCGGCTCCTTGTACTCGGCGTACATCGAGTTGGCGATGGAGACGATGGTGTCCAGGCCGATCAGGTCGGACAGCCTCAGCGGGCCCATGGGGTGGGCGCAGCCCATCTCCATGCCGTTGTCGATGTCCTCGCGGCTCGCGATGCCCGACTCGAACATCCGGATCGCGGACAGCAGGTAGGGCACGAGCAGCGCGTTCACCACGAACCCGGACCGGTCCTGGGCGCGGATGGCGTGCTTGCCGAGCACCTTCTCGGCGAAGAGCTGAGCGCGGCCGAGCGTGCCCTCGGAGGTGGTGAGCGCCGGGATCAGCTCGACCAGCTTCTGCACCGGGGCCGGGTTGAAGAAGTGGATGCCGACGACGTGGTCGGGGCGGGAGGTGGCCACCGCCAGTTTCACCAGCGGGATCGAGGAGGTGTTGGAGGCCAGGATCGCGTCCGGCCGGGTCACCACCTGGTCCAGCACCTGGAAGATCTCGGTCTTCACCGCCTCGCTCTCCACCACGGCCTCGATCACGAGGTCACGGTCGGCGAACTCGCCGAGATCGGTGGTGAAGCTCAGCCGTGCCTGGGTGGAGTCCCGCTCCTCCTCGCTGATCTTGCCGCGCTCGGCGGCCTTGGCCAGGGAGTTCAACAGCCGGGTACGGCCGATCTCCAGGGCCTCGCCGGTGGTCTCGGCGACCTTCACGTCCAGTCCCGCGCGGGCGCACACCTCGGCGATGCCCGCGCCCATCTGGCCGCAGCCGACGACTCCGACGCGCGCAATGTCTCCCGATGGGAAGTCCGTCACATCGACCCCTTCGCTGGTTCTCCGGCTCGTGGGCAGGACCTCCGGGTCGGGCCCCTGCTCCGATCGTGCACGTTACCGCCAAGTATCGATGATCGATCGGCCGGGTGGGGGCATCCTGGTGCGCGGAACGATCCGTGACGGAACGGATCCGGAGTGTACGGGGGTGTGCAGGTGGCACGTATGTCGCGGCGGGCCTTCGCACTGGCCGCGCTGTCCGCGCCGGTCACGGCGCCGGCCGCGGTGCCGCCCGGGGCGGCGGAGGGCGCCGGGGGGCCGGGCCGGGGCGGCGCGGCGCCGGCCGAGCGGGGCGGGACTCCGGGGGCGTCCGGGGTGCCGCGCGCGACCTCCGAGCTGCGCGGTGTCTGGATCGCGACCGTCCTCAACCGGGACTGGCCCTCACGTCCGGGACGCACGGCGACCGAGCAGCGCAAGGAGCTGATCGCCCACCTCGACCGGGCCGTCCGTGACCGGCTCAACACCGTGATCCTCCAGGTGCGGCCCACGGCCGACGCGCTGTGGCCGTCACCGTACGAGCCCTGGTCGGAGTACCTCACCGGCACCCAGGGCAGGAACCCGGGCTGGGACCCGCTGGGGACGGCCGTGACGGAGGCCCACGCCCGGGGGCTGGAACTGCACGCCTGGTTCAATCCGTACCGGATCGCGCTCCACACCGACCCCGCCCGGCTGGCCGCCTCGCACCCGGCGCGCCGGCACCCCGACTGGGTGGTGTCCTACGGCGGCCGGCTCTACTACAACCCCGGCCTGCCCACGGTCCGCGCCTTCGTGCGGCGGGCCATGCTGGACGCGGTCGCCCGCTACCCGGTCGACGCCGTCCACTTCGACGACTACTTCTACCCCTATCCGGTGGCGGGGCAGACCTTCGACGACGACGCGGCCTACGACCGTCACGGCGGGGCGTTCTCCAGCCGCGCGGACTGGCGCCGGGACAACATCGACAGGCTGGTGCGCGAGACGGCCGCCGGCATCAGACGGGTCCGGCCCGGCACCCGGTTCGGGATCAGCCCCTTCGGGGTGTGGCGCAACGCGACGACCGACAGCCGCGGCTCCGAGACGCGAGCGGGCATCGAGACGTACGACGATCTGTACGCCGACACCCGCGGATGGGTCCGCGGACACTGGATCGACTACATCGTGCCGCAGCTGTACTGGCACATCGGCAACGCCGACGCCGACTACGCCCGGCTGATCGAGTGGTGGGCGGAGGTCGCCGAGGGCAGCGGGACGCACCTGTACATCGGCGAGGCCCTGTACAAGGCGGGTGCCGCCGGGCAGCCCTCGGTGTGGCAGGACCCGGTCGAGCTGTCCCGGCATCTCACCCTCGCCGCGAAGTACCCGCAGGTGCGCGGGCACGCCTTCTTCGCGGCCGGGGACGTGGCGGCCGATCCGGCCGGGGCGATGGCCAGGGTGGTCGCCGACCACTACCGGGGGCCGGCGAAACCACCCAGGTGACCCGCGAGGCGACTACTGCCGCTGCTCGCTCTGATGCTTGACCTGGCAGTCGGGTCCGGGCGACATGATCGCCTCGTGCCCGTTCTCGAAGCGGACGCGGTAGGGCGGGTTGCCCTCCTGGCCGAGTACTTCGACGACTTCGGAGACCTGGTCGTGCTGGCCCACCACCCTGCCGTGCTGGACGAGCTTGTCACCCTTGGATGCGTGCATGTGCCGGCCCTCCTCACGATCACGACCGCTGCGTGACGGCGATGCAGACCAGCACGGCGACGGCGGTCAGGGGAGCGGCCGCCGTGAAGTGCTCGCCCAGCAGCAGCGCCGACCACACCAGTGTGAGCAGGGGCTGAGCCAACTGCAACTGGCTGGCCCGGGGGATGCCGATGGCCGCCATGCCGCGGTACCAGACGAGCAGCCCGAGGAACGTCGATCCCACGGCCACCCACACCAGGCCCGCGATCCCGTGACCGGTCAGGTGGACCGGCTCCCACCACAGCGCCAGCGCCGCGGCCGGCACGGTCAGCGGCAGGCAGAGCACCAGAGCCCAGCCGATCACCTGCCAGCCCGGCATGACCCGGGCCAGCCGGCCGCCCTCGGTGTACCCGGCCGCGCACACCAGCAGCGCCCCGAACAGACAGCCGTCGGCCGCGGTGAGGGCGCCGCCGCTCTGGCCGATGGTGAACGCGAGCACGGCCACGGCCCCCGCCACGGCCGCCAGCCAGAACCGGCGCGAGGGCCGGGCGCCGGTGCGCAGGGCGGAGAACACGGCGGTGGTCAGCGGCAGCAGCCCCACCACCACGGCCGCGTGGGCGGTGGTGGAGGTCTGCAGCGCGAGCGTGGTCAGCATCGGGAAGCCCAGCACCACTCCGCCGGCGACCACGGCCAGCCCGGCGAGATGGCGCCGCGCCGGCAGCCGTACGCCCAGGGCGAGCAGGCAGCCGCCGGCGACGATCGCGGCGAGGACCCCCCGCACCGCCACCAGCGACCAGGGGCCGAAGCTCTCCAGGCCCCAGGCGGTCGAGGGGAAGGTCAGCGAGAAGGCGATCACGCCGAGGCCGGCCTGGACGGTGCCGCCCAGGACCCGGGGCTCCCCGGGAGCGGTGACTGCTATCGGGGTGGCGGTAGTAGCGCTACTCTGTGCTCTCATGCAGCAGCGTAGCAGTGTGGGTGAACTGGCTGAACAGCTCCGGCGTGAGCTGGACCGCTACTCTCCTGGAGGAAAGCTCCCATCCAGTCGGGCCCTGGTCGAGCGGTTCCGGGTGAGTCCGGTGACCGTCTCGCGGGCCCTCGCCCAGCTCGCCGCCGAGGGCCTGGTGGTCACCCGGCCCGGCGCCGGTGCCTTCCGGGCCCGGCCGCGCACCCCGGCGACCCCCGCCGGCGACACGTCCTGGCAGGAGGTCGCGCTGAGCGCCGACGGCGCCGCCGACCTCGTACCGCGCACGGTGGACGCCTCCGGAGTCACGGTCTCGCTGGCCGCGCCCGCCCCCGGCGTGCTGGAGTTCAACGGCGGCTATCTGCATCCGTCCCTCCAGCCCGAGCGGGCCATGGCGGCGGCCCTGGCCCGGGCCGGCCGGCGGCCCGGCGCCTGGACGAGGCCACCGCTGGAGGGGCTGCCGGAGCTGCGGGAGTGGTTCGCGCGCGAGATCGGCGGGGCCGTCACGGCGGCCGAGGTACTGGTCGCGGCGGGCGGCCAGTCCGCGCTGGCCACCGCTCTGCGCGCGCTCGCCCCGCCCGGCACGCCGGTACTCGTGGAGTCGCCCACCTACCCCGGCATGCTGGCCCTCGCCCGGGCGGCCGGCCTGCGGCCCGTGCCGGTGCCCGTGGACCCCGAGGGGGTGCGTCCCGACCTGCTCGCGGAGGCCTTCCACGCCACCGGCGCCCGGGTCTTCGTCTGCCAGCCGCTGTTCCAGAACCCGACCGGCGCCGTGCTCGCTCCCGCCCGGCGGGCCGAGGTGCTGCGCATCGCCCGCGAGGCCGGCGCGTTCGTCGTCGAGGACGACTTCGTCCGCCGGCTCGTGCACGCCGACTCCGGTCCGCTGCCCCGCCCGCTGGCCGCCGACGACCCGGACGGCGTGGTCGTCCACGTCGGCTCGCTGACCAAGGCGACCTCGCCCAACTTCCGGGTGAGCGCCCTGGCCGCGCGCGGGCCGGTGCTGGAGCGTCTGCGCGCCATCCAGGTCGTGGACACCTTCTTCGTCTCCCGGCCGTTGCAGGAGGCCGCCCTGGAACTGGTGGGCTCCCCGGCCTGGCCCCGTCATCTGCGGGCGCTGTCGGCCGAGCTGAAGACCCGCCGCGACGCCATGACGAGCGCGCTCGCCCGGAACCTGCCCGAACTCGCCCTGCCCTACATCCCGTCCGGCGGCTATCACCTCTGGCTGCGCCTGCCCGACGGCGTCGAGGAGTCCGCCCTGACCGCGGCGGCCCTCCGCGAGGGCGTCGCCCTCACCCCCGGGCGCCCCTACTTCAGCGCCGAACCCCCGGCCGCCCATGTCCGGCTGAGCTTCGCGGCGGTCGCCGGAACGGGCGAGATCGCGGAGGGGGTGCGGCGACTTCGCGCGGCCTGTGCGCAGGTGCCGGGAAATCCACTGGCCGCCCCGCCGCGGGCCCTGTGAGGATCACGGTATGAGCGATGCGCCTCCCCTTCCCGACGGTTACGAGTTCTCCGCCGACACCGGCCGCGTCGACGTCGGCCGCGTCCACCGCTGGCTGTCGACCGACGCCTACTGGGCGACCGGCCGCCCCCGCGAGACGCACGAGCGGGCCATGGCCTCCTCGGTCAACTTCGGCGTCTACGACACGGCGTCGGGGGAGCAGGTGGCGTACGCGCGCGTGGTCACGGACCAGGCGCTGTTCGCCTGGCTCGCCGATGTGTACGTCGACCCGTCCGTGCGCGGCAAGGGTGTCGGCACGGCCTTCGTCGGCCGCATCCGCGACCACCTGGCGCCCCTGGGACTGCGCCGGCTGGTGCTGGCCACGGAGGACGCGCACGGGGTCTACGCGAAGCTGGGCTTCCGGCCGCTGGACCGCCCCGACCAGTGGATGGTCCACAGTCTGGGGCGAGCGCCGGGCGAGTGAGGGCAGACCCTTGATAACTCCCGGGTAACACCCCCTTGACCTGTTCCCCGGCGCGGCTCACCATCACCGCATGCCACTGAGGGTGACGTTCGTCGCCGCCGCGCGCGGTGCCCCGCTGCTCGCGGAGCGCTTCGAGGACGACCGGCCGCTGGACCAGGCGGGCTGGGACGAGGTGCAGCGCGTCGCCGGGGACCTGCTGCCGCTGGCCGCGGCCGAGCTGCGGTACTGCTCGCCGACCCCGCGCAGCCGGGCCACGGGCGACGCGCTGGGGTACGCCCCGCTGGTCCAGCTCGCGCTGCGGGACTGCGACATGGGCCGCTGGCGCGGGCTGACGCTGGGCGAGGCCATGGCCCGCGAGCCGCAGGCGGTGGACTCCTGGCTCGCCGATCCGCGGTCCACCCCGCACGGCGGCGAGTCCCTGCTGGCGTTCATCTCCCGGGTCGGCGGCTGGCTGGACACCCGGCCGGTGGAGGACGGCGGCCGGATCGTCGCGGTGGCCGAGCCCTCCGTGATCAGGGCGGCCCTGGTCTACGCCCTGAAGGCGCCTCCCTCGAGCTACTGGAACATCGACGTCCGCCCGCTCTCCACGACCACGGTCACCGGGCGCGCCGGCCGCTGGAACCTCCGCATCGACGGGGCGCCGGCTCAGCCCTCGCGCACATAGCCGGTGGTGAGCAGGAGGTCCTTGGCCGGGCCGCCGACCCGCCACACCGTGCGCCAGCGGTCGGCGTCCAGGACGGTGAACTCGCCGCGGTAGAGGTCGGCCGAACAGGGGTGGTCGGCGACGTACCGTCCCGTGGTCAGGTCCAGCTCGTGGAAGGGCCGTCCGTCCGCGAACCGCACGTCCGCCCGGCCCGGCGCGGATCCCGGCAGGAACCGCAGCGTCCGGGTGGCCGGCCGCGCCACGCCCTGCCAGGTGAAGGTCCCGGACTCCTCGTGCAGCAGGCCGCCGCCGTCCAGCGCGCGGAAGACGGTCGTCCCGGTGAAGTGCCCCTCGGCCCCGCTCGCCAGGTCCCGGACCGTCCGCTCCACCCGCCAGTTCCCGATGAGATGGGACAGGACGTCGGGCACCGGCCACAGGGCCGTCGTCGCGCTCTCCCCGGCCGCCGGTGCGGACCGTGGGGCGTCGTGCGTTCCGCGAGGCGGCACCCGTCCAGGCATGCCCCGAGCTTACGTGCTCCCCAGGAGGCGGCCGGCGCCGCCCGCGACGACGTGCGGGTCACCGCCGCGGACGTCCGCGTTCACCCGGGCCGCCGACCGGTTCCCGCACACCTTCCCGGCGGGCTCCGTGACCTTCCTCTTCCTCGGGATCAAGCGGAGGCGACCGGGGTCCCGTGCGCGGGCTGCCGCTCCAGCGGCAGCAGTCCGCGTTCGGTGAAGACCTTCTTGGCGACGAAGGTGGCGTTCAGTGCCTTCGGTATGCCGCAGTAGACGGCGGAGTGCAGCAGCGCCTCCGTGATCTGCTCCGGCGTGAGGCCCACGTTCAGGGCCGCGTTCACGTGCACGTCCAGCTGTGCCTCGCAGCCGCCCAGCGCGGTGAGCATGCCCAGGGTGACCAGCTGGCGGTCGCGCGGGGCGAGCTGGGGCCGGTCGTACATCTCCCCGAAGGCCCAGGCGACGACCTGGTGGCCCAGCTCGGGGTTGATGTCGGCGAGCGAGTCGAGGACCCGCTGCCCCGCCTCGCCGTCGACCCTCTTCAGGACCTCCAGGCCGTGGGTGAAACGCTCGTCACGCGTGGTGCTCCGCTGGTTGCTCATGACCGGAACCGTAGGAGTTGGAGCACACTCCAACGCAAGTGCGGTCAGCCGCCGAAGTACCGCTGGGCCGCCCGCACCCCCGCCACCAGCGCGTCGATCTCCTCCAGGGTGTTGTACACGTGAAAACTGGCCCGGGTGGTGGCCGGGATGCCGTACCGCTTCACGATCGGCCGGGCGCAGTGGTGGCCGACGCGGACGGCGACGCCCCGTTCGTCCAGCACCTGGCCGACGTCGTGCGGATGGATGCCGTCGACCGTGAAGGAGACCGCCGAGCCGCGGCCGGCCGGGCCGGCGGGGCCGATCACCCGGACCCCGGGCACCTCGGCGAGCAGTTCCAGGGCGCGGGCGGTGAGCGTCTCCTCGTACGCCGCCACCTCGGCCATGCCCAGCCGCTCCAGATACTCCACCGCCGCCGCGAGTCCCACCGCCTGCGCGGCCATGGGCACGCCCGCCTCGAAGCGCTGCGGCGGCGGCAGGAACGTGGTGCGGTCCATCTCCACGATCTCGATCATCGAACCGCCGGTGAGGAACGGCGGCAGCGCGGCGAGCAGCTCCGCGCGGCCCCACAGCACACCGATGCCGTTCGGACCCAGCATCTTGTGTCCCGAGAAGGCGAGGAAGTCCGCGCCCAGCTCCCGCACGTCGACCGGGCGGTGCGGGACGGACTGGGCGCCGTCCACGACCACCAGCGCGCCGGCCGCGTGCGCCCGGTCGGCCAGCTCCCGGACCGGGTTGAGCGTGCCGAGGACGTTGGACTGGTGGGTGAGGGCGAACACCTTGGTGCGCTCGTCCAGCAGTTCGTCCGCCCGGGACAGGTCCAGCCGGCCCTCGTCGGTGAGGCCGAACCAGTCCAGTGTCGCGCCCGTCCGCTCGGCGAGCTGCTGCCAGGGGACCAGGTTCGCGTGGTGCTCCATCTCCGTCACCACGATCCGGTCGCCGGGGCCGAGCCGGCCGGCGTTGCCCAGCGCGTAGGCGACCAGGTTGATGGCCTCGGTGGTGTTCTTGGTGAAGACCACCTCGTCGTCCGCGGCACCGACGAACCGGGCGATCGTGTGCCGGGCGTGCTCGTACGCCTCCGTCGCCTCGCCCGCCAGCTGGTGCGCCCCGCGGTGCACGGCCGCGTTGCGGGTGAGGTAGAAGTCCCGCTCCGCGTCCAGCACCTGGAGCGGTTTCTGGGTGGTCGCCCCGGAGTCCAGGTAGACGAGCGGTGCGCCGCTCGCCACCGTCCGCTCCAGGATCGGGAAGTCCTTGCGCAGCGCGTCCACATCGAAGGGCACGGGTCCCGCCTCTCACGCTTTCTCGAATCTTTCTCCGTGAGGAACGCTAAGCCCTCCTCACGGAGAATCGCAAGAATTGCCGTGAGGGGCGGCTACCATGGGGGCCGTGGATCACGAGACCCCCGTCTATCTGCATCAGCTCCCGGTCCCGGGCGAGGACCGGTACGCCTCGCTGGCGCTGGTCAACACGCGGTTCACCGTCAGCCACGGCCTGGTCGACCTGCTGGAGGACGCCGAGGCGGCGCATCTGTGGCTGGTCCGGCACGCGCTGCTGCCCGACCGGGTGGCCCTGAACGGCAGGCACTCCGGCCGGCTGCGGGCCCTGCGGGAGGCGCTGCGGGCCCTGTTCGAGGCCCGCGCCGCCGGCACGGAGCCGCTCGCCGAGGCCCTCGACACCCTCAACGCCGCGCTCGCCGCCGCCCCCGCCACACCCCGGTTGGCCTGGGCCGCCGACGGCCCCCGCCGCGCCGCCGTCCCCGACACCGGAAACCCGGCCGCCGCCGCGCTCTCCCTGCTCGCCGAGGACGCCACCGACCTGCTCACCGGTGCCGACGCGGACCAGCTCAGCGAGTGCGCCGCCCAGGGCTGCGCCCGCTGGTTCCTGCGCTCGCACGGAGCCCGCCGCTGGTGCACGACCAAGTGCGGCAACCGGGTCCGCGCGGCCCGCGCCTACGCGGCCCGCAAAGCCGGTTCACCTTAAAAACACCTGCCGGAAATCCACAGTTCTCCGGCCGGTCATGAAATTCACGCGGTGTTTCCCGTGATCGGAAGAAGTTGCCTCATTTTCCGGTGGTCACACAACCATCCGGAAACGCGCCCCGTCTAAGTCGGCGAATCAATGGGGCATACATTCTGTGAGGACCGCCGAAATGCATCGCAGTACTCCAGCCGGCGCCCGTGGCATTGCCCGCGGGAACTCGTGGCGACACCCGGACGGGAACCGGGTGTGAAAGTCGTGATCCGGCCGAGGCAGGCCGCCGCCCTGCTCGCCGCGGTCGTCACGACCGCCGCCTACTGCGCCGGCGACGTCCTCGCGCGCTGCTATCCCTTCGGCCCCCGCACCCGCAGCGTCAACGACCTCGGCAACCAGTTCGTCCCCTTGCACGCCCACCTGTGGGACCTGCTGCACGGCAGGGCCGAGGGCGGCCTCCTGGTCAACTGGCAGTCCGGCTACGGCTCCAGCTTCCTGCCCGACCTCGGCACCTATCTCGGCAGCCCGGCGGCCCTGCTGGTCGCCCTCTTCCCCCGGGACGAGATCGACCTCGCGGTCTACGTGATCACCGTCCTGAAGATCGCCGCCGCCGCCGCGGCCATGGCCTGGCTGCTGCTCACCGTGCGTCCGGGCCGCTGGTGGGCGGCGGGTCTGCTCGGCTCCTCCTACGCCCTGTGCGGCTGGACCCTCGCGGACGCCGACTACAACCCCATGTGGCTCGACGGTCTGATCGCCCTGCCGCTGCTGTGCCTGGTCGGCGAACGGGCACTCACCGGACGCCGGCGGCTGCCCGGCGTCCTGATCGTCGCCCTCGCCTGGACCGCCAACTTCTACACCGCCTACATGGCGACCCTCGGCGCCGCGCTGGTGCTGCTGCTCCGGCTCGTGCTCAGCCGGCCGTCGCGCCGGGAGGCCCTCGCCACGGCCGGCCGGGCCGTCCTCACCACCGTCCTCGGCATGGGCCTCGCCGCCCCGCTGGTCACGGTGGTCTACTTCGGCACCGGACACGCCTACCCCGGCCGGACGCGCGACTTCCGCCCGGTACCGGCCGAGGACGTGCTGGCCCGGCTGCTGCCGACGGCGTACGGCTGGGGCTCGCCGGCCCTCTACGTCGGCACCACCGCGCTGCTGCTCGCCCTCGCCCTGCCCTTCCACCGGGCGGTCCCCGGGCGGGTGCGCGCGGGCTGGACGGCCCTGGTGCTCACGGCCGTCCTGTCCCTCCAGTGGGCCCCCACCCACCTGGTCTGGCACGCCTTCGCCACCCCGCAGGGCAGCCCCTACCGGCAGACCTTCGTCGTCTGCGGGCTGCTCGTCCTCGCCGCCTGGCAGGCGCTGGCGTACGGCCCGCCCGACCTGCGGACCCTCGGGACGGCGACCGCGCTGCTCGCCCTCGTCACCGCCCTCGCCGGCCGCAGCACCCTGATCCGTTCCTTCACCTGGCCCGTGCTGCTGCTCGCCGTCGCCGGGGCACTGGGCGGGCTGGTCCTGCTGGCCCGCACCCGGCAGCGCGGCCGGCTCGCCGGGCTGGCCGTCCTGCTCCTGCTCGGCGCGCAGATCGGGGAGAGCGCCGCCACCTCGGCCGTGGCCATCCGGCTGCGCCTCGCGCACCTGGACGACTACGCGCCCTGGGGCGAGCGGCAGGAGCGGCAGTCGGCGCTGATCGCCGAGGCCGACGGCTGGCCCCGGTACCGCACCGACCCCGGCCGCGAGCAGACCGTCGGCAACGACCCGCTGCTGGTGGGCGGCGAGGGCGCCCAGTACTACAGCAGCCTGACCTCGGACGTCCTCAGCCGCACTCTCACGGCGCTCGGCGACGGCTGGACCTCGCGCGGGCGGAGCGTGCAGAGCCTGGACAACGCCGTGACGGACGTGATCTTCTCCGTCGGGGCCCGGGTGCACTCCCCGCCGGACCCGCACCCCCGGCACGCACCGGCGGCCGAGTTCCCCGTGCACGTGACCCGGCGGGACGTGCCGCCCCTGGTGACGGTCCGGCGCACCCCGGACACGCGTCGCTTCGGCCCGTCGCCCTACCGCAACCAGGAGATCCTGCTCGGCAGCCGGGTCTACACAGAGCCCCGGCTCGTCGTGCGGGACGACTCCGGCCGGCCCCTCCCGTCGCGCCGGGTCGGCTCCGGCGGCGCCCTGGCCCGGCCGACGATCACGGCCCGCTGCCCGGCGGGGAGCCAGGTGAACCTGTGGGCCCCGCGGTACTCCGGCACCGCCCGGCTCGACGGCGACCCCGCCGCCTTCTTCAACTCCAGGGCCTGGCGCAACCGCGCGGGCATCGCACCGCTCGGCACGGCACCCGCCTCCGGGCTGCTGCGGATCCGGCTGACCCCGACCCGGCCCGGCACCGTCCCGCCCGGCGCGATCGGCTGCCTGGACACCGGCCGGCTGCGCACCGCCGCCGCGCGGCTCAAGGCCGCCGGCGCCACGGACGTCACCGTCTCCGACGGCACCGTCCGGGCCCTGCTGCCCGCAGGCAGCAAGGGGATCGCGGTCGTCGCGGCGCCCCGGATCGCCGGCTGGCGCTGCGCCACCGGAGACGGCCCCGAGCGCCCCGCCGACACCTACCACGGCCTGATCGCCGTCCCGCTCGACGGCGCCTCGACCAGCCTGACCTGCACCTTCCACCCGCCCGGCCTGCGGCTCGGCGGGGCGGTCGGCGCGGCCTCGCTGCTGACCCTCGTCCTGCTCACCGCCGCCACCGCCGTCCGCCGCCGGCGCGTCCCGGCGGCGCCCACGACCACATCACCGCGCGAGCGCGTGACCAGCGCTCACTGACCGCGTCCAGGGGGGAACCACCATGCTGATATCCATCGTCGCGCCCTGCTACAACGAGGAAGACGTCGTCGCCCGCTTCCACGAGGAGGTGCAGAAGGTCGCCGAGGAGCTGCTGCCCCTCGGCCACGACATGGAGTTCGTGTACGTGGACGACGGCAGCCGGGACCGGACGCTCGCCGTCCTCGGGCAGCTGGCCGACCGCGACGCCCGCGTGCGCTATGTCTCCTTCAGCCGCAACTTCGGCAAGGAGGCGGCCGTGCTCGCCGGACTGCGCCACGCCTCCGGCGACTCGGTGATCGTCATGGACGCCGATCTCCAGCACCCGCCCGAGCTGATCACGCGCATGATCGAGCTGCGCGAACAGGGCCACGACCAGGTCATCGCCAAGCGCACCCGCACCGGCGACCGGCTCGCCCGGACCCTCACCGCGCGTCTGTACTACCGGCTCGTCAACCGCCTGGTCGACGTCGAACTCGTCGACGGCGTGGGGGACTTCCGGCTGCTGTCGCGCCGGGTCGTGGACGCGGTGCTGGCCCTCACCGAGTACAACCGCTTCTCCAAGGGCCTGTTCGCCTGGGTGGGCTTCCCGAGCACCACCTTCGAGTACGAGAACGCGGTGCGCGAGGCCGGCCGCAGCTCGTGGAACCTGCGGGGCCTGCTCAACTACGGCCTGGACGGCCTGCTGTCCTTCAACAACCGGCCGCTGCGCGCCGCGCTCTGGCTCGGCGTGGGCCTGCTGCTGTGCGCGGGCCTCTACACCGCCTGGATCGTGGGCGCCGCCCTGGCCCACGGGGTGCAGACACCCGGCTATGTGACCATCATCACCGCCGTCACCGCCCTCGCGGGCGTGCAGATGGTCATGCTGGGAGTCATCGGGGAGTACACCGGCCGCATCTACTACGAGGTGAAGGGGCGCCCGCACTTCCTGGTGAAGGCGACCAATGTGGAACGGACGAAAGATCTCATCCCCTGATGCCGAATCGTGCGATGTCGCGGCAGATTCTCACCTTCGCCGCGGTCGGTGTGGTCAACACGGCGACCTACTACTGTCTTTACCTGATTTTTCTGACGGCTTTTCCTTATCTGGTCGCACACGTCCTGGCATTTGTGCTCAGTATGATCGGCTCGTTTTTCCTGAACGCGCGTTTCACCTATCGCACGCGGCCCACCCTGCGGAAATTCCTGCTGTTCCCGCTCACCAACGTCACCAACTTCGCGATCACCACGGCCGGGGTGTACCTGATCGTCGACGTCCTGCACGCGGGCAGCCGCTTCGCCCCCCTGCTCGCCTCCGCCGCGGCCATCCCGGTCACCTTCGTCGTGTCCCGCTGGGTGATGCTCCCCAAGTCGATTGCATAAACGTGCAGCGATACGTATAGTCATGCCATCCAGAGGAGGGTGGACATGGCAGTACGTGCGGCGGTGGCCGGAGCGAGCGGATACGCGGGCGGAGAGGTCCTGCGCCTGCTCCTCGCGCACCCCGAGGTCGAGATCGGTGCCCTGACCGGCAACTCCAACGCCGGCCAGCGGCTCGGCGCGCTCCAGCCGCATCTGCTGCCGCTGGCCGACCGGGTGCTGGCCGCGACCACGGCCGACGCCCTCGCCGGACACGACGTGGTCTTCCTCGCGCTGCCGCACGGCCAGTCCGCCGCCGTCGCCGAGCAGCTCGGCCCCGACGTCCTCGTGATCGACATGGGTGCCGACTTCCGGCTGAAGGACCCGGCCGACTGGGAGGCGTTCTACGGCTCCCCGCACGCCGGCACCTGGCCCTACGGCCTCCCCGAACTGCCGGGTGCCCGCGCCGCGCTGGAGGGGTCCAAGCGCATCGCCGTGCCCGGCTGCTACCCGACCGCCGCTTCCCTCGCCCTGTACCCGGCCTACGCGGCCGGACTCGCCGAGCCCGAGGCGGTGATCGTCGCCGCGTCCGGCACCTCCGGCGCGGGCAAGGCCCCCAAGCCGCATCTGCTCGGCAGCGAGGTCATGGGCTCCATGTCGCCGTACGGCGTCGGCGGCGGCCACCGGCACACCCCCGAGATGATCCAGAACCTCAGCGGGGTGGCCGGCGAGCGGATCGCGGTCTCCTTCACGCCCACCCTCGCGCCGATGCCCCGCGGCATCCTGGCCACGTGCAGCGCCAAGGCCGTGGCGGGAGTGACGGGGGACTCGCTGCGCGCCGCCTACGAGAAGGCCTACGCCGACGAGCCCTTCGTCCACCTGCTCCCCGAGGGCCGGTGGCCCGCCACGGCGTCCGTCCACGGTTCCAACGCCGTTCAGGTGCAGGTCGCGTACGACGCCGCCGTGGGCCGCATCATCGCGATCAGCGCCATCGACAACCTGACCAAGGGCACCGCCGGCGGTGCCGTCCAGAGCATGAACCTCGCCCTGGGTCTTCCCGAGACCACCGGGCTTTCCACGATCGGAGTCGCACCGTGAGCGTCACGGCAGCCAAGGGATTCACGGCGGCGGGCATCGCCGCCGGGATCAAGGAGAACGGCAACCCCGACCTGGCCCTCGTGGTCAACGACGGGCCCCGCCGTGCCGCCGCGGGCGTCTTCACCTCCAACCGTGTGAAGGCCGCGCCGGTGCTGTGGTCCGAGCAGGTCCTCAAGAGCGGCCAGGTCTCGGCCGTCGTCCTCAACTCCGGCGGCGCCAACGCCTGTACGGGCCCCAAGGGCTTCCAGGACACGCACGCCACCGCCGAGAAGGCGGCGGAGGCGCTCGGCCGGGGCGCCGTCGAGGTGGCCGTCTGCTCCACCGGGCTCATCGGCGTCCTGCTCCCCATGGACAAGCTGCTCCCGGGCATCGAGACGGCCGCCGCCCAGCTCTCCGAGCACGGCGGCGAGAAGGCCGCCATCGCCATCAAGACCACCGACACCGTCCACAAGACGTCCGTCGTCGACAAGGACGGCTGGACCGTCGGCGGCATGGCCAAGGGCGCCGGCATGCTCGCCCCCGGCCTCGCCACCATGCTGGTCGTCCTCACCACCGACGCCGACCTCGGCGCCGACGAGCTGGACCGGGCCCTGCGCGCGGCCACCAAGGTCACCTTCGACCGCGTCGACTCCGACGGCTGCATGTCCACCAACGACACCGTCCTGCTGCTCGCCTCCGGCTCCTCCGGCATCACCCCGGACCACGACGAGTTCGCCGAGGCCGTACGGCAGGTCTGCGCCGACCTCGGCCGGCAGCTCATCGGCGACGCCGAGGGGGCCAGCAAGGACATCAAGGTCGAGGTGATCAACGCGGCGAGCGAGGAGGACGCCGTCGAGGTGGGACGCTCCATCGCCCGCAACAACCTCCTCAAGTGCGCCATCCACGGCGAGGACCCCAACTGGGGCCGGGTGCTCTCCGCGATCGGCACGACCCGGGCCGCCTTCGACCCGGACCAGCTCAACGTCGCCATCAACGGCGTCTGGGTCTGCAAGAACGGCTCCGTCGGCGAGGACCGCGACCTGGTCGACATGCGCTACCGCGAGGTCCACATCGTCGCCGACCTCGCCGCCGGCACCGAGACCGCGACCATCTGGACCAACGACCTGACCGCCGACTACGTCCACGAGAACAGCGCCTACTCGTCATGACCTCCACGCGTAAGCACACCGCGCTGCCCAAGGCCCAGATCCTCATCGAGGCGCTGCCCTGGCTCACCCGGCACAACGGCAAGACCGTCGTCATCAAGTTCGGCGGCAACGCCATGGTCGACGAGGAGCTGAAGGCCGCCTTCGCCCAGGACGTGGTCTTCCTCCACCACGCGGGGCTCAAGCCCGTCGTCGTACACGGCGGCGGCCCGCAGATCAGCGCCGCCCTCGACCGGCACGGCATCGTCAGCGAGTTCAAGGCCGGCCTGCGCGTCACCACCGAGGACGCCATGGACGTCGTACGGATGGTGCTCGCCGGGCAGGTGCAGCGCGAGCTGGTGGGCCTGCTCAACCAGCACGGTCCGCTCGCCGTGGGACTCACCGGCGAGGACGCCCACACCATCACCGCCACCAAGCACACGCCCGAGATCGACGGCGAGCCGGTCGACATCGGACGGGTCGGCGAGATCACCGCCATCGACACGGGTGCGATCGAGGCCCTGCTCGCCGACGGCCGCATCCCGGTCGTCTCCTCCATCGCCCGCAGTCAGGACGACGGACATGTCTACAACGTCAATGCTGATACGGCGGCTGCGGCACTCGCTGCGGCACTGGGCGCCGAAACCCTCATGGTCCTCACCGACGTCGAGGGACTCTACGAGGACTGGCCGAACTCCGACGAGGTGATCAGCCGCCTCACCGCCTCCCAGCTGGAGAGACTGCTGCCGGAACTCAGCTCCGGCATGGTCCCGAAGATGGAGGGCTGCCTGCACGCCGTACGAGGCGGCGTGACGACCGCCCGGGTCATCGACGGCCGGGTCCAGCACTCGATCCTGCTGGAGATCTTCACCGACGAAGGCATCGGCACGATGGTCGTGCCCGACGAGAAGCCGGACGAACAGGGGGAGTCATGAGCAACCAGGAGCTGACCGCGCGGTGGCAGGGCGCGCTCATGAACAACTACGGCACCCCGCGCCTGCCCCTCGTGCGGGGAGAGGGCACCAAGGTGTGGGACGCCGAGGGCCGGGAGTACCTGGACTTCGTCGGCGGCATCGCCACCAACGCCCTCGGCCACGCCCATCCCGCGATCGTGGCGGCCGTGAGCGGACAGATCGCCTCCCTCGGCCACATCTCCAACTTCTTCATGGCCGAGCCCACCGTGGCCCTCGCCGAACGCCTCCTGGCGCTCTTCGGCCGGGAGGGCAGGGTCTTCTTCTGCAACTCCGGCGCCGAGGCGAACGAGGCCGCCTTCAAGATCGGCCGGCTCACCGGGCGCACCCACATGGTCGCCACCGACGGCGGGTTCCACGGCCGTACGATGGGCGCCCTCGCGCTCACCGGCCAGCCCGCCAAGCAGGACCCCTTCCTGCCGCTGCCCGGCGACGTCACCCACGTCCCCTACGGCGACGCGCAGGCACTGGCCGCCGCCGTCACCGAGGAGACGGCCCTGGTGGTCATCGAGCCGATCCAGGGCGAGAACGGCGTGGTCGTGCCGCCGCCCGGCTACCTCAAGGCCGCCCGCGCGATCACCGCCGCCACCGGCGCCCTGCTGGTCCTGGACGAGGTGCAGACCGGTGTCGGCCGGACCGGTACCTGGTTCGAGTACCAGGCCCACGAGGGCGTGCTGCCCGACGTCGTCACCCTCGCCAAGCAGCTGGGCGGCGGACTGCCGCTCGGCGCGACCGTGGCCTTCGGCCGGGCCGCCGAACTGCTCGGGCCCGGTCACCACGGGACGACCTTCGGCGGCAACCCGGTCGCCTGCGCCGCCGGGCTGGCCGTGCTCGACACCATCGCCGACGACGGCCTGCTCGACAACGTCAAGCGCCAGAGCGAAAGGTTGCGAGACGGAATCGCGGGTCTGAACCACCCGTTGATCGACCATGTCCGGGGAGCGGGCCTGCTCCTGGGTATCGTGCTCACCGGGCCCCACGCGCAGCAGGCGCAACAGGCGGCCCAGGAGGCCGGTTTCCTGGTGAACGCGCCCGCCCCCGACGTCGTACGGCTCATGCCACCGCTGAATCTCCGCGACGACGAGGCGGGTGCGCTGCTCCGGGCGCTGCCCGGCATCCTCGACGCGGCGAACCCGGTGAGCGGGGACGGACGATCCGGAGAATGAGACGACGATGAGCGAGGCGCAGGACCACGAGCAGGCGGCGGGCGCGGGGCCCGCCGTGCCGCAGACCCGCACCGCACGGCACCGCCGGATCGTGGACATCCTCAACCGGCAGCCGGTGCGGTCGCAGAGCCAGCTGGCCAAGCTGCTCGCCGACGACGGGCTGAACGTCACGCAGGCGACGCTCAGCCGGGACCTCGACGAGCTGAACGCGGTGAAGATCCGCAACACCGACGGCGACCTCATCTACGCGGTGCCGAGCGAGGGCGGCTTCCGTACGCCGCGCGCTCCGCTGGGAGGGTCGGCGAAGGAGGAGCGGATGCGGCGGCTCTCCCAGGAGCTGCTGATCTCCGCCGAGGCCTCGGCCAACCTCGTGGTCCTGCGCACCCCGCCCGGGGCCGCGCAGTTCCTGGCCTCCGCCATCGACCAGGCGGAGCTGCACGACATCCTGGGCACCATCGCCGGCGACGACACGCTGCTGCTGATCAGCCGCAACCCGACCGGCGGACAGGCTCTCGCGGACCATCTGCTGAGGCTGGCGCAGAACGGGCACTGAGGCGCGTACGGGGCCCGGCCCGCCGGCGGAGCACGCGCGTGCGATCTTCCGCGGGCGGAGCGGGAGCGTGCCCGCCGGGCTCAGCCCAGGCGGGCCGCCAGCCCTCCGGTGCACCGCACCTCGTCGCCCGCGGTGATCAGCAGGCCCTCCACGTCCGGCAGGGACTCCAGCCAGGCCAGGCCCGCCCTCGACCCCATCGCGAACGCCGCCGTGGCCCAGCAGTCCGCCCAGGTCAGATGCGGCCCCACCACCGTCACCGCGACCAGGTCCGTCACCGCGGGCCGGCCGGTGCGCGGATCCACGATGTGCGCTCCCCGCTCCGCCGTACCGGACGTGGCCACCGCCAGCTCCGCCGTGCCCGCCGCCGAGATCACCGCCGCCAGCCCCCCGGGCCGGAGCGGATCGGCCACCCCCACCCGCCAGGCCCGCTGCGGCTCCGGCACCCCCAGCAGCTGGACGTCCCCGCCGCCGTTGACGCTGACCCCGAGCACGCCCTCGACCGCGCCGAGCACCCGCGCCGCCCGCTCGGCCGCCCAGCCCTTGACGATGCCGGTGGGGTCCAGGGAGCCCTGGTAGCGCGTGCTGAACCAGCCCTCGCTCACCCGCTCGGCCTCGGCCGCCAGCTCCAGCACCTCGGCCAGCTCGGGCGCGCACTCGGCGACGCTCGTCTCGCCCCGGGCCAGCCGGGACACCTCGCTGTCCTCGCGGTAGGTGCTGAAGACGGCGTCCGCCCGGTGCAGCCCGGCGACCGCCCCGGCGAGCGCCGCCCGTACCGCGGCCGGTTCCCCGCCGCGGACGTCGAAGGAGAAGACCGTCCCCATGACCTCCTCCGCGTGCCGTACCGCGGCGGGTGTCTTCGCCGGCCCGGCCACCGTGTCAGCCACCGGCCTGGTCCAGAGCCGACTGCAGCGACTGCCGGTAGCCGGTGCTGGTGTAGGTGGCGCCGGAGACCGCGTCGATGTCGGCGGTCCCGGCCGCCACGGCCTCCTGGTTGAGCCGGGGGACGGCGAGCTGGGTCTTCTGGTCGCTGAGGCCGCCCTTGGGCGCCTGGACCGCCTCGGCCTTGGTGATCTTCCCCGCGCTGACCGTGATCCGTACCTGCACGGCCCCGTACTGGGTCTGCACCGCCTTGCCGGTGACCGTCCGCGCCTGCGCGGAGCCGCCCGAGCCGGAGGCCGAGCCCGCCGAGCCCGAACCCGAGCCGGCCGAGCCGGAGCCGGCCGAGCCGGAGCCGGCCGAGCCGGAGCCGGCCGAACCCGGAGGCGCCGCCTTCATCTTGTCCAGGGCCGACTGCAAGGACTTCTTGTAGCCCTCGCTCGTGTACGTCGCCCCGGAGACCGCGTCGATGTCGGCGGTCCCGGCCGCCACGGCCTCCTGGTTGAGCCGGGGGACGGCGAGCTGGGTCTTCTGGTCGCTGAGGCCGCCCTTGGGCGCCTGGACCGCCTCGGCCTTGGTGATCTTCCCCGCGCTGACCGTCAGCCGTACCTGCACGGCCCCGTACTGCGTCCGCACCGCCTCACCGGTCACCGTGCCGGAGCCGGCGGCGGCCCCGCCGCCCGCCGTGCCGCCGCCCTGCGGCGACTCCTGCCCCGCCGGCTGCTGCGGGGCCGCACCCGCCGCCGACGCGGCGGCCGGATCCGACGCCGGCTTCAGCGACAGCAGCAGCACGACCGCGGACACGGTCGCGGCGGTGGCCAGTACGACCCGCCGAACGGGGTGGCTCTTCCTCATCGCTTCGCAGCTCCGCTCACATCTCGAACGACTCGTGGTGGATACGGCGGGCGGGAACCCCCGCCCCGCGCAGTGCCTCGAACACCGACTGCGCGAACCCGGGCGGACCGCACATGAAGACGTCGTGCCGGTCGATGTCCGGGATCTTCTTCTGGAGGTTCTCCGCGGAGATGTCCGGCCGCTCGCCCTCCGGGCTGTTCACCGCGTACATCAGCCGGGCGCCCCGCTCCTTCGCGATCGCCGCCAGCTCGTCCCACAGCGCCAAGTCCTGGGTGGTGTTGGCCCGGTAGAGCAGAGTGATGTCACCGGCCGCGCCGGGCAGCGTCTCGAACAGCGCGCGCATCGGCGTGATGCCCACCCCGCCCGCGACCAGCAGCACCTTGCCGCGGCTGCGGCGCTGCGCGGTGAGCGCGCCGTACGGCCCCTCCGCCCAGACCCGGGTGCCGGGCGTCAGCTCCCGCAGCCCGGCGCTGTGGTCGCCGATCGCCTTCACCGTGATCCGCAGCATGTCGGGGCGCGGGGCGGCCGACAGGGAGTAGGGGTGCGAGCTGAAGCGCATCCCGGGGGCGAGGAACCGCCAGCGGAAGAACTGTCCCGCCTCCGCGCCCATCCGGTGCAGCTTCCGCCCGCCGATCAGCACCGACACGATGCCGGGCGTCTCCTCGATGACCGCTTCCACCCGCATGCGGTGCCGGAGGTTCAGCCGGATCGGGACGAGCACCCGGTACCAGAGCACCAGCGCGGTGACCACGCCGTACAGCCCGTACCAGAAGGTCTTCGCCGTCGGTTCTACCGCGAAGTCGTTGCCGGTGGTGATCTGGTGCCAGAACGTCAGGAAGACCGCCGCGTAGGTCAGCAGATGCACGTGGTACCAGGTGTCGTACGGCAGCCGGCGGCGGATTCCGCCGACCGACGTCAGCCCGATGACCACGAACAGGCCGGTGCCGATCGCGGCCTTGCCCATGTCCGGCAGCTGGTTGATGGAGTCGGTCGTCTGCTGCACGATGTCGCCGAGCGACTTGCCGGCCTGGCGCGCGTACCCCCACATCGTGAGGAAGACGTGCGCGACGATCAGGCAGAGCGTGTAGCGGCCGCTCATCGCGTGCCAGCGGGCCACCCGGTCGGAGCCCACCCGCCGCTCCAGCGCCGGGACGCGCGCCATCTGCAGCACCACCAGCGCCATCAGATAGCCGGCCAGCAGACCGGTGATCCGGCCCGCGTTGAGGATCCGGCCGGTGTCGTCGGCGATGGAAGGGGTGTTGTGCCACCAGAGCCACAGCACGGCCGCCGCGCCCGCCCAGACGGCGAGCAGCAGCGGGACGGCCGGGGAGCGGCGCGGGCGGATGCGGCGCATCGTCTGTCGGCGGGCGGCACGTCCGCCTGCGAGCGTGGTGGTCACGGTTCCTCCGTGGGGACTTGACCCTTGGCCCACAGATACGCGCCGCGTGCGCCGAGTGTTCAGAGGCCCGCCGAGTCGAGGGCGGACTGGAGCGACCGGCGGTAGCCGTCGCTCGTGTACGTCGCTCCGGACACGGTGTCGATCCGCGCGCTCTGCGCGGCCAGCGCCTCGCGCCGCAGCTGGGGCAGGGCGTAGCTGTTGATCTCCTGGTTGCGCGGGTTGTCCTGGGGGTAGCCGACGGCCGTGACGTCGGTGAGCCTGCCGCTCTCGATCGTCACCCGGACCTGGACCGGCCCCCAGCGGGTCTGGACGCTGTCCCCGGTGACGGTCCCGCCGGCCGCCGCGGAGCCGGGCGCCGGACTGCCGGACGACGAACCACCGGACGACGAACCGCCCGGCGCCGAACCGCCCGGCGAACTGCCCGGCGAGGCGCCGGTGCCCGCCGTCACCAGCACGGGTGCCGTGTGCGGCTTCAGCGACAGCAGCAGCACCATCCCGGAGACCGTGGCGGCACTCGCCAGGACGATCCGGCGCAGGGGACGGCTCTTGCGCAACGCGTGCATGTCTACGGCCTCACAGTTCGAACGACTCGTGGTGGATACGGCGGTCCGGCACCCCGGCCGCCCGCAACGCCTCGTACACGTCCCGCGCGAAGCCGTGCGGGCCGCAGAGATAGACGTCGTGCCCGGCGAGGTCGGGGAAGGCCGCGCGCAGGGACTGCGCCGAGATGTCCGGCCGCTCTCCCCGCGGCCCGCTCAGCGCGTACAGCACCCGTGCGCCCCGCCCGCGGGCGATCGCCTCCAGCTCGCCGCCCAGCGCCAGGTCCTCGGCACCGCGCGCCCGGTAGAGCAGGGTCACCTCACCGGGCAGCGTCTCGAACAGCGCCCGCAACGGGGTGATGCCGGCACCGGCGGCGATCAGCAGCGACCGGTGCCCCCGCGCCCGGTCGGCGGTCAGCGAGCCGTACGGGCCCTCCGCCCACACCCGGGTGCCGGGCCGGAGCAGCGGCACGGCCGCGCTGTGGTCGCCGAGCGCCTTGACGGTGATCCGCAGCAGGTCCGGACGCGGCGGCGCGGACAGGGAGTACGGCGTCGACGTCCAGGCCAGGCCCCGGGCGAGGAAACGCCAGCGGAAGAACTGCCCCGGCCGCGCGCCCAGCTCGTCCAGGTGCCGGCCGCGCACGACGACCGAGTACACGCCCGGCGCCTCCTGGTGCACCGACTCCACCCGCAGCCGGTGGCGCCGGTTGAGCCGGACCGGCGCGAGGATCCGGTACCGGAGCACCAGCAGCGCCGCTCCGCCGTACAGGGCGTACCAGGCGGCGGTGGCCACCGGCTCGCCGTTGAACTCGTCGCCGAGGGTCAGCTGGTGCCCGAAGGCGAGGAAGACGGCCGCGTACGTCAGCAGATGGACGTAGTACCAGAACTCGTGGCTCGTACGGCGGCGCACGGCCCGCGCCGACGTGACGCCGACCGCGAGGAGGATCAGCGTGCCGGCGGTCGCCTTCAGCATGTCCGGGTAGTCCAGGACGACGGTGACCGCCTCGTGCCACAGCGAGGCCCGGTCCTGGGCGGCGTACCCGGCGAGGATCAGCACGATGTGCGCGAGCAGCAGGCAGAGCGTGTACCGGCCGGCCATCGCGTGCCAGCGTGCCACCCGGTCCGAGCCGATCCGCACCTCCAGCAGCGGTACCCGCGCCATCAGCGCGACCAGCACCGCGCAGGCGTAGCCGCACAGCAGCCCGGCGATCCGCCCCGCCCCCGTCAGCCAGCCCGCCGTGCCGACCACGGAGCCGGTGTCCGCCCACCACAGCGCGACCGCGGCCGCCGCCCCCGCCCACAGCACGGCCGGCACGGCGCCCGTGAAGGAGCGCCGCGCGGCCGGGGGCGGCGGCGGGGCCGGTGGGGCCGCCCGTCCCGCGTCCACGGTGGTCATCGATCGTCGTCCCTTCGTCCGTCGGCCAGGCCACTGTGCGTGCCGAAGCTCTGAGGGACCTCTGAACGAGCACCGGACCGGGCCGTCCGGGACGCGCCCGGTAGCCCCGCGCCGGGCGGTGCCCGGCGGGGACGGCCGCCGGACGCGGCCCGAAGCCGACGCAGAGGCCCTGTCCCGGGCGGTGTCCGGCGGGGACGGCCGCCGGACGCCGCCCGGCGGGGCCCCGGTCCGACTCAGAGGAAACTCACAGGCGCCCGGACGGCCGGCCGCCGTCCGTACGGGCGATGCTGGTAGGCGCCATGAACACCACCCGCTCCGGCCGCCCCGCCCTCACCCGCCCCGACGGCACCCCGCTGCGCGTCCTCGTCGTCGACGACGACCCCGACCTCGCGGAGGTGCTCACCGGCGCCCTGCGCTACCAGGGCTGGGAGGTGCGCGCGGCCGGCGACGGCGCCTCGGCGGCCGCCGCCGCGCGCGAGCTGCTGCCCGACGCCGTCGTCCTGGACGTGATGCTCCCCGACACCGACGGCTTCGCGGTGCTGCGCCGGCTGCACGAGGTGAAGCCGGACGTGTGCGTGCTCTTCCTCACCGCCCGGGACGCGGTCGAGGACCGCATCGCCGGGATCACCGCGGGCGGTGACGACTACGTCACCAAGCCCTTCAGCCTGGAGGAGGTCGTCGCCCGGCTGCGCGGGCTGCTGCGCCGCGCGGGCATGGCCCGCCAGCTGGAGGAGGGGCCGCGGCTGACCGTGGGGGACCTGGTGATGGACGAGGAGGCCCGCGAGGTGTCCCGGGCGGGCGAGCTGATCGAGCTGTCACCCACCGAGTTCGAGCTCCTCCGCTTCCTCATGCGCAATCCGCGCCGGGTGCTCAGCAAGGCGCAGATCCTCGACCGGGTCTGGTCCTACGACTTCGGCGGCCGGGCCCATGTGGTCGAGCTGTACATCTCCTACCTGCGCAAGAAGGTGGACGCGGGCCGCCGGCCCATGATCCACACGGTGCGCGGGGCGGGGTACGTCCTGAAGCCGGTGACCAGGTGAGGCCCCTTCGGCGGCTGCCCCGCCCCCGCACCCTGCGCGCCCGGCTCACCGTCGGCCTGGTGGTGCTGCTCGCGGTGAGCTGCGCGGCCGTGGGCCTGGCCGCGGTGGTCGGACTGAACGGCTTCCTCACCCAGCGCCTCGACGAGCAGCTCGTCCAGGTAGGCACCCGGTTCCCGGAGAGCCTGGAAAGGGGCGGCCGACCACCCGACGACCACGACGGTGACGAGCACGGCGACACCCGGCGCATGGCCACCGGCACCTTCGGCGCGCGCCTGCTGAACGGCACGGTCACCAACAAGGGGCTGATCCGCTCCGGTGACCCGGCCGCCGACCTGAGCGTGGACCTGACCGCGCGGGACGCCGGGCGGCTGGCCCGGGTACCGGCGGACGGCAGGCCCCACACCGTCGAACTCTCCGCCCTGGACGACTACCGGGTGATCGCCTCCCCCGGCCGGGACGGCGACGTCCTGCTCGTCGGCCTGCCGCTGGAACCCGTCCAGGCCACGGTGCACCGCCTGGAACTGGTGGCCGCCGTCGTCTTCGGCCTGGCCCTGGTCGTGACCGGGGTGGCGGGCGCCTTCTGGGTGCGCTGGTCGCTTCGCCCGCTCAGCCGGGTCGCCGCCACCGCCACCCGGGTCAGCGAACTGCCGCTGGCCAGCGGCGAGGTGGCGCTGCCGGCGCGGGCGCCGGAGCCGGATCCGCGCAGCGAGGTGGGACGGGTGTCGGGCGCCTTCAACCGCATGCTGGGGCACGTCGAGGACGCCCTGACCAAGCGCCACGCCAGTGAGGAGCGGCTGCGCCGCTTCGCCGCCGACGCCAGCCACGAGCTGCGCACCCCGGTCGCCTCGGTCCGCGGCCACGCCGAGCTGGCGCTCCTCCATCCGGGGCCGGTGCCGCCGCGGGTGACCCGCGCCCTGGAGCGCATCGCCGCGGAGTCCGCCCGGATGGGGGACATGGTCGACGACCTGCTCCTGCTCGCCCGGCTCGACGCGGGCCGCCCCCTGGAGCGCCGTCCCGTCGATCTGACCCGCCTGGTGCTGGACGCGGTCACGGACGCGCGCGCCGCCGGTCCCGGTCACCGCTGGGCGCTGGACCTGCCGGAGGAGCCGGTCACGGTCGTGGGGGACGCCCACCGCCTGCACCAGGTGCTGGCCAACCTGCTGGCCAACGCGCGGGTGCACACACCCGTCGGCACCAAGGTGACGGTCACGCTGGAACCCGGTGCCGGCTCCGCCGTCCTCACCGTCCACGACGACGGCCCCGGAGTCCCCGAGGACATCCGGCCCACCGTCTTCGAACGCTTCACCCGGGCCGAGCACCGCCGCCGGTCCGATGCCCCCGGCGGCGGCGCGGGCCTGGGGCTGTCGATCGTGGCGGCGGTGGCGGAGGCGCACGGGGGCGGCGTGACCCTGGACAGCGCACCGGGTTCCACCGGCTTCGCGGTGCGGATCCCCGTCCGGGGGGCGCGGGGCGCCCTCAGTACCGAGTGACGGCCGTCGCCCCGCTCACCGTGCCGATGGCGATGTGCGGCTTCTTCCCGGGCGCCGCCCACCGCAGGATCCGCCGCATGTCGTCCTCCGGCACCGACACACAGCCGGCCGTGGCCGCCTTGCCGTTGACGTGCAGGAAGATCCCGGCTCCGCGCCCCCGCACGGGCCGTTCGTAGTTGAAGCCGATGACCAGGCCGTACGCGTACTGCCCCTGGTAGTCCACCAGATGCTCGGACTCGGCGGCGCGGCAGTCGGCCGGCAGCGGGTCGACCCACCGGTTGTACGCGTCCGAGTCGTTGTCCTGGCACCACCAGGAGCTGTCCTCGACGGGCCGGTACTCGACCGTCGTCCCGGCCGGCGCCGCCTTGATCCCGAAGCCGAAGGGCAGGTCGTACAGCCCGGTCGGGGTCGTGTTCGTGCCCTGCTTCCGGGTGCTGCCTTCGGTCAGCCCGCCCGACCCGAACCGGGCCGGGGCGGATCCGGCCTGGACCCACTGCCCGTCCCGCAGCTCCCACCAGCTGAGCGTGCCCTCCGTGGCCCCGGTGCCCGGGGCCTGAGCGAGGATCAGCTGGCTGCCGCCGCCGGTGTCCGCCAACTGGGCGGGCAGCGGCACCGGTTCGCGGCCCGGCGCGGCACCGAGCAGGGCGAGAGCGGAGACCGGGACGAGGGCGAGGACCACGGCGGGGCGCATGACTCAGACGCTAGACGGAGGCAGCGGCAACGGCAGCCCGGGGAGTCCGTCCAGGCTGGTCGCGATGTGCTCCTTCCTGGTGAAGTACGCGCTCAGCGAGGCGTCGTCCTCCCGCGCGAAGCGCTTCGCGTGCAGGTCGCGGTCCTCCTCGTACGCCATGTAGGGGACGGCGTACCCGCAGCTGTCCCGGATCAGTTCGGCGTGCACGACGATGACCGCGCGCAGCCCGTGCGGGCTCGGCTCGATGTCCGGGAAGCGGGCGAGCAGCTCGGGGAAGCGGGGGTCGTCGCGGAAGACCGGCTCGCCCCGGCCGTGCACGCGCACGATGTTGGGCGGCCCCTGGAAGGCGCACCACATCAGCGTGATCCGCCCGTTCTCGCGGAGGTGGGCGATGGTCTCGGCGTTGGACCCGGCGAAGTCCAGGTAGGCGAGGGTGAGTGCGTCGAGCACGACGAAGGAGCCGCGCAGGCCCTTGGGGGAGAGGTTGACCGTGCCGTCGCCGGACAGCGGGGCGGTCGCGGTGAAGAAGAGGGGCTGTGCCTCGATGAAGGCGCGGAGCCTGCCGTCCAGGCGCTCATAAGTCTTTCCCATGTCCGACGATTATCGGCCCAAGTCGTTCACCTGTCTAAGGAGTTTCCGGCCCGGTGCCGGGCGGCCCGCGGGCCCGCCGGGACGTCCCGGCCGGAGCCGGGGGCCGCCCCGGCGACCCCGGCGTCCATGTCACCCGAAGCGGCGATTGACGAATCATGCGGAGTTCTGCATACTCATGCATGTCAGCGAATGCACTGTGAGGAGAAAACCCGTGACCGAGCGCGTCGTACTCGCCTACTCAGGCGGTCTGGACACCTCCGTCGCCATCGGCTGGATCGCCGAGGAGACGGGCGCCGAGGTCATCGCCGTTGCGGTCGACGTCGGCCAGGGCGGCGAGGACCTGGACGTCATCCGCAAGCGCGCCCTCGCGTGCGGCGCCGTCGAGGCCGAGGTCGCGGACGCCAAGGACGAGTTCGCCGACGAGTACTGCCTCCCGGCGATCAAGGCCAACGCCCTCTACATGGACCGCTACCCGCTGGTCTCCGCCCTCTCCCGGCCGACGATCGTCAAGCACCTCGTCGCCGCCGCCCAGAAGCACGGCGCCACCACGGTCGCCCACGGCTGCACCGGCAAGGGCAACGACCAGGTCCGCTTCGAGGCCGGCATCGTCGCCCTCGCCCCCGACCTGAAGTGCATCGCCCCGGTCCGTGACTACGCGATGACCCGGGACAAGGCGATCGCCTTCTGCGAGGAGAAGCAGCTCCCGATCGCCACCACCAAGAAGTCCCCGTACTCCATCGACCAGAACGTCTTCGGGCGCGCGGTCGAGACGGGCTTCCTGGAGGACATCTGGAACGCCCCGATCGAGGACATCTACGAGTACACCTCCAACCCGGCCGTCCCGCGTGAGGCCGACGAGGTGGTCGTCTCCTTCAAGGCGGGCGTCCCGGTCGCCATCGACGGCCGGCCCGTGACCGTGCTCCAGGCCATCCAGCAGCTCAACGAGCGTGCCGGTGCCCAGGGCATCGGCCGGATCGACATGGTCGAGGACCGCCTCGTCGGCATCAAGTCCCGCGAGGTCTACGAGGCCCCCGGCGCGATCGCCCTGATCACCGCCCACCAGGAGCTGGAGAACGTCACCGTCGAGCGCGAGCTGGCCCGCTACAAGCGGCAGGTCGAGCAGCGCTGGGGCGAGCTGGTCTACGACGGCCAGTGGTTCTCCCCGCTCAAGCGCGCCCTGGACGGTTTCATCGACGAGGCCAACCAGCACGTCACCGGTGACGTCCGGATGACCCTGCACGGCGGCCGCGCGGTGGTCACCGGCCGGCGCTCCCAGGAGTCGCTGTACGACTTCAACCTCGCCACCTACGACACCGGCGACACCTTCGACCAGTCCGCGGCCAAGGGCTTCATCGACATCTACAGCCTGTCGTCGAAGATCGCCGCCAAGCGCGACCTGGCGTAAGCGGTCAGCGCGTACGGCCTTCGGGTCACCTCACCCGCATCGGCCTGACAGCCGCCTCCCCGCCTGCGACGGTGGGGAGGCGGCGGCACATCACGAGCCGATGGCACATCGAAGTCTTCTAGGAGCACGCAAGTGAGCAGCAACAGCGGTGACGTACGGCTCTGGGGCGGCCGTTTCGCCGACGGTCCCGCCGAGGCCCTGGCGAAGCTGTCCGCGTCCGTCCACTTCGACTGGCGGCTCGCGCCCTACGACATCGCGGGGTCGCGTGCCCACGCGCGCGTGCTGCACAAGGCGGGGCTCCTCACCGAGGACGAGCTGACGCGGATGATCGCGGGCCTCGACCGGCTGGAGGCCGACGTCGCCGACGGCTCGTTCGTGGGCACCATCGCCGACGAGGACGTGCACACGGCCCTGGAGCGCGGCCTGCTGGAGCGCCTCGGCCCCGACCTCGGCGGCAAGCTCCGGGCCGGCCGGTCCCGCAACGACCAGGTCGCCACCCTCTTCCGGATGTACCTGCGTGATCACGCCCGCGTCGTCGGCGCCCTGATCGCCGACCTCCAGGACGCGCTGATCGGTCTGGCCGAGGCCCACCCCGACGTGGCGATGCCCGGCCGCACCCACCTTCAGCACGCCCAGCCGGTGCTCTTCGCCCACCATGTCCTCGCCCACGTCCAGTCCCTGTCGCGGGACGCCGAGCGGCTGCGCCAGTGGGACGAGCGCACGGCCGTGTCGCCGTACGGCTCGGGCGCCCTCGCGGGCTCCTCCCTGGGCCTGGACCCGGAGGCGGTCGCCGAGGACCTCGGCTTCGAGCGCGGCAGCGTCGGCAACTCCATCGACGGCACGGCCTCCCGCGACTTCGTCGCCGAGTTCGCCTTCATCACCGCCATGATCGGCGTGAACCTCTCCCGGATCGCCGAGGAGATCATCATCTGGAACACGAAGGAGTTCTCCTTCGTGACCCTCCACGACGCGTTCTCCACGGGCTCGTCGATCATGCCGCAGAAGAAGAACCCGGACATCGCGGAGCTGGCGCGCGGCAAGTCCGGCCGTCTGATCGGCAACCTCACCGGTCTCCTGGCGACCCTCAAGGCCCTGCCCCTCGCCTACAACCGCGACCTCCAGGAGGACAAGGAGCCGGTCTTCGACTCCTGCGACCAGCTGGAGGTCCTGCTCCCGGCCTTCACCGGCATGATCGCGACCCTCACCGTCAACCGCGAGCGCATGGAGGAACTGGCCCCGGCCGGCTTCTCGCTCGCCACCGACATCGCCGAGTGGCTGGTCAAGCAGGGCGTGCCGTTCCGCGTGGCGCACGAGGTCGCGGGGGAGTGCGTCAAGGTCGCCGAGGCCGAGGGCAAGGAACTGGACGGCCTCACGGACGAGCAGTTCGCGAAGATCTCCGCCCACCTCACCCCCGAGGTCCGCTCGGTCCTCAACGTCCCGGGCGCCCTCGCCTCCCGCGACGGACGCGGCGGTACGGCCCCCAGCGCGGTGGCCGTGCAGCTGGCCGAGGTGAAGGCGGACGTGGCGGCCCAGCACGAGTGGGCCGGCGCCAAGAAGAAGAGCTGACGCGAGGCGCCCCGCCGGGGGCGCGGGAACCGTCCGAGCGGCCACGGCGCACCCGCACGCGCCGGACCACGGCACGGACCAACCCCTGAGGCGGAGGTCGTCACGGGTTACGTTGGTCGGGAAGTACCGGACCCGACCGAACGGAGCCCGCGATGCCCTTCGCCCGGCTGGCCACCGCAACAACCCCCACCTGCCACATCGGACTGGGCCTCGCCGCCGTCGGCCGTCCCGGCTACATCAACCTCGGCCGTGCGGACGACCTCCCCGGGGAGCGGACGGTCGAGGCCCTCCGGGAGCGCACGCTCGAACTGCTGGACGCCGCTTACGCGCAGGGCGTGCGCTACTTCGACGTGGCCCGCTCCTACGGCCGGTCCGAGGAGTTCCTGGCCGACTGGCTGAACGCCCACCCCGAGGCCGACGACATCGTGGTCGGCAGCAAGTGGGGCTACACCTACACCGCCGGCTGGTCGGCCGAGGCCGAGACGCACGAGGTCAAGGACCACAGCCTCGCCACCTACGAGCGGCAGCGCGCCGAGACCGAGGCCCTGCTCGGCGACCGGCTCGACCTCTACCAGATCCATTCGGTCACCCCGGACAGCCCGGCCCTCACCGACAAGGACCTCCACGCCAGGCTGGCGGAGGCCGCCGCCGGGGGGCTGACCGTCGGTTTCTCCACCAGCGGCCCCGCACAGGCCGACGCGATCCGCGCCGCCCTGGCCGTCACGGTCGACGGCGAGCCCCTCTTCCGTACCGTCCAGTCGACGTACAACGCCCTGGAGACCTCGGCCGGTCCCGCTCTCGCCGAGGCGCACGAGGCCGGGCTCACCGTGATCGTCAAGGAGGGCATGGCCAACGGCCGGCTGGCCGCGCCGCACGCCCCGGAGATGCTGAAGGCCGTGGCCGAGGAGACCTCTCTCGGCTGCGACGCCGTGGCGCTCGCGTGGATCCTGCGCCAGCCCTGGGCCGGCGTGGTCCTCTCGGGCGCCGCGACCGTCCCGCAGCTCTTCTCCAATCTGCACGCCCCCGCCGTCGACCTCGACGTGGACCAGCTGACCCGCCTGGCCACGCTCAAGGAGGAGCCGCGCGCCTACTGGGAGCGGCGCGGGCAGCTGCCCTGGCACTGACGATCACCTCGCTGACCAGCAGCGATGAGTCACGTGGCGCCAAAGTGAGACAAAGATGTCTCACTTGCGCTACTCTTGTCTCATGGCCCTCGATCGTGACCAGGTGCTGCGCAGCGCAGCCGCCCTGCTGACCCGCAAATCCACCGCGACCATGGACGAGGTCGCCAAGGCCGCCGGGATCAGCCGGGCCACGCTGCACCGCCATTTCGCCGGCCGCGACGCGCTGGTGCGGGCCCTGGAGACGCTCGGCATCGCCGAGTGCGAGGCCGCGCTGGACACCGCCCGCCTGGACGACGGCCCGGCGGGCGAGGCCGTCCACCGCCTGGTCCGCGCGCTCGAACCCTCGGGCGGTCTGCTCGCCTTCCTCTACACCGAGAACCAGTTGTTCGAGGGCGAGGAGCAGAACCAGGGCTGGGCCCGCATCGACGAACGTCTGGTCGGCCTGTTCCGGCGCGGCCAGGAGAGCGGTGAGTTCCGCATCGACCTCACCCCGGTCTGGCTCGCCGAAGCGCTGTACGGCCTGCTGGTCTCCGGTGCCTGGGCCGTGAGCGACGGCCGCGTGGCCGGCAAGGACTTCACCTACATGATCGTCGAGCTGCTGCTCGGCGGCGCACGCCGCGCCGGCGCCTGACGACACGAACGCATCGACGAAGAGAGGAATCATGACCAGCACCCTGCAGCCGGCGCGGACGACCGAGGCGGTGAAGCGCCCGGGCCGCTGGCTCGCGCTCTCCGTGCTCGTCCTGGCCGTGCTGCTGGTGGCCGTGGACGCCACCGTCCTCGGCCTGGCGACCCCCTACATCAGCGAAGACCTCAACCCCTCCGGCACCCAGCTGCTGTGGATCGGCGACGTCTACTCCTTCGTCATCGCCGGTCTGCTGGTCTCCATGGGCAGCCTGGGCGACCGCATCGGCCGCAAGCGGATCCTGCTCGGCGGCGCCACGGCGTTCGGCGCGGTGTCCGTGCTCAACGCCTATGCGACGACACCCGAACTGATGATCCTGGCCAGGGCGCTGCTCGGCGTCGCGGGTGCCACGCTGATGCCCGCCACCCTGGCCCTGATCCGCAACATCTTCCACGACGCGCGCGAGCGCAGCCTCGCCGTCGGCATCTGGGGCGCCACCGCCTCCGCCGGTACGGCCGTCGGCCCGATCGTCGGCGGATTCCTCCTCGAACACTTCTGGTGGGGCTCGGTCTTCCTGATCAACCTGCCGGTGATGGCGGTCCTGGTGCTGGTCGGCATCCGCACCCTGCCCGAGTCCCGCAACCCCCGTCCGGGCCCGTGGGACCTGGCCAGCGTGCTGCTGTCGCTGATCGGCATGATCGCCCTCGTCTACGCGGTCAAGGAGGCCGCCACCCACGGCGTCACCTGGACCACCCTCGGCACCGGCCTGCTCGGCGCGGCTGCCCTGTGCGGCTTCGTCCGCCGTCAGCTCACCATGCCGGTCCCGCTGCTGGACATGAGGCTGTTCCGGCGCCGCGGTTTCAGCGGCGCGGTCCTCGCCGACCTGCTGACCGTCCTCGGCATGTCCGGCCTGGTGTTCTTCCTCTCCCAGTACCTGCAACTGGTCCAGGAGCGGCGCCCGTTCGAGGCCGGTCTGGCGGAACTTCCGGCGGCCGTCGGCGCGGTGGTGGCCGGTCTGGTGGCGGGCCGTGCCGCCCGGCGCCTCTCGGTCCGCTCGGTGGTCTCGGGCGGCCTGGCCGCGATCGGCGTCGCCCTGGCCGCCCTGACGACGCTCGGCCAGTCCACCGGCTACCCGGTCCTCGGTGCCGCCCTGCTGGTCGTGGGCGTCGGCGCGGGCTTCTCCTTCACCGTGACCGCCGACGTGATCCTCTCCAGCGTCCCCAGGGACCAGGCGGGCGCCGCCTCGGCGGTCTCCGAGACGGCGTACGAACTCGGCGCGGCCCTGGGCATCGCCCTGCTCGGCTCCATCGTGACGGGCGTCTACCGCGGCTTCACGGGCCCGGCCGGCACCCCGGCCATGGCCCACGAGTCCCTGGGCGCGGCGGTGGAGTCCGCGGCGAACATGCCCCCGCACCAGGCGGGGGCGCTGCTCGACGCGGCGCGCGACTCCTTCGTCCACGGCCTCCACCTGGCCTCGGGCGCGGGAGCGGTGGTCCTGCTGGCGGCCTCGGCGGTGGCCTGGTTCCTGCTGAAGAACCAGAAACTGGAGAGCGCCGGGTAGGCGCTCAGCCGGCCCTCAGCGCTTGTACCCCAGCACCGTCATCATCCCGCTCTCCGAGTGGTACTGGTTGTGGCAGTGCAGCATCCACAGCCCCGGATTGTCGGCGTCGAAGTCGATCACCAGCTTCCGGTGCGGCAGCACCAGCGCGGTGTCCTTGCGCGCGCCCACCGAGTCCAGGCCGGTCACCGCGAAGGTGTGCCCGTGCAGGTGCATCGGGTGCCACATGTCCGTGGCGTTGACGAGGGTCAGCCGCACCCGCTCACCGGCGCGGACCGGGTGGCGCTGCTGCGCGGAGTAGGCCCGGTGGTCGAACCCCCAGTTGAACTTCTTCATGGTGCCCGTGATCCTGATGCGCAGCTCGCGGTCGGGGTCGCGCTTGCCCAGGGCCACGGACTCGTGGGGCAGGAGACGACGCGCGGGGACGGTCTTGCCGTCGAGCTCGTCCGGGCGGACGTCGGCCGAGGGCAGGTTCTTCCCCTTGTCGGTGCGCAGGACGGCGAGGGCCTTGCCCGCCTTGCCCTCGGGGAGCGCCACCAGCGGAAAGACCCCGTCCTTGGCGGTGATCAGCACGTCGTACCGCTCCGCCATGCCGATGAGGAGGGCGTCGGTCTTCGCGTGCTGCACGGGATAGCCGTCGGTGTGCGTGACGGTCATCTCGTGGCCGCCCAGCCCGACCCGGAAGGCGGTCTCCGAACCGGCGTTGATGATGCGCAGCCGCACCCGGTCGCCGGGGCGGCAGCGGAACACCGACGGATTGTGCGGCAGGCGCCCGTTGACCAGGTAGTACGGATAGGCCACGCTGCCGCCCTCACCGTGCAGCAGCCGGCTGTGGGAGTCGTGCAGCACCCGGTTGGGGCCCGTGGACTTCCTGGACGGTGCCGCGTGCGCGCTCGCCGCCCGGCCGTGGGCGGCGTCGTCGTGGCCGGGGCCCATGGCCATGCCCCCCATGTCCATGGCGCCGCCCGGCTTCAGCTGGCTCAGGACCCCGTCGGGGGTGGAGCCCTCCACTCCGTCGAGCCAGTCGTCCAGGATCACCACCCACTCCTTGTCGTAGGAGAGGGGTTCCTTGGGGTCCTCGACGATGAGCGGCGCGTACAGGGCCCGGTCGGGCTGCATCCCGACGTGGGAGTGCAGCAGGTACGTTCCCGGGTGCTTGACCGTGAAGTGGTAGCGGAAGTCGTTCCCGGAGCCGATGGCGTGCTGGGTCAGGTCCGGCACGCCGTCCATGTCGCAGCGCAGCCGTACCCCGTGGGAGTGCAGGGTGGTCGTGGCGGGCAGCCGGTTGGCGAGTGTCAGGTCGAGCACGTCGCCGGCGGTGAGCCGGACGAGCGGACCGGGCACCTCCTCGTTGTACGCCCAGGTGCGGACCGCGTGCCCGCCCAGGTCCAGCTTGGCCTCGGCGGCGGTGAAGGTGAAGCTGCGTACGCGACCGGCCCCGCGTCTCCGCTCGGCGGCAAGGACCTCCGGATCCGACGGGTTGACGTACCCTTTGGGCCCGGCCGGGACGAACTTCTCCCCGCCGCTCGCGCGTTCGGGTCCGGAGCTGGGCTCGGAATCGGAGCTGGTGCAGGCTGCCAGGAATCCCGCGCCGGCGGCGGCGATCGGGGCGCGCAGCAGAGTACGCCGAGAAGGTTTGTACATGTCTGAATCAGACATGTTGTGTGGTCATATGGCCGCTTCATACGGCCGAATGCCCGAAGTGTCGGCGACAGATTCCACCGGCAGGCGGATGTACGCCGACACCATGACGGTCCGTCGGACGGGTCTAGGCGGCCTTGGCCTTGGTGGCGTACATGTCCACGTACTCCTGACCCGACAGGCGCATGACCTCGGTCATGACGGAGTCCGTCACGGCCCGCAGCACGTAGCGGTCCCGGTCCATGCCCTCGTACCGCGAGAACTCCATGGCCTCGCCGAACCGGACGGTGACCCGGCCGGGCCGCGGGATGCCCCGGCCGCCCGGCTGCAGCTTGTCCGTGCCGATCATGGCGAACGGCACCACCGGCGCGCCGGTCATCAGCGTCAGCCGCGCGATGCCCGTGCGCCCCCGGTACAGCCGGCCGTCGGGCGAGCGCGTGCCCTCGGGGTAGATCCCGAAGACCTTGCCCTCCTCCAGGACGCGGCGACCGGTCATCAGCGCCGCCACACCGCCGTTCGCCCCGTCCCGGTCCACCGGGATCATGCCGACGCCGGTGAAGAACCAGGCCATCAGCCGGCCCTTGACGCCCTTGCCGGTGACGTACTCGTCCTTGCCGATGAAGAGCACCTGCCGCTTGGTGACCACCGGCAGCACGATCGAGTCGATGAACGTGAGGTGATTACCGGCCAGAATGACCGGGCCGTCTCCCGGGATGTGCTCCGCGCCCTCCACCTGTGGGCGGAACATCAGGCGCATGATCGGTCCGAGCACTGCCTTGATGAGCGCGAAGCGGGACAACGGGTCCTCCGATGTCGAGGTGGGCGATATGAGTCTGTGCAGGTGAGGACATTACTCGCGGCCACGGGCCGCGCGCACATCGGGGACGGCCGGTTCACCGAGGTCTTACGAAGTGTTGACGCGGGTTTACCTGCGGTGGCGTGCCGAGGACGGCGCGTAACAGCCTTGCGACGATGTGACGGACATCGCCCCGGCCGGGCCCGTCGCCGGCGGCCCCGCGCCGCCCGGAGCCCGTCGCCGACGGCCCGTCAGCATCCGCCGTCCGCAGGACACGCGACAACACCCCGGTGTTCGGACCGGGGCCTCCCCCTGGTCATGTGCACGCCCCTACGATCAGGCCGCACTCACGAACGAAGGCGGCAGGAGGGCGCTCATGGACAGCGACCAGGTGAACGGGCGGGCGCAGGGAACGGGACGGCGGGCGCTCCTGGGCGCCGCGGTGCTCGGCGCGGGCGGAGCGGTCCTCGGACTGCCCGGCGCGGCGCGGGCCGCCGGGACCCGCACGGCCGGACACGGGGGCCGGGGGCTGAAGAGCCTGCCGAAGCCGGCCGTCATCGGCCACCGGGGGGCCAGCGGCTACCGCCCCGAGCACACCTTCGGCTCCTACGAGCTGGCCCTCGACCTCGGCGCCGACATCGTCGAGGCGGGCGACCTGGTACCCACCAAGGACGGGCACCTGGTCTGCCGGCACGAGCCGGAGATCGGCGGCACCACGGACGTCGCCGCCCACCCGGAGTTCGCCGGCCGCAGGACCACCAAGGTCCTCGACGGCGTCCCCACCACCGGCTGGTTCACCGAGGACTTCACGCTCGCCGAGCTGAAGACGCTGCGGGCCGTCGAGCGCATCCCTGCCAACCGCCCGCACAACACCCTCTACGACGGGCGCTGGGAGATACCCACGTTCGAAGAGGTCCTCAAGTGGCAGGACGAGCAGACCCGCAAGCGCGGCCGGCAGGTCTGGATCTACCCGGAGACCAAGCACCCCACCTACTTCCGCAAGCTGGGTCTCGGCCTGGAGGAGCGGGTGGCGAAGCTGCTGCGCAAGTACGACAAGGACGGCCGGAACTCCCCGGTCATCCTGCAGTCCTTCGAGCCCAGCAGCATCCAGAGGCTGAACCAGCTCGTCGACAACCCGCTCGTCGTCCTGCTCTCCTCGGCCGGCAGCCGCCCGTACGACTTCGTCGAGGCGAACGACCCGCGTACGGTCGCCGACCTCGTCACGCCCAAGGGGCTGCGCGAGATCGCCGGCTACGCCCAGGGCATCGGCCCGACCCTGGACCTGGTCATCCCGAAGAACGCGGACGGCACCCTGGCCGAGCCGACCACCCTGGTCTCGGACGCGCACAAGGTCGGCCTGCTCCTGCACCCGTACACCCTGCGCAACGAGAACCCCTTCCTGCCGGCCGAGTACCGCAAGGGCGGCGCGGCCGACGCCTACGGCGACGTGTTCGGCGCCTTCAAGAGGTACTTCGCCACCGGTATCGACGGCGTCTTCACCGACAACGCCGACACCGGGGTGCTCGCCCGCGCCGACTTCCTCAAGGGCTGACGTCAACCCGAGGCACCCTTGCGCACCTCGTTCGGGGTGACTGCGCGCCGCCCCGGCAACCCGCCGCCGGGGCGGCTCGTCGTTCCGCATATGACGCACGACCTGGTAGCCGCCCTGCGCCCGCTGCTCACCGCCGAGGTCTCCGCGGAGGCACCCGCCGCCGGAAGCGAGCCGGGCGATCTGGAGCAGGCCGTCTGGCTCCGGCTGCTGGAGCGGCTGAAGTCCGACGGGCCGCCGCCGGACCCGTCCGGCTGGCTGCGCGGGGCCGTCCGCGCCGAGGCCCGCCGCACCCGCCGCACCACCCGCCGGGAACGGCCCTACGACGGGGAACCGGCCGACGACACCCGCGCCGGACCCGAACAGCACGTGCTGACCGCCGCCCGGTACCGCGCGCTGCGCGCCGCGGTCCGCCGACTGCCCGGCCGCTGCCCCCGTCTCATGGAGGCGCTGCTCTCGCCGAGAGACCTGACATACCGGGAGATCGCGGGGGAGTTGGGTATCTCACAGGGCAGTCTTGGCCCGGAACGCTCCAGATGCCTGGGATGTCTGCGGCGTTTGCTCGCGCCGGAGGTTGCGGCGTGCGAAGCGCGGGGATAGGAGTGGGGGACGACAGGTGATCAGGTGAGCGGGAGGCGTGCGCACATGGGCATGAGCGTGACCATCTCGGTGGCGGCCGAGCAGGACGCGGAGCAGATCTTCAGGCTCCAGTACCTGTGCTTCCAGAGCGAGGCGGCGTTGTACGGCAACTACCGCATCGACCCGCTCGTGCAGACCCTGGACTCCGTCCGCGAGGAGGTCGCCTCCGACTGCGTCTTCGTCGCCCGGCTCGGCGACGAGGTGGTCGGCTCGGTGCGCGGCAAGGTGACCGAGGACAACGCGGCGGCCATCGGCAAGCTGTGCGTCCACCCGCGTCTCCAGGGCCACGGCATCGGCGCGCGGCTGCTGCGCGCGGCCGAGTCGGCGCTCGTCGAGCAGCGGGGCGCCAAGAGGTTCCGCCTCTTCACCGGGCACCGCAGCGAAGGCAACCTCCGCCTGTACCGCCGCTCCGGCTACGAGACGGTGGGCCGGGCCAAGGGCGCCGACGGAGTCGAGATGATCATCCTGGAGAAGCAGGCGGGCACCTACGCGGCCACGGCGTGAGGGCCGGCCCCGGAACGCGGGGAACCGCGCCGGCGGCCGCCCCGCGACCGCCCGCGCCCGCACTCCTCAGACGCCCCTCCGGGCCTGCGCCTTCCGCAGCCAGTACATGGCGGACAGCGGCAGAAGCACGGGGATGAAGACGTAGCCCATGCCGTACTTCGACCACACCGTGGCATCGGGGAACGCCGAGGGCTCCACCAGCGTCCACGTGCCGACGATCAGCACACCCGCCAGCTCGGCGGCGCAGCACACCAGCGCCGCCCGGCGAGCGGTCTCGCCGCCCCGGACCAGGGTGTACGTGATGAACCCGTACACCAGGCCGGCCAGGGCGGACAGGGAGTAGGCGAGCGGCGCCCGGTCGAACTCCGTCGAGATCTGGTAAGCGGAACGCGACACCGCCCCGACCACCATCACGCCGTAGAACCAGACGAGCAGCATGCCCGGCCCGCCGATCAGCCGGGCCGGCTTCTCCTCCACCGCCGTCATCTCAGCCTCCCCAGATGTCGTAGAGCCGTACTTCCAGGACGGCCAGCACCACGCCGCCCGCCGCGACCGTCACCGAACCCCAGCGGGTCCGCTCGGCCAGCGACATGAGGCCCGCCGCCGGCACGCAGGCGAACGCGCCCAGCAGATACGCCACGAAGATCGTCGTGCCCTGCTCCGGCTTCTCGCCCCGCGCCAGCTGCACGATGCCGGTCACCAGCTGGACCGTGGCCAGCAGCGACACCACGGCCATGCCGATGAAGTGCCAGTCCTTCGTCGGCTGGTCGCGATAGGCGGCCCAGCCGCACCAGGCGGCGAGCAACAGCGCGGCGACCCCGGTCACCAGCGTCAGGGCATTGAGCATGCGGTGACCTTAATACGCCCGAAACGGGCCGGGGCCGTCGCCCCCGCCGAACGCCGTAGGGTCTAGACCATGACGATCCACGCGCACGCTCTCCTGTTCGACAACGACGGCACCCTTGTCTCCTCCCTCGACTCCGTCGAGCGCTGCTGGACCCGCTGGGCCGGGGAGTACGGGATCACCGCCGAGGAGTTCGGACGCGTGGAACTGCACGGGCGCACGGCCGTCGAGATCGTCGCCGACCTGCTGCCGGCCCGCCTGGTCCCGGAGGCGGTCGCCCGCGTCGAGCAGCTGGAGGTCGAGGACGTGCCGAACGGCGGCGTGCGTCTGCTGCCCGGGACCCGGGAGTTCCTGGACTCCCTGCCGGCCGACCGCTGGACCGTGGTCACCTCCGCCACCCGCCGCCTGGCCGAGGCCCGCCTGGGCGCCGTGGGCATCACACCGAAGGCGCTGGTCTCGGCCGACGACGTCACCCGCGGCAAGCCCGACCCCGAGCCCTATCTGCTGGCCGCCCGGCAGCTCGGCGTCGACCCCGCCCACTGCGTCGTCTTCGAGGACGCCCCCGCCGGACTGCGGGCGGGCCGCGCGGCCGGCATGACCACCGTGGCGTTGGCCACAACCCACGCGGCGGCGGAGCTGGAGGCCGATCTCGTGGTGAGGGACCTGTCGGCCTTGTCGGCACTGGCCACCGCCCGGGGAGTGGAGATCACCCTCCGCGGCTGACCCCCCGCCCGGCCCTGTCCGCCGCTGTCCACCATGCGGACAGCGGCGGCCGGTCAGGACCGTCCTTCTGGTTTACTGATCGCATGACCACGACGAGCAGCCGCACCCTTGCGACCGAGGCGACCCGCACGCCCGGTGCTCGTTGTATGTGTCCGTGTCGAATGTGCGCTTTCTAGAGGGCCCCCGCACCACCAGAGCCTCGCGCCCCGAAGCGAGAGCCGCGGCCCGTCCGGCGTCCGACCCCGGCCGTACGCGACCGAGAGCCGCCCCGCGCACACGACGTTCTCCCCGGTTCCCCCGCCACCCGAGAACCGTGCCGCGTCCCTGAACGAACGCACGAAACGCTCCGTGCCCGGGCACACCCACGCCCGCGCACTCGACAGTGACGGAAACCCACGTGATCACCACCTCGGGCCTGACCAAGGTCTACCGCTCCCGCGGCCGTGAGGTCACCGCCCTCGACGGCGTCGATCTCCACGTCCGTGAAGGCGAGGTCTACGGCGTCATCGGCCAGTCCGGTGCCGGCAAGTCCTCCCTCATCCGCTGCGTCAACCTGCTGGAGCGCCCCACCTCCGGCACCGTCACCGTCGCCGGGCAGGACCTCACCGCCCTCGCCGGCCGCGGCCCGCGCGCCGGCAAGGAGCTGCGCCGGGCCCGCAGCCGGATCGGCATGGTCTTCCAGCACTTCAACCTGCTGTCCTCGCGGACCGTGCAGGACAACATCGAGCTGCCGCTGGAAATCCTCGGCAGGTCCGGCAGGGACCGTTCCCGCAAGGCGCTCGAACTGCTCGACCTGGTCGGCCTCGCCGACAAGGCCAAGGCGTACCCCGCCCAGCTCTCCGGCGGCCAGAAGCAGCGCGTCGGCATCGCCCGCGCCCTCGCCGGCGACCCCAAGGTGCTGCTCTCCGACGAGGCCACCAGCGCCCTCGACCCGGAGACCACCCGCTCCATCCTCCAGCTGCTGCGCGACCTGAACCGGCAGCTGGGCCTGACCGTCCTGCTCATCACCCACGAGATGGACGTCGTGAAGTCGATCTGCGACTCCGCGGCCCTCATGGAGAAGGGCCGGATCGTGGAGTCCGGCACGGTCAGCGAGCTGTTGGCCACCCCGGGCTCCGAGCTGGCCGCCGCGCTGTTCCCCGTGGGCGGCGAGGCCACCGGCGCCGACCGGACCGTCCTCGACGTCACCTTCCACGGCGAGGCCGCCACCCAGCCGGTCATCTCCCAGCTCTCGCGCACCTACAACATCGACATCTCGATCCTCGGCGCCGCCATCGACACCGTCGGCGGCCTCCAGGTCGGCCGCATGCGCATCGAACTGCCCGGCCGCTACGAGGACAACGTGGTGCCGGTCGGCTTCCTGCGCGAACAGGGCCTCCAGATCGACGTCGTAGGCCAAGAGGGCCAGGAGCCCGTGCTCGTGAAGGATGGTGCCAAGTGACCTGGTCCGAGATGCAGCCCCTGCTGGAGCAGGCGTGTTGGGACACCCTCTACATGGTCGGCTGGTCCACCGTCATAGCCGTCGTCGGCGGGCTTCCGCTCGGCCTCCTGCTCGTCCTGACCGACAAGGGCGGACTGCTGCAGAACGTCGTCGTGAACAAGGTCATCGGGCAGGTCGTGAACGTCGCCCGCTCGATGCCGTTCATCATCCTCATGGTCGCCCTGATGACCTTCACCCGCTGGATCACCGGCACCACCATCGGCCGTGAGGCCGCCATCGTGCCGCTCGCCGTCGGCGCCATCCCGTTCTTCGCCCGCCTGGTGGAGATGTCCGTCCGGGAAGTGGACGGCGGCCTCGTCGAGGCGGTGCAGTCCATGGGCGGCAGCACCTGGAAGGTCGTCCGCAGCGTGCTCGTGCCCGAGGCGCTCCCCTCGCTCATCTCGGGCACCACCACCACGATCGTCGCCCTCATCGGCTACTCCGCCATGGCGGGCACGGTCGGCGCCGGCGGCCTCGGCGACGTGGCCGTCCGCTACGGCTACCAGCGCTTCGAGACCGGAATGATGTGGATCACGGTGGCCATCCTGGCCGTCGTCATCTCCCTGCTCCAGTTCGCCGGCGACTTCGCGGCCCGCACGCTGCACCGCCGTACCGGCCGGACCAGCGGCCTGCTCCTGTTCCGGCCGCTGCGCGGCATCTTCCCCGGCACGGTCGCCACCGACGCCGTCAAGAAGAGCTGACCCGCACCCCCCCGAACTCCCCGTTCACCCATACACGGGGTCGCACCACCCTTAAGGAAAGGCACTTTTCGTGCGTAACACCGCCAAGCTCACCACCGCCGTCCTCGCCGCCGGAGCCCTCACCTTCGGGCTGACCGCCTGCGGCTCCGACAAGGACTCCGGCTCCTCCGACAGCAGCGGCCCGCTGGTCGTCGCCGCCAGCCCGACCCCGCACGCCGAGATCCTCGACTTCGTCAAGGACAAGCTGGCGAAGAAGGCGGGCCTCGACCTGGAGGTCAAGGAGTTCACCGACTACATCACGCCGAACACGGCGACCGAGGACGGCTCGGTGGACGCGAACTACTTCCAGAACCAGCCGTACCTCGACGACTTCAACAAGAAGCGCGGCACCCACATCGTGCCCGTCGTCACGGTGCACCTGGAGCCGCTCGGCCTGTACTCCCACAAGGTCAAGAAGGCCGACGCCCTGAAGAGCGGTGCGACCATCGCCGTCCCGAACGACGCCGTCAACGAGGCCCGCGCGCTGAAGCTGCTCGCGGCCAACGGGCTCATCACCCTCAAGGACGGCGTCGGCAACGAGGCCACCCCGCAGGACATCACCAAGAACCCCAAGAACCTCAAGTTCAAGGAAGTCGAGGCGGCCCAGACCCCGCGCTCCCTGGAGGACGTGGACGCGGCCGTGGTGAACGGCAACTACGCCATCTCCGCGGGCCTGAAGCCCGCCACGGAGGCTCTCGTCCTGGAGTCCCCGAAGAACAACCCCTACGGCAACTTCCTCGCCGTGAAGAAGGGCGACGAGAAGGACCCGCGCGTGCAGAAGCTCGCCAAGCTCCTCACCTCGCCCGAGGTCAAGAAGTTCATCGAGGACAAGTACCAGGGCTCGGTCATCCCGTCCTTCTGAGCCGCCGAGGGGACTGAAACGATGCGCAAGTCCGTCGTCGCCGTGGCGGCCCTGGCCCTCGGCCTCACCGCCTGCGGTTCCGGCACGGACTCCGGCAAGGGCGGTGGCAAGGACGACACCCTCGTCGTCGGCGCCACCGCCGTCCCGGCCGGCGAGGTGCTCACCTACGTCAAGGACCACCTCGCCGCCAAGGCCGGCCTGAAGCTGGAGATCAAGGAGTTCACGGACTACGTCCTGCCGAACACCGCCCTCCAGGAGGGCGAGCTGGACGCGAACCTCTACCAGAACCAGCCCTACCTGGACGACTTCAACAAGTCCAAGGGCACCGACCTGGTCTCGGTCGTGAAGCCCTACCTGCCGCCCATGGGCGTCTACTCCCACAAGGTCCGAAGCGTCGGCAGGCTCCCCGACGGAGCCACCGTCGCGGTGCCGGGCGACACCACCAACGAGGGCCGCGCCCTCAAGCTGCTGGCCGCCGGCGGCGTCATCGAACTGAAGGCCGGCGCCGGCGCCGACGCGTCCCCCGTGGACGTCTCGGCCAACCCGCGGCACCTGAAGTTCAAGGAGCTGGAAGCCGCCCAGCTGCCCCGCTCCCTCGACGACGTCGACGCCGCGGTGATCAACAACAACTACGCCCAGGACGCGGGCCTCAGCCCCGCCAGGAACGCGATCCTCCTGGAGTCGGCGAAGGACAACCCCTACGCCAACCTCCTCGCCGTCAGACGCGGCAGCGAGGACGACCCCCGGGTGAAGAAGCTCGCCGAGCTGCTCGTCTCACCCGAGGTGCGCGCGTTCATCCAGGACAAGTACCACGGGTCCGTCCTGCCGGTGAGCGCCGGCTGACGGCACGCGCACGGCGTTCCGCCACGCACGGGGTCCACTCCCTCACCGGGTGTGGACCCCGTTGTGCGGTTCAGTGGTTTCATGCTGCATGCTGGGGAGTTCAGCAGGCCTGACGGCCCTGACGGTCTTTCGACGATTTCCCGAAGGTTACGGAGCGGCGCATGACGAGCACCTTCCCCAACATCTCCATCAGCACGGAGCGGTTGGTGCTGCGTCCCCTCGACGAGGACGACGTGCCCGCCCTGGCCGACATGATGAACGACGAGCAGGTCGTCGCCTGGACCACCGTGCCGCACCCCTGCACCGGGGCCGACGCCCGCCGGTGGATCACCGGGGCCGCCCCGCGGGAACGCACCGAGGGCCGCGGCATCGTCCTCGCCGTCACCGAGTTCCTCACCCAGCGGCTCGTGGGTGTCGTGCACCTGAGGAACACGGACTGGCGCGTCCGCTCCAGCGAGATCGCCTACGTCACCGCCCCCTGGGCACGCGGTGAGGGCTACGCCTCCGAAGCCGCCCTCGCCATCGCCCAGTGGCTGTTCCACGACCGGAAGTTCGAGCGGCTCGAACTGCGCACCGCCGCCGACAACACCGCCGCCCAGCAGGTCGCGCAGAAGATCGGCTGTATCAGCGAGGGCGTGCTCCGCAACGCCTGGATAGCCCGCACCAGGACCGGGGACGGGACCTGGACCGAGGTGCGCACGGACGTCATCGTCTGGAGCCTGCTGCCGGAGGACCTGGCCGGGGTCGGCGAGCAGCTGGCCGACACGGGCGGTTTCACCTCGTACTCGGACTGGAACTGAGCCCGCGGGCGACCGGCCCGCGAACCCAGGTAGTCTCACGGAGCCCCCCGGGCATCCCCTCTCACGCCAGCAGACCTGCGCAGAACCTCTGGAGACTGACGACGATGGCCGACCGGGTCACGGTGATCGGCTGGGACGGCTCGCCGCTGACCGCCGCGGCACGCTCCGCCCTCGGTGCCGCCACGCTCGTGGCCGGCGCCGCCCACCATCTGGCGCTGCCCGAGATCCCGCCCGCGGCCGAGCGCATCCGTCTCGGCAGCCTGGGCCTGGCCGCCCGCCGCATCGCCGCCCACCGCGGCACCGCCGTCGTGCTCGCCGACGGCGACCCCGGCTTCTTCGGCGTCGTACGGACCCTGCGCGCACCCGAGTTCGGCCTGGAGGTCGAGGTCGTCGCCGCCGTCTCCTCGGTCGCCGCCGCCTTCGCCCGGGCCGGCATGCCCTGGGACGACGCCCAGGTCGTCGTCGCCCACCCGCGCACCCTGCGCCGCGCCGTGAACGTCTGCCGCGCCCACACCAAGGTCGCCGTCCTCACCGCACCCGGTGCCGGCCCCGCCGAGCTGGGGCTCCTCCTGGAGGGCGTGCACCGCACCTTCGTCGTCTGCGAGGAACTGGGCACCGAACGCGAACAGCTCTCCGTCGTCACCTCCGACAAGGCCGTCGACCACACCTGGCGCGACCCCAACGTCGTCATCGTCATCGGCGGACCGGCCGGCGCGGGGGAGGGCGGCGGCTGGATCGCCGGCCGCGACCCGGGCGCCGGCCCGCGCGGCTGGGTGCAGCCGGACGAGAGCTACGGCCCCGGGCCGGGCGGCGGGCTCGGCGAGGGCGAGACGGGACTGCTCCGCGCCGCCCAACTCGCCCGCCTGGGACCCCGCGTCGGCGACCTCGTGTGGGACATCGGCTGCGGCTCCGGCGCGTTCGCCGCCGAGGCCGCGCACGCCGGCGCGGCCGTCATCGCCGTCGACCACGACCCCGCCGCCTGCGCCCGCACCGAGGGGGCCGCGCGCCGGTCCGGCGTCCAGCTCCAGGTCGTCCACGGCAGCGCCCCGCACGTCCTCGAAAACCTGCCCGAACCGGACGTCGTACGGGTGGGCGGCGGGGGGCCGGCGGTCGTCTCCGCGGTCGCCGACCGGCGCCCGCAGCGCATCGTCACGCACGCCGCGACCCGGGACACGGCCGAACGCATCGGCCGCGACCTGACCGAGCACGGCTACCGGGTCGAGTGCGCCCTGCTCCAGTCCGTGGAACTCGACACCAGGGCCTGGACGGAGACCGAGCGGAACGTAGCGTTCCTGCTCAGCGGGGTATTGCCGGATCGCGCCCCGTGATCCTGTTGTCGTACCGCGCGCGGTAGGCTGGCCGATCGTTGTACCGCACCGGTGGTCCGAACTTCGTTCGCCAATGTCCGGATCGCACGCCCGTTTTGGGGCGGGTGCGGTACTGCGGAACCGGAGGACGCGCAACGTGGCGCAGTCCACAGCGGACTGTCGCGGATCATGCTGTCGCGACGGCGGAACGGCCGGGACAATGCCACTGAATGGCTTTGTCGCCTTTTCCGGCGGGTCGTTCGTGCCGCTGGGCACGGACGCTCGTTCTTCACTGCGGGGCGGTCGGTGCGCCGTTCCGGGTGAGCTGGTCGTAGGAGCACTAACCGATGGGCGAGGGGTACGCATGACCGACACCGGCCAGGTCCCGGGCGAGGGGCAGCCGGAGGGCGCAGGCATGGTGGAACAGCCGGGCGTCCCCGCGCACGGCGCGTACACCTACCTCTCCGAGGCGCCCGCCGAGGACGAAGACCTGCTCCTGCCGGGTGCCCAGGGCGCGTGGGGCAACGAGGTGCCGCCACCCGCTCCGGAACCGGTGGTGGAGGCCGTCCACGAGCCGGGCCCGCACGAGACGGCCGGCCGTGACAGCGGCTCGGTCGACCTCAGCGGCGTCCGCCTGCCCAACCCGGGCCCGGCGTCGGTCCCGCCGTCGCCCATCCTCTCCACGCCGCACGACCCGGCGGTGGCCCCGCAGCAGCCGCGCCGCCCCCTGCACCTCGGTCCGCCGATCCCCGACGCCTCCGCGAGCCCGGTCCGCTCCCTCGCCGACCGCGGCCCGGCGGGAGCGCCGGTACGGCAGCCCGGGCCGCCGGCCTCGGGCCCGGAGTACCTCGACGCCCAGCCGCAGATGGCTCCGCAGAGCGCGGCCCCCTGGGGAGCGGCCCCGGGCCAGGCCGGCGCACAGGCGCCGGCTGCCGAATCGGTCAGTCCGCCCCCGCCCGCGCCCGCCGAGGCGACCGACGCCGCCCAGGCCGCGATGGCTCGCCTCGCCCACCAGGCCGCGGCCCGGACCACGGCGGGCGACACCGGTCAGACGCAGGTCGTGCACGGCCATGACGGCGTCCAGCCGGCGCACGGCCACGACGGGGTGTACACCGCGCCGACGGACGCCGTCGCCGAGGACCTCCCGGCCGCGGTGCCGCCCGGTGCCGAGGGCGACCAGGCGTCGGTGGTGCCGGGTGCCGAGGGTGTCCAGGCGTCGGTGGTGCCGGGTGCCGAGGGTGCCGAGGCGTCGGTGGTGACCGGTGCCGAGGGTGCTCCGGACGCGGAGGGTGCCGAGGCTCTCGTGGCCGGTGCCGAGGCTGCTGCCGGGGGCGCCGTGCTCGACGGCGGCGTCGCCGCCGAGGTGCCGTCGGCGTCGGTTCCGGCGTCGGCGGAGGACGCTGTTCCGGCCGCCGGAGGGGCCGTGGCGGTGCCCGAGGGCGGAGACCCGGCGCAGGCGCCGGCCGAAGCGGCCCAGCCCGCCGGGGCGCCGGGCGCGGTCCAGGACCCGGCGCTCGTCCAGGGTGCCGATGCCGCCGCCGGTCAGGTGGTGACGGCCGCGGTGGAGCAGGCCGCGCCGGACCAGGCCGTACCGGGCCTTGCCGCGCCGGACCAGGCCGTGCTCGACCAGACGCCGGACAGCGCGCAGGCCGTGGAGACCGCGCAGGCCGTGGAGACCGCCGGTGTCGCGGGAACGCCCGAGGCCGAGTCGGCGGTGGCCGAGCCCGCGGCGGGGGACCCCGCGCTGGCCGCCCCAGCCGTGACGGAAACGGCCACGGCTGAACCGGCCGTGGCGGAAACGGCCACGGCTGAACCGGCCGTGGCGGAAACGGCTGTGGCGGAAACGGCTGTGGCGGAGGGCGTGGCAGCCGAGGCGGCTGAGCCGATCCCGGCCGCCGAGCCGGTCGTGGAGAACGTGCAGTCCGCGGAAGGCGTGCAGCCTGTGGAGGGTGTGCAGCCCGGCGTGGCCGTGCCCGGCACCGACGCCGCGCAGATCGTCGACCCTGCCCAGGTTGTCGACCCCGCGCAGGTTGTCGACGCTGCCCAGTCGCAGCCGTCCGCCGAGGCCCTGGGTGTGGTCGCCGCCCAGGGTGCGGCCGGGTCTCCCGACACGGCTGACGTCCCGGACGCGGCTCAGACCGCCGCCCCGGCCGCCGCCGAAGCACCTGCCGTACCTGCCCCTGAGGCACCGGCAGTTTCCGCCCCTGAGGTGCCTGCCGTGCCCGCCGCCGGGGCACCGGCTGCCTCCCCCGCTGCCCCGCAGGGCGGCGCCGAACTCGTGGACGCCGCCGTTCAGGCTCAGCCGGGCCCGGACGCCGCCGTCACCGGCGACGCCGTACCGGCCGGCCCGCCCGCCGCCGCGCAGGCCCCGGAACCCGGTGCTCCCGCCCCGGCGGCCCCGCACCAGGCCCCGCAAGGTCATGCACCGCAGGCCGGGGCCACCCCTCAGGCCGAGGCCCCCCAGACGGAGGCGCCCGACAGCGAGGCCCTCCAGACCGAGGCTTCTCAGGCGCAGGCACCCCAGGTTCCTGCTCCCGCCCCCGCCCCCGCCCCCGCCCCCGCCCCCGCCCCCGCGGCTCCGCAGGCCGAAGCGGTCGTAGTCGCCGAAGCGCCGCAGGCCGGCGCGGCCGGCGCGGCGCAGGGCGCCGTGTCCGCCGGTGACGGCGTGCCCGTGGCCGTGGCGCCGGCCGACCCGGCCGTCCGCCAGGTGCAGGGGCCGCAGCTCGCCGAGCACGCCGCGCCCGCCGCCGATGCCACGGCCGTTCCCGGCGCCGATGTCCCGGCCGTGCCCGCCGCACCGCAGCCGCAGCCGTCGGCGGACACCGCCGGACCGGCACCGGTCGCCGGCCCCGCCGGCCCGCAGCTCCAGCCGCAGGCGCCGGAGACCGCCGTGGCCGCGTCGGCACCGGCCCCGGAGCAGTCGCTGCCCCCCGGCCTGCCGGTGGAGTCCAGCCCTGAGCCGCTGCTGGGGGAGTTCGTGCAGGTGGAGGGCCAGGTGCCCACCACCCCGCATCTGGCGCCCACCCCGCCGCAGCCCTTCGTCGTGCCCGCCGAGGCCGTGCCGGCACCGGACCCGCAGGGCCCGCAGGAGCAGGCGGAGCCCGCGGTCACGGTGCCCGCGCAGCGCGAGGGCGAGCCCACCGTCGTACCGGCCGCGCCGGACGCCGAGCTCACCCCCGGCGTCGTCCAGCACGCGGAGGACCTGCGGACCAGGGCCGCCGACCAGGAAGAGAGCACGGCCGCGGTGGCGGAAGCACGACAGTCCGCCGGCCCGGCCGCGCCCGGATACGCCGACGCCGAGCGCGAGGCCGTCCTGAAGGTCATGCGCGAGCGCCGCGACATCCGCAACGGATTCCGCGGCGACCCCATCCCGCACGAGGTGCTGCTGAGGGTCCTGGAGGCCGCGCACACCGCGCCCTCCGTCGGCCACTCGCAGCCCTGGGACTTCGTCGTCATCAGATCCGCCGAGACCCGGCGGACGATGCACGAACTGGCGATGCGTCAGCGCGAGGCCTACGCCAAGTCGCTGCCGAAGGGCCGGGCCAAGCAGTTCAAGGAACTGAAGATCGAGGCCATCCTCGACACCCCGGTCAACATCGTCGTCACCGCCGACCCCACCCGCGGCGGCCGGCACACCCTCGGCCGTCACACCCAGCCGCAGATGGCGCCCTACTCCTCGGCGCTCGCGGTGGAGAATCTCTGGCTCGCCGCCCGTGCCGAAGGCCTCGGCGTCGGCTGGGTCAGCTTCTTCGACGAGCGGGAGATGGTCCGCGCGCTCGGGCTGCCCGAGCATCTGGAGGTCGTCGCCTACCTGTGTGTCGGGTACGTCGACGAGTTCCCGGACGAGCCCGAGCTGATGCAGGCCGGCTGGTCCAAGCGGCGCCCCCTGTCCTGGGTGGTGCACGAGGAGACGTACGGCCGCCGCGCCCTTCCCGGAGAGGAACCCCACGACCTGCTCGCCGAGACCGTCGCACAGATCCGCCCGCTCGACGCCAAGGCGCTCGGCGAGGCGTGGGAGCGTCAGAAGCGTATGACCAAGCCGGCCGGCGCGCTCGGCATGCTGGAGATCATCTCCGCGCAGCTGTCCGGGCTGTCCCGGCAGTGTCCGCCGCCGATCCCGGAACCCGCCGCCGTCGCGATCTTCGCGGGCGACCACGGCGTGCACGCCCAGGGCGTCACCCCCTGGCCGCAGGAGGTCACGGCCCAGATGGTGGCCAACTTCCTGGGCGGGGGAGCCGTCTGCAACGCCTTCGCCACCCAGGTCGGTGCCGAGGTGTGCGTCGTGGACGTGGGCGTGGCCGCCGACCTGCCGGCCACCCCGGGCCTGCTGCCGCGCAAGATCCGCGGTGGCACGTCCGACATGACCACCGGCCTCGCGATGACCCGCGAGGAGGCCAAGGCGGCCATCGAGGTGGGCATCGAGACCGCCCGCGACCTGGTGGCCGCCGGGAACAAGGCGCTGCTCACCGGTGAGATGGGCATCGCCAACACCACCTCCTCGGCCGCGCTGATCTCGGTCTTCACCGGAGCCGACCCGGCGGAGGTGACCGGCCGCGGCACGGGCATCAACGACGAGACGCTGGCCCGCAAGACCGAGGTGGTCCGCCGTGCCCTGGAGCTGCACCAGCCGGATCCGGCCGATCCGATCGGCGTCCTCGCGGCCATCGGCGGCTTCGAGCACGCGGCCCTGGTCGGGCTGCTCCTCGGCGGTGCGTCGCTGCGTACGCCGGTGATCCTGGACGGCGTCAGCGCCGGCGCCGCGGCCCTGGTCGCCCGCGCCATCGCGCCCGAGGTCCTCGCGGCCTGCATCGCCGGCCACCGCAGCGCCGAGCCCGGACATGTGGCGGCCCTCAACAAGCTGGGCCTGCGCCCGCTGGTCGACCTCGACCTCCGCCTCGGCGAGGGCACGGGCGCGCTGCTGGCGCTGCCGCTGGTGCAGAGCACGGCCCGGGCGATGCACGAGGTGGCCACGTTCGATTCGGCGGGTGTCACCGAGAAGTAGCCGTCGCGCGGGGGTGGTCCGGTGTTCAGCTGCCGGACCACCCCTGCCGTCTGCCGTGCCCACGGCATAAAATCCGCACGTCAGGGCCGCTCCGAAGGTGCAGCGCGCCCATCTCCCAGCTGCACGAGGAGCCGTACCTCATGGCCGAACACCCCGCCTACCCCGTAGGACTCCGACTCTCCGGTCGCCGTGTGGTCGTCCTCGGCGGCGGCCAGGTGGCGCAGCGGCGTCTGCCGGCGCTCATCGCCGCGGGTGCGGACATCGTGCTGGTCTCTCCCGAGGCGACGCCCTCCGTCGAGGCCATGGCGGACGCGGGCGAGATCGGCTGGGTCAGGCGGCGCTACGAGGACGGTGACCTCGCCGAGGCCTGGTACGCCCTCATCGCCACCAGCGACCCCGAGGCCAACACCGCCGCCTCCGCCGAGGCGGAGCGCCATCGCGTCTGGTGCGTGCGCTCCGACGACGCCGACCGGGCGACGGCGTGGACCCCGGCGACCGGCCACAGCGAGGGCGTCACCGTCGCCGTACTCACCACGCACGCGCGGGGCCGCGACCCCCGCCACACCGCCGCCATCCGGGACGCGGTCGTCGAGGGCCTGCGCGACGGCACCCTCGTCGCCCCGCACCACCGCACCCGCACCGCCGGCGTGGCCCTGGTCGGCGGCGGCCCCGGCGACCCCGACCTGATCACGGTCCGCGGCCGGCGCCTCCTCGCCGAGGCGGACGTCGTCATCGCCGACCGGCTCGGCCCGCGCGACCTGCTCGCCGAACTCCCGCCGCACGTCGAGGTGATCGACGCGGCCAAGATCCCGTACGGCCGCTACATGGCCCAGGAGGCCATCAACAACGCGCTCATCGAGCACGCCCGGCAGGGCAAGGCGGTCGTCCGGCTCAAGGGCGGCGACCCCTACGTCTTCGGCCGGGGCATGGAGGAGGTCCAGGCGCTCGCCGAGGCCGGCATCGCGTGCACGGTGGTCCCGGGCATCTCCAGCTCGATCTCGGTGCCCGGCGCGGCCGGCATCCCGGTCACGCACCGCGGGGTCGCCCACGAGTTCACCGTGGTCAGCGGTCATGTCGCCCCGGACGACGAGCGTTCCCTGGTCGACTGGCCGGCGCTGGCCAGGCTCACCGGCACCCTGGTGATCCTGATGGGCGTCGACAAGATCGGGAAGATCGCCGAGACGCTCGTCGCGCACGGCAAGTCGCCGCAGACGCCGGTCGCCCTGGTCCAGGAGGGGACCACGGCCGCCCAGCGGCGCGTGGACGCCACGCTGGCCACGGTGGCCGAGACGGTGGTGGCCGAGGATGTGAAGCCCCCGGCGGTCATCGTCGTCGGCGAGGTCGTACGGGTCGGCCCCGCGACTCCCGCATGACGGTCCCCGCTCTCCGCGTGCCGGCCCCACCTTGGCTCGATCACGCGTAACCCGGGGTAACCCTCCCCTCCCAGCCGTTGGCACCACATCCAGGACAAGGCAGTATCACCCTGTGGCCGATCTCATCACCGTCGAGGATCCCGACGACCCGCGCCTCTCCGACTACACGGGCCTGACCGACGTCGAGCTGCGCCGCAAGCGCGAGCCCGCCGAGGGCCTGTTCATCGCCGAGGGCGAGAAGGTCATCCGCAGAGCCAAGGAGGCCGGCTACGAGATGCGGTCGATGCTGCTCTCGGCCAAGTGGATCGACGTCATGCGCGACGTCATCGACGAACTCCCGGCCCCGGTGTACGCCGTGAGCCCGGAACTCGCCGAACGCGTCACCGGTTACCACGTGCACCGCGGCGCCCTCGCCTCCATGCAGCGCAAGCCGCTGCCGACGGCCGGTGAACTGCTCCGCTCCGCCCGCCGGGTCGTGATCATGGAATCCGTGAACGACCACACGAACATCGGGGCGATCTTCCGGTCGGCCGCCGCCCTCGGCATGGACGCGGTGCTGCTGTCGCCGGACTGCGCGGACCCGCTGTACCGGCGCAGTGTCAAGGTCTCCATGGGAGCGGTGTTCTCGGTTCCGTACGCCCGTCTGGAGACCTGGCCGAAGGGGCTGGACTCGGTCCGCGAGGCCGGCTTCACTCTGCTCGCGCTCACCCCGGACGACAAGGCCCGCACCCTGGACGAGGCCGCCCCGCACCAGATGGACCGGGTGGCGCTCATGCTCGGCGCCGAGGGCGACGGGCTCTCCACGCAGGCGCTGGTCGCCGCCGACGAATGGGTCCGCATCCCGATGTCCCACGGCGTCGACTCGCTCAACGTGGGCGCGGCGGCCGCGGTGGCGTTCTACGCGGTGGCGACGGGCCGTCCCGCGTCCTGACCGGCCGGCAAGCGGCGGCCGGAGCCTCTCCGGCACGCCGCGCCGCCCGTGCCGGACACCGCTCGTGCCGGACACCGCCCGTGCCGGACACCGCCCGGGTGCGGCGCTCAGTTCCCGGCGTCGTGGCTCAGCGACGACTTGCGCGCATCCGGAGTGACGCCGCCGTCGCCCGGCGGCGCGTAGCCCGGCTGTGTCTGCCGCTGCTGCCGGCCGCTGCCGTCGTCGCCGAGCCCGCGTGCCGGGCCCTGACAGCCCTGGGCCAGCGCGATGCCGAGCGCCACCAGCAGCGTCACCACCACGAACACGAACAGCCGCTGCCGCAGCAGCCGCGGATTGGCCGGCCGCCGCCAGATACCCGACGGCCGCTGCCCCGGCCGCCCGGAACCGCCGCGCGGACCGGGACGGCCGCCACCGGAGCGGGGGCCGCCGCCGCGCGGCACCGGAGTGGAGCGCGCCGCACCCGGCCGGGCGCCGCCGCGCGCACCGCTGCCGCCGCGCGAGGCCACCCCGCCGCGGGACGGCATCTCGCCGCGCGGGACCCCGCCCCGGGAGGGCGCGCCGCCCCGGGCCGGAGTGCCACCGCGCGGCAGCGGCGTACCGGGGGAGGTACGCCGCTGGGTGCGCTGCTGCTCGGGATAGGTGTCGGCGAGCCGCCCGGTGGGCCGGTCCGCCTCGGCGGCGCGCGGCACCGGCGGCCGTACGCCGTCCAGGCCCTGCGCCTCCCGGGCGGCGATCTCCTTGAGCCGCAGCGACAGCTGCAGCGTGCTGGGCCGTTCGTCGGGGTCCTTCGCCAGGCAGGCCCGGATGAGGGGGGCCAGCGCGTCCGGGACGCCGTGCAGCTGCGGTTCCTCGTGCACCACCCGGTACAGCATCACCTCGGAACTGCCGTGCCCGAAGGGGGAGTCGCCGGTCGAGGCGTAGGCCAGCGTCGCGCCCAGGGAGAAGACGTCGGTGGCGGGGGTGACCATGGCGCCGCGCACCTGCTCGGGGGCGAGGAAGCCGGGGGAGCCGACCGCGGTGCCCACGTGGGTGAGCGTGGAGGCGCCGGTGGCCCAGGCGATGCCGAAGTCGATGATCCGCGGCCCCTTGGGGGACAGCAGGATGTTGGAGGGCTTCAGGTCCCGGTGGACGACACCGGCCTCGTGCACGGCGACCAGCCCCTCGGACAGGGCCGCGCCGACCGCCGCGGTGTCCGCCGCGCCGAGAGCGCCCTCGTCGGCGACCTTGTCGTGCAGGGACGGGCCGGGCACGTACTGGGTGGCGAACCAGGGCCGCTCGGCCTCCAGGTCGGCGGCGACCAGCCGGGCCGTGCAGCCGCCGCGGATGCGCCGGGCCGCCGACACCTCGCGCGCGAACCGCGACCGGAACTCCTGGTCCTCCGCCAGATCGGGCCGGATCACCTTCAGCGCGACGCGCTGGCCCTTCTTGTCGGAGCCGAGGTAGACCACGCCCATCCCGCCCGCGCCGAGCCGTCGGTGAAGCCTGAACGAGCCGACGACGCGCGGGTCCTCGCGCCTCAGGCGCATCATCGCCATGTTCATCCCCGCTGCCCGGTCCCTGTGACGTGGCACAGCTTACGTTTCCACGGCCCGCTGCGCGCATAGGCCGCGCCCTCTGGGCCGGACGGATTGTGTGGGCCGTCCGGGGGAGGTGAAAGGCGGTCAAGGAGCCACGCCGCAGGACGACTTTGCGCCATGGCCGACGTCAACGGCTCGCTGGGGCAGGGAGGTTGGGCTCGGGCGGGAACGAAAGACGACGGCGGGCACTCCCTCCGTCCGACGGCCACCGGCGCCCCGCGGACCCCGTCGTGCCCAAGGGCCGGGTCCGCTGCCGGCCCCCACCCCGGCCCCGATCGGAGTGATCGATGTCACGCCGCTCAGGCCGCCGGATGCTTCGGATATGACCGGACAGAGCGGGCGGCCCCCTCCGGGAAGACCCCGATACACGGATCCGCGTCTCCACCCAGGGGAGTACTCCGCAGGTCGGGGCTCATCCTCCGGGAGGCCCGGCAATCGGTACGAAGGCATGACGCCGGACGGGTGCCGCGCGCCTAGATTTGAGGTCAAGCGGCGGGTGCAGCACTCGTCCCCCGAGGTCAGGCACCCGCCGCTGCACACAACAACCAAGACGGTCAGGAGAGGGACCATGGCCTACACGGCACCGCGACGCACCGCGTTCGCTCCCCGCCGGACCGGCCGTCGCCACCCCTTGGTGGCGACGCTCATGGCCCTTCCCCTGGCGGCCCTGCTCCTGCTCGTCTTCGACGGCTGGGAGACGGTGGCCACACAGGCGTCGTCCGTGGGTGCGATGCTGGGGCGCTGAGCGGCGACCCCAGGCCCGGAAGAGCGGTCCGGGCGGGGACATCGATCCATGCAACCCCGTGGGGACGGGGGTACGGCGGACGGCACAAATGCCGGCGCAGCTGGGGAGCTGCGCCGGCATTAGCCGTTTCACCCCCGGCGCCTCCGGGTGCGCCGAACCTGCCGACTGCCCGTGCGGGTGGGCGATCCGACTCCCGCCCCGTCCCAGTACTCTCGGCCGGACAGTCCACCCGGCCCGAGGCAGCCTTGACCGCAGACACAGACACAGACACAGACACAGGCACCGGCGCAGCCCCCGGCACCGGCCCCCGTACAGGCGCGGGCGATTCCGTACTCGTCTCCGCGCTCGCCGCCCACGCCCGGGCTGCCGCCCACGCCCGGGCCGCGGTCCATCCCCGGAGCCCCGCCGCCCCCTGTGTCTGTGGCAGCGCCCCTCTCGCCGACCGCGACGACGCCACCGTCGTCCGCCACGGCGGCACCGTCGCCAAGGCCCACGCCCCGGACACCGATACCCCCGCGCTGGCCCTCCGCGTGGCCGTGGCCGACCGCCTCCCGGACCTGCTCCTGCCCCCGCTCACCCCCGCCGCCCCCATCCGGCTGCACGGCCGCCCGGTGACCCTGTGGCCGTACGGCGCCCCCGTGGATCCGGACGACCCGGACGCGGCCCCCTGGGAGGCCGCCGCCACCCTCCTGGCCCGTCTCCACCGCGCCCCCGTCCCCGCCGGGCTCCCCCCGATGCGCGGCCCCGTCAAAGCCGCCCGTGCGCTCGGCCGGCTCCGCGCCGCCCTGGGCACCGCCGCGCACCGCGCCGACGCCCACGAGGCCGCCCGTGCCGTCACGGCCGCCTGGGCCGCGCTGCCCCCCTGGGCCCGCTCGGCGGCCCCGATGCCCGGCCCGGCGGCCCTCTGCCACGGCGATCTGCACCTCGGCCAGCTCGTCCGGCATCCGGCGCCGGACGGCCCGTGGAAACTGATCGACGTGGACGATCTCGGTGCCGGCGTCCCGGCCTGGGACCTCGCCCGTCCCGCCGCCTGGTACGCCTGCGGACTCCTGCCGCCCGACGAGTGGGCCCGCTTCCTGGCCGCCTACCGCCAGGCCGGCGGCCCGGCCGTACCCGAGGACGGCGACCCCTGGCCCGCCCTGGACGTCCCGGCCCGCGCGCTCACCGTGCAGACGGCCGCCCTGGCGATCACCAAGGCGCTCGCCGGGGACCGCCCCCTGGACGAGGTCGAGCAGGCCGTGGTCGACGCCTGCGCGCGCATGCCGGCCGTCCCGTCCCAGTACCCGGGCCCCTCCCGTCCGGCCGTCCCGTCCCGGCTCCCCGGCCCCCCTCGTCCGGCGTCCGGATTCCCGGGCTAGGCTGCAACCGCCCGGGGGGCGGACGGAGTCTGTCCTGGGGAAACACGAAGCAGGACCGACCGGCGAGGAGTTGAGCCGACCATGCAGTGTCCGAAGTGCCATGCGCCGATGCACACCTACAACCGCAATGGCGTCCAGATCGAGCAGTGCAGCGGCTGCCGCGGCATCTTCCTCGACTACGGCGAGCTGGAGGCGCTGACCCGCCTGGAGTCCCAGTGGTCGCAGCCGGCCCCGCCGCCGCCCGCCGCCCCGCAGGCCTACCCCGCGGCCCCGTCCGCTCCCGCCTGGGGCGCTCCGCAGGGCGGCCACCAGGGCGGTCACGGTCACTACGGCCACCACCGCCACAAGAGCTTCGGCCACATGCTCTTCTCCAGCTGAGCACACGCAAAAGCCCCCGGCCGTACGAGACGGCCGGGGGCTCCATGCTGTGTGGACGATACTGGGATTGAACCAGTGACCTCTTCCGTGTCAGGGAAGCGCTCTCCCGCTGAGCTAATCGTCCGCGGACTGTGACCCGCGAGTCACAGACAGTGCGCGATACTGGGATTGAACCAGTGACCTCTTCCGTGTCAGGGAAGCGCTCTCCCGCTGAGCTAATCGCGCGGGTGGGACCTTCGAGAAGATCCAGGATCCGAAGATCCAGTGGACGATACTGGGATTGAACCAGTGACCTCTTCCGTGTCAGGGAAGCGCTCTCCCGCTGAGCTAATCGTCCTTGGAGGTGGAGACGGGATTTGAACCCGTGTAGACGGCTTTGCAGGCCGTTGCCTCGCCTCTCGGCCACTCCACCAGGAGTGTAGGGGATCGGGATGACCCCTTCTTCCTTCGAGCGGACGACGAGGCTCGAACTCGCGACCTCAACCTTGGCAAGGTTGCGCTCTACCAACTGAGCTACGTCCGCTTGTCGTTTCCGTTTCGCTTCCGCGTCCCGGCGACGTGTTGAACTCTAGCGGATTCCCGGGCCAGTACAAAAACGCGTTTGCGCAGCGTGCTGCGGTGCACTCGGCGGACCCGCCGGCCGGGGCCCCCTCCGGGACATCCCGGGGCCACCCCGCGGACACCCGACCTAGACTCGACCACGTGCTCCTCCACCCTCCTCTCGCCCGCTTCGGCGACCGCGTCGCCGGCGGCCTCCTCGACGTCACCAGCGATCCGGCCGCCCTGGACTCCACCGGTTTCTGGGCCGTGTGCGCGGACTTCGAGGGCCGGCTGACCTGCGCCCGCTTCGCGGAGGTACGCAAGGAGCCGGTGCCCGCGCCGGTCCCGGGTCGGTGGCGGGGCCCCGGCCCGGGGGACTGGACCTCCTCGCTGGACCGCGCCGCGTACACGGCGGCCGTCCACCGGATCCGCGCGTACATCGCGGCCGGCGAGGTCTACCAGGCCAACCTCTGCCGGGTGCTCAGCGCGCCCGTGGCCCCCGACGCCGACGTGGACGCCCTGACCGCCCTGCTGGCCCGCGGCAATCCGGCGCCGTACGCGGGAACGATCCGGCTGCCGGAGCACGGCGTGGAGATCGCCACCGCCTCGCCCGAGCTGTTCCTGCGCCGGGACGGCCGTACGGTCGAGTCGGGACCGATCAAGGGCACCGGACGCACCGAGGCGGACCTCCTGGAGAAGGACTACGCCGAGAACGTGATGATCGTGGACCTGGTCCGCAACGACATCGGGCGCGTCTGCGCGACCGGCAGCGTGACCGTCCCCGACCTGTGCGCCGTGGAGAAGCACCCGGGGCTCGTCCACCTCGTCTCCACCGTGCGCGGGGAGCTGCGCGAGGACGCCGGCTGGCCGGAGCTGCTGGCCGCGGCCTTCCCGCCCGGCTCGGTCACCGGCGCCCCCAAGTCGAGCGCCCTCAGGATCATCGAGGCACTGGAGACGGCCCCGCGCGGCCCGTACTGCGGCGGCATCGGCTGGGTGGACGCCGACCGGGGCACCGCCGAGCTGGCCGTGGGCATACGCACCTTCTGGATGGACCGCGCCGAGGGCGTCCTGCGGTTCGGCACCGGCGCCGGCATCACCTGGGGGTCCGACCCCGAGGGGGAGTGGCGCGAGACCGAGCTGAAGGCGTCCCGGCTGCTCGCCGTGGCGTCGGGCGCGTACGAGGAGACCGAGGGAGCGTTCGCATGAGGATCTGGCTGGACGGCGGGCTGCGGGACCTGGAAGCCGCCCGGGTCTCCGTCCTCGACCACGGCCTGACCGTCGGCGACGGCGTCTTCGAGACCGTGAAGACGGTCCAGGGCGAGCCGTTCGCGCTCACCCGGCACCTCGACCGGCTGACCCGCTCGGCCCGCGCCCTCGGCCTGCCCGACCCGGACCACGACGAGGTGCGCCGCGCCTGCGCGGCCGTGCTGGAGGCCAACCCGATGCCGCTGGGCCGGCTGCGGATCACCTACACCGGCGGTCACGGCCCGCTCGGCGTCGGCCGCGGCGAGCACGGCCCGACCCTCGTGGTCGCCGTCGGCGAGACGGCCCGCCGTCCCGGATCCACCGCGGTGATCACCGTCCCGTGGACCCGCAACGAACGCGGCGCCCTCACCGGGGTGAAGACCACCTCGTACGCCGAGAACGTCGTCGCCCTGGCCCGCGCCCACGAACAGGGCGCCTCCGAGGCGCTGTTCGGCAACACGGTCGGGCGGCTCTGCGAAGGCACCGGGTCGAACGTCTTCGTCGTCCTGGACGGTGAGATCCACACCCCGCCGGTCGCCTCCGGCTGCCTGCCCGGCGTCACCCGGGCCCTCGCCGTCGAGTGGACGGGCGCCCAGGAGACAGACCTGCCGCTGGACGTCCTCCGGGTCGCGGACGAGGTCTTCCTCACCTCCACGCTGCGGGACGTCCAGGCCGTGCACCGGGTCGACGACCGCCAACTGTCCGGTGCCCCGGGCCCGGTGACCGCCGAGGCCATGCGCGTCTTCGACGAGCGGTCCGGACAGGATCTGGACCCCTGACCCGGGGACCCGGCCGACGGGAGCCCGGAAAAACGGGCTGACGGGGCGGCGCGCCGCGGGTAGAACACCTGTGATGACGACGACCCTGCGGCCGGCCGAGCCGCTTCAGCAGCATCCCGACGGCACCCGTTCGCGCCGCTACCAGGTGTGTGTGAACAGCCGGCCCGTCGGCGAGATCAGCCTCGGCACCTCGCCGTCCCTGGGCGACTCGGTGGCCCGCGTCCTCGACCTGCGGATCGCCGAGCCCGACCGGCGGCGCGGCCGGGCCACGGTGGCCGCGCTGGCCGCCGAGGAGGTGGCGCGCGGCTGGGGCTGCCGCCAGATCGAGGCCACGCTCCCCGCCTCGGCGGACATCGCCCTGCGGCTCTTCCGGACGCTCGGCTACGTGCCGCGCAACCGCGGTATGGAGAAGCACCTCGGTCCCGTACCGCCCGCACTGCCGGCGGGCAGCGGCGCGCGGCCCATGACGGAGGCCGAGTACGAGGCGTGGTACGCGTACGAGATCGAGCATTACACCCGGGACTGGATCCAGCGGGGCGTGCCCGAGGCGGTGGCCCGCGCCAAGGCGCTCGGCGACCACGAGAAGCTCCTGCCGGACGGCCTCGCCTCCGACGGCATGCTCTTCAGCGTCCTGGAGCACGAGGGGACCCGGGTGGGCACGCTGTGGCTGGCTCTCCAGGACACCAAGGCGTTCGTGTTCGACGTGGAGACCGACACGGCCCACCGCGGCCGGGGGCACGGCCGCACGCTCATGCTGCTGGCGGAACGCCGGACGATCGAGGCGGGCCGCCCGGTCCTCGGCCTCAACGTGTTCGCGGGCAACGCACCGGCCGAGCGGCTGTACGAGTCGCTCGGCTACGAGACGACGGCCCGCACCCTGTTCAAACCCCTGCTGTAGGCGTGCTCCGGGGGTCAGCCCTCTCGTTCGGCCAGCAGGCGGTCGGCGATCTCCTCGATCCGCTCGCGCAGCCCCTCCTGGCTCTTGCCGCCGTCGAGGCGTTCGCCGCCGATGACGTACGTCGGGGTGCCGGTCACACCGATCGCCTTGCCCTCGGCCTGGTCGGCGTCGACGACGAGGATGTGCCGGCCGTCGATCAGCGCGGTGTCGAACTCCTCGGCGTCCAGACCCAGTTCCCGGGCCGCCTCGACCAGGAAGGGTTCTCCCGTACCGTCCAGCTCCTCCACCCGCTCCAGCACGGCCTCCACGTACGGCCAGCCCTTGCCCTGCTCCAGCGCCTCCTCGGCGGCCTGGGCGGCGGCGAAGGCGTGCTTGTGCTTCTCCAGCGGGAAGTGCCGCAGCCGCAGCTCCAGCCGGTCGCCGTAGCGGGCGCGCAGGGCACGGACGTCGTCCAGGGCGCTGCGGCAGTCGGGGCACTGCAGTTCGCACCAGACGTCGAGGACGAGGGCATCGGCGCGTGCGGGGGAGGAGTCGCTCATACCCACCAGTCTTCCAGGCCGGGCGCGGGCGACCCAACCGGGACCGTGCGGGCCGGCGCCCGGCCCCGCACCGGCACCCCAGGAGGAGCCGACCCGGAGATGTCCCTGATGTCGGGCCGGAGCATGGCATCGCGGGGACCCGGCGGTGCACGATGGAAGCGACGAACCGAGTCCGCCGGGAGGACCGCATGATTGCCGAGACAGTGTGCTCCGCCGTGTCGGCGGCGGGCCTGGGTATCGCGGTGGTCACGGCCTACCGCAAGCGTTTCCTGTCGGCGGCCCGTATCGCGGCCTACTCCCTCGTGCCGGTCGGTCTGGTGATGACCGGGGTCGTGGGCTGGCTCACCGACACCGCGCTGAGCCCCACGGCCTGGGCGGGCTTCGGAGTGCTGGGCGCGGCCTGGCTGCTCTTCGCCGGTACGCGTGCCGTGGAGCGCCGGCGTGCCGGCGCCGGGCGCGGGGCGACAGGACGGGCGGAGCGGGAGGCGGTGGCGCCCGCGGCCTCGGCGCCGTCCCTGGGCGGAGCCGCCCGTCCCGCGGCACGCCCGGCCGCGGCGCCCCGGGGCGGTGCGGCCTCCTCCGGCGGCGCGGCGGAGGACTTCAGCGACATCGAGGCCATCCTCAAGAAGCACGGCATATGACAGTCACATGACTCGCTGAAACGACACAGTGGGTCCCGGGGTGTCCGGATTCGTTCACCAGCCGAACGAGACCTCACGGTATTCGGCGAACTCCCGCAAGATCCCTGTGCGCTGATCGCGGGCGGGGTGCCGGGTGCGTCATGATCTGCCGCGAGATGCTCGACACGAGAGAGAGCGAGGCCGCGCCGCCGAAGGACGAGCCGCGCGGGTGCCTCTTCGCCCTGTCCCAGCCACCGCTGATGATCTTCCTTGCGGTGATCGGGAGCCTGCTGCTCATGGCTGCGCTGCACGACCTGCTGCTGCTGTGAGCCGTACACGTCCGTCCCGGCGCCACCCGCCGGGACCGACGTCGCATCGAGCGGGCGACGGGCCGGCGAGGCGTCCGGCATCAGACATCCGGCGCCGGGGCTCAGCCCGCCGCCTCTTTGCGCCGGGCCCGGTAGGCGGCGACGTGCAGCCGGTTCCCGCAGGTGCGGCTGTCGCAGTAGCGGCGCGAGCGGTTGCGGGAGAGATCCACGAAGGCACGCCGGCAGTCCGGTGCCTCGCAGCGCCGCAGCCGCTCCTGCTCCCCGGCCACCACGAAGAAGGCGAGCGCCATCCCGCAGTCGGCGGCCAGGTGGTCGGCCACGGAGGCACCCGGCGCGAAGTAGTGCACATGCCAGTCGTAGCCGTCGTGGTCCGTCAGCCGGGGGGTGGTGCCGGCGGCGGCCACCAGCTCATTGATCATCACGGCGGCGGACCGGGCGTCCGGGGCCGCGAAGATCGCCGCGAACCGCCCCCTGACCCTGCGCACCGCCGAGAGGTCGAACTCCGACAGCACGCCGACATCGCTCATCTTGTGGTTTCGTACGAAATCCGTGAGGCCGGGGACATCGGGCAGCCCGTCCGCCGCCGCGTCGTCCTCCGGCGCGGAGTTCACCAGATCCACCACGGTGTCGAGGGCGCACCGGGTGTCGTGGGTGATCAGCACGTTTCGCTCCCTGGCCTGCCTGGGGTCGGGCGGGCGCCCGCCGATGCTGGCCGATGGTAGCGACAACCGCGCCGGCCGCACCCGCCCTTGCCCGACCTCGCCCGCCCGTAGAACGCCTGCGCGCCCGCGGGGGTTCCCGGAACCCGAGGCCGGACCGGCCGAAGCGCACGGGCGGACAGCCCGGGGCCCCCGGCCGGACGGGCCGAGGCGCACGGGCGCGTCGCGTGGCGCGAGCGTGACCGGCCGTCACGGAAAGCAGCCGGACGGGCACAGTCCGGCGCCGTCTCCGCGAACACTCACGGTGACGGCGCCGGGCGGTGCCCTATCGGGCTGTCTTGGCCCGAGCCGTCTCCCCGAGTGGACGGCGCCGGGCTGCTCGTAAGGGTCGCGACCGCGACCTAGCTCTCCGCCAGGATGTGCGAGAGCTCCTGATCCAGATCGAAGTGCCGGTGTTCCGTGCCGGGCGGCACGGCGGCGTCTGTTCGCTTCAGGAAGGACTCCAGGGCCCGCGCCGGGGCCTCGAGCAGCGCCTCCCCCTCCGGGGAGCTGAGGGCGATGCACACGACGCCCTGGCCATGACTACGCGATGGCCAGACACGGACGTCGCCGGTGCCGGTGGGCCGATGAAGCCCCTCGGCGAGGAGGTCGCGGGCGAACACCCACTCGACGGTCTCCTCGGCTCCGGTGTGGAAGGTGGCGTGCACGGCGTAGGGGTCGGCCGTGTCGTACCGCAGGCCTGCGGGGACAGGCAGGGAGGACTCGCTCGACACAACGAGGCGCAGGTGCAGCTCGCAGCTGACCGTGGTGTTCATAAGCGCCAGGGCCTTTCGCTCAGTGTGCGCTCGGGGATTCGCACGTCGGCGAAATCGACATGCCACCTACGGTGCCGTTGTAAACCCCTCTGAGGGTTTTGCGTGTGTTTACGTAACTCTTCCGGCCGAGAACTCGTACCAGATCTACGACCATTCCGGTGACTGGATTCACTCGGGTAGGGTTTGTCTGTATGAATACGGGGAGTGACGAACCGGGCGAGGTCGCCGTGACAGCGGACAAGGCGAGGGCAGACCGGCCGGAGGCCGGGCAGGAAGCCGGGCCGGGGCTCGGCTCACGGGCGCCGGAATTCATCAAGGCCCGCCGGTACCTGCATCTGAGCTGGCAGGTCGGGGTCTTCGTGATCGGCCTCGCCGTGGTCGCGGCGGGCATCGTCATGCTGCCGTTGCCCGGACCCGGCTGGGTGGTGATCTTCGGCGGCATGGCGATCTGGGCGACCGAGTTCGTCTGGGCCCAGCTCGTGCTCCGCTGGACCAAACGGAAGGTCACCGAGGCGGCCCAACGGGCTCTCGACCCCAGGGTGCGCCGCCGCAACATCACCCTGACCGTGATCGGGCTGGTGATCATCGGCGTGCTCGTCGGGATCTACCTGTGGAAGTTCGGCGTCGTCGTGCCCTGGAAGATCAAGGACCAGTGAGGGCGGCGCGGGGCCGGGCGGCGTCCGTCGCCCCGCCCCTGGTCGGAGGCACCCCCTGACATGGGGTAATGTTCTTCCTGCGCCCGGGCGATTAGCTCAGTGGGAGAGCGCTTCGTTCACACCGAAGAGGTCACTGGTTCGAACCCAGTATCGCCCACCCGGACCGACGGCCCACCTGCGACAAGCAGGTGGGCCGTCGGCGTTCGCGTCCCCGCCTTCGGCGGCAGACCGCTCCGCCGCCCCCGCGGCCGGCGAGAAGATCCCGTGCGCGTCATCGGCGCGTCCAGGGCCCCTCCCCGCCGGATGCCGGCAAGCGCTTGCTCGAAACGATGCACGGCATCGGTCGCGGCGTCGTCCACGACGCCGCGACCGGCGGCGGCGACGATGCCGCGGGAGGGCCCGGCCGCCGTGGCGAGCACTCTCGGCGGGCGCAGGATCCTGGAGGCGGCCGGGCTTAGGCGGCCGCGCCGGGGCTCGCCGTGCCCGACCGGACGCGGCGGGGGAAGCGGTTCCGGAAGGCGGGAGGGTGACGATCCGTTACATCGACTTCCGGGCGTGGCAATGGTTCCGGGAGAAGTTCCGGACACGGGTCGCCGGCGGAAATCCGCCGGACGTTTTCCAAAACACCGTCACTTTCCTTCGGAAATACGACAAGCGAGGAATTCTCCTCGGCCTCGGGTCTCCGCCGAAGGCCGGCAATCTGAGCCCGGGTCACTTCCGGCCGGCCGTCACGAAGGTCGGCGATGCCGACGGCGGGCGGCCCGGAATTCCCCTCGGCTCCGGACCGGAACAGGAGGAGCGCCGTCGCACGGGCGGCGGCGCTCGCACCGCGAGTGTGCCCCGGCTCGCGGCCCGGCGCATGAGTACGCGTACTCAGAGTCCATGCGCCCGGCGGGGGCACACTCGGTCCATGGACCGGAACCACTACCGCTTCCGCAGCCTGTGGTCCCTGCCCGCCCCGCCGGCCGCCGTCTACGCGGCGCTGGAGCGGGCCGAGGACTACCCCCGGTGGTGGCCACAGGTGCGGACGGCGACCCGGCTGGACGACTCCACCGGCGTCCTCGCCGTTCGCTCCCTGCTGCCGTACACCCTCACGTCCACCGTCCGGCAGACCCGCCGGGACCCGGCCGCCGGCGTCCTGGAGGTCGCCCTCCGCGGGGACATCGACGGCTGGGCCCGCTGGACGGTCACCGCCGGCGGCCGGGGCACACTCGTCCGGTACGACCAGGAGGTGCGCGTGCGCAGGCCGCTGCTCAGGCTGCTCGCCGTACCGGGACGGCCCCTCTTCCGCCTCAACCACCGCCTGATGATGCGGGCCGGGCGGCGCGGACTGCTGCGTCATCTGGAAGCGGTTTGAAGGAACGGCTCCCGGACCTGTATTGTTCAGTGCGTTCCCGGGCGATTAGCTCAGTGGGAGAGCGCTTCGTTCACACCGAAGAGGTCACTGGTTCGAACCCAGTATCGCCCACGCTCGGGAGAGCGACGTGGATCCGCGGAAAACGCGGGCCACGTCGCTCTTTTCGTTTCCCGCCCGGCCGCGCCGCGCGCCAGGCGGGCCCGCCGCCCGTCCTCGGTGTCGCCGTGGCCCGGTGCCCCGTGGCTCACGCCGCCGCCGGCAGCTCCGGCCTGAGCGGCCACTCCGTGCTGACGACCTCCTCCGAGCCGCTGCGCGCGAACCACGCCTGGAGCCCCCGTGCCTGCGCCGCGTGCCAGTTCGCCTGGAGCGTGTGCAGCTCGGCGGGGGACAACCGCTCCAGCCGGGTGGCGAAGCGACGGCCCAGCGCCCGTACGACCTCCAGCGCGGCCAGCGCGTCCTCCGCCGCGTCGTGGGCACCTTGCAGGGTCACGCCGTAGTGCGCGCACAGATCCGTCAGCGTGCGCCGGCCCTTGCGGTACCGGTCCAGATGCTTGTCCAGGACCCGCGGGTCCAGCACCCTGAGCGGCGCCGACTCGAACCAGCGGTCCAGCGAGGACGCCCGGTGCCGGCGCAACTCCCGGTCCAGCAGCGTCAGATCGAACGGCGCGTTCATCACCACCAGCGGACGGCCCAGCGTCGCGTGCTCCGCCAGCTGCTCCGCTATCTCGTACATCACCGGAGCAGGCCAGCGCCCGTTGTGCTGGAGGTGCTCCTGCGTCAGTCCGTGCACCGCCGTCGCCGCCTCCGGCACCGGAATCCCCGGGTTCACCAGCCAGCGGATCACCCGGGGGCGGGTCCCCGGGGCATCCTGGACGGCGACGGCGGCCGACACGATCCGGTCGGTCTCGACGTCCACGCCCGTCGTCTCCGTGTCGAAGGCCGCCAGCGGCCCCTCGTACCAGGTCGTCATCTGCACCCAACTCCTCGTTCACCCGTGGCAGGTGACGTTCCGTCTTCTGCCCGTTTGGTGATACCCGGACCGTTTGCGCCGTACGCCGGGAGGAGACAACAGGAGTACGGGTCTTTGCAGTTCAGCGGCCCGCAGCGGGGAAACTCTTGGCTCGGAAGGCTGTTGGTCATGGCCATTGCGCAGCCCGAGCGGGGCGGGCTGCTGCCCGATCGCCCGGGCACCCTTCGCGGCACGCTCGCCACCACCGCCTGCATGGAGACACTGCAGGTCGGCTATCTGCACGCGGTCGCCGCCGCGGCCGGCTGCTCGCTGTCCCAGCCCTTTCCGGACAACGGCATCGACTGGCACGTCAGCCACAGCGCGCCCGGACACACCGTCGACGACGAGGTCACCATCAAGGTGCAGCTGAAGGCCACCTACCAGGTCGCGCCCGACCCGCCGGGACGCTCCTTCTCCTTCACCCTCGACAACGCGCACCTGCACAAGCTCGCCCGCACCCCCGTCACGGTGCACAAGATCCTGGTCGTCATGCTCGTGCCGCGCTCACCGGACGACTGGCTGCGCGCCAGCCACGACCGGCTCGACCTCAGACACTGCTGCTACTGGGTCAACCTCGCCGGCCACGCCGTCACCGGCCGGCACCGGACCACCGTGCGGATACCGACCTCGCGCATCTTCGACGACCGGGCCCTGTGCGAGATCATGACGCGGGTCGGGACGGGAGGCAGACCATGAGGAACCGTCCCGACGACGAGCCGGCACGGCAGGTCCCGTCACCCCCCGACGGCCTGCCCTGGAACCGGCACCCGCGGCCCGCCGACGTCGACCCCGCCGTGCTCGGCGCCCTGCTGCACCGGCACGGCTGGCAGCGGCGCGGCGGCGCGCCCGGCCGCTACGGCCGCTGGACCCCGCCCGGCCCGGGCGGCGGCGCGACCAGCCTGCTCGTCCCCGTCAGCCGCGCCTTCCCCGACAGCGACGACCTGCTCGGCGAGGCCCTCGACGCCCTCGCCCGCAGCCACACCCCCTCCGCGCGCGAGGTGCTGATCTCCCTCGCCGTGCCCAGCGACGAGATCCGCTGGTGGCGCGACACCCCGGACGGACCCGGCGGCGCCGCCTCCTGGACCGCCGACGACCACCTGCGCGGCGCCGCCCGGCAGACGCTGCTCGCCGCCGCACTCGCCACGCGCGCGCGAGCCGGCTACCACGGCGCCCGCCACCGCCGCCCCGCCGCCGCCCTCCTGGAGAACGTCCTCCTCGGCCCCGCCGCCGAGAGCCGCACCCTCACCGCCTTCGCGCCCGTCCCCACCGCCCGCCCCCTCGCCGTCCGCCTCCACCAGGCCCTCCACGCCGCCCGCGAGGCCATCGACTACCGGCGGGCCACCGGCGGCATGGACGCCTTCGACGGCGCCGTCGAGGCCGGCGTCAGCCGTGAGCTGACCGAGGCGCTCGGCGCGCTCGTCCGGGGAACCGAGGGGGCCCGCGTCGCCGTCGCCTGGGCTCCCGGCGCCGGCGTCCCCGAAGGCTGCGCCCCCTCCGCCGAACCCGTCGAGTTCTCGCCCGGCGACCTGCCCGTGCTGCGCGAGGCCGCCGCCCGCTACCTGCGCGAGGAACCCTCCGTCCCGGTCCGCGTCACCGGCGTCGTCGTCCGCATGCGCCGCTCCGGCCCCGCCGGCGAGGGCACCGTACGCCTGCGCGTCCTGGCCGGCGCCGAGGTCCCGCACCTCCGCGTCACCCTGGACGAGGAGGACTACCGCATCGCCGGCCACGCCCACCTCGTCGGCCTCCCCGTCCGGGTGCACGGCCGGCTGGAGCGCCGGGGCGGCTTCCGCCGGCTCACCGGCGCCTCCGGCGTCGTCCCCGTGCAGGTGGACGACGCCGAGCGGGACCGGCTGATGAAGTCCCTCCAGGAGAACCTCGACTTCTTCGAGGAGGCGTGCGGGGACGGCGGCACGGGAGCGTACGGGGACGAGGACTGAGGGTGACCGTTTCGCGGTCGGTGCCGTCGGGTCGGTACGATCGCCTGTGCGCGCGCTCCTGGTATGGCGCCGCACCCCACCTTCAGTCAGGAGAGACCGGTGTCAGACGTCCGTGTGATCATCCAACGCGATTCCGAGCGGGAAGAACGCGTGGTGACGACGGGCACTACGGCCGCCGACCTCTTCGCGGGCGAGCGCTCGATCATCGCCGCGCGCGTGGGCGGCGAGCTGAAGGACCTCGCGTACGCACTGTCCGACGGCGACGAGGTCGAGGGCGTCGAGATCGCGTCCGAGGACGGCCTCAACATCCTGCGCCACTCCACCGCGCACGTCATGGCGCAGGCCGTGCAGGAGCTGTTCCCCGAGGCCAAGCTGGGCATCGGCCCGCCCGTCAAGGACGGCTTCTACTACGACTTCGACGTCGAGAAGCCGTTCACGCCCGAGGATCTCAAGGCCATCGAGAAGAAGATGCAGGAGATCCAGAAGCGCGGGCAGAAGTTCGCCCGCCGCGTGGTCACCGACGAGGCCGCCCGCGAGGAACTGGCGAACGAGCCGTACAAGCTGGAACTGATCGGTATCAAGGGCTCCGCCTCCCACGACGACGGGGCGGACGTCGAGGTCGGTGCCGGCGAGCTGACGATCTACGACAACCTGGACGCCAAGACCGGCGAGCTGTGCTGGAAGGACCTCTGCCGCGGTCCCCACCTGCCCTCCACCCGGCTCATCCCGGCGTTCAAGCTGATGCGCAACGCCGCCGCCTACTGGCGCGGCAGCGAGAAGAACCCGATGCTCCAGCGCATCTACGGCACCGCCTGGCCGTCCAAGGACGAGCTGAAGGCGTACCTGGACTTCCTCGCCGAGGCCGAGAAGCGCGACCACCGCAAGCTGGGCAACGAGCTCGACCTGTTCTCCATCCCCGAGCAGATCGGCTCCGGCCTCGCCGTCTTCCACCCCAAGGGCGGCATCGTCCGCCGCGTGATGGAGGACTACTCGCGCCGCCGCCACGAGGAAGAGGGCTACGAGTTCGTCTACACCCCGCACGCCACGAAGGGGAAGCTCTTCGAGACGTCCGGGCACCTGGACTGGTACGCCGAGGGCATGTACCCCCCCATGCAGCTCGACGAGGGCGTGGACTACTACCTCAAGCCCATGAACTGCCCGATGCACAACCTGATCTTCGACGCGCGCGGCCGGTCGTACCGTGAACTGCCGCTGCGCCTCTTCGAGTTCGGGACCGTGTACCGGTACGAGAAGTCGGGCGTCGTGCACGGCCTGACCCGGGCCCGCGGCTTCACCCAGGACGACGCGCACATCTACTGCACCCGTGAGCAGATGTCCGACGAGCTGGACCGGACGCTCACCTTCGTCCTCGGCCTGCTGCGCGACTACGGTCTGACCGACTTCTACCTGGAGCTGTCCACCAAGGACCCGGAGAAGTTCGTCGGCTCCGACGAGGTCTGGGAGGAGGCCACCGAGACGCTGCGGCAGGTCGCCGAGAAGCAGGGCCTGCCCCTCGTGCCCGACCCGGGCGGCGCCGCCTTCTACGGTCCGAAGATCTCCGTCCAGGCCAAGGACGCGATCGGCCGGACCTGGCAGATGTCGACGATCCAGCTCGACTTCAACCTGCCGGAGCGCTTCAACCTGGAGTACACCGGCCCGGACGGCGCCAAGCAGCGCCCGGTCATGATCCACCGCGCGCTGTTCGGCTCCATCGAGCGGTTCTTCGCCGTCCTCCTGGAGCACTACGCGGGCGCCTTCCCGGCGTGGCTGGCCCCGGTCCAGGCGATCGGCATCCCGATCGGGGACGCGCACGTGGAGTACCTGGAGAAGTTCGCGGCCGCGGCCAAGAAGAAGGGCCTGCGCGTCGAGGTGGACTCCTCCTCGGACCGTATGCAGAAGAAGATCAGGAACGCGCAGAAGCAGAAGGTGCCGTTCATGGTCATCGCCGGCGACGAGGACATGTCGAACGGCTCGGTGTCCTTCCGCTACCGCGACGGCTCGCAGGAGAACGGCATCCCGTTCGAGGACGCCATCGCGAAGATCGCGCAGGTCGTGGAGGAGCGGACCCAGGTCTGAGCCGCACGAGCCCGAAGGGCCCCCGGGATCAGCTTCCCGGGGGCCCTTCCTCGTCCACGCCCCGGGCGAACCGTTGCACCAGCAGCGAGGAGAACGAACCGGTGATCGCGCCGAGCAGGGCGAGACCGCAGGCCATCAGCCCCACGGCGACGACCCGGCCCCGGGGGGTCACCGGCACCACGTCGCCGTAGCCGACCGTCGTCAGAGTCGAGCAGGTCCACCAGACCGAGTCGCCGAACGTCCGGATCGTGGCGTGGGGGGCGGCATGCTCCGCCTGGTACACCGCGAGCGCGCCGGCGAAGCCCAGCAGCGCCGTGGACACGCTGGCGTAGAACATCACGCGCGCGTGCAGCGTGAGGCGCGCGCCGCCGCGCCGCCGCTGGACCACGTCGTACAGCCGCACGATGCGCACCGGCCACAGCAACGGCAGCAGCATGACCAGCGTGTCCAGCCAGTGGCTGGTCACGAAGCCGAGCCCGCGGCCGCTCAGCCGCCAGTGCACCGCGTAGTCGACGACGAACACCGTCCAGGCGGCCCCGATGACCGCACGCAGGACGTCGTCCAGGCCCGGCGGCAGGCCCTGCGCCAGCACATGCGCGGCGTAGCCGCCGAGGTAGACCAGCGACGCGATGCCCAGCGGCAGCGCGGCGCGCCCCTCCCAGCGGTTCCAGCGCTGCGTACGGATGTCGTCGTCCACCGGCCAAGCTTGGCCGGAGAGTACCGCGAGACAGCCCCGGCGACACGCCGGGAACCGGCGAAGCCATATGCTGCCTAGCATGACGAGTGAGCCGGAGCAGCAGATCGGAGTGGGGACTCAGGACGCGTTCCAGCGCCTGTGGACGCCCCACCGGATGGCCTACATCCAGGGCGAGAACAAGCCGACCGGCCCCGGGGCCGAAGACGGCTGCCCCTTCTGCTCGATCCCGGCCAAGTCGGACGAGGACGGGCTGATCGTCCGGCGCGGTGAGCACGTCTACGCCGTCCTCAACCTGTACCCCTACAACGGCGGCCATCTGATGACCGTGCCGTACCGGCACGTGGCGGACTACACCGATCTGACGGGGCCGGAGACGGCCGAGCTGGCGGAGCTGACCAAGCAGGCGATGACGGCCCTGCGTACCGCGTCCGGCGCGCACGGCTTCAACATCGGCATGAACCAGGGCGGGGTCGCCGGCGCCGGTATCGCCGCGCATCTGCACCAGCACATCGTGCCGCGCTGGGGCGGCGACACGAACTTCATGCCGGTCGTGGGACACACCAGGGTGCTGCCGCAGCTGCTGGCCGACACCAGGAAGATGCTGGCGGACGCCTGGCCGGCGGCGGCTTGAGCGGCCCGCCGAGGGTCCCCGGCGGGCCGCGACGGTCCGTGAACCCGGACCGCCCGTGACTCACGCGTCGTAGACGTCGGCCTTCCGGGGCGTCGGGTCCTGGACGTTGCCGCTGAGGAACGCCGAGCGGGCGCCGAACTTCTCCGTGGCCACGCCGTTCTCCTCCAGAACCTTGATCGCGGCCGAGTGCACCACGCGCAGCACCGGTGTGGCCGCGCGCAGCGCGTCGTCGGCCATGAAGCGGTGCCGCCACGGCTGGTCGGCCCAGGCGTGCCGCAGACCGAACGGCTCCGGCAGGCCGAGCGAGCCGCCCAGCCAGTTCAGCAGCGGCGGGTACCAGGTCAGCGGGGCGCGCACGGCGAGCCGTACCACCTCGTCGGTGGGCACGAGCGGGAGCTTGATCGTGCGGGTCTCCCAGGGCTTCAGGGACTTGGAGACCTCCTTGGTCGGCGCCTCCGGCTTGCCGGTGAACAGCGGGTTCACCGGTCCCAGCGCGTGCCCCGTCACCTCGATGCGCAGGGTCTCGTGCAGCACGGTGACCGTGATCAGCATGGTGATGACCAGCTGGCCGTCCCACAGGGTCCACTGCACGCCCAGGTAGTGCCGGTCGCCGCTGCCGAACTGCTGCTTGTTGCAGATGTCCTGTATGGCGTGCGGCTTGACCTGGAAGGCCTCGACGTCGGTGCCCTCCGGCCGGGACACCGCCGTGGCCTTCTCGCCGATCGGGGTGACGATCCAGTGCCGTATCGACGGCTTGGGGAAGCCGCCGGTGTTGAGCGGGCCGCGCTCCAGGAGGGCCAGCTGGTCGTGGATCGCGCGTATGACGTCCCAGCTGCGGAAGGGGTGGATCTCCCGGCCGGCCTCCGCGGGCACCAGGTCCTCGGCGAGCTGCCAGGCGCCCCAGCGGGTGCCCATGCCGAGTATGCCCTTGGGGCCGGCGTAGAAGACGGAGTTGGACTGCTGCTCGGCGGTGAGCCGGGCCAGCGACTGGCGCAGCTCCTCGGCGGCGGTCTGGCCGGGGCCGCGCGGCACGGCTTCCGGGACCTTGGCGCCGACACTGGTGCCGGAGAGCAGCCCCTCCCAGCGGGCCCGCAGGTCCTTGGCGGTGCGCTCGCAGACCTGCTTGGCCCAGAACCAGCCGAGCACGGGGACGACGACGGCCGCGCGGGCGTACCACGCCCAGAAGCCGGTGAACGGCATCTTGATCAGGAACAGCGCGGCGAGCACGCCGACGCCGAGCAGCAGCGCGGTGGCCAGCGTCCCGGCCCGCTTGTCGTCGCGCTTGGCGACGAAGGTGCGCAGCTGGAAGACGAGCAGCCAGACGAGCATGCCGGGCAGGAACAGCAGCCCGCAGACGACCGTGATGGCGGTCAGGTGGTTGTCGCGCTCCCGGCGGATGTTGTTGGCGGCCAGGGCGTGCTCCACGACGAACTGCGGTTCGGAGCCGAAGGACTGGATGAGCGGCTTGCGGCCGGGGGCGAGCAGCCGGTCGACGAGGGCCCGCGAGAACGCCTCGCCGAGATTGGGCCGCAACAGCTTGAGCCGGCCGGCCTTGACGGTCGACTGGTGCCATTCGTTGTCGGCCTTCTTGATGTCCTCGAGCGGGCTGTCCCGGTACGCCGCGGAGGCCAGCGCGGAGGTCGCCGCCTGCCCCTCGTCGCCCGAGACGGGCACCTGGGGCCCGTCCCACTCCGTTCCAAACGACATTCCCGCCCCCATCGCCGCCGGTGCCGTTCCTGCGGCCTTCCCGACTTCCCCGCTCCGCACACCTGTTGGACCCGTCGTCGTGCCGATACCGGACGAGCGCCGGACGGTCGCGGCACGACGTGATCAGGTGATCAGCGTATCCGCCGGCACGGACAACGCGGGGGCGGACGGCCGAAGCCGCCCGCCCGTGCGCCGGCGTACTACCCCTCGTCCCCGCCCTGTTCGCGGATCCGCTCGGCGATCTGCGGCGGCATCGGCTCGTGCCGGGCGTAGCTCCGGTCGAAGCGGGCCGTGCCGTGGGAGAGCGAGCGCAGATCGACGGCGTACCGGCCGATCTCGAACTCGGGCACGTCGGCGCGGATCAACGTCCGTCCGGTACCGACCTGTTCGGTGCCGAGCAGCCGGCCCCGGCGGCTGGAGAGGTCGCTCATCACGGCGCCCACGTACGCGTCGCCGACGAGCACGGTCACCTCGGCCACCGGCTCCAGCAGATGGATCCTCGTGTCCGCCGCCGCCTCGCGCAGGGCGAGCGCGCCGGCCGTCTGGAAGGCGGCGTCGGAGGAGTCCACCGAGTGCGCCTTGCCGTCCAGCAGCGTGATCCGCACGTCCACCAGGGGGTAGCCGGCGGCGACACCCTTGGCGGCCTGGGCCCGTACGCCCTTCTCGACGGACGGGATGAACTGGCGGGGCACCGCGCCGCCGACCACCTTGTCCACGAACTCGATGCCCGAGCCGCCCGGCAGCGGCTCCACCTCGATCTCGCAGATGGCGTACTGGCCGTGGCCGCCGGACTGCTTGACGTGCCGGCCGCGCCCGGCCGCCTTGTGCGCGAACGTCTCCCGGAGGGAGACCTTGTGCGGGACGACGTCGACCTGGACGCCGTAGCGGTTGCGCAGCCGCTCCAGGGCGACGTCGGCGTGCGCCTCGCCCAGGCACCACAGGACCACCTGGTGGGTGTCCTGGTTCTGCTCCAGGCGCATCGTCGGGTCCTCGGCGACCAGCCGGGCCAGGCCCTGCGAGAGCTTGTCCTCGTCGGCCTTGCTGTGCGCGTGGATGGCGAGCGGCAGCAGCGGGTCGGGCATCTGCCAGGGCTCCATCAGGAGCGGGTCGTCCTTGGCGGACAGCGTGTCGCCGGTCTCGGCACGGCTCAGCTTGGCCACGGAGACCAGGTCGCCGGCGACGGCGTGGGTCACCGGCCGCTGCTGCTTGCCGAAGGGCATGGACAGGGCGCCGACCTTCTCGTCGACGTCGTGGTCCTCGTGCCCGCGGTCGGCGAGGCCGTGCCCGGAGACGTGCACCGTCTGGTCCGGGCGGAGGGTGCCGGAGAAGACGCGGACCAGGGAGATCCGGCCGACGTAGGGGTCGGAGGAGGTCTTGACGACCTCGGCGACCAGCGGGCCGTCGGTGTCGCACGGCTTCAGCTCGCGCGGCTTGCCGTCGATCGTGGCGACCGCGGGCAGCGGGTGCTCGAACGGGGTGGGGAAGCCGCCGGTGACCAGCTCCAGCAGCTCGACCGTGCCGAGGCCCTGCCGGGCGCCGTCGGCGGCGGGGGCGGCGGCCAGCACGGGGAAGAACGAGCCGCGGGCCACGGCCCGCTCCAGATCCTCGACGAGCGTCCTGACGTCGACCGGCTCCCCGCCCAGATAGCGGTCCATGAGGGTCTCGTCCTCGCTCTCGGCGATGATCCCCTCGATGAGCCGGTTGCGGGCCCGCTCGATGTCCGGCAGCTGGTCCTCGCCGGGCTCGGACTCCTTGCGCTCGCCGGTCGAGTAGTCGAACAGCTTCTGCGACAGCAGTCCGACGAGCCCGGTCACGGGCGCGTGCCCGTCGGGGCCCTCGGGCCCGCGCAGCGGCAGGTAGAGGGGCAGGACGGCGTCGGGGTCGTCGCCGCCGAAGGCCTCCGCGCAGATCCGGGTCGTCTCCTCGAAGTCGGCGCGCGCGGCCTCCAGGTGCGTGAGCACGATCGCGCGGGGCATGCCGACGGCCGCGCACTCCTCCCATACCATCCGGGTCGAGCCGTCCACACCGTCCGAGGCCGAGACGACGAAGAGAGCCGCGTCCGCGGCCCGCAGACCGGCCCGCAGCTCACCGACGAAGTCGGCGTACCCGGGGGTGTCCAGAAGGTTGATCTTGATGCCGTCCCACTCGACCGGCGCCAGGGAGAGCTGTACGGAGCGCTGCTGCCGGTGCTCGATGTCGTCGTAGTCGGAGACGGTGCCGCCGTCCTCGACCCGGCCCGCCCGGTTCACCGCCCCCGCGGTCAGCGCGAGGGCCTCCACGAGGGTGGTCTTGCCCGAGCCGGAGTGGCCGACCAGCACCACGTTCCGTACGGACGCGGGTCGGTCGGCCGTCAGAGCCCTGCCGGCGGCCCCGGGGTGGTGTGTCTGTGCCTTGTCGCCCATGATCCTGCCTCCCAGTGCACGGTGAGGTCACTGTGGGCGCGGACACGCGGAAGCCGCGTGCTGCGGCGGCTCCGGCGACGCCCGCGGTTATTCGAGCTTTCCACTCCCGTCATGCCGCGTCCATACGAAGGACCACGAACGGTACGGATGGGGCACCGTGCGCCGCTCGCACCCCGCGGGTGCCGCGGCCCCGGCCGGTTCCCGGCGCGGCTGCGGGTGCCCGCCCGTCACGCACCCGCACGCCTGGCTACGATGGGCCAGCCGGCGGCCATCAGGGCCGCGGCGTCACCGACCGTCGGGAAGGCCATGCTGAACAAGTACGCGCGTGCATTCTTCACGCGTGTCCTCACACCGTTCGCCGCGTTTCTCATCCGCCGGGGCGTGAGCCCCGACACGGTGACGCTCATCGGCACTGCCGGTGTGGTCGCGGGCGCGCTGGTCTTCTACCCCAGGGGCGAGTTCTTCTGGGGCACGGTCGTGATCACCCTGTTCGTCTTCTCCGACCTGGTCGACGGCAACATGGCCCGCCAGCTGGGCCGCTCCAGCCGGTGGGGCGCCTTCCTGGACTCCACCCTGGACCGTGTCGCCGACGGCGCGATCTTCGGCGGCTTCGCCCTGTGGTACGCCGGAAACGGCGGCGACAACGTGCTGTGCGCCGTATCGATCTTCTGCCTGGCCAGTGGCCAGGTGGTGTCGTACACCAAGGCGCGCGGCGAGTCCATCGGGCTGCCGGTCGCCGTCAACGGGCTTGTCGAGCGCGCCGAGCGACTGGTGATCTCCCTGGTCGCGGCCGGTTTCGCGGGCCTGCACAAGTTCGGTGTGCCGGGCATCCAGTGGCTGCTGCCGATCGCGTTGTGGATCGTCGCCGCGGGCAGCCTCGTCACGCTGATCCAGCGGGTCGTCACCGTCCGCCGCGAATCCGCGGAGGCCGAGGCGGCAGCCGCCCGGGAGGGCACGGCCCAGGGGAGCGAGGCGGCGCAGTGAGCGCGGCGGAGCGGCTGACCGACGGGCTGTACGGCCTCGGCTGGAGCACGGTCAAGAAGCTTCCCGAGCCCGTCGCCGCGCGCCTCGGCCGGACCATCGCCGACTTCGTCTGGAAGCGGCGCGGCAAGGGCGTCCTGCGGCTGGAGGCCAATTACGCGCGCGTGGTGCCCGGCGCCTCCGCGGAGCGGCTCGCCGAGCTGTCCCGCGCGGGCATGCGCTCGTACCTGCGCTACTGGATGGAGTCCTTCCGGCTCCCGGCCTGGAGCGCCGAGCGCGTGAAGTCCGGCTTCGACCCCAAGGACGTCCACCACCTGACCGACGGGCTCGCCTCCGGCCGGGGCGTGATCCTCGCCCTGCCCCATCTGGCCAACTGGGACCTGGCCGGCGCCTGGGTCACCACCGAGCTGGAGACGCCGTTCACGACGGTCGCCGAGCGCCTGAAGCCCGAGACGCTCTACGACCGGTTCGTCGCCTACCGGGAAGGCCTCGGCATGGAGGTGCTGCCGCACAGCGGCGGCTCCGCCTTCGGCACTCTCGCCCGCAGGCTGCGCGACGGCGGCCTGGTCTGCCTGGTCGCCGACCGCGACCTGTCCGCCTCCGGGATCGAGGTCGACTTCTTCGGCGAGACGGCCCGCATGCCGGCCGGCCCCGCCCTCCTCGCCCAGCAGACCGGCGCCCTGCTGCTGCCCGTCACCCTCTGGTACGACGAGTCGCCGGTCCTCCAGGGCCGGGTGCACCCGCCGGTCGAGGTACCCGAGTCGGGTACCCGGGCCGAGAGGACGTCCGTCATGACACAGGCGCTGGCCGATGCCTTCGCCACCGGGATCGCCGAGCACCCGGAGGACTGGCACATGCTCCAGCGGCTGTGGCTCGCCGACCTCGACCCCGCGAAGGGACCCGCGTGAGAATCGGGATCGTCTGCCCGTACTCCTGGGACGTCCCCGGGGGCGTCCAGTTCCACATCCGCGACCTCGCCGAGTACTTCATCCGGCTCGGCCACGAGGTCTCCGTCCTCGCCCCGGCCGACGACGACACCCCGCTGCCGCCGTACGTCGTCTCGGCGGGCCGCGCCGTCCCGGTGCCGTACAACGGCTCGGTCGCCCGGCTGAACTTCGGCTTCCTGTCGGCCGCGCGGGTGCGCCGCTGGCTGCACGAGGGCGCCTTCGACGTGGTGCACATCCACGAGCCGACCTCGCCCTCGCTGGGCCTGCTGACCTGCTGGGCGGCGCAGGGCCCCATCGTCGCCACCTTCCACACCTCCAACCCGCGGTCGCGCGCGATGATCGCCGCCTACGCGATCCTCCAGGCCGCCCTGGAGAAGATCAGCGCGCGGATCGCGGTCAGCGAGTACGCCCGCCGCACCCTGGTGGAGCACCTCGGCGGGGACGCGGTGGTCATCCCCAACGGCGTCGACGTGGACTTCTTCGCCGAGGCCGAGCCCAAGAGCGAGTGGCAGGGCGAGACCATGGGTTTCATCGGCCGCATCGACGAGCCCCGCAAGGGCCTGCCCGTCCTGATGAGGGCGCTGCCGAAGATCCTGGCCGCCCGCCCGCGGGCCCGTCTGCTGGTGGCGGGCCGGGGCGACGAGGAGGCGGCCGTGGCGGACCTGCCGAAGGAGCTGCGCCCGCGCGTGGAGTTCCTCGGCATGATCAGCGACGAGGACAAGGCGCGCTTCCTGCGCAGCGTCGACCTGTACGTCGCGCCCAACACCGGCGGCGAGAGCTTCGGCATCATCCTGGTCGAGGCGATGTCGGCGGGCGCGCCCGTGCTCGCCTCCGACCTCGACGCGTTCGTGCAGGTCCTCGACCAGGGCGCGGCCGGCGAGGTGTTCGCCAACGAGGACGCCGACGCGCTGGCCGAGGCGGCCGTGCGGCTGCTGGCGGACCCGGCCCGCCGGGCCGGGCTGCGCGAGCGCGGCAGCGCCCACGTCCGGCGGTTCGACTGGTCGACGGTCGGCGCGGACATCCTGTCGGTCTACGAGACGGTGACGGCCGGCGCGGCGGCGGTCGGCGCGGACGAACGGACGACGGGTCTGCGGGCCCGCTTCGGGCTGGCCCGGGACTGACGGCGGGGGCCCGCGGGGGCAGCCGATAGCCTTCGGCCGTGACCGCAACCCTCATCTGGATCCTCGTCGCTCTCCTCGCCGTCGGCGTGTACCTGAGCTGGACCGCCGGGCGGCTGGACCGGCTGCACGTGCGGATGGACGCCGCCCGGGCCGCGCTCGACGCCCAGCTGCTGCGGCGGGCCTCCGTGGCGCAGGAGCTGGCGACCTCGGGCGTGCTGGACCCGGCCGCCTCGATCGTGCTCTACGAGGCCGCGCACGCGGCCCGGCAGGCCGAGGAGGAGCAGCGGGAGGTCGCCGAGAGCGAGCTGAGCCAGGCGCTGCGCGCGGTCTTCGCGGAGCCGGCCCAGGTGGAGGCCGTACGCGAGGCCCCGGGCGGCGAGGCGGCGGCCCGTGAGCTGGCCGAGGCCGTGCGCAGGGTGCCGATGGCCCGCCGCTTCCACAACGACGCCGTGGGGGCCGCGCGCAGGCTGCGCGAGCACCGCAAGGTCCGCTGGTTCCGGCTGGCCGGCCACGCCCCCTTCCCGCTGGCCGTCGAGATGGACGACGAGCCGCCCGCCGCCCTGGTCGAGAGGGCCGCCTGAACCGCGGGTGGACCAAGGGGGGCCAAAAGGATCCACCGGCTCGCCATTGGCCCTTGCTGTGGCCTGGTCCATTCACGTTTCCTCATCGGAGCAGAAACCCTCTTTCCCTTCAGTGAGGTCACCCGTGTCCACCATCGAGAACCAGGCTCCCGAGACCGGCACCGCCCGTGTGAAGCGCGGCATGGCCGAGCAGCTCAAGGGCGGCGTGATCATGGACGTCGTCACTCCGGAGCAGGCGAAGATCGCCGAGGACGCGGGCGCCGTCGCCGTCATGGCCCTGGAGCGGGTCCCGGCCGACATCCGCAAGGACGGCGGCGTGGCCCGCATGTCCGACCCGGACATGATCGAGGGCATCATCGACGCCGTCTCGATCCCGGTCATGGCCAAGTCCCGCATCGGTCACTTCGTCGAGGCCCAGGTGCTGCAGTCCCTCGGCGTCGACTACATCGACGAGTCCGAGGTCCTCACCCCGGCCGACGAGGTCAACCACTCCGACAAGTGGTCCTTCACCACCCCCTTCGTGTGCGGTGCCACCAACCTGGGCGAGGCCCTGCGCCGCATCGCCGAGGGCGCCGCGATGATCCGCTCCAAGGGCGAGGCCGGCACCGGCAACGTGGTCGAGGCCGTCCGCCACCTGCGCCAGATCAAGAACGAGATCGCCCGCCTGCGCGGCTTCGACAACCACGAGCTGTACGCCGCCGCCAAGGAGCTGCGCGCCCCGTACGAGCTGGTCAAGGAGGTCGCCGAGCTGGGCAAGCTCCCGGTCGTGCTGTTCTCCGCCGGTGGTGTGGCCACCCCGGCCGACGCCGCCCTGATGCGGCAGCTCGGCGCCGAGGGCGTCTTCGTCGGCTCCGGCATCTTCAAGTCCGGCGACCCGGCCAAGCGTGCCGCGGCCATCGTGAAGGCCACCACCTTCTACGACGACCCGAAGATCATCGCGGACGCGTCCCGCAACCTCGGCGAGGCCATGGTCGGCATCAACTGCGACACCCTCCCCGAGACCGAGCGCTACGCGAACCGCGGCTGGTAAGCACCCAGGTACCGACTCCATGAACACTCCTGTCATAGGCGTCCTGGCTCTCCAGGGCGACGTACGGGAGCACCTCATCGCCCTGGCCGCGGCGGACGCCGTGGCCAGGCCGGTGCGGCGCCCCGAGGAACTCGCCGAGGTCGACGGCCTCGTGCTGCCCGGCGGCGAGTCCACCACCATCTCCAAGCTGGCCGTCCTGTTCGGCGTGATGGAGCCCCTCCGCGCGCGTGTGCGCGACGGCATGCCCGTCTACGGCACCTGCGCGGGCCTGATCATGCTCGCCGACAAGATCCTCGACCCGCGCTCCGGCCAGGAGACCATCGGCGGCATCGACATGATCGTGCGCCGCAACGCCTTCGGACGTCAGAACGAGTCCTTCGAGGCCGCGGTCGACGTGAAGGGCGTCACGGGCGATCCTGTGGAGGGCGTCTTCATCCGCGCCCCGTGGGTGGAGTCCGTGGGCGCCGGGACCGAGGTGCTCGCCGAGCACGAAGGCCACATCGTCGCGGTCCGCCAGGGCAACGCGCTCGCCACGTCGTTCCATCCGGAGCTGACCGGCGATCACCGAGTGCACTCCTTGTTCGTCGACATGGTGCGCGCCGACCGGACACCGGAGTCCTTGTAGGATCTCTGGAGTTCGTTGCAGAGATGGGTTACGCGAAGGAGACAGGCAGATGTCCGGCCACTCTAAATGGGCTACGACGAAGCACAAGAAGGCCGTGATCGACGCCAAGCGCGGCAAGCTCTTCGCGAAGCTGATCAAGAACATCGAGGTCGCGGCGCGGATGGGCGGCGTGGACCTCGACGGTAACCCGACGCTCTACGACGCCGTCCAGAAGGCCAAGAAGCAGTCGGTCCCGAACAAGAACATCGACTCGGCGATCAAGCGTGGCGGCGGTCTCGAGGCCGGCGGCGCCGACTACGAGACGATCATGTACGAGGGCTACGGCCCCAACGGTGTCGCGGTGCTCATCGAGTGCCTCACCGACAACCGCAACCGCGCCGCCTCCGACGTGCGCGTCGCCATGACCCGCAACGGGGGCAACATGGCCGACCCCGGTTCGGTGTCGTACATGTTCACGCGCAAGGGCGTCGTCATCGTCCCCAAGGGCGAGCTCGCCGAGGACGACGTCCTCGGCGCCGTCCTGGACGCCGGTGCCGAGGAGGTCAACGACCTCGGCGAGACCTTCGAGGTCATCAGCGAGGCCACCGACCTGGTCGCGGTCCGCACCGCGCTCCAGGAGGCCGGCATCGACTACGACTCCGCCGAGTCCAGCTTCGTCCCGTCCGTCCAGGTCGAGCTGGACGAGGAGGGCGCCAAGAAGATCTTCAAGCTGATCGACGCGCTGGAGGACAGCGACGACGTGCAGAACGTCTTCGCCAACTTCGACGTGAGCGACGAGGTCATGGAGAAGGTGGACGCGTAACGCACGCGACCTGCCTCACGGGCCGACGGGACACACCCCGTCGGCCCGTTGCTTTGCGGAGCGTTGTCAGTGGCACCCGATAGCCTGCACGAACAGGCGATCGGCAGGTGATCGGCACGTGCTCGGAGGGAGGGGCCCGGTGCGGGTACTGGGGGTGGACCCGGGGCTGACGCGGTGCGGTGTCGGCGTCGTCGAGGGGGTCGCGGGCCGCCCGCTGACCATGGTCGGCGTCGGGGTCGTCCGGACGCCGGCGGACGCCGAGCTGAGCCGTCGCCTGCTCGCCGTGGAGCAGGGCATCGAGCAGTGGCTCGACGAACACCGGCCCGAGTTCGTCGCCGTGGAGCGCGTTTTCAGCCAGCACAACGTGCGGACGGTCATGGGCACCGCCCAGGCCAGCGCCGTCGCCATGCTGTGCGCCGCCCGGCGCGGCATCCCCGTCGCCCTGCACACCCCCAGCGAGGTCAAGGCCGCCGTCACCGGCAGCGGGCGCGCCGACAAGGCGCAGGTCGGGGCCATGGTCACCCGGCTGCTCCGGCTCTCCGCGCCGCCCAGGCCCGCCGACGCCGCCGACGCCCTCGCGCTCGCCATCTGCCACATCTGGCGGGCGCCCGCCCAGAACCGACTCCAGCAGGCCGTCGCCCGGCATGCAGTCCACGCAACGAAAGGCCGAACGGCATGATCGCCTTCGTCAGCGGCACGGTCGCCGCACTCGCCCCCGACGCCGCGGTCGTCGAGGTCGGCGGCGTCGGCATGGCCGTCCAGTGCACGCCGAACACGCTGTCCACGCTCCGCGTCGGCCAGCCCGCCAAGCTGCACACCTCCCTGGTCGTCCGCGAGGACTCCCTCACCCTGTACGGCTTCGCGGACGACGACGAGCGCCAGGTCTTCGTCCTGCTCCAGACCGCGAGCGGCGTCGGCCCCCGCCTCGCGCAGGCGATGCTCGCCGTGCACACCCCGGACGTGCTGCGCCGGGCGGTCGCCACCGGCGACGAGAAGGCCCTCACCGCCGTCCCCGGCATCGGGAAGAAGGGCGCCCAGAAGCTGCTGCTGGAGCTGAAGGACCGGCTCGGCGAGCCCGTCGGCGCCCCCGCCGTCGGCGCGCCGGTCACCCAGGGCTGGCGCGACCAGCTGCACGCGGCCCTGATCGGCCTCGGCTACGCCACCCGCGAGGCCGACGAGGCGGTCGCCGCCGTGGCGCCCCAGGCCGAGGCCGCCGGCGGCACCCCTCAAGTGGGCCGGCTGCTCAAGTCCGCCCTGCAGACCCTCAACCGCGCCCGCTGACCTGCGTCACCCCGCTAGGAGAACTTCGTGAACTGGGACGACACGGCCGACACCCCCGCTTCCGAGCGGCTCGTCGGAGCGTCCGCCGACCGGGAGGACCAGGCCGTCGAGGCCGCCCTGCGCCCCAAGGACCTCGGCGAGTTCATCGGCCAGGAGAAGGTCCGCGAACAGCTCGACCTGGTGCTGCGCGCCGCCCGCGCGCGCGGCGCCACCGCCGACCACGTCCTGCTCTCCGGTGCGCCCGGCCTCGGCAAGACCACCCTCTCGATGATCATCGCGGCCGAGATGGGCGCCCCCATCCGCATCACCTCGGGCCCCGCCATCCAGCACGCCGGCGACCTCGCCGCGATCCTCTCCTCCCTCCAGGAGGGCGAGGTGCTCTTCCTGGACGAGATCCACCGCATGTCCCGGCCCGCCGAGGAGATGCTGTACATGGCGATGGAGGACTTCCGCGTCGACGTCATCGTCGGCAAGGGCCCCGGCGCCACCGCGATCCCGCTGGAGCTGCCCCCGTTCACCCTGGTCGGCGCCACCACGCGCGCGGGCCTGCTGCCGCCCCCGCTGCGCGACCGCTTCGGCTTCACCGCGCACATGGAGTTCTACGAGCCGCACGAGCTGGAGCGCGTCGTCCACCGCTCGGCGAGCCTGCTGGACGTCGAGATCGAGCCGGACGGCGCCGCCGAGATCGCCGGCCGGTCCCGGGGCACGCCCCGTATCGCCAACCGCCTGCTGCGCCGCGTCCGCGACTACGCGCAGGTCAAGGCGGACGGACTGATCACCCGTGAGATCGCCGGCGCCGCGCTCGCCGTCTACGAGGTCGACGCGCGCGGCCTCGACCGGCTCGACCGGGCGGTCCTCCAGGCCCTGCTGAAGCTGTTCGGCGGCGGACCGGTCGGCCTGTCCACCCTCGCCGTCGCGGTGGGGGAGGAGCGGGAGACCGTCGAGGAGGTCGCCGAACCGTTCCTGGTCCGCGAGGGACTGCTCGCCCGAACCCCGCGCGGCCGGGTCGCGACGCCCGCGGCATGGAGCCATCTGGGTCTGACGCCCCCCGGGGCGCCGGCGGCCGGAAGCGGACAACAGGACCTGTTCGGGACGTGACACCTCGATGACGGCGAGGGCGATGGCCCCGCAGGAACCCAGGTGCCATGCTGAGCGTTGTTCCATGCGAGCGGACTCGCTTAGACTCCGCCGATGCCGCCCTTGTGGGCGGCGCCGACCACACCCCCATCCAACAGGCCGCTCACCCGCGCGGTCGCGCGAAGGAATTTCCGTCCCGTGAATGCCTATACCCTTCTCCCGTTCATCGTGCTCATCGCGGCCATGTTCCTGATGACGCGCTCGGCCAAGAAGAAGCAGCAGCAGGCCGCCCAGATGCGGAACGAGATGCAGCCCGGTTCCGGTGTCCGCACGATCGGGGGTATGTACGCGACGGTCAAGGAGGTCAACGAGGACACCGTCCTCCTCGACGCCGGACCGGGCGTCGACCTCCTCTTCGCCAAGAACGCCATCGGCGCCGTCCTCACCGACGACGAGTACAACCGCATCGTCCACGGCATCGAGCACGACCTGAAGTCCGACGCCGACATCGTCCCGGACGACGCCTCCTCCCTCACCGAGACCGACGAGACCGACGGATCCGCTGCTGCCGCCGCCTCCGACGACAAGATCGACCTCGGTAAGAAGGACACCGTCGAGGACGGCACCGACGCGTCCGCCGCCGAGGCCAAGTCGGACGACGAGCCGAAGAAGACCGACGGCGACTCCGACGCGAAGTAGTCACGCCCCGGGACGCGCGACGGCGGCATGATGGCGCCCCGCGTATCCCGGGCGCGTCTGTTTCCCGCACGGGAGCCCGACACCATGTCATGGCCGACCGCGCCGACCGGGCGCGGGGCGGCCCGAGAGGGAGTACGAGAAGGTGGCAGCACCTAAGAGGGGCCGAAGCGCGAGCGCCCAGAGCAAGCCGGGGCGCTCGCTGGCCCTCATCCTGATCGCCATCGTGGCGCTCGCCGGAGGGATGTTCGCCTCCGGGCACAAGACTCCGCGTCTCGGCATCGACCTCGCCGGTGGCACGAGCATCACGCTCGAGGCGAAGGCCGACCAGGGGTCCGCGATCAACAAGGCCAACATGGACACCGCGGTCGACATCATGAACCGCCGTGTCAACGGTCTGGGCGTCTCCGAGGCGGAGGTGCAGACCCAGGGGACCAAGAACATCATCGTCAACATCCCCAAGGGCACCAACTCCAAGGAGGCCCAGGACCAGGTCGGCACCACCGCCAAGCTGTACTTCCGGCCGGTTCTGGCCAGCGAGCCCAGCGTCCCGGCCGGGAAGAGCCCCTCGCCGAGCGCGTCCTCCAGCGGCAGCTCCTCGCCGAAGCCGGGTGCGAGCCCCTCGTCGAGCGCCTCCTCGAAGGAGACGGCGTCCTCGTCCGGCTCCGGGTCCCCCACGGCCACGGCGACCTCCCAGGGCCGTGCCGTCAGCGACGCCCTGAAGGCCGACTCCACCCCCTCGCCGAGCGCCTCCGGCAGCGGCAAGCCCTCGGCCAGCCCCTCGGCCTCCGCCGGCAGCGGCTCGGACGCGAACGCCAAGATCCAGGCCCAGTACGCGGCCCTGGACTGCAACAAGGCCACCGTCCGCGCCGACGCCGGCAAGAAGGCCAAGCCCGGTGACATCACCGTCGCCTGCGGCGAGAACAAGGGCGTCTGGTACAAGTACGTGCTCGGCCCCGCCGCCGTCGACGGCACCGAGGTGAAGAAGGCCGCGGCGGTCTTCGACACCCAGGGCGCGGCCGGCTGGCAGGTCCAGATGACCTTCACCAACAGCGGCGCCAAGAAGTTCGCCGACATCACCGGCGAGCTGGCCAAGAAGCAGACGCCGCAGAACGAGTTCGGCATCGTCCTGGACGGCGAGGTCGTCTCCAGCCCGTTCGTGACGACGGCCATCACCGGCGGCCAGGCCGAGATCTCCGGCAGCTTCAAGCAGGAGGAGGCGCAGAGCCTCGCCAACATGCTGTCGTACGGCGCCCTGCCGCTCTCCTTCCAGGAGCAGTCCGTCACCACCGTCACCGCCGCGCTCGGCGGTGAGCAGCTGCACGCCGGTCTGGTCGCCGGCGCGATCGGCCTGGCGCTGGTCGTGATCTACCTGGTGGTCTACTACCGCGGCCTGTCGGTCGTGGCCATGGCCTCGCTGCTGGTCTCCGCGATCCTCACGTACCTGATCATGACGCTGCTCGGCCCGGCGATCCACTTCGCGCTGAACCTGCCGGCCGTCTGCGGTGCCATCGTCGCCATCGGTATCACCGCCGACTCGTTCATCGTGTACTTCGAGCGCATCCGCGACGAGATCCGCGAGGGCCGCACCCTGCGTCCCGCCGTCGAGCGGGCCTGGCCGCGCGCCCGACGTACCATCCTGGTCTCCGACTTCGTGTCGTTCCTGGCCGCGGCGGTGCTGTTCATCGTCACCGTCGGCAAGGTCCAGGGCTTCGCGTTCACGCTCGGCCTGACCACCGTCCTCGACGTCGTCGTCGTCTTCTTCTTCACCAAGCCGCTGATGACGCTGCTCGCGCGCCGCAAGTTCTTCGCCGACGGCCACAAGTGGTCCGGACTCGACCCCAAGAGCCTGGGTGCCAAGCCGCCGCTGCGCCGCACCCGCCGTCCCGCCGGTCCCGCTGCCGGCCCTGTCGACCCGAAGGAGGCGTGAGCGATGTCGAAACTCGGCAACCTCGGCGCTCGACTGCACCGCGGCGAGATCTCTTACGACTTCGTCGGCAAGCGCAAGATCTGGTACGGCATCTCGATCCTGATCACCATCACGGCCATCGTCGGCCTGGCGGTGCGCGGGCTGAACATGGGCATCGAGTTCCAGGGCGGCGCGGTCTTCACCACGCCGACCAGCATGAGCACCTCGGTGGCCCAGGCGGAGGAGTACGCCAACGAGGCCTCCGGCCACCAGGCGGTCGTGCAGAAGCTCGGCAACGGCAGCCTGCGCATCCAGATCGCGGGCATCGACACCGGCCAGTCCGACCAGATCAAGCAGGAGCTGGCCAAGGACCTGAAGCTCGACCCCGAGAAGCTCGCCGCCGACCTGGTCGGCCCGAGCTGGGGCGAGCAGATCGCCAACAAGGCCTGGGAGGGCCTGGCGATCTTCATGGTCCTCGTGGTGATCTACCTGGCGATCGCCTTCGAGTGGCGTATGGCCATCGCGGCGCTCGTCGCGCTGATCCACGACATCACCATCACGACCGGCATCTACGCCCTGGTCGGCTTCGAGGTCACGCCCGGCACCGTCATCGGTCTGCTGACCATCCTCGGTTACTCGCTCTACGACACGGTCGTCGTCTTCGACAGCCTCAAGGAGCAGACGAAGGACATCACCAAGCAGACCCGCTTCACCTACAGCGACATCGCCAACCGCTCGATCAACGGCACCCTGGTCCGCTCGATCAACACCACGGTCGTCGCCCTGCTGCCGGTCGCCGGTCTGCTCTTCATCGGCGGCGGCTTCCTCGGCGCGGGCACGCTCAACGACATCTCCCTGTCGCTGTTCGTCGGCCTCGCGGCCGGTGCCTACTCCTCGATCTTCATCGCCACGCCGCTCGTCGCCGACCTCAAGGAGCGCGAGCCGGCGATGAAGGCCCTCACCAAGCGGGTGCTGGCCAAGCGCGCCCAGGCGAGTGCGGACGACGAGCTCGCGGAGACCCGCGCCGGTGACGACGCCGACGACGCCGCTCCCGCGGTGGTGGGCCCGCGCAACCAGCCCGCGTCCCGTGGCCGGGGCCGTGGCCGGACCTCGGGGAAGCGCCGATGACCGACATCCAGGAGCTGCTGCTCAGCCGCATCCGTGACGTCGCCGACTATCCGGAACCGGGCGTGATGTTCAAGGACATCACCCCCCTCCTGGCCGACCCGGGCGCGTTCACCGCGCTCACCGACGCCCTCGCCGAGATCGCCGCCGGCACCGGTGCGACCAAGGTCGTCGGCCTGGAGGCCCGGGGCTTCATCCTCGGCGCCCCCGTCGCCGTCCGCGCGGGCCTGGGCTTCATCCCGGTCCGCAAGGCGGGCAAGCTGCCCGGAGCCACCCTGCGCCAGGCGTACGACCTGGAGTACGGCTCGGCGGAGATCGAGGTGCACGCCGAGGACCTGGTCGCCGGCGACCGCATCCTGATCGTGGACGACGTCCTGGCCACCGGCGGCACCGCCGAGGCCGCGATCCAGCTGATCCAGCGCGCGGGCGCCGAGGTCTCCGGCCTCGCCGTCCTGATGGAGCTGGGCTTCCTGGGCGGCCGGGCCCGCCTGGAAGGTGCGCTGGGCGGGGCACCGCTGGAGGCGCTCCTCCAGGTCTGACCGATCAGGTCCGGCCGATCCGCACGCACACCGCACGGCGACGGCCGCCCCGGGAACTCCGGGGCGGCCGTCGCCGTACGGACACGCGCCGCACACCCGTACGCCCCGCCGAGGACACCTCCCGGAATCCCACGGGAGTCCCGTGCGTTGCAGGGGTACACGGTCCTCACGACCGCCTGCAGGCGATGACCGGGCGCAGGATCGCTACCATGGGGTCTCCGGAGCCTGACCGGGGGACCCGGATCGTGCACGAGGAGCCCTCTTGCCAGACGAGGCCCAGCCACTGACCGCCGCCAAGCCCGAGCCCGCCTCGGCCGCCGCGGCGAAGCCCGCGCCGAGCGCTTCCCAGGTGAAGAACGACACCCGCGGGCCGGTCGAGCGCGCCCAGTCCGCGCCCGTCGAGAAGAGCGCCGACTCCTCGCGCCCCAAGCCGGCCCCTCCGGAGCGCCCGGTCCAGCCGCCCGTGGTGCGCCAGCCGGCCGCGCAGCCCGCCCGCACCGGCTCCTCCAACCGCGTCCGGGCCCGTCTCGCCCGTCTCGGCGTGCAGCGCGCGAACCCGTACAACCCGGTCCTGGAACCGCTGCTGCGGATAGTCCGCAGCAACGACCCCAAGATCGAGAACTCCACGCTGCGCCAGATCGAGCGCGCCTACCAGGTCGCCGAGCGCTGGCACCGCGGCCAGAAGCGCAAGAGCGGCGACCCGTACATCACGCATCCGCTCGCCGTCACCACCATCCTCGCCGAGCTGGGCATGGACCCGGCGACCCTGATGGCGGGCCTGCTGCACGACACCGTCGAGGACACCGAGTACGGCCTCGACCAGCTCCGCCGCGACTTCGGCGACACCGTCGCCCTGCTCGTCGACGGCGTCACCAAGCTGGACAAGGTCAAGTTCGGCGAGGCCGCGCAGGCCGAGACCGTGCGCAAGATGGTCGTCGCCATGGCCAAGGACCCCCGCGTCCTGGTCATCAAGCTCGCCGACCGCCTGCACAACATGCGCACCATGCGCTACCTCAAGCGCGAGAAGCAGGAGAAGAAGGCGCGCGAGACGCTGGAGATCTACGCGCCGCTCGCCCACCGCCTCGGCATGAACACCATCAAGTGGGAGCTGGAGGACCTCGCGTTCGCGATCCTCTACCCCAAGATGTACGACGAGATCGTACGGCTGGTGGCCGAGCGGGCGCCCAAGCGTGACGAGTATCTGGCCATAGTGACCGACGAGGTCCAGGCCGACCTGCGTGCCGCCCGCATCAAGGCGACCGTCACCGGCCGCCCGAAGCACTACTACAGCGTCTACCAGAAGATGATCGTGCGAGGCCGCGACTTCGCCGAGATCTACGACCTGGTGGGCATCCGCGTCCTCGTCGACACGGTCCGCGACTGCTACGCCGCCCTCGGCACGGTGCACGCGCGATGGAACCCGGTCCCCGGCCGGTTCAAGGACTACATCGCGATGCCCAAGTTCAACATGTACCAGTCGCTGCACACGACGGTCATCGGCCCCAACGGCAAGCCCGTCGAGCTCCAGATCCGCACCTTCGACATGCACCGCCGCGCCGAGTACGGCATCGCCGCGCACTGGAAGTACAAGCAGGAGGCCGTCGCCGGCGCCTCCAAGGTCCGTACCGACGTGCCGAAGGCCGGCAAGAAGGACGACCACCTCAACGACATGGCCTGGCTGCGCCAGCTGCTGGACTGGCAGAAGGAGACGGAGGACCCGGGCGAGTTCCTGGAGTCCCTGCGCTTCGACCTGTCCCGCAACGAGGTCTTCGTCTTCACCCCCAAGGGCGACGTCATAGCGCTGCCCGCCGGGGCCACCCCGGTGGACTTCGCGTACGCCGTCCACACCGAGGTCGGCCACCGCACCATAGGGGCGCGGGTCAACGGCCGCCTCGTACCGCTGGAGTCCACCCTGGACAACGGCGACCTGGTGGAGGTCTTCACCTCCAAGGCGGCCGGCGCCGGCCCGTCCCGGGACTGGCTCGGCTTCGTCAAGTCGCCGCGGGCCCGCAACAAGATCCGTGCCTGGTTCTCCAAGGAGCGCCGGGACGAGGCGATCGAGCAGGGCAAGGACGCCATCGTGCGGGCGATGCGCAAGCAGAACCTGCCGATCCAGCGGATCCTCACCGGCGACTCGCTCGTCACGCTCGCCCACGAGATGCGCTACTCGGACATCTCCGCGCTGTACGCGGCGATCGGCGAGGGGCATGTCTCCGCGCCGAACATCGTGCAGAAGCTGGTCCAGGCCCTCGGCGGCGAGGAGGCGGCCACCGAGGAGATCGACGAGGCGGTCCCGCCGTCCCGCACCCGCGGTCGCAAGCGCCGCTCCAGCGCCGACCCGGGCGTGGTGGTCAAGGGCGTCGACGACGTGTGGGTCAAGCTGGCCCGCTGCTGTACGCCGGTGCCCGGCGACCCCGTCATCGGCTTCGTCACGCGGGGCAGTGGCGTATCGGTTCACCGCAGCGACTGCGTCAACGTCGAGTCGCTGTCCCGTGAGCCCGAGCGCATCCTCGACGTCGAATGGGCACCGACCCAGTCCTCGGTCTTCCTGGTCGCCATCCAGGTCGAGGCGCTGGACCGCTCCCGGCTGCTCTCGGACGTCACCCGGGTCCTGTCCGACCAGCACGTCAACATCCTCTCGGCGGCCGTCCAGACCTCCCGCGACCGGGTGGCGACCTCCCGTTTCACCTTCGAGATGGGCGACCCGAAGCACCTCGGCCACGTCCTGAAGGCGGTACGGGGCGTGGAGGGCGTGTACGACGTCTACCGGGTGACCTCGGGCCGCAGCCGCTCCTGACCGGGCGCCGGCACCCGAAAGGGCCCCGTACGCGCGTACGGGGCCCTTTCGGGTGAAGGCTCAGGGGGATTAGCCGCCGAACTCCTGGAGGCCCTTCAGAGCCTGGTCCAGGAGCGCCTGACGGCCTTCCAGCTCCCGCTGAAGCTTGTCGGCCTTGGCGTTGTTGCCCTGGGCGCGCGCCTGCTCGATCTGCGCCGTCAGCTTGTCCACGGCGGCCTGGAGCTGACCGGTCAGGCCCTCGGCACGCGCGCGTGCCTCCGGGTTCGTCCGGCGCCACTCGGCCTCCTCGGCCTCCTGGATCGCCCGCTCCACGGAGTGCATCCGGCCCTCGACCTTCGGCCGCGCGTCCCGCGGCACGTGACCGATGGCCTCCCAGCGCTCGTTGATCGAGCGGAAGGCGGCCCGCGAGGCCTTCAGGTCGGTGATCGGCAGGAGCTTCTCGGCCTCCTCGGCCAGCTCCTCCTTGAGCTTCAGGTTCTCCGACTGCTCCGCGTCCCGCTCGGCGAACACCGAGCTGCGGGCGGCGAAGAACACGTCCTGGGCGCCCCGGAAGCGGTTCCACAGGTCGTCCTCGTGCTCGCGCTGGGCGCGGCCCGCGGCCTTCCACTCCGCCATCAGCTCGCGGTACCGGGCGGCCGTCGGACCCCAGTCCGTCGAAGCCGACAGCGCCTCCGCCTCGGCGACGAGCCGCTCCTTGGTCCGGCGGGCCTCCTCGCGCTGCGCGTCCAGCTGTGCGAAGTGCGCCTTGCGGCGCTTGGAGAACGCCGACCGCGCGTGCGAGAAGCGGTGCCACAGCTCGTCGTCGGACTTGCGGTCCAGGCGCGGCAGCCCCTTCCAGGTGTCCACCAGCGCCCGCAGCCGCTCGCCGGCGGCCCGCCACTGGTCGGACTGCGCCAGCTGCTCGGCCTCGGCGACCAGGTCCTCCTTGGCCTTGCGGGCCTCGTCGGACTGCTTGGCCCGCTGGGCCTTGCGCTCCTCGCGGCGGGCCTCGACGGTCGCCACGAGCTTGTCCAGCCGGCCGCGCAGGACCTCCAGGTCGCCGACCGCGTGGTGCGCGTCCACCTGCTCGCGCAGGTGGCCGATGGCGACCTGGGCGTCCTTCGCCGACAGGTCGGTGGTCTTCACTCGCTTTTCGAGGAGGCCGATCTCGACAACCAGGCCCTCGTACTTGCGCTCGAAGTAGGCCAGCGCCTCCTCTGGGGAGCCGGCCTGCCAGGAACCGACGACCTGCTCGCCGTCGGCCGTACGCACGTACACGGTCCCCGTCTCGTCGACGCGGCCCCACGGGTCGCTGCTCACAGCGCCTCCTCCACATGATGCCTGCGAGGGGCCTCAGCGCCCCCGGGCATCGTCCACAGTTTCGTCACGGCCAACATAGGCGACCAGCGGGTGACCTGTCCGCATCCAGCGCGACCGAAATTCCGGTACCGGCCGTGCCGGCCCCCGCCCGGGGCCGTCGGCCGCGGGCGAGGGGCCGCGAGGCGGGGGCGGGACCCCCGGTCAGGACTTGGTGACCGTGGCCTTGTCGATCACGACCGTCGCGTTCGGGGCGCCGTCACCGCCGCCCGTGTTCTCGCCGGCCGCGGCGATCTTGTTCAGCACCTTCATGCCCGCGGCGTCGATGGTGCCGAAGGGGGCGTATTTGGGCGGCAGCTGGCTGTCCTTGTAGACCAGGAAGAACTGGCTGCCGCCGGTGTGCTTCTGACCGGTGTTGGCCATCGCCACCGTGCCCGCCGGGTAGATGTTGTTCTTGAGGCTCTTGTCCTTGAGGTTCTCGTCCGGGAGCGTGTAGCCCGGACCGCCCATGCCGGTGCCCTGCGGGTCGCCGCACTGGAGCACGTAGATGCCCTGGGTGGTCAGGCGGTGGCACTTGGTGTGGTCGAAGTAGCCCTTGCCCGCCAGGAAGTCGAACGAGTTCACCGTGTGCGGTGCCGCCGACGTCTTCAGCGCGATACCGATGTCACCGCACGTCGTCGCGAGCTTCATCGCGTACTTCGCCGACGTGTCGACCGACATCGCCGGCTCCTTCTTCCAGCTCAGCTTCTTCACCGAGCCGGCCGCCGGCTTCGCGCACGGGTCCGGAGCCTTGCTGGTCGGCGCGGCGCTCGGCGTGGTCTCGGCGCTCGCGTTGGTCTTCTTGTCGTCGTTCTTCAGCACCCCGGTCGTGTACAGGGCGACACTGCCGATCACGATCACGCCGAGTACCGACGCGATCACGGAGTTGCGCAGGCGGGCCTTGCGCCGCGCCTGGGTGCGCCGCTGCTGCTGCCGCAAGAACTTCTCCCGGGCGAGCTGACGCCGCCGCTGCTCCTGGCTGACCACCGGGTTCTCTCCTCATGCGTGTCGTGTGTCGGGCGGTACGCGTCGCGTCCTCGTGAGCCGACCGCTGTGTGTAGCCCCGTACCGTATATGGGTTCGCTGAGGAAACGGCAGCGCCGGTAGGCTCTGACGCAGCTGAAGCCGTCTGTAATCGACACAACGAAGGACGATCGTGCTCATTGCCGGGTTCCCCGCCGGGGCCTGGGGGACGAACTGTTATCTCGTCGCTCCCGCCGCCGGTGAGGAGTGCGTGATCATCGACCCCGGCCACCAGGCCGCCGAAGGCGTCGAGGAAGCACTGAAGAAGCATCGGCTCAAGCCCGTCGCCGTCGTCCTCACCCATGGCCACATCGACCACGTCGCCTCGGTCGTCCCCGTCTGCGGCGCGCACGACGTACCGGCCTGGATCCACCCCGAGGACCGGTACATGATGAGCGACCCCGGGAAGGCGCTCGGCCGGTCCATCGGCATGCCGCTGCTGGGCGAGCTGACCGTGGGGGAGCCGGACGACGTCAGGGAGCTGACCGACGGCGCGACCCTGGATCTGGCCGGTCTCACGTTCTCCGTCGCGCACGCGCCGGGCCATACCAAGGGGTCGGTGACCTTCCGGATGCCCGAGACCGCCGACGTCCCGTCGGTGTTCTTCTCCGGGGATCTGCTGTTCGCCGGCTCCATCGGACGCACCGATCTGCCGGGCGGATCCATGGCGGACATGTTGCAGTCGCTGGCCCGTGTGTGCCTGCCGCTCGACGACTCCACCGTGGTGCTGTCCGGCCACGGCGCCCAGACGACCATCGGCCAGGAGCGCGCCACCAATCCCTATCTGCGGCAGGTGGCGGCCGGCCAGGGAGCCTCCCCGGCTCCCCGACGAGGAATGTGACGAGAGAGCTTCCGTGAGCACCTTCAAGGCCCCCAAGGGCACCTACGACCTGATCCCGCCGGACTCGGCCAAGTACCTGGCGGTGCGCGAGGCGATCGCCGCCCCGCTGCGCAACTCCGGCTACGGCTACATCGAGACGCCCGGCTTCGAGAACGTCGAGCTGTTCGCGCGCGGTGTCGGCGAGTCCACCGACATCGTGACCAAGGAGATGTACGCCTTCGAGACCAAGGGCGGCGACCGGCTCGCGCTGCGCCCCGAGGGCACCGCGTCCGTACTGCGTGCGGCGCTGGAGGCCAACCTGCACAAGTCGGGCAACCTCCCGGTCAAGCTCTGGTACTCCGGCTCCTACTACCGCTACGAGCGCCCCCAGAAGGGCCGCTACAGGCACTTCTCCCAGGTCGGTGCCGAGGCCATCGGCGCGGAGGACCCGGCGCTGGACGCCGAGCTGATCATCCTGGCCGACCAGGCGTACCGCTCCCTGGGCCTCAGCAACTTCCGCATCCTGCTGAACAGCCTGGGCGACAAGGAGTGCCGCCCGGTCTACCGCGCCGCGCTCCAGGAGTTCCTGCGCGGCCTGGACCTGGACGAGGACACGCGCCGCCGCGTCGACATCAACCCGCTGCGCGTCCTCGACGACAAGCGCGAGTCGGTGCAGAAGCAGCTCACCGGGGCCCCGCTGCTCCGGGACTACCTCTGCGACGCCTGCAAGGCGTACCACGAGGAGGTCCGTGAGCTGATCACGGCGGCGGGCGTCTCCTTCGAGGACGACCCGAAGCTGGTCCGCGGCCTGGACTACTACACCCGGACCACCTTCGAGTTCGTGCACGACGGCCTCGGCTCCCAGTCCGCGGTGGGCGGCGGCGGCCGGTACGACGGCCTGTCCGAGATGATCGGCGGCCCCGCGCTGCCGTCCGTGGGCTGGGCCCTGGGCGTCGACCGCACGGTCCTCGCCCTGGAGGCCGAGGGGGTCGAGCCGGACGTCCCGTCGGCCACCAGCGTCTACGCGGTGCCGCTGGGCGAGGAGGCCCGGCGGGTGCTGTTCGCGAAGGTCACCGAGCTGCGCAAGGTCGGCATCGCGACGGACTTCTCGTACGGCGGCAAGGGCCTGAAGGGCGCCATGAAGAACGCCAACCGCTCGGGCGCCCGGTACACGATCGTCGCCGGCGAGCGCGATCTCGCCGAGGGCGTCGTCCAGCTCAAGGACATGCAGTCCGGCGAGCAGTCGGCGATCGGCGTCAACGAGATCGTGGCGGAGCTGGAGTCCCGGCTCGGCTAGTCCGCACCGGCCGGCAAAGGTGTCGCGGGGCGCCGGGTTCTCCCGGCGCCCTTCTCCTTCTCAGCGGCCCGGATCCCTTCGGCGGCCCGGACGTCAAGACCGCGGGCGCGGATTCGCCCCGCCGGATGATTCCGGCACGGGACCTCCTCCCGCGCGCGTGCCGGGGATCGGCCGGAACCGAACGATCCGGGGCCACCGTACGTACCTCCTTATGTCCATCGAACGGTGGACACACATGTGCGTGCGGCACAATGACCCGTGCCCGAAGATGGTCCGACTCTCAAGTGACGGAATCGGCGTGATGAGCAAGACGACAGTGAACGACGTCTCCGCGGAGTCCGGTCAGGAGCGCGCCGCCGACGCCCCGCGCGCGGTGGGCGGCAGCCGTGCCTTCGCCCTCCTGCTGGTGATCACCGGCGCGGCCGGGCTGCTGGCCGCCTGGGTCATCACGATCGACAAGTTCAAGCTGCTGGAAGCCAAGGTCGCGGGCACGACGTTCACTCCCGGGTGCAGCCTCAACCCGGTGGTCTCCTGCGGCAACGTCATGGAGAGCAAGCAGGCGGCCGCCTTCGGCTTCCCCAACCCGATGCTCGGCCTGGTCTGCTACGGCATCGTCGTCTGCGTGGGCATGAGCCTGCTGGCCCGCGCCCGGTTCCCGCGCTGGTACTGGCTGACCTTCAACTTCGGCACGCTCTTCGGCGTGGGCTTCTGCACCTGGCTGCAGTTCCAGTCCCTGTACCGGATCAACGCGCTGTGCCTGTGGTGCTCGCTGGCCTGGGTCGCCACGATCGTCATGTTCTGGTACGTCACCTCGTTCAACGTCCGCAACGGCTTCCTGCCGTCCCCGCGCCCGCTGAAGTCCTTCTTCGGCGAGTTCACCTGGGTGCTGCCGGTCCTGCACATCGGCATCATCGGCATGCTCGTCCTGACCCGCTGGTGGGACTTCTGGACCAGCTGACCGTCCGGACCGGATTGTCAGTGCGGTGTTTTAGGGTTTCAGCGTGGAACCCGACCTCTTCACCGCCGCAGCGGAAGAACGCCAGGAGAAGGACCCGGCAGGCAGCCCCCTGGCGGTTCGCATGCGCCCGCGCACGCTCGACGAGGTCGTGGGCCAGCAGCATCTGCTGAAGCCCGGCTCGCCCCTGCGCCGCCTGGTCGGCGAGGGCTCCGGCGGCCCCGCCGGACCGTCCTCGGTGATCCTCTGGGGCCCGCCCGGCACCGGCAAGACCACCCTGGCGTACGTCGTGTCGAAAGCGACGAACAAGCGGTTCGTGGAGCTGTCCGCGATCACCGCGGGCGTCAAGGAGGTCCGCGCGGTCATCGACGGCGCCCGCCGCGCCACCGGCGGCTTCGGCAAGGAGACCGTCCTGTTCCTGGACGAGATCCACCGCTTCAGCAAGGCCCAGCAGGACTCCCTGCTGCCGGCCGTGGAGAACCGCTGGGTGACCCTGATCGCGGCCACCACCGAGAACCCGTACTTCTCCGTGATCTCCCCCCTGCTCTCCCGCTCCCTCCTGCTCACCCTCGAACCCCTCACCGACGACGACGTCCGGGGCCTGCTCCGGCGCGCGCTCGCCGACGAACGCGGCCTGAAGGACACCGTCACCCTCCCCGAGGACACCGAGGACCACCTGCTGCGGATCGCCGGCGGCGACGCCCGCCGCGCCCTGACCGCCCTGGAGGCCGCCGCCGGGGCCGCCCTGGACCAGGGCGAGAGCGAGATCGGCCTGCAGACCCTGGAGCAGACCGTCGACCGGGCCGCGGTGAAGTACGACCGCGACGGCGACCAGCACTACGACGTCGCCAGCGCCCTCATCAAGTCCATCCGCGGCTCCGACGTCGACGCGGCCCTGCACTATCTGGCCCGCATGATCGAGGCGGGCGAGGATCCCCGCTTCATCGCCCGCCGCCTGATGATCTCCGCCAGCGAGGACATCGGCCTGGCCGACCCCAACGCGCTGCCGATCGCGGTCGCCGCCGCCCAGGCCGTCGCCATGATCGGCTTCCCCGAGGCCGCCCTCACCCTCAGCCACGCTACGATCGCCCTGGCACTCGCCCCCAAGTCCAACTCGGCGACCACCGCGATCGGGGCCGCCATGGAGGACGTGCGCAAGGGCCTGGCGGGACCGGTGCCGCCGCATCTGCGCGACGGGCACTACCAGGGCGCGGCCAAGCTCGGCCACGCCCAGGGGTACGTGTACCCGCACGACCTGCCCGAGGGCATCGCCCAGCAGCAGTACGCCCCGGACGCCCTGAAGGACCGCGCGTACTACGCGCCGAGCCGGCACGGAGCCGAGGCCAGATACGCCGACGCCGTGGAGTGGACCCGCAAGCACCTCGGTCGCAAGCGCTCCTGAGCACCCTGTAGACTGCTCCGAAGTGCCGAGTCCCGTGCTGTCAGAGCGGGACAGCCGGCCGGAGACCCGGTTCCTCGCGGACCGGCTCCAGGAGCGTCGCGCACCGTCGAACGGTGTCGCGGGCCGCCCACCACCACCCGGTTCCCGGGAACGGTCGGTGGGCCACTCGCGTGCTGCACGTATGTGCCCAGACCAGGGAAGCGGCTGCCCGGCGGGTCCCTCGCGGACCCCACGGGTTTTCCCGGCTGCGGATGCGACCTCCCTAATCCTGACGAGCCGGACACTACGAAAGAGAAGAACAAGTGGCGAACCAGTCCCGCCCCAAGGTCAAGAAGTCGCGTGCCCTCGGCATCGCGCTGACGCCGAAGGCCGTCAAGTACTTCGAGGCCCGCCCCTACCCGCCGGGTGAGCACGGCCGTGGCCGCAAGCAGAACTCGGACTACAAGGTCCGTCTGCTGGAGAAGCAGCGTCTGCGCGCGCAGTACGACGTGTCCGAGCGTCAGCTCGTCCGCGCCTACGAGCGTGCCTCCAAGGTCCAGGGCAAGACCGGTGAGGCCCTGATCATCGAGCTGGAGCGTCGTCTCGACGCGCTGGTCCTGCGTTCGGGCATCGCCCGCACGATCTACCAGGCCCGCCAGATGGTCGTCCACGGCCACATCCAGGTCAACGGCCAGAAGGTCGACAAGCCGTCCTTCCGCGTCCGCCCGGACGACGTCGTGCAGGTCCGCGACCGCTCCAAGGAGAAGACGCTCTTCACGATCGCCCGTGAGGGTGGCTTCGCCCCCGAGGGCGAGACCCCGCGCTACCTCCAGGTGAACCTCAAGGCCCTGGCGTTCCGCCTGGACCGTGAGCCGAACCGCAAGGAGATCCCGGTGATCTGCGACGAGCAGCTCGTCGTCGAGTACTACGCCCGCTGACCCCAGCCCCGGCGCAGCACCTCAGCCCGCCGTCTCCCCGCCCTTCCGGGTGGGGGAGGCGGCGGGTTCGCGTGTACCCGCCTCGCCCCGCTTGCCGGGCTCGCCCTGCGTCCCGGCCTCGCCGCCGCCCTGATCCGCCGGCCCGCGCGGCGAGGGCAGCGCGGACAGCGTCTCCGCGGCCCGGTGCCGCAGCGCCCGGGCCACCGCCGCCTCCCGGTCCAGCCCGGCCCCCTCGCGCACGCACTCCGCGTACCGGGCGTCGCCGAGCGCCTGCCGTGCCGCGGCCTCGCACCGCTCGTGCGGCGCGTTGTAGTACGCCGAACCGAACAGCGGCAGCCCCACCGAGGGCCACATCCGCCCGGCGGCGCCCTGGAGCACCGCCGCCTCCACCGGATCGCCCTGCGTCACCGTCACCAGCGCCAGCAGTTCGATCGACAGGACCGAGCCCAGCAGGTCGCGGAAGGCGTGCGCGTTGCCCAGGCAGTCCGCCAGCAGCTCCCGCGCGCCGGCCGGATCCCCCTCCAGCCAGGCCGCGTACGCCAGCACGTACAGCGCGTACGACCGGGCCCACCGCTCCCCGTGGTCCTCACAGATCCGCCGTACGTCCTCGCACAGCCGCACCGCGTCCGCCAGATCCCCCTGGAACGCCCGCGTCATCGCCAGCTCCACCTGGCCCATCAGGACATTGCTGTTCAGCTCGCCGATCTCCTGGTAGCGCGCCAGCGCCGACCGCAGCAGCGTTTCTGCGCGGGCCATGTCATCCGTGACCAGGGCCAGGCAGCCGGCGCGGTGCTCGGCGTACGCCAGCGCCGTCGGGTCGGCCGACCGTTCCGCCTGCTCCCGGCACGCCCGCAGCGCCTTGAGCGCCGGCACGGTGTCGCCCTGGAGGATCGCCACATAGCCGAGCACCCACAGCGCCTTCAGCCGGGACTGCTCGTACTCCGACTCCAGCTCCACGCTGCGCTCCAGCCAGCGCCGCCCCTCCGAGAGCCGGCCGCAGCCCACCCAGCAGAACCACAGCGAGCCCGCCAGATGCTGGCCGAGATGCGCCTCCTCCGGCTCGGTCAGACAGAACTCCAGCGCGGTCCGCAGATTCGGCAGCTCGGCGTCCACCCGCGCGGCCACCTCCCGCTGCCGGGGCGAGAACCACTCCAGCTCGCACCAGGTCGCCAGGCCCAGGTACCAGTCCCGGTGCCGTCTGCGCAGCCGGTCCGCGTCCCCGGTCGCCTCCAGCCAGTCGGCGCCGTAGGCCCGGACGGTGTCCAGCATCCGGTAGCGGGGGCCCGTCGGGGTCTCCTCGCGGGCGACGACCGACTGGGCCACCAGCTCCGACAGCACGTCCAGGACGTCCTCGGCGGCCAGCCCCTCCCCGCTGCACACGTACTCGGCCGCCTCCAGGTCGAAGGTCTGGGCGAACACCGACAGCCGTGCCCACAGCAGCCGCTCCGCGGGCGTGCACAGCTCGTGGCTCCAGCCGATCGCCGTGCGCAGCGTCTGATGCCGAGGGAGGGCGTCCCGGCCGCCGCCGGTCAGCAGCCGGAACCGGTCGTCGAGGCGCTGGAGCAGCTGCCCCGGGGACAGTGCCCGCAGCCGCCCGGCCGCCAGTTCCAGCGCCAGCGGGATCCCCTCCAGCCGGCGGCACAGCTCGCGCACCTCGGCGTCGTCGGCCACCGGCACCCCGTGCGTCCGGGCCCGGTCCGTGAACAGCTCCACCGCCTCGTCGCCGTCGAGCGGCGCCAGCGGGAACAGCAGCTCGCCCGCCAGACCCAGCGGGCGCCGGCCCGTGACCAGCACCCGCAGCTCCGGCAGCCTGCGCAGCAGCTCCGCCACCAGCTCGGCGCAGGCCGCCACCAGGTGCTCGCACCCGTCCAGCACCAGCAGGCCCCGGCGGCCGCCCAGATGCTCCAGCAGCGTCTCCCGGGGCAGGCGCGTGGTGTGGTCGGTCAGCCCCAGCGCCTCCACGAACGCGTACTCCACGAACTGCGGATCGCGCACGGGCGCCAGCTCCACCCGGCCCCAGCCCGCCGCGGACACGCCGCGCGCCGGGTCGCCCGCCGCCCACCGGGCCGCCGCCCGTACGGCCAGCCGGGACTTGCCGACCCCGCCCACCCCCGTCACGGTCACCAGCCGCGCCCGGCCGAGCGCCGCCGTCAGCCCGGCCAGCTCGGCCGAGCGCCCGACGAAAGCGGTGAGTTCGAGGGGCGGACCGCCGTTCGTCCAGGTACCGGCGCTGTGAGGACCTCGCATGGGACACGGAGCGTACTGAACCGTGTTCATTCCGTACAATCGCTTCCCGCAACCCGGCACATGCCGCCCGCTAATCCGGTACGGAGCGTCCGCCCCGGCGCGATAGGCTCAGGGGACGACTTTTCCGATGCTCAGGCACGTTTCAGGGAGCGGGTGCGCACAGTGTCCGGTGGAGAGGTGGCCGGGATCCTGGTGGCCGTCTTCTGGGCGATCCTGGTCTCGTTCCTCGCCGTCGCACTGGCGAGGCTGGCCCAGACGCTCAAGGCGACCACCAAGCTCGTCGCGGACGTGACCGACCAGGCGGTCCCGCTGCTCGCCGACGCCTCCCAGGCCGTGCGGTCGGCGCAGACCCAGATCGACCGGGTCGACGCGATCGCCACCGACGTCCAGGAGGTCACGTCGAACGCGTCCGCGCTGTCGACCACCGTCGCCTCCACCTTCGGCGGCCCGCTGGTCAAGGTCGCGGCCTTCGGCTACGGCGTCCGCCGGGCGCTCGGCGGACGCAAGGCGGAGGACGTGCCCGCGAAGTCGCCCCGGCGTACCGTGATCGTGGGCCGGACCGTACCGGCCGCGCGGCGGAGCAAGCGGAACCGCGGAAACACCGGAAAGTAGGAGCGCCAGGTCAGATGTTCCGCCGTACGTTCTGGTTCACCACCGGTGTCGCCGCCGGTGTGTGGGCCACCACCAAGGTCAACCGCAAGCTCAAGCAGCTGACCCCCGAGAACCTGGCCGTCACCGCGGCGAACAAGGCCGTGGAGACCGGTCAGCGACTCAAGGACCGTGCGGTCGGCTTCGCGCTGGACGTCCGCGACAACATGGCGCAGCGGGAGGCCGAGCTGGAGGAGGCCCTGGGGATCCAGGAGAACCCCGAACTCCCCGCACCCCGGCGGTACACCGCCGTCGAGAACAACCGCAGCACACCGAAGTACATCGAACCTCCGATGCACTCGTACAACCGGAATGAGGACCACTGATGGAGTCGGCCGAGATTCGCCGCCGCTGGTTGAGCTTCTTCGAGGAGCGCGGGCACACCGTCGTCCCTTCGGCGTCGCTCATCGCGGACGACCCGACTCTGCTGCTCGTCCCGGCCGGCATGGTGCCCTTCAAGCCCTACTTCCTGGGTGAGGTCAAGCCGCCCTTCCCGCGCGCCACCAGCGTGCAGAAGTGCGTGCGCACCCCCGACATCGAAGAGGTCGGCAAGACCACCCGCCACGGCACCTTCTTCCAGATGTGCGGCAACTTCTCCTTCGGCGACTACTTCAAGGAAGGCGCCATCAAGCTCGCCTGGGAGCTGCTCACCGCTCCCCGGGACAAGGGCGGCTACGCCCTCGACCCCGAGCGCCTGTGGATCACCGTCTACCAGGACGACGACGAGGCCGAGCGGATCTGGCACGAGGTCGTCGGCGTGCCCAAGGAGCGCATCCAGCGCCTGGGCATGAAGGACAACTTCTGGTCCATGGGCGTCCCCGGCCCATGCGGCCCCTGCTCCGAGATCAACTACGACCGCGGCCCCGAGTTCGGCGTCGAGGGCGGCCCGGCCGTCAACGACGAGCGGTACGTGGAGATCTGGAACCTCGTCTTCATGCAGTACGAGCGGGGCGAGGGCATCGGCAAGGACAACTTCGAGATCCTCGGGGACCTGCCGAGCAAGAACATCGACACGGGCCTCGGCCTGGAGCGGCTCGCCATGATTCTGCAGGACGTGCAGAACATGTACGAGATCGACACCTCCATGGCCGTCATCGACAAGGCCACCGAGCTGACCGGCGTCCGCTACGGCGAGGCCCATGGCTCGGACGTCTCCCTCCGCGTGGTCACCGACCACATGCGCACGGCCACCATGCTGATCGGCGACGGCGTCACCCCCGGCAACGAGGGCCGCGGCTACGTCCTGCGCCGCATCATGCGCCGCGCCATCCGCAACATGCGCCTGCTCGGTGCCACCGGTCCGGTCGTCAAGGACCTGGTCGACACCGTGATCCGCATGATGGGCCAGCAGTACCCCGAGCTGCTCACCGACCGCGAGCGCATCGAGAAGGTCGCCGTCGCCGAGGAGAACGCCTTCCTCAAGACGCTGAAGGCCGGCACCAACATCCTCGACACCGCCGTCACCGAGACCAAGCAGTCCGGCGGCACGGTCCTCGCCGGCGACAAGGCGTTCCTGCTCCACGACACCTGGGGCTTCCCGATCGACCTCACCCTGGAGATGGCCGCCGAGCAGGGCCTCTCCGTGGACGAGGACGGCTTCCGCCGCCTGATGAAGGAGCAGCGGGAGCGCGCCAAGGCCGACGCCCAGGCCAAGAAGACCGGCCACGCCGACATGGGCGCCTACCGCGAGATCGCCGACGCCGCCGGTGCCACCGACTTCATCGGCTACACCGACACCGAGGGCGAGTCCACGATCGTCGGCCTCCTGGTCGACGGCGTCTCCTCCCCGGCCGCCACCGAGGGCGACGAGGTCGAGGTCGTCCTGGACCGCACCCCGTTCTACGCCGAGGGCGGCGGCCAGATCGGCGACACCGGCCGGATCAGGGTCGACTCCGGTGCCGTCATCGAGATCCGTGACTGCCAGAAGCCGGTCCCGGGCGTGTACGTCCACAAGGGCGTCGTCCAGGTCGGCGAGGTGACCGTCGGCGCCAAGGCCCAGGCCAGCATCGACACCCGCCGCCGTCACGCGATCGCCCGCGCCCACTCGGCCACCCACCTGACCCACCAGGCGCTGCGCGACGCCCTCGGCCCGACGGCCGCCCAGGCCGGCTCCGAGAACCAGCCCGGCCGCTTCCGCTTCGACTTCGGTTCGCCGTCCGCCGTGCCGACGGCCGTGATGACCGACGTCGAGCAGAAGATCAACGAGGTGCTCGCCCGCGACCTCGACGTGCACGCCGAGGTCATGGGCATCGACGAGGCCAAGAAGCAGGGCGCCATCGCCGAGTTCGGCGAGAAGTACGGCGAGCGGGTCCGTGTGGTCACCATCGGCGACTTCTCCAAGGAACTGTGCGGCGGCACGCACGTGCACAACACCGCCCAGCTGGGTCTGGTGAAGCTGCTCGGCGAGTCCTCCATCGGCTCGGGCGTCCGTCGTATCGAGGCCCTGGTCGGCATGGACGCCTACAACTTCCTCGCCCGCGAGCACACGGTCGTCAACCAGCTGACCGAGCTGCTCAAGGGCCGCTCGGAGGAGCTGCCGGAGAAGGTCGCCTCGATGCTCGGCAAGCTGAAGGACGCCGAGAAGGAGATCGAGAAGTTCCGCGCCGAGAAGGTGCTCCAGGCCGCCGCCGGCCTCGCCGAGTCCGCCAAGGACGTGCGGGGCGTGGCCGTGGTGACCGGCCGGGTCCCGGACGGCACCACCCCGGACGACCTGCGCAAGCTGGTCCTGGACGTGCGGGGCCGTATCCAGGGCGGCCGGGCCGCCGTGGTCGCTCTCTTCACCGTCAACAACGGCAAGCCGCTGACGGTCATCGCCACCAACGACGCCGCTCGTGAGCGCGGTCTCAAGGCCGGTGACCTGGTCCGCACCGCCGCCAAGACGCTCGGCGGCGGCGGTGGCGGCAAGCCGGACGTCGCCCAGGGCGGCGGCCAGAACCCCGCCGCCGTCGGCGAGGCCGTCGAGGCCGTCGAGCGTCTCGTCGCCGAGACCGCGAAGTAAGAGACGGTCGAGAAGATGCGCAGAGGACGTCGGCTCGCGATCGACGTCGGGGACGCCCGGATCGGGGTCGCCTCGTGCGACCCCGACGGCATCCTCGCCACCCCGGTGGAGACCGTCCCCGGCCGGGACATCCCCGCCGCTCACCGCCGGCTGCGGCAGCTGGTGGAGGAGTACGAACCGATCGAGGTCGTCGTCGGCCTCCCTCGCTCCCTCAAGGGGGGCGAGGGGCCGGCCGCGGTCAAGGTCCGCGCCTTCGCGCAGGAGCTGGCGCGGGGCGTCCAGCCGGTGCCGGTGCGCCTGGTGGACGAGCGGATGACGACGGTGACGGCCAGTCAGGGACTGCGTGCCTCGGGCGTGAAGTCGAAGAAGGGCCGCGCGGTCATCGACCAGGCGGCGGCCGTGATCATCCTGCAGCAGGCCCTGGAATCCGAACGGGTGTCAGGCAAAGCACCCGGCGAGGGCGTCGAAGTGGTCATCTGATCGCGATACGGTAACGTTCCGCGCGATGCGCCGGTGTTCGAACAGCCGGGGCACAGCAAGAGGCGGAACGGCAGCCGGCCCACGGGCCGCGTGATCGTCGGCCTCGCGGCTCTAGGGGATCGATGACTGAGTATGGCCGGGGCCCAGGCTCCGAACCGTGGCATCCGGAGGACCCGTTGTACGGGGACGGCGGATGGGGAGGACAGCAGGCCCAGGCGGGTCCGCAGTCCCCTTACGACGGCCAGCCACAGCACTATCCGCAGGCGCCGCAGTACGGAAACTGGAGCCAGGAGCAGCAGCCCGGCTACGAGGGACAGCAGAACCAGTACTACGACGGATCGGGCCGGCCCCAGTTCGACCAGCAGTTCGCCGGTCACCCCCAGCAGCAGTTCCACCAGGGCGGCTGGGACGCGACCGGCACCCACGGCCAGGTGCCGTACGCCGCCGACCCCGGTGACCCGTACGGCCAGCAGCCCGTCGCCTACGGCGGAGAGCAGCCCGACTTCTACGGCACCGAGGACGCCTACCCGCCGCCGGAGCCGCCCGGCCGCAGGCGCCCCGAACCGGAAGCGGAACCGGAGCCGACGGGCGAGGAGGAGCACGCTCCGCCGGCGGGCGGCGGCGACGAGGACGACGAGGAGCACGAGCTCCAGAGCCGGCGCGAGCGGCGGGGCAAGGGCAAGAAACCGGCCAAGAGCAAGAAACGGCGGACCGGCTGCGCCTGCATGGTGGTCGTGCTGGTGTTCGGCGGCGGCCTCGGCGGAGTCGGGTACTTCGGCTACAAGTTCTACCAAAATCGTTTCGGCACGGCTCCGGACTACGCGGGCGAGGGCATCAGCGCGACGGTGACCGTCGAGATCCCCAAGGGCGCGGGCGGCTGGGAGATCGGCCGCCGGCTGAAAGAGGCCGGAGTCGTCAAGAGCGCCGAGGCGTTCGTCCACGCCCAGGGCCAGACGCCGGGCGGCGACGGCATCCAGGCCGGCGCCTACCTCCTGAAGAAGGAGATGTCCGCGGGCAGCGCCGTCAAGATGATGCTGGACCCGCGCAGCCAGAACAACGTGGTGGTCACCGAGGGCGAGCGCAACTCGGCCGTCTACGCGGCCATCGACAAGCAGCTCGAACTGCCCTCCGGCAGCACCAAGAAGATCGCCCGGAAGCAGTACAAGACCCTCGGCGTGCCGACGTGGGCGCAGAACAACAGCACCATCATGGACCCGCTGGAGGGCTTCCTCTGGCCGGCCACGTACCCGGCCGCGAAGGGCATGAAGCCCGAGGCGGTCCTGAAGCAGATGGTGACCCAGGCCAAGCAGAAGTACGCCGCCTACGGCCTCGACGACAAGGCCCGCAAACTCGGCCTGAACGACGCCTTCGAGCTCGTCACGGTCGCGAGCCTGGTCCAGGCCGAGGGCAAGACGCACGACGACTTCCGCAAGATGGCCGAGGTGGTCTTCAACCGCCTCAAGCCCACCAACACCGAGACGAACCGGCTGCTGCAGTTCGACTCCACCTACAACTACCTGCTGGGCAAGAGCAACATCCACATCTCCGAGAAGGAGATCAACAGCAACCCGAGCCCGTACAACACGTACACCCACAAGGGACTTCCGCCCGGCCCGATCGGCAACCCCGGCGAGGACGCGCTGAAGGCGACGCTCAATCCGACGCACGACGGCTGGATCTACTTCGTGGCGACCGACGGCACGAACAACACCGAGTTCGCCAAGACCTACGCCGAATTCCAAGAGCTCAAGGACAAGTTCAATGCCAGCTCGGGCAACTGACGGCCGCCGTGCCGCCGTGCTCGGTTCGCCGATCGCCCACTCCCTCTCCCCGGTGCTGCACCGCGCCGCGTACGAAGCGGCCGGGCTCGCCGGCTGGTCGTACGACAGCTTCGACGTCGACGAGGCCGCCCTGCCCGGCTTCCTGGACGAGCTGGGGCCCCAGTGGGCGGGGCTGTCGCTGACCATGCCGCTGAAGCGGGCGGTCATCCCGTTGCTGGACGAGGTCAGCGAGACCGCGGCCTCGGTCGACGCGGTCAACACGCTCGTCTTCACCGAGGACGGGCGCCGACGCGGCGACAACACCGACATCCCGGGCATCGTGGCCGCCCTGCGCGAGCACGGAATCGAACAGGTCGACTCCGCCGCCGTCCTGGGCGCCGGCGCCACGGCGTCCTCCGCGCTCGCCGCGCTCGCCCGGGTCTGCACCGGGGAGGTCGTCGCCTACGTCCGCAGCGAGGCCCGCGCCGCCGAGATGCGGGAGTGGGGCGAACGGCTCGACGTGGAGGTCCGTACCGCGGACTGGTCCGACGCCGCGGAGGCGCTGCGCGCCCCGCTGGTGATCGCCACCACGCCCGCCGGCACCACCGACGCCCTCGCCGCCGCCGTACCCGAACGCCCCGCCACCCTCTTCGACGTGCTCTACGACCCCTGGCCCACCGAGCTGGCGGCCCGCTGGTCCATGTTCGGCGGTGCCGTGGTCGGCGGCCTCGACCTGCTGGTCCACCAGGCGGTACTCCAGTTCGAGCAGATGACCGGGCGGGTGCCGGGCCCGGTGGACGCCATGCGCCACGCCGGGGAACGGGCGCTCGCGGCCCGCTGACGCCCCGCGCGCGTCCGCCTGCTGGACCGGCGGCCGGATCTCGCCCCTGGACGTGGGAGGATCGGAGGTGGCGTACCGGGGTCGCGCACCCGGTGACGCCGTCGCCGTACGCGAGGACGCGCGTACGCAGGGCAGTACCGGGCGCGAGCACTGAGGAGCACCGTTGAGCAGGCTGCGTTGGCTGACCGCGGGGGAGTCCCACGGTCCCGCACTTGTCGCGACGCTGGAGGGACTTCCCGCCGGCGTGCCGATCACCACGGAGATGGTGGCGGATCACCTGGCGCGGCGGCGGCTCGGCTATGGCCGCGGTGCGCGGATGAAGTTCGAGCAGGACGAGGTCACGTTCCTGGGCGGCGTCCGGCACGGCCTGACCATGGGCTCCCCGGTGGCGATCATGGTGGGCAACACCGAGTGGCCGAAGTGGGAGCAGGTCATGGCGGCCGACCCGGTCGACCCCGAGGTGCTGGCCGGCCTGGCCCGCAACGCTCCGCTGACCCGCCCGCGCCCCGGCCACGCCGACCTGGCGGGCATGCAGAAGTACGGCTTCGACGAGGCCCGCCCGATCCTGGAGCGCGCCTCGGCCCGTGAGACGGCGGCCCGCGTGGCGCTGGGCGCGGTGGCACGGTCGTACCTGAAGGAGACGGCCGGCATCGAGATCGTCTCGCACGTCGTCGAGCTGTGCTCCGTGAAGGCCCCGCACGGGGTGTACCCCACCCCGGCCGATGTCGAGAAGCTGGACGCCGACCCGCTGCGCTGCCTCGACGCGGACGCGTCGAAGGCGATGGTCGCGGAGGTCGACCAGGCGCACAAGGACGGCGACACGCTCGGCGGCGTGGTCGAGGTCCTCGCCTACGGGGTCCCCGTCGGCCTCGGCTCCCACGTGCACTGGGACCGCAAGCTGGACGCCCGGCTGGCCGGTGCCCTCATGGGCATCCAGGCGATCAAGGGCGTCGAGATCGGCGACGGCTTCGAGCTGGCCCGGGTGCCGGGCTCCCAGGCGCACGACGAGATCGTCGGCACGCCGGAGGGCATCCGCCGGGTCTCCGGCCGCTCCGGCGGCACCGAGGGCGGTCTGACCACCGGTGAGCTGCTGCGGGTGCGGGCGGCGATGAAGCCGATCGCGACCGTGCCGCGGGCCCTGAAGACCGTGGACGTGTCCACCGGCGAGGCCGCCCAGGCCCACCACCAGCGTTCCGACGTGTCCGCCGTGCCGGCCGCCGGCATCGTCGCCGAGGCCATGGTGGCGCTCGTCCTCGCGGACGCGGTCGCGGAGAAGTTCGGCGGCGACTCGGTGACCGAGACCCGGCGCAACGTCCAGGCGTACCTCGACAACCTGGCCATCAGGTGAGCGTCGTGCCCGCGGTCGTCCTGATCGGCCCGATGGGGGTGGGCAAGTCCACCGTCGGGCGGCTGCTCGGCGAGCATCTGGGCGTGGACTACCGCGACACCGACGAGGACATCGTGGCCGCCGAGGGCCGCACCATCGCGGAGATCTTCGTGGACGAGGGCGAGCCCGCCTTCCGCGCCAAGGAGAAGGCGGCCGTGCGCGCCGCGCTCGCCGAGCACGGGGGTGTCGTCGCGCTGGGCGGCGGGGCCGTCCTGGACCCCGAGACGCGGGCGCTGCTCGCCGGGCAGCGGGTGGTCTACCTGTCGATGGAGGTCGAGGAGGCCGTCCGGCGCACCGGCCTGAACGTGGCCCGCCCGCTGCTGGCGGTCAACCCGCGCAAGCAGTGGCGCGAGCTGATGGAGGCGCGCCGGCACCTGTACGAAGAGGTCGCCACCGCCGTCGTGCCGACGGACGGCCGCACCCCCGAAGAGGTCACGCAAGACGTGCTGGACGCACTGGAGTTGAAGCAAGGATGAGCGAGGCAGTCACCCGGATCCGGATCACCGGCACGGCGGGCACCGACCCGTACGAGGTGCTGGTGGGCCGGCAGCTGCTCGGTGAGCTGGCCGGGCTGATCGGCGAGCAGGCCCGGCGGGTCGCGGTGATCCACCCGGAGGCCCTGGCCGAGACCGGGGAGGCGCTGCGCGCCGATCTGGCCGAGCAGGGGTACGAGACGGTGGCGATCCAGGTGCCCAACGCCGAGGAGGCCAAGACCGCCGAGGTCGCCGCCTACTGCTGGAAGGCGCTGGGCCAGTGCGGGTTCACCCGCACCGACGCCATCGTCGGGGTCGGCGGCGGTTCCACCACGGACCTGGCCGGCTTCGTCGCCGCGACCTGGCTGCGCGGGGTGCGCTGGGTCGCCGTCCCCACCACCGTGCTGGCCATGGTCGACGCGGCCGTCGGCGGCAAGACCGGCATCAACACCGCGGAGGGCAAGAACCTGGTCGGTTCCTTCCATCCGCCGGCCGGGGTGCTGTGCGACCTGGCCGCGCTGGACTCCCTGCCGGTGCACGACTACGTCTCCGGGCTGGCCGAGGTCATCAAGGCCGGGTTCATCGCGGACCCGGTGATCCTCGACCTGATTGAGGCCGATCCGCAGGCGGCGCGGACTCCGGAGGGCCCGCACACCTCCGAGCTGATCGAGCGGTCGATCCGGGTCAAGGCGGCGGTGGTCTCCTCGGACCTGAAGGAATCCGGTCCCCGGGAGATCCTGAACTACGGCCACACGCTCGGCCACGCGATCGAGAAGAACGAGCGCTACAAGTGGCGGCACGGCGCCGCGGTCGCGGTCGGCATGCACTTCGCCGCCGAACTCGGCCGGCTGGCGGGCCGCCTGGACGACGCGACGGCCGACCGGCACCGCAGCATCCTGGAGTCCGTGGGCCTGCCGCTGCACTACCGCTACGACCAGTGGCCCCGGCTGCTGGAGACGATGAAGGTCGACAAGAAGTCCCGCGGCGACCTGCTGCGCTTCATCGTCCTGGACGGCCTGGCCAAGCCGACCGTCCTGGAAGGCCCGGACCCGGCGGTCCTGCTCGCCGCGTACGGCGAGGTCGGGCAGTAAGTCCCCGGCCGTTCCCTCTGTCCGATTCCCTTCCCGGACCGGGCACTCAGGACCGCTCCCGGCCGTTTCACCAAACGACGGCCGGGGACGGTACCGTTCGGTGGCGGCGGGGGCGTGCCCCCGCCACCAGCACCACAGTGCCTGTACGAGATGGAGTGGCAACGGATGCAGCACGCAGTGGGGTCTCCGCTGCCGCCGCCCCACCAGCCGGGGCAGGGGCCGCACGCCGGCTGGGCGTCGGCCGCACACCTCCCGGGTCCCTACCCGGGCGCTTCCCAGGGGTCCGCCCCCGTTCCCCCGGCGCCGGGCTTCCCGGCCCCGTCGGGTCCCGTGCCGCCGGCTCCCCAGCAGCCCCCCGTGCACTCCGGTCCGCTGCCACCGTCCGCGCCGCCGCAGCACACCGCCGGCCCGGCGGCCACCGATAGCACCGGGCACGTGTCGCTGCCACCCGGCGGCCCGGTCGGGGCGCCCATGGCGGCGCCCGCCGCGGCCCTGGTCCCGGACCCGGCGGCCACCGTTCTCGCCGTCCTGCTCATCGGCCCGGCCGGCGCGGGCAAGACCAGCGTCGCCAAGTACTGGGCGGACCACCGCCGCGTCTCCACGGCCCACATCAGCCTGGACGACGTGCGTGAGTGGGTCCGCTCGGGCTTCGCCGATCCCCAGTCCGGCTGGAACGACAACTCGGAGGCCCAGTACCGCCTGGCCCGCCGCACCTGCGGCTTCGCCGCGCGCAACTTCCTGGCCAACGGCATCTCCTGCATCCTGGACGACGCCGTCTTCCCGGACCGCCCGGCCGTGGGCCTCGGCGGCTGGAAGCGGCACGTGGGCCCCGGTCTGCTCCCCGTGGTCCTGCTCCCGGGCCTGGACATCGTCCTGGAGCGCAACGCCGAACGCACCGGCAACCGCCGCCTCACCGACGAGGAGGTGGCCCGCATCCACGGCCGCATGGCCGGCTGGTACGGCTCGGGTCTGCCGATCATCGACAATTCCCAGCTGGACGTCCCGGGGACGGCGCGGGTCCTGGACGAGGTCCTGGCCAGGGCGATAGCGAGCCCGCCGAACTGGTGAGCGGGGCGGGCGTCCCTCCCCGAAGGCCGGGAGAACCGCGCGCCCGCCGCCCCGCCCGCCGCCCGCCGACCCCCGCCGCTGGCCGCCTGCCCCGGCACCCGCCGCTCCCCGGCACCCGGCGCCCTCCGGCATTCGCCGCTGGCCGCCCGCCGCCCCCCGGCACCCGGCGCTGGCCGCCCGCCGTCCTCCGGCACTCGCCGCTCGCCGCCCGCCGCCCCCGGCTCCCGCGACGCCACCGAACCGCCCCCGTCGCCCCACTCGGCCCCACCCAACCGGCACAAACCGGGCAAAACTCCTACGCTCATCTCATGTCAGAGGTGTACGCGAACCGCCGATCCCGGCTGAGGGAACACTTCAACGCGGCCGGTACCGCGGCAGCGCTCGTCACCCGCCCCGCCAATGTGCGCTACCTGGCGGGTGCCGCCCCGCTCCGCGCCGTCCTGCTGCTCGGCAAGCGCGAGGACGTGCTCGTCTGCGCGGGCTCGCCCGACGACCGGCCGCACGAGGGCCGGCCGGACGATCACTTGCGCCTGCACGTCCTGCCCGTGCCGGGCGGCGACCCCGCGGTCTCGGCGGCCGGCCTCGCCGCGGCCCAGGACGCCGACTCGCTCGCCGTCGAGGAACACCACCTCACCGTGGCCCGCCACAGGGCCCTGGCCTCCGTCGCCCCGGGCCTCCGCCTGGGCGACATCGGCGGAGCCGTGGAGCAGCTCCGGGTGGTCAAGGACGAGGAGGAGATCTCCTGCCTCCGCATCGGCGCCGAGATCGCCGACCAGGCCCTCGGCGAGCTGCTGGAATCCATCCTGGTCGGCCGCACCGAACGGCATCTCGCGCTGGAGCTGGAGCGCCGCCTGGTCGACCACGGCGCCGACGGCCCCGCCTTCCCCACCTCCGTGGCCACCGGGCCGCACGCCGGCCGCCGCGGCCACCGTCCCACCGACCGGCGGGTGGAGGAGGGCGATTTCCTCTCCGTCTGCCTGGGGGCCACCTATCGCGGCTACCGCTGCGAGATCGGCCGCACCTTCGTCATCGGGACCTCGCCCGCCGACTGGCAGATCGAGCTGTACGACCTGGTCTTCGCCGCTCAGCGCGCCGGACGGGAGTTCCTCGCACCGGGCGCCGCCTATCGCGACGTCGACCGCGCGGCCCGGCAGGTACTGGACTCCGCGGGCTATGCGGAAGCCCTGCCACCGATCATCGGACACGGTGTCGGACTCGAAATCGACGAGGACCCGCAGTTGGCGCCCGCGGCAATGGGTAAACTGGACGCTTGCGTGCCGGTCACCGTCGAACCGGGGGTCCACCTCCCGGGCCGGGGCGGTGTCCGGATCGATGACACGCTCGTCGTGCGCCCCGAGGCGGACGGCGGACCCGAGCTACTCACCATCACGACCAAGGAGCTGCTCGCCCTCTAGGCAGTGGCGTGCGCCGGGGTCGTACGTCAGTCCAGGAGATTCCGCAACCGTGGCTTCCACGAACGACCTCAAGAACGGCATGGTGCTCAAGCTCGAAGGCGGCCAGCTCTGGTCCGTCGTCGAGTTCCAGCACGTCAAGCCCGGCAAGGGCCCGGCCTTCGTGCGCACCAAGCTCAAGAACGTGCTCTCCGGCAAGGTCGTCGACAAGACCTTCAACGCCGGCGTCAAGGTCGAGACGGCCACTGTCGACAAGCGCGACATGCAGTTCTCGTACATGGACGGCGACTACTTCGTCTTCATGGACATGGAGACCTACGACCAGCTGCACATCGACCGGAAGGCCGTCGGCGACGCCGCGAACTTCCTGATCGAGGGCTTCACCGCGACCGTCGCGCAGCACGAGGGCGAGGTTCTCTTCGTCGAGCTGCCCGCCGCCGTCGAGCTGGTCATCGCCGAGACCGAGCCGGGCGTCCAGGGCGACCGCTCCACCGGTGGCACCAAGCCCGCCACCCTGGAGACCGGTCACCAGATCCAGGTCCCGCTCTTCATCACCACCGGTGAGAAGATCAAGGTCGACACCCGCACCAGCGACTACCTCGGCCGGGTGAACAGCTAACCGTGGCTGCCCGCAACACGGCCCGCAAGCGCGCCTTCCAGATCCTCTTCGAGGGCGACCAGCGCGGCGCCGACGTCCTGACGGTCCTCGCGGACTGGATCCGGCTCTCCCGGTCCGACACGCGGCAGCCGCCGGTCAGCGAGTACACGATGCAGCTGGTCGAGGGCTACGCGGCGCACGCGAAGCGGATCGACGAGCTGATCGCGCAGTACGCGGTGGGGTGGACGCTCGACCGCATGCCGGTCGTCGACCGCAACATCCTGCGGCTGGGCGCGTACGAGCTGATCTGGGTCGACGAGACCCCGGACGCCGTCGTCCTGGACGAGATGGTGCAGCTGGCGAAGGAGTTCTCGACCGATGAGTCGCCCTCGTTCGTCAACGGTCTGCTGGGGCGTCTGAAGGAACTGAAGCCTTCGCTCCGCCGGGCCTAGCCGACGCCGCCACAGGGGCGCCGAGGGACTGTGCGCCGACGGCCACGGATCGACCGTGGCCCGTCGGGCGGTTCCCCCGCGCCCCTCAGGCATGTCCGCGCCCCCTCGGCGCCCGGCAGGCGTGTGAGGGCCCGGCGTGCGCTGTCAGTGCCCTGGGGCCCGGCGTGCGCTGCCGGTGCCTGGGGGAGCCCGGCAGGGGCCGCCAGAGTAGTGAAACGCCGCCGGGGGGGCCGGAACCATAAGGTTCCGGCCACCCCGGCGGCACGTTTCTGCTGAGTCGTGGAGCGGCTACGCCTCTTCGTGCGTGGCCACGGCGCGGCGCGCGTCCGCGTCCAGCACGCCCCAGCTGATCAGCTGCTCGGTCAGCACCGAGGGGGACTGGTCGTAGATGACGGCCAGTGTGCGCAGGTCGTCCTGGCGGATGGAGAGCACCTTGCCGTTGTAGTCGCCGCGCTGGGACTGGATCGTCGCCGCGTAGCGCTGCAGGGGGCCCGCCTTCTCGGCCGGCACCGTGGCCAGCCGCTCCAGGTCCAGGACCAGCTTCGGCGGCGGCTCGGCGGCGCCGCCCGGCGTGGTGCCCGGCAGCAGCTCCTGCACAGGGACGCCATAGAAATCGGCCAACTCGGCAAGACGCTGTACGGTCACGGCACGGTCGCCGCGCTCGTACGAACCGACCACCACGGCCTTCCAGCGCCCCTGGGACTTCTCCTCGACACCGTGGAGGGAAAGGCCCTGCTGGGTGCGGATGGCCCGGAGCTTGGCCCCGAGCTGTTTGGCGTATTCGCTGGACATATAGCTCCCCGGACACTGTGTCGACGCGGCCGGCTGTCTTCCCGCCGCGCGGCTGGTAACTCACTGTGAGGTTACGCAGCGTGATTCTTCTGCGTCAAGCCGAATGGTCCACACCGACTCTTCCGTGGTAGTGACGGCCGACTAGGCCGAGGGGGTGACAGGGGCACGCCGGGCGACCTGCTACGGTGGATGGCGCAATTCCGACGTCCTTTAAGGTCCGTCCCGTGAGGCGGAGAAGGAGGTCCGTTTCGTATGGACAAGCACGACATCCCCGCGCATCCGCAAGCTGCCGATGCGCGGCCCGTTCTCGAAGGCCCCGACATCGCGCGGGTGCTGACCCGTATCGCCCACGAGATCGTCGAGCGCGCCAAGGGCGCCGACGACGTGGTGCTCCTCGGCATCCCGACCCGTGGCGTCTTCCTCGCCCAGCGGCTCGCCGCCAAGCTGGAGCAGATCACCGACCGCAAGATCCCGGTCGGCTCGCTCGACATCACCATGTACCGCGACGACCTGCGCATGCACCCGCCGCGTGCGCTGGCCCGCACCGACATCCCCGGTGACGGCCTCGACGGCAAGCTGGTGGTCCTCGTCGACGACGTGCTCTTCTCCGGGCGCACCATCCGGGCCGCCCTCGACGCCCTGAACGACATCGGGCGTCCGCGCGCGGTGCAGCTCGCGGTCCTGGTCGACCGCGGCCACCGGGAACTGCCCATCCGTGCCGACTACGTCGGCAAGAACCTCCCCACGTCGCTGCGGGAGACGGTCAAGGTCCAGCTCGCCGAGGAGGACGGTCGCGACACCGTGCTGCTCGGTGCGAAGCCGGCCGCTCAGTAGCAAGTCAGGCGCACGGCCACCCTCCGGTGTGCCCCAGCATGCGCCCGCCTGCCCTAAATCTCCCGTTTGAACTGCCTTACGGAGCCTGACAGATGCAGCGTCATCTCATCTCGGCCGCCGACCTCACCCGCGACGACGCCGTCCTGATCCTCGACACCGCCGAGGAGATGGCCCGGGTCGCCGACCGGCCGATCAAGAAGCTGCCGACCCTGCGCGGCCGGACGATCGTCAACCTCTTCTTCGAGGACTCCACGCGCACGCGGATCTCCTTCGAAGCCGCCGAGAAGCGGCTGTCCGCGGACGTCATCAACTTCACCGCCAAGGGCTCGTCGGTGTCCAAGGGCGAGTCCCTGAAGGACACCGCCCAGACCCTGGAGGCCATGGGCGTCGACGCCGTGGTCATCCGGCACGGCGCCTCCGGCGCCCCCTACCGGCTCGCCAACTCCGGCTGGGTCGACGCCGCCGTCATCAACGCCGGCGACGGCACCCACCAGCACCCCACCCAGGCCCTCCTGGACGCCTTCACCATGCGCCGCCGGCTGATCGGCCGCGACGCCGGGCTCGGCCAGGACCTGTCCGGCAAGCGGATCACCGTCGTCGGCGACGTCCTGCACAGCCGGGTCGCCCGCTCCAACGTCGACCTGCTGCACACCCTCGGCGCCGAGGTCACCCTGGTCGCCCCGCCCACCCTGGTGCCGGTCGGCGTGGAGTCCTGGCCGTGCGCGGTCTCGTACGACCTGGACAGCACGCTGCCCAAGTGCGACGCCGTGATGATGCTCCGTGTGCAGCGCGAGCGCATGAACGCGGCCTTCTTCCCGACCGAGCGCGAGTACTCGCGGCGCTACGGCCTCGACGGCGACCGCATGGCCAAGCTGCCCGAGCACGCCATCGTGATGCACCCCGGCCCGATGGTCCGCGGCATGGAGATCACCGCCGAGGTCGCCGACTCCGACCGCTGCACCGCCATCGAGCAGGTCGCCAACGGAGTCTCCATCCGGATGGCCGTCCTGTACCTGCTGCTCGGCGGCAACGAACCCGCCCAGACCCGCACTGAGGAGAAGTAAGACCCATGAGCAAGATCCTGATCCGCGGTGCGAAGGTGCTCGGCGGCGAGCCGCAGGACGTGCTGATCGACGGCGAGACCATCGCCGAGGTGGGCACGGACCTCGGTGCCGAGGGTGCCGAGGTCGTCGAGGCCGCCGGCAAGGTGCTGCTGCCGGGCCTGGTCGACCTGCACACCCATCTGCGCGAGCCGGGCCGCGAGGACTCCGAGACCGTCCTGACCGGCACCCGCGCGGCGGCGAGCGGCGGCTACACGGCCGTCTTCGCCATGGCCAACACCTTCCCCGTCGCCGACACCGCCGGCGTGGTCGAGCAGGTGTACCGCCTCGGCCGGGAGCACGGCTACTGCGACGTCCAGCCCATCGGCGCCGTCACCGTCGGCCTGGAGGGCCGCAAGCTCGCCGAGCTGGGCGCGATGCACGAGTCCGCCGCCGGCGTCACCGTCTTCTCCGACGACGGCAAGTGCGTGGACGACGCCGTGATCATGCGCCGCGCCCTGGAGTACGTGAAGGCCTTCGGCGGTGTCGTCGCCCAGCACGCGCAGGAGCCGCGGCTCACCGAGGGCGCCCAGATGAACGAGGGCGTCGTCTCCGCCGAGCTGGGCCTGGGCGGCTGGCCGGCCGTCGCCGAGGAGTCGGTCATCGCCCGGGACGTCCTGCTCGCCGAGCACGTCGGCTCCCGCGTGCACATCTGCCACCTGTCGACCGCCGGTTCCGTGGAGATCGTCCGCTGGGCCAAGTCCCGCGGCATCCAGGTCACCGCCGAGGTCACCCCGCACCACCTGCTCCTCACCGACGAGCTGGTGCGCACGTACAACCCCGTCTACAAGGTCAACCCGCCGCTGCGCACCGAGCGCGACGTGCTGGCCCTGCGCGAGGCGCTCGCCGACGGCACGATCGACATCGTCGCCACCGACCACGCCCCGCACCCGCACGAGGACAAGGACTGCGAGTGGGCCGCCGCCGCCATGGGCATGGTCGGCCTGGAGACGGCGCTGTCGGTGGTCCAGGAGACCATGGTCGACACGGGCCTGCTGGACTGGGCCGGCGTCGCCGACCGGATGTCCGTCAAGCCCGCGCGGATCGGACAGGCCGCCGGCCACGGCCGTCCCGTCTCGGCTGGTGAGCCCGCCAACCTCACCCTGGTCGACACGGAATACCGTGGCCGGGTGGACCCCGCGGGCTTCGCCTCGCGCAGCCGCAACACCCCCTACGAGGGACGTGAGCTGCCGGGCCGTGTGACGCACACGTGGCTGCGGGGCAAGGCCACGCTCGTCGACGGGAAGCTCACGTGACACCTGTAATCCTGCTGGCCGAGGCGGAGAAGTCGGCCGAGGTCACCGACTGGGGGGCCCGCATCGGCTGGCTCGTCGGACTGGCCCTCTTCATCGCGCTCGTCTACTGGCTGATGCGCGAGGGCTGGAAGTGGCGCGGCACCCTCCAGGGCGACCTGCCGGCGCTGCCCAGCGCGCCGGACGAGACCGGCCCGGCCAGACTGAGCATGAGCGGCCGCTACCACGGCTCCACCACCGCCGGGCAGTGGCTGGACCGCATCGTGGCCCACGGCCTGGGCACCCGGAGCCGGGCCGAGCTCACCCTGACCGACGCGGGCCTGGAGGTCGAGCGCCCCGGAGCGACCGACTTCTTCGTCCCCACGGCCGCACTGCGCGGAGCCCGCCTGGACAAGGGCATCGCCGGCAAGGTCCTCACCGAGGGCGGACTGCTGGTGGTGACCTGGGCACACGGCGACAAGCTGATCGACTCCGGCTTCCGCTCCGACCACGCGGCCGAGCACACCGAGTGGGTCGACACCCTGAACCAGATGATCAACGACACGGAAGGCGCACGATGACGACCTCCACCAAGGGAGCCGCGAGGGTTCCCGCCGTACTCGTCCTGGAGGACGGCCGCATCTTCCGCGGCCGCGCCTACGGGGCCGTGGGGGAGACCTTCGGCGAAGCCGTGTTCTCCACCGGCATGACCGGCTACCAGGAGACCCTCACCGACCCGTCGTACGACCGCCAGATCGTCGTCGCGACCGCCCCGCAGATCGGCAACACCGGCTGGAACGACGAGGACGACGAGTCGAGCCGCATCTGGGTCTCCGGCTACGTCGTGCGCGACCCCGCGCGCGTGCCGTCCAACTGGCGTGCCAAGCGCTCCCTGGACGACGAGCTGGAGCGCCAGGGCGTGGTCGGCATCTCCGGCGTCGACACCCGCGCCCTCACCCGGCATCTGCGCGAGCGCGGCTCGATGCGCGCCGGCGTCTTCTCCGGCGAGGCGATCGCCCCCGACGCGGAGCTGCTGGAGCGCGTGCAGGCCCAGCCGCACATGAAGGGCGCGAGCCTCTACGAGGAGGTGGCGACGAAGGAGGCGTACGTCGTCCCCGCGGTCGGTGAGAAGAAGTTCACCGTCGCCGCCGTCGACCTCGGCATCAAGGGCATGACCCCGCACCGCATGGCCGAGCGCGGCATCGAGGTGCACGTCCTGCCCGCCACCGCCACGGCCGACGAGATCTACGCCGTCGACCCCGACGGCGTGTTCTTCTCCAACGGCCCCGGCGACCCGGCGACCGCCGACGGTCCGGTGGCGCTGATGACCGCCGTCCTGGAGCGCAGGACGCCGCTGTTCGGCATCTGCTTCGGCAACCAGATCCTCGGCCGCGCCCTCGGCTTCGGCACCTACAAGCTGAAGTACGGCCACCGGGGCATCAACCAGCCGGTCCAGGACCGTACGACCGGCAAGGTCGAGGTCACCGCGCACAACCACGGCTTCGCCGTGGACGCGCCGCTCGACAAGGTCAGCGAGACGAAGTTCGGCCGCGCCGAGGTCTCGCACGTCTGCCTGAACGACGACGTCGTGGAGGGGCTGCAGCTGCTCGACCAGCCGGCCTTCTCCGTCCAGTACCACCCCGAAGCGGCAGCGGGCCCCCACGACGCCGCCTACCTGTTCGACCGCTTCGTTTCCCTGATGGAGGGCCAGCGTGCCTAAGCGCACCGATATCCAGTCCGTCCTGGTCATCGGCTCCGGCCCGATCGTCATCGGCCAGGCCGCCGAGTTCGACTACTCCGGCACCCAGGCGTGCCGCGTGCTGCGGGCCGAGGGCCTGCGCGTGATCCTCGTCAACTCCAACCCGGCGACGATCATGACCGACCCGGAGATCGCCGACGCCACGTACGTCGAGCCGATCACCCCCGAGTTCGTCGAGAAGATCATCGCCAAGGAGCGCCCCGACGCCCTGCTGCCCACCCTGGGCGGCCAGACGGCCCTGAACACCGCCATCTCGCTGCACGAGAACGGTGTCCTGGAGAAGTACGGCGTCGAGCTGATCGGCGCCAAGCCCGAGGCGATCCACAAGGGCGAGGACCGCGACCTCTTCAAGGGCGTCGTGGAGGAGGTCCGCCGCAAGACCGGACACGGCGAGTCCGCCCGCTCGGTCATCTGCCACTCCATGGACGACGTCCTCAAGGGCGTCGAGACCCTCGGCGGCTACCCGGTCGTCGTCCGCCCGTCCTTCACCATGGGCGGCGCCGGCTCCGGCTTCGCCCACGACGAGGACGAGCTGCGCCGCATCGCCGGCCAGGGCCTCACGCTCTCCCCGACCACCGAGGTGCTCCTGGAGGAGTCCATCCTCGGCTGGAAGGAGTACGAGCTGGAGCTGATGCGCGACAAGCACGACAACGTCGTGGTCGTCTGCTCCATCGAGAACTTCGACCCCATGGGCGTGCACACCGGGGACTCGATCACCGTCGCGCCCTCGATGACGCTGACCGACCGCGAGTACCAGATCCTGCGGGACATCGGCATCGCCGTCATCCGCGAGGTCGGCGTCGACACCGGCGGCTGCAACATCCAGTTCGCGGTGAACCCCGTGGACGGCCGGGTGATCGTCATCGAGATGAACCCGCGCGTGTCGCGCTCCTCGGCGCTCGCCTCCAAGGCCACCGGCTTCCCGATCGCCAAGATCGCCGCCAAGCTCGCCGTCGGCTACACGCTCGACGAGATCCCGAACGACATCACCCAGGAGACCCCGGCCTCCTTCGAGCCCACGCTCGACTACGTGGTCGTCAAGGCTCCGCGGTTCGCCTTCGAGAAGTTCCCCTCCGCGGACTCCACCCTCACGACCACCATGAAGTCGGTCGGCGAGGCCATGGCCATCGGCCGCAACTTCCCCGAGGCGTTCCAGAAGGCGCTGCGCTCGCTGGAGAAGAAGGGCAGCCAGTTCACCTTCGTCGGCGACCCCGGCGACAAGGACGCGCTGCTCCGCGAGGCCGTACGCCCCACCGACGGCCGCATCAACACGGTCATGCAGGCCATCCGCGCCGGTGCCACGCCCGAGGAGGTCTTCGAGTACACGAAGATCGACCCCTGGTTCGTGGACCAGCTCTTCCTGATCAAGGAGATCGCGGACGAGCTGGCCGGGGCGCCCGAGCTGACCGGCGAGCTGCTCGCCGAGGCCAAGCGGCACGGCTTCTCCGACCAGCAGGTCGCCGAGATCCGCGGACTGCGCGAGGACGTCGTCCGCGAGGTCCGGCACGCCCTCGGCATCCGCCCGGTCTACAAGACGGTCGACACCTGCGCCGCCGAGTTCGCCGCGAAGACGCCGTACTTCTACTCCTCCTACGACGAGGAGACCGAGGTCGCTCGGCGCGAGAAGCCCGCGGTGATCATCCTGGGCTCCGGCCCGAACCGCATCGGCCAGGGCATCGAGTTCGACTACTCCTGCGTCCACGCCTCCTTCGCGCTGTCCGACGCCGGGTACGAGACCGTGATGGTCAACTGCAACCCGGAGACCGTCTCCACGGACTACGACACCTCCGACCGCCTGTACTTCGAGCCGCTGACGCTGGAAGACGTGCTGGAGATCGTCCACGCGGAGCAGCAGGCCGGCCCCGTCGCGGGTGTGATCGTCCAGCTGGGCGGCCAGACCCCGCTCGGCCTGTCGCAGGCCCTGAAGGACAACGGCGTGCCGATCGTGGGCACCTCGCCCGAGGCGATCCACGCCGCCGAGGACCGGGGCGCCTTCGGCCAGGTCCTCGCCGAGGCCGGCCTGCCCGCCCCCAAGCACGGCACGGCCACCACCTTCGCCGGCGCCAAGGCCATCGCGGACGAGATCGGCTACCCGGTCCTCGTCCGGCCCTCCTACGTCCTCGGCGGGCGCGGCATGGAGATCGTCTACGACGAGACCCGCCTCGCCGCCTACATCGCCGAGTCGACCGAGATCAGCCCCTCCCGGCCGGTACTCGTCGACCGCTTCCTGGACGACGCCATCGAGATCGACGTCGACGCGCTCTACGACGGCGAGGAGCTGTACCTCGGCGGCGTGATGGAGCACATCGAGGAAGCCGGTATCCACTCCGGCGACTCGGCGTGCGCCCTGCCCCCGATCACCCTGGGCGGCTTCGACATCAAGCGCCTGCGCGCCTCCACCGAGGCCATCGCCAAGGGCGTCGGCGTGCGCGGCCTGATCAACATCCAGTTCGCGATGGCCGGCGACATCCTCTACGTCCTGGAGGCCAACCCGCGCGCCTCCCGCACGGTCCCCTTCACCTCGAAGGCGACCGCGGTGCCGCTCGCCAAGGCGGCCGCGCGCATCTCGCTGGGCGCGACCGTCGCCGAGCTGCGCGCGGAGGGCCTGCTGCCGGCGAACGGCGACGGCGGCGAGCTGCCGCTGGACGCGCCGATCTCCGTCAAGGAGGCCGTCATGCCGTGGTCGCGGTTCCGCGACATCCACGGCCGCGGCGTCGACACCGTCCTCGGCCCGGAGATGCGCTCCACCGGCGAGGTCATGGGCATCGACTCCGTCTTCGGCACGGCGTACGCCAAGTCGCAGGCGGGTGCCTACGGCCCGCTGCCCACCAAGGGCCGCGCGTTCATCTCGGTCGCCAACCGCGACAAGCGCTCGATGATCTTCCCGGCGCGCGAGCTGGTCGCCCACGGCTTCGAGCTGCTGGCCACCTCCGGCACCGCCGAGGTCCTCAAGCGCAACGGCATCCACGCCACGGTCGTGCGCAAGCAGTCCGAGGGCACCGGCCCGAACGGCGAGCGGACCATCGTCCAGCTCATCCACGACGGCGAGGTCGACCTCATCGTCAACACCCCGTACGGCACCGGCGGCCGCCTCGACGGCTACGACATCCGTACGGCGGCGGTGGCCCGCTCCGTGCCGTGCCTGACGACCGTCCAGGCGCTCGCGGCTGCCGTCCAGGGCATCGACGCCCTCAACCACGGGGACGTGGGCGTCCGCTCGCTCCAGGAGCACGCGGAACACCTGACCGCGGCCCGCGACTAGCGCTCCGCCAAGAGGCCGTGTCAACGCCGCGGGCCGGCTTGTGGCCGGTCCGCGGTTCCCCGCGCCCCTCCGGGGCGCGGGCCCTTAGCCGCCGACGAGGGGGGACTCCGGAAACGGTGTCCCCCCTCCGTGTGAGGACACCTGATGTATCAGTTCTTCTTCCGGCTGGTCTTCCGCCGGATGGACCCGGAAGCCGCCCACCACCTGGCCTTCCGCTGGATCCGCCTCGCCGCCCGGATCCCCGTGCTGCGCACCTTCGTCGCCGCCGCGCTCGCGCCGCGCCACAAGGAACTGCGCACCGAGGCGTTCGGGCTGCGGATGCACGGCCCGTTCGGGCTCGCCGCGGGCTTCGACAAGAACGCCGTCGCGATCGACGGGATGTCGATGCTGGGCTTCGACCACGTCGAGATCGGCACGGTCACCGGCGAGCCGCAGCCCGGCAACCCCAGGAAGCGGCTGTTCCGGCTCGTCGCGGACCGCGCGCTGATCAACCGCATGGGCTTCAACAACGACGGCTCGCTCGCCGTGGCGGCCCGCCTCGCCACCCGTGAGCCCGTCTTCCGGACCGTCGTCGGCGTGAACATCGGCAAGACCAAGGTCGTCCCCGAGGCGGAGGCCGTCGCCGACTACGTGAAGTCCGCCGAGCGGCTCGCGGCGTACGCCGACTACCTGGTCGTCAACGTCTCCTCGCCCAACACACCCGGCCTGCGCAACCTCCAGGCGGTGGACCACCTGCGCCCGCTGCTGGCCGCCGTACGCGAGGCCGCGGACCGCACGGTCGCCAACCGGCGCGTCCCGCTGCTGGTGAAGATCGCCCCCGACCTCGCCGACGAGGACGTCGACGCGGTCGCCGACCTCGCCGTCGAGCTGGGCCTGGACGGCATCATCGCCACCAACACCACCATCGCGCGCGAGGGTCTCGGCCTGCGGTCGGCGCCCGAGCTGGTGCAGGAGACCGGCGGCCTGTCCGGCGCCCCCCTCAAGGAGCGCTCCCTGGAGGTCCTGCGCCGCCTGTACGCGCGCGTGGGCGACCGGATCACCCTGGTGGGTGTCGGCGGCGTCGAGACCGCCGAGGACGCCTGGCAGCGCATCCTGGCCGGTGCCACGCTGGTCCAGGGGTACAGCGCCTTCATCTACGAGGGCCCCTTCTGGTGCCGCGCGATCCACAAGGGCCTCGCCGCCCGTCTGCGCACCAGCCCGTACGCCACCCTCGCCGACGCGGTCGGCGCCGACGTGAGGAAGCCCGCATGACCTCGTTGGAGCCCTTCGGCGCCCGGCTGCGCCGCGCCATGGACGAGCGCGGCCCGCTGTGCGTCGGCATCGACCCGCACGCCTCCCTGCTCGCCGAGTGGGGGCTGGACGACGACGTCGCCGGCCTGGAGCGGTTCAGCCGCACGGTCGTCGAGGCCATGGCCGACCGGGTCGCCGTCCTGAAGCCGCAGAGCGCCTTCTTCGAACGGTTCGGCTCGCGCGGCCTCGCCGTCCTGGAGAAGTCGGTCCAGGAGGCACGGGCGGCCGGTGCCCTGGTCCTGATGGACGCCAAGCGCGGCGACATCGGCTCGACCATGGCGGCCTACGCCGAGGCGTTCCTGCGCCAGGACGCCCCGCTGTTCTCCGACGCCCTGACCGTCTCGCCGTACCTCGGCTACGGCTCGCTGAGCCCGGCCGTCGCCCTGGCCCGGGAGAGCGGCGCCGGCCTGTTCGTACTGGCGCTCACCTCGAACCCGGAGGGCGGCGAGGTGCAGCACGCGGTGCGCGCCGACGGCCGGACCATCGGGGCGACCATGCTGGCGCACCTCGCGGCCGAGAACGCGGGGGAGGAGCCGCTGGGCTCCTTCGGCGCGGTGGTCGGTGCCACGCTCGGCGACCTGTCCTCGTACGACCTGGACATCAACGGCCCGCTGCTCGCGCCCGGCATCGGCGCCCAGGGCGCGACCCCGGCCGATCTCCCGGGGGTCTTCGGAGCGGCCGTCCGCAACGTCGTGCCGAACGTCAGCCGGGGTGTTCTGCGTCACGGTCCCGACGTCAGCGCGCTGCGAGGGGCGGCCGAGCGGTTCGCGGCGGAGATCCGGGAGGCCGTGGCCGCGGGCTGAGACCCGCGCCGGGTGCTCGGCTGAGCGGGATCACGCCGACTTGAGCGTGAATACAACCGCGAATCGAGGGCATTATGTCTGAAATGTCCGGCCTGACGGAGGCTGACCAGGACTTTTCCGCTGTTCTCGCTGACTCTGGCGGACTTGCCCGCTAGTCTCCGAGCAGTGGGGGCACCTCCCACGCCCTTCAGGCAGTGGGGGAGAACGGGCAGCGTGTTGCTCGTAGCTCCCCAGGTGTGGGGCGACTAGGTTCCTCACCGGTCCGTATCCGACAGTTCGACATCCGAGGTGACGTAGGCGTGGCTCTTCCGCCCCTTACCCCTGAACAGCGCGCAGCCGCGCTCGAAAAGGCCGCCGCGGCTCGCCGGGAGCGGGCCGAGGTCAAGAATCGACTCAAGCACTCCGGCGCCTCCCTGCACGAGGTCATCAAGCAGGGTCAGGAGAACGACGTCATCGGCAAGATGAAGGTCTCCGCCCTCCTTGAGTCGCTGCCGGGCGTGGGCAAGGTCCGCGCCAAGCAGATCATGGAGCGTCTGGGCATCTCCGAGAGCCGCCGCGTGCGTGGTCTCGGTTCCAACCAGATCGCCTCCCTGGAGCGTGAGTTCGGCAGCACCGGCTCCTGAGTCCGCCTCCCCGGCGGACCAGGAGTCCCGGGCACTCCGGGATTGCTGGAATAATCGCTGCATGGCTGCAACATTCCGGGGGACGACCCCCGAGCCCCCGGACGTACGTCCGCGGCTGACCGTGCTCTCCGGCCCCTCAGGGGTCGGCAAGAGCACGGTCGTCGCTCATATGCGCAAGGAACACCCCGAGGTCTGGCTCTCGGTGTCGGCGACCACCCGCAAGCCGCGCCCCGGCGAGCGGCACGGAGTCCACTACTTCTTCGTCACCGACGAGGAGATGGACAAGCTGATCGCCAACGGCGAGCTGCTGGAATGGGCCGAGTTCGCCGGCAACCGCTACGGCACGCCCCGCGCGGCCGTGCTGGAGCGGCTGGAGAACGGCGAGCCCGTGCTGCTGGAGATCGACCTCCAGGGCGCCCGGCAGGTCCGCGAGTCCATGTCCGACGCCCAGCTCGTGTTCCTGGCTCCGCCCTCGTGGGAGGAGCTGGTGCGCAGGCTGACCGGCCGGGGGACCGAGTCGCCCGAGGTCATCGAGCGTCGTCTGGACGCGGCGAAGACCGAGCTGGCGGCCGAGCCGGAGTTCGATGTGACCTTGGTCAACACCTCCGTCGAGGACGTGGCTCGCGAGCTGCTAGCCTTGATGGACGTTGTGTGATCGTGACTGTGATCACGATGTCTGATTCTTTTCCATCCATCGGAAGGTAGAGCGTGTCCTCTTCCATCACCGCGCCCGAGGGCATCATCAACCCGCCGATCGACGAGCTTCTCGAGGCCACCGACTCGAAGTACAGCCTCGTGATCTACGCGGCCAAGCGTGCCCGCCAGATCAACGCGTACTACTCGCAGCTCGGTGAGGGCCTCCTCGAGTACGTCGGTCCTCTCGTCGACACCCACGTCCACGAGAAGCCGCTCTCGATCGCCCTGCGCGAGATCAACGCCGGTCTGCTGACCTCCGAGGCCATCGAGGGCCCGGCGCAGTAGTACCGTCATATTGCGGTTGACTTATCCACAGGCCCGGCAGTCAGTCTGCCGGGCCTGTGGTGTGTCATGGAGTCGTACGGTTCCGTCGTACGTTTTCGAGTCCGGGGAGACACGGTGGACAAGCCGAGGGTCGTGCTGGGGGTCAGCGGTGGCATCGCCGCCTACAAGGCGTGTGAGCTGCTGAGAAGGTTCACGGAGTCGGGACACGACGTCCGCGTGGTGCCCACCGCCTCGGCGCTGCACTTCGTCGGCGCCGCCACCTGGTCCGCGCTGTCGGGCAACCCGGTGGCCACCGAGGTCTGGGCCGATGTGCACGAGGTCCCGCACGTCCGCATCGGCCAGCGGGCGGACCTGGTGGTCGTGGCCCCGGCCACCGCCGACATGCTCGCCAAGGCCGCCCACGGCCTCGCGGACGACCTGCTGACCAACACCCTCCTCACCGCCCGCTGTCCGGTGGTCTTCGCCCCGGCGATGCACACGGAGATGTGGGAGCACCCGGCCACCCAGGAGAACGTGGCCACCCTGCGCCGCCGCGGCGCCGTCGTCGTCGAGCCCGCCGTCGGCCGGCTCACCGGCGTGGACACCGGCAAGGGCCGGCTGCCCGACCCCGCGGAGATCTTCGAGGTGTGCCGCCGGGTGCTGGCCCGCGGCGTCACCGGGCCCGACCTGGACGGCCGGCACGTGGTGGTCTCCGCGGGCGGCACCCGCGAGCCCCTCGACCCGGTCCGCTTCCTCGGCAACCGCTCCTCCGGCAAGCAGGGCTACGCCCTGGCCCGCACCGCCGCCGCCCGCGGCGCCCGGGTGACGTTGGTCTCGGCCAACCCCGGGCTGCCCGACCCGGCGGGTGTCGACGTCGTCCGGGTCGGCACCGCCGTGCAGCTGCGCGAGGCCGTCCTGAAGGCCGCCGCGGACGCCGACGCCGTGGTCATGGCCGCCGCCGTAGCCGACTTCCGCCCGGCCGCCTACGCCGCCGGGAAGATCAAGAAGAAGGACGGCCACGAGCCCGACCCCATCGTCCTGGTGCGAAATCCGGACATCCTCGCGGAGATCTCCGCTGATCGTGCCCGTCCCGGACAGGTGATCGTCGGCTTCGCCGCCGAGACCGACGACGTCCTCGCCAACGGCCGCGCCAAGCTCGCCCGCAAGGGCTGCGACCTGCTCGTGGTCAACGAGGTGGGCGAACGCAAGACCTTCGGCTCCGAGGAGAACGAGGCCCTCGTGCTGGGTGCCGACGGCAGCGAGACCCCGGTGCCGCACGGCCCCAAGGAGGCCCTGGCCGACACGGTGTGGGACCTGGTCGTACGGCGACTGGGCTAACGTCCGGCAGGCGATCGGGCGAACTCGACGTCAGGTTCACGCCATGCTCAAATCGGGCGTGGCGGCCCTGGTCAAGGCCGCTCGCCATTGTGCAGAATGCCCGTGCCGCAGGTCACAGCGCTCCCGAGAGGCGAGACGGTGGCCCGCCGACCGAGTGCGACCGATAAACTGTTCACGGTCGACGCCGGGCGCAGCCCCGTGTCGTCCGGAAATGATCAGCCAGCAGCCGCTGCAACCACAGGGAGCGTTGTGTCCCGTCGCCTGTTCACCTCGGAGTCCGTGACCGAGGGTCACCCCGACAAGATCGCTGACCAGATCAGCGACACCATTCTCGACGCGCTTCTGCGCGAGGACCCGACCTCCCGGGTCGCGGTCGAGACCCTGATCACCACCGGCCTGGTCCACGTGGCCGGCGAGGTCACGACCAAGACCTACGCGGACATCGCGACCCTGGTCCGCAACAAGATCCTCGAGATCGGCTACGACTCCTCCAAGAAGGGCTTCGACGGCGCCTCCTGCGGTGTCTCGGTGTCCATCGGCGCGCAGTCCCCGGACATCGCGCAGGGCGTCGACACCGCGTACGAGTCCCGGGTCGAGGGCGACGACGACGAACTGGACAAGCAGGGCGCGGGCGACCAGGGCCTGATGTTCGGCTACGCGTCCGACGAGACGCCGACCCTGATGCCGCTGCCGATCTTCCTGGCGCACCGCCTGTCCAAGCGCCTGTCCGAGGTCCGCAAGAACGGCACGATCCCCTACCTGCGCCCGGACGGCAAGACGCAGGTCACCATCGAGTACGACGGCGACAAGGCCGTCCGCCTCGACACGGTGGTCGTCTCCTCCCAGCACGCCTCCGACATCGACCTGGAGTCGCTGCTCGCCCCCGACATCCGCGAGTTCGTCGTGGAGCCGGAGCTGAAGGCGCTCCTGGACGAGGGCATCAAGCTGGACACCGAGGGCTACCGCCTGCTGGTCAACCCGACCGGCCGTTTCGAGATCGGCGGCCCGATGGGCGACGCCGGCCTGACCGGCCGCAAGATCATCATCGACACCTACGGCGGCATGGCCCGCCACGGCGGCGGCGCCTTCTCCGGCAAGGACCCGTCCAAGGTGGACCGCTCGGCCGCCTACGCCATGCGCTGGGTCGCCAAGAACGTCGTGGCGGCCGGCCTGGCCTCCCGCTGCGAGGTCCAGGTCGCCTACGCGATCGGCAAGGCCGAGCCCGTCGGTCTCTTCGTGGAGACCTTCGGCACCCACAAGGTCGAGACCGAGAAGATCGAGAAGGCGATCGACGAGGTCTTCGACCTCCGTCCCGCCGCGATCATCCGCGACCTCGACCTGCTCCGCCCGATCTACTCCCAGACGGCGGCCTACGGCCACTTCGGCCGCGAGCTGCCCGACTTCACCTGGGAGCGCACGGACCGCGTCGACGCCCTGCGCAAGGCCGTCGGCCTGTAGGTCCGGCCGCTCTTCTCGCCGAGGCCCGGTCTCCCCGTCGCGGGAGCCGGGCCTCGGCGTGTTCCGGGGGTGTGCCCCGTGGGGCGCGCGGTGCAGCCGGGTCGGTGGCGCCGCCCCCGGTGCTCCCGGAAGCCGCCGGCGGGTCCGGCGTTGTCCGTCGCGTTTGGTAAGAATGCAAGCGTGAGCAGCGAGAACGGGGCGCCCCGGGCAGCAGGGGACGGCGGGGCCGAAGGGGCGCCGCCGGAGCAGCTCGCGCTCATCCGCGAGAGCGTGCGCAAGGCCGACGTGCCCCGGGCCAAGCCGCGGACCTGGCGGGGGGCCGCGCTCGCCGGGGAACTGCCCGTCGCCCGGGTGCTGGTCGACAAGGGCGTGCTCCATCTCGACCGTTACTTCGACTACGCCGTGCCCGCGGAGCTGGACGCCGAGGCGCAGCCCGGGGTGCGGGTGCGGGTGCGGTTCGGGGCCGGACGGCACCGGGTGCGCGAGGGGCGCCGGGAGGGCGGCGGACTCATCGACGGCTTCCTCGTCGAGCGGCGGGCCGAGTCCGACTACTCCGGACCGCTGGCCGCGCTCGCCCAGGTCGTGTCGCCGGAGCGGGTGCTGAGCGAGGAGCTGCTCGCCCTCGCCCGTGCCGTCGCCGACCGGTACGCGGGCAGCCTCGCCGACGTCCTGCAACTGGCCGTGCCGCCGCGCAGCGCCCGCGCCGAGCAGCGGCCGTCCCCGGCGCCCCTGCCCCCGCCCGAGGCCCCGCAGACCGGCTCCTGGGCCCGGTACGAGCACGGCGCGGCCTTCCTCGACGCGCTGGCCTCCGCAGGGGCCCCCAGGGCCGTGTGGAACGCGCTGCCCGGCCCGCTGTGGAGCGAGGAGCTGGCCCGCGCCGTCGCCGCCACCCTGGCCTCCGGTCGCGGCGCCCTCGTCGTCGTACCGGACGGCCGGGCCGCCGCGCGCGTGGACGCCGCGCTGACCGCCCTGCTCGGCCCGGGCCGGCACGCGCTGCTCACCGCCGACGCCGGACCCGAGAAGCGGTACGCGCAGTGGCTCGCGGTGCGGCGCGGTGCCGTGCGCGCCGTCGTCGGGACGCGGGCCGCGGTGTTCGCGCCCGTGCGGGATCTCGGGCTCGTCGCCGTCTGGGACGACGGGGACGACAGCCACAGCGAGCAGCACGCCCCGCAGCCGCACGCCCGCGATGTGCTCATGCTGCGTGCCGCGCTGGACAAGTGCGCTTTCCTGCTGGGCGGTTGGAGCTGCACCGTGGAGGCCGCCCAGCTCGTCGAGAGCGGCTGGGCCCGGCCGCTGGTCGCCGGGCGCGAGCAGGTGCGCCGGGCCGCGCCTCTCGTCCGGACGGTCGGGGACGGCGACCTGGCGCGGGACGAGGCCGCCCGCGCCGCCCGGCTGCCCACGCTCGCCTGGCAGGCGGCCCGCGAGGGGCTGCGGCACGGACCCGTGCTGGTGCAGGTGCCCCGGCGCGGCTACGCGCCCCGCATGGCCTGCGCCCAGTGCCGGGCGCCCGCCCGGTGCCGGCACTGTTCGGGTCCGCTGGAGGGGCAGGACGGCGGCGTGCTGCGCTGCGGCTGGTGCGGGCGTGAGGAGAGCGCCTGGCACTGTCCGGAGTGCGGCGGCTTCCGGCTCCGCGCCCAGATAGTGGGCGCGCGCCGCACCGCCGAGGAACTGGGGCGGGCCTTCCCCGCCGTACCCGTGCGCACCTCGGGACGCGAGCATGTGCTGGACACCGTCCCGGACGCCCCCGCGCTGGTCGTCAGCACCCCGGGCGCCGAACCCGTGGCCGAGGGCGGCTACGCGGCGGCGCTGCTGCTGGACGGCTGGGCCATGCTCGGACGTCCCGATCTGCGGGCCGGTGAGGACGCGCTGCGCCGGTGGATCGCGGCCGGAGCGCTGGTCCGGCCGCAGAGCGAGGGCGGCACCGTGGTCGTGGTGGCCGAGCCGACGCTGCGGCCCGTCCAGGCGCTGGTGCGCTGGGACCCCGTCGGGCATGCCGTGCGGGAGCTGGCCGAGCGTGCCGAGCTGGGCTTTCCGCCGGTGTCCCGGATGGCGGCCGTCTCCGGTCCGCCCGCGGCCGTGGCCGAGTTCCTGACGGCGGTGGAACTGCCGCCGGACGCCGAGCTGCTGGGGCCGGTACCGCTGCCTCCTCCGCCGCCCGGACGGCCGCGCAGGCCGGGTGCGCCGCCGCCCGGCGAGCACTGGGAACGGGTACTCGTCCGCGTGCCGCCGGGCAGCGGAGCCGCGCTCGCCGCCGCGCTGAAGACCGCGCAGGCCGCTCGCATGGCCCGGGGGAGCGGGGAGGCGGTCCGGGTACGGATCGACCCGCCGGACATCGGGTGAGGTCCGGCGGGTGTCGGTGAGGTCCGGCGGATGTCGGGTGAGGTCCGCCGGGCGTCGGGTGAGGTCCGGCGGGCGTTGCGTGAGGTCCGGCGGGCGTCGCGTGAGGGCCCCGTACATCGGGGCAGGTCCTCCGGACGTCGGGTGAGGTGGTCCGCCGGGTGTCGCGGATGGGCCCCGGACGTCGGGTGAGGCCCCCGTACATCGGGTGAGGGACATGCGGTGCGGCGGCTTACGGCATACGTCCGCCCTCCCGGAGACGGCCGGGAGGGCAGGGGGCGCGGGCGCCTCAGCCGTTGCGCGGGCCGGGGAAGGCCGTCGGCCGGACGTCGTCGCGCAGCGTGGGGCTGCCCGCCGTCGGCTGGGTGGGCATGGAGCGGGCCGCGGGCACCGTCGGCACGGTGGGCATCGTGGGCAGACCCGTCGCGTTGAGCGTGCGGGTGCCGGACGGATCCGGCGAGTGCTCCGCCTCGGCCGCCGCCTGCGCCGCGGCCCGGCGGGCGCCGTAGCGGCGGTGCACCGCCTGCTTGGTGACCCCCAGCGCCGAGCCCACCGCGTCCCACGAGAAGCCGAGCGAGCGGTCGAAGTCCACGGCGGCCGTCACCAGGGTTTCGACACTGTCGCGGAGTTCCTGGGCGAGGCGGACGGTCGGGGCGGGGGCGCGTCCGTAGACGACGAAGCCCGTGGACGGGCCGGATCGGCGCGGACGGTAGACGTTGCCCAACTGGGCGGTGAGCGTGCGCAGCGCGTCCACCTGCCGGCGGACCCGCTCGATGTCCCGCACCAGCAAGTGCAGGCTGGCCCGGGCCTGGGCGTCGTGGGTTGCGTGGTCGGCCATGAACAAGCCTCTCGAACCGGCGTTGAAAGGAATCGGGCCGCGAAAGCGGCCCGATGTGGTCAACTCTTTCTTGACCAACGCGCTGACGCTCCGCCGGTCACGGGGTGGGGGCGTACGGGCATATGCGTACGCCGGTCACTCCGCTGCGCGCCGCCCGGGGCCGGCCCCCCGCTCCCGCGTCCGCGCGGCGCCCGGCCTTCCGCTCGCGTGTTCGCGCGGCGCCCTCCTCCTGGCTCTCGCGTGACGCCCTCCTCCTGGCTCTCGCGTGACGCGCGGCGCCCCCGCTGCCGCGCCCGCTCCCGCGCCCGGCCGCGGGGCGGCCGAAGGGCCGGACGACCTGCGGGGGTTGCTCGTCTCGGCGTCCGCGGGCCCATGGTCATAGACTGGTGCGCTGCCCGCCCGACCCCCGCCCGAGAGGCCCGATCCCGCCCATGAAGCTCGTCTTCGCCGGTACCCCCGAGGTCGCTGTTCCCGCTCTGGACGCCCTGCTCGCCTCCGGGCGGCACGAGGTGGCCGCCGTCGTCACGCGGCCCGACGCGCCGGCCGGCCGCGGCCGCAGGCTGGTCGCGTCGCCCGTGGCCGAGCGGGCGGAGGAGGCCGGGATCGAGGTGCTGAAGCCGCTGAAGCCCCGGGACCCGGAGTTCCTGGAGCGGCTGACGGAGATCGCCCCGGACTGCTGCCCGGTCGTGGCCTACGGCGCCTTGCTGCCGAAGGCGGCCCTGGACATCCCCGCCCACGGCTGGGTCAACCTCCACTTCTCGCTGCTGCCCGCCTGGCGCGGCGCCGCGCCCGTGCAGCACGCCGTGATGGCGGGCGACGAGATCACCGGGGCGTCCACCTTCCTCATCGAGGAGGGCCTGGACTCCGGCCCCGTCTACGGGACCGTGACCGAGGAGGTCCGGCCCACCGACACCAGCGGCGACCTGCTCACCCGGCTCGCCTTCGCGGGCGCGGGACTGCTCGCGGCGACCATGGACGGCATCGCGGACGGCAGTCTGAAGGCCGTCCCGCAGCCCGCCGAGGGCATCACCCTCGCGCCGAAGATCACCGTCGAGGACGCCCAGGTGGACTGGACGGCGCCCGCGCTGCGCGTCGACCGGGTCGTGCGCGGCTGCACTCCGGCGCCCGGCGCCTGGACCACCTTCCGCGGCGAGCGGCTCAAGCTCATCCAGGTGACGCCGGTTCCCGAGCGGACGGACCTGGCACCGGGCCGGCTCGCCGTGGGCAAGAACAGCGTGCACGTGGGCACCGGCTCCTACGCCGTCGAACTGCTGTGGGTGCAGGCCCAGGGCAAGAAGCCGATGCGGGCGGCCGACTGGGCCCGCGGGGTGCGCATCGCGCAGGACGAGACCCTCGCCGGCTGACGTACCCCGGCAAGGCACCCGGCGCCGGGCGCCCGGTGTTCGGCGCTCGGTGCCCCGGACGGCGGGGGCCGGGGTGTGCCGACGTACGCTGGAGACGCATCCTCTTCTTCACACCCGGAGCACCTTTTTCGTGAGCGAGCAGTCCCGGCGGCCCAGCAAGCCCGCCAAGCCCTACCGCCGTCCTCAGAAGGACCCCGTCCGCATCCTGGCCTTCGAGGCGCTGCGCGCGGTGGACGAGCGGGACGCGTACGCCAACCTCGTGCTCCCCCCGCTGCTGCGGAAGGCCCGCGAGAAGGGCGACTTCGACGCCCGGGACGCCGCGCTCGCCACCGAGCTGGTGTACGGCACGCTGCGCCGGCAGGGCACGTACGACGCCGTCATCGCCGCCTGTGTCGACCGGCCGCTGCGCGAGGTCGACCCGCCGGTGCTGGACGTGCTCGGCCTCGGCGCGCACCAGTTGCTCGGCACCCGGATCCCGACCCACGCCGCCGTGTCCTCCTCGGTGGAGCTGGCGCGGGTGGTGCTCGGCGACGGCCGCGCCAAGTTCGTCAACGCCGTGCTCCGCAAGATCGCGCAGGACGACATCCAGGGCTGGATCGAGAAGGTGGCGCCGCCCTACGACGAGGACCCCGAGGACCATCTCGCGGTCGTGCACTCGCACCCCCGCTGGGTCGTCTCCGCGCTCTGGGACTCCCTCGGCGGCGGCCGGGCCGGCATCGAGGAACTGCTGGCGGCGGACAACGAACGGCCCGAGGTGACGCTCGTCGCCCGGCCCGGGCGGGCCACCACCGAGGAACTGCTGCGCCAGGACGCCGCCGTCCCCGGCCGCTGGTCGCCGTACGCCGTGCGGCTCGCCGAGGGCGGCGAGCCGGGCGCGGTCGAGGCCGTGCGCGAGGGGCGGGCCGGCGTCCAGGACGAGGGCAGCCAGCTGGTCGCCCTCGCGCTGGCGAACGCCCCGCTGGACGGGCCCGACGAGAAGTGGCTCGACGGGTGCGCCGGGCCGGGCGGCAAGGCCGCGCTGCTGGCCGCGCTCGCCGCCGAGCGCGGGGCCGCGCTGCTCGCCTCGGAGAAGCAGCCGCACCGGGCCGGGCTGGTGGCCAAGGCGCTGGCCGGCAATCCCGGGCCGTACCAGGTCATCGCCGCCGACGGGACCCGGCCGCCGTGGCGGCCCGGCGTCTTCGACCGGGTGCTGGTGGACGTGCCCTGCACCGGGCTCGGCGCGCTGCGCCGCCGCCCCGAGGCCCGCTGGCGGCGGCGCCCCGAGGACCTGGACAACTTCGCCACCCTCCAGCGCGGCCTGCTGCGCACCGCGCTCGACTCGGTCCGGGTCGGCGGTGTCGTCGGGTACGCCACCTGCTCCCCGCACCTGGCGGAGACCCGGGCGGTCGTCTCCGACGTGCTCAAGCAGCGGCCGGAGACCGAGCTGATCGACGCCCGCCCGCTGCTGCCCGGCGTGCCCGAGCTGGGCGACGGCCCCGACGTGCAGCTGTGGCCGCACGTGCACGGCACGGACGCGATGTATCTGGCCCTGATCCGTCGTACCGGCTGACGGACGGCCGCGCCCGGCGTTGTCCACAGCCGGTCACATATCGTCGTATCAGTACGATGAGCCGACCCAGCCTGTGGACGGTGGCGAACATCAGTGCCCCGGGCATGGCAGTCTTGGGGCATGGCCGCGCAGATCAACCCCAGCATCCTGTCCGCCGACTTCGCCCGCCTCGCGGAGGAGGCCAAGGCGGTTCAAGGCGCCGACTGGCTCCATGTCGACGTCATGGACAACCATTTCGTCCCGAACCTGACGCTCGGCGTGCCGGTCGTGGAGTCCCTGGCCCGTGCGACGGACACCCCGCTGGACTGCCATCTGATGATCGAGGATCCCGACCGCTGGGCCCCCCAGTACGTCGAGGCGGGGGCCTCGTCCGTCACCTTCCACGTGGAGGCCGCCGCGGCACCGGTGCGACTCGCCCGGGAGATCCGCGCCAAGGGGGCCCGCGCCTCCATGGCGCTCAAGCCCGCCACGCCGATCGAGCCGTTCGAGGATCTGCTGCCGGAACTCGACATGCTGCTGATCATGACGGTCGAGCCCGGCTTCGGCGGCCAGGCCTTCCTCGACATCATGCTGCCGAAGATCCGCCGCACCCGTGAGCTGATCGGCAAGCACGGTCTGCAGCTGTGGTTGCAGGTCGACGGCGGTGTCTCGGCATCGACGATCGAGCGGTGCGCGGACGCGGGAGCGGACGTGTTCGTCGCCGGCTCGGCCGTCTACGGGGCGAACGACCCGGCGGAGGCGGTGCGTGCCCTGCGCAGCCAGGCGGAGGCGGCCACCGCCAAGGCATCCTGGGCATGCGACCACTGAGCCACGGCCAAGTGAACGCTTGAGAGAACGCCGCCCATCAGGGCGGATCAGTCGCGCCGAATCTGCAAGGATGAACGGCGAATCCAGAGTGTGAACAGCAGTGAGGAGATCGCCGTGTCGGGTATGTCGGCGGGCCGGTCAGCCATGCGGATGGGACCCGCTGAGCTGGTGCAGGCGGCGGCCATGGCCCGCCGCTTCTACCTCGAGGGCAAGTCCAAGATCCAGATCGCGGAGGAGTTCGGCGTCAGCCGCTTCAAGGTGGCCCGGGTCCTGGAGACGGCCCTCGAACGGGATCTCGTGCGCATCGAGATCCGTGTGCCGGCCGAACTGGACGCCGAGCGCTCCGACGCGCTCCGCGCCCGTTACGGCCTGCGGCACGCCGTCGTGGTCGAGTCCCCGGCCGAGGCCGAGGAGACCCCCGATCCCGAGAACCTCGGGGAGGTCGCCGCCGATCTGCTCGGCGAACTCGTCAACGAGGGGGACGTGCTCGGGCTGGCCTGGGGCCGGTCCACCATCCACATGGCCGCCGCGCTCGACAAGCTGCCGCCGTGCACGGTCGTGCAGCTGACGGGCGTGTACGACGCCGGGACCGCCGAGCGCGGCTCGGTGGAGGCCGTGCGCCGGGCCGCGCAGGTCTCGGGCGGTGACGCGCACCCGATCTACGCGCCGATGCTGCTGCCGGACGCGGCCACCGCGGCGGCGCTGCGCAGCCAGACCGGGATCGCCCGGGCCTTCGAGTACTTCGACAAGGTCACGGTCGCCTGTGTCTCCATCGGTTCCTGGGAGCCGGGCATCTCGACCGTGCACGACATGCTCAGCGACGAGGAGCGCGCGCACTACGCCTCGCTCGGTGTCGCCGCCGAGATGTCGGCGCACCTCTTCGACGCCGAGGGGCGCCGGATCGGGCGCGACCTCGGGGAGCGGTGCATCACGGTCAAGGCCGACCAGCTGCGCCGCATCCCGGAAGTGGTGGCGATCGCGGGCGGGCAGCGCAAGGCCTCCGCCATCGACGCGGTGCTGCGTTCCGGGCTGGTCACCAGCCTGGTGACCGACACCTCGGCCGCCGACTACCTGATGACGGCGGGCCCGACGCCGAAGCCGGCACTCAGCCGCGCGGACCCGGACGGGGTCTGACCGCGGGTCGTGGCGCCGTCGTGACGGGACGGCCGTGGCAGCATCGACGGCATGCTGCCACGGTTCGTCCCCCGTGCGCCCGGAGGGCACGTGTCCCGTGCGCTCGCGGGACTGCTCGTCGTCCTCGCCGTCCTGCTGACGGGATGCGCCTCCGGCACGAGCACCGGTACCGGTGCCGGCCCGGATGCGAGCACCGTCACGGCCCCGCGGTCCGGACCCACGGCCGCCGGAGCGTCCACCCCGGCGTGGGCCGGGGGCATGACCACCGTCCGGGAGTCCCGGCTGCCCGTGGAGGCGCGCGGGACACTCGCCCTGATCGACCGGGGCGGTCCGTTCCCGTACGCCAGGGACGGGGTCGTGTTCGGGAACTTCGAGGGGCATCTGCCGGAGCACCGGCGCGGCTACTACCACGAGTACACCGTGCGGACCCCCGGCTCGCGCGACCGCGGGGCCCGGCGCATCGTCACCGGCCAGGGCGGGGAGATCTACTACACCGATGATCACTACGACTCGTTCCGGGCGGTGCTGAGATGACGGAAGACCTGGGCGGCCGGCACACGGTCACCCTGGACCTGGACGGTGTCAGGGGCAAGGCGGCCCTGATGGACCGCGTCGCCCGCGCCCTCGCGCTGCCCGACTGGTTCGGCCGGAACTGGGACGCGCTGGCCGACTCCCTCTCCGACCACACGGTCTGGCCCGAGGGCGCCGTGGAGCGGGGGCTGCTGATCGTCGTCCGGGGCTGGCGGGCGTACGCCGCGGCGGAACCGGACGAGTGGCGGATCGCCGAGGAGGTGTTCGAGGAGGCGGCGGACCGGACGCCCGCCCTCACCGTCGCCCTCGTCCTTGGAGGATCCTCCCAAGGGCCCTCCGGCCGCCCTGGAGGTTCTGTGAGGGCATGACAGAGGCCCCGTCATGGGACAATGAGGTACGTGCTCTTTCCCCCTGGCACACCTGTCCGGGGGTCGCCTCTGATCGACTGGGATGTGCAGCACGTGCGTTTCCTCAATGACATCCAGCCCGCGTACGACCTGACGTACGACGACGTGTTCATGGTGCCGAGCCGCTCCGCGGTCGGCTCGCGTCAGGGCGTGGACCTCGCCTCGCCGGACGGCACGGGCACCACCATCCCGCTCGTCGTCGCCAACATGACCGCCATCGCCGGCCGCCGTATGGCCGAGACGATGGCCCGCCGGGGCGGCCTCGTGGTCATCCCGCAGGACATTCCGATCGACGTCGTCACCGACGTGGTCTCCTGGGTGAAGAGCCGCCATCTGGTGCTGGACACCCCGATCGTGCTGGCCCCCCACCAGACCGTCGCCGACGCCCTGGCGCTGCTCCCCAAGCGCGCGCACAACGCCGGTGTGGTCGTGGAAGAGAACCACCGCCCCGTCGGTGTCGTCACCGACGCCGACCTGACCGGCGTCGACCGCTTCACCCAGCTCGAAGTGGTCATGTCCAAGGACCTGCTCCTGCTGGACGCCGACATCGACCCGCGCGAGGCCTTCAACACCCTCGACCAGCACAACCGCCGCTACGCGCCCGCCGTCGACAAGGACGGCAAGCTCGCCGGCATCCTCACCCGCAAGGGCGCCCTGCGCGCCACGCTGTACACCCCGGCCGTCGACTCCCGGGGGAAGCTGCGGATCGCCGCCGCCGTCGGCATCAACGGCGATGTGGCGGGCAAGGCCAAGCAGCTGCTCGACGCGGGCGTCGACACGCTCGTGATCGACACCGCGCACGGCCACCAGGAGTCGATGATCAACGCGATCAGGGTGGTGCGCGCGCTCGACCCTCAGGTGCCGATCGCCGCGGGCAACATCGTCTCCGCCGAGGGCGTGAAGGACCTGATCGACGCCGGCGCGGACATCATCAAGGTCGGTGTCGGCCCCGGCGCCATGTGCACCACCCGCATGATGACCGGCGTGGGCCGTCCGCAGTTCTCCGCCGTCCTGGAGTGCGCCGCCGAGGCGAAGAAGTACGGCAAGCACGTGTGGGCCGACGGCGGTGTCCGCCACCCCCGGGACGTCGCCATGGCGCTCGCCGCCGGCGCGTCCAACGTGATGGTCGGTTCCTGGTTCGCGGGCACCTACGAGTCCCCGGGCGACCTCCAGCAGGACGCGAACGGCCGCCTGTACAAGGAGTCGTTCGGCATGGCCTCCGCGCGTGCCGTGGCCAACCGCACCTCGGACGAGTCGGCCTACGACCGGGCCCGCAAGGCGCTGTTCGAGGAGGGCATCTCCACCTCCCGCATGTTCCTGGACCCGGCCCGTCCGGGCGTCGAGGACCTGATCGACTCGATCATCGCGGGTGTCCGCTCCTCCTGCACCTACGCCGGCGCCGGCTCCCTGGAGGAGTTCGCCGAGAAGGCCATCGTCGGCATCCAGAGCGCGGCCGGCTACGCCGAGGGCAAGCCGCTGCACGCCAGCTGGAGCTGACCTCCCGCCCTGTCCGCACGGCCCCCCAAGATCCCGCGCCCCGGGATCTTCGGGGGCCGTCGGCGTACCTGGGACCCGGTCGGCCGTCCGGTTCTCCTGACGGCCGGCACCCACGGCAATTCGCGCGAGAGGGTCGATCCGCGCACCTTCCTCATGAAGATGTGGCAAACGGGGCGTGTGAGGTCACCGTGCAACGGTCGACAGCCCGCGTGCAACGATTTGTCACTTCGGGCGAATGAACGCAATGATCATGCGGGGATGCGCAAGGTTGCTGCATTACGCCCGTGAAGGCCCGCCTCGTAGGGTGCTGCGCTAGTACGTGGTGTGGCGGGGACCCCGCTCGGTGGGTTCCTGCCCTCGCAGGCCCACCGGTCCCCGTCCGCGAGGGCCGGCCGTCATGCCGGTCCCGTACCCCGACCCACCGGCAGCGATAAGGAGCCAGCGCGTGCTCGATCAAGGCGCACCCCTGCAGAACGAGACATCGGCCGCCCCCGCGTCCCTGGGCGTCGCCGCGCGCCTGATGCGTCGCAAGCCCGTGGAAAGCCTGGTCGCAGAAGGCGGCCAGGGCGAGGGAGGGCAGCTTCGGCGCTCCCTCGGGTTGTGGCAGCTGACCATGATCAGCATCGGTGCGACCCTCGGCACCGGCATCTTCGTCGTCCTCGGCGACGCCGTCCCGGAGGCCGGCCCCGCGGTCACCCTGGCCTTCGTGATCGCCGGTCTCACGGCGCTCTTCTCGGCCCTGTCGTACGCCGAGCTGGCGGGCAGCATCCCGGTCGCCGGCTCCTCGTACTCGTATGCGTACGCAACGCTGGGTGAGCTGGTCGCCTGGGTCTGCGGCTGGTGCCTCGTGCTGGAGTACGGCGTGTCGGTGGCCGCCGTCGCCGTCGGCTGGGGTGAGTACCTGAACGAGCTGCTCGACGGCACCATCGGCGTGACCATCCCCGCCGCGCTGTCCTCGGCGCCGGGCGAGGGCGGCATCATCAACCTGCCCGCCCTGATCGTCGTCCTGCTGGCGATGGTGTTCCTGCTGGGCGGCGCCCGGGAGTCCGCCCGCGCCAACACGATCATGGTCTGTGTGAAGATGGCCGCGCTCGTGCTGTTCTGCGCGGTCGGTTTCATGGGCTTCAAGTCCGGCAACTACCGCGACTTCATGCCGCTCGGCATGAGCGGGGTCAGCGCCGCCGGTGCCACGCTGTTCTTCTCCTACATCGGCTTCGACGCCGCCTCCACCGCCGGTGAGGAGGCGAAGAACCCCAAGCGGGACCTGCCGCGGGCGATCATGCTGTCCCTGATCATCGTGACCGCGCTGTACGTGCTCGTCGCGGGCGTCGCCGTGGGCGCCTGGAACTGGAAGAAGTTCGACGGCTCCGAGGCCACCCTCGCCGCGATCATGAACGATGTCAGCGGCCAGACCTTCTGGGGCACCCTGCTGGCGCTGGGCGCCGTCATCTCCATCGCGAGCGTGGTGCTCACCGTGCTCTACGGCCAGACCCGCATCCTCTTCGCGATGTCCCGTGACGGCCTGGTGCCGAAGGCGCTCGGCAAGATCCACCCGAAGACCGGCGCTCCCCGCCTCAACACGGTGCTCGTGTCGCTCTTCTGCGGTGTGCTGGCGGCCGTCATCCCCTTGGGCAAGCTCGTCGACGCCACCAGCATCGGCACGCTGTTCGCCTTCGGTCTGGTCAACATCGCGGTGATCGTGCTCCGCTACAAGCGCCCGGAGCTGGAGCGCACGTTCAAGGTGCCGTTCGGGCCGGTGCTGCCGGTGCTGGGCTTCCTGTTCTGCGCGTACAACATGTTCAGCCTCGACACCGTCACGTGGGTCGTCTTCGGATGCTGGATGGCCGTCGGGCTCGTGTTCTACTTCGTGTACGGCTATCGCCGTTCCCGTCTCGCGACCGACGACGCTCTCGCGGTGACGGCAGAGAAGTGACCGGACCGAAGAAGTGAACCACCCCCTGTGCTGAACGATCTCGACGAACGCATCGTGCACGCCCTCGCCGAGGACGCCCGCCGCTCCTACGCGGACATCGGGCAGATGATCGGCCTGTCCGCCCCCGCGGTGAAGCGGCGCGTGGACCGGCTGCGGGCCACCGGAGCCATCACCGGATTCACCGTCCGGGTGGATCCGGCGGCACTCGGCTGGGAGACCGAGGGGTACATCGAGATCTACTGCCGGAGCAACACGTCTCCGGAGACGATCCAGCGGGGGCTGGAGCGGTACCAGGAGGTCGTGGCCGCGTCGACCGTCACCGGCGACGCGGACGCGATCGCGCAGGTCTTCGCGTCCGACATGCGCCACTTCGAGCGGGTGCTGGAGCGCATCGCCGGCGAGCCGTTCGTGGAGCGGACCAAGTCGGTGCTGGTGCTGTCGCCCCTGCTGCGCCGCTTCTCCTCGGGGGCGCCGGGATAAGGGGGGGCGCCTCGGGAGCCCGGCCGTCGCCCGGCCGCGGGTCCGAGCCGGTTTCTCGCGCGGTTCCCCGCGCCCCTTCAGAGCGCTCAGCCGCAGCGCCCGAAAGGGGCGCGGGGAACCGCGCGACCGGCCGAAGACGGTCCGCGCCCGGCCGACGACCGACCGCCCCGGCCCCTATTCCGCCGTCTTGCGCGCAAGCGGATTGTTCCCCGTCGAGTTGTGGACACTGAAACTCACCGCGTCCGAGCGGTAGCGGTCGTCCGACCACTCCACCGGCCGCCCCTCACGCGTCGTCGTCACGCGCCGCACCCGCAGCAGCGGGCTCGTCCGGCGCACCCCCAGCAGCTCGGCGTCCAGCGCGCCGCAGGCGACCGCGTCGATGACGTGCTCGCCGTACGCGAAGACCAGGCCCGTGTCGTCGTACAGGCGCTGGGTCACGGACGGGCAGTCCGGCTCGATGGACTCCACCGCCGGGGCGATCCAGTCGGCGTACACGGTGCGCTCCAGCAGTACCGGTTCGCCGTCCAGTCCGCGCACCCGCAGGACGTGCAACACCGGTGTGCCGACGTCCAGTTGGAGGCGCACCGCGTCCTCGGGGGCCGCCGGGCGGTACTCCTGGGACACCACCCGGCCCGTGGCCGCGCGGCCCATGGCGCGGGCCCACTGGGCGAAGCTGCGCAGTTCGGCGAAGCTCTGGCTGCGACGGCTGGCGAGCACGACCCGGCGGGCGCCCTGGCGGGAGCCGATCAGCCCCTCGGCGGTGAGGGTCGCGACGGCCTGGCGGACCGTGCCGCGCGAGACGCCGTAGTGCGCGGCCAGTTCCGACTCCGAGGGCAGCCGGCTGCCGACCGTGTACTCCTCGCGGTCGATCGCGCGCCGCAGCTCGTCGGCGATCGCCTCGTGTCGCGCCGTCATGCTTCCCCTCTGCTCAGGTCGCTGTGCACAGCGTGACCAGCCTAATCGACGTCCTCCGGTGATCCGTGTCAGCTGTAAGTGTGCAGGGAAACAGCGGACGGTGTTCCGTCGCTGTTCACGATCAGGACACCCGCGACCGGCGTACTGAGGCCAACTTGTTCAGACAAGTTTCCCCGCCCTCCTCGTGTGTCCCCTGGAGAGACCGTGACCGTGTCCCTGCCGAGAAACGCCGTCCTCGGCGGCTCCCTCGCCGTCGTCGCCGCGCTCGCGCTCAGTGCCTGCGGCGCCGCCCCCGACGACGCGTCCACCACGACCAAGAACGGCAAGAACGCCGCCACCGCCACCTCCGCCGCCGACTTCGGCGGCATGGACGCCCTGATCGAGGCGGCCAGGAAGGAGGGCAAGCTGCACATCATCGCGGTGCCCCGCGACTGGGCGAACTACGGCGCGATCATCGACGGCTTCCAGAAGAAGTACGGCATCAAGGTCGAGGACGAGAGCCCCGACGGCTCCAGCCAGGACGAGATCAACGCCGTCACCTCCCGCAAGGGCCAGGACCGCGCCCCCGACGTCCTCGACCTCGGCAGCTCCTTCGCGCTGAGCGCCGCCCAGCAGGGCCTCCTCGCGCCCTACAAGGTGGCCTCCTTCAACGACATCCCGCAGAGCCAGCGGGACCCGCGGGCCCGCTGGTACAACGACTACGGCGGCTACATCTCCATCGGCTGCGACGCGGGGCGCGTCAAGGAGTGCCCGACCACCTTCAAGGACCTCCTCAAGCCCCGGTACAAGGGACAGGTCGCCCTCAACGGCAACCCCACCAAGTCCGGCTCCGCCTTCGGCGGCGTCTACGCGGCGGCGCTCGCCGACGGCGGCTCCTTCGACAACATCCAGCCCGGCCTGGACTTCTTCGCCGAGCTGAAGAAGAACGGCAACTACACGCCGGTCGAGTCCACCCCGGCCACCGTCGAGAAGGGCGAGACACCGATCTCGATCGACTGGGACTACCTGAACGCCGGGTACGCCGACGAGTTCAAGTCCAAGGGCCTCGACTGGAAGGTCACCATCCCCGAGGACGGCAAGTACGCCCAGTACTACTCCCAGGCCGTCAACAAGGACGCCCCGCACCCGGCCGCCGCCCGCCTGTGGCAGGAGTACCTGTACAGCACCGAGGGCCAGAACCTGTGGCTCAAGGGCTACGCACGCCCGGCGCTGATGACCGCCATGGACACGGCCGGCACCCTCGACAAGACGGCCGCGGCCAAGCTCCCCGAGGTCACGGGCCTGCCCGCCTTCCCGACCGAGGCCCAGCAGAGCAAGGCCAAGACGGCCCTCGCGCAGGGCTGGGGGAAGGCCGTCTCCGGATGACCACCGCTCTCGCGCACCCGGACGTGGCGCCCGTCGCTTCGGCGAAGCGACGGCGCCGCGCCCCCGGCTGGCTGGCCGTGGTGCCGCTGCTGGCGTTCACGGCGATCGCCTTCGGGCTGCCCGCCGTCGCCATCGTGGACGGCGCCTTCACGGCCAAGGACGCCACCACGGGCGCCACCTCCTACACCGGCGCCAATCTGACGGCCTCGCTCCAGGGCCCCTACCTCACCGCGCTTCTCGGCAGTGTCAAGCTGTCCGCGGTCTCCGCCGCCCTCGGCGCCCTGATCGGGCTGCCGCTCGCGCAGGCCGTGGCCGGCTCCCGCTCCCGCGCGCTGCGCGAGGCCGTGCTCACCGCCTCCGGCGTGCTCGCCAACTTCGGCGGGGTGCCGCTGGCCTTCGCCTTCGTCGCCACCCTGGGCAACGCGGGCGTCCTCACGACGCACCTGGGCCTGAAGGACACCGGCTGGAACCTCTACAGCTTCTGGGGCCTGGTCCTGGTCTACCTGTACTTCCTGATCCCGCTCATGGTCCTCACCATCACCCCCGCGCTGGACGGCCTGCGCACCCAGTGGCGGGAGGCCGCGCTGAACAACGGCGCCACCGGCGTGCAGTACTGGCGGCACGTGGCCCTGCCCGTGCTCGCGCCCTCCCTGCTCGGCGGCCTGGTCCTCCTCTTCGGCAGCGCCTTCGCCGCCTACGCGACCGCCGCCGCCATGGTCGGCAGCGCCGTCCCGCTGGTCACCCTGCAGATCGCCGACGCCCTGTCCGGCAACGTGCTGGTCGGCCAGGAGAACATCGCCCTCGCCCTCAGCCTCGACATGGTCCTCGTGGCCGGCCTGGTGATGGCCGTGTACCTGCCCCTCCAGCGACGGAGCGCCCGATGGCTCGACGCCTGACCCCCTGGCGGTGGGCCGTCCTCGGCCTCGCCGCCCTGTACTTCCTGGTGCCGCTCGCCGCGTCCGTGATCTTCACCGTGGACGTGCCCGGCCAGGGCGTCACCCTCGACGCCTACGCCAGGATCCTGTCCACCGACGGCTTCGTCCCCAGCCTGCTGCTCTCGCTGGAACTGGCCGGAGCCACCATCGCGCTCGTGCTGCTGCTGATGGTGCCGGCCGTGGTCGCGCTGCGGCTCGGCGCGCCCCGGCTGCGGCCGGTGGTGGAGGTGGTCTGCTCGCTGCCGCTGGTGGTGCCTCCGATCGCCTTCGTCGCCGGGATCGTCAGCGTGCTGAAGTGGGGCCCGGAGCAGTTGTCCCGGACCCCGCTGTTCCAGACGTTCGTGGTGATCCAGAACGAGAACTTCCCCCTCGTCCTGGTCCTCGCGTACGTCGTGATGGCGCTGCCGTTCGTGCACCGCGCCCTGGACGCGGGCCTGCGCGCCATCGACGTGCGCACCCTGGTCGAGGCCGCCCGCAGCTGCGGTGCCTCCTGGCCGCAGGCCCTCGTCCGGGCCGTGCTGCCGAACCTGCGCGGGGCCCTGCTGAACGCGTCCTTCCTCACGCTGGCGCTGGTCCTCGGCGAGTTCACCGTGGCCCAGCTGCTCGGCTACCGGCCCTTCGCCGTGTGGATCTACAACATCGGCGGCTCACAGGCCCAGATGTCCGTCGCCGTCTCCGTGCTCAGCCTCCTCGTCACCTGGGCCCTGCTGCTCGCGCTCGCCGGTGCCGGCGGACGCACCCGAACCGCTTCCTCCCGGGGATGAACCATGACCGTCACCACGCTTGAGAAGGCCGCCGCACAGCAGGCCGCCACCGTCGAATTCCGGGGCCTGCGCCGGGAGTTCGGCTCCACCGTAGCCCTCGACGGGCTCGATCTGACCGTCCGGCCGGGCGAGTTCCTGGCCCTGCTCGGTCCCTCGGGCTGCGGCAAGACCACCGCCCTGCGCATGCTCGCCGGCTTCGAGCACCCCGACTCCGGTGCCGTACTGGTGGACGGCGAGGACGTCACGCACGTCCCGGCGCACCGCCGCGACGCCGGGATGGTCTTCCAGTCGTACAGCCTCTTCCCGCATCTGAGCGCCGTCGACAACGTCGCCTTCGGGCTGCGCATGCGCGGGGTGCGCACCGCCGAACGCCGGTCCCGCGCGGCCGGGCTGCTGGAGCTGGTCGGCCTCGGCGACAAGGGGGAGCGGTTCCCGCACCAGCTCTCCGGCGGGCAGCAGCAGCGCATCGCGCTGGCCCGCGCCCTCGCCCTGCGTCCGCGCGTGCTGCTGCTCGACGAGCCGCTGTCCGCACTGGACGCCAAGGTCCGGCTCAGTCTGCGCGAGGAGATCCGCCGGCTCCAGCAGGAGCTCGGCATCACCACCCTCTTCGTGACGCACGACCAGGAGGAGGCGCTGTCGGTCGCCGACCGGGTCGCCGTGATGCGCGCCGGCCGTCTCGAACAGTGCGCCGAACCCGCCGAGCTGTACGGCCGGCCCGCCACCGCCTTCGTCGCCGAGTTCGTCGGCACCATGAGCCGGATCCCGGCCGAGCTGAGGGACGGCACCGCCGAGGTGCTCGGGCAGCGGCTGCCGGCCGACGGCGAGGTGTCCGAGGGGGCCGTGGACGTGCTCGTACGGCCCGAGGCCGTCCGGGTCCACGCCGACGAGCACGGCACCGCCCGGGTCGTCGCCACCGCCTTCCTGGGCGCGGTCGTCCGGGTCACCGTACGGCTCGCCGACGGCACCGAGGCCAAGGCGGACCTGCCCGCGCACGAGGCCGCCGGGCTCGGCGCCGGAGCCGCCGTCTCCGTGTCGCTGCCCGAGCGCCCCGTCCTGGTGGCCGAACGCATCCAGAAGTGAGGAAAGACTCCGCCGTGACCCCCCACATCCCCGACCACCCCCGCACCCCCGACCACCCCCACCACCCCCTCCAGGCCGTGCTGTTCGACATGGACGGCACGCTCGTGGACACCGAGCGCCTGTGGTGGGAGGCCGTCGAGCAGGTCGCGGGGCGCCCGCTGACCGAGGCCGACCAGCCGGACGTGCTCGGCCGCCCGGTCGAGCACACCGCCGCCTGGCTCGGCGCGCTCACCGGCCGCCCGGCCCCGGACCTCGCCGCCCGCCTGCACCAGGAGTTCGCCGGCCGCGTCCGCGGCGGGATCGTGCCCCGCCCCGGCGCGCTGGAGCTGCTGGACGCGCTGGCCGCGGCGGGCGTCCCCACCGCCCTGGTCACCGCGTCCCCGCGCGCGGTCGCGGACGTCGTCCTCGACGCCCTCGGCGCCGGACGGTTCGCGGCCTCCGTCACCGCCGACGACACCGCCCGCACCAAGCCCGCCCCCGACCCCTACCTCGCCGCCTGCCGCGCCCTCGGCGTGGAACCGGCCGCCTGCGTTGCCGTCGAGGACACCGAGACCGGCGTGGCCTCCGCCGAGGCCGCCGGGTGCGCCGTGCTCGCCGTGCCCTCCCTCGCCCCGATCGCGACGGCACCCGGCCGGACCGTGCGGGACAGCCTGGCCGGGGTCACCGCACAGGAGCTGAGCCGCATGGTCGCGCCCGAGCTGAGGGTCATGAGCTGGAACCTGTGGCTCGGCGGCAGCGCGGTCGACGACCACCGGGCCAAGCAGCTGAAGGCGATCCTGGAGAGCGGTGCCGACGTCGTCGGGCTCCAGGAGACCGCCGGCACCGCCGCCCAGGAGCTGGCCGAGGCCCTCGGCTGGCACCACCACCGGGCCGGCGAGAACCTCGGCGTGCTCAGCCGCTTCCCGATCACCGCCCGGTTCGGCGATCCGGAGGTCGGCTTCTACGGCGCCGCGGGCGTCCGGATCGCGGTGGCACCCGGCCGGCAGGTCGACGTCTGGACCGCGCATCTGCACTACACCCCGTACGGCCCTTACGAAGCCGCCTTCGACGGGCTGTCCGCGGCCGATCTGATCGCCCACGAGGAGGTGCGGCTCGCCCAGCTGCGGGACGCCCTGGAGCGGATCGACCGGGCCTCCCGCGACGGCGTGCCGGTCGTCCTCGTCGGCGACTTCAACTGCCCCTCGCACCTGGACCGGCCGGACGTCGCATGGCCGGTGACGAAGGCCGCCGAGGAGGCGGGCCTGCGCGACTCGTACCGGGAGGCCCACCCCGACCCGGTCGCCGAGCCCGGTCACACCTGGTCGCCCGTTCACCCCGTGCACGAGGACGGCAGCGGACGCCCCGAGCCGCAGGACCGAATCGACTACGTGCTGCACCGGGGGCTGACCGTGCGCGCGGCGCGGACCGTCGTCACCGGCAGCCCGCGGCCCTGGCCGGACGTTGCGGGCAACGACTGGCCCTCCGACCACGCCGCGGTGCTCACCACCTTCGCCCTGCCCCCTGCGTGACTCGGGGTTACCGCAGGTCACCATTGCGGTACGGGGTGACCGTCCCGTAGGTTGTCCCGCACTCTACTGACTGGTAACACCGGCAGGTATCCCATGCGCTGGCCCCTCGGCCGTCCTCAGACCGTCCGCGCGCGGATCGTGGCGCTCGCACTCGCCCCGGTCCTCGCCCTGATGGTCCTGTGGAGCTTCGCCATGGTGTCCGTCACCGCGGAACTGCGCGCGCTGGTCCGCCTCCAGGGGGTGTACGAGGACTTCGGCACCCCCGTGGACACCGCGATCGGGCAGATCCAGATCGAGCGCCGGATGTCCGCCGCCTATCTGGGCGGCCGCCCCGACCCGGCCGCCGCCGGGAACCTGCTCGGCCAGCAGCGCCGCACCGACCGGGCCGTCGACGCCATGCGGCGGGCGATCCGGGACGGCGACCGGGACCGGCTCACCGCGCGGCAGCGGCAGGCCCTGGACGCCGTGCTCGCCGCGACCGGCGAGCTGGAGAAGCTGCGCTCGCGCGTACTGACCCGGGGCATCTCCTGGGACCGGGCCGTCGACGAGTACAGCGCGCTCGTGGAGCCCGGCTTCGACGTGCAGTCCACGCTCACCGCCCTCCAGGCCGGACAGCTCGCCCGCGAGGCGCAGGTCGTCGTCGAACTGGTCCGGGTCCGCGAGTTCGTCTCCCGCGAGGACGCGCTGGTCGCCGGGGCGCGGGCGGCCGGCACCCTGACCGGCCGGCAGTACGGCCTCCTCACCGCGACCATCGAGGACCGGCGCGTCTTCGAGCGGACCTACGTGCCCGACCTGCCCGCCGACTCGCGCGCCCTGTTCGAGGAGTTCCGGCGCGAGGAGCCGCACCGCTCCCTGGTGCGAGGCGAGGACGCGCTGCTGCGGGCCGGTGCCGCCGGGGCCGGGAGGGCCGTCGCGGCGGACACCTGGCGGTCGACCACCGACCGGGCCGTCAAGCGGTACATGCGGCTGTGCACGCGCGCGGCGGAGAACTCCGCGGCCCGGGGCCGTGACTTCGCCTACCGGGAGCTGGCCAAGGCGGCCGTCGTGGGCGCCGCGGGGCTGGCCGCCGTGGCGCTCTCCCTGTGGTTCGCGGTGCGCGGGGCACGGCGGATCTCACGCCGGCTGGAGAACCTGCGGGACGCCGCGGACCTGCTGACACAGGCGCAGCTGCCCGACGTCATGCGGCGGTTGAGCGCGGGCGAGGACGTGGACGCGGTGACGGAGGCGCCGCCGCTCGCCGCCGACGGGGTCCGCGACGACGAGATCGGGCAGGTCGGCCGGTCCTTCAACACCGCGCGGCTGGCCGCCGTGGAGGCCGCCGTCCAGCAGGCCGGACTGCGCCGGGGGCAGTTCGCGGTGCTGCTCACCATCGCGCGCCGCAACCAGGCCCTGGTGCACCGGCAGCTGAAGCTCGTCGACACCCTGGAGCGGCGCACCGACGACCCGGACGTGCTGCGCGAGCTGTTCCGCATCGACCATCTGACCACCCGGATGCGCCGGCACGCCGAGAGCCTGATCATCCTCTCCGGGGCCGCGCCCGGCCGCCGCTGGCGCCGGCCCGTACCGGTCGCGGACGTCGTCGCCTCCGCCGTCGGCGAGATCGAGGACTACACGCGCGTGGTCGTGCCGCCGATGCCCGAGGTGGGCGTGGCGGCGGACGCGGTCGCCGACGTCGTCCATCTGATCGCCGAGCTGCTGGAGAACGCCACGGTGTTCTCGCCGCCGCACACCCGGGTCACCCTGCGCACCGGGCGGGTCGGCAACGGGTTCGTGGTGGAGGTCGACGACCGGGGCATCGGCCTCGACGCGGAGGCGCGGACCGCCGCCCGGCACACCCTCACCGACCCCGACGCCTTCGACCCCACCCGGCACGACCGGCTCGGCCTCTACGTGGTGGGCCGCCTCGCCGCCCGGCACGGCATCGAGGTCACCCTGCGGGACTCCCCGTACGGGGGGACGACGGCGGTGGTGCTGCTGCCTTCGGCGGTGCTCGCGGAGGCGGAGGCCGTGCCGGCGGAGGCGGCGGGGGCCGAGGAACCCGGTCGGGCCGTGCCGGCGGAGGCGGCGGGGGCCGAGGAACCCGGTCCGGCACGGACGGACGGCGGGCTCGGCGAGGACAGCGGGGCCGGCGAGGACAGCGGGGCCGGCGGGGCGCGGCACGTGGGCGCGCTGCCGGTGCCGGGTGCGGTGCGCGCGCCGGTGCCGGGCGCGGTGCCCGGTGAAGAGCCGGGCGGGATGCCGGCCGCAGGGTCCGCCACCTCCGCTTCCGGACCGGGCCGCACCCCCGCTTCCGGACCGGGCCGCACCCCCACTTCCGCCCCCGCCCTGCCCACGCGTACCCGGCAGGCATCCCTCGTCGCCGAGCTGCGCGAGGATCCGGCGCCGCGGGGCGGCCCGGGCGGCCGTGAGGTCGGCCCCGAGGAGATGCGGGCGATCTTCGGCGCCTTCCAGCGCGGCCTGGACCGCGGCCGCAAGGGCCTGCCCCCGCCCCCAGACGCCCACGCCGCGACCGGTGCCGGCACCGGTGCCGGCGCGGACACCGCGACCACCCCCGCCGATGAAGGGACGGACACCGACGATGCACGGTGACGAGCAGACCCCGGAGCAGCCCGCCGCGCCCGCGGGGGCGCCCGGTACGGATCTCGGCTGGCTGCTGGACGACCTCGTGGACCGCACCGCACACGTCCGCCAGGCCGTGCTGCTCACCGCCGACGGCCTCCCGCTCAGCACCTCGGACGGTATGCGGCGGCGGGACATCGAGCATCTGGCCGCCGTCTGTTCCGGCTTCCACGGCCTGGCCCGGTCGGCGGGGGAGCGGTTCGCCGCCGGGCAGGTGCGGCAGACCATGGTGATGCTGGACGACGCGTACCTCTTCATCACCCCGGCCGGGCACGGCAGCCGGCTCGCCGTGCTCAGCGAGGCGGGCACCGACGTCGGCCAGCTCGCCCACGAGATGGCCCTGCTCGTCCGCCGTCTCGGCCGCCACCTGGACGCCGCCGGCCGCACCGCCTCCTGACCCCACGGTGAGCGACGAGCACTGGTACGAGGACGAGACCGGGCCGATGGTGCGCCCCTACACGGTGACCCGGGGCCGTACCCGGCCCGACGGCCGGCACGCGGTCGACCTGATGTCCCGGGTCACCGCGCTGGAGACCGGTGAGCCGGGCGCCGCCCTCGACCACGCGCGGGTGTCCCTGCTCGGCCTGATCCGGCGCGGCCCGCGGCCCGTGGTCGAGCTGGCCGCGGACGCCGACCTGCCGCTGACCGTCGTCCGCGTCCTCCTGGGCGATCTGGCCGAGGCCGGGCTGATCCGCGTGGACCCGCCCCGCCGGACGCCGGCCGACGGTCCGGCCGCCGATCCCGCGCTGCTGACGGAGATCGTGGCGCGGCTCCGGGAGATCTAGCGGGCCCGGACCGGCGGGCTCTCCCCGCGCGGGGCGGCACCGGGCACCGGGCACGCAACGAATCGCCGCCCGACCCCCGCTCCACGCAATGAACCGCGCACCGGCGCGCAACGGCTCCTTCTTGTCCGGCCGAGCGCGCCGAACGTACCTTCTTTCTGGCCCCCAAACCCCCCGTACCGGTGAGGATCCCGCATGCGCACCGCCCTGCTCCAGAGCTCCGGCCGCCCCGGCTCCATCGCCGAGAACCTCAAGGTTCTCGACGAGGCCGCGGGCCGGGCCGCCGCCGGCGGCGCCGGGCTGCTGGCCGCGCCGGAGATGTTCCTCACCGGGTACGCGATCGGCGACGGCATCGCCCGCCTCGCCGAGCCCGCCGACGGCGACTCCGCCGACGCGATCGCCGAGATCGCCACCCGGCACGGCCTGGCGATCGTCTACGGCTACCCGGAGCGTGACGGCGAGGCCGTCTTCAACTCCGCCCAGCTGATCTCCGCCGACGGCACCCGGCTCGCGAACTACCGCAAGACCCATCTCTTCGGCTGCTTCGAGCGCGACCACTTCACGCCGGGCGGGCAGCAGGTCGTCCAGGCCGAGCTGAACGGCCTCACCGTCGGCCTGCTGATCTGCTACGACGTCGAGTTCCCGGAGAACGTCCGCGCCCACGCCCTGGCCGGCACCGACCTCCTGGTCGTCCCGACCGCGCAGATGCACCCCTTCCAGTTCGTCGCCGAGTCGATGATCCCGGTGCGCGCCTTCGAGAACCAGATGTACGTCGCGTACGTCAACCGGGTGGGTCAGGAGGAGGAGTTCGAGTTCGTCGGCCTCTCCGTCCTCGCCGGGCCCGACGGCGTGGCCCGAACTCGCGCCGGCCGTGCCGAGCAGCTGGTGCTCGCGGACGCCGACCCCGCCTTCCTGGCCGCCTCCCGGGAGAACAACCCCTACCTGAAGGACCGCCGCCCCGGTCTGTACGGCTCCCTCGTCTGAGCCGCCCCGAAGCCTCTCCCCAGTTCCACCTCGTGCAAGGAGTCCGTACCCCATGACGTCCACGGTGCCCAACGCCGTCGAGCACAACGACGAGCAGCAGCCGCCGATCACCATGTTCGGCCCGGACTTCCCCTACGCCTACGACGACTTCCTCGCCCACCCGGCGGGTCTCGGCCAGGTCCCGGCGACCGAGCACGGCTCCGAGGTCGCGATCATCGGCGGCGGCCTGTCCGGCATCGTGGCCGCGTACGAGCTGATGAAGATGGGCCTCAAGCCCGTCGTCTACGAGGCCGACCAGATCGGCGGCCGGCTCCGCACGGTCGGCTTCGAGGGCTGTGACGAGTCGCTGACCGCGGAGATGGGCGCGATGCGCTTCCCGCCGTCCTCCACCGCGCTCCAGCACTACATCGACATGGTGGGTCTGCGGACCAGCCCCTTCCCGAACCCGCTGGCCGAGGCCACCCCCTCGACCGTCGTGGACCTCAAGGGCGAGTCTCACTACGCCGAGACGGTCGCCGACCTGCCCCAGGTCTACCGGGACGTCGCCGACGCCTGGAACAAGTGCCTCGAAGACGGCGCCGACTTCTCCGACATGAACCGGGCGATGCGCGAGCGGGACGTCCCGCGCATCCGCGAGATCTGGGCGCAGCTCGTCGAGAAGCTCGACAACCAGACCTTCTACGGGTTCCTCTGCGACTCCGAGGCCTTCAAGTCCTTCCGGCACCGCGAGATCTTCGGCCAGGTCGGCTTCGGCACCGGCGGCTGGGACACCGACTTCCCGAACTCCATCCTGGAGATCCTGCGCGTCGTCTACACCGAGGCCGACGACCACCACCGCGGCATCGTCGGCGGCTCCCAGCAGCTGCCGCTGCGCCTGTGGGAGCGCGAGCCGGAGAAGATCGTCCACTGGCCGTACGGCACCTCGCTGAAGTCCCTGCACGCGGACGGCGAGCCCAAGCCGGCCGTGACCCGGCTGCACCGCACCGCGGGCAACCAGATCACCGTGACCGACGCGAACGGCGACATCCGCACCTACAAGGCGGCGATCTTCACCGCCCAGTCCTGGATGCTGCTGTCCAAGATCGCCTGCGACGACTCGCTGTTCCCGATCGACCACTGGACGGCGATCGAGCGCACCCACTACATGGAGTCCTCCAAGCTCTTCGTGCCGGTCGACCGGCCGTTCTGGCTGGACAAGGACGAGGAGACGGGCCGGGACGTCATGTCGATGACGCTCACCGACCGCATGACCCGCGGCACCTACCTGCTGGACGACGGCCCGGACAAGCCCGCCGTGATCTGCCTGTCCTACACCTGGTGCGACGACAGCCTGAAGTGGCTGCCGCTGTCCGCGAACGAGCGGATGGAGGTCATGCTGAAGTCGCTCGGCGAGATCTACCCGAAGGTCGACATCAGGAAGCACATCATCGGCAACCCGGTGACCGTCTCCTGGGAGAACGAGCCCTACTTCATGGGCGCGTTCAAGGCCAACCTGCCCGGGCACTACCGCTACCAGCGGCGCCTGTTCACCCACTTCATGCAGGACCGGCTGCCCGAGGACAAGCGGGGCATCTTCCTCGCCGGCGACGACATCTCCTGGACGGCCGGCTGGGCCGAGGGCGCGATCCAGACCGCGCTGAACGCGGTCTGGGGCGTCATGCACCACTTCGGCGGCGAGACCGACACGACGAACCCCGGTCCGGGTGACGTCTACGACGAGATCGCACCGGTGGAACTGCCCGAGGACTGACCCGGGCGTCAGCCGGGCAGCGGTGTCAGCAGCATGCGGCCCGCGAACCCCACCGCCGCGTCCAGCCGGTCGGTGAACTCCCCGGCTACATCGGCGCAGTGCCGCAGCGCCCACAGGGCACGGGCCGTCGCCCAGGTCGCCTCGCGGGCCCGCTCCAGGCTCCAGGAGCCCAGCAGGTGGGTGAGCGGGTCGGCGATCTGGAGCAGGTCGGGGCCCGGCATCAGCTCCTCGCGGATGCGCTCCTCCAAGGACACCAGGAGATCGCCGACGCGGTCGAACTCGTCCTCCAGGTCGGCCGGTTCGCAGCGGAGCGTCCGGCAGGCGTCGACCACGGCCAGCGCCAGGTCGTGCCCGATGTGCGCGTTGATGCCGGCCAGGGCGAACTGGAGCGGCCGTACCCCGGGATGGCGGCGGAGCTGGAACAGGGGCCGCCAGCAGGCGGGCGGGCGGCGGTCCGCGGCAGCCGCGTCGACCGCCGCCAGGTAGCGCTCGGCGAACCGCACGTCCAGCGCGGTCGCCGCGCGCGGGTCCGTGAACTCCCCGGCGTCCAGGCGCCGGTCGACCTCCTCGGTGACGGCGAGGTAGACGCGGTTGAAGACGGCGACGCCGTCCCGCGCGGGCAGGGCCCTGTCCAGGGCCCGCATCCGCGCGACGACGGCGTCGACGGGGGTGATGAGATGTGCCGGCTGCGCCATGGGGGAAGGGTCCCAGTCCGCGGCCGGCCGGCGTGCCGACCGGCCGGATGCTTCGCCGGAACGAGGGAACGCTAGGGGGTGGCGCGCGGTGGCCCGGCGTCGTAGGAGGAGGTGCCCTCGTCCAGCAGCGGCTCCTGCTTCTTCAGATGGGCCGGGGCGAAGGCGCGCAGCGCGTGGTAGCCGGTGATGACGACCAGCGTGCCGAGGGCGATGCCGCTGAGCGAGAAGGTGTCGGTGAACTTCATGGTGACGTTGCCGACGCCGATGATGATGCCCGCGGCGGCCGGGACCAGGTTCAGCGGGTTGCGCAGGTCCACCTTGGCGTTGATCCAGATCTGGGCGCCGAGCAGGCCGATCATGCCGTAGAGGATGACGGTGATGCCGCCCAGGACGCCGCCCGGGATCGCGGCCACGATCGCGCCGAACTTCGGGCAGACGCCGAAGAGCAGGGCGAACCCGGCGGCGGCCCAGTAGGCGGCCGTGGAGTAGACGCGGGTCGCGGCCATCACGCCGATGTTCTCCGAGTAGGTGGTGTTCGGCGGGCCGCCGACGGCCGTCGACAGCATGGAGCCGACACCGTCCGCCGAGATCGCCGTGCCGAGCTTGTCGTCCAGCGGGTCCCCGGTCATCTCGCCGACGGCCTTCACATGGCCCGCGTTCTCGGCGACCAGGGCGATCACCACCGGCAGCGCGACCAGGATCGCCGACCACTGGAAGGACGGTCCGTGGAAGGCGGGCAGGCCGATCCAGTCGGCCTTGGAGACCCCGGACAGGTCCAGCCGCCAGTGGTCGGTGAGCTTGCCGCTCGCGTCCACCGAGTGGATCTTCCCGAAGATCCGGTCGGACGCCCAGGAGAGGCCGTACCCGAAGAGCAGGCCGAGGAAGATCGCGATGCGGGACCAGAAACCACGCAGACAGACGACCGCCAGGCCGGTGAAGAGCATCACCAGCAGGGCCGTCCACTGGTCCTGCGGCCAGTAGGTCGAGGCGGTCACCGGGGCCAGGTTGAAGCCGATCAGCATGACGACGGCGCCGGTGACGATCGGCGGCATGGCGGCATGGATGATCCGCGCGCCGAAGCGCTGCACGGCGAGACCCACCAGGAACAGCACGGCGCCGACGACGAAGACCGCGCCGGTCACGGTCGCGCTCGTACCGCCCTGGGCGCGGATCACGGCGGCCACGCCCACGAACGACAGGGAGCAGCCGAGGTAGCTGGGCACCCGCCCGCGGGTGGCGAGCAGGAAGATCACGGTCGAGACACCGGACATCATGATCGCGAGATTGGGGTCCAGACCCATCAATACCGGGGCGACAAAGGATGCTCCGAACATCGCGACCACGTGCTGGGCGCCCAGGCCCACGGTACGGGGCCAGGAGAGCCGTTCGTCGGGGCGTACCACCGCTCCGGGTGCGGGCGTGCGCCCGTCACCGTGCAGTTTCCAGCGCACGCCGAGATCCATGGTGGGGTTTCGCTTTCTTACGGACGTGAAGACGGTCCGCACCATTGTCAGGGGTAACGCGCGGCTCTACGCTCGCACGGTCCTACTCATGAACTGAGTTCATATATCTGATCAGTGACAGATCGGAGCCTCGATGAGTGGAAGATTCCGTGCGGTCGTACTGTCGGCCGTGGTGATGTTGTCCGGGGCCGCGCTCGTCCCGTCCGCCCACGCCGCGCCCACGCCCCCGAGGACCGCCGTCCTCGACGGCGCCCGTCTCGAACGGACGCGGGCCCGCGCGGCCCACGACCCCGCGCTCCGGCACGCCGTAGCCCGGCTGGCCGCCCGTGCGGACGCCTGGCTGGACCAGGGCCCCTGGACGGTCGTCGACAAACCGAAGCCCGCCCCCGGCGGTGATGTGCACGACTACCTCAGCCAGGCGCCCTACTGGTGGCCCACGACCGCCCCCACCGCCGACAACCCCTGGGGCTGCCCGTACGTCCAGCGCGACGGGCAGCGCAATCCGGAGGTCGACGGCGGCACGGACCGGCAGGACGCGGAGAAGGTCTTCGACTCGACGTACGACCTCTCGCTCGCCTGGTACTACACGGGCAGGCCCGCCTACGCCGAGAAGGCCGCGCGGATCCTGCGCACCTGGTTCCTGGACCCTGCCACCCGGATGAACCCCGATCTGGACCACGCCCAGTTCATCCCGTGCAAGTACGACGGCCGGGCCATCGGCATCATCGACTTCTCGCAGTCGTACACCAGCGTGCTCGACGCGCAGGCGATCCTCGCCGCCGGCGCACCCGGCTGGACGGCCGAGGACCGGACCGCGATGGGCAAATGGAACAAGGACTTCCTCGGCTGGCTGAAGAACAGCGACTTCGGTGAGCAGGAGGGCGCCGCCGCCAACAACCACGGCACCTTCTACGACCTCCAGCTCGCCGCCCTCGCCTACGCCACCGGTGACACCGCACTGGCCCGGCGGACCGTGCTGGACGCGCGGGCCGGGCGGATCGACCCGCAGATCGCGGCCGACGGCAGCCAGCCGCAGGAACTCGCCCGCACCCGCAGCTGGCACTACTCGGCCTTCGACCTGGTCGCCTACACCCGGCTCGCGGCCATCGGCCGGCACGTGGGCGTGGACCTGTGGGGGTACCGGGGGCCGGCCGGGCAGGGTCTGTTCAAGGCGGTCGACTATCTGCTGCCGGCCGCGACCGGTGCCGCCGCCTGGCCCCACCCCGAGCTGGAGTTCCACCGGTACGCGGCGACCGACGTGGTGCACGCGGCGGCCGACGCCGGGGACGCGGCGGCCGCCGCGGCCGTGCCCAGGCTCCAGGCGCCGCCCGGGGGCGACCTCTGGGCGCTGCGGCCCGCCGCCGAGCAACTGGACTCGATAGCGGGCTGACCCGCGCCGACCTGGGGGAGGGCTGCCCGGCCGGGATCCTGAGCGGTCGCTTAGTATGGTGGCGTACGGGGGTGCCGCCACCCCGCCAGCGCTGCTCAGGAGCTCTTCCCGTGACCGCCGAAGCCCCGATCGCCCCCGCCGTCACCCACGGCCGGCTGATCCCCGTCACCGTCCACTTCGACGACCTCGACGCGCTCGGGCTGCTGCACAACGCCCGCTACCCGCTGATGGTCGAGCGCGCCTGGACCGAGCTGTGGAACGAGCACGGCGTGCGCTTCGACGGCGACTGGGCGGCGGCCGGCGACGCCTGCAACGCCGTCCGTGAACTGCGCATCGGCTACGAGGCGCCGGTCACCCGCCCCGGCCCCTACGCCGTCCACCTCTGGCTGGAACGGCTCGGCACCACCGGTCTCACCTACGGTTTCCGGTTCTGCTCGGCCGACGGGACCGAGACCTACGCCCGGGGCACCCGCGTGCTGGTCCGGCTGGACGCCACGACCATGCGCCCCGCGCCCTGGAGCGACACCTTCAGGACCGCGGGCCGGGCGCTGCTGCGGCCCGCGGACTGACCTCCCCGCCGCCCCCGCGCTCGGCGGTGCGCAGCACGCCCGCGAACACCGCCAGCCCGCCGGCCAGCGCCGTCACCACGCAGAAGGACACCATCAGGTCGGTCGCCTGGGCCACCCCGCCGATCAGGCTCGGCGCGATCAGCCCCGAGGTGTAGGTGATGGTCGCCACGCCCGCGATGGCCTGGCTGGGGTTGGGGCCGGCGTGCCCGGCCGCGGCGAAGCAGAGCGGCACGACCACCGCGATGCCGAGGCCCATCAGCGCGAACCCGCCCATCGCCACCGCGGGATGCCCGGCGCACACGATCAGCACTCCGCCGAGCGCGGCCAGGACGCCCCCGGCCCGCACGGTGCGGACCGCGCCGAAGCGGTTCACCACCGCGTCGCCGGCGATCCGGGCCACCGCCATGGTCAGCATGAACCCGGTGGTGGAGGCCGCCGCCAGCCCCGCCGAGCTGTCCAGCCGGTCCCGCAGGAACACCGCCGACCAGTCCAGGCTGGCCCCCTCGGCGAACACCGCGCAGAAGCCCACCGCGCCGATCAGCAGCGCGGAGCGCGGCGGCAGCGCGAACCGCGGGGGCGGTTCCTCGTCCTCTGCGGGCTGGAGGTCCAGCACCCAGCCGCAGACCGCGAACCCGAGCAGGGTGAGGACGGCCGACGTGAGGGCGAAGTGCAGGCGCGCGTCGGCGCCGAGATGCGCGGCCAGGGTCCCGGCCGCCGAGCCGATCAGCGCGCCCGCGCTCCACATGCCGTGCAGCCCCGACATGATCGACTTTTCGAGCAGCCGCTCGACCTCCACGCCGAGCGCGTTCATCGCGACGTCGGCCATGCCCGCGGTCGCGCCGTAGGTGAACATCGCCAGGCACAGGGTGACCAGGTTCGGTGCGAGGGACGGCAGGGTGAGCGACAGCGTCCACAGCGCCAGCAGCCCGCGCAGCGCCGTACGGCTGCCGAAGCGGTGGCTGATCCGCCCCGCCAGCGGCATCGCGCACGAGGCGCCGAACGCCGTGAAGGCCAGCGCGAAGCCCAACTGGCCCGCGCCGAGCGAGGTGTGCTCCTGGACCCACGGCACGCGCGTCGCGAACGAACCGGTCACGGCGCCGTGCACGGCGAACACGGCCGCCACGGCGTACCGTGCGCGCCTGACCTCGTCGTGCGCGCGACCCACGTCACTCATGTCCCGGCTCCTCCGCAGGAGTTCCCCGCCGCGCCCTCGCGGCACCGGCGTAAACTATCAGGGACCCTGCCTGATAGATAGTGAGTATCACGGTCGCCCGCGTCTGGGAGGATTCCCGTCATGCCCGCATCCCCGAGCACCGCCCGGGCCCTCAACGACCGGCTGGCCCTGCGGCTGTTGCAGCAGGAAGGCCCGCTCACGGCAGGGCGGTTGAAGCAGCTGACCGGACTGTCCCGGCCCTCGGTCGCCGACCTGGTCGACCGGCTCACGGCCGCCGGGCTGATCACGGTGGTCGGCGAGTCCGGCGAACAGCGCCGGGGCCCCAACGCCCGGCTCTACGGCATCGTCGCCGACCGCGCCCACCTCGCCGCGCTCGACGTGCGCACCGAGGGGGTCTTCGTGCTGGTCTCCGACCTGGTCGGACGGGTGCTCGCCGAGGCGTCCGTGCCGATCGGCGGGGACGCCGGGACCGGGCCCGCCGTCGAGCAGGCGGTGGCCGCGGTGGAGAGCGCCCTGAAGGAGGCCGGCGCCGACCGGCTGCACACCGTGGGCATCGGCGCGCCGGGGCTGATCGACCCGGCCACCGGCGATCTCCGGGACTCGGTCGGTCTGCCCGCCTGGCACCGCAGCCTGGCCGCCGCCCTCCAGGACCGGCTGCCCGGCGCCCGCGTCACCGTCGAGAACGAGACCAACCTGGCCGCCCTGGCCGAGCAGCGGGAGGGTGCCGCCCACGACCGGGACACCTTCGTCCTGCTCTGGCTGGGCCACGGCGTCGGCGCCGCGGTCGTCCTGGACGGCACGCTGCGCCGCGGCGCCTCGGGCGGCACCGGCGAGATCGGCTTCCTGCCGGTTCCGGGGACGGCGTCGCTGCCCTCGGCGACGGACTGCGAGGGAGGCTTCCACTCGCTGACCGGCGCCGCGGCGATCGCCGCGCTCGCCGGGGAGGCCGGCCTGCCGGTGCCGGACACCGTGGACGGTCCGGGCGTCGCCGCGGTGGTCCGGGGCGCGGTGGCGGCGGCCGAGGCGGAGGCGGCCGGGCGGCCGGACGGCACGCCCCGGGGGGCCGGTGCCGGCCGCTTCCTGGAGAGCCTCGCGGACCGGATCGCGATCGGCGCCGCCTCCGTCGTCGCCGTCCTCGACCCGGGGCGTGTCGTGCTCGGCGGCGAGGTCGGCCAGGCTGGGGGAGAGGTTTTGGCCACCCTGGTGGAGGCTCGGCTGCGCCGGATGTCGCCGCTCGCCACGGAGGTGCGCGCAAGCACCCTCGGGGGCGCCGCGGTCCTGCGCGGAGCCCTGCTGACGGCCAGGGAGCGAGCCCAGGACGACGTCTTCGCACCGTCGGCGAGCGGCACCGCGGGGCCGTGATGCGCCCGTGCCCGGGGCCGCGGTCCCCGGGCGCCCCGGTTCCCTCGGTCCCGTCCGGCTTGGTCCCCAGGCCCCGCCGGCCCCGCGCGGTCCCGTCCGCCCGATCCCCAGGGCCCGTCGGCCCCGCCTCCTCGGTGCCGTCCGCCCCGCGCCCTGGGCCCCGTCGGCCCCGGTTCCCTCGGTCCCGTCCGACTTGGTCCCCAGGCCCCGCCGGCCCCGCCCCCTCAGTCCCGTCCGGCCCGGTCCGCCAGGCCCCGCCCCCTCAGTCCCGGTCCCCGAACCGCCGCGCAAGGTGGTCCTCGAAGGTCACCTTGCCCTCCGCCCGGTCCGGCGCCAGGTGGCCGCCCGCGCGGAAGGCGCGGTACGTCCTGCCGAACAGCGGCACCCGCACCACCGGCCGGCGCCGGCCGGTCGCCCGCAGCCAGGCGCGGGCCAGCGAGTCCAGCGCGCGGACCTCGGGGCCGGCCAGGTCCGGAACCCGTCCGGCCGGTGCCGCCAGCGCCAGCTCCACCAGCCGCTCGGCCACCTCGGCGACCTCGACCGGCTGGTCCCCCACCCCCGCCGGGACCGCCATGACCGGCGACTTGGCCAGGCTCTCGAAGAGCGTCAGCAGCAGGTCGTGGAACTGGGTGGCCCGCAGCACGGTCCAGCCCAGCCCCGACTCCTCGATCAGCCGCTCCACCGCGAACTTGGCCCGGTAGTAGCCGAGCGGCACCCGGTCGACGCCGACGATGGAGATGTACACGAGATGGCCCACCCCGGCCCGCCGGGCCGCCTCGACCAGATTGCGGGCCGCCTGCTCGTCGCCGCCCCGCGGTGTGCTCGCGCAGTGCACGACCGTCCGGACACCGGCCAGCGCCGCGTCCAGTCCGGTACCGCCGGTGCGCAGGTCGACGGCGTACGGCGGGGTGTGCCGGCTGAGCACCCGGACCTCGTGCCCGTCCGCCCGCAGCCGCTCCGTGACGAGCCGGCCGAGGGTTCCGGTTCCGCCGGTCACCAGGATCGTGGTCATGCCGTTCTCCGCCCTTTCGGACCTCCGGGCGCTCCCCGCTGGAGCACCCTTCGCCGAAGGGACGGGACGAGCACCCGGAAACGTGACATCCCCCGGCGGGCGTCTTCCGGGGGGACCGGCCGGGGCGGCCGAGCGCGAGGGCTCCATGGCCGCCCTGGCGGCCCGGCGGCGGGCAAGGGCCGTCGTCACCGCCGCCGGGCCCGTCCGCACCCTAAAAGGACTAGACCAGTGTGGTCAATGGTCCGGACCAGGTCAACGCCGCATCGGGGGCGGCCGGTTGACCAGGGTGGTCGCATGGCGCGAAAGCGATGACACGTACTGTGAGCGAACCCACACTCGTCACCCGTATGGACGCGTGTCCGGCGTGGCACACTGGCCCTGTACCAGAAGCAGCGCACTCCGGGGTCGGTGAAAGTCCGAACCGGCGGTTATAGTCCGCGACCCGGTCGCTTCCAGCGGCCGGTTGACCAGGTGGAATTCCTGGACCGACGGTTAAAGTCCGGATGGGAGGCAGTGCGCGGCGGGCGGGCATGCGTTCTCCGTGTGCGCGCCGCCGTATCTGGACTCGTCCGTATGCGGACGTGTCCCTTTCCGGCGACGCCCCCGGTGTGTGCTCATCCGTACCATCTGTCGTCATCGACAGGCCCCGGAGTCCGTGCCCGAAGAGGCAGGAGGACCCGGGAAGTGTTCACCGGAATCGTCGAAGAGCTGGGTGAGGTCACCGCCGTCGAGAATCTCGGCGACGCCTCCCGATTCCGGCTCCGCGGCCCCGTCGTGACCGAGGGCGCGCAGCACGGCGACTCCATCGCCGTGAACGGGGTCTGTCTCACCGTCGTCGAGCACGAGGGTGACGAGTTCACCGCCGACGTCATGGCCGAGACCCTCAACCGCTCCAGCCTCGGCGCGCTCACCGCCGGCTCCCGCGTCAACCTGGAACGCCCCACCGCCGTCGGCGCCCGCCTCGGCGGCCACATCGTGCAGGGGCACGTGGACGGCACCGGCGAGGTCCTGGAGCGCAAGCCCTCCGAACACTGGGAGATCGTGAAGATCTCCCTGCCCGCCGAACTCTCCCGCTACGTCGTGGAGAAGGGCTCCATCACGGTCGACGGCATCAGCCTCACCGTCGTGGACGCGGGCCCCGACCACTTCACCGTCAGCCTCATCCCGACCACCCTCGCCCTCACCACGCTCGGCGTGAAGCAGCCCGGCGACCCGGTCAACCTCGAAGTGGACGTCATCGCCAAGTACGTGGAGCGGCTGCTCGCGGCCGGGCAGGGGGACAACCGGTGAACTGGCTCAACTCCGAGGCGTTCAGCCTCTTCGGCCAGCACATCATCTGGTCGGACATGGTCGGCAACATCCTCGGCCTCATCACTCTCGCCCTGGGCTGGCGCCGCTCCCTGTGGACCTGGCCCGTGCAGTTCCTGTCCGGCCTCGTCCTCTTCTCCGCCTTCTACGGCCACCTCACCGGCAGCGCCGGCAAGCAGGCCGTCGTCATGGCCGTGGCCCTGTACGGCTGGTGGCAGTGGCAGCGCGGCAAGGGCGGCAGCGACGGCCGCATCACCGTCCGCTTCGCCAGCTGGCGCGAGCGCGGCGCGATGCTCGCCGCGGCCGCCGTCGGCACGGTCGCCGTCGCCCTGCTCTTCACGGCCTACCCGAAGCTGTCCTGGGACCCCTGGCCCGACGCCTACATCTTCGTCGGCACGGTCGTCGCCATGTACGCCCAGGCCAAGGGCATGGTCGAGTTCTGGTTCGCGTGGCTGCTCGTCGACCTCGTCGGCGTCCCCCTCAACTTCGCCAACGGCTACGCCTTCTCCGGCTTCGTCTACGTCATCTACGGCGCACTCGTCCTGTGGGGCATGCGCGACTGGTGGCTGCGCTCCCGCAGGGGCCCGCAGCCCGCACTGGAAGGAGCGCCGGCATGACCTCGGCACCGCTGCTGTACGGCACCGACGACATCGAGGACTTCACCCTCGACCCGGTCGAGCAGGCCATCGCGGACATCGCCGCGGGCCGCCCCGTGGTCGTCGTCGACGACGAGGACCGGGAGAACGAGGGCGACCTCGTCATCGCCGCGGAGAAGGCGACCCCCGAGATCGTCGCCTTCATGATGAGCGAGTGCCGGGGCCTGATCTGCGCCCCCATGGAGGGCGAGGAACTCGACCGGCTGCGGCTGCCGCAGATGGTCGAGGACAACACCGAGTCGATGAAGACCGCGTTCACGGTCTCCGTGGACGCCTCCGCCGCCCACGGCGTGACCACCGGCATCTCGGCCGCCGACCGCGCCACCACCCTCCGGCTGCTCGCCGGCGGCACCGCCGAGCCCGCCGACCTCGTCCGTCCCGGCCATGTCTTCCCGCTGCGCGCCCGGCCCGGCGGCGTCCTGGTCCGCAACGGCCACACCGAGGCCGCCGTCGACCTCGCCCGGCTCGCGGGCCTGCGCCCGGCCGGCGCCATCGTGGAGATCGCCGGCGAGGACGGCCGGATGCTGCGGCTGCCCGAGCTGATCCCGTTCGCCCGCAAGCACGGCCTGACGATCATCTCCATCGAGGACCTGATCGCCTACCGCCGCGGCAGCGAGCCCACCGTCCGCCGCGAGGCCGAGACCCGCCTGCCCACCCGCCACGGCACCTTCACCGCCTACGGCTACCGGTCCGCCGTCGACGGCGTCGAGCACGTCGCCCTCGTCCACGGCGAGATCGGCGACGGCGAGGACGTCCTGGTCCGCGTCCACTCCGAATGCCTCACCGGCGACGTCTTCGGCTCCCAGCGCTGCGACTGCGGCCCCCAGCTGGACACCGCCCTCGAACGCATCCAGACCGAGGGCCGCGGAGTCGTCGTCTACCTGCGCGGACACGAGGGACGCGGCATCGGCCTGCTGTCCAAGCTGCGCGCCTACGAGCTCCAGGAGCAGGGGCGCGACACGCTCGACGCCAACCTGGAACTCGGCCTGCCCGCCGACGCCCGTGACTACGGCGCCGGCGCGCAGATCCTCGCCGACCTCGGCGTCCGCGGCGTCCGGCTGCTGACCAACAACCCCGACAAGACCGACGCGCTGCTGCGCCACGGACTGCGCGTCACCGGCCGCGAGCCGATGCCCGTCCAGGCCGGCGAGCACAACCTCCACTACCTGCGCACCAAGCGGGACCGGATGGGCCACGACCTGCCCTGGCTCGACACGCCCGCCGTGCCGGCCTCCGCGGCCACCTGTGGCAACCAGTAAGAGCAAGCCCAGTAAGAGAAAGCACTGAGGAGAGACGTGAGCGGCAAGGGTGCACCGGAGCTGTCCGTACGCAACGTGAGCGACCTCAGGGTCGCCGTCATCGCGGCACAGTGGCACGAGAAGGTGATGGACGGTCTGGTGAACGGCGCCCTGCGCGCCCTGCGCGAACTGGGCATCGACGAGCCGACCCTGATCCGGGTCCCCGGCAGCTTCGAGCTGCCGGTCGCCGCCAAGGTCCTGGCGGGCCGCGGCTACGACGCCGTGGTCGCCCTCGGAGTCGTCATCCGCGGCGGCACCCCCCACTTCGACTACGTGTGCCAGGGCGTCACCCAGGGCCTCACCCAGGTCTCCATCGACACCGGCGTGCCCGTCGGCTTCGGCGTGCTCACCTGCGACACCGAGGAGCAGGCCTTGGACCGGGCCGGCCTGGAGGGCTCGAACGAGGACAAGGGCCACGAGGCGGTGACGGCCGCCGTGGCGACCGCGGCCACGCTGCGCTCAGTATCTGAACCCTGGCACTAGGGAGCAGCCCGAACCGCGTAGGGTGGGCAGCACCATGTCCAAGAAGACGTTCGAGGAGCTCTTCACCGAGCTCCAGCACAAGGCCGCCAACGGCGATCCCGCCACTTCCCGTACCGCAGAGCTGGTCGGCAAGGGCGTCCATGCCATCGGCAAGAAGGTCGTCGAAGAGGCCGCCGAGGTCTGGATGGCCGCCGAGTACGAGGGCAAGGAAGCGGCCGCCGAGGAGATCTCGCAGCTGCTGTACCACGTCCAGGTGATGATGGTCGCCCGTGGGATCTCCCTCGACGACGTCTACGCCCATCTGTGACCCGCCTGCCGTAAGAACCCCCGGAAAACCCCTTCGAGCAAAGGAAGCCGACCTCATGCTGCGCATCGCCGTCCCCAACAAGGGTTCACTGTCCGGCCCTGCGGCGGAGATGCTGCATGAGGCCGGCTACCAGCAGCGCCGCGAGTCCAAAGAGCTGCGGATCGTCGACCCGGAGAACGAGGTCGAGTTCTTCTACCTCCGCCCCCGCGACATCGCGATCTACGTCGCCTCCGGCCGCCTCGACCTGGGCATCACCGGCCGCGACCTGCTGATCGACTCCGGCGCCGACGCCGAGGAGATCCTGCCGCTCGGCTTCGCCCGCTCCACCTTCCGCTTCGCCGCCAAGCCGGACACGGCAGGCGGCATCGAGGACCTCAAGGGCAAGACGGTCGCCACCTCCTACGAGGGCATCGTCGCGGGACACCTCGCCGACAGCGGCGTCGACGCGTCCGTCGTCCACCTGGACGGCGCCGTCGAGACCGCCATCGAGCTGGGCGTCGCCGAGGTCATCGCCGACGTCGTGGAGACCGGCACCAGCCTGCGCAACGCGGGCCTGGAGGTCTTCGGCGAGCCGATCATGAAGTCCGAGGCGATCGTCATCCGCCGCACCGGCGCCGGCGCCGACGAGACCGCCGAGCCGAAGGTCCAGCAGTTCCTGCGCCGCCTCCAGGGCGTCCTGGTCGCCCGGACCTACGTGATGATGGACTACGACTGCCGGGTCGAGCAGCTGGAGAAGGCCGTCGCGCTCACGCCCGGCCTGGAGTCCCCGACCGTCTCCCCGCTGCACAACGAGGGCTGGGTCGCGGTCCGTGCCATGGTGCCCGCCAAGGAGGCGCAGCGGATCATGGACGACCTCTACGCCATCGGCGCCCGCGCCATCCTCACCACGGCCATCCACGCCTGCCGCCTGTAGAGGGGTAGCCGACCGATGACCGACCTGCCCACTCTGCCCGTCACCTTCCGGCCGGTCCGCACCCGCGTGATCCTGCTCACCGCCGGTGTCGTGATCTTCGTGGTGATAAGCGCGATCGCGTTGCTGCTGGAGCACATCGGCCCGGGGTCGCGGCTCACCTTCGTCCTCACCGGGGCGCTCGGCTTCTGGGCCCTGGCCCGGCTGGCCCGGGTGAAGGTGATCGCCGACGAATCCGGCGTCACCGTGGTCAACATCGCCTCCCAGCGGCGCCTGGCCTGGGCGGAAATCGTCCAGGTGAACCTCCGGCCGGGTGATCCCTGGGTGTTCCTCAATCTCAGCGACGGCACCAGCCTGCCCGCGCTCGGCATCCAGCCGGGCATGGCCAAGCAGCGGGCCATCGCCGACGCGCGGGCGCTGCGGGCACTCGCCGAGGCCCACTCCGGGCCGTCGGCCCTGCCGCACGAGCCCATCTCTTGATTAATCTGGTGGGCGGAGGCCGTTTCGCTGCGCCTCCGCCCCTGCGTGCCGCCCGGTGCACAGGGGTTCCTGCTACCCGAGGAGTGACTCCCTCCGGCGATGGACGGATCGTCCTGTAGTACCTGCGCCACCCCTGCCCGACACGGGAAGGCGGTGGCAGCGTGACCATCTCCCTGCTGCTCCTCGGAGCGGCGTTCCTGCTGATCCTCGCCAACGGATTCTTCGTGGCGGCCGAGTTCGGCCTGGTGACCGTCGAGCGTCCCGACGCCGAGCAGGCCGCCGCCGACGGCGACGCCCGCGCCCGTACGGTCGTGGAATCGCTGAAGGAGCTGTCCTTCCAGCTCTCCGGCACCCAGCTCGGCATCACCATCACCTCCCTGGTCGTCGGCATGCTCGCCGAACCGGCCCTGGCCGAGCTGCTGCGCGGCCCGTTCGCCGCGCTCGGCATCCCCGAGGGGGCCGCGTCCGGCATCGCCGTGGTCGTCGGCATGCTGCTGGCCTCGGCGATCCAGATGGTGATCGGCGAACTCGTGCCCAAGAACTGGGCGGTGTCCCGGCCGCTCCAGGTCGCGCGCTTCGTCGCCGGCCCGCAGCACCGCTTCGCCCGGCTGTTCCGCCCGGTGATCTCCGCGCTGAACACGGTCGCCAACCGGCTGGTCCGCGCCCTCGGCGTCGAACCCGCCGAGGAGCTGGCCTCCGCCCGCACCCCCGGCGAACTCGTCTCCCTGGCCCGGCACTCCGCCCAGGCAGGCGCCCTGGAGCAGGACACGGCCGACCTGTTCGTCCGCACCCTGTCCCTGGGCGAACTGACCGCACAGCACGTCATGACCCCGCGCGTGAAGGTGAGCGCCCTACAGGACTCGGCCACCGCCGAGGACGTGGTCAACCTGACCCGGGCCACCGGCCTGTCCCGCTTCCCCGTCTACCGGGAGAAGATCGACGAGATCGTCGGCATGGCCCACCTCAAGGACGCACTGGCCGTCCCGGTCCACGACCGGCTGCGCACCCCCGTCGGCCGCATCGCCCGCAAGGCGCTCCTGGTCCCGGAGACCCTGCCCGTCCAGCCCCTGCTCGCGCGCCTGCGCAGCGAGCAGCCCATCGCGGTCGTCGTGGACGAGTACGGCGGCACGGCCGGCGTGGTCACGCTGGAGGACATCGTCGAGGAACTGGTCGGCGAGGTCCGCGACGAGCACGACGCCAAGGACACGCCCGAGCTGGCCCCCGCCCCGCCCGAGGACGGCAGGCCCGCCTGGGACGTGGACGGCAGCTGCCGCGTCGACATCCTCCAGCGCATAGGCCTGGACGTGCCCGAGGGGCCGTACGAGACCGTCGCCGGCCTGGTCGCCGACCTCCTCGGCCGGATCCCGGCCCCCGGCGACCGGGCCGAACTGCCCGGCTGGCGGCTCTCGGTCCGCCAGGTCGGCCACTACCGCGCCGAACGGGTCCGCCTGGTCAGGACGGCCCCGGTGACGAACGCGATGGAGGCCGTCCGATGAGCGTCCTCCAACTGGTCTTCGCCGCGCTGCTCGTGCTCGCGAACGGGTTCTTCGTGGGTGCCGAGTTCGCACTCGTCTCCGTCCGGCGCAGCCAGATCGAACCGCTTGGCACGGCCCGTGCCCGCCAGGTGCTGTACGGCCTGGAGCGGCTGCCGCAGATGATGGCCGCCGCCCAGTTCGGCATCACCGTCTGCTCGCTGACCCTCGGCGCGGTCGCCGAGCCGACGGTGGCGCACCTGCTGGAGCCGGTGTTCGAGTGGATCCGTCTGCCGCACGGCGTGATCCACCCGCTCGGCTATGTCATCGCCCTGGCCGCCGTGGTCTTCTTCCACCTGGTCATCGGCGAGATGGTGCCGAAGAACCTGGCCATGGCGGCGCCGGAGAAGGCGGCGCTCTGGCTCAGCCCGGGGCTGGTGTGGTTCGCCCGCCTCTGCAAGCCGATCACGGCGGCCCTCGGCGCCTGCGCCCAGGGCGTCCTGCGGCTGTTCCGGGTCGAGCCGAAGGACGAGGTGGAGGCGGTCGTCACCACCGAGCAGCTCAACCGCCTGCTGGAGGACTCCGGCCAGGCCGGCCTCCTCGACCCCGAGGAGCAGGAGCGTCTGGAGGACGCCCTGGAACTGGGTTCCCGCCCGGTGACGGACGTCCTGCTGCGCCGGGAGTCCCTGGTCACGGTGGCCCCGTCGGTCACTCCGGGGGAGATCGTGGAGCTGACGGCCCGCACGGGCTACTCCCGGTTCCCGGTCGCGGCGACCGACAAGGGCCCCTTCATGGGGTACGTGCACGTGAAGGACGTCCTCGATCTGGAGGACTCCGAACGGGCCGTCCCGCAGCAGGTGTGGCGCCCCATGGCGACGCTCCGCGCCGAGCTGCCGCTCGACGACGCCCTCACCGTGCTGCGCCGGGCGGCCACGCACCTGGCCCAGGTGGCCGACGCGACCGGCAAGGTGCTGGGGCTGGTCGCCCTGGAGGACGTCCTGGAGATGCTGGTGGGAGAGGTCCGGGACCCGGCGCACCGGGCGGTGGTCGACGTCAGGCTGACGGAACCGAGGACGAACGGCGAGCCGGAAGAGGTGCTGGCCACCTAGCCCGTGGCCGCCCGTGGCCGCGGGGGGAGCCGCTCGCGCGGTTCTCCCCGCGCCTCTCCGGGACGCTCCTCACAATCCGGGCGGGTCCTGCGGGCCCCGCCCCGACAGCACCTCTCCGTACGCCTGCATCAGATCCGGCAGCCGCAGCGTGGCCAGATCGTCCCGGGACAGCGAGCCGGCGTACGTCGACAGGCGCAGGTCCCGGTACGCGCAGCTCTTCTCGTACAGCGTCCGCAGGAACCGCCCGTTGCCCAGCTCGTCGATCCACCCCTGGTCGACCACGTGCCCGGCGATCGACCGCAGTTCCTCCAGCGCCTCGTCGTCCCAGCGGTCCCCGTTCTCCGCCGCGAGGACCTTGCCGATCTCGGTGAGTTCCAGCGGCCGGTAGGAGGGGAAGTCGACGCGGGTGGTGAACCGGGACGACAGACCGGGGTTGGCGGCGAGCAGCCGGTCCATGCCCTCCGGGTAGCCGGCCAGGATCACCACCAGGTGGTCCCGGTTGTCCTCGGCCCGCTTCAGCAGCACCTGGAGGGCCTCGTCGCCGTACGCGTCCCCCTTGCCGTACCCCGAGTTGGACAGCGAGTACGCCTCGTCCACGAACAGCACCCCGCCGATCGCGGAGTCGATCAGTTCGTTGGCCTTCACGGCCGTCTGCCCGAGATACTCGCCGACCAGGTCGGCGCGCTGGGCCTCCACGAGGTGGTCGCCGCCGAGCAGGCCCAGGGCGTAGAACACCCGCCCCAGGATGCGGGCGACCGTGGTCTTGCCCGTGCCGGACGGGCCGGAGAAGACGAAGTGCCGCTTGGGCGGTTGCACCGGCAGCCCCTGCCCGGCCCGCAGCCGCGCCATGTTCAACTGCGCGGACAGCGCCTTGACCTGGCGCTTCACCGGTTCGAGACCCACCATGCGCTCCAGCTCGGCGAGCGCTTCCTCCAGTAACGCGGGATCGGTCGGCCCGGCCGGGATCGGCGAGGCGGACGCCCCGGACACCCCTGTCTTCGTCCGCACCGAGGGATCGGACACCGACGGCAGCGGACCGGTCGGCAGATCGGGCTCCGGCAGCCGCAGGTCCCGGCCCTCCGTACCGAACAGCGGATCGAATCCGTCCGGCCCGTCCATCGTGTCCTGCCCGGCACCGGTCAGCGTGATCGCGGCGAGGCCGGCCGCGTCGTCGTACCCGTCGCCCTCGGCGATCGCGGCGAGCCGGGCGGAGGTGTCCATGAAGGCCGGGTCGATCCGGTGCACCGCCCGGTACAGGGGGAGCGCGGCGGCGCTGCGCCCGGTGCCCTCATGGGCCCGGGCCAGCCAGTACCGCAGCTCCTTGCGCTGCGGCTGCTCGCTGCGGCACCGCATCAGCGCCGCCGACAGCAGCGGTTCGGCCTGGCCGTACATCTCCAGCCGGACCCGGGCCATGCCGCCGAACAGGCCGGCCTCGATGCCGAGCATGGGATCGTCCAGCAGCGGGTCGGTGTGCCGGACCAGCTGCTCCCAGTCCTTGACCAGATAGGCACGGCAGGCGTGCAGGAAGCGGACCTGCGCGTCGGCGTCGACCGGGGGCAGCCCGGCGAGGGCGCGGTCCAGCTCGGGCACATGGCGGCCGTCCAGCCAGTGGGAGGCGTGCGCCAGCAGCAGATCACGCGGGCTCTCCAGCACCGGCTGCACCCACCAGCCCAGCCAGTACCAAGAGTTGAGGGAGCGGCGGTGCCGGGCGCGCTGTTCGCCGAAGCGGTCGCGGTGCCGGTACATCCTGAGCAGCGCGGTGGTCGTGTCGACCCGCAGCGCGTGCAGTCCGAGCCAGGCGTCCGCCATGCCGGGATCCATCCGCACCGCGGTGCGGAACTCCTCCTCCGCCTGCGGGTAGGCGCCCATCGTGTAGGCGTCCACTCCCCGCAGCCAGGCGAGGTCGGCCGGGGCCTCGGGGCCCTGCGTGCCGAAGTCCATCGTCCCCCCACAGACCGTGCCCCCGTGGTTCACCACCGGGCAGTCGCCCGACGGCCGCCGCGGTCGAACCGCTGTGCCGCGGACCGGAGTTGCCGGTGCGCGAGGCAGCCGCTCGAAGGTCGCACCGAGGGCATCGTACCTGCGGTACGGGCGCGTGCCGAAGGGTGCCGCACGGGCCGTTCGGCGAGGTGGAAGCAGACGGGGCGCACGCGGTTTCGTGACCCAGGGTGAGAGAACCGGTGCGCGGGGCGCCCGCGGAACCGTGCCGCGGGCAGAACGAAGCCCCCGATCACGGGGGAACAACCGGGGGCTTCGCGTCGATGGGCGACTCCGAAAGCCGCACATTGAGAACGTAAGTCCTGTACGGCCCCCGGGTCAAGCAGAGTTGAGGCACTCGGAGAAGTTGTCCGGCAAGGCTCTTCACGGGTTCACCACATCGCGGACGGTCCATCACTCAGCGTCACATCACGCGCGAATTCAGGGGGTGGCGCCGGGCCCCGGCAGTACCTCGTATCCCTTATGTCGCTGGAGTACCAGGAGATCGGCGTGGGGGCGCGAGGGGTCGGCGGCGAAGTGCGCGCGCTCCGCCGCGACCCAGCCGTCCCAGAACTCCTCCTGCTCCGCCCCGTCCCGCAGCCGGCCCCGCGCCCAGGACTCCTCCGGGGGCAGCTCCATCCACAGCAGCCGGGCGAGGTGCGGCCGCAGCGCCCGGCGCCCGGCGCCCACGCCTTCGAGCAGGACGACGGGGGCGGCCGGCAGCGGGCGCGGGGCGCCGAAGGCGCGGGCCCGCCAGTCGTAGGGGGTGTACCGGGCGTCCTCGCCGCGCGCCAGAGGGGCGATCACCTGGGCCGTCAGCCGGTGCGCCCAGGCGAACAGCTCGTCATGGCTGGCGATGTCGTCGAGATGGAGCACCGGGGCCCCGCCCAGGGCCTGCGCCAGCCGGCCGGCGAACGTGGACTTCCCGGAGCCGGCGTGCCCGTCGACGCCGATCAGCCGGACCGGTCCCAGTGAAGGCGAGAGCCCGCGCAGCCGCGCGGCGAGGTCGTGAATGGCGCGTCCCGGGGTGTGGTGGGGCGGGGGGTTTTCCGCGAAACAGTCTAGTGGCGGCCTCCGGCGGCCGGACGGGGGGAGCCGGCGGGCCCGCAGAAGTCACGCATTGAACCATCGGCTGGCGGCCAGTCAATGGCATCGATAAACATTCCGAATCCCCTGACCGATATGTCGAAATCGGCGTTCCGGGTGTGCCCCACGCTGAGTAAGGTGCCTTCTGCGCAACGTGATGCGTCGACCGTTGACTGGCGGGGGGACATGGCCGCGGAGTTATTCGAAGGGCACTATGTGTGGCATCCGGCGGCCGACGACCGCGTCCTGGCGAGCGTATGCGTCGATGTGCGCGCCGGACGTTATCGCTATGCCCACGAGGCGCTCGCCGAGACCCGTTCCGACTTCGCCCTGCGCGCCCATCGCTCGCTGGTGCTCGCCTCCGAGGCGGCCGGCACCGACCTGGTGGAACGCTGGCTCGGCGAGGAGCCGACGCCCGAGGCCGCGCTGATGTGGGCCCGGGTCGCCGTGCAGCGCGCCCTGCGGGCGGCCGACGCGCGGGACGACCGCGCCGAGGCGCTGGAGCGGATAGCGCTGACCGCCTGCGACCGGGCCGCCCACGCCGCCCCCGCGGACCCCACCCCCTGGGTCGCCCGGCTCGCCATGGCCCGGCTGCACCGGCTGCGCGACCCCGCCCCGCAGGGCCTGCTCACCGCACCGGCCGGCCCCTGGCGGCTGTTCGCCCACATCCTGTCCCTGGACCCCTGGCACCGCGAGGCCCACCACCGCTTCCTGTCCTGCTTCTTCACCCGCTACGGCGGCTCGGTGACCGCGGCCTGGGACGTCGCCGCCTTCCTCAGTCAGCGAGCGCCCGCCGACTCCGTCCTCCGGCTGCTGCCCCTGGTGGCCCTGGTGGAGAGCTACAACCCCACCCAGCTGCTCGCCGACCGGGTGTGGGAACAGCCCCAGTGGCGCTCCACCGCGCTGGCGATCTACCAGAACTGGCTTCCGGCGGTGGCCGGATACCGCTTCACCCCGGTGCTCGACCTGGCCTACCTCGCGCACGCGCTGGTCATGGGCCAGCGCGAGTTCGAGGCCCGGGCGGTCTTCACCGCCATGGGTCCGTACGCCTCGCGCATGCCCTGGAGTGCCTTCGGCGACCCCGCCGAGCAGCTCTCCCGGGCCCGGCGCGCCTGCGGCCTGCCCGTCCCGGGGCCCGCCTGACCCCCGCTCGCCCCCCGCCCCATCGAGAGAAAGGCCGAACTGTGCCGGAACGGATGTCGACTCCCCGGGCGCACGCCCGGGCCGCGGACGCCGTCGTGCTCGACGATGACGCCACCCTGCATGCGATGGGTTATCCGCGGAAACTCACGCGGCGTTTCAAGGCATTCGACAATTTCGCGATCTCCTTCACCATCATCAATATTCTTTCCGGTATTTTCTCGTCCTTCGGATTCGGTATGAACGCGGGCGGCCCGCGTATTCTCGTGTTCGGCTGGATCGGTGTCTCGGTGATGGTGCTCCTCATCGGCGCGGCCATGGCGGAGGTCGCCTCCGCCTATCCGACGAGCGGTGCCCTCTACTTTTCCGCGGGTAAACTCGCCAAGCGTCACAAAGGCGCCTGGTCGTGGTTCACCGGCTGGCTGAACTTCGTGGGCCAGATCGGCGGCACCGCCGCCACCGGCTATGCGGCCGCCACCTTCATCCAGGTGTTCGTGCAGTTGCAGTGGCCCTCCTATGAGCCGACCGCGCACCAGACCGTGCTGATCACGGCTCTGGTCATCGTGCTCCAGGGACTCGCCAACACCTACACCGTCCAGCTCGTCGCCGTACTGAACCGCATTTCCGTGTGGTGGCTGCTGATCGGACTCGTCGTGATCGTGAGCGCACTCATCGTGATGCCCGACCAGCATCAGCCGGCGTCCTTCGTCACGCATTTCGAGAACAACACCGGCTTCACGAACGGCCTTTACGGCGGCATGCTCGGCCTGCTCGTGACCAGCTGGACCTTCACCGGCTTCGACGGCAGCTTCCACATGTCCGAGGAAACGGTCCGCGCGACGGTCAGCGCCCCGAAGGGCATCATGCGTGCCATCGGCTATTCCGCGCTCACCGGCCTGATCCTGATGCTGGCACTGGTCTACAGCATCGGCGACTACGCCCAGGTGGCCGGTGCCGCCGCGCCCCCGGTCCAGATCCTCATCGACGGCCTCGGCCTGCGCACCGCGAAGGTGATGCTCCTCATCGTCATCGGCGCGATGCTCTTCTGCGGTCTCGCGAACCTCACCAGCAACACGCGGCAGATCTTCGCCTTCTCCCGGGACGGCGCCATGCCCGGCTCCCGCTGGTGGCACTCGGTCTCGCTGCGCACCCGTACGCCGGTGAAGGCGGTGTGGCTCGCGGTCGCCTGCTCGCTGGCGCTGGTGGTGCCGGGCTGGTGGTCGCACACGGCGTTCACCGCCATCGTCAGCGTCAACGTGGTCGGCCTCTTCCTCGCCTACGCCGTACCGATCTTCCTGCGGCTGCGGCTCGGTGACGCGTTCCGGCCCGGTCCCTGGCACCTGGGCCGCTGGGGGCGGCCGGTCGGCTGGCTGGCGGTGATCTGGATCCTGCTCAGCAGCGTCCTGTTCATGCTGCCGCAGGCCTCGCCGATCACCGTCGACTCCTTCAACTACGCGCCGATCGCGCTCGCCGCCGTCCTGCTCGTGGCAACGGTGTGGTGGTTCGCCACCGCCCGCCGCCGCTTCCAGGGCCCGGTCAGCTACGGCCGCCCCGACGAGGTCGCCGCGATGGACCTGGTCTGACGGTCCGTCCGGGAGGGGGCCGCACCCGGGTGCGGATGCGCGGGGAACCGGCCGGGTGCGGTGCCCGCCCAGTGCACCGCACCCGGCCGTTCCAGTGGACGAGACCAATATTCGTGGCGCGGCATGTGCCGAAGTGCTGGCAGGGGCATGCGGCCTGCTTCATAGTTGGCGCACACCATGCAGCAGATCAGCCCCGAATCGGACACCTGGGGGTCATCGCGCCCATGAGCAGAGCCCAACAGCCGTCCCGCAGAACCGTCCTGGCCGTGGCCGTCGCCGCGGCGGTGACCGGAGCCGCCGCACCCGCCGCCGCGGCGCCCGCCGCCACCGCGCCCCGGCCCGCCGCCGAGCCCGGGCAGACGCAGCCCCGCCCGATCGACCACCACGCCTGGACCACGCACCGAGACTGGCGCCGCGGCGCCGCCCAGGGCGTCCGGGCCGTCCCCGGCCGCCGCCCCGGCGTCGTGATCGGCGCCCCCGCGGGCCGTACCGACTACACCGACCCGCACACCGGCACCACCGCCACCTGGGAGTACGCCACCTGGACCTCCCCGGAGCACCGGCTCGCCGTCCCCGCGACCGAGGTCGTCGCCTCCTGGAACGCGCACACCCCCGAGGGCACCTGGCTCCAGGTGGAGCTGCGGGGCACGTACTCCGACGGCACCGAGACGCCCTGGTACGTCATGGGCCGCTGGGCCGCCGGCGACCGCGACATCAAGCGGACCTCGGTGGACGACCAGAGCGACGGCAAGAGCACGATCTGGACCGACACCTTCGCCATCGACGACGCCGGCAGCGGTCTGCGCCTGACGTCCTACCGGCTGCGCCTCACCCTCTACCGCAGGCCCGGCACCCGTCTCACGCCGACCGTCTGGCGGCTCGGCGCGATGGGCTCCGACGTCCCCGACCGCTTCACCGTCCCGGCCTCCACCCCCGGTCTCGCCCAGGAGCTGGCCGTCCCGCGCTACTCGCAGGAGATCCACAAGGGCCAGTACCCCGAGTACGACAACGGCGGCGAGGCCTGGTGCAGCCCCACCTCCTCGCAGATGATCATCGAGTACTGGGGCGGCCGGCTCACCCCCGAGCAGCTGTCCTGGGTCGACCCGTCCTACGCCGACCCGCAGGTCGACCACGCGGCCCGCTTCACCTACGACCACCAGTACGAGGGCTGCGGGAACTGGCCCTTCAACGCCGCCTACGCGGCCACCTTCGAGGGCCTGCAGAGCGTGGTCACCCGGCTCGCCTCCCTCACCGACCTGGAGACACTGATCGCGGCCGGCATCCCGGCCATAACGTCCCAGTCCTTCCTCAAGGGCGAGCTGACCGGCGCCGGCTACGGCACGTCCGGGCATCTGATGACCGTGATCGGCTTCACCGCGGACGGCGATGTGATCGCCAACGATCCGGCCTCGCCCGACGACGCGGCGGTACGGCGGGTCTATCTGCGCCGGGAGTTCGAGAACGTCTGGCTCAGGACCAAGCGGTACAACGCCTCCGGCAAGGTCGTCTCCGGCACCGGCGGCGTCTGCTACCTCTACTTCCCGGCCCACCCGACCCCGCCCCAGCGCAGGGCGCTCGCCGCGGTGGGCGTGCGCTGAGGTCCGCCGCGGCGTGTGAGCAAGCTCATCGCCGCGAACGCCGTCGCGGGTGGCATGGTGGACGAACGGGTGGGGGGAGCCCAGTCCGTACGTCCGACGTCTGCGAGTGACAGCATGACCGCACACCCCGCCACCGCCACCCGCGTCCGCACCGGCGGCCCCCAGGAAGACGGCCCGAAGATCGTCGAGCACGTCATGGGCTGGGTTCTCGTCGTGGTGTTCGCGATGCTCGTGACCCAGCTCGGCCTGCTCTGAACCCGGCTCTCACGGCTCCGGAACCGGCCGCTCGGCCGGTTCCGCACCGACCCCGTCCGCGCGCGTCATGTTCTGACATACTGCGGATGTCCCGCCGCGCCTAGACCAGGGTCGATCTTGAACATGCCGCAGCAGCGTGCCGCCGCCCGGGTGCGCGGCACCGAGCGCTCGACGGCGCGCCGCGCCGAACTCATCGCCATCGGGCGGAAGTTGTTCGCCGACACGTCCTACGACGCGCTGTCCATGGACGACATCGCCCGCCAGGCGCAGGTCGCCAAGGGCCTGATCTACTACTACTTCCGGTCCAAGCGCGGCTACTACCTGGCGATCATCCAGGACTCCGTCGCCGATCTGGTCACCTCCGCGGCCGGCGGCCTCGGGCTGCCCGCGGTGGACCGGGTGCACCGCACGATCGACGGCTATCTGCGCTACGCCGAACATCATCAGGCGGCCTACCGCACCATCGTCAGCGGCGGCGTGGGCTTCGACACCGAGGTGCAGGCGATACGGGACGGCGTGCGCGAGGCGATCGTCACCACCATCGCCGAGGGGGCCTACGGCCGCGGGGACATCGCCCCGCTGGCCCGGATGGGCCTGCTCTCCTGGGTGTGCGGCGTGGAGGGTGCCACCCTGGACTGGATCGACCGTCCCGGACTGTCCCGCGACACCCTGCGCGAGCTGCTGGTGAAGACGCTCGGCGGGGCGCTGCGCGCCATCGAGGAGCTGGACCCCGCCTACCCGGCCCCCGCGCCCGCCCGCCGGGACGGCTGAACGCGAGGGAGCGGAGGCTCGTGGTCCTCCGCTCCCGGTTCCCCTGGTGAGGGCTAGTTGATGGCCTTGATCAGCTCACCGTTCGCGGTGTCGCCGCTCAGCTCCCAGAAGAAGGTGCCGCCGAGGCCCTGCTGGTTCTTGTAGGTCATCTTCGTGGCGATGGTCGCCGGGGTGTCGTAACTCCACCAGTTGTTCCCGCACTTGGCGTAGGCCGTGCCGGCCACCGTGCCGGTCGCGGGGCACTTGGTCTTGAGGACCTTGTAGTCGTCGATGCCCTGCTCGTACGTGCCGGCCGCCGGGCCCGTGGCCGTACCGCCGGGCGCCGCCTGGGTGACTCCCGTCCAGCCGCGGCCGTAGAAGCCGATGCCGAGCAGCAGCTTCGAGGCCGGGACGCCGAGGCCCCTGAGCTTGGCGATGGTCGCCGAGGTGTAGTAGTTCGCCTTGGGGATGCCCGAGTAGGAGTTCAGCGGGGAGTGCGGGGCGGTCGGGCCGGTCGCGTCCCAGGCGCCGAAGTAGTCGTACGTCATCGGGTTGTACCAGTCGACGTACTGGGCGGCACCGGCGTAGTCCGCCGCGTCGATCTTGCCGCCGCTGGTGGCGTCCGCGGTGATCGCCGCGGTCACCAGGTTCCCGGAGCCGAACTTCGAGCGCAGCGCCGCGAGCAGGTTCCGGAAGGCGTCCCGCCCGCTGGTGTCGCAGGTGTTGCCGCAGGCGTTCGGGTACTCCCAGTCGATGTCGATGCCGTCGAAGACACCCGCCCACTTGGAGTTCTTCACCAGGTCGTAGCAGGACTGCGCGAAGGCGGCCGGGTTCTTCGCGGCCTCGCCGAAGCCGCCGGACCAGGTCCAGCCGCCGAAGGACCACAGGATCTTCAGGCCGGGGTGCTTCTTCTTCAGCTTCAGCAGCTGGTTGAAGTTGCCGCGCAGCGGCTGGTCCCAGGTGTCGGCGACGCCGTCGACGGACTCGGCGGCGGTGTAGGCCCGGTCGGTGGCCGCGTAGGAGTCGCCCATGGCGCACTTGCCGCCGGTGACGTTGCCGAAGGCGTAGTTGATGTGGGTCAGCTTGGCCGCGGAGCCCGAGGTCTCGACGTTCTTGACGTAGTACTTGCGGTCGTAGGTGCCCCATTCGGTGAAGTAGCCGACGACCTTGGAGCCGGCCGTCAGCTGCGGGGCGCTCGGCGCCGCCGCGGTCGCCGTGCCGGTGCCGGCCAGCAGGCCGGCGCCGAGGGCGGCGGTACAGGCGGCCGAGACGAGGGCCCGGACGAGGGTGCGGGGAGTGTGCATTCGGGTGTCTCCTCGTGGGGGAGAGGGGAACGCGCGCTGATTGGCATGAACGCGGTAAAGCGTTGGTCATGCAGAGTAGGAGGACTAGACCATTAGGTCAATGGTTCGGACCAATTTCGGCCCGGACCGACGTCCTGGCGGGAATCCTGAAGTGAGCGGTCGTTAACTGGTGACTGGAGGTCGCCGATCGGGCATACTCACAGCGCATGCCGCTGGTCAGCAGCTTCCGAGACCCGGGAGCGGGCGCCTTCGGCACAGCGGAACGATCAGGCGGAGCCGCCCTCATCCACGGGCCGTGCCGCCGGTGTCCGAACAGGGAGGAGCCCGACGCCATGTCCGACCGCGACCCGCAGCCGGTGGAGCGTCAACTGCCCACGGAAGAGGCGAGGGATCTGCTCGCCCTCGTCCGGGAGATCGCCCAGCGCGAGATCGCGCCCAGGGCGGCGGAGGAGGAGGACGCGGGGCGCTTCCCGCGCGAGGTGTTCGCCTTGCTCTCCGAATCCGGCCTGCTGGGCCTGCCGTACTCCGCCGAGTACGGCGGCGGGGACCAGCCCTACGAGGTCTACCTCCAGGTGCTGGAGGAGCTGGCCGCGGCCCGGCTCACCGTCGGCCTGGGCGTCAGCGTGCACACGCTCGCGTCCTACGCGCTCGCCACCTACGGCACCAAGCAGCAGCAGGTCGAGCACCTGCCCGCGATGCTGGGCGGCGGCCTGCTCGGTGCGTACTGCCTGTCCGAGCCGTCCTCCGGTTCGGACGCCGCCTCCCTGCGCACCAAGGCCGTGCGCGACGGCGACCACTGGGTGATCGACGGCACCAAGGCGTGGATCACGCACGGCGGGATCGCCGACTTCTACACCGTGATGGCCCGCACCGGCGAGGACGGCCCCCGCGGGATCACCGCCTTCCTCGTGCCCGGCGACGCGCCCGGTCTGAGCGGTGCCGCGCCCGAGAAGAAGATGGGCATGAAGGGCTCGCCCACCGCGCAGGTGCACTTCGACGGCGTCCGGGTCCCGGACGGCCGGCGCGTCGGCGAGGAGGGCCAGGGCTTCTCCATCGCCCTGTCCGCGCTCGACTCCGGCCGGCTCGGCATCGCGGCCTGCGCCGTCGGCCTCGCCCAGGCCGCACTGGACGAGGCGGTCCGCTACGCCACCGAGCGCCGCCAGTTCGGCCGGCCCGTCGCCGACTTCCAGGGCCTGCGCTTCATGCTCGCCGACATGGCCACCCAGATCGAGGCCGGCCGCGCGCTGTACCTCGCCGCGGCCCGGCTGCGGGACGCGGGCAGGCCGTTCGCCAAGCAGGCGGCCATGGCCAAGCTGCACTGCACCGACACGGCCATGAAGGTCACCACGGACGCGGTGCAGATACTGGGCGGATACGGCTACACCGCCGACTTCCCGGCCGAGCGCTATATGCGCGAGGCCAAGGTGCTCCAGATCGTCGAGGGCACCAACCAGATCCAGCGGATGGTCATCGCCCGTCACGTGGCGGGGCCTGAAGGCCGCTGAACTGGCCCGTGCGGACCGTCGGGGCCGCCAGCCTGACCCACTCCGGGTCGTGGCGGCCCGGCAGGGTGCGGCCCCGGTCGGCCCAGGTCCGCAGGAGGTCGCGGTAGATGGGCGGGTCCTGCGCTACGGCCGGCGGAACCGATTCCGCCGGGCGGGGAACGAAAACACGGCGCTGACGCCCGGTCGCCCAGTACGTGGCGGTCATGCCCGGGCAACGCGGCGAAGGCCCGGCAGGTCACCCCCCGGCGGAATCGAGCGTCAGTCCACACGCGTCCGGTCCGCCCTCTGGCCTCCCCCGGCCGGCTGACGTACCGTCAGCTGTCCAGCGTCCAGGGGGTGTCCGTGGCCGACGACCGTCCCGTACCGCTCGACGAGTACCCCGTGCACCAGGTGCCGCTCTCCATGAAGCACGTGGCGACCGGGGACCGGAACGCCTACGACCGCTGCATCTTCCACGTCTTCGACCACGCCGGCCGCGCCCTGTTCATCCTCGGCCTCGGCGTCTACCCCAACCTGGGCGTGATCGACGCCTACGCCACCCTGCGCACCGGGGACACCCTGCACGCCGTACGCGCCTCGGACGCCCTCGGCGAGGACCGGACGCGGCTCGCCGTCGGCCCGCTGCGCATCGAGGTCCGGGAACCGCTCGGAAGGCTGCGCCTGATCTGCGAGGACGAGCGGCTCTCCTGCGATCTCGCCTGGACCGCCGCCTTCCCCGCCCTCTGGGAGCCGCACCACCTCCAGCGCCGGGGCGACCGGCTCACCCTGGAGGGCCGCCGCTTCGTCCAGGCCGGCACGGCGGAGGGCGTGATCCACGCCGGGGGAGCGGAGTTCCGGGTCACCGCCGGCGACTGGACCGGCACCCGGGACCGCAGCTGGGGAGTGCGCCCGGTGCCCGGCGAGGACGGCGGCCGGCTCGCCGCGGACCACCCCACCGAGGGATTCCACTGGATCTGGTGCCCGGTCCGCTTCGAGGACCGCTTCCTGATGGTCATCACCCAGGAGGACGCCGACGGCTACCGCACCCTGAACGACGCCACCCTGGTCCGCCCCGGCCGCCGCGACCGCCAGCTCGGCTGGCCCCGGTCCGAGATCACCTACCGTTCCGGCACCCGCCATCCCGAGCGCGCCGTCGTCCGCCTCGGCGATCCCGGGGAGCCGCAGGAGCTGGAGGTGGAGATCCTCGCCTCCTCGCCGCTCGCTCTCGGCGCCGGCTATCCGCCGGCGGACGACTGGCAGCACGGCACCTGGCGGGGGCCCGGCTGGACCGAGCACCGCACCTACGACATGACCCTGCCCCACCCCCTGGCCGGCTACGGCGTCACCGACCACTCCGCCCGCTTCCGGCTCGACGGGCGGACCGGCCACGGCATCTTCGAGCACGGCTCGTTCGGCCGGCACGACCCGAGCGGCTTCACCGGCTTCGACTCGGTCGCGCCCTGAGGGAGGACGAGATGGCCACGGCACCGCGTCCCCGCACCAGCACCCGGGACCCCGAGGAGCTGACCGGGCGCCTGACCGCCTGGCTCGGCACCCGGCTGCCCGGCGCCAAGGCGGCCGGCGTCACCGTCCCGGCCTCCAACGGCATGTCCAGCGAGACCCTGCTCTTCGACATCGACCACCCGCGCGCACCGGTGACCTCCTGCGTGCTGCGGCTGGCCGCGGACCCCGCGGCGTACACCGTCTTCCCCGCGTACGACATGGCCCGCCAGTACCGCACCCTGCGGCTCGTCGCCGAGCACACGGACGTGCCGGTGCCCCGGGTGCTCTGGCTGGAGGAGGACCCGGGGCCGCTCGGCGCGCCGTTCTTCGTCATGGCACGGGTGGCCGGCCGTGTGCCGCCCGACGTCATGCCGTACACCTACGAGGGAGGCTGGCTGCACGGGGCGAGCGACACCGAGCGCGAGCACCTGGAAGCGGCCACGGTCGGTCTGCTGGCCCGGCTGCACGACCAAGTGCCCGTCTCCCGGGCCGGGTTCCTCGCCCTGCCCGGTCAGGGGGAGGCGCTGCACCGCCATGTGACGGCCCAACGCGCCTACTACGCCTGGGTGACCGACGGTCTGGCCCGCTCGCCCCTGATCGAGGCCGCGTTCGACCGGCTGGCGCAGCTGTGGCCGCGCGAACCCGGCGAACCCGTCCTCACCTGGGGGGACGCGCGCATCGGGAACATCGTCTACGACGGCTTCGAGCCCGTCGCCGTGCTGGACTGGGAGATGGCGGCGCTCGCCCCGCGCGAGGTGGACCTCGGCTGGACGATCTACCTCCACCGCTTCTTCCACGACCTCACGACCGGCTCCGGACAGCGCGGGCTGCCCGGCTTCCTGCGCCGCGACCGCGTCGAGGCCCGCTATGCGCGCCTGACCGGCCACACCCCGCGGGACATGGACTTCTACACCCTGTACGCCGCCCTGCGGCACGCGATCGTGATGCTGCGCATCGCCTACCGGCAGGCGTACTTCGGGGAGGTCGCCGTCCCGGCGGACCCGGACACGCTGATCCTGCACCACGACAGCCTGCGCGCCATGGTGCAGGGCACGTACTGGACCGGGTGAGACGCGGTGCGCCGGCTCAGGCGGCCTGGCGGCGCATCGACGGCACGCGCATCGGGCGCGAGCCCGGGCCGCCGACGTGCGAGAAGGGCTGCGTCCGCCAGTCCAGACCCTGGGGGAGCGTCAGCAGCAGGGCGGTGTCCTGCTCCTGCGGTTCGAAGGACTCGTCCGCGGGGCGGGCGTCGGCCGCCGAACGGCCCGTGCCCGCACACACCGTGAGCCCGAACGGGTTCCACGGCGAGGCGCACAGCGCGTGCTCCGGCAGAACCTCCTCGTCCGCCAGCAGCGCGATCGGCTGCGCGCAGTCCGGGCAGATCACCCGGTACATCTCGAAGGTGTCGTAGGCGTCCAGCTCGTCGTCGAAGGCGTCGGGTTCGACGCCCTCCGGCTCGGGCTCGGCGACCGGCTGCCGGCTCATGGACGCGGATCGACCAGGGCGATGGGCACTCTGCATGGGATTCTCCCCCTAAGGCTGGGCCGTGAAGGCACTGCGGCCTCGACCACAGCAAGCACTTCCCGTCCGGTCTCGGCGGTAATCACGAGAACATCACGGAGACTGTTCGAGGTGTGTGGCGTTCGTCACACGCCGTGCGCAGGTGCCTGTCCCGGTGCATTTTGTGCCGAACAGGGAATGACCTGCGCCTCTCAGGTATCCGTGGAGATCAAGCGCACTGTAGGTTTTGGCGGCATGGAGGAGCTGGACCGTCAGATCGTGCAGCTGCTCGTCAAGGACGGGCGGATGAGCTACACAGACCTGGGCAAGGCCACGGGCCTGTCCACGTCGGCCGTGCACCAGCGGGTGCGCCGGCTGGAACAGCGTGGCGTCATCCGCGGCTATGCCGCGGTGGTCGACCCCGAGGCCATCGGGCTGCCCATGACCGCGTTCATCTCGGTGAAGCCGTTCGATCCCAGCGCCCCCGACGACATCGCGGACCGCCTCGCCGGCGTCCCCGAGATCGAGGCCTGCCACAGCGTGGCCGGCGACGAGAACTACATCCTCAAGGTGCGGGTGTCCACCCCGCACGAACTGGAGGAACTGCTGGCCCGGCTGCGCTCGCTGGCCGGTGTCTCCACCCGGACCACCGTGGTGCTGTCCACCCCCTACGAGGCGCGCCCCCCGAAGATCTGAACCGGCCGCCCCGGTGCCCGGCGCGCCCCGCGCACGCGAGAGACTGTGAACCATGAGTGAGCAGTCCGCCGAGCCCCAGACCGTCCTCCTGCGCCGCGGGGAGGTGCACAGCCCGGCCGACCCCTTCGCCACCGCGATGGTGGTGGAGCGCGGCCAGGTCGCCTGGGTCGGCTCCGAGGGCGCCGCCGACGCCTTCGCCGACGGCGTGGACGAGGTGGTCGACCTCGACGGCGCCCTGGTCACCCCGGCCTTCACCGACGCCCATGTGCACGCCACCGCCACGGGTCTCGCCCTGACCGGCCTCGACCTGTCCGCCGCCCCCTCCCTGGAGGCGGCCCTCGCCCGGATCCGGGAGTTCGCCGCCGCCCGGCCGTCGGACCGGGTGCTGCTGGGCCACGGCTGGGACGCCGCCCGCTGGCCCGGCGGCCGGCCGCCGACCCGCGCGGAGCTGGACGAGGCCGCCGGCGGACGCCCGGTGTACCTGTCCCGCATCGACGTGCACTCGGCGGTCGTCAGCACCGCCCTGCTGGACCTGGTCCCCGGTGACGTCCCGCGCGAGGACGCCCCGCTGACCCGGGACGCCCACCACGTCGTACGCGAGGCCGCCCTCGCCGCCATCACCTCCGCCCAGCGCGCCGAGGCCCAGCGCACGGCCCTGGCCCACGCGGCCTCCCTGGGCATCGGCACGGTGCACGAGTGCGGCGGCCCGCAGATCTCCTCCGAGGACGACTTCACGGCCCTGCTGCGGCTCGCCGCCGACGTCCCGGGGCCCCGCGTGGTCGGCTACTGGGCCGAACGAGACGTCGACCGGGCACGGGAACTGGGCGCCGCGGGCGCCGCGGGCGACCTCTTCGCCGACGGCGCCCTCGGCTCGCACACCGCCTGCCTGCACGAGCCGTACGCCGACGCCGGCCACTCCGGCACCGCCTACCTGGACGCCGACGCCGTCGCCGCCCATGTGGTGGCCAGCACCGAGGCGGGCCTCCAGGCCGGCTTCCACGCCATCGGCGACGCGGCCGTGTCCGCCGTGGTCGAGGGCGTCCGCGCGGCCGCCGAGAAGGTGGGCCTCGCCCGGATCCGCGCCGCCCGGCACCGCGTCGAGCACGCCGAGATGCTCACTCCCGAGACCGTCGCCGGCTTCGCCGAGCTGGGCCTGATCGCCTCCGTGCAGCCCGCCTTCGACGCGCTGTGGGGCGGCGAGGACGGCATGTACGCCCAGCGGCTGGGCGTCGAGCGGGCCCGCACCCTCAACCCGTACGCCGCGCTGCTCCGCGCCGGCGTGCCGCTCGCCTTCGGATCCGACAGCCCGGTCACCCCGCTCGACCCGTGGGGCACGGTCCGGGCCGCCGCCTTCCACCGCGCGCCCGAGCACCGGATCTCCGTCCGTGCCGCGTTCACCGCGCACACCCGGGGCGGCTGGCGGGCCGTCGGCCGCGACGACGCGGGCGTGCTGGTTCCGGGCGCCCCCGCCGACTACGCCGTCTGGCGCACCGACGAGCTGATCGTGCAGGCTCCCGACGACCGGGTGGCCCGCTGGTCCACCGACCCGCGCTCCGGCACTCCCGGCCTGCCCGACCTCACCCCGGGCCGTGACCTGCCCGTCTGCCTGCGGACCGTGGTGGGCGGACGCACGGTGTTCGTACGGCCGGGCGAGTGATCTCCCGGGGCGGCGCGGCGGCCGGCGGTCGCCGCGGCCCCGCCGCCCCACCTGCGCATCCTCCCCACCGGCCGCGACACCGGGGAGGTCCGTGCAGGTCAGGAGGCTGTTGACAGTCGGCTGGCGGAGGCCGGTAGGTTCGTCCGAGTCCACCACCGGACGCCCGACCGGGGTACGTTCGGACGACTCGTCGCAGCGCCGCTGGGTCAGGGACGGTGTGCCGCACCGGGGCACCGCCACTGGGAGCCAGGCTCAGCGTCCGCGCCGACGCGGGAACGTTCCAGCTGGTCGGCCAGGTGTGACCCGGGTGGGGCCCGGGCGCTCAGTAGACAACGGCTTTCGGTCGACCCGCAGCCAGCGGGCCCCAGGTCGGCCCGAAGGGCGCCGGGCCCCCATCCGCCGCGGAGACGACAATGCGGCTCCGTCGTGGTACGAAGGTGCCGAGCGAGGGGAAGGCGCCACAAGACGCCTGAAGAGATCCTCTTACCCCGCTCTTGGGGAATCGACACCACCATCCGTCCGCGCTGTCACGTCATCCCAGGCCGCGGCCACTATGGTGGACCCCTGCGTACGACATGAAGGGGCAGCAGTGAACGACGGCGACGGGACCCTCGCGGCCAAGGCCCAGGGGAGGCAGTTCGGTCCGCTCGGCACGGCCTTGGTGATCATCCCGACCTACAACGAGGCGGAGAACATCAAGTCCATCGTCGGCCGGGTGCGCACGGCCGTCCCCGAGGCGCACGTACTGATCGCGGACGACAACAGCCCCGACGGCACCGGCAAGCTCGCCGACGAACTGGCCGCCGAGGACGACCACGTCCAGGTGCTGCACCGCAAGGGCAAGGAGGGCCTCGGCGCCGCCTACCTCGCGGGCTTCCGCTGGGGCCTGGAGCGGGACTACGGCGTGCTGATCGAGATGGACGCCGACGGTTCCCACCAGCCCGAGGAACTGCCCCGGCTGCTCACCGCGCTCAAGGGCGCCGACCTCGTCCTCGGCTCCCGCTGGGTGCCCGGCGGCCGGGTGGTGAACTGGCCCAGGTCCCGTGAGTTCCTCTCGCGCGGCGGCTCCACCTACTCGCGGCTCATGCTCGACGTGCCGATCCGGGACGTGACCGGCGGCTTCCGGGCCTTCCGCCGCGAGACGCTGGAAGGGCTCGGCCTCGGCGAGGTCGCCTCGCAGGGCTACTGCTTCCAGGTCGACCTGGCCCGCCGCGCCGTGAAGGCCGGATACCACGTCGTCGAGGTCCCCATCACCTTCGTGGAGCGCGAACTGGGCGACTCCAAGATGAGCCGGGACATCGTGGTCGAGGCGCTGTGGCGGGTCACCGCCTGGGGCGTGGGGGACCGCTTCGGCAAGCTCACCGGCAAGGACAAGCCCTAGGACCACTCCGGCGGGCCCCGGCACACCGGCCGCGGCCCGGCAGATCACTCCCTTATCCCGCGCTGAGCCGGGCCCAGGCACACTGGGGACATGACGACTGGCGCTCCGACCTCCCCGTACACCGCCCGCCGCCGGCGCTCCCGGCTGCGCAGGTATCTGCCGCTGGGCGTCGCCGCCTGGCTGGTGCTGGAGATCTGGCTGCTGACCCTGGTGGCGGGCGCGGCGGGCGGGCTGACGGTGTTCCTGCTGCTCGTGGCCGGTCTCGTGGCCGGCTCCGTGGTCATCAAGCGGGCGGGCCGCCGCGCCTTCCAGAGCCTGAACGAGGCGCTCCGGCAGGGCGGGTCCCCGGCGCGTGGCGGCGGCAACGGCCTGATGATGCTCGGCGGCCTGCTGCTGATGATCCCCGGTCTGGTCTCGGACGCGGCGGGCCTGCTCCTGCTGCTCCCGCCGGTCCAGCAGGCGGTCGGCCGCTTCACGGAGAACGCCCTGGAGAAGAGCCTGAGGAAGGCCTCGCCGGGCAGTCTGGGCGATGCGTTCCAGCAGGCTCGTATGCACCGGCCCGACGGCAAGGTGGTGCAGGGCGAGGTCATCCGCGAGGACCGCCCCGAGCCGGACGGCGGGCGCCCTCCGCTCACGCACTGACTCGGCCGCCCCCCTCGGGGCAGCACGAAACCGCGGGCGCCGTACGTGAAGACGTACGGCGCCCGCGGTTACTCGTGCTGTCGTATGCGCGTTACGCGCTCTTGCGGCTGTCCCGCGGGTGGACCGCGATGTTCATCGCCCCCGAGCGCAGAACCGCCAGACGCTCCTCGAGGACCTCTTCGAGTTCCTCGCGGGTGCGCCGCTCCATCAGCATGTCCCAGTGGGTACGCGCGGGCTTGGCCTTCTTCTCTTCAGGGCCGTCGCCGTCCACGAGGAGTGCGGGGGCCCCGCAGACCTTGCACTCCCACTCCGGCGGAATCTCCGCCTCGACCGAGAAGGGCATCTCGAAGCGGTGCCCCTTCTCACATGCGTACTCCACGGCCTGGCGCGGGGCCAGGTCGATACCGCGGTCCGTCTCGTAGCTGGTCACTACGAGGCGCGTACCGCGAAGAGCTCGCTCACTCATGAATCGTGCCTCCCGGGCTTGTCGCCCACAGGACAGGTGTCGCTGTCGTCGTCATCCGGTCAACGTCCGGTCGGCGGTAAAGATTCCCGTTCCGAGTCCCGTTCCGGGTCATGCGTCGCCGTCGTAGCCGCCCCTTGTTCTACCCACAGGCGCCCGGTTTGTCACATCTGATAGCAGATGTCACCCAGCGTTTCGGCATCTTTGACGCGCAGTAACGGTCCGCCTGGCAGGCCAAACGCGTACACTACCGCCCTTTCGCGCCGAGTGCTAAATCGGTTCTAGATCTTTTCCGGAACGGGATTGCCCGCTTCGCCGATCGCCCGCCGTACGGGTACCCGCGCGAGCAGAAGGAATCCGATGACGAAGAAGGCCACCAGCGAGACGATCGCGGACCGGTAGCTCCCGGTCAGCTGGTAGGTCACGCCGAACAGCAGCGGCCCCAGCCAGCTCATCCCGCGGTCGCTCATCTCGTACGCGGAGAAGTACTCGGCCTCCTTGCCCGGCGGCACCAGATGGGAGAACAGCGACCGGGACAGTGCCTGGCTGCCGCCCAGGACCAGGCCGATGCCGACGGCCAGCACGAAGAACCACACCGGTGCCCGGGCGGGCAGGAAGTACCCCGCCGCCAGTGTGACCGTCCACGCCACCAGCGAGCCGAGGATCGTCCGCTGCGCGCCGTACGTCCGCGCCAGCCGGCCCATCGCCAGGGCGCCCGCCACGGCCAGCACCTGCACCAGCAGCACGGCCACGATGAGCGTCGACTGCCCGAGCCCCAGTTCCTCGGAGCCGTACACCGACGCCTGCGAGATCACTGTCTGGATGCCGTCGTTGTAGACGAGGTACGCCAGGAGGAACGCCAGCGTCAGCGGATGCCGGCGCATGTCCCGCACGGTCGTGGCGAGCTGCCGCAGCCCCGGAGCGGTGGCGTCCGTCACGCGCGCGTGGCGGTCGCGCAGCCTGCGCAGCGGGACGAGCGTGAAGGCGCCCCACCACAGGCCGGCCGAGGCCAGGCAGATGCGGACGGCGGCGGTCTCGGACAGGCCGAAGGAGTCGTGTGCCGAGTACAGGACCAGATCGGCGACGAGCACCAGGGAGCCCGCCGCGTAGCCGAAGGCCCAGCCGCGGGAGGAGACCGCGTCGCGCTGTTCCGGCGGGGCGATCTGCGGCAGGTAGGAGTTGTAGAGCATCATCCCGACGGACTGCGCCGCGTTGGCCGCGATCAGCAGGGCCCCGCCGAGCAGATACCGGTCGCCGTCCAGGAAGAACATCCCCGTGGTCGCCGCCGCGCCGGTGTACGCCGCCGCGGCGAGCAGGGGCTTCTTGCGGCCGGTGCGGTCGGCCGCGCTCCCCACGAGCGGCATCACGACGACCGCCAGGATCACCGACAGGGACACCGAGTAGGCGAAGAACGAGCCCGCGCGGACCGGTATGCCCAGCGGATGGACATAGCCGTCGCCGTCCGCGGCCCGCTCGGCGACCGAGGTGAGGTACGGGCCCAGGAACACCGTGAGGACACTGGTCGAATAGACCGAGCAGGCCCAGTCGTAGACGTACCATCCGCGCTGCTCGCGCCGGAGCCCGGCGGTCTCGTCCGCCGGCTCCGTCCGCAGGGTGTCGGTACCCACCCGTGCCCTCGCTTCCCCGCTGTTCTGCGAAGGCTCGGGCCGGGGCGGGAGGGCGGTCAGACCCAGACGCCGCGGTCCTCCATGACCTTGCGCAACGTGTCGATGTGATCGGTCATGATGCCATCAACCCCCAGGTCCAGGAGCCGGTGCATGCGCGCGGGTTCGTTGACGGTCCACACGTGCACCTGAAGCCCGCGCGCGTGGGCGGCGCGGACGAAGCGGTGGTCGACCACGGGCACGCCCGACTGGGCCTCGGGCACCTGCGCGGCCACGGCCGACCGGCGCACCGCGGCCGGCAGTCCCCAGGAGCGCAGCCGCAGGTTCAGCACCCCGCGCGTGCCGAACGAGGTGGCCAGCCGCGGCCCCGCGAGCCGCTGGGCACGCAGGACGCGCGCCTCGGAGAAGGAGCCCGCACAGACCCGGTCCCAGGCGTTCGTGCGCTCGATCAGGTCCAGCAGGGGCCGCAGCGCCGGCTCCGCCTTGATGTCCACGTTCCAGCGCACCTCGGGGAAGGTCTCCAGCAGCTCCTCGAACAGCGGCACCGGTTCCCGGCCGCCCACGCGCGCGTGCTGTATGTCCGCCCACGGCAGGTCGCCGATCCGGCCCCCGCCGTCGGTGACCCGGTCCAGGGTGGTGTCGTGGAAGGCGACCAGCCGGCCGTCCGCCGTGGCGTGCACATCCGTCTCGATGTAGCGGTAACCCAGCTCCACCGCGCGCCGGAACTGCGCCACGGTGTTCTCCAGGCCGTCGGCGGCCCCGCCCCGGTGGGCGAAGGCGATCGGCCCGGGGTGATCCAGGTACGGGTGGCGCGGGGGCGGTGTCGTGAGGGTCACGGACGCAGTATGACCCGCTCGGGTGTCGCGCCGGCAACGACCGTGCCGCCCGCCGATGCCGAGGGGACGGCGAACATCCGCAGGAACAGCTGGGCCAGCGGGCCGATGGACACGGCGTACAGCACGGTGCCCACGCCGATGGTGCCGCCCAGCGCGAACCCGGTCGCCACCACCGCGACCTCGATCACCGTCCGCATCAGCCGGATCGACCGGCCGGTGCGCCGGTGGAGACCCGTCATCAGCCCGTCGCGCGGACCGGGACCGAAGCGTGCCGTGATGTACAGGCCGGTCGCCACGCCGTTGAGCACGATCCCCGCGAGCAGCAGCGGGACGCGGACCACGAGGGAGCGGGCGTCCGGCAGGAGCGCGAGCGTGCCGTCCATGGCGAGGCCGACCACGAAGACGTTGGAGACCGTGCCGAGCCCCGGCCGCTGGCGCAGCGGGATCCACAGCAGCAGCACCGCCGCGCCCACGATGATCGACACCACCCCGATGCTCAGCCCGGTCAGCTCCGCGAGCCCCTGGTGGAGCACGTTCCACGGCTCCAGTCCGAGCCCCGCCGCCACGAGCAGCGCGGAACTCGCGCCGTAGAGCGCGAGACCGGCGTACAGCTGGACCAGCCGTCGTCCGAGACGGCGATCGGGAGCGGACGCGCTGGGAGCGGACACGGGATTACCCCCCTGGGTGGTGGCGGTGGCCTGACACATGACACTCTGTGGCTTGGGAAGAATCCCCATCCATGGCCAATTCGGGGAAGGTGGACTGATCTTCATGGCGCAGTGGACCTCGGCAGTGGGGGCCGCGCAGCTCGCCCGGCTCCTCAACTCCCAGCAGGACCGCCCGGCCGGCCCCGGCACCCGCCGTCCCCCCGCCTATCGCTCCCTCGCCGACGGCATCCGCCTGCTGGTCCTCGAAGGACGCGTCCCCGTGGCCGCACGCCTTCCCGCCGAACGCGAGCTGGCCCTGGCCCTGTCCGTCAGCCGCACCACGGTCGCGGCCGCCTACGAGGCGCTGCGCGGCGAGGGTTTCCTGGAGTCCCGGCGCGGCGCGGGCAGCTGGACCGCCGTGCCGGCCGGCAACCCCATCCCGGCCCGCGGTCTGGAACCGCTGCCCCCGGAGGCCCTCGGCTCGGTGATCGACCTGGGCTGTGCCTCGCTCCCGGCGCCCGAGCCCTGGCTCACCCGGGCGGTGCAGGGCGCTCTGGAGGAACTGCCGCCCTACGCCCACACCCACGGCGACTACCCGGCGGGTCTCCCCGCCCTGCGCTCGATGATCGCCGAGCGCTACACCGCGCGCGGAATCCCCACCATGCCGGAGCAGATCATGGTGACCACCGGGGCGATGGGCGCCATCGACGCGATCTGTCATCTCTTCGCGGGGCGCGGCGAGCGGATCGCCGTGGAGTCGCCGTCCTACGCCAACATCCTCCAGCTGATGCGCGAGGCGGGCGCCCGGCTGGTCCCGGTCGCGATGGCCGAGGGCCTCTCCGGCTGGGACATGGACCGCTGGCGCCAGGTCCTGCGCGAGGCCGCGCCGCGCATCGCCTACGTGGTCGCCGACTTCCACAACCCCACCGGGGCGCTCGCCGGCGAGGACCAGCGGCGCCGCCTGGTGGACGCGGCCCGCTCGGCCGGCACGGTCCTCGTCGCCGACGAGACGATGTCCGAACTCTGGCTCGACGAGGACTTCCGGGACGGCGGCATGCCCCGCCCGGTGTGCGGCTTCGACCCGGCCGGCTCCACGGTGATCACGGTCGGCTCGGCCAGCAAGGCGTTCTGGGCGGGAATGCGCATCGGCTGGGTGCGCGCGGCGCCGGACGTCGTCCGCAGCCTGGTCGCGGCGCGGGCGTACGCCGACCTGGGCACGCCGGTGCTGGAGCAGCTGGCCGTGAACTGGCTCTTCAGCACGGGCGGCTGGGAGCAGGCGGTGGAGCTGCGCCGCGCGCAGGCCCGGGAGAACCGCGACGCGCTGGTCACGGCCCTGCGCCGAGAGCTGCCCGACTGGGAGTTCGAGGTCCCGCGGGGCGGCCTGACCCTCTGGGTGCGCGCCGGCGGCCTCTCCGGATCCCGGCTGGCGGAGGCCGGCGAGCGTGTCGGCGTCCGCGTCCCGTCCGGCCCCCGCTTCGGCGTCGACGGCGCGTTCGAGGGCTATGTACGCCTTCCGTTCACCGTCGGCGGAGCGGTGGCGGAGGAGGCGGCGGCCCGCCTCGCCGCCGCTGCCCGGCTGGTGGAGTCGGGCGCGACGGGTGCGGGGGAGTCTCCGCGGACGTTCGTGGCGTAGCGGGACGGCGGGACGGCGGGACGGCGGGGCGGCGGGGGCCCGGGGCTTCTCGGCGGCCGCTCCGGAGGGACGCGCGGATGCCCGCGGGCGTTCGGCCGAGGCTGCGAAAGGGGCGCCGGACGCCAGCGGGCGTTCGGCGCCGTTCCGTGAGGGGCGCGCGGGCGCCTGCCTAGGAGCTCTCCGCGGCCACGGCCTCCACGGCCACCGGCGGCCTCTCCGTCGCCGGTTTCGTCAGATCCGCCGAGGGCGCCGGGTTCTCGGCCGGCGCCGGATCCGCCGGCGGGGCGGAGTCCGCGGGTGTGCTCCTGGCCGGCAGCAGCTCCAGCACCGCCTGCCGGTCGGCATCGCTCGTGGCGTCGTCGTAGGGATCCGGCGTACGCGGCACCTGGAGCCGGTGCACCGGACCGGACCCCAGCCGGGCGTACCCCCGCCCGGGCGGCACGTGCCCCGGCGGGGTCGTGTGCGGCGGTACCCCCAGCACCGCCGCCACCTGCTGCGGTGCCGCGGTCCCGAGCACCACACGCGCGCGCGTGTGCTGCCGTACCGCGTCGCTCAGCGCCTCCATGCCGTCGAAGTGCTCGGCCAGCACCACGGTGACGTTGGCCGCGCGGCCGTGCCGCAACGGCACCTGGAGCAGCGACTGGGGGTCCCTGCGGCCGTCCGCCGTCGCGAGGTGCGTGAAGACGCCGGGGCGGTCCAGCAGGATCCACAGCGGGCGCCGGGTGTCCTCGGGCGGCGGGTCGCCGGCCTGCCGGGCCAGGTTGACCGCGATGAGCCGGCGCTCGGTCTCCTGCGCGGTCCACTCCATGCTGGCCAGCGCCCCGGGCAGCGCGCACTCCACGGCCAGGACGCCGTCCCGGCCGGTCAGGCAGGCGTACTCGCCGGTGCCGCCGCCGTCCACGATCAGTACGTCGCCGTACTGCAGCGCCTGGAGGGCGATGGAGCGCAGCAGGGTGGACGTGCCGCCGCCCGGATGCCCCACGGCCAGCAGGTGCGGCTCGGTGGAGCGGATGCCGGTCCGCCAGACGACCGGGGGGACGTCGATCTGTTCCTCTCCGTAGGAGAGGGGGAGTGTGCGCTGGACCTCGCTCGGGTCCGTGAAGCCGAGGACGGTCTCGCCCGGCGCGGTGACGAAGCGCTGGGCGGGGACGTCGGCGGGCAGCGGGGGCAGGACCGTGACGGTGAGCTGGTTGCCCGCCTCCTCCCACGCGAAGTGGTACTCGCGGCCGCGTCCCGCCTTCGCGGCGAGCAACTGCTCGATCCGCGCGCGGGCCTCGGGTTCGCCGTCCGGGAAGTACGCGGGGTAGCGGAGCACGAAGTGCCCGACGCGCCCGGCGTCGTCGAACTCGTACGCCGCGAAGGCCTTCTCCCACTCCCCGCCGTGCGCGTACAGCGGCGCCGGATCGTCGGAGCTGGAGAAGTACGGCACCAGGGCCTCGTACAGGGTCCGGAGCCGTTCGGTCTGGGACTCGTCGGGCCCTTCGGGCGCCGACGGGGTGCGGTCGCGGCCCTGCCAGGCCGCCGCCGCCATCACCGCGATGACGGCGAGCAGCGGCCCGTACGGCACGAGGGCCACGACCAGGACGACGGAGGCCACCAGGAACAGCAGTGGCCCGCGCTTGTCCTTGGGCGTCTCTGCCCACTTGCGCCGGCCGGCCGAGGCCAGCAGGCGCAGCCCGCGCGTCACGGTGATCAGCGGGTGGAGGATGTCGGTGGCGCTGTCGGCCGCCGTCCGGGCCAGCTCCCTGCTCCGGGCGATCTGCGTCCGGGCGATCTGGGCGCTGTCCTTGCTCAGAATGCGGGGGAGAGGGCGCCGGGCCACTGCTGTCTCCTGGTGGTGCGTACGGGCGGGACGGGCGGGGTCAGAACTTGATGCCGCCGAGGAGACCGGCCAGGCTCTCGCCGCCGGCCTTGATGCTGGGGGCGATGCCCGTGCTGGCGAGATAGAAGCCGAACAGCGCCGAGGTGCAGGCGTGCGAGCCCTTGAGTCCGTCCTTCCGGAAGAAGAGGAAGACGATGACGCCGAGCAGCAGGACGCCTGAGAGGGAGAGGATCATTTCGGGTCTCCTGGTGTCGAAGGTGGGGGACAGTCACCATGAGTTCTTCCAGGATCACAGCATGTATCCATACGATTAAAGGTGCAACTGGGTTAAAAACGATACTTTTCCTCCACTCGGAGGAACCGGTTTCGGCCCGATTGACCAGGTGTGTTGCCTTCCGCAAGGCCTGTCGCTGATCTTTACCTCGGGCACATCGGGTCATGTGCCCCAGGAGCCAGTACGCTGGCGATTCACTCGTACGGCCGCGCCCCGAACGCTGCCGTACGCTCGCTCAGTTCCCGAAGCAGTCCCCGAACGTGCAAGGAGAGGCGGTCCGGCCGATGAGTGAAGCCCCCGACCCCGAGGTCGTGGAGCTGGCGACCAAGATCTTCGATCTGGCCCGGCAGGGGCAGACCGAGGCGCTCGTGGCGTATGTCGACGCGGGTGTTCCGGCCAACCTCACCAACGACCGCGGCGACACCCTGGTGATGCTCGCCGCCTATCACGGCCACGCCGACGCGGTGCGCGCGCTGCTCGCCCGCGGCGCGGCGGCGGACCATGTCAACGACCGGGGTCAGACCCCGCTCGCGGGTGCCGTCTTCAAGGGCGAGACGGACGTGATCAAGGTCCTTCTGGAAGGCGGAGCCGACCCTTCCGCGGGTACGCCGTCGGCCGTCGACACGGCCCGGATGTTCGGTAAGACGGAACTCCTGGAACTGTTCGGCGCACACTGAAGCGAGTGTCCTGACCAGGTACGACACGGAAAACGGGGGAGGCGGTACAGGGCCGCCGGAAATACGGTCGCGGCAGCACACACCGCGGGTCATCATGACGTCGTGATTCACGGACGCGATGGCTGGGCAGGTGTTGCCGCACCGCGCGGACCGTGATGCGGTCCGCATGGGCCACCGACGAGAGGCAGAGAGAGATGGTCTACAGCAAGCAAGAGACGGCGGGCGCTCCGACGTTGTGTCACGTGGCCAGGTAGTGCGTGTTCCCCGGTTGCGTCGACGCTTGATGTGAGGCTGTTTCCCATGTTCGATCCGGTCATAGCGCCCAGCGGTACGCTGCTCGGGCTGCTCCAGCGCGGCCGTGGCGACGGCACGCTGCACGCGCTCACGGCCCCGCGCGCCGAAGCGCTCGCGGCCCTGAACCACTGTGTGCTGCGCGACCCCCGCCACGACTGGCAGGTGGAGAACCGCTCCCTGTACTACGCCCGGCTCTACCTCGACCTGAACGGCGAGCTGGACGCCGTTCGGGCGCACCTCTTCGACCCCGAGGACATCGTCGACACCGACGAGTCCCGCACCGGCCTGGCCCTGGCCGTCCTCGGGCACCTCGCCTCCTACGGCAGGCGGGACGCCCTCGAACTGCTGCGCAGGTACGCCGCGCACGGCTCCAACTGGGCATGGGCGCTGGACGAGCTGGCCCTGCGGGACGACGACGCGGGCCTGCGCGCCCTCGCCGCCCCCGTCCTGGCCCGCTTCGCGCCCGATCCCGAGGGCGAGGCCGAACTGGTCGCCGCCGTGCGCGACGCCTTCGAACCACGGCCCTGGCGGCTGTGGGCCGAGGATCCCCGCGAATCGATCGCCACGCGTGTGCGTGCCGCCCAGGAGGCCGGCTGCTTCGACCGCTGGCAACGACAGATGCGTCCCACCGGCCCGCGCCCCGGCTGGAGCGTGCGCGCCGTCTTCGAGTGGGCCCAGCAGGGGATGGAGCGCGGGGCCGCCCTCCATGTGCCCGCCGCCCGCTGCCTGGCCGCCGTGGCCGGCCCCGAGGACCGGCCGGAGATCCTCCAGGCCGCCCGGAACGGCACCGACGGGGCCCGCTGCACCGCCCTGCGCTATCTCGCCGACGGCAACGACCCCGACGCGCTCGACCTGGTCGAGGCCGCCGTCGTCGACGGCACGGCACCCGTGGTGGAGGCCGCCGTCGACGCCTTCGAGCGGATGCGCAGCGTCGCCGCCGTCGACCGCGCCCGCCGCTGGGCCCAGCGCCCCGACGCGCTCGGCGCCGCCGCCGGCCGTGTGCTCGCCTGCCGTGGCGGCACCCGGGACCGCGACCTCGTCCTCGGCGCCCTCCGCGAAGCCGTGCGCGGCGAGGGGCCGGACGCGCCCACCCTGTGGACCCTCGTCGACGGCGCCGGGCGCCTCGGCATCGCCTGCGCGGCTCCCGTCCTGCGTCACATCTACCGCGAGACGGCCTCCTCCCATCTCCGCGGTCGCGCCGCCCGCGCGCTGGCCGCCACCGATCCCTCCTACGCCACCGGCTTCGCCGTCGAATGCCTGTGGGACTGTGAGGAGACCACTCGCGAGATCGCCGCCCGGCACGCCGAGACCGGTGACGCCCGGGTCGTGGAGCGCCTGCGCCGCCTGGCCGCCGATCCGGCCGAGGAGGACGAGGTGCAGACCGCGGTCCGCAGCCGCTTCGGACCGGACGCGGCCCTCGGCTGACCCCCGCCCGCGCTTTCCCGCCCGGGCGGACGCCCGCCCGCCGTGTGAACACCGGGTGACTCGCGGGTCAGGCGGCCATGACGGCCGCCTGACCCGCTCGGGTGTGCAGTCCAACGCTCATGGGACGTTCCCCGGGCGGAAAGATCGAAGTTGACGCGGGCACGTCCGACGCGGCGACAACACCCGTATGCGTGTCGTCATCGTGACCGAATCCTTTCCCCCCGATGTGAACGGCGTGGCCCACTGCGCGCTCCAGACCGCCCGGCACCTCGTAGATCGCGGTCACCACCCGCTCGTCGTCGCCCCCGCCCCCTCCCCCCTGTTCCCGGCCTCGCCCGGACAGGGAGGTGCCGCCACCGGCAGCGGCCCGGACACGGACGCCCCGTGCCCGGTCGTCCGGATCCCCTCCCTCCCGCTCCCCGGCTACCCCCAGGTCCGCGTCGCGCTGCCCAGCAGGCGCCTCGCCGCGGCCCTCGTCGAGCACCGTCCCGACGTGGTCCACCTGGCCAGCCCCTTCGTCCTCGGCGTCCGCGGCATGGCCGCCGCCGCCCGGCTCGGCATCCCCGCCGTCGCCGTCTACCAGACCGACCTGGCCGGCTACGCCCGCACCTACATGGGCGCCGGAGAGGCCGCCGCCTGGCGCCGCATCCGCTCCGTGCACGGCGCCGCCGACCGCACCCTGGCCCCCTCCAGCGCGGCCCTGTCCGACCTGGAGGCACACGGCGTGCCGCGGGTACGGCTGTGGCCGCGCGGCGTGGACACCGTACGTTTTCGGCCAGATCGCCGCGATGAGGAGCTGCGCCGCGCACTCGCCCCGAACGGCGAACTGATCGTCGGCTACGTCGGCCGGCTCGCCCCCGAGAAGCACGTCGAACTGCTCTCCGGGGTCTGCGGGCTCCCCGGCGTACGGGTCGTGGTCGTCGGCGACGGCCCCAGCCGGCCGCACCTCACCGAGGCCCTGCCCGGAGCCGTCTTCCCGGGCCGCCGCACCGGCGACGAGCTGGCCCGGATCTTCGCCTCGCTGGACCTGTTCGTGCACACCGGCCCCTTCGAGACCTTCTGCCAGACCGTCCAGGAGGCCATGGCCAGCGGTGTCCCGGTCGTCGCGCCCGCCGCCGGCGGTCCGCTCGACCTGGTCGCCCACGGCCGTACCGGCCTGCTCGTGCCGCCGCGCGACGCCGACGCCGTGCGGGACGCCGTACGCGCCCTCGCCGCCGCTCCCGCGCGGCGGGCCGCGTACGGCGCCACCGCCCGCGCGACGGTCGAGGGCCGCACCTGGGCCGCCGTCGGCGACCGGCTCCTCGCCCACTACGACGAGGTCCTCGCGGCCCGCAGGACGGCGGTGGCGGCATGAGCGGACCGTCCCTGCGCATAGTCCGGCTCGCCAACTTCGTCGCACCCGCCTCCGGCGGCCTGCGCACCGCCCTGCGCGAACTGGGCAGGGGATTCCGGGCGGCGGGCCACGAGCCCGTCCTGATCGTCCCCGGCGAACGGCACAGCGACCGCGACACCGAGCAGGGCCGGGTCATCACCCTGCCCGGCCCGCTGCTGCCCGGCACCGGCGGCTACCGCGTCCTCACCGACAAGCGCCGCGTGGCCGCGCTCCTGGCGGAGCTGGCCCCGGACCGCCTGGAGGTCTCGGACCGGACCACCCTGCGCTGGACCGGCCGCTGGGCCCGCCGCGCGCGCGTGCCCGCCGTGATGGTCTCCCACGAGACCGCGGACGGCGTCCTGCGTACCTGGGGGCTGCCGGAACCCCTCGCCCGGCACGCCGCCGACTCCCTCAACACCCGTACCGCGCACGTCTACTCACGGGTGGTGTGCACCACCGAGTTCGCCGAGCGCGAGTTCGTGCGCATCGGCGCGCGCAACGTCGTACGCGCCCCCCTGGGCGTCGACCTGATGGAACGCCACCCCGCCCTGCGCGCCCCCGGGCTCCGCGCCCGCCACGCGCGCGCGGACGAGGCACTGCTGGTGATGGCCTCCCGGCTGTCCGTGGAGAAGCGCCCCGGCACGGCCCTGGACGCCCTGGAGACCTTGCTGCGCCGGGGGCGGCCCGCGGTGCTCGTGGTGGCCGGGGACGGGCCGCTGCGGGCCCGGCTGGAACAGCGCGCGCGGGACCGCGGCCTCCCGGTGACCTTCCTGGGGCACGTCTCCGACCGGGCCGCCCTCGGCGCGCTCCAGGCGTCCGCCGACCTGTGCCTCGCGCCCGGACCCGCCGAGACGTTCGGACTGGCCGCGCTGGAGGCCATGGCGTGCGGCACGCCCGTGGTGGCCAGCGCCTCCTCCGCGCTGTCCGAGGTCATCGGCTCCGCGGGTGCCACCGCGGCCGACACCGCGGAGGCGTTCGCGGACGCCGTGGAACTGCTCCTGGAACGCGGCGAGCCCGAGCGCCGGGAAGCGGCACGCGCGCGTGCGGAGTGCTTCGGCTGGGGAGCGGCGGTGGAGGCCTTCCTCGCGGCCCACGACGCGCAGGTGCTGCGCCGCGCCGACTCCCGCCCCGTCGTGCCGGAGGCCGCGGCATGAGACCCGTCCGCTTCGTCGCCCTCGGGGACTCGCTGACCGAGGGTGTGGGCGACCCGGCCGACGGCGGATGGCGGGGCTGGGCGGCCCTGCTCGCCGCCGCTCTCGCCGAGCACAGCGAGGACGTACGGTTCACCAACCTCGCGGTCAGCGGGGCACAGACCCGGGACGTGCTGGAACGGCAGACGCCGGCCGCCCTGGAGCTGCGCCCCGACCTGGTGTCCGTGGTCGTCGGCGTCAACGACACCCTGCGCCGCACCTTCGACATCCACGCCGTGGCCGCCCACCTCGACCAGGTGTACGCGGCCTTCGCCCGACAGGGAGCCACCGTGCTCACCGCCTGCCTGCCCGACCCCGGCGCGATGCTCCGGCTCCCCGGCGCCCTGGCCCGCCCGCTGGCCCGCCGGCAGCGGGCGGTCAACGCGGTCGTCCACGCGCTGTCCGACCGCCACGGCGCCGTCCACCTGCACGCGGCGGACGGTGCCTGGATCGACGACCGGTCCCTGTGGAGCGCGGACCGGCTGCACCCCGGCGAGCGCGGCCACCGGCAGCTCGCCGTCCGCTGCCACGCCCTGCTCGCCGAGGCGGGCCGCGCGACCGGCGCACCGCCCTCGCCGGAGCCGGAGTTCCCCGCGCCGACCCGCACGGCCGGCCTGTGGTGGCTGGCCACGGCCGGGACCGGCTGGGTCGTCCGGCGCTGCAACGACCTGCTGCCGCAGTTGCTGCGCCTCGCCGCCGACGAACTGCACCACCGCGTCCGGGGCACCGGCGCCCGCCTGGACCTGCGCGCGTCCGCCGCGGTCTCCGCCGCCCTGGCGTCCCTGCCGGAGACCACCGGCGCCGGCTCCCGGCGGCCCCGCACCGACCAGGGCACCGCCCCGCCGGAGAGCGCAGCCGGGACTCGGCGGCTCCATGGCGAGGAGCGCGCCGCCCCGCCGGAGGGCGGTGCGGAAGGGGTTCCGGTGCGGCGGTTCGGTGTCGGTGAGCGGGTGGTTCTGCCGGAGGGCGGTGCGGAAGGGGTTCCGGTGCGGCGGTTCGGTGTCGATGAGCGGGCGGTTCTGCCGGAGGGCGCGGGCGAGACCGTGCCGGCCGCCGAGGCTCAGCGGCGCCGCACCGCCACGAACCGGACCGGGGTGCCGGGCGGCGCCTGCGCGGCGGCCGGCAGGTCGGCGGAGCGGACCACCGCGATCACCGGGTAGCCGCCGGTGGTGGGATGGTCCGCCAGGAACACCACCGGGCGCCCGTCCGGCGGCACCTGGACCGCGCCGAGGACCATGCCCTCGCTGGGGAGCTCACCGGGCCGGGCCCGCTCCAGCGCGGGCCCCTCGGTGCGCAGGCCGATGCGGTTGCTCGCCGCGGAGACCCGGTACGCGCACGTGGTGAGGTCCCGGACCGCCCGTGCCGTGAACCAGTCGGCGCGCGGGCCCGGGGTCACCCGGAGCACGAGCTCGGCCGGCGGACGCGGCTGCGGCGCGCCGTCCACGCGCGCGGGAGGGCCCGCGGGAGCGCCCAGCGGCAGCACCGTGCCGGCCGCGAGCGGCGCCGGGCCCAGTCCGGACAGCAGGTCGGTGGCACGGCTGCCGAGGACCGGCTCCGTGGCGACGCCGCCGGAGACGGCCACATAGCTGCGGACGCCTGCCGTGGCCGCGCCCACCTCCAGCAGCGCGCCGGCCGGCACCTCGACCGGGGCGCCCCAGGCGGCCGGGCGACCGCCCACCGCCACCGGACAGGGCGCGCCGCCCACCGCCACGGTCACCGCCGAACGGGGGCGCAGCGCGCAGCCGACGAGGGTGGTCTCCAGGACGGCGGCGTCCGGCGGATTGCCGACGAGCCGGTTCACCAGGGCCGCCGCGGGCGGGTCGAGCGCTCCTGAGCGCGGCACACCCAGATGCGCGTACCCCGGCCGCCCACGGTCCTGCACGGTGGTCAGCGCCCCGGCGCGCACCACGACGAGCGCACGATCGCTCACCCGCCCTCCCCGGCTCGGGCCATGGGTCCGGCGGCGGCGTCTCGTGCGGGCCGGGCGGCGGCGACCCGTGCCGGCCCGGCGGCGACCCGTTCCGGGCGGGCGGCGGCGACCACAGCCGGTCGGCCGGCGGCCACCCGAGCCGGTCGGCCGGTGGCGTCGCGCGCCGGTGCGGCGGTGACGACCCGCGTCGGCCCCGCGGAGGCCGCCCGTGCCGGTCCGGCGGCCGCGTCTCGGGCCGGTCCGGCGGCTTCGCGCGTACGGGTGAGGGGCCACTGTCCGGTCACGCGTCCTCCACCGGGACGAACCGTACGCGCGTCCCCGGTGCCAGCAGCGCGGCCGGCACGCGCGCGTGGTCCCAGAGCACCGCGTCCGTCGTACCGATCAGCTGCCAGCCGCCCGGCGAGGGCCGCGGGTACACGCCCGTGTACGGCCCGGCCAGCGCCACCGCACCGGCGGGGACAGCCGTGCGCGGGGTGGCGCGGCGCGGGACGTCGTAGTGGTCCGGGAGCCCGGTGAGATAGCCGAAGCCGGGGGCGAACCCGCAGAAGGCGACGGTGAACTCGGTCCCGGCGTGGACGCGGGCCGCCTCCCGCTCGGTCACCCCCCAGTGCCCGGCGACCGCGGCGAGGTCCGGGCCGTCGTAGCGGACGGGCAGTTCGATCAGCTCGCGCGCGCGTGCGGACACCTTCGGCAGCCGTGCGGCGGTCAGTTCCGCCGCCCGGCGGACCGGGTCGTCCAGCCCGTCGAGCAGGACCGTACGGGCCGCCGGGACGATCTCGCGGACGGTGAGCGTGCCCTCCGCGCGGCGGCGCAGCAGCTCCGCGTGCAGCGCCTGCGCCTCCTGCCCGGAGGACACCTCCACGAGGAGCGCGTCGTCGCCGACGGGCAGCGCCCTCACGCGAACGCCTCCACCCGCACGCCCGCCGCGACCAGCCGCTCGCGCACCCGGCGGGCCAGGCCGACCGCGCCGGGCGTGTCCCCGTGCAGGCACAGCGAGCGAGCGCGTACCTCGATGCGCGCCCCGGAGTGCGCGACCACCGCACCGGAGCGCGCGAGGCTCAGCGAGCGCTCCACGACGGCGTCCGGGTCGGCCACGACGGCGCCCTCCCGGCCGCGCGGCACCAGCGTGCCCTCGTCGGTGTACGCGCGGTCCGCGAACGCCTCCGTGACAGCCGGCAGCCCCGCCTCCGCGGCCAGCTCCAGCAGCCGCGAGCCGGGCAGGCCCAGCAGGGGCAGCGAGGCGTCGGCCAGGCGGACGCCCTCGATCACCGCGCGGGCCTGCTCCTCGTCGTGCACGACCCGGTTGTAGAGCGCGCCGTGCGGCTTGACGTACGCCACGCGTGCGCCCGCCGCCCGCGCGAACACCTCCAGGGCGCCGATCTGGTAGGCCACTTCGGCCGCCAGCTCGGCGGGCGGCACGTCCATCGCGCGCCGCCCGAAACCGGCGAGGTCCCGGTAGGAGACCTGCGCGCCGATCGTCACCCCGCGCTCGGCCGCCAGTTCGCACACCCGGCGCATGGTGGCCGCGTCCCCGGCGTGGAAGCCGCAGGCCACGTTGGCGCTGCTGACGACGGACAGCAGCTCCTCGTCGTCGGTCAGCCGCCAGCGGCCGAAGCCCTCGCCGAGGTCGGCGTTCAGATCGATCGCGGTCATGGTGTTCTCGTGTCTCCGGTTCTCGTGGGACGGGACAGGGACGGTCTCGCGCGGCCGGTCTCAGTCGATGCCGGCCAGCCGGTACTGCTCGTCACGGGCGTCGGTCAGGAACATCTGCCCCGGCGCGTGCGTGATCGCGAACGGCGGTCTGGAGGCCGTCACGGCCGCCTGCGGGGTCACCCCGCAGGCCCAGAACACGGGGATGTCCCCCTCGGCGGCGGTCACCGGCTCGCCGAAGTCCGGCCGGCCGAGATCCTCGATGCCGAGGGCCGCGGGATCGCCGCAGTGGACCGGACCGCCGTGCACGGCCGGCAGCAGGCTGCTCTCCCGGATCGCGGCTCCCAGATGCTCCGGCGGCACGGGGCGCATGGACACCACCATCGGTCCGCGCAGCCGCCCCGCCTCCCGGCAGGCCCGGCCGGTCACGTACATCGGCACGTTCCGGCCCTGTTCGACGTGCCGGATCGGCACGCCCGCGCGGGCCAGCGCCCACTCGAAGGTGAAGCTGCACCCGAGCAGGAACGACACCAGGTCCTCGCGCCAGTACGGGCGCGCGTCCGTGGGTTCGCCGACCAGTTCGCCGTCCTGCCACACCCGGTAGCGCGGCAGGTCGGTGCGCAGGTCGGCGCCCTCGGCGAGGACGGTCGCCGGGGATCCGGCGTCCGTGACGTCGAGCACGGGACACGGCTTGGGATTGCGCTGGCAGAACAGCAGCATGTCGTAGGCCCAGTCGGCGGGCACCGCGATCAGATTGGCCTGGGTGTGGCCCGCCGCCACCCCGGCGGTGGGCCCGGTAAGGCCCGCGCGGAAGCGCTCCCGCGCGGTTCTCGGGCTCCACGCGCGCGCGTGGGCGTCGACCGTGGTGACGGGACGGTCCCGGCCGCCGGCCGGATCACCCCGGTCACCGGCGAACCGGCCGTCACCCGCGGCGTCGCCGCGCTGCTGCCCGGTACGGTCCGCCCGCCTCATGCCAGCTCCTCCCCGCGCGTCTCCGGCAGCCCGAGCAGCGCCAGTGCGGCGAGCCCGTAGCCGATGGCGCCGAAGACCAGCGCGCCGCCGACGCCCCAGCTGTCCGCCAGGAAGCCCACCAGGGTGGGGAACACCGCGCCCACCGCGCGGCCCGTGTTGTAGGTGAAGCCCTGCCCGGTGCCGCGCACCGCCGTCGGGTACAGCTCGCTCAGATAGGAGCCGAAGCCGCTGAAGATGGCCGACATGCAGAAGCCGAGCGGGAAACCGAGCACCAGCAGCAGGGTGTCGGCGCCCTGCGGGATGTTCGCGTACGCCAGGATGCACACCGCCGACAGCAGCGCGAACAGCCAGATGTTGGCGCGCCGGCCGAGCCGGTCGGTGAGGTGGCCGCCGGTCAGATAGCCGAGGAAGGCGCCGGAGATCAGGAACGTCAGATAGCCGCCGGTGCCGACCACCGACAGACCGCGCTCGGACTTCAGGTACGTGGGCACCCAGGTCGCCAGCGTGTAGTAGCCGCCCTGCACGCCCGTGGACAGCAGGCTCGCGAAGACCGTGGTGCGCAGCAGGCCCGGGGCGCCGTCCCGGCCCGGCCGGAAGATCGCCGTGAACGAGCCCCGCCGCGGGTCCTGCTCGCGGGCCGCCGTCGCCGTGGGGGCGTCGTGCACCCGGCGGCGCAGCCACACCACGAGCAGCGCCGGCAGCGCCCCGGTCCAGAACATCACCCGCCAGGCCAGGTCGTCGTCGGCGAAGGAGAAGACCAGCGTGTAGACGATCGCCGCCAGTCCCCAGCCGACCGCCCAGGAGCTCTGGACCGCGCCGAGCGTACGGCCCCGGTGGCGCGCGCTCGCGTACTCGGCGACCAGGATGGCGCCGACCGCCCACTCGCCGCCGAAGCCGAGGCCCTGGAGGGCGCGGAAGACCAGCAGGGTCTCGTAGCTGGGCGCGAAACCGCAGGCGACGGTGAAGACGGCGTACGTGATCACCGTGATCATCAGGGCCCGGACCCGGCCCACCCGGTCCGCGACCACGCCCGCGACGGCGCCGCCGACCGCCGAGACCACCAGGGTGACGGTGGTGAACAGGCCCGTCTGGCCGCTGTCGAGACGGAAGTACGCGGCGAGCGCCACCATGCTCAGCGGGAGCGTGAAGTAGTCGTAGGAATCCAGGGCATATCCGCCGAAAGCTCCGGCGAACGCGCGTCGGCCGCGCGGGCCGAGGGCGTGCAGCCAGCCGAACGCGCCGTCCTCGGCGGTGTGTTCGGCGCTGTGTTCGGCGGTGTGCCGGACGGTGTCTTCGCCGGGTGCCGGCCGTGGGGTGCCGGAGGGGGCGGCGGGCCGGGGCGGTGGTGTCGTGCTCATGGGCACCTCGCAGAAGGGGGACGGAGGGTGCTGGGAAGTGAGCCGTGCGGAGCACCGTAGAGGATCGTTCAACGATCCTTCAATACCCATGTTGTTTCGTCCTGGTGTCTGCGATTGAATTCCAGGCATGGCAGAGCAGCTGACGGGACTGGCCGGCGACCGTGTCCTCCTGGGCCGCACCAGCACCGCGGAACGGGTTTCGGACATCCTCAGAAGCCGCATCGCCGAGGGGTACTTCCCGCCCGGCACCCGCCTCTCGGAGGACGGCATCGGCGGGGCGCTCGGCGTCTCCCGCAACACGCTGCGCGAGGCGTTCCGGCTGCTCACCCACGAGCGCCTGCTGATCCACGAGCTCAACCGGGGTGTGTTCGTCCGGGTCCTGACGGTGGAGGACGTGGAGGACATCTACCGCACGCGCTGCCTCGTCGAGTGCGCCGTCGTCCGCGGCCTGGGCGCGCCGCCGTACCGGCTGGGAGGGCTCGTCGCGGCGGTCGAGGAGGGGCGGACGGCGACGGCGGAGAACGACTGGAAAGGGCTGGGCACGGCCAACATCCACTTCCACCGGGAACTGGTCGCCCTGGCCGGCAGCGAACGCACCGACGAGCTGATGCGCAGCGTCTTCGCCGAGCTCCGCCTGGCCTTCCACGTCGTGGACGACCCGCGCCGGCTGCACGAGCCGTACCTCGCCCGCAACGGACAGATCCTCCAGGCACTCCAGGCCGGGAACCGGCGCGGCGCGGAACGGCTGCTGGAGACCTACCTCGCGGACTCGCTGGAGCGGGTGGTGGAGGTGTACCGGCGCCGGGTGGGCGAGGACGGCGCCGGCGCGCCTTGAGGATCTGTGACGGCCGTCGCTTCTGCGTCGTTTGGGTTGTTGTCAGACCGAGGACCTAGTCTGTGCACCGTGACTTCGCCTGCATCGACGGACAGCGTTCCGCCCCAGCTCAGCGCGGGGCCGCGCCCGGCTCCGGGTCCGGCCGCCGACGAGGGGCTGGCGCGTCGGCTGCGCGCGCTCGCCTGCACCGCGCCGCTGCACGACCTGGACGCGCGCAAGGCCAACCTGGCCGGCGAGTACTCGGTGTACGGGATGGCCGAGGTGGCGCTGTCCGCCATCGACCTCGTCACGCTGAACATGGACTTCGACACGGGCGCCGACCACGAGCAGATCGTGGCCCGGCTGGTCCCGCGCATCGCCGCCCAGGCCCCGCACCGGCCCGCCGCGGAGCACGAGCGGGTGGCCCGCTGGGTCCTGGAGAACCTGATCAACGTCGGCAGCGCGGACCGCGGCTTCCGCGCGGTCTACGGCACCTTCGCGCCGGACGGCACGTACGTCCGCCGCGACTACGACTTCAAGCTGATCGAGGAGGTCCCCGGCCCCGGCGGCACGGTGTACCTGCGGACGACGGACGAGGCGGTCAACGTCCTGGTCGGCGCCCTCGACACCGACGTCACCAGCGCCCAGATCGCCGCCGAGGTCAAGCTGGAGGTGCTGATCAGCCGCGGCCGGCTCGCCGACGCCCAGCTCGCCGCCGAGCAGGCGCGCTACCGCACGGTGCAGTACTCCGAGACGCTCCGCCGGGCCCTGGACGCCACCCGGCGCAACGTCCGCGCGGTCGACTGGCTCAACGCCGTCCCCGACATGATCGCCGAGGCCCTGGACCACGTGGCCGAGCGCTACCGCCACGAGAACGCCATCCTCACCAACATCCGCAAGGCGCGCGACGAGACCGAGGAGGTCGAGCACAAGCGCCGCGCCGCCGAACTCGTCGACATCGTCAAGGACTGCATCCGGCGCCACACCCAGCTCCAGTCGCGCCTGCTGGAGGCGGGCCCGCTGTTCCGCGCCGAACAGGACCGGCAGGCCTTCGCCACGCCGGCGTCGACGTCCGGGATAGACCTCTACGGCCATCTCGTCGCCCCCGTCCTGCCGCTGCCCCTGGAGCAGGCGATCCGGGTCACGGACGCGTTCTTCGCGCGCGGCACGGGTCTGCGCACGCCGGTGTCGGTGCGGGTCGGCGACCTCGTCGACATCCTGCTGACGCCGCCCGTGGAGCGGGAGCACCTGGGCGCCGAGATGCCGGAGCCCGACCTGATCGCGACGCCGGACGACAGCCGGTTCAGCGAGGAGCAGCTGGCCGCGGCGACGGAGCTGCTGGATCTGCCGGCGGACGCGCCGCGCAGACTGTCGGGACTGCTCACCGAGGCCCGGCGCACCGGTGACCCGGATCTGGCGTATCTGGTGGCACTGCTGGCCGTCCACGCGGCCAGCCCTCCCGTCGGCACCGCCTACCGGCAGGGCGAGGAGAAGCTGCTGTTCGCCGTCGACGACGGGACCGAGCTGGACGATCCCGAGTTCGGCGGGGCGGACCTGATCGTGGGGACCGCGTTGCTGGACGCGGCGGGGATGGCCGCAGACCGGACGGAGGCGACGTGAACGCTCCGCCGGAAGCGCCGGAAGCGCCGGAAGCGCCGGAAGTGCCGGGAGGCCGCGGGGCGCCGGTCGCGTGCGGACCGTCCGCGACCGGCCGCGCGGTTCCCCGCGCCCCCGGGCAGGTCGTGCCCGCCCTCAGTGTCAAGACCAAGGAGTTGCAGTCGTGAGCGAGCCCGTCGAGTGGAGCGAGGCGGAGCCGTCCGCCCCGCCGGCGTCCGCCGCCGTCACCCCCGCCGACGCCGCCGACGCGGCGCGGCTCGTCGCCTTCGGGCTGCAGCCCAAGCTGGTGCCCGCGCGCGACCAGGAGTACACCGAGCTGCTGCGCCGCTACCGCGACGACCCGGCGTTCGCCCGGCTCGCGGACGCCGTCGCCGCCGGACTGGGGCTCGTCGTGCTGGAGGTGTCCCCGCGCGCGGGGATGGCCGTGACCGCCGCCGAGGACTCGGTCTTCGCCGTGCGCATGGGGGACTACGCGCGTCGCACCACCGCCGACTCCGGCGACCGCTTCCTGCACGGACTCGCCCACCTCGCCGTCGCCGCGCTGGCGTTCCCGCGCCCCGAGGACCTGGCCGACGACTCCTACATCGGCCGGGTCACCGTCAACGGCGTCGACGCCTTCGTCCGGCAGGCGTGCCGCCGTCTGGAGGAGCGCGCCGAGGAGCAGGGCGAGAACACCGACCCGGCGACCGACGCGCCCGGCCTCGAAGCCGCCTGGCGGATCTGGGCCAGGCGCAGCGCCACCGGCGCCACCAAGGACGCCCGCCGGCCGGCCGCCTCCACCACCGGCATCGTCGCGAAGGCCCTGGCCTTCCTCACCGACTCGGGCTTCCTGCAGCGCACCGGCGACGACAACGGCGGGACGTACCGCACCACCGCCCGCTACCAGCTCCAGGTCCGCGACATGGCCGGCAGCGCCGCCCTGGCCGAACTGCTGGAACTGGGCGTCGTCCCGGTCACCGACGGCACGGCCAGCCTGCTGCCCGCCGAGGACACCGACGACCTGGACCTGGTGGCCGACGCCGGGCTGCCGTTCCACTCCTGACGCTGAAGCTCCCGTAGCTCCAGTAACTCCCGAACCACCGCACCTTTCACCAGACTTACGAGAGTCCGCCATGTACGAGCTGTCCCGGGTCCGCCTCTACTCCATCGGTCCCGCCGGTGCGCGCTACGCCGACACCGTGCTTGACCTGCGGGGAGTCGGCGAGCCCGTGCCCGACCCGGCGCCCACGCAGGCGGAGTTCTTCGAGGAGGAGCCGTCCGGCCCGCCGCGTCGTCCCGCGCCCGCGGGCGTGCTGTTCCTGGAGAACGGCGGCGGCAAGTCCGTCCTGCTCAAGCTGATCTTCTCGGTGATGCTGCCGGGCCACCGCAACACCCTGGGCGGCGCCAGCTCCGGTGTGCTGCGCAAGTTCCTGCTCGCCGACGACTGCGGTCATGTGGCCCTGGAATGGCAGCACGTGCAGACCGGCGAGTGCGTGGTGGTCGGCAAGGTCAGCGAGTGGCGCGGACGCCAGGTCTCCAACGACCCGCGCAAGTTCGCCGAGGCCTGGTACTCCTTCCGGCCCGGCCCCGGCCTCAGCCTGGACAACCTGCCCGTCGCCGAGGCCACCTCCGTGCGGCCGTCCGCCGAGGGGGCCTCCGGCGCGCACGGCCGTCGCCGCACCATGAAGGGCTTCCGCGACGCCCTCATGGAGGCCGGAAAGGCCTACCCGCACCTGGAGGCGCACTGGGAGGAGATCCACGAGCGCTGGACCGAGCACCTCGGCGACCTCGGCCTCGACCCCGAACTCTTCCGCTACCAGCGCGAGATGAACGCCGACGAGGGCGAGGCGGCCGGTCTCTTCGCGGTCAAGAAGGACTCCGACTTCACCGATCTGCTGCTGCGCGCCGTCACCGACACCCGTGACACCGACGGCCTCGCCGACCTCGTCAGCGGCTTCGGCAACAAACTCGGCCGGCGTGCCGAGCTGATCGCCGAACGGGACTTCACCGCGGGCTCGGCCGACCTCCTCGGCCGGATCGTGGAGGCGGCCGGGACACGCGCACGCGCGCGTGACGTCCACGCGGGCGCCGAGCGCCGCACCCGCACCCTGGCCCGGCGGCTGTCCGCCCGGGCCGTGCGGGAGCGGGTCCGGGCCGCCGACCTCGCCCAGCGGGTCACGGCCGCCGCGTACGCCGTCACCCACTCCGAGGGCGCCCGCGAGCGCAGCTCCCTCGTCGCCGCCGAACTCGCCTACCGGCACGCCTCGCTGGCGCTGGCCGCCGCGGAGAAGTCCGCCGCCGCGCAGAAGCGCGAGCTGGCCGACGCCCGCACCCTGCACTCCGCATGGCAGGCCGCCGAGGCCGTGCTGCGCCACCGGGCCGCCGCCGACCGCGTCGCGCGGGTGTCCGCCGCCATCCAGGAGGCCGAGCGGGACGCGGCCCCCGCGCTCGCCGCCCGCGCCAAGGCCGCCGTGGACCTCGTACGGGCCCTGCACACCGCCGCCGGGAGCGCCGAAGCCCTCGCCAACGAGGAGGAGGAGCGCTCCGCCGCCCTCCAGGAGGTCAGCGACTCGGCCTACCGGGACTCCACCGCCGCCGCCACCGAGGCGCAGCGGGCCCGCAGCGAGACCGGGCACCTGCGCCAGCGTCTCGCCGAGGTCGAGCAGGAGACCGCCGAGGCGGTCCGCGCGGGCTGGCTGGACGACAGCGCCCCGGACGCCGACCCGGCACGGGCCGCGCTCGCCGCCAGCGACGCCGAGAAGACCGCCGTGGCCGCCTGGGACGCGGCCCGCGAGGCCGCCCGCAAGGTCACCGAGCACGCGCGCGAGGCGGCCTCCGCCGAGTCCCGCGCGGAGCTGACGGCGGCCCGCGCGGCCGACGCGGCGACCGCGGCCGAGCGGGCCTACGAGGCCGAGCGGCGACTGGCCGAGTCGCTGGCCGCCGAGGAGCGGCTCGCGGAACTGCTCGGCCTGCCGGGCGCGCCGGGCACCGCACGCGTACCCGGTCCGCGGACGGGAGCCGACGACGGCGTGCCGGCCCCGGAGAGCAGCCCTCGCCCCGTCGCCGAGGGCCCCTTCGGCCCCGAGGAACTCGACCGGTACGCCGACGAGCTCCGCGAACTCCTCGACGACGCCGTGTCGAGCGCCGAACGTCACCTGTTCGACCTGCGGACGGCCGCCGCCGACGACGCCCGGATCCTCGGCGCCCTCGGCGACGGCGGCCTGCTGCCGCCCGGCCCGGACGTGCTGGCCACCGTCGAGTTCCTCGGCGAGCACGGCATTCCGGCGCTGCCCGGCTGGCGCTACCTCGCGCAGGCCGTCGACCCGGCCGACCACGCGCGCGTGCTCGCCGCCCGTCCCGAACTGGTCGACGGCGTGATCATCACCGACCCGGACACGCACGCGCGTGCCCGCGAGGCCCTCGGTGACGCCGCCCTGCTGCCCCGCTCCGCCGTCGCCGTCGGCACCGCCGCCGCGCTGCTCGCCCCGCCCCCCGCCCAGGGCACCGCTTCCGGTGACGTCTTCCTCGTGCCGCCGAACCCGGCCATGCACGACGAGCTGGCGGCCGACGAGGAACGCCAGGCGCTGCGCGCCCGCGCCACCGAGCGCGAGGAGGGGATCCGCACCCTGGCCGCCCGCCTCGGCAAGGACCGCGAACTGGCCGCACGCCTCGCCTCCTGGCGCACCGGCTGCCCGGCGGGACGCCTCATCGAGCTGGCCCGGGCCGCCGACGACGCCCGCGCCTTCGCCGAGGAGGCCGAGGGCGAGCTCACCGAGGCACGGACCGTACGCGCGGAGGCCGACGAGACCGCCGCTGACGCCGCGCACGTCCGCGACGAGCGGCAGGAGGCCGCGCAGAAGGCCCGGCGCGCCGCCGACGCCCTCGCCGGCCTCGCCTTCCGCCTTCGCGAGCGGGCCGGCTGGCAGGTGAAACTGCGCGAACTCGCCGACGAGGCCGCCGAGTCCGAGGCCCGCGCCCAGGTCTGCCTGGAGCGCGCCCGGGCCGCCGACGAGGACCGCCGCGCCGCCCAGCGCGCCGCCGACGACGCCCGCCGCACCGCGCGCGCCCTGCGCGCCGAGCGCGCCGAGGTCGCCGGCGCCCCCGACGACGTACCCGTCGAGGACACGGACGCCCCGAAGGCGTCCCTGCCCGCCCTCCGCGAGGCCTACCGGGCCGCGTCCCAGGTGTACGAGAAGGTCGGCGTCGGCGCCGACCTGCGTGCCGAGCAGGCCCGTGCGGAGAGCGACGAGAGCGCCGCCCGCGCCGAGCTGGACCGGCTCAGCAACAAGGTCCGCACCCGCGCCGAGCAGCTGCTCCAGTCGCCCGACGGCTCCGACGGGCCGTCCCGGCAGGCCGCCGCCGCGCGCGCGGAGGAGCTGGTGCAGCTCCTGGAGACCCGAATGTCGACCGCGAGCGAGCAGCTCGGCCGGCTGCGCGGCGAGGCGGAGCGGCACGCGCCCGAGGACGGCGAGGCGCACACCGAGCTGCCCGAGGAACTCCTCCCGCGCGACGCCGAGCACGCCCAGGCGCTGCTGCGCACCGCCACGGCCGAACTCGCCGCCCGCACCGAGGCGCTGGCCGAGGCCCGCGGGGCGCACGCGGAGCTGCTGGACGCCCATCGCGCCGCCGAGGACGCGGCCGGCGGTTTCGACGAGATCGCCGCCATGCTCCGCGACCTGCTGCGCGAACAGGTCTCCGAGGAGGACCAGGACGAGCCGGAGCCGTACCCGGGCAGCCTGGAGGAGGCCCGGCACTCCGCCGCCGAGGCCCGCCGCTCGCTGCGCGGCTGCGCCGCCGACCTGTCCGCGGCAGAGGCGGCCGTGCGTGAGGCGAGCGACGTCCTCGTCCGGCACGCCAACTCCACGCGGTACGAGCAGGTCCGCACCCCCGCCCGGCAGCAGATCCGCGAACTCCCCGCCTCCGCGCTGCCCGAGCACGCCCAGAAGTGGGCGGACGCGTTCGCGCCCCGGCTGCGCGTCCTGACGGACGAGCTGGCCCAGCTGGAGCGCAACCGCGACTCGATCGTGGACCGGCTGCGGGGCCTGGTGGAGTCGGCCCTGGCGACCCTCAGGTCCGCGCAGCGGCTCTCCCGGCTGCCCGAGGGGCTGGGCGAGTGGTCCGGGCAGGAGTTCCTGCGCATCCGTTTCGAGGAGCCCGACCACGCCACGCTCATCGAACGGCTCGGCGAGGTCATCGACGACGCCACGCGCGCGGCCGTCAAGAAGAACTCCGACCTGCGCCGCGACGGCATGTCCCTGCTGCTGCGCGGTGTCGCGGCGGCTCTCCAGCCGAAGGGCGTGGCCGTCGAGATCCTCAAGCCCGACGCCGTACTGCGCGCCGAGCGCGTGCCCGTCGGCCAGATGGGCGACGTCTTCTCGGGCGGCCAGCTGCTCACCGCCGCCATCGCCCTGTACTGCACGATGGCCGCGCTGCGGTCGAACGACCGGGGCCGGGACAAGCACCGGCACGCCGGCACGCTGTTCCTGGACAACCCGATCGGCCGTGCCAACGCGACGTATCTGCTGGAGCTCCAGCGCGCCGTGTCCGACGCGCTGGGCGTCCAGCTGCTGTACACCACCGGCCTGTTCGACACGACCGCGCTGGCCGAGTTCCCGCTGGTCATCCGGTTGCGCAACGACGCCGACCTCAGGGCGGGCCTGAAGTACATCAGCGTGGAGGAACACCTCCGCCCGGGGCTGCCTCAGCAGCCCCGGGCCGGAGAAGCGGTGCACAGCGAGATCACGGCGACCCGGATGTTCAAGAAGCCCGCGAGCAGCGCCCCTTAGGAGTGGGGGGCACCGCGCGGCCGGCCACCGGCGGTCCGCGGACGCCCCACGGCCTCAGGCGCCGAGCCGGTGGGCGTCGGCCTTGAGGAGATCCGCGCACTTCTCCCCGATCACCATCGTCGTGATGCACGGGTTGACGGTGATCAGGTCGGGCATCACCGAGCCGTCCGCGACCCGCAGCCCCTCGACCCCCTTGACCCGCAGCCGCGCGTCGAGCGGGGCCGAGGGGTCGTCGTCGGCGCCCATCTTCACCGTGCAGGACGGGTGGTAGACGGTGTTGTGCGTCTTGTGGATGTAGTCGAGCAGTTCGTCGTCCGACCGCACGTCCGGCCCCGGAGCCAGCTCCGCGCCCGCCCACCCGCTCAACGCCGGCTGCGCGGCGATACGACGCGCCAGCCGCAGCCCGTACGTCATCACGCGCACGTCGTGCTCGTGCGTGAAGTACCGGGGGTCCACCCGGGGCTTGTCCCGGTAGTCCCGCGTCCGCAGGCGTACCGTGCCGCGCGACCGCGCCTTCGTCACGTTGGGGGTGAGACAGAACGCGTTCTCCGAGGTCGGGTAGCCCCAGCGCGCGGTGTTCATGTCGAAGGGCACCGAACCGTAGTGGAACATCAGGTCGGGGCGGTCCAAACCGGGCCGGGTGTCGTAGAAGACGCCCGCCTCCCACCACTGACTGGACGTGGTGGTCATCGGCTGTCCGGCCTCCCACATGATCACCCCCTCGGGGTGGTCCTGGAGGTTCTCGCCGACGCCCGGGGCGTCCACCACCACCTCGACACCGACCTCGCGCAGATGCCCGGCCGGGCCGATGCCGGACAGCATCAGCAGCTTGGGGGTGTCGATCGAACCGCACGAGACGATCACCTCGCGGCGGGCCCGTACCGTGCGGGTGTGCACCAGACCGGGGTCCAGGTACTCCACGCCCACGCACCGCCGTCCCTCCAGCACGAGCTTCTTGGCCCGCACCCCCGTGCGGAGGTCGAGGTGGGGGCGTCTGCCCAGGACCGGATGGAGATAGGCCACGGACGAGGACTGCCGGATGTTGTTCTCGTCGGAGTTGATCTGGAACCAGTTCGCTCCCCGTACCACCGTCTTCCCGGTGTTGAACGCGACCGTCGGTATGCCGGCCTGCGCACAGGCCTCCAGCAGGGCGGCGCCGCACGGATCCCCGCTCTTCAGCGTGCGCAGCCTCACCGGGCCGGTACGGCCGTGGTGGTCGCCGGGCGCGTCGTTGTTCTCCAGTCGCCGGTAGAGAGGGAACAGGTCGGCCGCGCTCCAGCCCGTACAGCCCCGGGCCGCCCAGTCGTCGAGGTCCTCCGCGGGCGCCCAGAAGGCGATACAGGAGTTGTGCGACGAACAGCCGCCCAGCACCTTCGCGCGCGCGTGCCGCATGAAGCTGTTGCCGCTGGCCTGCGGTTCCACCGGGTAGTCCCAGTCGTAGCCGGACTCCAGCAGCGCCATCCAGCGCTCCAGTCTGAGGACGTCGTCGTCGCCGACGTCGCTGGGGCCCGCCTCCAGCACGCACACCGTCACCGAGGGGTCCTCGGAGAGCCGGGCGGCCACGACGTTGCCCGCGGTGCCGCCGCCGACCACGACGTAGTCGAACTCATCGATGCTCATGTGACCTCCTGGTCAACCGGGATCGGGCGCGGTCAGTCGGCCGCCGGGGCGGCGAGGGGAGCGGCCGGGGCGGCGGACTCGGCCTCCAGACGGTGCTCGGCGAGCACGCCGGTGCGGTGCCGCTGGACGAACCAGTAGTAGGCGAAGCCGCCGCCCGCGATGACGGCGACGAAGAGGACCGCCCCCCAGCGCAGGTACCAGTGGTACGGGGCGGAGGCGTTGTAGACCGAGGCGCGCGGCCAGATCAGGTTGACCGTCATGGCCGCGCCCCATACCACCGCGACGATGTTGACGAGGAGTCCCCAGCGGCCCAGCGAGAACCTGCCGCCGTCCGCGGGCTGCCACCGGCCGCGCAGCCGGGCCACCAGCATCGGCGCGGTCACGCCCAGATAGGCGAGGTAGATCATGACGATGCCGATGCTCGTGACGACCGTGAAGATCTGCGGCTGGCGGATGTTGACCACGAGGATCGCCAGCGCCAGCACACCGATGATCACGGCCGGCAGCACCGGGGTGTGGAAGCGGGGGCTGACCCGGGCCAGCAGCGAGGACGCGGGCAGGTTGTTGTCCCGGGCCATCGCGAACGCCAGCCGGATCGCCGCCGTGTGCACGGCCAGTGCGCACACCGTGACCGCGATCAGCACGCACCACAGCATCGCCTTGCCGGCCGTCGGGCCCAGTACGTCGAGCACGACGTACTGCAGGCCGTCGGTGGACAGCTTGTCGCCCTTGAGGCTGGAGACACTCATCAGGGCGAGCAGGAGCACGAGTCCGCCCAGGACGAACGAGGCGACGATCGCTCGGACGATCGCGCGGGGGGCGTTCCGGGACGGGTCCAGGGACTCCTCGCCGAGCGAGGCGGCGGTGTCGAAGCCGTACATGACGTACGCGGAGGCCAGCGAGGCCACGAGGAAGGCGCCCAGGTAGCCCGTCGAGTAGCCCGATCCCGTGTGGTGCGTCTGCAGGACGACTTGCGGGCCCCGGGTGATGTGGACGGCGAAGAGGGTGATCAGTACCACGGTCGCGATCAGCTCGATGAACACGCCCGCCGTGTTGATCGTCGCCATCACCTTGACGCCGAACGCGTTGACCAGCGTCGTGAACAGGATCAACACGGCCGCCAGGACGACCGCGTTGGTCGCCACGTCGTACTTGCCGCTGCCGTCCCCGACGAACTGGAACGCGGACGAGATCTGGGGCAGCGTCAGCTGGTAGGCCAGCGCGACCGCCGAGATGGACACGATCGACGCGATCAGCATCATCCATCCGGCCAGCCAGCCGAGATGCGGATTGCCGATCCGCTTCGACCAGTTGTAGACCGAGCCCGCCACCGGGTGGCGGGCGGCCAGCTCGGCGAAGCACAGGGCCACCGCGAACTGGCCGGCGAAGACCATCGGCCACGACCACCAGTAGGCCGGACCGCCGCTGCCGTAGCCGAAGTAGAACAGCTGGAAGGTGCCGGTCAGGATGGAGATGTAGCTGATCCCGGCGGCGAACGTGTGGAAGTTGCCCAGCGTGCGCTTGAGCTCGGGCCGGTAGCCGAACTCGGCGAGTTCGGTGTCGTCGTGGTGGTGGGGGCCTGGCGATTGCTCGGTGGTCGTCATGAGCGGACTCCTCTGGCTGTCAGTCGAACCAGCCCTGCGGTGCCGGCGCCGTGTTGCGCCAGATGTGTTTCGTCTCGCGGTACTCCGCGAGCCCCGCCGGTCCGAGTTCGCGCCCGGACCCGGACTGCTTGTAGCCACCCCACTCGGCCTGCGGCACGTACGGGTGGTAGTCGTTGATCCAGACCGTGCCGAGCCGCAGCCGCCCCGCGACGCGGGCCGCCCTGGCCTCGTCACCGGTCCACACGGCGCCCGCGAGGCCGTAGACCGTGTCGTCGGCGAGCCGGACGGCCTCCTCCTCGTCCGTGAACCGTTCGACGGTCAGCACCGGCCCGAAGGACTCCTCCCGGACGACCGACATGCCGCTCGTGCACTCGTCCAGGACCGTCGGCAGGTAGTAGAAGCCCTCGTCGAGACCGGGGCCGGCGGGCCGGGAGCCGCCGCAGCGCAGCACCGCGCCCTCCGCGAGCCCGCGCGCCACGTACGCCTCGACCTTGGCCCGGTGCGCCGCCGAGATCAGCGGCCCGGTCTGCGCCCGCTCGTCGAACGGCCCGCCCAGCCGGATCCGCCCGGCCCGCCGCACGACCTCGTCCACGAACCGGTCGTGCAGCGCGTCCTCGACCAGCAGCCGGGCGCCGGCCGAGCAGACCTGCCCGGAGTGCAGGAACACCGCCGTCAGCGCCATGTCGACGGCCGCGTCGAAGCCGGCGTCCGCGAACACGATGTTCGGGTTCTTCCCGCCCAGTTCGAGCGCGACCCTCTTCACCGTGCCGGCCGCCGCCGCCATCAGCCGGCGGCCGGTCTCCAGACCGCCGGTGAAGGAGACCAGGTCGACGTCCGGATGGTCGCCGAGCGGGGCGCCCGCCTCCGGGCCGGCGCCCAGCACCAGATTGGCCACGCCCGGCGGCAGCCCCGCCTCCGCCAGCAGCCGGACCAGGTGGATCGCGGTGTGCGGGGTCAGCTCGCTGGGCTTCAGCACGAAGGTGTCGCCGGCCGCGAGCGCGGGGGCGACCTTCCACGCGGTCTGCAGCAGCGGATAGTTCCAGGGCGTGATCAGGGCGCAGACCCCGACCGGCTCGTACACCACCCGGCTGTCGACGTCCGGCCGCCCGGTGTCGATCACGCGCCCGGTCTCGCTCGCGACCAGCCGCCCGAAGTAGCGGAAGCAGTCGACGACGTCGTCGATGTCGTAGGCGCTCTCCACCAGCCGCTTGCCCGTGTCCAGGGACTCGGCGCGGGCCAGCGCCGCCCTGTCCCGGGCGAGCAGGCCGGCGACCCGCAGGAGCAGGTCACCGCGTTCGGCGGCCGGCGTGCGCGGCCAGGGACCGGTGTCGAAGGCACGCCGGGCCGCCGCGACGGCCTCCGCGGTGTCCTTTCCGCCGGCCTCGTCCACGACCCCGACCAGGGAGCCGTCGGCGGGACAGCGGATCTCCCGGGTGCGCTCGTCCAGGGCGCTCCGCCAGGTGCCGTCGATGAAGAGATCAGGCATGAGCGCCTCCCAGCCGGGTCAGCAGCCACTCGTGGAAGATCCCGATGTGGTGCTCGTTCGGAACCAGCACCCCGCCCCCGCGGTACGCGCGCGAGGACATCGCCGGCTGGGTGCGCTCGCACGCCTCGAAGTCCTGGACGTTCACGCGGTGGAACAGCTCCACCGACTTCGACACGTCCGCGCCCGAGGCCACCACCTGCGGTGCGTACAGCCAGTCGCACTCCACCACCGTGCGGTCCTCGGCCAGCGGGAACATGCGGTGCAGGATCACGTGGTCGGGGACGAGGTTGACGAACACGGTCGGCTTGACCGTGATCGCGTAGTAGCGGCGGTCCTGGTCGTCCGTCACCGCGGGGAGCCTGGCGAACCCGGCGCTGCCGTCCACCGTGAACCCCTTGATCTCCTCGCCGAACTCCGCGCCGTGCCCCACGTAGTACTGGGCCGCGTAGCCGTCGGCGAACTCGGGCAGCACCTCGGTGAGTTCGGGATGGATCGTCGCGCAGTGGTAGCACTCCATGAAGTTCTCGACGATCAGTTTCCAGTTGGCCCGCACGTCGTAGGTGACGCGCTTGCCGAGGGCCAGCCCCTCGGTGCCGTAGTGCCCGATGGCGGCGGCGTCGCCGAGCCGTTCCACGGCCGCGTGCATCACCGTGTCCTCGAAGGAGGGCGGCGTGTCGGCGAGGCACACCCAGGCGTAGCCCAGCCACTCGCGCAGAGCCACGGTGATCAACCCGTACGCGACTCGGTCAACGTCGGGCATCTTGATCAAGTTGGGCGCGGCCATCAATCTGCCGTCCAGGTCGTACGTCCATGCGTGGTACGGGCATTGCAGGGTGCGCCGCGCCTCGCCGGACGCCTCGGTGCACAGCCGCGCTCCGCGGTGCCGGCACACGTTGAGGAAGGCCCGCAGCTCACCCGTGCGGGTCCGGGTCACGAGGACGTTCTCGCGGCCTACCTGGACCGTGCGGAAGGCACCCGGCCTGTCCAGGTCGGCACTGCGCACCGCGCAGAACCACAGGGACTCGAAGACCGTCTCCTGCTCCTGCCGGAAGACGTCCGGGTCGGTGTAGTAGTGGCCCGGAAGTGTCGCGATGAGGCTGGCGGAGATATGGCTCGGGGACATCGGGCGCCTCCTATCGGCGGATGCGGGTCATCTCCGGGTCGTACAGCGGCTCGTCGGCGACCGTGGCCGGAACCTTTTCGCCGAAGTACTCGATGTGCACGGTGGTGCCGGTGGCGAGAGCGGCCGGCAGCCAGGCGTAGGCGACACAGCGGCCCACCGTGTAGCCGTAGGAGGCGCTGGTCACGTATCCGGCAGGGGTGCCGTCGACATGGACCGGCTCCTTGCCGAGGACGACGGCCGAGGGGTCGTCGAGGAGCAGCGGGGTGAGCCGGCGGGAGGGTGCGGCGGCCCGCTGGAGCGCCGCCTTGCCGACGAAGTCCTCCTTGTCCATGCGGACGGCGAAGCCGAGACCCGCCTCGAAGGGGGTGTGCTCGTCGGTCATGTCGGTGCCCCAGGCCCGGTATCCCTTCTCCAGCCGCAGGGAGTCGAAGGCGGAGCGCCCGGCGGCGACGACACCCAGGTGCTGCCCGGCCTCCCACAGCGTGTCCCAGAGCCTGAGGCCCAGGTCGGCGGTGGTGTACAGCTCCCAGCCCAGCTCGCCGACGTAGCTCAGGCGCATCGCCGTCACCGGGACGTGCCCGAGGTACGTCCGCTTCGCCCGGAAGTAGCCGAAACCCTCGTGGGAGAAGTCGTCCGAGGCCAGGGGCTGGACGAGGGCGCGGGCGAGGGGACCCCAGACGCCGACGCAGCAGGTGCCGGAGGTGATGTCGCGGATATGGACACCGTCCGGGGCGTGACGCAGCAGCCGGTCCAGGTCGGCGGGAGAGTTGGCGCCCACCTGGAAGAGGTCGGGGGCGAGGCGGGCGACGGTGAGGTCGGAGCGGATTCCCCCGGTCTCGTCGAGGAGCAGGGTGTAGGTGACCGCACCGGGCTTCTTGCGGAGGTTGTTGCTGGTCATACGGTCGAGGAAGGCGAGCGCCCCGGGACCGGCCACCTCCAGGCGGCGCAGCGGGGTCATGTCGTACAGGGCGACCCTCTCCCGGGTGGCTCGCGCCTCGGCGGCGGCTGCGGGGGACCAGTAGCGGGCCGACCAGGCATCGCGTCGGGGCAGGTCGCCGAGGGCGTCCGCGAGCGGGGCGTTCGCCTCGTACCAGTGCGGGCGCTCCCAGCCCGTCCCCTCCAGGAAGAAGGCGCCGAGCTGCTCCTGACGGGCGTGGAACGGGCTGATCCGCAGCGGACGGGGCTGTTCCATGGGCTGGAGCGGGTGCAGGACGTCGTACACCTCGACGAACTGCTGTGAGCCGCGTTCACGGACGTACGACGGTGAACGCTGCGCCGCCTCGAACCGCGTGAGGTCGCACTCGTGCACGTCCATGGACGGCCGCCCGTCCACCATCCACTCGGCCACCGCCTTGGCCACCCCGGCCGAGTGGGTCACCCAGACCGCCTCGGCCAGCCAGAACCCCCGCAGCCGCCGGGTTTCCCCGAGCACCGGCATACCGTCCGGCGTGAAGGAGAAGACCCCGTTGAAGCCGGTCTCGATCTCCGTCTCCCGCAGCGCGGGCAGCAGCCTGCGGCACTCCTCCCAGCTCGGCGCCCAGTCCTCGGCGGTGAGCGGGTACGAGGACGGCATCGCCATGTCCCGGGCGCACGCCTCGTCGTACGCCGGGACCGCGAACGGATCCACCGGCAGCGGCCGGTGCGCGTACGAGCCGATCCCGATGCGGTCGGTGTGCTCCCGGAAGTACAGATCACGGTCCTGGAAGCGCAGGATGGGCCGGGTGGCCTCGGCCGTGGCACCGCTCAGCCCGGCCAGCGGGCCGGTCTTCGCGTACTGGTGGGCGAGGGGCTGGAGCGGTACGTCGACGCCGGCCATGCGGCCGATGACGGGCCCCCAGAAGCCGGCCGCCGAGACGACGTGGTCGGCCGGGAAGACACCCCGGTCCGTGACGACCGCGGTGACCCGGCCGTCCCGCTGCTCGATGCCGGTGACCGTGTGCCGGTCCAGGAAGCGGGCGCCGCGCGCGGTGGCGCGGTCCGTCTGGGCGCGGGCCGCGAGGAGAGCCCGGGCCAGGCCGTCGTCCGGGGTGTGGAAGCCGCCGAGGACCACCGACTCGTCCAGCAGCGGCCAGAGTTCCTTGCAGCGGGCCGTGCTCACGACCTCGCCGCGGACGCCCCAGGAGGCCGCGTAGCCGGCCCTGCGGTGCAGCTCGGCGAGGCGTTCGGGCGTGGTCGCGAGTTCCAGGCCGCCGACGCCGTCGAAGCAGGGGACGCCGTCGACGTCGAGGGAGCGGAACTTCTCGACGGTGTACTGGGCGAACTTGGTGAGGGTCTTGGACGGGCTGGTCCGGAAGACGAGCCCGGGGGCGTGCGAGGTGGAACCGCCCGGCGCGGGCAGGGGGCCCTGTTCGAGGACGGTGACGTCCGTCCAGCCGCGGGCCGTCAGCTCGTCGGCGAGGGAGCAGCCGACGATGCCGGCGCCGATGACGACGACGCGGGGACCTCGGGGGCCGTTCGAGGACGAGCGGGCGTGGCCTTCGGGGGCGGGGGGACGGTCTCCGGGCGTGCGACGGGGGTCTTCTGGCGTGCGACGGGGGTCCTCTGGCGTACTGGACATGCCCCTCCTCGTGGTCGCGGGGACGGCAGGTACGGGGAGCCGCTCGGACGGCGGGGACGTGCACCGCTCGTGGCCGGCGGGGCGCGGCGGGACGGGTGCCGGAAGTTCCGGAGGGCGCCGCGGGTGACGGCCTGTTCGACGCCTACGGCCCCGCTACGGCCCCGCTACGGCTCCGCGCGCGGTCACAGGACCACCACCGAGCGCAGCACCTCGCCGCGGCGCATCTTGCCGAACGCCTCCTCCACCCGGTCCAGGGCGATCGTCTCGGACACGAACGCGTTGAGGTCGAGCAGGCCGTAGAGGTACTGGTCGATCAGGAACGGGAAGTCCCGGCTCGGCAGGCAGTCGCCGTACCAGGACGACTTGACGGCGCCGCCGCGCGAGAAGACGTCGATCAGCGGCAGTTCGACCTTCAAGCCGGGAGCGGGGACACCGACCTGGACCAGCAGCCCCGCGTGATCGCGCATGTAGAAGGCCTGGAGGAACGTCTCGGGGCGGCCCACCGCGTCGATCGCGAGGTCCACGCCGTGGCCGTCGGTCAGTTCCCGGACCGCCTCGACCGGGTCGGTGCCCCGGGAGTTGACGGTGTGCGTGGCGCCGAACTTCTCCGCCTGGTCCAGCTTCTTGTCGTCGATGTCGATGGCGATCACCTTCATGGCGCCGTTCAGACAGGCGCCCGCGACGGCCGCGTTGCCGACACCGCCGCAGCCGATGACGGCCACCGAGTCACCGCGGCCGACGTTGCCGGTGTTCACCGCCGCGCCGTAACCGGCCATCACCCCGCAGCCGATGAGACCGGCCGCCTCGGGCCGCGCGGCCGGGTCGATCTTCACCGCCTGCCCCGCCGCGACCAGCGTCTTCTCGGCGAAGGCACCGATGCCGAGGGCGTTGGTGAGAGGAGTGCCGTCCGGCAGCGTCATGGGCTGCGCGGCAGTGCGCGAGTCGAAGCAGTACCAGGGCCGGCCGCGGCGGCAGGAACGGCAGCTGCCGCAGGGGGCCCGCCAGGCCAGGACGACGTAGTCGCCGGGTCTCAGGTCGGTGACCCCCGGGCCGACCGCCTCGATCGTGCCGGCCGCCTCATGGCCCAGCAGGAACGGGAAGTCGTCGGTGATCGCGCCCTCCCGGTAGTGGAGATCCGTGTGGCACACCCCGCAGGCCTGCACATCGACGAGCACCTCACCAGGGCCCGGATCGGGGACGAGGACCGTCCGCACCGCCACGGGTGCGCCCTTCTCCACTGCGACTACGGCACGGACCTCGTGTGGCACGACAGGCTCCTCTGCTGTTGCGCATTGCACGATGGGTTGCGTGGTGGGGAACATATTGAGAACGGCGTCCTGGGGCCGTCAAGGGGTGCGCGTTAACCCTTGGCAAAGGGACTCGGCGGGGCGAAACCTCTCGGACACACGACGGCGCGGGACCGGCCGAGCCGCCGGTGCCGCGCCGTGATCCAGGCCGTGGCCCGCGCCGTGATCCAGGCCGTGGTCCAGGCCGTGGCCCAGGCTGTGGTCCAGGCCTTGGTCGAAGCCGGGGTCCAGGCCGTGGTCGAAGGTGTGGTCCAGACCCTGGTCGAAGCCGTGGGCCAGGCGGTGTCGCGGGCCCGGGGGCTTCGTCCGGGTCGGGTGTGCCGGAGGAGCGAGGAGCCCGGCGCGCCGGGTGCGCCCCTCGGTCAGAAGCCGTACCCCATGCGCCGGGACAGCTCCGCGCCGGCCGCGACCGTCCGCTTGGCCACCTCGGGCAGCCGGTCGGTGTTGAGCCGGTACACCGGCCCCGAGACGCTGATCGCCGCGATCACCTTGCCGTCGTGCGCGCGCACCGGCGCCGCCACGGCCGCGAGCCCCAGCTCCAGCTCCTCCACCGTGACGCCGTACCCCTGCCCGACCACGGCCTCCAACTCGGCCCGGAGCATCCCGGCGCCGGTGATCGTACGGTCCGTGAACCGCGGCAACGGCCGCGCCAGCAGGCCCTCGCGCAGGGTCGGCGGCATGTGCGCGAGGAGCACCTTGCCGCTGGACGTGGCGTGCAGGGGGGTGCGCCTGCCCAGCCAGTTCTGCGCGGTCACGGAAGCGGTGCCGCGGGCCTGCATGATGTTGACCGCCGCGTCGTCGTCGAGCACGGCGATGTTGACCGTCTCGCCCAGTTCGTCGGCTACCTCCCGGCAGACCGGGACGCCCTCCTGGGAGATGTCGAGACGTACTGCCGCCGCCCCCGCCAGGCGCAGGACGCCGGCCCCCAGGTAGTACTTCCCGCGGTCCTTGGCCTGGGCCACCAGGCCGCGGTTCTCCAGGACGCCGAGCAGCCGGAACGCCGTGGACTTGTGGACCTCCAGCTCGTCGGCGATCTCGGTGACGCCCGCCTCGCCGTGCCGGGCGAGGATCTCCAGCACGCTCACGGCGCGGTCCACCGACTGCACCGCGCTGACCGCTGCGCGGCCGTTCCGTCTCTCCGGGGTCCTTGGGCTCTCCGTGGTCTCCTCGCCGCGGTCAGGCTGCTTCTGCGTGCGGGTCATGGCTCAACTCTCACCACCTGTGGGCCCGGTTCGGGCCGCATCTGCGGGAAGCCCTTGACGCGACGGTCGTCCCGCCCGGATTCTGTTGCGCATAGCGCTGGATCGTGCGCCATGCGAAACATCATGTTACCGAAGTGTCCGGATCCCGGAAGGGTGCCGGACCACCCGGACCGTCGACGGTCCATCGCTCCCTTGCCGCTTCACCGGGCCGGACCGACGTGGGTCCGGGCGCCCGGCGGCATCCCTGACGCCTGCATCGAGCAGGTCCCGGACCGAGTGTCCCGGACCGAGAGGGGGGCCCGTGATTCCCGTCTGCCGCCTCGAAGACCTCCCCGAGGGCGAGTCCGTCCGCATCGCGACCACGCCGCCGGTCGCCGTGTTCCGCACCGAGGGCGGCGAGCTGTACGCCATCGACGACACCTGCGCCCACCAGGACGCCTCCCTCTCCGAGGGCTGGCTGGAGGGCTGCCTCGTCGAGTGTCCGCTGCACGCGGCCGCCTTCGACCTGCGCACCGGCGAGCCCACCTGTCTGCCGGCCCGGCGCCCCGTGCGCACCCACCGCGTGACCGTGGAGGACGGCGTCGTGCACGTCCACCTCGAAGCGCAGGAAGGCACGGCCGCATGAACACCGCCGGGCACCGGAGCCCCGCCGGTGCCGGCGCCGGCGCCATCGCCTCCGTCGGCCGCCCGTCTGTTGCGGCACGGGCTCGCCGCCGCCAGCCCCCCACCGCCTCCGACGGCCGTGCGTCTGTTGCGGTACGGGCTCGCCGCCGCCACCCCGCCACCGCCTCCGACGCCGGGAGCCGTGCCGCATGAGGACCGTGACCGTCGTCGGCGCATCCCTCTCCGGGCTCCACGCCGCTCGCGAGCTGCGCGCCCAGGGTTTCGACGGCCGACTGGTGATCGTCGGCGAGGAACCCCATCGCCCCTATGACCGCCCTCCTCTCTCCAAGGACTTCCTCATCGGCCGCGCCGACGAGGACCGCCTGGCGCTCGCCGACGCCGACGAGACCGCCGGACTCGACGCCGAGTGGCTGCTCGGCGTCCGCGCCCGCGGACTCGACCCCCGTGGCCGCGGCGTCCTCCTCGGCGACGGCCGTACGGTGTCCACCGACGGCGTCGTCATCGCCACCGGGGCCGCCGCCCGCCGGCTGCCCGGCCCCGGCCCCGCCGGCGTGCACACCCTGCGCACCCTCGACGACGCCCGTGCCCTGCGCGGCGAGCTCATCCGCGGCCCCCGCCGGATCGTCGTCATCGGCGGCGGCTTCATCGGTGCCGAGACCGCCTCCTCGTGCGCCCGGCTCGGCCATGCCGTCACGGTGGTCGAGGCGGCACCGCTGCCGCTCGTGCCCCAACTCGGCGCGGAGATGGCCGCGGTGTGCGCCGGGCTGCACCGGCGCGGCGGCGTGGAACTGATCACCGGAACCGGTGTGGCCGCGCTCCGGGGCGCCGCCACCGTCACCGGGGTCGAGCTCACGGACGGGCGCACCCTGCCCGCCGACGTCGTGATCGTCGGAATCGGAGCCGTCCCCGACACCGCCTGGCTGGCGGGTTCGACCCTCGCTCTGCAGGACGGCGTGCTGTGCGACGAGGGCTGTGTGACGGCCCTGCCCCAGGTGGTCGCGGTCGGCGACGTGGCCCGCGCCGGCGGCATCCGGGCCGAGCACTGGACCTCCGCCACCGAGCAGCCCCGCGCCGCCGTGACCAACCTGCTCGCGGGCCGTACCCTCGCGACCGCCCGCACCGTGCCGTACTTCTGGTCCGACCAGTACGACTCCCGGATCCAGTTCGCGGGCCGGTACCGGGAGGGCGACACCGTCCACCTGGCCGAGGGCGAGATCACCGACGACGGCCTCCCCGGAGAGTCCGGCTTCCTCGCCCGCTACGCACGGGACGGCCGTACCGTCGCCGTGCTGGGAGTGGACCGCCCCCGCGCGTTCATGCGAGCGCGACGCGAACTCCAGCGGGCGCGGCAGCCGGAGGTCCGGCGACCGGAGGTCCGGCGACCGGAGGTCCGGCGACCGGAGGACCGGCGGCCGGAGGGCCGGCGAGCGGAGGACGGACGATCGGCGGACGGGCCATCGGATGACCGGCAGCCGCCGGAACGACAGGAGGCGGCGCCGGTCGGGCCGTGAACGGCCCTGGTGCCGTCCGCCGGGTCAGGGGTGGGACAGCTGTCCGGCGCCGCCGCTCCGGCGTATCCGCTCCTGATCCCGCACGGCCGCCCGCTCCTGACGGCGCCGGGCGCGCCGCTCCCGCCGCAGGGCCCGAGCCGTGCTGCTCGGTTCGGAGACCACGCCGTTGCGCTGGCGCCACACCTGGCGGGTCACCCACACGTCGACCACGGCCCAGGTGGCCACCACCGTGCTCGCCACACCGCTGATCACCATCGGGAACGCCAGCCAGGACCCCGCCAGCGTGCACAGGAACGCCACCATCGCCTGAATCAGCGTCACCGCCATGACCAGCAACGCCCGCACCGCCGCCGTACGCACCGGATCGGGCAACGGGTGCCGGCGTGCCGGCTCCTCCACCCACAACGTCCGCTCGCGTCGCCGCAGTTCGTCGTCGGCGGGTTCCAGGACGCGCACGGGCGCCCGAACGCCCCGATCCGGCGCCTCCTGGCCCCGCCGCGCCTGCGAGCGTCCCGCCACGCTCTCTTCGGGCGCCTCGCGCCACTCCGCCGTGCCCATCACCGTGTCACTCCCCACCGCCAGCAGACCGCTCGCCCCGGCGTCCGAAGACCCCGACTCCCCAGTGGCTGCCCGGCTTGCGCTGTTCTACGCCGCCGGGGTGCGGGATGCGGCTCCTGTGGCCCATTCCGCACCCAATTCCCATAGAGAAGGACGAACGAGACGGCGTGAAGATTCCCAACCGGCGAAAAAATTCAGCCAACCGCCCGTCGGTGACGCAGCGGCAGGCCGGGCACGGGTCCCCGGATCGCGGTGGCAATCTCCCGCAATGCCCGGACAACTCGGCATGTCTCGCCGCCCATGCGGAAGTTCACCCTCCGGACATGTCTTCGAGTTAACTGTGAGGCGGTAGTAGGCTCGCGCCGTTTGTTGACGGACATGGACACCCCCGGCCGGCGGGGGTCGAGCTGGGGGAGGCCATGCGCTTTCGCGGGAAGTCGATCCGCCGGAAGATCGTGGCGCTGCTTCTCGTGCCGCTGTTGTCCCTGACCGCCGTATGGGGTTTCGCCACGGTACTCACGGGGCGCGAAGTGACCCGGCTCTTCCGTGTGACCGACGTCGTCGAGGAGATCGGCCACCCCGCCGAGGACACCGTCCGCGTCCTCCAGCAGGAGCGCCGTCAGACCCTCGTCTACCTCGCGGACCCCCGGGCCTCCGAGGCGCTCTCGGCGCTGCACCGCACCCGCACCGCCACCGACCGGACGATCTCCAGGATCCGCGAGAACGCCAAGGACCATGACGTCCGGTCCGGCATGGACGCGGACGACAGCGAACGCCTGACCACCGTCCTGGACGCCTTCGCCGGACTCGACTCCCTGCGCCGCGGCGTCGAGGAGGGCACCGTCACCCGTGCCCAGGCGTACGGCCTCTACAACCGCCTCGTGGACCCCTGCTACGCGCTGCTCGCCTCTCTGGACGGCATCGACGACGTCGAAGCCGACAAGGAGGCCCGCGCCCTGGTCAACATCGCCAGGGCCCGCGAGCTGCTCTCCCGCGAGGACGCCCTGCTCGGCTCCTCCCTCGTCGTCGGCCGGCTCACCCGGGAAGAGTCCCAGGAGATCTCCGACCTCGCCGCCCAGCGCACCCTCCTCTACGACATCAGCCTCCCGCTGCTGCCCGCCGGGGAACGCGAACGCTATGAGCGCTTCTGGAACAACGCCACCACGGCCCCCCTGCGCGTGGCCGAACGGAGCGCCATCGCCACCGGCACCCGCGCCGGGACCGACACCGGCACCCCCCGCGGTGTCAGTGCCAAGAGCTGGGAATCCACCGCGGCGACCGTCCTGGACGAACTCGGCTCCCTCGACGACCATGTCGGCGACCGCTTCCAGCACCGGATGCGCCCCGTCGCCATCGGCGTCATCGTCCAGGCGGCCGTCGCGGGCGTGCTCGGACTGGTCGCACTGCTCCTCTCCGTCGTCCTCTCGATCCGGGTCGGCCGCACCCTCGTCCGCGACCTGCGCCAGCTGCGCCTGGAGGCGCACGAGGCGTCCGGTGTCCGGCTGCCCAGCGTGATGCGCCGGCTCTCCGCGGGTGAACAGGTCGACGTCGAGACCGAGGTGCCCCGCCTGGAGTACGACAAGAACGAGATCGGCGAGGTCGGACAGGCCCTCAACACGCTGCAGCGCGCGGCCGTCGAGGCCGCCGTCAAGCAGGCCGAGCTGCGGGCCGGCGTCTCCGAGGTCTTCGTCAACCTCGCGCGCCGCAGTCAGGTGCTGCTGCACAAGCAGCTCACGCTGCTCGACAGCATGGAACGCCGGACCGAGGACACCGACGAACTCGCCGACCTGTTCCGCCTGGACCACCTCACCACCCGCATGCGCCGGCACGCCGAGGGTCTGGTGATCCTCTCCGGGGCCGCGCCCTCCCGGCAGTGGCGCCGGCCCGTGCAGCTGATGGACGTCGTCCGCGCCGCCGTCGCCGAGGTGGAGGACTACGAGCGCATCGAGGTCCGGCGCCTGCCGCGGGTCGCCGTCACCGGCCCCGCCGTCGCCGACCTCACCCATCTCGTGGCCGAGCTCCTGGAGAACGCCACCGTCTTCTCGCCCCCGCACACCGCCGTCCAGGTCATCGGCGAGCGGGTCGCCAACGGCTTCACCCTGGAGATCCACGACCGGGGTCTCGGCATGACGGCCGAGGCGCTGCTGGACGCCAATCTGCGCCTCGCCGAAACCCCCGAGTTCGAGCTCTCCGACACCGACCGGCTGGGCCTGTTCGTGGTCAGCCGCCTCGCCCAGCGCCAGAACGTCCGGATCTCCCTCCAGCCTTCCCCGTACGGCGGCACCACCGCCGTGGTGTTCATCCCCGACGCGCTGCTCACCGACGACGTCCCGGACACCAACGGCATCGGCTTCCGGCTCGACCGGGAACGGCCCGTGCCGGGCACCGACCAGGCGCTGGGCCGTACCGCCGGGCGGTCCTCGGCGCCCCTGCAACTGCCCGGCCTGCCGACCTCCCTGCTGGACGGCCCGGTCGAGCTGGAGGCGCCCGTCGATCTCGACGCGCTGGACGACTTCCCCGGCGCTCTCCCGGACGACGACAGCGAGCGCGGCGGCCTGTTCCGCCCCCGCCGGGCCCGGCCGGACGACGAGCAGGCGGCCACCTCGCCGGCCGACCGGCTGCCGCACGACGAGAGCGGCGCCCGCGAGCCCCTGTCACTGCCCCGGCGCCAGACGCCCAAGCTGGTCAGCTCGCACGGCAAGCCCGTCACCGAGCCACGGCCCCGCCGCGGCGAACCGGACCCCGCGAGCCCCGCCGCCGCGCAGCGCGCCGACACCGGCGGACTGGCCCCGCTGCCCGCGCGCCGTCGCGGTACCGCCGCCCGGCGCCCCACGGGACCCGTCGACCGGGCCGAGGAGAGCGCCGCCGCCCCGGCCGGAACCGCCGCCGAGACGCCCGGAGCCCCGGCACTGCCCAGGCGCACCCGGCCCCAGGCGTCCACCGGCGGCCCGGCGGACCCGGCACCCTCCCGGCAGGGCACGGCCGGACCCGTCGGCGGCGCACCCTCCGAACCGGGCACCGGGGCTCTGCCCCGGCGGGTACGCCAGGCCAGCCTGGCTCCCCAGCTCAAGCAGGACACCGGACGACCCGCCGAACGCGAGGCGCAGGCCGCCGACCGCGATGCCGAAGAGGTCCGCAGCCGGATGGCCTCGCTCCAGCGCGGCTGGCAGCGCGGCCGTGAGGAGAACGCCGCGGGCGACGGGGCCCGGAACGGCACAGCACAAGGAACGACTAAGGGGGACGGTCGATGACCGCACCGAAGGCGACCGGCCACTCGGCGACGAACAAGGGGGAGCTGAACTGGCTCCTGGACGACCTCGTCGACCGGGTCGGCAGCATCCGCAAGGCCGTCATCCTGTCCGGCGACGGCCTGGCCACGGGCGTGTCCACGGACCTGACCAGGGAGGACAGCGAGCATCTGGCCGCCGTGGCGTCCGGCTTCCACAGCCTCGCCAAGGGCGTGGGCCGTCACTTCGAGGCGGGCAGCGTCCGGCAGACGGTGGTCGAGCTGGACGACGCATTCCTCTTCGTCACCGCCGCGGGGGACGGCAGCTGTCTCGCCGTCCTCTCCGACGCCGACTCCGACGTCGGGCAGGTCGCCTACGAGATGACGCTCCTGGTCAAGCGGGTCGGCGTCCATCTGGGCACCGCCCCGCGCACCGATCTGCCCGCAGGCGGGTAGTGGGATGACATGAGCGGAGACGGTCAGGGAAGAAGCCACTGGTTCGACGACGAGGCCGGGCCGGTCGTCCGCCCGTACGCGATGACACGGGGCCGCACCACCAGTGCGGCCCAGCACCGCCTCGACCTGATCGCGGTGGTCGTCACGGAGCACGACGCCGGCGACCCGGAATCGGACCCGACACTGTCGCCCGAACACGTGGACATCGTCGGCCTCTGCCGGGACGAGCCGCAGTCGGTCGCCGAGCTCGCCGCGGAACTCGACCTGCCCATCGGCGTGGTCCGCGTGCTCATCGGCGATCTGGTGCACGCCGAACTCGTCCATGTGAACCGCCCGGTGCCCCCGGCCGAGCTGCCGGACGAGAGTATTCTGCGCGACGTGATCAACGGCCTCCGGGCGCTGTGACCGGCGCGGAAGCGGGGTAGCGACGTGACTGGCTGGCAGTTCTGGGTCGACCGGGGCGGCACCTTCACCGACATCGTCGCGCGCCGCCCCGACGGCCGGCTGCTCACGCACAAACTGCTGTCCGACAACCCGGCGCGGTACGCCGACGCCGCCGTGGCCGGGGTGCGCGAACTCCTCGGCGGCTCCCAGGAGCCCGTCGAGGCCGTCCGCATGGGCACCACGGTCGCCACCAACGCCCTGCTGGAACGCGAGGGCGAGCGCACCCTCCTGGTCGTCACCCGAGGCTTTCGCGACGCCCTGCGCATCGCCTACCAGAACCGCCCCCGCATCTTCGCCCGCCGCATCGAGCTGCCCGAGCTGCTCCACGAGCGGGTCGTCGAGGTGGACGAACGCGTCGCCGCCGACGGCACCGTCCTGCGCGCCCCCGACCTGGACGCCCTGGCCGGCCCGCTCCAGGAGGCCTACGACGACGGGATCCGCGCGGTCGCCGTCGTCTGCCTGCACAGCCATCTCCACCCCGGCCACGAACACGCCGTCGGCGAACTGGCCGCCCGCATCGGCTTCCCGCAGATCTCGCTGTCCAGCGAGGTCAGCCCGCTGATGAAAATCGTCCCGCGCGGGGACACCGCCGTCGTGGACGCCTATCTCTCGCCCGTGCTGCGCCGCTACGTACGACATGTCGCCGAGGAGCTGCGGGGCGTACGCCTCATGTTCATGCAGTCCAACGGAGGGCTGACGGAAGCCGGGCAGTTCCGCGGCAAGGACGCCGTCCTCTCCGGGCCCGCCGGCGGCATCGTCGGCATGGCCCGCATGTCGCAGCGCGCCGGTCTGCACCGCGTCATCGGCTTCGACATGGGCGGCACCTCCACCGACGTCTCGCACTTCGCCGGCGCGTACGAGCGCGTGTTCACCACTCAGATCGCGGGTGTCCGGCTGCGCGCCCCCATGCTGGACATCCACACCGTCGCCGCGGGCGGCGGTTCCGTGCTGCACTTCGACGGCACCCGCTACCGGGTCGGCCCCGACTCGGCCGGCGCCGACCCCGGCCCCGCCTGCTACCGCGCGGGCGGCCCGCTCACCGTCACCGACGCCAACGTGATGCTCGGCCGCATCCACCCCGCCCACTTCCCCGCCGTGTTCGGACCCGGCGGCGACCAGCCACTGGACGCCGGTCTCGTCCGTGACCGGTTCACCGCCCTCGCGCGCGAGATCCGCCGACGCACCGGCGACGACCGCACCCCGGAGCAGGTGGCCGAGGGCTACCTGCAGATCGCGGTCGCCAACATCGCCAACGCCGTGAAGCGGATCTCCGTACAGAAGGGCCACGACGTCACCCGCTACGCCCTGACCACCTTCGGCGGAGCCGGCGGCCAGCACGCGTGCCGCGTCGCCGACTCGCTCGGCATCCGCACCGTCCTCGTGCCTCCCCTGGCCGGCGTCCTCTCCGCGCTCGGTATGGGCCTCGCCGACACCACGGCCATGCGTGAACAGTCCGTGGAGGCGCCCCTGGAAGCCGCCGCCATGCCCGGCATCCGCCAGACGGCCGACGACCTGGAGGCCGCGGCACACGCCGAACTCCTCGCCGAGGACGTCCCCCCGAGCCGCATCCAGGTCACCCGCCGCGCCCAGCTCCGCTACGACGGCACCGACACGACCCTCACCGTGGAGCTGGGCGAACCCGAGGCCATGCGGCAGGCCTTCGAAGAACGTCATCGCGCCACGTACTCCTTCACGCTCGACCGCCCCGTCGTCGTGGAAGCCCTCTCCGTCGAGGCCACCGGCATCACCGCACCCCCCGATCTCTCCGCCCTCGCTCCGTACGAGGGCCGCTCCCAGGCGCCCGGCGCCGTCCCTCTGCACACCGGCGGCGCCTGGCGCGACGTACCCCTCCACCGCCGGGAGGCCCTTCCGCCCGGCGAGACCGTCACCGGCCCCGCGATCATCACGGAGGCCGGCGCCACGACCGTCGTCGACGACGGCTGGCGGGCCGCCGCGACCGATGACGGGCAGCTGCTCATGGAACGCACGGCGGTCACGCAGAGTTCCGATCTCGACACGCAATCCGATCCGGTTCTGCTTGAAGTCTTCAACAACCTCTTCATGTCGATCGCCGAACAGATGGGCGCCTGGCTGGAGTCCACGGCCCAGTCCGTGAACATCAAGGAGCGGCTGGACTTCTCCTGCGCCCTGTTCGACCCGGACGGAAACCTGGTGGCCAACGCCCCCCACATCCCCGTCCACCTGGGATCCATGGGCACCAGTGTCAAGGAGGTCGTCCGCCGCCGCGGCTCCGCCATGCGGCCGGGCGACACCTACGCCGTCAACGACCCGTACCACGGCGGCACGCACCTGCCGGACGTCACCGTGATCACCCCCGTCTTCGACACCAGCGGAACGACGGACACGCGGAGTGAGCCGCGGATCCTCTTCCACGTCGCCTCACGCGGCCACCACGCCGAGATCGGCGGCATCGCGCCCGGCTCCATGCCGGCCCACAGCCGCACCATCGAGGAGGAGGGTGTCCTCTTCGACAACTGGCTCCTCGCCGAGAACGGCCGCTTCCGCGAGGAGGAGACCCGCCGTCTGCTCACCGAGGCGCCCTACCCGTCCCGGAACCCGCGCACCAACCTCGCCGACCTGCGCGCCCAGATCGCCGCCAACCAGAAGGGCGTCGACGAGGTCCGCCGCATGATCGAGGAGTTCGGACTGGACGTCGTCCAGGCCTACATGCGGCACGTCCAGGACAACGCCGAGGACGCCGTCCGCCGCGTCATCGACGCCCTGGACGACGGCGAGTACGCCTACGAGACGGACTCCGGCGCCGTCATCCGGGTCCGCGTCCGCGTCGACCGCGCCGAGCGCCGGGCGACGATCGACTTCACCGGCACCTCCGCGCAGCTCGCCGGCAACTTCAACGCGCCCTCCGCGGTCGTCGACGCGGCCGTCCTGTACGTCTTCCGCACACTGGTCGACGACGACATCCCGCTCAACGACGGCTGTCTGCGCCCCCTGGACATCATCGTGCCGCCCGGCTCGATGCTCGCTCCCGAGCCGCCCGCCGCCGTCGTCGCGGGCAACGTCGAGACCTCGCAGGCCATCACCGGCGCCCTCTACGCCGCGCTCGGCGTCCAGGCCGAAGGCTCCGGCACCATGAACAACGTCACCTTCGGCAACGCGCGGCACCAGTACTACGAGACCGTCGCCTCCGGATCCGGTGCCGGTGACGGCTTCCCCGGTGCCGACGTGGTCCAGACCCACATGACCAACTCCCGGCTCACCGACCCGGAGGTCCTGGAGTGGCGGCTGCCGGTCAGGCTGGAGGAGTTCGCCGTCCGGCGGGGGAGCGGCGGCGCCGGGCGGTGGCGCGGCGGCGACGGCGCCGTGCGCCGTATCCGGTTCCTCGAACCCATGACCGTCTCCACCCTCTCCCAGCACCGCCGCGTGCCCCCGTACGGCATGACCGGCGGGGACCCCGGAGCGCTCGGCGCGAACCGGGTGGAGCACGCCGACGGCACGGTCACCGACCTCGGCGGCAGCGGCTCGGCCGAGGTCGACCCCGGCGATGTACTCGTCATCGAAACCCCGGGCGGCGGTGGCTACGGCCGACCGCTGCCCGCTACCCATCAAGCAGGAGAAGAGATCGATGATCTTCGGGCGTTCTGAGCGCGGCAAGCCTCCGGTCGAGCCCGTCACGCTCAAGATCCTCGTGGCCGGCGGCTTCGGCGTGGGCAAGACGACCCTCGTCGGCGCGGTCAGCGAGATCAGGCCGCTGCGCACCGAGGAGCTGCTCACCGAGGCCGGCCGGCCCGTGGACGACACCAGCGGTGTGGAGGGCAAGCACACCACCACGGTGGCCATGGACTTCGGCCGCATCACCCTGCGCGAGGACCTGGTGCTCTACCTCTTCGGCACACCCGGGCAGGAGCGGTTCTGGTTCATGTGGGACGAGCTGTCCGAGGGCGCGCTCGGCGCCGTCGTGCTCGCCGACACGCGCCGCCTGGAGGACTGCTTCGCTGCCGTCGACTACTTCGAGCGGCGTTCCATCCCCTTCCTCGTCGGCGTCAACTGCTTCGAGGGCGCCGCCCGTTACCCCGTCGAGTCCGTCCGCCAGGCCCTCGATCTCGACGCCGATGTGCCCGTCGTGCTCTGCGACGCCCGGGACCGGGAGACGGTCAAGGAGGTGCTCATCGGGCTCGTCCAGCACGCGATGGAGTACGCGGCCGACCGCCGCCGGGCCGCCACCGGCTGACCCCGGCACGGAGGGCCCCCTTCCGCCGCCCGGCCGAACGGACCGTCCCGCCGCCCGCGTCGTCCTCCCGCGATGCCGGCCGACAGGCACGGCCCGTACCCCCGCCGACTGGGGTACGGGCCGCGGTCCTGTGCGCGGCGCCCACGCGCGCGTACGTGCGGATTCCCGGCTGCTACGCCCCGTCCGCCGTCTCCTCCGCAAGCCAGCCGAAGCTCTTCCCGACGGCCCTGCGCCAGTTCCGGTACTCGCGGTCGCGGACCGCCGGCTCCATCGCGGGTGTCCACTCCGCGTCTTCGCGCCAGTGCGACCTCAGCTCCTCCAGGCCGTTCCACACGCCCGTGGCCAGGCCGGCCGCGTAGGCGGCACCCAGGCACGTCGTCTCCGGCACGCGGGGCCGGATCACCGGCACCCCGAGGACATCCGCCTGGTGCTGCATGAGCAGGTTGTTCCGGGTCATCCCGCCGTCGACCTTCAACGTGCTGATCCGCACCCCGGAGTCCTGGTACATCGCGTCCACGACCTCTCGGGTCTGCCAGCTCGTCGCCTCCAGTACCGCGCGCGCGAGGTGGGCTCTGGTGACGTACCGGGTGAGTCCCGTGACGACTCCGCGCGCGTCGGAGCGCCAGTAGGGCGCGAACAGGCCGGAGAACGCCGGCACGATGTAGGCGCCGCCGTTGTCGTCGACGCTCGCCGCCAGTGTCTCGATCTCGTCGGCGGTCCGGATGATTCCGAGCTGGTCGCGGAACCACTGGACCAGCGCGCCCGTTGTCGCGATGGACCCTTCCAGGCAGTACACCGGCGCCTGGGAACCGATCTTGTAGCCCACCGTCGTCAGCAGCCCGTTCCTGGACGGCACCGGACGGTTGCCGGTGTTCAGCAGCAGGAAGCTGCCGGTGCCGTAGGTGTTCTTCGCGCTGCCGACGTCGTAGCAGGCCTGCCCGAACACGGCGGCCTGCTGGTCGCCCAGCGCCGCGGCGACGGGCACCCCGGACAGGTGTCCGACCGCGGTGCCGTACACCTCGGCGGAGGACCTGATCTCGGGCAGTACGGCCTCGGGCACGTTCATCGCGGACAGGAGGGAGGGATCCCACTGAAGGGTGTCCAGGTTCATCAGCAGGGTGCGGCCGCCGTTCGTGACGTCGGTGACGTGCCGGCCGCCTTCGGTGCCGCCGGTGAGGTTCCAGATCAGCCAGGAGTCGATGGTTCCGAACGCGATCTCCCCGCGTTCGGCGCGCCGGCGCAGGCCGGGCACATGGTCCAGCAGCCAGGCGACCTTGGGCCCGGAGAAATAGCCGGCCAGCGGCAGCCCGGTTCGTCCGCGGAAGCGGTCCGGGCCGTCCGTGCCGCCCAGTTCGGCACAGAGGGCCGCGGTACGGGTGTCCTGCCAGACGACCGCGTTGTGCACGGGCTTGCCCGTGACGCGGTCCCACAGGACCGTGGTCTCCCGCTGGTTGGTGATACCGAGGGCGCTGAGCTGGTCGGCGCGCAGCCCCGCCTTGGCCAGCGCCCCCGCCACCACGGCCTGCACCCTGGACCAGATCTCGGTGGCGTCGTGCTCCACCCAGCCGGGCTGGGGAAAGATCTGCCGGTGCTCGCGCTGGTCGACGGCGACGACCGCGCCCCCGTGATCGAAGACGATGCAGCGGCTGGACGTGGTGCCCTGGTCGATGGCGGCGACGTACGTGTCGGCGGTGTCCGTCATGGCTGTCCCTGGGTGAGCCCGAAGGCGAGGACCGGCAGGACGCGCGCCATGGTCGCGATGATCTCGGTGACGAGATTGGCGACCGGGTTCCGGGTCTCCGGGACGGTCGAGAAGATGCCGAGGGTCGGTACGGGCTCGCCGGCGGAGCCCTCGGTGGTGCCTTCCGTGCGGACATTGGCCTGGAACTGGGCGAGATACACCAGACAGGCGAGCACCGCGCCGAGCATCGCGCCGGCGAACTGCCCCAGCAGGTACACCCAGACCTTGCCCCACTTGCCGGTGTCCACGGCGATGCCGAGGGTGACCGCCGGATTGAGCTGACCGCCCGAGAGCGGAGCGGCGGTGTACGCGCCCGCCGGCACACCGAAACCCCAGCCGAACGCGATCACGACCCAGCCGGAGGCCCGCGCCTCGGAGTACCTGAGGGTGACGGCCGCACAGACACCCGCACCGAACAGGATCAGGATCGCGGTGCCCATGGCCTCGCCGGCGAAAATGTCTCCGTTGCTCATGGCGGCTCCCTTGGCGCCGGTGGGGGGCGATCGGCCCCGGCCCTGTCGTACGGGACGGTTCCCTTGGCGACTTCAGCCGAAGGCAGGGAGGTCCCCGCACCCCGCTCGGCGTCCGTGACGAGCGTGCCGTCGCAGCCGGATCGCCCTGGAGAGCCGGGCCGTGGAGCAGGACGGACCCGTGCCGTGGTGCCTGATAACTCCGAGAATGTACGGCGATGTCGACCGACACCGGGAAGTGTTCACCGGCGTCCCGGGGGCGTCAAGGTTGCCGACGGCGACGGTGACACCGACCTGTCCTCCGGTCCCGGTGCGGCGGGCGGGACGCGACGGGCGGCCGGGACGGAGCGGTTCACCACCGCGGCTCGGCCGCCGCGCGTCCGGCCTGCGCCGGGGCCGGGCCCGTGCTGCCGCGCCGGACCTCGTGGCCGGGGAACCCGGCGCGCCCGAGCACCCAGCTCGCTCCGGCCAGCGCCTTGGCGGCCTTCTTCAGCGGGGCGAGCTGGGCGGCGGCCTGGTGATGGTCGCTCACGCTGCCCGGCTCGCAGACCACGGTCGCCAGGGAGAGCGTGACCGGCCGGCCGCCCACCGACCAGGAGGCGTCCAGCACGGCGGCCGCCAGCGGATCGAGCGCCTCCTCGTCGGCCAGCACCAGGAAGTCGTCCCCGCCGATGTGCCCCACGCGCGTGTGCCCGGCGGTCGCCTGCTGGAGCGCACGGCCCACCGCGCGGATCAGCTCGTCGCCCGCGGCGAACCCCGCACCGTCGTTGACCTGCTTGAAGTGATCGATGTCCAGCCAGCTGAGCGCGAACGCCCGCCCGTCGAGGATCCGCCGGTCCACCTCGCCCACGATGGCGTCCGAACCCGGCAGCCGGGTCAGCGGGTTGAGCCCGGCGGCCTCCTCCACCCGGCTCTCGGCCAGCGCCCGCACCAGATCCGCCAGCCGTACGACCCCCACGCACCGGCCGTGCGCGTCGACCACCGCCACGTCGTCGGAGGTCCGGTCCCGGCCGCCGATCGCCACCACGTCCAGCACCTCCCAGGCGGTGGCGTCGACGCCGACGGCGCGGGGCGCGTCACCCAGTTTGAAAGCCGGCCGGTCGGCGTACAGGGCGTGCCCGTAGGGGCCGGACATCGACAGCAGGAAGCGTGAACGGTGCACCGAGCGGACGGGCCGGCCGGCCGGGTCCACCAGCAGCACCCCGGAGACGTCCGGGGAGCCGGTCAGCAGTGCCCGCACCTGCCCCGCGGAAGCGGTCAGGGGGAGAAGGGCCGCGGGCCGCACGAACTCGCGCACCGACGGTCCGGAGCGGGGCACGGCCACGACACCGGCGGCGAGGGGCGGAACGTATACGTCCGCTGCGGGAATCCGGGCCGGGGGTGCGAACAGCTCGCCCTGTGCCAGCTGTGCGCCGGCCGTCAGGGCCGCGGCGCACTGGAGTTCCGTCTCCACGCCCTCGACCGCGACCAGGGCACCCAGTTCCTCGCACAGCGTCCGCATGGCGCGCACCGCGGCCGGCCGCGCCAGCAGCGAGGAGTCGAGCTTGACCAGGTCGGGGGCGAGGTCCGTGAGCAGCCTGAGCGGTACGTCGCCGTCCCCGATGCCGTCCGCGCTGATCCGGAATCCCTGCCGGCGCAGCGAGGCCACGGCCTCCAGGAGGGCTCGCTGCGGCACGTGCGTGTAGGGCGGCACGATGTCGAGCGTCACCTCCCAGGGCATGCGCCCCACCCCGCGCACGGCGTCGTGCAGCGGAGTCAGGCCGCCGAGGTCGGCGAGCGTGGCGGCGAACACGTTCAGGTGCAGCGGCAGCAGGCTCTCCTTGCGGGCGGCCGCGCGGAGCGCCAGCACGGCGAGTCTGCCGTCCAGTTCCGGATCGCGGCGGGCCTCGGCCAGGACGTCGCCGGTTTCCGGGCGGGCGAGTGTCTCCAGTGCGATGACCGCGCCCGTCCTCAGGTTGACCACCGGCTGGAAGGCGAAGCGGAGAGTATCCGTCCAGGAGTGCACGGGAGCATGATGGCGCCGGGCGAGCACCCCCAGGCGCAGTTCATGAGACGTTCACGCAGGATTCCGGGGTGGTGACACAGCGTGGGCGGTCCCACGCCTCCCGCGCCGCGTACGTCGCGCTCGCCCCGGATCGCTCAGCGCACGGCGACCACCGAGGACCCGTGCCCGAACAGCCCCTGGTTGGCGGTGATGCCCGCCCGCGCCCCGGTGACCTGACGGTCTCCCGCCGTGCCTCTCAGCTGCCAGGTCAGCTCGCAGACCTGGGCGATGGCCTGGGCCGGGACCGCCTCCCCGAAGGAGGCCAGTCCGCCGCTGGTGTTCACGGGTATCCGGCCGCCGGGCGCCGTCGCCCCCTCCCGGAGCAGCTTGACGCCCTCGCCTTCGCCGCACAGCCCCAGATCCTCGTACCACTGCAGTTCCAGCGCGGTGGACAGGTCGTAGACCTCGGCGAGGGACAGGTCCTCCGGGCCGATGCCCGCCTCCTCGTAGGCGGCCCGGGCGATGGACGCCCGGAAGGTCTCCGCCGGGGCCGCGACCGCGACCGAGCAGTCCGTGGCGATGTCCGGCAGGTCCAGCACCGTGCTCGGGAAGCGGGGGGTCACGGTGGACACCGCCCGGATCCGCACCGGCCGGGCGGCACCGTGCCGGTGTGCGAAGTCCATGCTGGACAGCACCAGGGCGGCCCCGCCGTCGGAGGTGGCGCAGATGTCCAGCAGGCGCAGCGGATCGGCCACCACCGCGGACGCGGCCACCTCCTCGGGGGTGACCCGCTTGCGGTAGCGGGCGTACGGGTTGAGCGCCCCGAGCGCGGCGTTCTTGACCTTGACCAGCGCGAAGTCCTCCGGTGTGTCCCCGTGCACCGCCATCCGCCGCCGTGCGTACAGCCCGAAGTACGCCGGGTTCGTCGCGCCCAGCAGCCGGAAACGCAGCCAGTCCGGATCGTCGGGGCGGTCCCCGCCCGCGGGCCGGAAGAAACCCTTGGGGGCGGCGTCCGCGCCCACCACCAGGACCACGTCCGCGAGACCGGCGAGGATCTGCGCCCGCGCCGCCGCGACGGCCTGGGCTCCGGACGCGCACGCCGCGTACACACTGGTCACCCGGGCTCCCTGCCAGCCCAGGGCCTTGGCGAACGTGGCCCCCGCGACATACCCGGGATATCCGCCGCGCACCGTGTCCGCGCCCACGACGGAGCCGATGTCCCGCCAGTCCAGACCGGCGTCCGCGAGAGCCGCGCGGGCCGCCGCCGTCCCGTACTCCACGAAGTCGCGGCCCCACTTGCCCCAGGGGTGCATCCCCGCGCCGAGCACCGCCACGTCGTCCGTCATGCCGTCACCCCCGTCGGTCGCCAGTGCCAGATCGTCCACGTCGTCTCCGTGCCCTCGTCCTCGTGCAGCACCCCGGGGACGATCTCCACCTCCATGCCCACCGTCAGATCGGCGACGGTGACCCCGGGAACCGCCTGGCCCAGCACCACGATCCGCTCGGCCGCCAGCTCCACCGCGATCAACGCGTAGGGCTCCCACGGAAGTTCCTGGTTGCTCACATAGGGTGACGGCGGGCGGTACCGGCTGTCGGTGTAGGACCAGATGCGGCCCCTTCGCGACAACGGCACCTCCTCCAGGGGGCCGCCGGCGCAGTGCGGGTTGCGGCAGCGTGTGTCCTCGCGCGGGAAGAAGACCGAGGTGCAGGCCGTGCAGCGGGTGCCCAGGAGGCGGAAACCGTCGCCCTCGCCGGTGAACCAGCCGGTGACCGCGGGCTTGCGTGTGTGCGGCAAAGGCCCTCCCCAAGACAGTATCTGACGAAGCGTCAGAAGTGTGCCACGTGCAATCTGAAATGGGCAGGCCGATTCTGTGAACCGAACGGCTCCGGATGGCGTCGTGGTACAGGAGGGGCGGCCGGGACCGACGGGGGTGATTCCGGCCGCCCCTCCTGGTTTCGCCCGTTACTGGCGCTTCACTGCCGGAACGCGCCCCTCCTCTGATCGGATACAGTCCGCGCGTGTCCGAAATTCAGCACCCATCTGCCAACTCCTTGCCGGGCTCCCACTGTTCGAGCTGTGGAGCGCCCTACGGAGAGGGCGTCTCCGGCTGGCCGCGCACCTGCCCGTCCTGCGGGTCCCTCGCCTACCGCAACCCGCTGCCGGTCGCGGTCGCCCTGCAGCCCGTGTACGACACCAAGGGCACGGCCCTGGTCGTCATCACCCGAACCGTCGCCCCCGCGCGCGGAGGCACCGCCCTGCCCGGCGGCTACGTCGACGACCGCGAGGACTGGAAGCAGGCCGTCGTACGCGAACTCAAGGAAGAGACCGGTATCGACGCGGCCGCCCGCGATGTGCGGCTCGTGGACGCCATGAGCTCACCCGACGGGCACCTGCTGCTGTTCGGAGCGCTGCCCGAACGCCCGGCCGACGGGCTGCCGCCCTCCGGTCCCACGGACGAGACCGAGGGCTGGCAGCTGCTGCGCAGGCCCGAGGAACTCGCCTTCCCGCTGCACACGGTGGCCGTCAAGGCGTGGTTCGAGGGCCGCTACCTGTGAGCCGGGCGGTTCAGCCGAGCCCCCGCACCCGCACCGGATAGGGCGGCTCGGTCACGCCCTGCTCGCCCTCCCGGGTGACCACCACCCGGGCACCCTGCCGGCGGGCGACATAACGTTCGATCTCCGGGTCGTCCCACCCGTCGCCCGCGTCCGGCACGACCAGCCCGCCCCCGGTGCGTCCCCGCGCGGGCGCCCACACCTCCAGCTCCAGCCCACCGTCACCGCCGCGCACGGGCAGCACCGCGCCCGCGCGCGCGAGCACCGGTATCCGGGACAGCGGAGCCTCGACGACCACCTGCCCCGGCCCCTCGTAGACCTCCTCCGTCACCGTGTCGTACCAGCGGCCCCGCGGCAGCTGCACCGCGCGCCGGTCGGCACCGGCCTCCAGGACCGGGGCGACCAGCAGGCCGTCGCCCAGCAGAAACGTGTCCTCGCTGTCGCGCAGGGCGCGATCCTCGGGCGCCGACCACCACAGCGGCCGCACATACGGCGCGCCCGTCCGCCGGGCCAGCCGCGCCAGCGTCAGGAAGTACGGCAGCAACCGCCGGCGTTCGAGCAGCGCCACGCGCGCGTGCTCCAGCACCTCGGCACCGAACTCCCAGGGCTCCCTGCGCCCCGCCCGCAGACCCGCGTGGGTGCGGAACAGCGGGAGATACGAGCCCAGCTGGAACCAGCGCAGATACAGCTCCGGCGACGGACTGCCGTCGAAACCGCCCACATCCGGACCCGAGTACGGCACCCCGCACAGGCCGAGGCCCAGCACCAGCGAGAGCGACGCCCGCAACCCCGGCCAGCCCGTCGCCACATCCCCCGACCAGGTGCCCCCGTACCGCTGCAGCCCCGCCCAGCCCGAACGGGAGAACAGGAAGGGCCGCTCCTGCGGAGCCAGCTCGCGCAGCCCTCCGTAGGCAGCCTGGGCCATGCACAGCGCATACACGTTGTGCGCCTCCCGATGGTCGCCGCCGCGCCCCTCCAGGGCGTGCCGGGCCGAACGCGGCAGCGTCGGCTCACCGAACGCGCTGAACGACGCCGGCTCGTTCATGTCGTGCCAGAAACCCGCGAACCCCTGGCCCAGCCGCTCCTCGTAGAGCCCGCCCCACCACGCACGCACGCGTGCGTCCGTGAAATCGGGGAACACCGACTCGCCGGCCCACGCGACCCCCCGCACCGTTCGGCCCTGCGGGTCCCGCACGAACGCGTCCGCGGCCGCGCCGCTCTCGTACACGGCATTCCCCGGCTCCGCCCGCACCGCCGGATCCACGATCGACACGAGCCGGATCCCGTCCCGGCGCAGCTCCTCGGCCAGCACCGGCAGCTTGGGGAAGCGCTCCTGGTCGACGGTGAACACCTGATGGTCGTCGTAGTGATCGATGTCGAGGTGCACGGCGTCCAGCGGCAGCCCGCACTCCTGGTAGCCCGCGACGATCCGGCGTACCTCCTGCTCGCTGCCGAAGCCCCACCGGGCGTGCTGGTGCCCCAGCGCCCACGCCGGCGGCAGCGCGGGCGCCCCGGTCAGCGACGCCCACGTGTGCAGCACGCGCGCGGGAGTCCCCGCCATCACCCAGCAGCGCAGCGGACCGCCGTCCATCCGCATCTCGCAGCGTCCCGCCCGGTCGTGCCCGGAACCCGCGCCCTCCTCGCCCTCCCGCAGCACCACCGTGCCGTCCCAGGTGGTGTCGTGGAACACCAGATGCGTGCCGGCGTCCGCCACCACCACCTGCACCGGCATCGTCAGATACAGCGGATCGTCACCGGGACCGAACGCGCGGCCCGGATCCGTGTTCCACAGGCGATACGCGCCGTCCCGCAGCCGGGGCCCGGACGCGCGCCCGCCCAGGCCGAAGAACCGGGCGTCCGCCGGCACCTCCGACCGCTGCACCCACCGTGCCGCACCCCCGCCGACCGGCTCCCACCAGCGCGGCGGGAGATCCTGCCGCAGCATCACCCCGCCCGGAGTGCACACCCGCACCGCGCCGTGCCGCGACACCACGACCGTCACCCGCTCGGCCACCACCCGCCAGCCGCCGTCCTTGTCCGGCTCCAGCACCACCCGCGGATCCGGCTCGGGAGAGGCCCCCGCGAGCGCGTACGACGGCTCCGGCGCCGCCCCGTCCCACCCCCAGAACACCGCTCCGTTCACCGCCACGACGATCCGCAGCTCGGAGCGGCTGAACCGGATCACACCACCGCCCGGACCCGGCTCCGCGCCCTGCACCTGGCCGGGCACCCGGGCCCGCTCGGGTCCCCGCCGCGGCAGCCCCGCCGCGTCGATCCGCCGCCTGCGCCACGCCGCCCGCACGGTACGCAACCCCCGAGCCGCCCTTCCCGAACCGACCACACTCACCGAACGCACCAGGTCACGACCGTCCATGCTGCTCACCCTGCCACTGAGCACCCCACACGCGCGTGCTGTTCAACTCTCGTTCACCAGTGCCGAGGCCACATCTTCACGACATGGACTATGTGGGGCGCACCCTGGTGTAGAAGTCGATCACATGGCATCGTCCCTGTCAGCCGCGTCACGCGCACACCCCAGCCCGTGCGCGGACCGACGCACACGACGCGCACAGTCCGGGAGCCTCCCATGTCGACCGCGAACCCCCAGCCGCTCTGGCAGCCCGATCCCGAGCGGATCGCCCAGGCCCGCATCACCCAGTTCCAGGCATGGGCCGCCGAACAGCACGGCGCTCCGGCCGACGGCGGCTACCCGGCCCTGCACCGGTGGTCCGTCGAGCAGCTGGACACCTTCTGGAAGGCCGTCACCGAGTGGTTCGACGTACGGTTCTCGACGCCCTACGCGCGCGTGCTCGGCGACCGTGCCATGCCCGGCGCCCAGTGGTTCCCCGGCGCCACCCTCAACTACGCCGAGCACGCCCTGCGCGCCGCGGCCGACCGCGCGGACGAACCCGCCCTCCTCTACGTGGACGAGTCCCACGAACCCCGTCCGGTGACCTGGTCCGAGCTGCGCCGCCAGGTCGGCTCCCTCGCCGACCGGCTCCGCGCGCTCGGGGTACGCCCCGGCGACCGCGTCAGCGGCTATCTCCCCAACATCCCCCAGGCCGTAGTCGCCCTCCTCGCCACGGCGGCCGTCGGCGCCGTCTGGACCTCCTGCGCCCCCGACTTCGGCGCCCGCAGCGTCCTCGACCGCTTCCAGCAGGTCGAACCCGTCGTCCTGTTCACCGTCGACGGCTACCGCTACGGCGGCAAGGAACACGACCGCCGCGAGATCGTCGCCGAGCTCCGCCGCGAGCTGCCCACCCTGCGCGCCGTCGTCCACATCCCGCTGCTCGGCACCGAGGCCCCCGAAGGCGCCCTGGAATGGTCGGAGCTGACGGCCGGGGACGCCGAGCCGGTCTTCGAACAGGTCCCGTTCGACCACCCGCTCTGGGTGCTGTACTCCTCCGGCACCACCGGCCTGCCCAAGGCCATCGTCCAGTCGCAGGGCGGCATCCTGGTCGAACATCTCAAGCAGCTCGGCCTGCACTGCGATCTCGGCCCCGAGGACCGTTTCTTCTGGTACACCTCGACCGGCTGGATGATGTGGAACTTCCTCGTCTCCGGCCTGCTCACGGGCACCACGATCGTCCTGTACGACGGCAGCCCCGGCTACCCGGACACGGGCGCCCAGTGGCGGGTGGCCGAACGCACCGGAGCCACCCTCTACGGCACCTCCGCCGCCTACGTCATGGCCTGCCGCAAGGCGGACGTCCACCCCTCCCGCGACCACGACCTCTCCAAGGTGCGGTGTGTCGCCACCACCGGCTCCCCCCTGCCCCCCGACGGGTTCCGCTGGCTGCACGACGAGGTCCGCGACGACCTGTGGATCGCCTCCGTCAGCGGCGGCACGGACGTCTGCTCCTGTTTCGCCGGCGCCGTGCCCACCCTCCCCGTCTACACCGGCGAACTCCAGGCACCCGGCCTCGGCACCGACCTTCAGTCCTGGGACCCGAGCGGCAAGCCCCTCACCGACGAGGTCGGCGAACTGGTCGTCACCAGCCCCATGCCGTCCATGCCGGTCCGCTTCTGGAACGACCCCGACGGCAGCCGCTACCACGGCAGCTACTTCGACACCTACCCCGGCGTCTGGCGCCACGGCGACTGGATCACCGTCACCTCACGCGGGACCGTGATCATCCACGGCCGCTCCGACTCCACCCTCAACCGGCAGGGCGTGCGGATGGGCTCGGCCGACATCTACGAGGTGGTCGAGCGCCTGCCCGAGATCAAGGAATCGTTGGTCATCGGCATCGAACAGCCCGACGGCGGCTACTGGATGCCGCTGTTCGTGCACCTCGCGCCCGGCGCGGTCCTCGACGAGGCACTCGTGGACCGCGTCAAGCAGGCCATCCGCGAGCAGCTCTCACCGCGCCACCTCCCCGACGAGATCATCGAGGTGCCCGGAATCCCGCACACCCTCACCGGCAAGCGGATCGAGGTCCCGGTCAAGCGCCTGCTCCAGGGCACGCCCAGGGAAAAGGCCGTCAACCCCGGATCCATCGACGACCTCGCCCTGCTCGGCTTCTACGAGGAACTCGCCCGCAAGCGCGCCTGATCGGAAGAACACCCTCCGCACACGGTCCCGGACTCGCCGGCCACCAAGGCAGCCGGGACCACCCACCCCCAAGAAGAGCCGTGACCTGCACAGACGACCTCACCACCCGATGCGCGACCGGCGGCGGCACCGCCATTGTCAGTGCCCCCGGTTACGGTGAGTGAGCATTGATCGACTGCGCATTGGGGGAAACATGGCGCACACCGACCACCAGACCATGCGACGCGACCTGCGCCGCGAGATCGCCGGCACCATCGGCGTCCTCACCGACGACCACGACTTCCGCGCCATGCGGCGCTACCGCAGCTTCTCCTTCGACGACCACGCGACCTACCTCCGGCAACTGGAGGCTGTGCTGAGGGCCCGCGCCGCAGAGGGAACCCACACCACACTCGCCCTCTTCGACCCCGAGGACTACGCCGCGTACTGCGCGGACACCGGCCTCGACCCCGAGGCGGCGGCCAGCCGCACCCGGTTCACCGCGGAACTCGCGGCCACCGGCGCCACCGTCCCTTACGACGGCCGCCCGCTCACCGACCTCCTGCCCGCACTCGTGGACGAGGCCGTACGCCAGGCCACCTGGGAGTACGCCACCACGCTGCTGAGCCGTCTGGGCCCCTGCCCGACCTGCGGCGAGGACATCGGCAGGGCAGCCTTCACCCGCGCCTCCGACCTCGTCGTCCGCATCCTCGACACCGCCCCACCCGGCGACCGGCATCTCGTCTGCACCGTCTCCGGACCACCGGACACCCTCGTCTCCGTCCTGCACGGCGAACAGGACCCCCACGGCGCGACCCGCCTGGACGAGGCCGAGGCCCTCGAATTCACCAGCGTCCTCGCCCTCGGGCTCGCGACCCGCAGCCCCGGCGGACTCGTCATGCGCGTCAGCGCCACCGGTACGGCCGACCGTGTCCACGGCTGGCGCCTGCGCGGCGGCGCCCTCGAACCGCTGACGGCCTCCGAGGTGTTCGACGCCTACTGCACCGACGTGGAATCCGGCGACATCATCCCGCCCGAGTCGGGCGTCGACTACCGGGAGCCACCCGCGCTCGGAGAGGAAGGCACGGCACCGGACCACCGTCACTGACCCCCGAACGGCGGCCCGCACACACCAGGGGCGCCCTGCCCGAAAGCAGGACGCCCCTGAAGCGGCACACCGAAGGCGCCGGTACGGCTACTCGCCGGACAGCACCGCCTGAGCCGCGCCGCGCGCCTCCTCGGCGCTGTCCGCCGCCCGCGCCGCCGCAGCGGCCCGCTCGCACTGCGCCAGCGTGTACTTCGCCAGCGTGGCACGGACATAGGGAAGCGACGCCGACCCCATGGACAGGGAGGTGACACCCAGACCGGTCAGCACACAGGCCAGCAGCGGGTCCGACGCGGCCTCGCCGCACACACCACAGCTCTTGCCCTCGGCCCTGGCCGCCTCGGCGGACAGCGCGACCAGGTCGAGCAGCGCCGGCTGCCACGGATCCTGGAGCCGGGACACCGCACCCACCTGCCGGTCCGCCGCGAACGTGTACTGCGCGAGATCGTTGGTCCCCAGCGACAGGAACTCGACCTCCTGGAGGATCGAACGCGCCCGCAGCGCGGCCGACGGGATCTCGACCATCGCGCCGAACTTGGCCCGCAGCCCCGCGGCACGGCAGGCGTCCGCGAAGGCCTTCGCATCCGCGCGGTCCGCCACCATGGGGGCCATGACCTCCAGGTAGACGGGCAGTCCTTCGGCGGCCTTGGCCAGCGCCGTCAGCTGGGTCCGCAGAACGTCGGGGTGGTCGAGCAGGGTCCGCAGCCCTCGCACGCCCAGCGCGGGGTTCGGCTCGTCCGCCGGCGTCAGGAAGTCCAGCGGCTTGTCCGCGCCCGCGTCCAGCACCCGCACGACCACACGGCCCTCGGGGAACGCCTCCAGCACCTGCCGGTAGGCCTGGACCTGCTTCTCCTCGGACGGAGCGTTCTTGCTGTCGTCCAGGAACAGGAACTCGGTACGGAAGAGACCGACACCCTCGGCCCCCGCCTCGACGGCCGCCGGTACGTCGGCGGGCCCGCCCACGTTGGCCAGCAGCGGCACCTTGTGCCCGTCCGCCGTCGCCCCGGGACCCGTCGAAGCCGCCAGCGCCGCCTTGCGCTCGGCAGCCGCGCTCTCCAGCTCCGACTTCTTCTCCTCGCTCGGGTTCACGAAGACATCGCCGGTGCTGCCGTCGACGGCGATCACCGTGCCCTCGGCCAGCTCACCCGCGCCCGGCAGCGCCACGACGGCCGGCACGCCCAGCGCGCGCGCCAGGATGGCGCTGTGGCTGGTCGGACCGCCCTCCTCGGTCACGAAGCCGAGGACCAGCGACGGGTCGAGCAGAGCCGTGTCGGCCGGAGCCAGGTCCCGGGCCACGAGTACATAGGGCTGGTCGCTGTCCGGGACACCCGGCATCGGGACGCCCAGCAGCCGGGCGACGATACGGTTGCGCACGTCGTCGAGGTCGGCCACCCGCCCGGCGAGGTACTCACCGGCACCGGCCAGCAGTTCCCGGTAAGCCGCGAAGGCGTCGTACACGGCGCGCTCCGCGGTGCTGCCGACCGCGATCCGCCGGTCCACGTCCGCGATCAGCTCGGGGTCCTGGGCCATCATGGCCTGCGCTTCCAGCACGGCCTGGGCTTCGCCGCCCGCCAGGTTGCCGCGCGCCATCAGGTCGGCGGCCACGGCGTCCACGGCCTGCCGGGCGCGCCCCTGCTCCCGCTCTGCTTCCTCGGCGGGGATCTGCTTGGCCGGCGGCTCCAGCACCGCCGTACCCATGTGCCGAACCTCGCCGATCGCCACGCCATGGCTCACGCCGACGCCTCGCAGCGTTGTCTCCATCTCACCCGTCTCCGATAGTGCGGCGGGTCCCGCCGCCGCGATGGTTGTCCGGTTCGCCGCCCTCAGGACGGCACTGCTCTCAGTTCCAGGAGAAGAGGCTGTCGCCGACCTTCACGTCACCGTCGTCACGGAGGTCGGAGAGGGACTCGGCAGTGGCTTCGAGCGCGACGATCGGGCACACCGGGGACTTGCCGGCCGCTTCGACGGCGGCGGGGTTCCAGCGCACGATGGCCTGGCCGCGGGTCACGGTGTCGCCCTTGTTGACGAGCAGCTCGAAGCCCTCGCCGTTGAGCTGGACGGTGTCGATGCCGAGGTGAGTGAGCACGCCGTGTCCGTTCTCGTCGACCACGACGAACGCGTGCGGGTGCAGGGAAACAATGACGCCGTCCACGGGCGAGACGGCCGAGGAGGCCTCACGCACCGGGTCGATGGCGGTGCCCGGGCCGACCATGGCCCCGGAGAAGACCGGATCCGGCACAGCGGCCAGTCCGATGGCCCGTCCAGCGAGCGGGGACGTCACAGTGGTCATGGGAAGCCTCCCAGGAGTGGAGCTGCAGGTAGGGCCGCCACTGCCTGTCCCTGACGGCGCACTGAGCAGCAGGGTATGTCAAAGGAAGTGGCGGTTCCGTATGGAACCTACCAGCAAGTGGTCTAGACCACCAACCCTGTCGATTTGCACGGCCTCCGAGGCCCCGTGTACAGTCGTACTCCTGCTTGGGACGGAGCGACGCGAAAGCATCACCCACCGAGCAGCACCCAAACTCGTCAGATCCTATCTCGGGATCATCTTCTGCGTGTCCGCAGGACGGTGGTCAGGGAGAAGGAAAAACCCTGATAGAGTTT
>NZ_JAINRE010000039.1 GCF_020400595.1 Streptomyces naphthomycinicus | reverse complement strand
CGGCTGGGTGATGGTCACGCCGCAACCTGGTTGCGCAGCGTCGACTCCACGAAGGCGGCGAAGGTGTCCACCGACTCGAAGTCGTCCGCGTCCAGCTCCTCCGGATCGACGATCAGGCCGAGGGAGTTCTCCAGGGCCATCAGCATCTCCAGCATGGTGGTGGAGTCCAGGTGCAGGTCGTCGAAGAGCCTGACCTCGCCGCTCAGTCCCGTCACCGGGCGCTCCAGCACATCGGTCAGCGCGGCTTCCAGTGCGCGCACGATCGCCTCACGGTCCATCAGTGGTCCTCCTTGCTCGGTGCTTCTCGCTTACCGGTTCTCGACGGGCAGGTCTTCCTCGGCGCGTCAGCCTCGGCGCGTCCTGCTCGGCGGGACTTGCCTCGGCGGGACTTCCTCGGCGCCTCCTGACCGTCACTTCGCCGAGACGGTGGGGCTGTCGGCCGACTCGATCAGAGCGGCCAGCTTCTTCCGGTCGACCTTGCCGTTGCCGTTCGTGGGCAGGGCGTCGGCCCGCAGACAACGCCGGGGAATCTTGAACGGCTCGATGTGCTCGCGCATCCGCTCCCGGACGGCGTCGGCGGAGACACCGTCACCGACCACGACGAGCACCGCGCCGCGCCGCCCGGCCGGCGGCAGGACGGCCGCGGAGGTCACGCCCTCCACCTGGTGCGCCGCCGCCTCGACCTCGGTCGCGCTGATCCGGAAACCGCGCTCCTTGTACAGGTCGTCGCGACGCCCGGAGAAGTACAGGAAGCCTTCGTCGTCCACCCAGCCGTAGTCACCGGTGCGCAGCTCCGGGAAGAGGCCCTCGGCACGGGGGAAGCGCTCGGCGTCGAGTTCCGGGCGCCGCCAGTAGCCGGCCATGACGTGCGGGCCGCGGACGACGATCTGTCCCATCTCGCCCGGTGGCAGCCGCCGTCCGTCGTCGTCGATCACATGGATCGCGGTACCGGGCAGCGGGTAACCGCAGGATCCGGGATGCTCCAGATCTCCGTCCGGCGGCATGATCGCCGCGCGCTTGCACTCGGTGAGCCCGTACATGACCTGGACCCGCAGCCGGGGCAGGGCCTGCCGCAGGGCGCTCAGGGTGCTTTCCGACAGGGCCGCGCCGGTGTTGGTGAGCAGCCGCAGGTGTCCCAGGGATTCGGGGCTGCGGCGGACCAGCCAGGCCAGCCGGTCCGCGATCGAGGGCACTCCGGGCAGCACGGTGGCCCGGGTCCGTTCGAGGTGGCGCAGCAGCGGCGGACCGGCTTCGGCCGCCGTGCCCAGATGCAGCCGGGCTCCGCCCAGAGCGGCGAGGTAGAGCTGGTAGAGGCCGTAGTCGAAGGAGAGCGGCAGCGGGCAGAACACCACGTCGTCGGCGCGGTAGCCGAGACGGTCGTGGATCGCGGACGCCGCGAACAGCACCTGCTGGTGGGTGCTCACCACGGCCTTGGGCAGTGCGGTCGTCCCCGACGTGTAGATGAGGCAGACCGGGTCGACGGCCAGCGTCCCCGGGTTGCCGGGCGGGGCCGGGGCGGGCCGCCGGCCGTCGAGGGCGTCCCGGACCAGGTCCCCGAGATGCCGGAAGGCGACCTGGTGGGCACGGGCGGTGCGGCCCGCGCCTTCGTCGTCGGAGACGAGGAGCACGGGTTCGCAGTCGCGCAGGACGTGTTCCAGCGGACCGCCGCGCACCTCCTCGTGCAGGACGCTGAAGACCGCGCCGAGCCGGGAGACGGCGAACACGAGCACGGCCGTGCCCAGTCCGTCGGCGGCGCTCACCACGACACGGTCACCGGCACGCACGCCCTGCTCGTGCAGCCGGCCGGCCAGGCGGACGCTGGCGCGGGCGAACTCCTCGTAGGTGAGCGAGGCTTCGGTGGTGCTCAGCGCGGTGGCACGCGGGGCGCGTCCGGCGGCACGGTCGAGCAGTTCGTGCAGCAGCACGGGCGACGAGGTCATCACGACTCCTTCGCGGGGGTCGGCGGGAGCGGCCCGGGTCCGGTACCGGTGGGCACGGCGGCCCGGGGCGCGGTCCGGCCCCGGTCGCCGGCCGGCCTCCCCGTGGCCTTCTTCATCGGGATCACCGTCGTCGCGGTCGCCGTGCACACCAGTCGCGGGGTGCCGAGGATCTCCACGGCGCTCGGCCCGTCGGCCGGGCGGGCCTCGATGACCTTGTGCGCCTCCAGCTCGACGACACGGCGCAGCCGGGTGGCGCGCACCAGGCGGGCGCGTGCCTCGATGTAGTCACCGGGCCGCACCGGTGCGAGGAAGCGGACGGAGGAGTACTCGGACAGCAGTCCCTCGTCCTCGTCCGTCCGGGCGGTGATCTCCGTGACGAGGTCTCCGAAGAGCCTCAGCAGGTGCGCGCCGTCCACCAGGCCGCCGCCGTAATGGGCGTCCTCCTGGCCGATGCGCACGCGGAGGAAGGCGGTCGTCCCGGCCTCGTCCTGAGTGTCCGCCAGGGACATGGGGGCATCGTCCTCTCTGAGCGTGGGGTCGGGGGGCGGGTCCGCCGGTGTGACCACTCCGAGGGCCACGGCGGCGACCACGTCCTGTTTGTGGGTGATGGACAGCTCGATGGCGGCCAGTCCGAGGGTGGCCGCGCGGCCCCGCAGGACGACCACGGGTGCACCGTCGGCGCTCCGGCCGACGCAGATGTCCCGGGGGGCGACACCCCGCAGCAGGCCGGTGCCCAGCACTTTCACCACGGCTTCCTTGGCCGCGAAGCGCCCGGCGAGGAACTCCAGCCGGCGCTCCGCGCCCATGCGGTCGGCCAGCCGGATCTCCTCGGGGGCGTAGCTGAGCCGCATGAACCAGGGGCGGGTGAGGAGTCGGCGCAGTTCCGTGCGGTCCAGAACGTCCACGCCGATCCTGAGGGTGGCGTCCTTCGTGTGGGACGGCGCGGGCCGGCCGGTGGTGTCCGCCGCCTGGGGCACGGCGGGCCTGCCGGTGGCGTCCGCCGTGCCGGTCACGGCGCGTCCGCGCCGTCGAGGGCGCCGGCATCGTCGAGAGCGTCCGGGGTGTCGACGGCGCCGGCATCGTCGAGAGCGTCCGGGGCGTCGAGGGCTGCCAGGTCGACGAGGCGTTGTCTGGCCAGCATGTCCTCGGTCGTGTCCCGCTCCCGGATCAGCCGGGCCCGGCCGCGGTGGACCAGTACCTCGGCGGGGAAGCCATGGCTGAGGAAGAGGCCCGGGGAGGCCGTGGGGCCGTAGGCGCCCGAGCGTGCCACGCCCAGCAGGTCCCCCGGACCGACCTCGGGCAGCGGCACCTTCTTGGCGACGACGTCGTTCGGCGTGCACAGCGGCCCGGTCAGCGTGTAGGGGCGGTCGGGTTCGTCCGACGGGCGCCCGAGATGGCGTACGGGGAAGTTCCGCTTGACGAAGCTGCCGATGCCGACCGCCGCCATGTGGTGGTTGGTGCCGCCGTCGGCGACGACGAACCACTCGCCTCTCGACTGCTTCACATAGCGGGCGCGGACGACGTAGGTGCCGGCCTCCGCGGTGAGGAAGCGGCCGAGTTCCATGATCAGGCGGCAGTGCGGATGCCGCGCGGCGAAGGGGGCGACCACTTCGCGCATCCCCGCGCCGAGCGCGTCGAGATCGAGGTCCTCCTCGTTCTCGAAGTACGCGACGCCCAGCCCGCCGCCGAAGTCCACGGTCTCCAGCGGAACACCCAGCCGCCCCGCCAGCTCCTCGGCCATGGCGAGGATCCCGGCCGTGTTGTGCACGACGTCCGCGTGGTGCAGGAACCGGGTGCCCATGTACGCGTGCACGCCCTTGACGCGCACGTGCCGCAGTTCGGCCAGGGTGTCCTTGGCCCGGCGCACTTCTTCCTCGTCGATGCCGAACTGCCGTGGCTTGCCGCCCATGGCGAGCCCCGAGCCCTTGCTGCCGAACGACGGGTTGACCCGCAGCAGTACCGGGAACGGCGCTGCCGCCCCGCTCTCCGCCACCAGGTCGTCCAGTTGCCGCAGCTCTTCGAGTGACTCGCAGACCACGGCGTGGATTCCGGCGGCCACGCAGGCCGCCAGCTCCCGTACGTCCTTGCCGGGTCCGAGGAAGATGACGTCCCGGGGAGCCACCCCGGCCCGCAGCGCCGTCACCAGCTCGGTGTGCGAGGAGACCTCCGCGCCGGCTCCCTGGGCGCCGAGGAACGCGCACACGCTGATGTTCGGGTTGGCCTTGAGGGAGTAGAAGACGTCGACCGTCTCGGGCAGCAGCCGCCGCAGCCGGCGGTAGGTGTCCGCCAGCACGCCGGCGTCGTAGACGAACAGGGGGGTGCCGAACTCCTCGGCGAGAGCGGTCATCGTGATGCCCTGGATCCGGGCTTCCGCGGCATTCATACGGCGGGCCTTTCCGCCGGGCCGGGAGCCGGCTCGGCACGGTGCGGGGGGACGACGACCACGGCGCTTCGCACGCGGTCACTGCCAACCGGGTTCGCCGGCCGGTTCCAGGGCGTCCGTGCCGGCCGCCGGGGCGGAGGACGGCACCGGGACGGACCCGCGGGGCGAACCGGCCGGACCGGGGTCCGCAACGCTTCCCACGGCGAGTCCGGCGGCCAGGGCGAAAACCCCGGCGGAAAGGACGGAAAAGACGCGGCTACGCATGGTCAGATTCCCCTCGGTCGCGGATTTCTTTTCCCGACGAGAAAGATTCTTGGCCCCTACCACCATCTGGGGAAAGTGGTGTCCGGTGGCCACAACCGTCCCTGACCGGTTCAGGCCGCTCGGGCCGTTCGGGCCGCGTCACACCTGCCCGCCGTCCGGCCACAGGACTTCGGGCCGCAGCAGCGGCACCTCGGCCCGGCGCAGCCGCCAGGCCGCGAGCCGGGGCCGGCGGGCCACCGCGCGCCACCACAACCGCTCCGCCGTCGTCTCGGCGAGCACCAGGTCGGCGTGGCCCAGGAATACGCCGATGACCGGCCACGGCGTGGCCGACGCATGGACGACGACGTGCTCCAGCCCGTCCTCGCGACCGGCGCAGCCGCGGATCAGGGCGGCGACGTCGTCGGGCAGCGGCTCACCGCACGAGGGCGGATCGAGCGTGAGATGAACGAGAAGCATTCGTCGACCATGTCGCGTTCGATATGGTCTCACGATCCGTTACCGCTGGACGTTTCATGCCAAGGGCAGAATAGTCCAGGAAATTCGGCGGACAAGGCAGACGTGTGCGCGGGACGGCACCCCGGAAGAAAGCCGGCCCGCCGCCGTCGGATCCGACGGCGGCGGGCCGGCCAGGGGAAGCGGCGGGCGCGTTCTTCGCTCAGTTGCCGAAAAGCCCCCGCTGTACGGCATGGACGCCGGCCTGGAAACGGCTGCGCGCACCGAGGCGGGCCATGAGAGTGGTGGAGATGCGGCGTGCCGTACGGGGCGAGACCCCGAGCCGTTTGGCGACCGTCTCGTCGGTGGCGCCCTGGGCCAGGAGCCGCAGCACCTCGTGCTGCTGGCGGGTGAGGGCTTCCTCGGCGGGAGGCCGCGCACCGGAGGTGAACGGCTCGGCCGCCTGCCAGGTGGTCTCGAACAGGGAGCAGAGCGTGGCCAGTATGCCCGGGGTGCGGATGACGACCGCGCCGTCGGCGGTGTCGTCACGGTCCGTGGCGACGATGGCGACACGGCAGTCCGCGATGATCATCCGGTTGGGCAGGGACGGCACGGCCCGCACCTGGACGCCGACGGACGCGAGCCAGTCGGCGTGCGCGACCGTGGCCGGGTCGTTGCGGATGCTGTCCAGATAGATGGTCCGGATGGCGACCCCGCGACCCAGCAACTCCTGCGTCAGAGGACGGGAGTTGCGCATGTTGTCGGGTGTCTGCGGCCCTCCCGGCGCGAACGTCATGAGCTGGGACTCGACGGTTCTGTTCATCACCGCCAGGTGGTCGCGGATGTTGTCCAGCCCTCTGAGATGCTCGACGTCGCCCCGGGACGCCCCCGGGTCCTCGCCCGCGAACTCGGAGATCAGCCGGACCGCGGCGGCCCGGCTCTCCTCCAGTTGCTGCTGCTGTGCGGCGACTTCCGCCTGCTTCCTGGCCAGCAGGATCTGCATGGCCAGGTGCGGTCTGACCGCGTGCAGACGCCGGGTGTCGCCGCTCGCCGGACGGATGAGCGCCATCTCGCTGAGCCGGTCGAGCGCGGCGTGCACAGCGCCCTCGGCGAGGCTCGTCCGGCCGCACAGTTCGCTCACACCGTCGTCGGGATGGGCGAGCATCGCCCGGTACACGGCGTCGGTCACGGGATCAAGCCCCAGCGCGTCAAGCATGTACCAGCGCCCCTTGAGACACCACGCAAGCCCCTCGTCTCGTTCCACTTCTTGCTCAGGTGTTCCATTCGGGCCCCTTACCAGAAGTGACACGATCAAACCGCCGTGGCGCGGGGGCAGTTGGGCCGGACGCGCACGGGCCGGGGCATCGGCCGCCGGCCCGCACCCCGCCGACATCCGGTCAAACCGTGGCCGACGCACCGACGCGCCCTTCCTTCGTCGAGCACGTTGCGTGATGCTCTGCTCACCGGGGGAGATCAGCGACGTCACGACCAACCCACGGAGGAACAGACGATGCCTCTCGGAAGGATCGCCGTCTACAACAAGGCGGACGGCATGGGCATCATCGCCGACGAGGACGGCGCCCGGCGCCCCTTCTCCGGCATGGAGGCACAGACCACCCGCGAAGGGCAGCGGGTCGTCTTCGAGGTGGTCGGCGCCAAGGCCACCAATGTCATCGCCGTTCGATGAACCGCCCCGCACGACAGCGCCCCGCCCCCGGTGTCATCGGGAGCGGGGCGCGGTGGCGAGGCTCGGGGTCACTTCCCCTGGTCGGTGGGGCGGAGCGTCCACAGGACACTCATCTCGCCGGTCACGGCGCCGTCCGCGCGCCGGATCTCGACCGACACCGGGAACTCGGGACGCTGTCCCGCGTCCAGTTCGGCGACGACCTCGGCGGCCGGGCGGCCCAGCGTCGCGGTGGCGGTGACCGCGCCCATCGCCAGCTTCTTGTAGGCGATCTCGGCCCGCACGGCGAGCGGCACGGCGCGCGAGAGCTGGTCCCCGAAGGCGGCCAGCACGATGGCGCCGCTGGCCGACTCCCCGAGGGTGAACATCGCGCCGGCGTGCGGGCCGCCCACGTGGTTGTGGTAGGCGCTCTGGTCCGGCAGGGACACCACGGCCTTGCCGGGCGTGGTCTCCAGGAACTCGAGGTTCAGCGTCCGGGCCATGGGCACGGTGGCGGCGAGCATCTCGCCGATCGACATCTGGTCTGCGCTCATGACCGCCATGTTACTCATGAGTAGCCAGGGCTGACCAGAGAAGCGCACTAGGGTTACTGGCCATGTGGCCAGATCAGCAGCCGCCAGGGGGCGCGCAGAACCCGCAGCACAACCCGCAGCAGTACCCGCAACAGCAGCCCGGGTACCAGCAGCCGAACCCGTACCAGCAGCCCGGGTACCAGCAGTACCCGCAGGGCGGCCCGTACGGACAGCAGCAGTCCGGCCCGTACGGACAGCAGCCGCAGTGGGGACAGTCCCCCGCGGCGCCCGAACCCCCGCAGGGCGGTGGCGGCCGTACGAAGCTGATCGCGGTCGTCGCGGCCACGGCCGTCGTCGTCACCGCCGCCGTGACCGGCTATCTGGTGCTGGGCGGCTCCAAGGACGACGAGGCCGACAACGGCAAGGACGGACAGCACACCAGCACGTCGCCGACGGCCGCCTCGTCCGGCTCCCCCGCGTCGTCCGGCTCGCCCACGTCGTCCACGAGCGACAACCCGCGCGCCAACGACACGGAGAAGCCGACGGTCGCGGGCTGGAAGGTCGTGGTCAATCCCAAGTACGGCACCGCCTTCGACGTCCCCGCCGACTGGGAGGTCGAGCGGCCCGGCATCTTCGCCTTCTTCCAGGACAAGGAGAAGGGCGACGGCTCGGCCTACATCGGCTTCTCCGCGCCCTCCTTCCTGAAGCCGGACTACTGCACCTCCGAGGACGGCGGCACGAAGGAGTCGCACGCGCTCGCGGGCAGCGGCACGAAGGGCGAGAACGGCGCCAAGGACACCGTCGGCATCGCCCGCGGCGACTCGGCGACCTTCGCGTTCGGCGGCTACACCGACCAGAAGGACGCCTCCAAGAAGTACCTGCGGATCGGCAAGGCGAAGTCCTTCACGACGGCGTCGGGGCTGAAGGGCAGCGTCGCGACGTCGTACGTCGTCGGCGCGCCGAAGAAGAACAAGTGCGACACCGACGGCAAGGCCACCACGTTCGCCTTCAAGAACTCCGCGGGCAGCTTCGTCTCGTGGACGCTCTACGGCGCCAAGGGCGTCAAGGACGAACTGTCCGACGCGACCATCGACAAGATCCTCGGCTCGGTACGCCTGCACGGCGACCCGGTCGTGGAGTGACCGGGCGGCGGCCGCGCGGCCGGCACCGGGGCGAAGGCCCCGGGCCGGCGGGGTCTCACCCCCGCTGACGTCAGCGAACCCACTTGGCAGAGCCGGAGCGGGGCGGGGATAGTCGGCCGGTGACCCAGACCTCCGGCTCCCGTGCCCGCCCCCGCAGACCCGCCTGGGCGGGACGCAACTACTCCCTGCTGACCGCGGCCGCCGTCGTCACCGGCCTCGGCGCGAACGGTTCGCTGATCGCCGCCGCCTTCGCCGTCCTGGAGACGGGCGGCGACGGCGGGGACGTCGGACTGGTGGCCGCCTCGCGCACACTGCCGCTGGTGGTGTTCCTGCTCATCGGCGGCGCGGTCGCGGACCGGCTGCCCCGGCACCGGGTGATGGTCGCCGCCAACAGCCTCAACTGTCTTTCCCAGGCGGCGTTCGCTGCGCTCGTCCTGGCCGGTGAACCCCGGCTGTGGCAGATGATGCTGCTCACCGCGCTCGGCGGGACCGGGCAGGCGTTCTTCGGCCCGGCCGCCGAGGGCATGCTGATGTCCTCCGTGCAGGGCGAACAGGCGGGCCGGGCGTTCGCCGTCTTCCGGATGGCCACCCAGGGCGCGGCTCTCGGCGGCGCGGCGCTCGGCGGCGCCCTCGTCGCGGCCGTCGGCCCCGGCTGGGTGCTCGCCGTCGACGCGGCGGCCTTCGCCGTCGCCGCGGCACTGCGTTCCTTCCTCGACGTCGGCCACATCCCGCCGCGCGCACCGGGCGGCACCATGTCGGCCGATCTCCGCGAGGGCTGGCGGGAGTTCACCGGCCGCCCCTGGCTGTGGGGCATCGTCGTCCAGTTCTCGATCGCCAACGCGGTGGTCGGGGCGGCCGACGCGGTCTACGGCCCGCTGGTCGCCCGGGACAGCCTGGGCGGCGCCGGTCCCTGGGGGCTGGCCCTGGCCGCGTTCGGCGCGGGCACGGTGGCCGGTGCCCTGCTGATGACCCACTGGAAACCCCGCCGCCTGCTGCTCGCCGGCACGCTGTGCGTCTTCCCCCTGGCCCTGCCCTCGGCCGCCCTGGCCGTACCGGTGCCCGCGGTCGTGCTGTACGGGGTGATGTTCGCGGCCGGTGCGACGGTGGAGGTGTTCGGCGTCTCCTGGATGACCGCGCTGCACCAGGAGATCCCCGAGGACAAGCTCTCCCGCGTCTCGGCGTACGACTGGTTCGGCTCGGTCTCGCTCATGCCGCTCGCCACGTCCCTGGCCGGCCCCGCCGAGGCCGCCTTCGGCCGGGCGGCCGCCCTGTGGGGCTGCGCCGGCCTGGTGGTGCTGGTCACCGCCCTGGTGCTGCTGGTCCCCGACGTCCGGACGCTGACCCGGCGCACGCACCGGGTCGCCGCCGCCCCGCCCGCGTCAGCCGATGCCGAAAGCCCCGTCGGGGGGCTCGGGTGACGGTACGGCGTCGGCGTCCTCGACCGGCCGGGCGGATCCGATGAAGTCCCGCACGGCGGCGCCGTGTTCGACCCGGGCCGGGAAGGCGTCCGCCGCGACGCGGCGGGCCAGCGCGGCGATGCCGAGCGGCCGGTGCGAGGCGACGAGCACCGCGTTGCCGAACCGCCGTCCGCGCAGCACCGCCGGCTCGGCGATCAGGGCCAGCTCCTCGAACGCCGAGGAGAAGTTGGCCAGTTGGGACCGCAGGAAGGCGAACGGCGCCGCGTCGGCGAGGTTGGCCAGGTAGACCCCGCCCGGCCGCAGGACCCTCTCGGCCTCGTGGGCGTAGGCGCGGGTGGTGAGGTGGGCCGGAACCCGGGAACCACCGAAGACGTCCGCGATCAGCACGTCGGCGGCGTCGTCCGGCGCCGCCTCCAGCCAGGCCCGGGCGTCGGCGGCGTGCTGCCGGACCCCCGATCCCGCCGGCAGCGGCAGATGCTCCGCGACCAGCTCCAGCAGTTTCCGGTCGGCCTCGACGACGTCCTGCCGTGAGCCGGGCCGGGTGGCCGCCACGTACCGGGGCAGTGTCAGCGCACCGCCGCCCAGGTGCGCCACGTCCAGCGCCTGCCCGGCCTCCGCCACCGTGTCCAGCACATGCCCGAGCCGCCGCGCGTACTCGAACTCCAGGTACGTCGGTTCATCGAGGTCCACGTACGACTGCGGTGCCCCGTCGACCGTGAGCAGCCAGGCCCGCTCCCGGTCGACATCGGGCATCAGCTTGGCGGTGCCGTGGTCGGTGATGCGGGTCACGGGTATCGATGCGTTCACCCTTTCATTGTGGGCGAGGACGGCGCCCACCTGACGCGGGGGCGCCGGACGCGGGGGCGCCGGACACGGGGGCCCCGGACACGGGGGCGCCGGACACGAGGGCCGGACGCGGGGGCCGGACGCGGGGGGACGCCGCGCGGCCGGTCACGACGGCCCCGCGGCGCCCCCGCGCACGGACGTCACTCCACGGCGGTGACCGTCCCCGCTCCGACGGTCCGCCCGCCCTCACGGATGGCGAACCCCAGTCCCGGCTCCAGGGGGACCTCCCGGCCCAGCTCCACCGTCATCCGCACCGTCTCACCGGGCCGGGCGACGGCCGCCTCGCCGAGGTCGACGTCTCCCACCACGTCCGCCGTGCGGATGTAGAACTGCGGCCGGTAGCCGGTGGCGACCGGGGTCGTGCGACCGCCTTCGCGTCCCGACAGCAGGTAGACCCGGGCCGAGAACCGCCGCGCGGGCACCACGCTGCCCGGCGCCGCCACGACGTGCCCGCGCCGCACGGCGTCCCGGGGCACCCCGCGCAGCAGCACGGCGACGTTGTCCCCGGCCTGCGCCTCCTCCATCGGCTTGCCGAAGGTCTCCAGACCGGTGACCACGGTCTCGGCATCCGCGCCGAGCACCGACACCCGGTCGCCCACGCGGATCGTCCCCCGCTCCACCGCGCCCGTGACGACCGTGCCCCGGCCGGTGATGGTGAGCACGTTCTCCACCGGCAGCAGGAACGGCGCGTCCACATACCGCTCCGGCATCGGCACGTAGGTGTCCACCGCGTCGAGCAGCGCCTCGACCGAGGCCGTCCAGCGCGGGTCGCCCTCCAGGGCCTTCAGCCCGGAGACCCGTACGACGGGTACGGCGTCGCCCGGATACCCCTGGGCGGTGAGCAGGTCGCGGACCTCCAGCTCGACCAGGTCGGTCAGCTCCTCGTCCCCGGCGTCGGCCTTGTTCAGCGCGACCACGATGTGGTCCACGCCCACCTGCCGGGCGAGCAGGACGTGTTCGGCGGTCTGCGGCATGATCCCGTCGAGCGCGGAGACGACGAGGATCGCCCCGTCGAGCTGCGCGGCGCCGGTGACCATGTTCTTGACGTAGTCGGCGTGGCCCGGCATGTCGACGTGGGCGTAGTGCCGGGTGTCGGTCTCGTACTCGACGTGCGCGATGTTGATGGTGATGCCGCGGGCGGCCTCCTCCGGGGCGCGGTCGATGCGGTCGAACGGCACGAACGTGCCGGTGCCGCGCTCGGCGAGGACCTTGGTGATGGCGGCGGTCAGGGTGGTCTTGCCGTGGTCGACGTGACCCATGGTGCCGATGTTCAGGTGCGGCTTGGTGCGCACGTAGGCCGTTTTGGACATGGCTGTACCTCGAAGCTCTCCGGTCGGACGGATCGGGCGGGACCCCGGTGACTGGCCGACCCTCCCCCTGCGGGGTCCGCCGGACGATCCGGAGAGGGTCAGCTTCGGGCGCCGTCGGCAGCGGCCACGAGGAGCGGGACGGCAGCCTTCGGGGCATCCGCGACGGCGGATGCTGCGAGGAGGAAGGCGTACCGGAACATGCCGCCGATCATCGCCGACGGTTTGTCCGGCGTCGAATGGTTTTTCGCGGTAAGCGAGTTCAGGACATACGGCGATCACACATATGTGTCGGTTAGTGTCGTCGGATGCTCGATGCCAACCGCTCTGGCACCGCCACGGCCTCTCCCCGGGCCGCCGCCACGGAGCTCGCCGTCACCGCGCCCGTCCCCGGGGCCGGACCCGCCGTCCCGGTACCGCGCGCCGGTTTCGCCGGCCGGTGCACACGGGTGCTGCTGTCCCCTTACGCCCGGTTGTCGTTGCTGTTCGCGCTGCTCGCGGGCGGGGCGGCGGCTGTGCTGCTGTGCGAGCCGCAGCGGCTGCTGACGCAGGGCTGGCCGCCGCAGCTCGGCGGGGCCGCGGCGGCCGTCGTGTTCGCGGCGGGCTACGGCCTGTGCACCGTGGCGTTCGTACCGCGCCCCCTGCTGAACCTGGCCGCGGGCGCGCTGTTCGGCTCGCAGCTGGGGCTGGGGACGGCACTCGCGGGGACGGTGCTCGGGGCCGGGGTGGCGTTCGGGCTGGGCCGGCTGCTGGGGCAGGACGCGCTGCGCCCGCTGCTGCGCGGCCGGTGGCTGAAAGCGGCCGACGGTCAGCTCAGCCGGCACGGATTCCGGTCCATGCTGGCGGCCCGGCTCTTCCCCGGGGTGCCGTTCTGGGCGGCGAACTACTGCGCCGCCGTCTCCCGCATGCGCTGGCTGCCCTTCCTGCTGGCCACCGGTCTCGGCTCGATCCCGAACACGGCCGCCTACGCGGTCGCCGGCGCCCGCGCCTCGGCGCCGACCTCCCCCGCCTTCCTGATCGCGATGGCCTGCATCGCCCTGCCGGCGCTGGCGGGCACGGTGGTGGCCTGGCGCAAGCGTCATCAGCTGCGCGGCCGGTGAACCGGCGCGCCTTCGGCCGAGGAGGGCCGTCCGATGTGGTCCAGCATCATCGCCGTGGCCGGCACGCTGCTCGGCGGCGCGCTCACCGGACTGCTCCAGATCCGGCGTGAGCGCTCCGCCCGCGCCGAGCGCAGGGCGGAGGCGCTGCGCATGGCGCTGGGCGAGCTGGTGGCGGCCCTGGGCGACCATCGGCGGGCCCTGTGGCACCGCGAGGACCTCGTCCTGGGCGGCGCGAGCCAGGAAACCGTCGCGGCGGCCCGGGCCGCGTCCCACGCCACCCGCTCCGCCGTGACCGCCCCCCTGGTCTCGGTCTCCGTCCTCGAACCGGCTCTCGCGGGACCGGCCCGCGCCGCCGCACTGGCCGCGTTCGGCATCCGTGACGTCGCCGACCGCACCGAGCTGGCCGCCCTGCGCGAGGCCGCCATCGCGGCGACGGACGAGCTGGTGGCCGCCGCCGGGCGGGTCATGTCCTGGTGACCGGTCCCCGGACCGGCGATGCCCGCACTCGGACGCCTTCCGGGATCGACGCGCGGGCTGCCGGACCTCGGACGCCTTCCGGGACCAGCACGTCGGCTGCCGGACCTCCGACGCCTTCCGGGACCAGCACGTCGGCTGCCGGACCTCGTACGCCTTCCGGGATCAGCGCGTCGACCGCACGGACTCAGACTCCTTCGAGGATCATCGCGTTGGCGAGTCCGCCGGCCTCGCACATGGTCTGCAGGGCGTAGCGGGCGCCGCGTGCGCGCATCGCGTGCACCAGGGTGGTGGTCAGCCGGGTGCCGCTCGCGCCGAGCGGATGGCCGAGGGCGATCGCCCCGCCGTGCACGTTGACCTTGGCGAGATCGGCGCCGGTCTCCTGCTGCCAGGCCAGGACCACGCTGGAGAATGCCTCGTTGATCTCGAACAGGTCGATGTCGTCGAGCGTCAGCCCCGCCCGGCGCAGCACCTTCTCCGTCGCCGGGATGACGCCGGTGAGCATCAGCAGCGGGTCGGAGCCGGTCACGGCGAAGCTGTGCAGCCGGGCCAGCGGGCGCAGACCGAGCCGGGCCGCGGTCTCGCTGGAGGTGATCAGCACGGCCGAGGCGCCGTCGTTGACGGGGCTCGCGTTGCCCGCCGTGACGTTCCACTCGATCTGCGGGAAGCGCTCGGCGAAGCCGGGGTCGTAGTAGGCGGGCTTGAGGCCGGCGAGGATCTCCGGGGTGCTGTCCGGGCGGACGCACTCGTCGCGGGCCAGGCCGTCCAGCGGCGCGACCTCGGCGTCGAAGAGCCCGGCCTGCCACGCGGCGGCGGCCTTGCGGTGCGAGGAGACCGCGAACTCATCCATCCGCGCGCGCGTGAGGGACCACTTGGCGGCGATGAGTTCGGCGCTGATCCCCTGCGGCACCAGGCCCTCCGGGTAGCGCTCGGCGACGCCGGGCCCGAAGGGGTCCTTGCCCGCGGGCACGTTGGACCACATCGGCACCCGGCTCATCGACTCCACGCCGCAGGCGACGACGAGGTCGTAGGCGCCGGAGATGACGCCCTGCGCGGCGAAGTGCACGGCCTGCTGGGAGGAACCGCACTGGCGGTCCACGGTGGTGGCGGGGACCGACTCGGGGAGGCCGGCGGCGAGGACGGCGTACCGGGTGGTGTTCATGGCCTGCTCGCCGACCTGGTCGACGGTGCCGCCGATCACGTCGTCGATGAGCGCCGGGTCGACGCCGGAGCGCTCGACCAGGGTGCGCAGGGTGTGCGCGAGGAGCTGCACGGGGTGGACGTGGGCGAGGGAGCCGTTCGGCTTGCCCTTGCCGACGGGGGTGCGTACGGCTTCGACGATGACTGCGTCTCGCATGGTGCGGGCCTCCTTGGCCGCCCTGGCTACCCAGAGGGAGCTACTGGTGAGTAGGAAATCCGAACTCACGATAACTCGCAGAGTTGGAAAATCAAACCCTCCTCTAGACTGACCGCATGGCCGCCACGAAAGACCCGCGCCCCTGCTCCATCGCCGACGCCCTCGCCCTGGTCGGCGAGAAGTACTCCCTGCTCGTCCTGCGCGAGGTGTGTCTGGGCAACGGCCGCTTCGACCAGCTCGTGCGCAACATCGGCGCCCCGCGCGACATCCTGGCCGCGCGGCTGCGCCGGCTCGTGGAGGCCGGCATCCTCACCAAGCGCGTCTACAGCGAGCGCCCGCAGCGCTTCGAGTACCGGCCCACCCAGGCGGGGCTGGAGCTGGAGCCGGTGCTGATGACCCTCAAGGAGTGGGGCGACCGCCACCTCCGCAAGGGCACCGGCCTGCCGATGGTCGTCGAGCACGCCTGCGGCAACGAACTGGTACCGGTGGTCACCTGCCAGGCCTGCGGCGACGCCGTGCGCCACGAGGACCTGACGGCCCACCCGCAGGTTCCGGGCTGGACCGTCGCGGGTCCGACGGCCGCCTGAGCGAACCGGCCGCCGGGCGCGGGGCAGGCGGCGGGGCCGGCCAACTGCCCGGCCCCTCTTGCCCCGCTGTCGGCGGGGCCCGCTACGCTGCCCTCGTCACATGATCACCATTTCTCTCCAGCGCTTGGACGCCGTACCTTCATGTCTTGGTTTGAATCCCTCGTCCTCGGACTCGTCCAGGGACTGACCGAGTTCCTGCCCGTCTCCTCCAGCGCCCATCTGCGGCTGACCGCCGCGTTCTCGGGCTGGAAGGACCCGGGGGCGGCCTTCACGGCCATCACGCAGATCGGCACGGAGACCGCGGTCCTCATCTACTTCCGCAAGGACATCGGCCGGATCATCACGTCCTGGTTCCGCTCGCTGTTCGACAAGACGATGCGCCGCAACCACGACGCGCAGATGGGCTGGCTGGTGATCGTCGGCTCGATCCCGATCGGCCTGCTGGGTGTGACGCTGAAGGACCAGATCGAGGGGCCGTTCCGTGATCTGCGGGTCACCGCCACCATGCTCGTCGTGGTCGGTGTGGTCATCGGCATCGCCGACCGGCTCGCGGCCCGCGACGAGACCGGCGGCCGGCACCGGGCGCCCAAGCAGCGCAAGACGCTGGAGAACCTCGGCATCAGGGACGGCCTGATCTTCGGCCTCTGCCAGGCCTGCGCGCTCATCCCCGGCGTCTCCCGCTCCGGAGCGACCATCAGCGGCGGCCTGTTCATGGGATACCGGCGCGAGGCCGCGGCCCGTTACTCCTTCCTGCTGGCCATCCCGGCCGTCCTCGCCTCCGGCGCCTTCGAGGTGAAGGACTCGCTGAGCGAGGGCCATGTGGCATGGGGCCCGACCCTGTTCGCGACGGTGATCGCGTTCGCCTCGGGATACGCGGTCATCGCGTGGTTCATGAAGTGGATCTCCAACAAGAGCTTCATGCCGTTCGTCTGGTACCGCGTGGCGCTCGGTGTCGTGATCATCGCGCTGGTCAGCGCGGGTGTGCTGAGCCCGCACGCGGCGGAGTCGGCGGGCTGACGGCCGAGTCCGCACCCTTCGTTTCGGACATCTTCCGCACCTCGGCGGCCCGCCTCCGACCTGGGCAACACCCCCTGGACGGCGGGCATTTCGCGGTCACGAAGGGGCGACGGGCCGCCGACGGTGACCAACCCCATACCTTCTGCGTAGCCACGCGGTAGCGCACGGTCAGTGCTTGCCCCTAGGCTGTCCGCATGTCCCCCGATTTCCCGTCCCCTGGTTCCGTGCGGTCTGCTGCCGAGGTGAACGAGCAGATCCGGGCGCTGTGGCTGCGCGCGGGCGGCACGCTGTCGGCCCAGGAGCGCGCGGAGTACGAGCTGCTGGTGATCGAGTGGGCCGAGGCGATCCGCGAGCGGGTCATCGAGGCGGCCTGACTCCGTCCCCGCCCCACCCGCCCACGCGGCTCCCCCTGACTCCGTCCCCGCCCCGCCCGCCCACGCGGCTCCCCCTGACTCCGTCCCCGCCCCACCCGCCCACGCGGCTCCCCCTGACTCGTACCGCCCCCTGACTCGTACCGCCCCCCTCTGCCCCCGTACCGGATCCCCGGCCGGCCGAGGCGCGGCGGCACTACGCCGGTGCGGTCGAGCCGACCGAAGGAGCGATGCGGCGCGATCCCGGCGCCGCGGCCACGCCTGACGCTACGCGTCCCGCTCCACGGGCCTCCCGCACAAGAAGCACGCGGCCGTGAGCCCTCGCACGCCCCCACACACCCGCACGCCTGCACGCCCGCACGCCCGCACGCGCGCACGCCGGTGCGCCCGCACACCACACGCCTGCACACCCACCCACCATGACGCACCCGAAGACGCTTGATAAAAGAATACGGTCGACTGTATGTTCTCCGGCATGAAGCCACCCGACGTTCTCACCGAGGCGACCGACCCGTTCTGTCTGGCCCAGGCGGATGCCGTGGCGCTGCTGACCGGGGCCCCGTGGCGCAGGTACGCCGTCATCGGAGACAGCCTTTCCGCGGGTACCGGCGACCCCTCCCCGGGCTACCGGGACCAGGGCTGGCCGGACCGGGTCGCCGGGGTCCTGCGGGCCGTCCGGCCGGAACTGGAGTACCTCAACGTCTCCGAGACCGGGGCGACCACCGCCCGCACGCTCCAGAACCAGGCGGCCCGGATGACCGAGTTCGCCCCCGACCTGCTCCACCTGCCGTGCGGGGCCAACGACATCGCGCGGCGCAGGCCGGACTTCGGCGCGATGGAGCGCGCGCTCCGGCGGATGTACGACCTGGCGAAGGGGACCGGCGCCCTGCTGACCACCTTCACGCTCGGCAGGGCGTACGTCGTCCCGGACTTCCCCGACTGGCCGGAGCGGATCGCCGCGGTCAACGAGATGGTGCGCGGGCTGGCCGCCGAATACGACGCCGTCGTGGTGGACATGTGGGATCACCCGGTCAACGACCGCGACGACCTGCTCAGCGAGGATCGCATCCACTTCTCGGCCTCGGGCCAGGCCGTCATGGCGGCCGAGGTGATCAGGAAACTGGCCGGCTCACTGGAACGTGCCGCGTCGGCATGACGCCCGCCCCGAGCCGGACCGCCGCCCGGCCGGACGCACCGGCCGCACTTCGCGCTTCCCCCGTTCACGCACCGCCGAACTCCGACGAACGAAGAGGTCTCCCGTCGTGGCAAGCAGTCAGCGATCCGTCAGCCGGCCGGTGGCGGCCGCGAACACCGACGCCCTTCCGTGGCTGACGTTATCGGTCACCTTGACCGCCCTGTTCATGGCCGTCCTCGACTCGTTCATCGTCGTGGTCGCCGGCCCCTCGATCGTGGCGGACCTGCACGCCTCGGACAGTGACGTCCAGTGGGTCCTGGCGGGCTATCAGCTGAGCTACGCGGTCTTCATCATCACCGCCACCCGCCTGGCCGACCTGTACGGCCGCAAGGGGATCTTCCTGCTCGGGGTGACCCTGTTCACCCTGTCGTCGGTCGCCTGCGCGCTGTCCCCGAACGCGGGCGGCCTCATCGCCGCGCGGGTCGTCCAGGGCCTGGGAGCCGCCCTGATGGTTCCTCAGGTGTTTGCGTACGTCACGGTGCTGGTGCCGGCGGCGAGGCGGCACAGTGTGTACGGCGTGCTGGGCATCGTCATGGGTATGGCCACCATCGGCGGCCAGGTCGTCGGCGGGCTGCTGATCGGTGCCGACCTGTTCGGCTCCGGCTGGCGCCTGGTGTTCTGGGTGAACGTGCCGATCGGCGTCGCCATGGTCCTGCTCGCCGTGCGCCACGTGCCGAAGACGGCGTCAGCCGCCACTCGCGGGCTGGACGTGCCCGGCGTCCTGGTGCTCAGCGCGGCCCTCTTCCTTCTGGTGCTCCCGCTGATCCAGGGACAGGAGGCGGGCTGGCCGGGGTGGGTCCGGGCCTGCTTCGCGGGCAGCGCGGCGGCGTTCGGCCTGTTCGTCGCGCTCGAACGGCGCCTGGAACGGCGGGGCGGGGATCCGCTGGTCCCGCTGACGCTGTTCGGACAGCGCTCGTTCTCGCTCGGCCTCGTCCTCGTCCTCGCCCTGTACGCGCTGATCTACTCCTACTACCTGGTGCTGTCGGTGACGTTGCAGCAGGGCCTCGGCATGTCGGCGCTCGGCGCGGGCCTGGTCCACACGCCGGCGGCCACCGCCTTCTTCGTGTTCAGCATGGTGGCGAGCCGGATCATCCCGAAACACGGACGACGTGTCCTGGAGGTCGGGGCGATCGTACTGGCGAGCGGCTATCTGGCGACCGGCCTGCTGCTGATGTCCGGCCCCCGGATCACTCCCCTGCTCGTGATCCCCACCCTCGTGCTGCAGAGCGTCGGTGGCGGACTGGTGATCACACCGGCGCTCAACACGGTGCTGAGCCGCGTAGAGCCGGAGTCGGCCGGAGTCGCCTCGGGGATCTTGTCCACGGCTCAGCAGTGCGGCGGAGCGCTGGGCGTCGCCGTCATCGGCGCCGTCTTCTTCGGCTCGTTCCGTCCCGCGGCGGCCGGCAGGGTCGCCGCCGCCGGGCACGCCTTCGCCGTCGCGTCCTTCGGGACGTTCGTCATCGCGGTCACCGCGGGTGTCGTCGTCTTCCTGCTGCCGAACCGGCCGAAGGAAGCCGAGTGACCCGACGGCGTCACCGGGGAGCGGTCAGCAGGCCCTCGACGATGCGGCGGACCTTGCCCACCGCGCTGTCGTCCCCGAGCCGCAGAGCCGTGTTGGCGGCGCACAGCAGCGCGTCGATCTGGAAGACGGCGAGTTCGACGTCCAGGTCCGCGATCTCCCCGCTGTCGACGGCGTACCGCAGTTCACCGGCGATGACCTGGAGCCACTCCCGCTGGTCGCGGAAGAGCGCGTCATGGACGGGCCCGGTCCTGCCGTCGAACTCCGCGAGGTTCGCGGCCCGGAAGCATCCGCCCGCGAACAGCGGGGTCGAGGCGTAGACGACCCACTGGTCGAGCAGCGCACGCAGCCGTGCGACGCCGCGCGGCGCGGACGCGGCCGGCCGGACGACGTTGTCGACGAACATCTCGCGGGCGAAGTCGACGACCGCCACCTGCAGCGCTTCCTTCGTCTTGAAGAGCGTCTGGATGCCTGCCTTGCTGTGCCCGGTGTCCGTGGCCAGACGGCCGAAGCTGATCCCTCCGAGGCCGTCGAGCGAGGCGATGTCGACCGCCCGCTCCAGAATGGCCTTCCGGGTCCGGGCACCGCGCAGAAGGCGTTTGTCGGTGACGTCGGCCATGGCACTACCCATACGGTCGATCGTACCCCAGGCCGTCGGGCTCGACCGGTGGGCGATAAGGGAGTTGCGCGTGGCCGGCCGCCGTGCGGCCGTCGGCGGAACACCAGGTCCGCCGAACATTCACCCCGCACGCCCCCTTGGCTCCGCGTCCGCCGTGCCCAACACTGTGCCGATGACGCAGCGTGCGGAGTTCGCGACGGTGAGGGACCGGCTGGCCGTGGACGACCTGGTCACCGCGTACGCGGTGGCGGTGGACGACGGCGACTGGGCGGCGTACCGGGGGCTGTTCACGGCGGACGGGCGGGCCGACTACCGCTCGGCGGGAGGCATCGAGGGCGACGCGGAGCGGGTCGCCGCCTGGCTCGCCGAGAGCCTGGCCCTGTTCGCCATGCGACAGCATCTGATCGTCAACCGGCAGGTGCGCTTCGGAACCCTGGAGCACGACACGGGGGACACCGCCCGGGTACGCGCCGACTATCTCAATCCCCTGCGTTTCGCCGGTCCGGACGGCGACGAGGCACCGGACCTCGTGTGCGGCGGGCGGTACGACTTCGGTGTGCTGCGGACCGCCGACGGCTGGCGGCTGCGCGAGGTCGTCGTACAGGAGAAGTGGCGCCGCATGCCGACGGGCGGGCCCGGCGCCGGGTGAGGGGGCGCGGGGCACCGCGCGGCCGGCTGCCCGGCCGGGGTCCCGCCCGGGTTTCCCCGGACGGGACCCCGGGACGCACCGGTTCCGTCTCCGACGCACACTGGAACCACAGCTGGGTAGGAAGGGTCCTTATGAGGACGATCAACCACTGGCTGACCTCCCCTTGGCGGCGCTCGGCCACCGCCGCCCTCGCCGGCGCCCTGCCCGTGCTCGCGTTCCCGGCCCCGTCGCTGTGGTGGTTCGCGTATGTCGCCCTGGTGCCCTGGATCCTGCTGGCCCGTTCCGCGCCCACGGGGCGGCGGGCGGCCTACGACGGCTGGTGCGGCGGCATCGGCTTCCTGGTGGCCGTCCACCACTGGCTGCTGCCGAGCCTGCACGTGTTCATCTTCCTGATAGCCGCGCTGCTGGGGCTGCTCTGGGCGCCCTGGGGACTGCTGGTGCGCCGGCTGCTCGGCGGACGGCCGTCGCCGGGCCGGATCGCCGCCGCGCTGCTGGTGCTGCCGTCGGCCTGGCTGGCGGTGGAGCTGGTCCGGTCCTGGCAGGGTCTCGGCGGGCCCTGGGGCATGCTGGGCGCCAGCCAGTGGCAGGTGGGCCCGGCGCTGCGGCTCGCCTCGGTGGGCGGGGTGTGGCTGCTCAGCTTCCTGGTGGTGGCCGTCAACGCGGCGGTGGCGGTGCTGGTCTCGGTCCGCGAGTCACGCGTGCCGGCCGTGGCCTCGCTGGCCGCCACGGCCGCCGCGACCTCGGCGGCGTGGGTGTGGGCGCCGCGCCCCGACGTCGACGCGCGCGTGCGGATCGCCGTCGTGCAGCCGGGCGTCGTGGCCGGACAGGACAGCGGTGACAAGCGGTTCGACCGGGAGGAGCGGCTGACCCGGCCGCTCGCCGGGCGGGACGTCGACCTGGTGGTGTGGGGCGAGTCCAGCGTCGGCTTCGACCTGGACGACCGCCCCGACCTGACCCGTCGGCTCGCCGCGCTGTCCCGGGTGACCGGTGCCGACGTCCTGGTGAACGTGGACGCCCGCCGCTCCGACCGGCCCGGCATCTACAAGAGTTCGGTACTGGTCGGCCCGCACGGCCCGACCGGCGACCGGTACGACAAGATGCGGCTGGTCCCGTTCGGCGAGTACATACCGGCCCGTTCCCTGCTCGGCTGGGCCACCTCGGTGGGCCGGGCCGCGGGCGAGGACCGGCGCCGCGGCACCGAGCAGACCGTGATGAACGTCGGGCACGGGCTGCGGATCGGCCCGCTGGTCTGCTTCGAGACCGCGTTCCCCGACATGAGCCGGCACCTCGCCGAGGACGGCGCGGACCTCCTCCTCGGCCAGTCCTCCACCTCCTCCTTCCAGCACAGCTGGGCACCCGAGCAGCACGCCTCGCTGGCCGCGCTGCGCGCCGCCGAGACCGGCCGCCCGATGGTGCACGCCACGCTCACGGGCGTCTCGGCGGTGTACGGCCCGGACGGGCAGCGCCTCGGTCCGTGGCTCGGCACCGGCGCGAGCACCGCGCGCGTGTACGACGTACCGCTGGCGCACGGCATCACGCCGTACGTCCGCTACGGCGACTGGCCGGTGCACGGCGCGCTGCTGGTGCTCGCCGCGCTGGGCGCGACCGAGGGGATACGGGCGTTCAGGCTGCGCCGGAGCGGTCCTGAACCGCTCGTACCACGCGCTCGCACAGTTCATGGGTCGCCAGCGCGTCACGGGCGTTGAGCACCTTCCCGGCCCGCACGGCGTCGAGGAAGGCGAGGACCGCCTGCTCGATGCCGCGCTGCCGGGCCACCGGCACCCAGTCGCCGCGCCGGCGCACGGTCGGCTGCCCCTTGTGGTCGATCACCTCGGCGAGGTTGACCACCTGGCGCTTGGTGTCCTGCCCGGACACTTCGAGGATCTCCTCGCTGGAGCCGCTGAGCCGGTTCATCACGCCGAGCGCGGTGAAGCCGTCCCCGCCGAGCTGGAGCACGACGTGATGGAGCAGCCCGTCCTCGGCGCGGGCGCGGACGGTCACGTCGTCGACCGGTCCGGGCACCAGGAACCGCAGGGTGTCCACGACGTGGATGAAGTCGTCCAGGATCATCGAGCGGGGTTCCTCCGGCAGCCCGACGCGGTTCTTCTGCAGGAGGATCAGCTCGCGGGGGTGCTCCAGGCACTGGGCGTACCCGGGCGCGTACCGGCGGTTGAAGCCCACGAACAGCGAGACGCCGCGCCGCTCGGCGAGGTCCACCAGCCGCTCGGAATCGGCGAGTTCGTAGGCGAGCGGCTTGTCCACGTACGTGGGGACGCCCGCCTCCAGCAGCCGGGTGACGATCTCGGGGTGGACGGCCGTCGGCGCGTGCACGAAGGCCGCGTCGAGGCCGGCGGCGAGCAGCGAGTCGAGGGTGGTGTGGCGCTGCTCGCGGGGCAGACGCAGGGTGTCCCCGATCCGGTCCAGGGTGGCGGGCGTGCGGGTCTGCAGATGGAGGTCGAGCCCCGGCTGCGCGCCCAGCACCGGCAGGTACGCCTTCTGCGCGATGTCCCCGAGTCCGATGCAGCCGACCTTCACGTGCTCTCCTCTACCGCTGGCCTGCGTGTCGTCTGCCGGAAGCATACGGGGGCCGCCAGTCGGCGATGCTGTCGAAGCCGCGCAGGAAGAGCGCCGGCCCGGTCGCCGACAGAGCCGCGACGGCCGTGTCGCGCACGGCCACCAGGGCACGGCCGCGGGCCATGTTGAGGCGGGCGACCCGGACGGCCCGGCGGGCGACGGCGGTCGTCCGCGGGAGGCGCGCGGCGGTGTAGGCGGGCAGGTCCGCGCCGTGGTGCGCGAGGACGACGGCGTCCTCGACGGCCTGGTTGCCGCCCTGGCCGAGGGTCGGCGGCATGGCGTGGGCGGCGTCGCCGAGGAGGACCGTCCGGCCCGAGTGGTAGGCGGGCAGGGGCCGGGCGAGGTGGTGGACGTCGTGCCGGAGCACGTCCTCGGGGCGGACGGCGGCGAGCACGGCGGGAATGGGGTCGTGCCAGTCGCCGTAGCGGCGCAGCAGTTCGGCCTTCTCGTCGTCGGGGGCGTGCTCCCCGGCCGGGACCACGGCCGCCGCGTAGGCGTACACCCGGCCGTCCCCGAGGGGGTGGGTGCCCCAGATCTGGCCGCGGCCCCAGGTCTCGTGCGAGGCGAACTCCGCGCCGGGCACCGGGACGAGCACGCGCCAGGTGGTGAACCCGGCGTACACCGGCCCGGGACGGCCGGGGAACAGGACGCCGCGGACGCGTGAGCCGATGCCGTCCGCGCCGACCACCAGGTCGGCCTCCAGCTCGCCCGCGCCGGTGGTCACGCGGGCCGGCCGGTCCCGGCCGCCGGGGTCGGCGAGGGCCGCGGGCGCCGCGGTGCGGACGGTACCGGGCGGGAGGAGCGCGGCGAGCCGGTCGACGAGGGTGGCCCGGGGCAGCAGCACCAGGGGGCCGCCGAAGCGGGCGGCGGCGGCCTCGGCGTCGGACCGGGACAGCCAGCGCCCGCGGGGGGTGCGCAGGCCGCCGTCGCCCTGCCAGGCGGCCAGGTCGCGGATCTCGTCGCCGATGCCGAGGACGTCCAGGGCGCGCAGGGCGTTGGGGGCGAGCGAGATGGCCGCGCCGACGGGGTCCAGCGAGGGGGCGCGCTCCAGCACGGTCACGTCCCGCCCCCGCCGGTGCAGGGCCGCTGCCGCGGCCAGCCCTCCGATGCCGCCCCCGATGACGATCACACGCGTCGGCCGTGCCATGACCCCTCCTCGCGACTACATCTGTAGTACGACTGACCTTACTACAGCCGTAGTGAGCCGGGTAGGGTCGGCGCATGTCCGTGGAAACCCCCAGCTCCCCCGGCCCGCCGAGCACCTCCCGCGCCGATCTGGTCGCCGACGCCGCCCTCGCCCTGCTCGCCGGGCGCGGCATGCGCGGGCTGACGCACCGGGCGGTGGACGAGACGGCCGGGCTGCCGCCGGGCTCGACGTCGAACGTGGCGCGCACCCGGCAGGCCCTGCTGGAACTCGCGGTACGGCGGCACGCGGAGCGGGAGGCGCGGGTGCTGGCACTGGCGGAGATGCCGGACCCGAGCGGCGGACTCGACGCACTGGCCGAGGGCCTGGCGCTCGCGGTGCACCGCTCGCTGACCCGCAACCGCGAGCTGCTGATCGCCCGCTACGAACTGGCCCTGGAGGCCACCCGCCGCCCCGAACTGCGCGCGTTCTACGACCGGACCGGCGCCGTGTTCAGGGAACAGCTGACCGCGCTGCTCACCGCCGCGGGCTCACCGGCCCCGGACCGCCACGTGCTGTCCCTGGTCGCCTGGGCGGACGGGCTGATGTTCTCCTGCGCGGCCGGTTCCTTCGGCACCCGGACCCCCGACCTGGCGGAGATCCGCACCGGGCTGCGGGAGCTGCTGCGGGGCCTGCTGGGACACTGAGGATCCACCGCCGTCCCCGGACCCCGGCGGACGCGGGGACGACGAGCCCGGCGGCCGGCCGTCAGCACCCGTACGGCACATCCCCCGCACGGTGTATGCAATCACCCGTGCGGGGCACCGGAATCGGCTCCCCGCTGCCAAGCCGGGCGCCGAACCAGCAGAGTTGGGCGGGTGTATCGAACGACGACCACCGCAGCGCTTCTGGTCACCGTGGCCGTCTCGGCCCTCTCCGGGTGTGTGACGGTGCGGCAGCCGGCGACCCCGGGTCCGCCGGACACCGCGCCCTCGCAGCCGACCGCGCCCCGGCCGGACGGCAGCGCGCCGCCCCGGGTGGTGCAGGCGCCGGTCGTCGAGGCACTGGAGATGGCCGGGCCGTCCCGGCACCCGGAACGCTCCGGGCCCCCCGCCGGACACCGGCCCCCGGCCACCCCCGAGGTCACGCGCCGGCCACCGGCCCCGCCCGCGCCGCCGGCCCCCCGCCCGGTCCGCCCCCGGTCCCCGGGCGCCGAAGCGCCCGTCCCGGCGCCGCCGTTGCCCGGGGCACCGGACGTGTGCGCCCTGGGCAACGCGTTCGGGGGCTGGCGCGCGGACGGCCCCGAGGCGAGCATCTGCGAGCAGGCGTACGGCCACTGAGCCGCGTCCCGGGACACGGCTTGCCCGCACGGCTCCCAGGGGGCTTCCTCCGGATCGCCCCCGGTCCGCTCCGGAAGGTCTCTCTAGCGCTGCCGGGGCGGCCCCCAGGTCTCGCCGTCCGGGGTGCCGTCCTCCCCCAGCCGCAGCGCCAGCCGGCTGATCGCGGACCGGACGCCCTCGCCGTAGCCGTCGTCGGACAGGGAACCCGCCGTGCTGCGGGCCCGGCGCAGGTGGCTGCGGGCGGCCTCGGCGCGGCCCAGCTTGGCGTAGTCGGCGGCCAGATTGAGGTGCAGGGAGGGGAAGAAGCCCTGGACACTGGACGGGTCCCCGCCCGCGCGGCCGTCGGCCAGTTCCTCCGCCGCCGACAACGCCCTCAGGTCCCAGGCGAGTTCGTCCCCCGGATCGTCCTGGGTGTCGGCCAAGTAGTGGGCCAGGGTGCAGCGGTGCAGCGGGTCGCCGTCCTCGCCGATCTCCGCCCACAGGTCCAGGAAGCGGCTGCGGGCCTCCTCGCGGTCGCCGCCGTGGTGCAGCATCACGACCTGCCCGATCCGCGTCAGCACGGCGTCCGGCGCCGCCTGCTCCTGTCGCTCCGCCACGAGGTCCTCCGGACTGTCGACCGTTGTGTGGTTCCGACGCTAGACGGCGCCGCCGGGATTCCCGGGCAGGCGGCGCCGTTGCGCGGAACGCCGGCGGCCGGCCGCGGGCGGGTGGAGAGCCGGGGGCGCCCGCGCGGCGGGGCCGCGCCCGGATACGGGCCCGCGCCCCCGGGGAGTTGCGCCCGAGCCGCTTCCGCGAGGCGGCTGCCCCCTCAGCCCAGATTCGGGATCCGCCAGTCGACGGCCTCGTGCCCCTGCGCGGCGATCGCCTCGTTGATCTGCGTGAACGGGCGGGAGCCGAAGAACTTCTTGGCGGACAGCGGTGAGGGGTGCGCGCCCTTGACGACCACGTGCCGGGTCTCGTCGATCAGCGGGAGCTTCTTCTGCGCGTAGTTGCCCCAGAGGACGAAGACCGCCGGGTCGGGGCGGGAGGCCACGGCGCGGATCACGGCGTCGGTGAACTTCTCCCAGCCCTTGCCCTTGTGCGAGTTGGCCTCCCCGGCCCGGACGGTGAGGACCGCGTTGAGCAGCAGCACGCCCTGCCGGGCCCACGGCATCAGATAGCCGTTGTCCGGGACGGGCAGGCCCAGCTCCTCCTGCATCTCCTTGTAGATGTTCCGCAGCGACGGCGGGGTCTTCACACCGGGGCGGACCGAGAAGCACAGGCCGTGGCCCTGGCCCTCGCCGTGGTACGGGTCCTGGCCCAGGACGAGGACCTTCACCTGATCGAACGGCGTCGCGTCCAGCGCGGCGAAGACCTCCTCGCGCGGGGGATAGACGGGACCCTTCGCCCGCTCCTCCTCGACGAACTCGGTCAGCTCCTTGAAGTAGGGCTGCTGCAGTTCGTCGCCCAGAACCCCGCGCCAGGACTCGGGCAGCATGGCGATGTCGGTCACGTCAACGTCCTCACGATGTCGATCAGCTACTGCGTGTGGTCACTTCCAGGCTTCAGAACCTACAGGCGACCACTGACAACCGGTGCCCCGAGGGCGTTTCACCAGCTGGTCTTGCGGTGCAGCGTCCACATCATCATGATCGTCGACGGGTCCAGGGCCTGCTCGCCCCCGGAGACGTCATCGCTGGCCGCCACGAACTGCCGGCCCTGCCACAGCGGGATCAGCCGGGCGTCGTTCACCATGATCTGCTGGGCCGCCTCCACGTCCTTGACGGTCCGGGCGCGGTCGCTCTCCGCGCGCGAGTGGGGCAGCAGCCGGCCGGTGATCTCCTTGGCCGGGTAGGGCGTGCCGAGGGCGTTGTGCTCGCCGACGAACGGGGCGATGAAGTTGTCGGCGTCCGGGAAGTCCGGGAACCAGCCGCGCCCGAACACCGGGTACTCGCCCTTCTGGTAGCCCACCACGAAGGTCTTCCAGGGGCGGCTCTCGAGGGTGATGGTGAACAGTCCGGAGTCGTCCAGCTGCCGCTTCAGCTCCCGGAACATCAGGGCCGTCTCGGAGCCGTAGCGGTCGGTGGTGTACCAGAGGGTGAGCGGGACGGGCCGGGTGATGCCCGCGTCGGAGAGGATCTTGCGGGCCTTGGGCACGCTCGGGTCGCCGTAGTCGTCGAAGAACCCGGTGGCGTGGCCGGTGAGGCCCTTGGGGACCATCGAGTACAGCGGGTCGACGGTGTCCTTGTAGACCTTGTGCGCGATCGCCCCCCGGTCCACGAGCTGGGCGACGGCCTTGCGCACGGCGGGCTGCTTGGCCCAGGGGTCCTTGGGGTTGAACACCAGGTAGCTGATGTCCGTGCCGGCGCCGTCGACCAGTTGCAGATCCTCGTTGTCGTGCTGCTGCAAGGAGAGGATGTCGTCGGCGGCGAGACCGCGGTAGGTGACGTCGATCTGCTTGTCCCGCAGCGCCTTGACCATGCCGCCGGAGTCCTTGAAGTAGCGGATGGTCACCGCGTCGTTCTGCCGCTTGGCGAAGCCCTGGTAGTTGTCGTTGCGGACGAGGACGGCCTTCGTGTCGTCCTCGTAGGACTTCAGTTCGTACGGCCCGGAGCCGTACACCGTGGTGTCCTTGCGCAGGGAGTTCGCGGGGTAGTCGTCCGGGTCGACGATCGACATGGCAGGGGTGGCCAGCACGAACGGGAAGGTGGCGTCGGACTGGTTGAGGTGGAAGACGATCTCGCGGTCGCCGGACGTCTCGATCCGGTCCAGACTGCCGAGCAGCCCGGCGGGGCCGCCGGGGGCGTTGATGGTGCGGATGCGGTCGATCGAGTACCGGACGGCCTTGGCGGTCAGCGCGTCGCCGTCGGCGAACTTCAGTCCCGCGCGGAGCTTGCAGCGGTAGGTACGGCTCGACGAGTCGGTGAAGGAGCAGTTCTGCGCGGCGTCGGGCTGCGGGGTGGTGGCGCCGTTCGGGTAGGCGACCAGCGTCTGGAAGATGTTGCGGTACAGCTCCCAGGAGCCGTCCCAGGCGCCGGCCGGGTCGAGCGTGCTGGGGACGCTGGTGGTACCCACGACGATCGGACCCTGGCTGTCGGGGTCACCGTCGGACAGCAGACCGCATCCGGCGACCAGCGATATGGACGCGATCGCCGCGACTCTCCGCAGGAATCGGTTCCGGTTGAACACGCGCACGCTCCTCGATCTGCCATACCAAGGGTCGGCAGACCATACCGCAGCGTTCGGGCCCCTGAACCTGCTTCGGAAAGGGCCTTCTTGATCGACTGAGCGGTGACGACGTTGTCATTCCGATGTGCGGATCCCACAGGCCCTTCCGGGCGCCGATCCGTCCGAAAATCGGCGCCCGGAAGAAGAGGCCCGGTCTCAGCCCACGCCGGCGTTGAGGAAGATTCCGCCGTCCACGACGAGCGTCTGACCGGTGATCCAGTCGGACTGCTCGGAGGTGAGGAAGGCCGCCGCCCCGCCGATGTCGGAGGGCACGCCGAGCCGGCCGAGCGGATAGGCCGCGGCCGCCTCCTCCTCGCGGCCCTCGTACAGGGCCTGCGCGAACTTGGTCTTGATCACGGCCGGGGCGATCGCGTTGACCCGCACCCCGGGCGCGAACTCGTGCGCCAGCTGCTGGGTCAGGTTGATCATCGCGGCCTTGCTGACGCCGTACGCGCCGATGAACGGCGAGGGGGCGAGGCCGGCGACCGAGGCGATGTTGACGATCGCGCCGCCGTTGTCCTTCTGCCAGGCGTGCCAGGTCTTCTGGGCGAAGCCGAGCGCGGAGATCACATTGGTCTCGAAGACCTTGCGGGCGACGCCCAGGTCGAGGTCCGCGATCGGCCCGAACACGGGGTTGGTGCCCGCGTTGTTGACCAGGAAGTCGGCCCGCCCGAAGGCCTCCATGGTGCGCTCGACGACCTCGGTCTGGTGGTCCAGGTCGTGGGCCTTGCCCGCGACGCCGATGACCCGCTCGGCGCCGAGCTGCGCGACGGCCTCCTTCAGGGCGTCCTCGTTGCGGCCCGTGATGCACACGCGGTCGCCGCGCGCCACCAGCGCCTCGACGACGCCGTAGCCGATACCGCGGCTCGCGCCGGTGACGATCGCGACCTTGCCGGAGAGCTCCGGGAGTTCAGTCATGTCCCTGTTACCTCTGAATCCCTTTAGTCGAGCGGTCCGCCGGCGACGTACAGCACCTGGCCGGAGACGAAGCCGGCCGCCTCGCCGGTGAAGAACGCGATGGCGTTGGCGATGTCCTCCGGCTCGCCGACCCGCTGCACCGGGATCTGCGTGGCCGCGGCCTTCTTGAAGTCCTCGAAGCCCATGCCGACCCGGTCGGCCGTGGCCTTGGTCATCTCGGTGGCGATGAAGCCGGGGGCGACGGCGTTGGCCGTGATGCCGAACTTGCCCAGCTCGATGGCGAGGGTCTTGGTGAAGCCCTGGAGGCCGGCCTTGGCGGCCGAGTAGTTGGCCTGGCCGCGGTTGCCGAGCGCCGAGGAGGAGGAGAGGTTGACGACCCGGCCCCAGCCCGCGTCCACCATGTGCTTCTGGATGGCCTTCGTCATCAGGAACGAGCCGCGCAGGTGCACGCTCAGGACCGTGTCCCAGTCCGAGACGCTCATCTTGAACAGCAGGTTGTCGCGCAGCACGCCGGCGTTGTTGACCAGGATCGTCGGGGCGCCCAGCTCCTCGGCGACCCGCGCGACGGCGGCCTGGACCTGCGCCTCGTCGGAGACGTCCGCGCCGACCGCGATGGCCTTGCCGCCGGCCGCGGTGATCTTCTCGACGGTGTCCTTGCAGGCGGCCTCGTCCAGATCGATCACGGCGACCGCGCGCCCCTCGGCTGCCAGTCGTACGGCGGTGGCGGCGCCGATGCCGCGCGCCGCGCCGGTGACTACCGCGACCCGCTGTTCAGTGGTGGACATTGCTGCTTCTCCTCGCCCTTGAGAGAACCTGTCGGGCCCTCGGAGAGGACCCGCCCATGCGGTGAGCGACCGCTTAGTACCTTCAGCACCCGTGACGCTAGAAGCCCTGGCACCCGGTGTCAACGGCACATCCGGCCGGTGTGATCCATTACCTCACCAGGAGGTCCAGCAATCGCTCCGTCTCGGCGGCGGGGTCGGCGGTCAGGCCGGTGTGCACGGGGCCGGGCTGGACCACGGTGGAGCGGGGCGCGATCAGCCAGCGGTACCGGCGCCCGGCGTCGTCCCCGGCCGCCTGCCCGGCCTCCTCCCCGCCCGCGCAGTGCCGCTCGATCGCCCGGAGCGCGGCGCGCACCCCGGCGACGTCGGCGGCCGGGTCCAGCGCGAGCAGCCGTGCCTCGTCCAGATGGGTGCGGGCGCCGACGTACGACCGGGCGCGGCAGTAGACCACCACGCCGGCGTTGATGCACTCGCCGCGCTCCACCCGGGGTACGACGCGCAGCAGCGCGTACTCGAACACGTCCCGGTCGCCGCCCTGGCCCGCCCGGGTGATGTGGCGCTCGGTCACATGGCCGGCCATGTGAATGTGGCGCTCGCTCACTTGCTCTCCTCGAATCGCTCGCTCACGTGCCCTCCTCGATTCCCTCGCCCGCGCGCCCTCACCCGGTCCCGGAGCCGAGGCCGGTGATCCGCTCGGCGATGACGGCCGCCCGTGCGAGCAGCGGCCGCGCGTACGCCCGGCGCAGGTCGTCCGGGGTGTCGAAGCCGGGCTCGTCGGCGAGCCAGGCGTCCGGGATCTCGGCGGTGACCTCGGCGAGCAGTTCCTCGGTGACCCGGGGGGCCAGCTCGGCCGCGGCCGCGGGCACGTCCGGGGCGAACCGGGCGAGGGCGTGGTCGGAGGCGTCGTAGGGGCGGGCCGCCGAGGTCTCGGCGGAGGGCCAGTTGTGGTGCCAGATCATCGTGGCCCCGTGGTCGATGAGCCACAGTTCGCCCTGGTGCACCAGGAGGTTGGGGTTGCGCCAGGAGCGGTCGACGTTGTTGATCAGCGCGTCGAACCAGACGATCCGGCCGGCCTCCCCGGGACTCACCGGGAAGGCGAGCGGGTCGTAGCCGAGCGCGCCGGACAGGAAGTCCATGCCGAGGTTGGCGCCTCCGCTGGTCCGGAGCAGGTCCTGCACCTGCTGCTCGGGCTCGCCGAGCCCGAGGACCGGGTCCAGCCGGACGGTGACCAGCCGGGGCATGCGGAATCCGAGGCGCCGGGCGAGTTCGCCGCACACCACCTCGGCGACCAGGGTCTTGCGGCCCTGTCCGGCTCCGGTGAACTTCATGACGTAGGTCCCGAAGTCGTCGGCCTCGACGAGCCCCGGCAGCGAGCCCCCCTCACGCAGGGGCGTGATGTAGCGGGTCGCGGTGACTTCCTTGAGCATCGCCCCAGGTTACTGGGGCACGGCCGGGTGCCCGGCCCACAGCCCGCCGACAGCCGCGACTCATGGCCCGCTCGGCACGGGCGGCAAGGATCCGGGTGTCCGTCTGAACGGCCGCCGCTCCCCGGCCGTACCCCATGACGGACCACGACAAGCTCCGCGGAAGGGAAGTCCCCCATGACCAGCGCATCGCCCCAGCCCTCAGCGGGACCGGCCCGCCGTACCGTGGTGGCGGCGGCCGGAGCCGCCGGGCTCGCCGCCGCGCTGACCGCCTGCGGTTCGGACGACGGCTCCGGCAAGACCGTCACCACCGGAGCCGGGTCCGGCGACTCGGGCTCCGCCGGGTCCGCACAGGACGGCGGCGGCACCGCCCTCGCGAAGACCTCGGACATCCCCGAAGGCGGCGGCAAGATCTTCAAGGACCAGGGCGTCGTGGTCACCCAGCCGACGGCGGGCACCTACAAGGCGTTCTCGTCCAAGTGCACCCACCAGGGCTGCGCGGTGGGCAGCGTGGCGGACGGCGTGATCGTCTGCCCGTGCCACCAGAGCCAGTTCTCGGCGGCGGACGGCAGCGTCAAGAAGGGGCCCGCGACACAGCCGCTGGCCGCCGCGAAGATCACCGTCTCCGGCGACGAGATCAAGCTGGCCTGAGCCGGCTCAGCGCCGCGCGTACGCCCGCCGGAGGCCACCGAGCACCTCGTCGGTGGTGGCGACCGTGGCGACCAGCGCGAGGGTGTTGCGGATCATCGCCGGGGTGTAGTCGGCGGGCACCCCGGCGATGGCGTCGGCCGGGACCACGGCGGTGTATCCGAGGTTCACGGCGTCGAACACCGCGTTGGGGACGGCCACGTTGGCCGAGACCCCGGCGACGATCAGCGTGCGGCAGCCGAGGTTGCGCAGCAGGGCGTCGACGCCGGTGCCGTGCACCGGGGACAGGCCGTGCAGCCGCCGTACGACGAGGTCCTCCTCGGCGACCTCGATCGGGGACGCGATCCGGACCGCCGTGCTGCCGCTCAGTTGTTGCACGGGCAGCCGCTCGGCGGCCCGGAACAGGCGGGCGTTGCGGCTCGCGCCCCGGCCGTCCGGGCGGCGCTCGGCGATCGCGTGGATCACCTGCACGCCGGTCTCGTGGGCGGCGGCGACCAGCCGGGCCACATTGCGCAGGGCGCCGGAGGAGCGCGCCTCGCGGGCGAGTTCGGGCAGGGCGCTGTCCGGGCCGACGACGCCCTGCTGGCACTCCACGGTGAGCAGGACGGTGCCGGCGGGTTCGAGGAGTCCGCTGAGCTGCTCCGGCATGGCGCCCCCTTGAACGCGACCTGTTTTCTTTTCTGACGTGATGTCAGAGGATCAGTACCACACGATAGTTCGCTGACACGACGTGGAGAAGAGGGGGCCGCATGACCGTCACCGAGCAGCGCCGTGGCCGGAAGATCATGATGACGCCCGGCGAGCTGGACGCGTTCCTCACCACCCAGCGCACCTGCCGGGTCGCGACCGTCTCGGCCGACGGCACACCGCATGTGAGCGCGCTGTGGTTCGCCTGGGACGGCACCTCGCTGTGGCTGTACTCGGTGGTGCGCAGCCGGCGCTGGGCTCAGCTGCGCCGCGATCCCCGGGTGGCCGTGGTGATCGACTCGGGCGAGGAGTACGACCAGTTGCGCGGGGTCGAGCTGACCGGCCGGGTGGAGTTCGTGGGCGAGGTGCCGCGCCGCGGCGAGCTGTGCGCCGAGCTCGACACGGCCGAGACCCTGTTCGCACGCAAGAACTTCGGCCTGGACGAGATGCCGCACGACGGCCGGCACGCCTGGGCCCGGCTGACCCCGGAGAAGATCGTGTCCTGGGACTTCCGGAAACTGGGCGGGGCGTAGGACGGAGCGGGGGGGCGGGCCCCGGGGTCAGCCGAGTTCCCGGGCGGCGGTGCGCAGGGCCTCCACCGCCGCGCGGATGGAGGGACGGCGGTCGGCGTCCGCCCGCCAGACCACGTACACATGCCTGCGCACACGCTGCCGGAGCGGGATCGTGACGATGCCCGGCGGCACCGGGTGGCGGCCCAGCAGCGGGGCGATGCACACCCCCAGACCGGCGGCGACCAGGCCGAGCTGGGTGTGGGTCTCGCCCGCGCGGTGGCCGACGATGGGCTCGATGCCCTTCGAGCGGAGCGTGAACATCAGCCACTCGTGGCAGAACTCGCCCTCGCCCCAGGTGATCCACTCGTCGCCCGCGAACTCGGCGAGGTCCACCTCGTCCCGGTCCGCGAGCGGATGCCCCACGGGGAGGGCGACCTCGGCCGGATCGTCCAGCAGCGGCGCCTTGACCAGGCCGTCGGGCACGGGCATCGGCTTGTTGTACCAGTCGAGGACGACCGCCAGATCGAGATCGCCGCGGACGACCCCGGCGATGCCCTGCTCCGGTTCCAGTTCGCTGGAGCGCACGCGCAGCCCGGGGTGCCGGGCGCGCAGCGCGCCGAGCGCGGCCGGGAAGAGGCCGCGGGCGGCGGTCGGGAACGCCGACAGCCGGAGTTCGCCGACGACCTGGCCCCGGTGCGCCTCCAGGTCGGACTCGGCCAGCTCGACCTGGGACAGGATGCGTGCCGCGTGCTCCGACAGGAGCCGGCCGGCGTCCGTGAGCCGTACCCCTCGCCCGTTCTTGGCGAGGAGCTGCTGGCCGAGCTCCCGTTCCAGCTTGCCCAGCTGCTGCGAGACCGCGGACGTGGTGACGTGCAGCGCGTCGGCGGCGGCACTGACCGAGCCGTGCCGGGCCAGGGCGTCCAGGGTGCGCAGGCGCTCCAGATTCAACATGTAAGTGATTCTAAGAGGTACCAGGCGGGAAATCTCGATTGTTCTACGAGGTTGCCTCCTGCATCGTTAAGGGCATGAGCACGGTCGCCACGCCTCGAACCCAGTCCCCCGCCCCGGCCCCGCCTCGCCCCCGCGCCCGCCTCGACTGGCGGCTCCGCTTCGGCGCCCTCTCCCTGATCTGGGGCTTCAGCTTCCTGTTGATCAAGGTGGGGACCGAGGGGTACGCGCCCTTCCAGGTCACCCTCGGACGGCTAGTGTTCGGTACGGCGGTGCTCGTGGCGGCGATGGCCGTGAAGCGGGAGCGGCTGCCGCGCGGGGCCCGGCTGTGGGGGCACATGGCGGTCGCCGCGTTCCTGCTGAACGCCCTGCCGTTCTCCCTCTTCGCCTACTCCGAGCTGACGATCCCGTCCACGCTGGCCGGCATCTGCAACGCCACCTCTCCCTTGTGGGGCATGGTCCTGTCCCTGGTCGCGCTGTCCGAGGACCGGCCCACCCGGGTCCGGGTCGCCGGCCTCGTGCTCGGCTTCCTCGGCGTGCTGACCGTGCTGGGGGTCTGGCAGGGCTTCGACGGACTGGACGCCACGGGCACGGCGATGGCACTGCTGGCCTCGCTGAGCTACCCGGTGGGCTGGATCTACGTGCGCCGGACGCTGGCCGGCACGGGCAACTCGCATCTGGCGATGACCGGGGGACAGTTGCTGCTGGCCACGGTGCAGCTGGCCGTGGTGACGCCGCTGTTCACCGGCGTCCCGGAGCATGTCGCGGTCGTTCCGCTGCTGGCCGTGGCCGCGCTGGGGGCGCTGGGGACGGGGCTCGCGGTACTGATCCAGTACGGGCTGGTCGCCGAGGTCGGACCCACCACCGCCCAGATGGTCACGTACTTCATCCCCGTCATCGCGACGGCCGCGGGGGTGGCGATCCTCGGGGAGTCGCTGCGATGGACCACGCCGGTCGGAGCGGTCGTCGTGCTGGCGGGGGCCGCCCTCACCCAGATGCGGCCCAAGGGCGCCTGAAACGGCGGGGCGGGCGCGGGCCCACCCCCTTCGGCGGCCCTGTCATCCGTAGACCCGCGCGGGACTCGGGCGTACCGCCGCCGCCACCGCGTCGGCCAGACCGCCGATGTCCCGCGGCGTGAGCGCCGAGACCGTGATGCGGACGCCCTGCGGGGAGGCGATGCGGAAGCGGGCGCCCGGCGCCACCGCCCAGCCTCCTTGCAGCAGGCGGGCCACCGCGCCGGTCTCGTCGGGTACCGGCACCCAGACGTTCATGCCGCTGCGGCCGTGGGCGGTGACCCCGCGTTCCGCCAGCGCGTCGACCAGCGCGTCCCGGCGGGCGCCGTACGCCCGCGCCACCGCCGCCCGGTCCACCGCGCCGGACGCCCACAGGTGTGCCACGGCCCGCTGGAGGAGCAGGCTCACCCACCCGGGTCCCAGGCTCTGGCGGCCCCGGACCCGGTCGACGGTGACGGGGTCGCCGGCGAGGACGGCGAGGCGCAGGTCGGGCCCGTACGCCTTGGCCGCGGAGCGGACGAAGGCCCAGTGCCGGGTGACACCCGCGAGGGGGTGCAGCGGCAGATCGACGATGCCGTGGCCGTGGTCGTCCTCGACGAGCAGGGTCCCCGGGTGGTCCCGCAGCACCGCGCGCAGGGCACGCGCGCGCGTGGCGGTGACCGAGGCACCGGTCGGGTTCTGGGCACGGTCGGTGACGATCACGGCGCGGGCACCGGATTCCAGGGCGCGGCGCAGATCGTCCGCGCGCGGGCCCTCGTCGTCGACTCCGACCGGGGCCAGGTGCAGGCCCAGGGCGGGGACGAGGTCGAGGGCGCTGCCCCAGCCGGGGTCCTCGACGGCGACCGTGTCGCCCGGCCGGAGGTGCGCGGTGAGGACGCGCTCGATGGCGTCCAGGGAACCGGAGGTGACGGTCAGCGGCCCCGGGGGGACGTTGTCGGCGTCGAGTTCGGCACGGGCGAGACGGGCGAGGTCCGCGTCGACGGGGTCGTCCCCGTAGCGGACGGGACGGCTGTCGCCCCGCTCCGCCGCCGCGGCGAGGGCCGGGCCCAGGCGGGGCAGCACGGCCGGGTCGGGGTTGCCCGAGGAGAGGTCCCGGCCGCCGGGCGGGACCTCGACGCGCAGTTGCTCCCGGGCGGTGGTGGCGGGCTTGGGGCGGACCCGGCTGCCCCGGCGGCCGGCCGTCTCGATCACCCCGCGCTCGCGCAGGGTGCGATAGGCCGCGGCGACCGTGTTCGGGTTCACCCCCAGTCGATCCGCCAACTCCCGCATGGGAGGCAGGAGTTGACCTGGTTCCAGCTGTCCGGCGCCGACCGCCTGCTCGACACTGGCCGCGATCTCGGCTGCGCCCCGCCCGGTGATCCGATATTCTCCTAGCACAAAGAACATTATGCACTAGTGCAAAATATTTCGCCATGGAGGGACCGTCATGCCGGGCACGACCGAGGAAACCCAGTCCGCCGCCTACACGCCGACCGACCGGACCGTGCCCACACGCTCCGCGGACCGGGCGTCGTACGACAAGGAGCTGGTGCACGCGATACTCGACGAGGGATACGTCTGCCACCTCGGCTTCGTCCGGGACGGCGCCCCGGTGGTGCTGCCGACCCTGTACGGCCGGGTGGGCGAGCGGCTCTACGTGCACGGCTCGACCGGCTCCCGCCCGCTGCGGATGGCCGGCGAGCCCGACCCGGGCCTGCCGGTGTGCCTGACGGTCACCCACGTCGACGGCCTGGTGCTCGCCCGCTCCGCCTTCCACCACTCGATCAACTACCGCTCGGTCGTGGTGCACGGCGTCGCGCACGAGGTCACCGATCCCGAGGAGCGGCGGCTGGCCCTGGACGCGCTGGTCGACCACGTCGTCCCGGGCCGGGCCGCCGACTCCCGGCCCGCGAACAAGAAGGAGCTGGCCGCCACCGCCGTCGTCCGCCTCGACCTGGACGAGGTCTCGGCCAAGGTGCGCACCGGCGGCGCCAACGACGAGCCCGAGGACCTGTCCCTCCCGCACTGGGCCGGGGTCGTCCCGCTCCGCAAGGGCTACGAGACGCCGGTCGCCAACGCCGACCTGGCACCCGGCATCGGCCTCCCGGACTACCTGGCGGCGCGGTAGCGGTCCCGGCTCACACCGGGACCGGCTCCGACCGGTGCCCGGCCGCGCGCGCCTCGCTCACGGCGAGACCCCCCACGGCGCCGAGCATCAGCAGAGTGCCGGCCGCCGTGGTCGCCGTGAGCCGCTCACCGAGCAGCACAACGGCGAGCACGGCCGCGGTCACCGGCTCCAGCAGCATGATCACGGAGACGGTGGCGGACCGGACGACGGCGGCGCCCGCGAAGTAGAGCGCGTAGGCGAGGGCCGTGGGCACGGCGGCGATGTAGAGCAGCAGCCACAGCAGCCGGGCCGGGTGGGCGGTGTGCGGAAGCAGTCCCTCGTGCGCCGCGAGGGGCAGCAGGCACAGGCTCGTCACCGCGAAGGCGCCCACCGTGGTGCCGCCGGCGTCGGCGCCGCCGTCCCTCCCCCACCAGCGGGTGAGCAGGGTCATGACGCCGTAGCCCGCCGCCGAGACCAGGGCCCACAGCACCCCCGCCGGACGCACGGACGCGGCCGAGCCGCCGAAGGTGAGCACGGCCAGCCCGGCGAGCGCACCGGCGACCGCGGCGGCACCGCCGGCACCCAGCCTCTCGCCGAGCAGCAGCCGGGCGCCGAGCGCGATGAGCACGGGTCCGGCGCCGAGGGTCACGACGGTGGCCACGGCCAGTCCCGTCGCCGCCACGGCCGCGAAGTACGCGGTCTGGAACACGGCGAGCCCGAGTCCGATGGCCAGCGCCCGCACGGCCCCGCGGCGCAGGGGCAGGACCGTGGCCGGGCGGACGCGGGGCCGCAGCAGGCGGCCGGCCGACAGGAGGGCGAGTCCCAGCGCGCAGCGCCAGAAGGAGAGGGCGAAGGGGCCCATGTCGGCGGCCCGGTAGACCAGCGAGGCCGCGGCGCCCGCGGTGCCCCAGGCGGCACCGGTGATGATCAGATAGAGCAGGCCACGCCCGACGGGCAGGCCGGAAGAAACGTTCGACAACAGATTTCTCTCCGCAGAAGCGCACGCAAGAGGTGCGGAAGCTCCAAGGCGTCCCGCTCAAGCGGGGCGCGCCGACTTCGTCTGCGGGCAGCACCGTCCAGCCCGGCGCGTGTGCGCGGGGCGAGTGTCCCGGAGGCCCGCCTCAGGCGGCCGGGGGCGGAAGGACGAGTGCGTTCGACGGCATGACCGGAACCTTACGCAGCGGTGCCGCGGGCGGACAACTCCCGCTCCGCGCCGCCCGAGGCGACCGGCTGCGCGGAGCCCTTGGCGGGGGCCGAGGACTGGGCGATGAACGCGCCGACCAGGACGACCGCGCCGCCGGCGACCTGCGGGGCGGACAGGTGCTCGCCGAGCAGGACCCAGGCGAGCACGGTGGCGATGACCGCCTCAAGACAGGCGACGACCCCGGCGACCTGCGGTGACAGCCGTCGCACGGAGAGCACGCCGGTGACGTACGCGACGACCGTGGCGACCAGCACGATCCAGGTGAGCAGGGCGGCGGCCGGTACGGCGGTGCCGTTCAGGTCCGCCGAGCCCGCCAGCACCGACCAGTCCATGCTCCAGGGGCGGGACACGACCGTCAGCACTCCGGCGCCGACGAGCAGCCCGTAGGCGATGACGCCGAGCGGGTCCGGCGCCGCCTCGCCCGCGTCGCTGCCCTGGTCGGCCAGGACGAAGTAGCCGACCTGGCAGCAGGCCGCGCCGAGGGCGAGGAGCAGGCCCAGCGCGTCGAAGCTCAGCCCGGACCAGACCTCCACCACGCAGGCGAGCCCGCCCGCCGCGAGGACCACACCGAGGGCGGCGGCGCGCGTGACGGGCCGCCGCTGCACGAACCGCACCCAGCCCAGCACCAGGGCGGGCGCCAGATACTCGATGAGCAGGGCCACACCCACCGGGATCCGGGAGAGCGCGGCGAAGTAGCAGGCCTGGACACCGGCGACGGCGAGCAGCCCGAACCCGGCGAGCAGCGCGGGGCGGCGGCGCGGCAGGGCGCGGTGCCGTACCGCGACCGGCAGCATCACCAGGGCGGCGCCCGCCACCCGCAGCCACACCACGTGCAGGGGGTCGAGCCCCGCCTCGATCAGCGGCTTGGCGGCCACTCCGGACCCGCCGAAGGCCAGCGCCGAGGCGAGTGCGAGACCGAGCCCTGCTCCCTTGCCGGGGCTGTCCTGACTGCTCACAGACGTATGCACCGGCACATGATGACAGGAGCCGACAGGAGCGTCACCCCTGTTGACACCTGTCTCAGCTGGTGGACGGTCCGATCGTCAGCAGACCGCCTCGGGATCCCCGGCGTGCTCCTCGGCCGCGGACTCGATCCGCGCGGTCAGTTCGCGGGCCGGGACGCCGGCGCGTTCGAGGACCTCCACGGCGCGGGACCGCGGGTCCGCGGCGAGGGCGGCGAGCAGATCGGTGCCGGTGACACGGGGCGCGCCCCGCCGCCGGGCCCGCGCCCGGGCGTCGGCGAGCGCGGCCGACGCCGCGGGAGACCAGCTCCCGCCGTCCCGCGCCGCGCCGCCCTGACCGACGGCGGCCGCGGCGGTCGGGCCGGTCGGGGCGGCGGAGTGGTTCCCGGCGGCTCCGGCCTGCTCGTCGGGGCCGGCCGGTGCGGGTACGCGGGGGAGCGCGCCGGAGTCCTCCACGCTGGCCTGCCAGCGCAGCCCGTAGCCGATGCTGCGCTGCACGAGGTAGCCGAGGAGGCGGGCGAGCCGCGCCGGACCGCCGACCGCGGCGCGGACCTCGGGGTCGTCCTCCAGCAGGGCGTGGAGCAGATGGGCGGTGTCGGTCTGCCGGTCCCCGTCCCGGACGGCCCTGCGGCGGGCACCGGCGACCACCGCTGCCAGCTCGGCACCGAGCCCGGCAGCGCCGTCCGGGGGCGGAACCACTCCGTCGTGGGCGGTCCGGTGGGCTGTACGGGGTTGCACATCCCCTACCTCATCAGCCTCAACGGGGCAGCGCATCCACGAGGGGAACCATTTTGGCGTCCCACGCGGAGTGGACATGACCGGACCGGATTTCATCCTTACGGAGGAGATCCGGCCGATCCCGCGCAAGAGGGCGCGCGCCGCCTTGCGCCGCGCCCCGGAGGCCACCGCGTCAGCCCGCCCGACCGGGACGCCCGACCAGAACTGACGGTTCATCAGTATTGAATGTTCGCGGCCCTGCGGCTACGTTCCGCGACACCGTAGCCCGCTACGCCCGATCCGAAGGGGTGGTCGCATGGCCGAAGTCAGCGCGGAGGCACGCATCCAGGCGCCGGCCGAGAAGGTGTGGGCCCAGCTCACCGACTGGCCGTCGTACGGGGCGTGGAACGCGACCCACACCGACTTCCCCCGGGGCGGCCCCGAGACCCTGGCCGTGGGCGGGACGTTCCAGGAGAACATGAAGCTGATGGGCTTCCCGGCCGAGGTCGACTGGACCATCGAGGAGCTGGAACCGGCCCGGGTGTTCGCCATCCGCGGCAAGGGCCCGATGGCGGTGACCGTCGCCACCCGCTACACGCTGACCCCCGACGGGGACGCCACGACGGTCCGGATCGACGGCGAGTTCACCGGTGCCGCGGTGTCACTGATGGCGGGCAAGCTGAAGGACTCGGCGACCGCGGCCCTGAACGAGTCGCTGCGCAAGCTGGACGGCCTGGTGGTCTGAGCCCGGACACACGAGGGCGCCCCGCGCGGACATCGCACGGGGCGCCCGGGGCGCGCCACGCCGCTCAGTGCTCGTCGGCGAGGATGAGGTACAGCTTCTTGCGGGCGTCGTTGACGACGGTCAGCGCCTTCTCGCGCTGCTCCTTGGTGCCGGTCTTCCAGACCTGGCCGAAGGCTTCCATCAGACCGAAGCCGGCCTGCCGGATCTCGCCGAGGGCCTCCCAGTCGACACCGCGCGAGGCCTCCTCCCAGGGGGCCTCCGGCCCTTCGCCGGCGGCGGCGCGACCGCTCTCCGTCAGAGAGAACAGCTTCTTGCCGCCCTCGCTCTCACTGGCGATCAGACCCTCGTCCTCCAGCAGCTGGAGGGTGGGGTAGACCGAGCCGGGACTGGGCTTCCAGGCGCCGCCGCTGCGTTCGGCGATCTCCTGGATCATCTCGTAGCCGTGCATGCACCGGTCCTTGAGCAGAGCCAGGATCGAGGCGCGTACATCACCGCGCCGCGCCCGCCCCCGCGGACCGCCCCTTCCTCGCGGCCCCCAGGGACCGGGGCCGAAGCCCGGGCCGCCGGGGCCGAATCCAGGGCCGCCCGGACCGAAGGGCCCGAACGCGGCCCGCCGCCCCTCGAAGCCGCCCATGCCTCGGCGGTCCCGGCCCTCGTGCCGATGTCCACGCTCGAATCCGTGGGTACGCATCACGATCACTCCATCCGTCGCTGATCTGTCACGTATGCATCGCGTATCGTTCGCGATGCCTCAACGATATATCGGAAGCGATCGTCACGACAAGCCCCTTCCCGGAAGCGCACCCCCCTCCGGCGCCTACAACTGGCGCCCTAAATATGACAAATAGGGCATCTGTGGCACCATGGAACGTGCGGCATTTGATGCTGGCGGGAACCTCCCCGCCGGAACCTCGGCTGGGAGGGCTTCGGACAGGCGAGAGGAGTGCATCATGATCGCCAAGCTGCTCGGCAAGCTGTCGTTCACCCGCCACTACGGTGCGTACGGCTCCCACGAGTGGGACGCGTACGCCGGCGACGACTGACGACGACTGAGTCTGACCGCACTGCCGGCGGGCGCCTTCGGTCGCCCACCGGCTCCCGGCCGCGCTGCCGACGACATCGGCCTGGACAGCACGGGACAGGTACGAGAGTCACGGACGATCTCATGGGCCCAATGAACGCGCCGCCGCGGCTGCCCGGAGGCGGTTTCGCGGTCTGGAGCCGCGACCGGCTGGCCGCGGCGCGCCGCGGCGCCGAGGAGTGCGGCGACGTCTGGCAACTGGAGCCGGGGGTCTACGTGGCCGCCACGGCCGGGCCGTGCGAAGCGGTCCTGCACCGCGCGCGGGACTTCCCCAAGGCGCCCTCGCCCCTCTTCCCACCGCTGAAGCGGTCCGGCGGAGCACCGACGCCCGAGGAGCGTATGCACGCGCACGCCGCCCGCATGCGCGGACTGCGCGCGCAGGCGGTCGCGGCCCGGATCGGCGAGATCGCGCCGAGGACCGCCCGATTCGCCGACGAGTGGCCCACGGACCGGGACGTCGAGGTTCTGCCACTGGTCCGGCACGCCCTGGCGGACATCGGGGTGCACTACCTCTTCTCCGAGGACGCTCCCGCCCTGATGCCCTACGCCGCACGGCTCTTCCTGGCCCGGGAGGTGCTCGTACGCCCCACGCGCTGGGCGTGGCCGCACTGGGTCCCCACACCGGCACGGCGGTTCCGCACCCGGCAGCAGATCGCCTTCACCGACGCGCTGCGGCCCGTCGTCCGCCGGCGCCGTTCATCGGGCCGGCTCGGTGACGACGTGCTGGGACAGATGCTCCGGCCCTCCTCCCGCCACGGCCCGCTGCCGGAAGAGGCCGTCCTCGACACGCTTCCCGGCATCACCGTCGCCACCTTCGAGACACCTTCCCGGGCGGCCGGATGGATCCTGCTCGAACTGGCCCGGCACCCCCGGGCGGCGAACCGCGTCGCGGCCGAAGCGGCCCTGCTGCCCGCGGACCCCGCCGCGACGACCATCGCCCACCTGGACAGCCTGCGATACACCCAGGCGCTGGTGCGCGAAGTGCTCCGGCTGCACCCCCCGAGCTGGCTGCTGACCCGGCGCGCCATGCGCCAGACCCAGCTCGCCGGCTACACCCTCGACGCCGGGTCCACCGTTCTCGTCTGCCCCTACACCGCCCACCGCGACGCACGGGAACACCGCGAGCCGGACCGGTTCCGGCCCGAGCGCTGGCTCGACGACGCGGACCCGGCGGCGAAGCCCGGGGCCTTCCTCTCCTTCGGCACCGGGCCGCACGGCTGCGAGGGAACCGCTCTGGCGATGGCGATGCTGACGCTCCTGACCGCGCAGACCGCCCGCCGCCACCACGTGAGCGAGCCGCCCGGACCGGAACCCAGCCACCAGGTCACCACCTTCGAAGGTCTGACGACCGCCGGCCTGCGTCTGCGTGCCGCCCCGCGGCACTGAGGGCGGTACGGCCGCCGGGTGACCGGCCGTCCTCCGGTGACCGGTCGTCTTCCGGTGACCGGCCGTCCTCCGGTGACCGGTCGCCCGCGCTCGCGCACGGCGAACGCCGCTCGGTTCGGCTGCCGCTGCGGGCACGCTTCGGCGACGGGTTCACGGTCCGCTCATCGTGTGCCGCAGGTCGAACTCGTCGGCGAGCATGCCCATCAGGACGAGGTCGTGGTGCCGGCCGGCGAAGAAGACGTGTTCCCGCAGGCGCCCCTCCTCGGTGAAGCCGAGCCGGCGCATGAGCGCCAGCGATGCCTCGTTCTGGTCGAGGACCGCTGCCAGGCACTTGTGGTAGCGCCGCTCGGCGAACATGAAGCGCAGCAACAGCACCACGGCTTCCGTCGCGTAGCCCTGGCGCCGGTGGTCGGCGCCGATCATGACCTCGAACTCGAACCAGCCCGAACGCGTGCCGGTGCGATGCGAGCCGACCGTGCCGACCAGCTCCGCCGTGGCCGTCGTCGCGACCGCCAGCCGGAAACGGTCGTCGGCACAGGGGGCGACGGCCTGCTCCTTCGCCCAGGCGCGATGACTCTCGGCGGACCGCGGCAGATCCAGCCGGCTCCCGGGCCGCTCATCGTCGGCGAAGCGCGAGAAGGCCGTCCAGTCGTCGGGCTCGATGGCACGCAGACGTACCCGTCTACCGGTCCAGGACGATGCCATGCCCCATTTGATCACGCTGCGCCCCGCGCGAGGCCGAGAGGCACGCCGAGGCGGGTGTCACCCGCCGCGCCGGTCGACGGCGTCTCCCTCGCGGCGCAGGTCCGCGATGCCCTGGTCGAGCGCGACGCGCAGGTGGGCCGACCGGCCCGTGGACAGCAGGATCGACACACCCCCCTGGATCGCGGCCAGCAGGGCCGCGGCCCGCGCGTCGACATCGAGGTCCGCGGGCAGCCTGCCGGCCGCCTGGAGCGCCCGGATGCCCGCCGCCAGGCTCTCCTGCCAGCGCCGCATCAGCTCGACGACGATCGCCCGCGCCCCGGGGGTGGACCGCCCGATCTGGAAGAACAGCGACCCGAGCGGGCACTCGTCGCCCTGCTGCTCATAGCGCTCGACCACCACGTCGCGCCACCGCTCCCACGCCTCCCAGGAGTCGAGGCGGCCCAGGTGCGGCTGCTGGTCCTCGATGACCTGGTCCGCCTCGAACCGGGCCACGGCCAGGAGCAGTTCGTCCTTGCCTGCCGGGAAGTAGTGGAACAGCTGGCTCTTGCTGGTGCGGGTCCGCGCCATGATGTCGTCCAGCGTCGCCGAGGCGACCCCCCTCTCCCGCAGCACCGCGGCGGCCCCCTCGACGATCCGGGCGCGGGTCGCCCTGCCCTTCGCCGTCAGCTTCCCGACCACACCGCCTCCTGGGAATGGACTGTGCGGTCCATCGTAGGCCGGGCGTACGGCCCCGGCGCGCGGCGCCGGGGGGCGACGGGCCGGGGCGGGCTCCGCACGTGGGTGCGAGACGCCGGGGGCTCTCCGCGGGCCGGGGCGGGGTCTGCGCGCGGGTGCGCGGGGCCGCGGGCTCTCCGCGGTCCGGTGCGGGCTCTCAGGCGCCGCGCCCGGCCGCCCGCAACGGGCAGCCCGTGCCCACGCGGGCGGTGAGCTCCGTGCGCAGTGCCGCCAGCGAGGCCATGCGCTCGTCGACGATCCGGATCTTCTCCTCGAACAGGGCGGACAGGGCCTCGGCGCTGTCCGGGGCGTCCCGCAGTTCCGCGCCGTGCCGGGCGATCTCGGCCAGGGTGAAGCCGAGCGTCCGCGCGGTGCGGATGTAGTCGAGCCAGGCCACCGTCTCCGGCGGGAAGTCGCGGTAGCCGTTGGGCAGCCGGTCGCCCTCGATCAGGCCGGTTCTCTCGTAGAAGCGCAGCGTGTCCCTGGACACCCCGGCACGCTCGGCCAGTTCTCCGATGCGCATGACTCCCCCACCGCTCGGTCGACTTGACCTTGGAGCGTACTCCGCTGTTTAGCGTGGGCGGCGCCCGAGCGAGCCCTCCCGAGGAGCCCCGATGAGCCCTGCTGACCCCGCCTACCTGCGCCTCGTCCGTACCAGCGGCTGGTACGACCTGATCGTCACGGCCGGCTTCGCCACACCCTGGACGTACCGGCTGCTGCATCACCTGCTGTCGGCCGGAGGGGCCGCGGCCGGCCTCGGCACGATGCCCCCGCTCACCCCGATGCAGACCCTGTACGCCAACCTGATGGGCTCGGTCGTGGTGGTCTGGTCCGTGCTGCGGGTCGTACGGCCGCTGCCGTCGCACGGTCTCCTCGACGGCACCGCGCGCGTGCTGTTCTCCCTGTGGCAGGCGTACGCGCTGGCGCACGGGGGGCCGGCGGTGCTCTGGCCGTTCCTCGTCGTGGAGGTGTCGTTCGGCATCGCCCAGCTCGCCCCGTGGCTGCGGGCGCGCACCGGCGCCGGGCGGGAATCAGTCCGGCACTCGTGAATTGGCCTTGGTCCGGGGGTTGTCGCAGCCGCTAGCGTCGGCGCCATGCGCATTCGAATCGTGGACGCCTTCACCGACCGCCCCTTCGCCGGCAACCCGGCCGGAGTCCTGCTCCTCGACGATGTCTTCCCGGACGACGACTGGCTCCAGAACGTCGCCATGGAGGTCAACCACGCCGAGACGGCCTTCGCCCATCCGCTGCCCGAGGGCGGCGAGGCGGACTGGGCGCTGCGCTGGTTCACGCCCGTCGCCGAGGTCGCGATGTGCGGGCACGCCACCCTCGCCACCGCCCACGTCCTGCACACCACCGGCGCCCACGAAGGTCCGGTGCGGTTCGCCACGCGCAGCGGCGTGCTGATCGCCACGCCCGCCGCGGACGGCTCCATCACTCTCGACTTCCCGACCGCCCCGCTCACCCCCGTCGAGATCCCGGCGGGGGTGGCCGAGGCGCTGGGCGCGGAGCCGGTCGCCGCGTTCGACACCGGGCCGAACGTCGGCGACCTGCTGGTGGAGCTGGCCGACGAGAAGACCGTCCTCGGCCTCTGTCCCGATCACAAGTCCCTGGGCGCCTACTCCTCGCGCGGCATCATCGCCACCGCCCGCGCCGACGAACCCGCCCGCGGCCACGACTACGTCTCCCGCTGCTTCTTCCCGAACGTCGGCATCGACGAGGACCCGGTCACCGGCAGCGCCCACACCGCCCTCGCCCCGCACTGGTCCGCCCGCCTCGGCCGGGACGACCTCGTCGGGCTGCAGGCCTCCCGTCGCACCGGGCTGGTCCGTACGGCGCTGCGGGGCGAGCGCACGCTGCTGACCGGCCGCGCGGTCACCGTCATCGAGGGCGAACTGCACGCCTGACGGCCCGGTCAGGCGGTCGGCAGCCAGCCGACCTTGCCCGCGAGGAGGGCGTACCCCACGAACGCGCCGATGTCGAGCAGGGAGTGCGCGACGACCAACGGGCCGACCCGGCCCCAGCGGCGGTACAGCCAGACGAACACCACGCCCATGACCACGTTGCCGAGGAAGCCGCCGATGCCCTGGTAGAGGTGGTACGAACCGCGCAGGACCGCGCTGGCGACCAGCGCGGTGGCCGGGGTCCAGCCCAACTGGCCCAGCCGGCGCAGCAGATAGCCGACGACGATCACCTCTTCGAGGATCGCGTTCTGCACGGCCGAGAGGACCAGGACCGGGTACTTCCACCACACGTCCGGCAGTGCCTCCGGCACGACGGTGAGGTTGAAGCCGAGGCCGCGGGCGGCCAGATAGAAGGCGATGCCGGCGCTGCCGATCACGGCCGCGATGCCGGCGCCCCGGGCCAGGTCCGGTCCGGGGCGGGTGCGGTCGAAGCCGAGGACGCGCAGGCTCGTGCCCTCGCGCAGCAGCAGGTGCGCGACGAGGGCCACGGGGACCAGCGCGGTGGCGATGCCGAAGAGCTGCCAGGCCAGGTCCAGCCAGGGGCGGCCCGGTGCGGCCGAGGCGTTGAGGGTGGCCGCCTGGTCCTTGAGTCCGCCCGGCTTGGTGACCGAGCCGATGAAGCTGATCAGGGCGGACACTCCGCTCGCCCCGAGGGAGAGGGCGAGCACGAGCACTGTCTCGTCCCGCAGCATCCGCCGCGGGTCCCGCCCCCGCGCCGAGGAATCGGCCACCGAGTCGCCCTCCACCTGTACCCCTGCCTCCAGCCGTCTCACGGGCCCCGGGCCCGCCTTCGCCTGGCAAGGATCGCAGAAGCACCCCCGGGCCCCACGCCCGGTCACCCCCTCCCCCGGCCCGCGGGCCGCGGACCGGCGGTCGGCACGCCGCTCGGTCCGCGGCCCCGGCCGGCGGAGCGCGGTTCGGCGCCGTCGGCCGCCGGGAGGGGCCGTGGGGATCAGCCCAGTGGCACCGCCTCGGGCAGGCCCACCGGCCAGGTGTGCACCGGCTCACCCACGTGCATCAGCTCGGCATAGCGGCGGGTCGTCGCCGCCAGGGCGGCCTCGCGGGAGAGCCCCTGTTCCAGCGCGCGGTGGAAGGTGGCCGCCTGCCAGGACGCCCCGTTGACCCGGCGCCGGCAGCGCTCCTCGATCACGCCCAGGTAGAGATCCCGGTCGGCGGCCTCCACGCCCCACGCGTCCAGCCCGGCGGCGGCGAGCGGCAGCAGCTCGTCGCGGACCAGCGTGACCGCGTCGACCTCGCCCGTCCCGCCGTACCGTCCCCGTCGGGGCCAGACGAAGCGCGCGTCGATGCCGAGCCGGCACGCCGCGTCGAAGTTCGCCTCGGCCGCGGCGAACGGCATCCGCGTCCACACCGGCCGGGGCTCCTCGGCGAGGGCGCGGACCAGCCCGTAGTAGAAGGCGGCGTTGGCGATCACATCCGTGATGGTCGGCCCCGCCGGCAGCACGCGGTTCTCCACCCGCAGATGCGGGACACCGTCCGCGATGCCGTACACCGGCCGGTTCCACCGGTAGATCGTTCCGTTGTGCAGGACGAGTTCGGCGAGCTTCGGCACCCCGCCGGCCTCGACGACCTCCAGCGGGTCCTCGTCGTCGCAGATGGGCAGCAGCGCCGGGAAGTAGCGCAGGTTCTCCTCGAACAGGTCGTACGCGGAGGAGACCCAGCGCTCGCCGAACCAGGTGCGCGGCCGTACGCCCTGTGCCTGGAGCTCGGGCGGCCGGGTGTCGGTGGACTGGAGGAACAGCGGGGGCCGGGACTCGCGCCACAGCTCGTGCCCGAAGAGGAACGGCGAGTTCGCGCCCACGGCGATCTGCGCGGCACAGGCCACCTGGGCCGCGTTCCACACGTCGGCGAAGCGCGCCGGGGTGACCTGCAAGTGCAGCTGTACGGAGGTGCACGCGGCCTCGGGCACGATGGACTTCGACGTACAGGTGAGATGCTCCACGCCGTCGATGTCGAGCCGGAAGTCCTCTCCGCGGGCGGCGACGATCTGGTCGTTGAGGAGCGTGTAGCGGTCCACCTCGGAGAGGTTGGAGGAGACCAGGTCGTCCCGGTCCAGGGTGGGCAGGATGCCGATCATCACGATGCCCGCGTCCACCTCGCCGGCCTTGCGGTCGGCATAGGCGAGCGAGGTGCGCAGTTCCTCGGCGAGCCGGTCGAATACCCGGCCGCCCAGTCGGTGTGGGGCGATGTTCACTTCCAGATTGAACATGGCGAGTTCTGTTTGGAAATCACGGCTCGCGATGCGCTCCAGTACCTGCCCGTTCAACATTTTCGGCATACCGTCCGGCCCCGCGAGATTCAATTCGATCTCGACCCCCATGAGGTTCTTGGGTCGGTCGAATCGCTTCTCGCGCAGCAGCAGCTCCAGTCCCGTCAGGCACTTCTGAAGCTTTTCACGGTAGCGCTGGCGATCGGACAGGTCGAACTGCCCCGCCACGACCTTCTCCCCCATCGAAGTGTCCCTCCTCGGATGGGCGGGCCGACGATCCGGCCGCTGGGCTCCCGGGTCAGGATGATGCCCAGCCGAAGCGATCGATAACGTCCCGCACCGGCCCGCCGCCCGCTACTCTGTCGGAATGTTCCCGGCGGCACATTCACGGGGCATGCCGCAACATGCACCTTCGGGTGCCCCGAACGCCTCGTGAAAAACGCCGACGACATTCAGCCGTCCGCTACCGGCGCGTATTACGAGGTCAGCGGCGAGGCGCCGGCCCGGAAATCGGGATGAGTTCCGCAAATCGACGGCCCAATTCGGCCTTGTTCGACGGGCCGGAATCGGTTAGCCGAAACATCGGCCGAACACACGTCGTATAAACTCCGTCCACAAGGCAGAAGGTTGGCGCCCTCGGTCCTGGTTTCCGCTGAGTTCCTGTCCTCCCGGTTGACGGGCGGCAGGCCGAGCCGCACCCTCTTTCACACCCACCCGGGCCCCCACCTCTCCGGCCTTCCGTGAGCAGACAGCGCCGTCCGCCCCACCCTCCTCGCGCCGCCGCGCCTGTCGAATGAGAGGCGACCCACATGCCGCTTCACGTGCCCCCTGCCCCCGCGCCCGCACTGCGCTCCGTCCTCACCGCCCTCGGTTCCCCCACCGCGGTCCGTGAGGCCCGAACCCCCTCCCTGCGTGCCGCGCAGGGTCCGGCGACACCCGAACTCCCCCTGCCCGTCCACGTGCTGGACCGGATCACCGCGCAAGGCCTGTCCGCGACCCGGCTGGCCGGCTGGCGCTTCCTGATCCGGTGCGGCGACCGCGCGGTGGCCGCGGCCGAGACCATGCTCACCCCCGACGGCTGGGCCTTCTCGCACTTCTTCGAAGGCCCGTACGTCGCCTCCACCGAACGTGCCCTGCAACAGGCCGAGGCATTGCAACAGACCTACCAGGCACGCCTGCTGTCCGTGCCCGGGCTGTACATGCTCACCCTGTGGCTGCACGGCGACTGCTCCGGCGACGGCGCCGAGGGCCATCCGGCCGCCACGGACCTGCTCGTCCCACTGGCACCGGCGCCGCCCGGCATTCCGACGCACCGCCCCTTCCGCGTCGCCGAGTTGCTGCCGGTACTGACCCATCGGGCGACTCCTCTCCCGTTGCTCGGTTCACCTGCCTGACCCGACGTCCGCGTACCCCGCAGCCCGGAAGGGAAGCGGGGTACCGCCGTGTCGGGGCCCCCGCCAAGCGGACTAGTCCCATCCGGCCAGTGCGAACCACCCGAAGTGACAGTGCACTTGGACTGAACCGTCCGCGCGGGTGACGCGTCATGAACTGATGAGAAGCGGTGCCGTGAAATCCCTGCGGAACGACGCCCAGAGGACAACACTGGTTTCAGACCGACTCATCACCACGGGGGACGGACATGATCACGACAGAGCGAAAGATCCCGCCCATGTGCCAGCACCAGCCGCCGTGCCCGCCAGCCGAATCCGCCGACCGGGAATCCGCCCGCCTCGTGGCGCACCACCCGGAGCAGGGGTGGAGCCTGCTGTGCAACGGCGTCCTGATCTTCGAGGACACGGGCGAGCTGCTGCCCGACGGCCGCATCATCGCCCCGCACCGCCCGCTCGGTGCGGACCAGGTGATGACCGCCGCCTGAGAACGGCACAGTGACACCAGGGGCCGGCCGCACACACTGGGTGCGCACCGGCCCCGACGCATGCCGGGCCGCGACTGCGCACGGTGACCGGGACGACACCGGGTGGCAGACGTGCCCCGCCCAGCCGTCCGGCTGGTCGAATCGGCGCGGCGGGAGTGGGATGGAAGGGAGCAGGGACCTTGCAGGCGGGTGCGCCCGCGGGTGTCATCCCGCCGGTGCCCGTGCGGAACGGTGGAGTCATGTCCGGTTACGACGGCTCGGCGGTCGCGCGAGTGGTGGTCGGAGTGAGCGGATCCCTGGGCAGCGTCACGGCCCTGCGGCGGGCCGCCGAGCTGGCCCGCCGGGTGGGAGCCGAGCTGTGGCCGGTGCTGGCCTGGGAACCACCCGGCGGTGACTCCGCCGCCCGGCGCTCCCCCGCCGCCGGCCTGATGGTCGAGGAGTGGCAGCGGCTGGCCAAGCAGCGGCTCGCCTCGGTGCTCGACGAGATCTTCGGCACGGAGGGCCCCGGTGTGCCGATGCGCGCCCTCGTCGTCCGCGGCGCCCCGGGCCGGGCACTGGTGGCGACCGCGGACCGGGAGAGCGACGTCCTGGTCGTGGGCGCGGGGCGGCGCGGACTGCGACGGGCCTTCTCCGGCCGGGTCTCCCGGCACTGCCTGGCCCACGCCGCCTGCCCGGTCCTGGCGGTCCCTCCGTCCCCGCTCCAGTCCGAGCTGCTGTCCGTCCACCGGCGCAACACATGGCATCTGCGCATGGACACCCGGGGGTTGTGAGAGCCGCCGGTCCGGTCGCCCCGCCCGGGGGGGCGCTGCGGTCCCGTCAAGAACCGGACCCCCGCCGTCAGGGCACCGTCAAGGAGGGACGCGGCGGACTGCCGGCGGTCTACCGTCTCTCTCATGGAGCACCGCGACGACACCCGCCGCCGGACGGCCGGCTCGTCCCCGTCCGGCACCGGGACCGGGACGCACGACCGCAGCTGGCAGCGGGACGTACGCAGCTCGGTCCGGTGCGCCGGTGCGCTCCTCGGGCTGCTTCTGGCCGCTGACGGGGCGGCCGGCTCGCTGACCTGGTGGCACGGCGCGCTCTGGCTCGTGCTGGCCCTGCTGCTGCTCCTGATCCTGTTCCCGGCGCGCGTGTCGGCCGGCCCGGGGTGGCTGGCCACCCGCCGCCTGCTGCGCACCCGCCGGGTCCGCACCGACCTGCTGGTCGCGGTGCGCCCCGTGGACGGCGTGTCCCAGCGCCTGGTGCTGCGCGACGCGCTCGGCAACCGCGTCGAGATCGACCCGGAGGTCCTGATCCGCAACCCGGACCTGTGGTACCGGCTCGACGAGGGCGCCCGGCGCTCGGAGGCCACCGGCACCCTGCTGTCCGGTACGACCGCGCTGCACCGGCTGGCCCGCCGACTGGACAGCGAGACGGCACGGGGCGTGTTCCGGGCGTCGGGGCTGGAGTAGCGGGAGCCGCCGCGGAGTAGCGGGCGCCGTGGCGCTCGCACGGGCAGGTGCCCCGGCGTCGTACACGATGACACTCGGTGGCCGAAGTGAATCGGCCGCGTGCCCGGCTCCCTGCCGGTTCATCCGCTCGGCCCCGTCCCGCGCGACGGCTCCGGCCTCCCCCTTCTTCGTGCGGCCCCTGCGCTCCGAGGCCATTCTTAACGCAAGCTTGACGCCGCCCGCCCCTCGATCCATGGGCCCAGGCATCACGCTCTGCTTACGCTGGTGCCGCCGTCCGCGTGATGGCCGGAAAGAGCTGAGCCACACGTCAGGAGCACGCCGATGGCCACGACCGAACACCCTCCCAGTACCAGCCGCTTGCGCGCCTGGATGCTGGAGGGGCTGTCCGACATGGGCAAGGGCGGTGGCCAGCACACCGGACCGCACGCCGAGCCGGAGCCCGCGCACCAGGGCCAGCGCTGGTGGCGGGTGATGTGCCTGACCGGTGTCGACTACTTCTCCACCCTCGGCTATCAGCCCGGCATCGCGGCCCTCGCGGCCGGCCTGCTCTCGCCGGTGGCGACCATCGTGCTCGTGATCGTGACACTGGCCGGCGCGCTGCCGGTCTACCGCCGGGTGGCCGAGGAGAGCCCCCGCGGCGAGGGCTCGATCGCGATGCTCGAACGGCTGCTGTCGTTCTGGCAGGGCAAACTCTTCGTGCTCACCCTGCTGGGCTTCGCGGCCACCGACTTCCTGATCACCATCACCCTCTCCGCCGCCGACGCCTCCACCCACCTGGTGGAGAACCCGCATCTGACGCAAGCCCTGGACGGCAAGCAGATGCTGATCACGCTGATCCTCGTGGCGCTGCTCGGCGCGGTCTTCCTGAAGGGCTTCCTGGAGGCCGTCGGGGTCGCGGTCGCCCTGGTGGGCATCTATCTCGCGCTCAACCTCGTGGTCGTGATCGCCGGTCTGTGGCACGTCGTCACCGCCGGGCACGTGATCACCGACTGGAGCAGCGCGCTGACCGCGGAGCACGGGAACGTCTTCGTGATGATCGGCGTCGCGCTGATCGTCTTCCCGAAGCTCGCCCTGGGCCTGTCCGGATTCGAGACCGGTGTGGCCGTCATGCCGCATGTGCAGGGCGACCCCGACGACACCGAGCAGCGGCCCGCCGGCCGGATCAGGGACACCAAGAAGCTGCTGACCACGGCCGCCCTGATCATGAGCGGCTTCCTGATCACCACCAGCTTCATCACGACGCTGCTCATCCCCGAGAACGAGTTCAAGTCCGGCGGCCAGGCCAACGGCCGCGCGCTGGCCTACCTCGCGCACGAGTACCTCGGCAACGCCTTCGGCACGGTGTACGACGTCTCGACCATCGCGATCCTCTGGTTCGCCGGTGCCTCCGCGATGGCCGGCCTGCTCAACCTCATGCCGCGCTACCTGCCCCGCTACGGCATGGCCCCGCACTGGGCGCGGGCCGTCCGCCCCATGGTCATCGTCTTCACGCTGATCGCCTTCCTGGTCACCTGGATCTTCGACGCCAACGTCGACAAGCAGGGCGGCGCCTACGCCACCGGTGTGCTGGTGCTGATCAGCTCCGCGGCGATCGCGGTGACCATCGCCGCCCGCAAGGCCGCCCAGCGCGGCTGGACCGTGGTGTTCGCGGTCATCTCCGTGGTGTTCCTGTACACGACCGTCGTGAACGTCATCGAGCGCCCCGACGGTGTGAAGATCGGTGCCTGCTTCATCGTCGGCATCATCCTGGTCTCGCTGCTGTCCCGGCTGGCCCGCGCCTTCGAGCTGCGCGTGACCAGCGTGACCCTGGATCCGATGGCGGAACGATTCGTCAGGGATATGGCCAGCCGCAAGATACGGTTCATCGCCAACGAGCCCGACCGGCGTGACAAGGCCGAGTACCGCGACAAGGTCGAGCAGATCCGGGCCGACAACGAACTGCCCGAGCAGGACGACTTCGTCTTCGTCGAGGTCACGGTCACGGACCCCTCCGAGTTCGAGGCCGGACTGACCGTGCGCGGCGAGGTGCTGCACAACCGCTACCGGATCCTGACCCTGGAGTCCGCCTCCATCCCCAACGCCCTCGCCGCGCTCCTGCTGCACGTCCGGGACATGACGGGCTGCACCCCGCACATCTACTTCGAATGGACCGAGGGCAGTCCGTTCGCCAACTTCCTGCGCTTCTTCCTCTTCGGCCAGGGCGAGGTCGCCCCCGTCACCCGGGAGGTGCTCCGCGAGGCGGAACCGGACCGGACCCGCCGGCCGCGCGTGCACACCGGCTGAGCCCGACGGCCGGGAGGACGGGAGGAGAGGGGAGCGACGGCGTCCCGCCCGGCGCCCCGAGGACCTGCCGCGCTGTGCCCGCCGGCCGACCCCACGTCCGCGATTCCCGCCGCGGGGCCCTATCGTGACCGGCATGCAGTCCTACACGATCGGCCAGGCCGCGCGGCTGCTCGGCGTCAGCCCGGACACCGCCCGCCGCTGGGCCGACGCCGGCCGGGTGACCACGCACCGCGACGAGTCCGGGCGGCGGCTCATCGACGGCCGGGATCTCGCCGCGTTCTCGGTCGAACTGGCCAAGGGCGGCGGTGAGGAGGACGCCTCCCACACCTCCGTCCGCAACGCCTTCCCCGGCATCGTCACCGCGATCAAGCTCGGCGATGTCGCCGCCCAGGTGGAGATCCAGGCGGGCCCCCACCGGCTCGTCTCGCTGCTGACCCGGGAAGCCGTGGAGGAGCTGGGCCTGGAGGTCGGTATGGAGGCCACCGCGCGCGTGAAGTCCACCAACGTGCACATCGACCGCGTCTGACCCGGCGCGGTCACCGGCACGGCAGGACCGCCCGCGGACCGCGCCGGCCGCCCGGCCGGACAACGCGAACGTACGGCTCACGGCACGGCCGCCGCCGTGGGACCCGATGCGGCCGACGACGCCGTACGCCTCACGGCACGGCCGCCGCCGCGGGACCGGGTGCGGCCGGCGCCGGACCGCGCCGGTCCGCGGCCGCGCTCCGGCCGGCCGGCCCGAAGCGGTAGCCGCCGTCCACCCGGATCGCCGTGATCCCGCTGATGTGCCGGGCCCCGCAGCGGTCCTGCGGAAGGACCAGCTGAGGCCCGGCCTCGTCCAGCGGGGTGCCGTCGACGGCGACGGCCAGCAGGACGGGCGCGCCGGCGAAGTCCGGGTCGATCTCGGCCCAGGAGAGCAGCGCGTGATGGCCGTCGGTGCCGGTGACGGCGATGAGGAACCGCAGCCGGTCCTTGCGCCGGGCCCCATCGAAGCGGGGGCCGGCGTCGGCCAGGACGTCGTACAGACGCGGGCCGGCGAACCGGTGGTGCTGGATGCCGCTGGTCGCGCACTCGAAGCTGACGTCCGCCCGGTGCTGCGGCCGGCGCAGCAGATCCGGCACGGTCAGCCGGGCGGGTCGTACCAGATCGCCGGTCAGGGCCAGTTCCGCGAGCGTCACCGTCGACCACCTCCCGCAGCACCGTACCCGCCCCGGAGCGCCGTACAAACGCACATGCAAGCTCCAAGTCACAAGTGCGCAGCTCATGCGATGCGACAGGAGACTTACTCCTGGCAGATGCGGCAGTATCATCGCCGCACGGCCGATGCCCGGCCGTGCCAAGGGCGCGACAGCTGTTCCACAGAACCCGAGGAGTAGATCAGTGATGACCCGTTCCGTGCGCCGGACCCGGCGAATGGTGCAGCTGGCCGGTGCGGGAGCCGCCGCCCTGATGGCACTGAGCGCCTGCTCCTCCTCTTCCGACCCGAAGGACACCTCCGGTTCCTCGGACAAGTCGTCCTCCGGCTCCCCGAAGCTGTCCGGCACGGTCACCGTGTTCGCGGCGGCTTCCCTGAAGGAGAGCTTCACGACCCTGGGCAAGGAGTTCGAGCAGGCCCACCCCGGCACCAAGGTCAGCTTCAACTTCGGCGGCAGCGACACGCTCGCCGCGAGCATCACCAGCGGTGCCCCGGCGGACGTCTTCGCCGCCGCCAGCCCCAAGACGATGAAGATCGTGACGGACAGGCAGGACGCGGTCGGCACCCCGGCCACGTTCGTGCGCAACCAGCTGGAGATCGCCACCCTGCCGGGCAACCCCGGCAAGGTGGCCTCCCTGAAGGACCTCACCAAGTCCGGTCTGAAGGTCGTACTGTGCGACAAGACGGTGCCGTGCGGTGCCGCCGCGCAGAAGGCCCTGGACGCCGCCTCCCTGAAGCTCACCCCGGTCTCCTACGAGGAGGACGTCAAGTCCGCCCTGAACAAGGTCGTGCTGAAGGAGGCCGACGCCGCGGTGGTCTACAAGACCGATGTGAAGGCGGCGGGCGGCAAGGTGGAGGGCGTGGAGTTCCCCGAGTCGGCCCAGGCCGTCAACGACTACCCGATCGCCCTGCTGAAGAACTCCGGGAGCACGGCGGCGGCCAAGGCGTTCATCGAGCTGGTGCGGTCCGCCGAAGGCCAGAAGGTCCTGAGCGGGGCCGGGTTCCTCAAGCCGTGACCCCGCTCGACAAGCCCGGCGCCGCGACCGGTCCCCGCACGGACCGGCCGCGGCGCCGCCGCGCCGGCACCGGGGGCCGGCGGGGAGTGCCGCTGCCGCTGCTGCTGCCGGGCCTGCTGGCCATGGCGTTCCTGCTGCTGCCGCTGCTCGCGCTGCTGATACGCGCGCCCTGGCGCAGCCTGCCCGGCCGGCTGACCAGCACCGAGGTGTGGCAGGCGCTCCAGCTGTCCCTGATCAGCGCCACCGCGGCGACGGCCGTCAGCCTCGTCCTCGGGGTGCCGTTGGCCTGGCTGCTGGCCCGTACCGAGTTCCCCGGCCGGGGCCTGGTGCGGGCGCTGGTCACCCTGCCGCTCGTCCTCCCGCCGGTCGTCGGCGGTGTGGCCCTGCTCCTCGCGCTGGGCCGTAACGGTGTCGTCGGCAAGTGGCTCGACGCCTGGTTCGGGATCACCCTGCCGTTCACCACCACCGGGGTGGTGATCGCGGAAGCGTTCGTGGCGATGCCGTTCCTGGTGATCAGCGTCGAGGGGACCCTGCGGGCCGCCGACCCGCGCTACGAGGAGGCGGCCACCACGCTCGGCGCCTCCCGCTTCACCGCGTTCCGGCGGGTCACGCTGCCGCTGATCGCGCCCGGTGTCGCGGCCGGCTCGGTGCTGGCCTGGGCGCGGGCACTCGGCGAGTTCGGCGCGACGATCACTTTCGCCGGCAACTTCCCCGGCCGCACCCAGACCATGCCCCTCGCGGTCTACCTCGCCCTGCAGAACGACCCCGAGGCCGCCATCGCCCTCAGCCTGGTACTGCTGGCCGTGTCGATCGCGGTGCTCGCGGGACTCCGGGACCGCTGGATGACGACATCATGACGACTGACGACGACACGACGCCGCCCACCCCGTCCCAGGCCGAGCCCACGCCCGCGCCCCCGCCCACCGACGCCGGCACCACCACCGGCCTCGACGCCCGCCTCGTCGTCGACCGCACCGGATCCCGTGACCACACCGGATTCCGTCTGGACGTCACCCTGACGGCCGCCCCCGGAGACGTCGTCGCCCTCCTCGGCCCCAACGGCGCCGGCAAGACCACCGCCCTGCGCGCCCTCGCCGGTCTCACCCCGCTCACGGACGGCCACCTCCGTCTGGACGGCGCCTCGCTGGAGCACACGCCCCCGGAGTCCCGCCCGGTCGGCGTCGTCTTCCAGGACTACCTGCTCTTCCCCCACCTGTCCGCCCTGGACAACGTCGCCTTCGGCCCCCGCTGCCGTGGCGCGAGCAAGACGGAGGCCCGTACCCGGGCGGCGGCCTGGCTGGAGCGCATGGGCCTCGCCGACCACGCGGCCAGCAAGCCGCGCCGCCTCTCCGGCGGCCAGGCCCAGCGCGTGGCCCTCGCCCGCGCCCTGGCCACCCGCCCCCGCCTGCTGCTCCTGGACGAGCCGCTGGCGGCCCTGGACGCCCGTACCCGCCTGGAGGTCCGCGCCCAGCTGCGCCGCCACCTGGCCGAGTTCGAGGCGGTCTCGGTCCTGGTCACCCACGATCCGCTGGACGCCATGGTGCTCGCGGACCGGCTGGTGGTCGTCGAGCACGGCCGGGTCGTCCAGGAGGGCACCCCCGCCGACATCGCCCGGCACCCCCGCACGGACTACATCGCCCGGCTCGTCGGCCTCAACCTGTACCGGGGCCGGGCCGCGGGACACACGGTACGGCTCGACGCGGGGCCCGCGATCACGACCACGGAGGAGTTGTCCGGCCCGGTCTTCGTGGCGTTCCCGCCGTCCTCCGTGACCCTGTTCCGGGACCGGCCCTCCGGGGCCAGCGCCCGCAACCTGTGGCGCTGCGAGGTCGCGGGCCTGGAGACGCACGGCGACCAGATCCGCGCCGACCTCGCCGGTGAGCTGCCCCTCGCGGCCGACCTCACCACGGTCGCCGCCGCCGAACTGGACCTGCATCCGGGTGCATCGGTCTGGGCGACGGTCAAGGCGACGCAGACCCACGCATACCCGGCCTGAGCGGACCGGCGCTCTACCGTGGGTGCCCATGACCCTGAGCATCCGCAACCAGCTCCCCGGCACCGTCACCGAGGTCCACCCCGGCGAGGTCATGGCCACCGTCAAGGTCCGGCTGGACGGCGGCCCGCAACTCACGGCCGCCATCACCCTGGAGGCCGCCGAGCAGCTCGCCCTCGCCCCCGGCAGGCCCGTCCAGGCCCTGGTGAAGTCGACCGAGGTGTCCCTCGCCACCCAGCGGGTCGAGGGCCTGTCGATCCGCAACCAGCTGCCCGGCACCATCACCCAGCTCACCACCGGAGAGGCCATGGCGTCCGTGAAGATCTCCGTCGCCGGCGGCCGGATCACCGCCGTGATCACGAAGGACGCGGTCGGCGACCTCGGCCTGTTCGTGGGCTCCGACGTCATCGCCCTGATCAAGGCGACCGAGGTGTCCCTGGCGACGGCCTAGCCTAGGGCTCCTGTCTGACCATTCGCGTCGTCGCCCGAAGGGCGGCCGCGCGGCGTCGGGTGCGTGCTCTCGGCGTGCCGGCTCCAGGCCCTCGTACTGGACGTACTCGGGTCCGGGGCCGGTGCGGCGCGAGTGCGTGCACGGCGTCGCGCGGCAGACGGGAATTGCCAGACAGGCCCTGGGAACGGGTGAGGGCCCCGTCCGCGGCACGGACGGGGCCCTCACCTTCGCTCACTCAGTCCTCGTAGGCGTCCAGCGGCGGGCAGGAGCACACCAGGTTGCGGTCGCCGAAGGCCTGGTCGATGCGGCGCACCGGCGGCCAGTACTTGTCGGCGGCCGAGACACCGGCCGGGAAGACGGCCTCCTCGCGGCTGTAGGCGTGCGCCCACTCACCGCCGAGCGCGGCGGCGGTGTGCGGGGCGTTCCCCAGCGGGTTGTCCTCGGCGGGCCACTGACCGGAGCCGACCTTCTCGATCTCCGCGCGGATGGCGATCATCGCGTCGCAGAACCGGTCCAGCTCGTTGAGGTCCTCGGACTCGGTGGGCTCGATCATCAGCGTGCCGGCCACCGGGAAGGACATGGTGGGCGCGTGGAAGCCGTAGTCGATGAGGCGCTTGGCCACGTCGTCCACGCTCACACCGGTCGCCTTGGTCAGCGGGCGCAGGTCGATGATGCACTCGTGCGCGACCAGACCGCCGGGGCCGGTGTAGAGCACCGGGTAGTGCGGCTCCAGGCGCTTGGCGACGTAGTTCGCGGAGAGCACGGCCACCTGCGTGGCCCGCTTCAGGCCCTCGCCGCCCATCAGACGGACGTACGCCCACGAGATGGGCAGGATGCCCGCGCTGCCCCAGGGAGCCGCCGAGATCGGGCCGACACCCGTCTCCGGGCCGGCCTCCGGCTGGAGCGGGTGGTTCGGCAGGTAGGGCGCCAGGTGCTCGCGGACCGCGACCGGACCGACGCCCGGGCCGCCGCCGCCGTGCGGGATGCAGAAGGTCTTGTGCAGGTTCAGGTGCGAGACGTCGCCGCCGAAGTGACCGGGCTTGGCGAGCCCGACGAGCGCGTTGAGGTTGGCGCCGTCGACGTAGACCTGGCCGCCGGCCTCGTGGACCTGGGCGCAGATGTCGGCGACGTGCTCCTCGAACACACCGTGCGTCGACGGGTAGGTGATCATCAGCACGGCCAGCTCGTCGCGGTGCTGCTCGATCTTGGCGCGCAGGTCCTCGACGTCGATCTCGCCGTCCTCGGCGGTCTTGACGACGACGACCTTCATTCCGGCCATCACGGCGCTGGCCGCGTTGGTGCCGTGCGCGGAGGAGGGGATCAGGCAGACGGTGCGCTGCTCGTCGCCGTTGGCGCGGTGGTATCCGCGTACGGCGAGCAGACCGGCCAGCTCGCCCTGCGAACCGGCGTTCGGCTGGAGGGACACCTTGTCGTAGCCGGTGACCTCGGCGAGGCGGTCCTCCAGCTCGTGGATGAGCGTGAGGTAGCCCTGGGCCTGCTCGGCCGGGGCGAAGGGGTGCAGCTGGCCGAACTCGGGCCAGGTGACCGGCTCCATCTCCGTGGTCGCGTTGAGCTTCATGGTGCAGGAGCCCAGCGGGATCATGCCGCGGTCGAGCGCGTAGTCACGGTCGGCGAGCTTGCGCAGGTAGCGCAGCATCGCGGTCTCGGAACGGTGCTGCTGGAAGACCGGGTGGGTGAGGTAGGCGTCGGTGCGCAGCAGCGCCTCGGGCAGGGTGTCCTCGGCGGCCGCGTCCAGCGCCTCGATGTCGGCCTGCACGCCGAAGGCGGACCAGACGGCGCTCAGCTGGGCGCGGCCGGTGGTCTCGTCGCAGGCCGCGGAGACGTGGTCGGCGTCGACCAGACGCAGGTTGACCCCGTTCTCCCGGGCGGCGGCGACGACCTCGGCGGCCTTGCCGGGCACACGCGCGGTGACGGTGTCGAAGAACGCGCCGTGGACGATCTCGACACCGGCGGCCGTCAGGCCCTCGGCGAGGATCGTCGCGTAGCGGTGCGTGCGCCGGGCGATGGTCTGCAGACCCTCCGGGCCGTGGTAGACGGCGTACATGCCGGCCATCACGGCGAGCAGCACCTGCGCGGTACAGATGTTGCTGGTCGCCTTCTCCCGGCGGATGTGCTGCTCACGGGTCTGCAGCGCGAGCCGGTACGCCTTGTTGCCGTCGGCGTCGACGGAGACGCCCACGAGACGGCCGGGGAGGCTGCGCGCGAACTTCTCGTGCACGGCCATGTAGCCGGCGTGCGGCCCGCCGAAGCCCATCGGCACACCGAAGCGCTGGGTGGTGCCCACCGCGATGTCCGCGCCCAGCTCGCCCGGCGAGGTCAGCAGGGTCAGCGCGAGCAGGTCCGCGGCGACCGTGACCAGCGCGCCCAGCTCGTGCGCCTGCTCGATGACGGGCTTGATGTCCCGTACGGCACCGGAGGCGCCCGGGTACTGGATCAGCACGCCGTTGATCTCGCGCCCGGCGATCTCGGCGGGGATGCCCTCGCTGAGGTCGGCGACGACGACCTCGACACCGGTCGGCTCGGCGCGGGTCTCGATCACGGCGATCGTCTGCGGCAGGGCGTCCGCGTCGATCAGGAACAGGCCCTTCTTGTTCTTGCCCATGCGCCGGGACAGCGCCATCGCCTCGGCGGCGGCCGTGCCCTCGTCCAGCAGGGAGGCGCCGGAGGTGGGCAGACCGGTCAGCTCGGCGACCATCGTCTGGAAGTTCAGCAGGGCCTCCAGACGGCCCTGGGAGATCTCCGGCTGGTACGGCGTGTAGGCCGTGTACCAGGCCGGGTTCTCCATGACGTTGCGCAGGATGACGGGCGGGGTGAAGGTGCCGTGGTAGCCCAGGCCGATCATGGAGCCGAGAACCTGGTTGCGGTCGGCGAGCGAGCGCAGCTCGGCGAGCACCTCCGCCTCGGTACGCGCGCCCGGCAGGTCCAGGGCATCGGCGTTCTTGATCACATCCGGGACCGCGGCGGCGGTCAGCTCGTCGAGCGAGCCGTAGCCGACCTGCGCGAGCATCTTGGCCCGCGCCTCCTGGTCGGGCCCGATGTGGCGCTGCTCGAACGGGATGCCGGCTTCGAGCTCGGAGAGCGGAATGCGATGGGCGGTCATTGCGGAGGCCTCCTGGTCTGACGCGACCTTCGAGGGGCACCACGGCATGGGTACCCCGACGGCCTCCCCCTCTGTCATCTCAACCTGAGAGCTTCACCGGGCGCCCGGGGACGCCGGCTTTCACCGTCGGTGAGGGCGGAAGCCGTCGACATCCGCCCTGCTTTCCAGAGTGACCTCGTCCGTGCGGTACGTGAGCCTGAGAGATTCCGGGGAGGATTTGCTCCTTCGGCGCCTCCGAGGTGGTCGGAGGACTCTCCCGCACGGGGTCAGCAGCCGCTGTCAGCCTACCAGCGAGGTCAACGCCGGGGCCTTCGAGTGGCCGCCCGCTTGAATGTGCTCTTTTGTAGTGCTTACGGATGAGTTGCGACCACGTGGAGGGAGAGGGACCGTGCAGACCGACATCGATCCGCGCAACCTGATCGGCCGCAAGGCGTTCGACCGCAATGGCACCAAGATCGGCACCATCGACGAGGTGTACCTCGACGACGCGACCGGTGTGCCCGAGTGGGCGGCCATACGCACCGGCCTGTTCTCCCGGGACGCCTTCGTCCCCCTGGAGCCCAGCGAACTGGTCGAGGGCGCGCTGCGCGTCCCGTTCGACCGTGCCCTCATCAAGGACGCCCCCGACTTCGGCGTGGGCCGTCACCTCTCCCCCGAGCAGGAACTCCAGCTCTACCACCACTACGGCCTCGACATCGCCTCACCCCCCAAGGTCCCGGACCACGACTTCGGCAAACTCGCCGGCTCAGAGGAAACCTGACCCTGCCCCTGCCCTGCCTCCGCCCCTGACCCTGTGGCCGTATCTGTCCCTGTGGCGGTACCTGTACCGGTCCTGCACCTGCCCCGTCCCTCACCCCCACGCTCCGAGCACCGCCCGACCTCAACCGCCCCCCGCCCCCACAGCCCCGGGCCGGACCTCACCCGCCTCCTGATCCCTGTCCCCAGCCATCACCCCATCCGCCTCCTGGTCCACGTCCCCAGGCAGCACCTCGTGCGTCTCCTGACCCACGAGCCTGGGCATCACCCCATCCGCCTCCCGACCCACGAACCCGGGCAGCACCCCGTCCGCCTCCTGGTCCACGTCCCCGGGCAGCACCCCACCCGCCTCCTGACCCACGACCCCGGGCAGCACCTCGTGCGGCTCCGGGTCCACGTCCCCCGGCATCCGGGGCGGGGCCTCGGCCGAGGCTTGCGGGGTCCGGGGCGGAGCCCCGTGGCGGTCACTGCCGGGCCGACCGAGTCGGGTGGGCGGGTGGGCGAGGTCGGCATCCGCGACCAGCGGCAACGGCTCGGCGGACTCCAGCCCGGGATCGGCGACAAAAAACGTCCGCACCCGCCCCGGAGGGGACTGCGGTGTCTCGAACCGCACGGTGACCCGCCCCAGCCCGCTCCCCTGCACCCACCCGTGCCCGTACTCGGTGTGCCGCACGTCCTGCCCGGCCCGCCACTGCCGCTCCACCGGCTCCGGCCGCTCCACCACGGCCTCGGCCGCCCCCTTCTCCGGCTCCGCCGCCGCGGGCACCGGCATCGCCTGCGCGAACAGGTCCTCCTGCGTGTAGTCGGCGAGCCCCGACACCCCCACCCCGAGCAGCCGCACCCCGCCCGTGGTGTCCACGGAGTCCAGCAACCGCGCCGCCGCCTCCCGGACGACCGCGGGATCGTCCGTGGGCCCTCTGAGCGTCTCGGAGCGGGTCAGGGTGGAGAAGTCGTACCGCCGCACCTTCAGCACGATCGTCCGCCCGGACAGCCCGGCCCCGCGCAGCCGCCCCACGCACCGGTCGGCCAGCCGCTGCACCTCCAGGCCGACCCGCAGCCGGTCGTGGATGTCCACGTCGTACGTGTCCTCCACCGACACCGACTTGGTCTCCCGCTCGGCCACCACGGGCCGGTCGTCCCGCGCCAGGGCCATGGCGTACAGAGCGTGCCCGTGCGCCTTACCCACCAGCCGGACCAGTTCGTCCTCGCCGGCCTCGGCCAGCTCCTCCACCGTGCTGATCCCGGCCCTGCGCAGATGGTCCCCGGTGGCCGGCCCCACCCCCGGCAGGGTGCGCACCGGCATCGGACCCAGCAGCGCCCGCTCGGTCCCCGGTTCGATCAGCACCAGGCCGTCCGGCTTGGCCTGCTCGGAGGCGATCTTCGCGAGCATCTTGGACGCGGCGAGCCCCACCGATCCGGTCAGCCCGGTGACCGCCCGGATGTCCGCGCGCAGCCGCTCCCCCGCCAGCCGCGCCGACTCCTCGTCCCGGGCCGCTCCCCCCGCTTCCAGGTCCACGAACGCCTCGTCCAGGCTGAGCGGCTCGACCAGCGGCGACAGCTCCCGCAGCAGCGCCATCACCTGGTCGCTGATCGCCCGGTACAGAGTGAAGCGCGGCACCAGATAGGCCGCGTTGGGTGCCAGCCGGCGCGCCTGCGCCATGGGCATCGCCGAGTGCACCCCGAACACCCGTGCCTCGTACGACGCGGTGGCCACCACTCCGCGTGGTCCGAGGCCGCCCACGACGACCGCCTTCCCGCGCAGGCTCGGCTTGGACGCCTGCTCCACCGAGGCGAAGAAGGCATCCATGTCGAGATGCAGGATCGTGGGCGCGTTTCTCACATCTCCGATGCTGCACCACGGCACTGACAATGCGGTGGTGCAGGAGCCCCCTGAGGGAGGTCCGGCGGTCAGACCGCCCGGTTGCGGCGCCGCGCCAGCTCGTCCGCGGGGTTGTGCCCCACGAGGGTCTCGCCGGTGTCGATGCGCTCGCCGTGCAGCTGGGAGAGGGCGCTTTCCACGTCCCGCCACACCACGCCGACGGCGATGCCGAAGATGCCCTGACCCCCTTGAAGCAGAGCGTGGACCTCGTCCGGCGAGCTGCACTCGTACACGGTGGCGCCGTCGCTCATCAGGGTCATCCGCTCCAGATCACGGAAACCGCGTTCCCTGAGGTGCTGGACGGCCGTGCGGATGTTCTGGAGGGACACCCCGGTGTCCAGGAACCGCTTCACGATCTTCAGGACGACGACGTCCCGGAAGCTGTAAAGGCGCTGGGTGCCCGACCCGTGGGCGGGCCGCACACTGGGCTCGACCAGGCCGGTGCGGGCCCAGTAGTCGAGCTGCCGGTAGGTGATGCCGGCTGCCGCGCAGGCCGTGGGCCCGCGGTAGCCGATCTCCTCGGACGTCATGGCCGCCACCCCTCCGCCGTTCGGCACCGCCGTCGGCAGCTGCGGAGCGTGTTCCACCGCGCTGCCGGCATGGGCATGTCCCCCGCCTGAGCGCAGCCGGGAGCTCGGGGGCGCGTACGGACCGCTCTCCCCGAAACCGTGTCCGGGGGCACCCCCAGCCGTACCGTCGCCGCTGGTTCTCACGCCGACCTCCGTCCTTGACCTGCCTTCTCGACGGTAGGCAGTCACCAGGGGTGCGTCAACGATCGCCACACTCGGCACGCCGAGTGATAATCACCCTAGGAGTGGTTTCCCGTGCCCCACCGCGGGGAAAGGCTAGCCGAATGCGCTCGCGAGAGGCCGTAGGACGCTCTCACTGGCCGGAGGCAATTGCCCGAGCGCCGGCCGCACGGAGGCGCCGGCCACCCGGACGAAACCCCCGTCCCGGTGGGCCGGCTCCGCGTCTCACTGGCTGCTGGTGCCGAAGTCCTCGGGCGAGATCTGGTCGAGGAACTCGCGGAACTTCTCCACCTCGTCCTCCTGCTCGTCCGGGATGGCGATACCAGCGTCGTCCAGCACCGTGTCACTGCCGTAGATCGGCGTTCCGGTGCGCAGGGCCAGCGCTATGGCATCGGAGGGGCGAGCGCTGACCTCGACCCCGCTGGCGAACACCAGCTCCGCGTAGAAGACCCCTTCCCGCAGATCGGTGATACGCACTTCGGTCAGCTCCTGGCCGACGGCCTCCAGCACGTCCTTGAAAAGGTCGTGGGTCAGCGGTCGCGCGGGGGCCATGCCCTGCTGGGCGAAGGCGATCGCCGTAGCCTCCCCCGGCCCGATCCAGATGGGGAGGTAACGGTCGCCCCCCACTTCGCGCAGGAGCACGATCGGTTGGTTGGAGGGCATTTCGACCCGGACACCTACGACATCGAGCTCGTTCACACAGCAACCCTAGGCCGTGCCCGGGACGTTTGGGTAGTCGGGCCGGGAACAGGTGCCCGATCCGGCCGCCCAGGAGCCCGCCGGCTCAGGGGAGCCGGACGCCGAGAGCGGTCTTCACGAGGGCGGCGTGCAGCTTCGTCGTGAGGGCCGCCAGCTCCTTGGTGCGGGCCTCGGCATGCGCCCTGGTCTGCGGATTGCGATGGCGTTTGAGCGGGGCCACCACCTGGTCCACCAGACCGGCCTCCCGGTCCGCGGCGGCCTTCATCACCCGCAGGTGGCGCGGCTCGATCCCGAACCGGCCCAGTTCGGCGACGAGCGCGGCCACGGTGACGGCCTCGGCGTCGTACGCCCCGTCCTCCAGCGGAGCGATGAGCCCGTAGGACTCCCACTCCTTCAGCTCGCCCTCGTCGATGTCCGCGGCGGCCAGCAGCTCGGCCTTGCCGACTCTGGCCACCGTGGGCGCCTCCAGGGGCGCCGGCACGTCGTCCGGGGTGCGCTGACGCCCGACCAGGGGCAGCGGGACGGCCTCGCCCCGCTCCACGGCGTCCAGGTGCTCACGGATCACCTTGAGCGGCAGATAGTGGTCCCGCTGCATCCGCAGGACGTGACCGAGACGCTCGACGTCCCCGGCGCTGAACTTGCGGTACCCCGAGGGGGTCCGCTGCGGCTCGATGAGCCCCTCCGACTCCAGGAATCGGATCTTGGAAATGGTGACTTCGGGGAACTCGTCGCGCAGCACGTTCAGCACCGTGCCGATGCTCATCAGGCCACTGTCCCTGGCGGCGGTACCGCTTCCGGCACCGCCGCTCGGTGTATGAAGCATGGACCTTCCCTGGGAGTCCCCCCGGACGTCGGTCCGGGGCGGGTCAGATGCCCTGCCGGCTTGCGTAGAACACCAGCCGGTACTTGCCGATCTGCACCTCGTCACCGTTCGACAGAGCGACCTGGTCGATGCGCTCGCGGTTGACGTACGTGCCGTTCAGGCTGCCCACGTCGGCCACCGTGAAGGAGCCGTCCGGGGAGCGCCGGAACTCCACGTGCCGCCGGGAGACCGTCACGTCGTCCAGGAAGATGTCGCTCTGCGGATGGCGGCCGGCCGTGGTCAGGTCGCTGTCCAGCAGGAAGCGGCTGCCCGAGTTCGGCCCCCGGCGCACCACCAGCAGCGCCGAGCCGAGCGGCAGCGCGTCCACCGCGGCCTGGGCCTCGGGAGACAGCATCGGCACCGCCGTCTGGCCGGTCACCTCGGCGTCGTAGGCCTCCAGACCGGAGATCGAGATCGTGGACGTCGTCTCGGAGGCCCGCTCGGGCGCCACACCGGGACGCAACGGCGCACCACAGTTGGAACAGAACCGGGCGTTCTCCGCATTGCGGTTACCGCACCTCGTACACACCAGGACCGACATCGACGGATCCTCCTGCCGCGGCTGCCCCGCCGGGGCGTTGGACGCGTACGGGTCGGAGGCAAACCCTCCACCCGTACCTGAGGTTGACGGTTGCCCGAAACCTATGCCGCCGGACTGGGCAGGGTCAACTGACGCCGCGCCCTGACCTCCGGAAATGTCACCGCCCGGACCAGCGACCTGGTCCCGGAACAGCGGGCGCTGGCCCTCCGCGTCAGGCTGTGCGCGATGGCGAGCGGTCGCGTTGTCGCTGCCCTCTCGCGCGCTCTTGCCGAACAACTTCGCAAACAACTTCACGGGCGATTCCCCTTGACCGAAACAGACCCGCCCGTGGGGCAGGACGAACCCTGATTGCCTACACCGGCCGAGCCGGACATTCTCACAACGTCCGTAACCACCAGACAGTTTCCACCACGCGCCACCCCTTCGGTGCGCCGACCCCCCGCAACCTCATGCCCCTGCCGGACGGCCACCATGCACCGCCGGTTCACCGGGAGGACGACCGAGCGTAGTCAGGCCGCTTCGCCTGTCGCAAGGCGTCCACGACGATCTTGTCCGACCGCTCGACATTCACCGTGGCCTGCTCCTTCTCCAGAGTCTGCACCACACCTCCAGGGATGTTCAGCGCCGGCTCGAGGTCCTGCGGCTTGCCGATGACCTTGAAACGATAGGGGGCGTTGATCTTGTTCCCGTCGACGCTCACGCTCTTGCCGGAGTCGGTGAAGTAGGTGCCGGCGACCACCCGCACCCCGTTGACCTGGATCGCCTCCGCACCGGCCGCGCGCAGCTCCTGGATCGCGTCGAGCAGCATGTCCGCCTCGACCGTCCCCTTCGTGTCCTCGATCGTCATGGTGATGCCGGGACCCTGCGCCGCCACGGTGCCCGCGAGGATACCGAGTTGTCTCTCCTTCTCGGCGGTCTGCTTGCGCGCCTCCGCGGCCTGGTCGGAGCTGGTCTGCAGCTCCGACCGCTGCTTTTCGAGTCCCTGCTTCTCGTCCTCAAGACGCTGAGTACGCGAATCCAGTTCATCGAGGATGCGTACAAGATCTTCCTGACGTGCGCCGCGCAGCGCGCTGTCGGTGTCACTGTTGGACGCCACCTGCACGGCCAGGCCGAAGCCGAGGCCGAACAGCAGCAGCGCCACGATGAGTTGGGCCCGGGTGAAACGCGGGGGCCACAGGCCCTTGACGAGCCGCTGGCGCCCCGTCAGCGGCTGCTGGGGCTGCTCCTCGGCCGCCGGCCCGGCCGCGGGCACGGGTACCTCGGCCGGCAGTTCCCTGCGCAGCCGGTTCTCGGGCTGATCGTTCCGGTCGTTCTGTTCGCTCATGGGTGTCACGCCCGGAAGACGTGCCGCCGGATCGCCGCGGCGTTGGAGAAGATACGGATTCCGAGGACCACGACGACCCCCGTGGACAGCTGCGCGCCCACGCCCAACTTGTCGCCCAGGAAGACGATGAGCGCGGCGACGACCACGTTCGACAGGAACGACACCACGAAGACCTTGTCGTCGAAGATGCCGTCCAGCATGGCCCGCAGGCCGCCGAAGACGGCGTCCAGCGCCGCGACGACGGCGATCGGCAGATACGGCTCGACGACCGCCGGAACCTCGGGCCGGACCAACAGGCCGGCCACGACTCCCACGACGAGGCCCAGTACGGCGATCACGATGTGCCCTTCTCGGTTTTCTCGGACTTCGGCTGTGCTGTGCGTACGATCACACTGGGGGCGGCGGGCAACCGGAGATCACCTTCCGTGGAGATGGTGGCGCGGATTCCGTAGTTCTCCTCCAGGGCATGCAGATACAGGCCGTCGGCGCCGTTCTGGAACCTGGTGCTCAGCCTGTCCCCGTCCCCCACCGCCAGCACCGCGTACGGCGGCACCAGCGGCCTGTTGTCGACCAGTATCGCGTCACCCGCGGCCCTGATCGCGGACAGGGCGGTCAGCCGCTGCCCGTTGATGGAGATCGCCTCCGCTCCGGAGGCCCACAGTCCGTTGACCACACGCTGCATGTCGCGGTCGCGCACCCGGCCGGTGTCGGAGAAGCCCGAGGTCTCCCGGGGGTTGGCGCCGTCACCGCCGCTGCTGGCCGCTTTGGCGTCGTTCACGACGAGCTTCACCCCGGGGCCGTGCACCGCGCTGGCACCGGAGAGCACGCCGGCCAGGTCCGCCTCGGCGCTGCCACCGCTCGACTTCAGGGCCGCCCGCTGGCGCGCGCTGACATCGTCGCGCAGCTCGTCGACGGCGCTCTCCAGCTTGTCCGCGTCCGCCGTCTCGCTGTCGATGCGGTCGATCAGCTCCTGGCGCTCCTTGGCCACCACCGGCGCCGACACGCGCGCCTGGGCCGCTCCCACGGTCACGACCAGCGCCGCGAGGACGAGACCGGCGGCCAGGACCAGCTTGGCCCGCAGCGTCTTCGGCAGACCGCCCTCGCCCCGTGACTGCTTGCGGGCGGCCGCTTCGGCATACCCGTCGTCGAGGCTGTGGTCCATGACGTTGGTGATCAACGACATGGAGGCGTCCGGGCGCTGCGGCCGCGCGGGGCTGCTCCGAACGGGGGGTTGCTGCGGCATGCCGCACATCGTCGCATGTCGCGACCACTACCTCCGAACGGCCCCACCGGCGTGCCGGACAGGCCCCCTTGGGGACACTTGTCCGGCACGCGCGTGTGCAGCGGCTTTTGCCGCGCTGAGCCGCCTGGCGCCGTCCGCCCCGGGGACGCCGCGCCGGCGTCCCCGGGGCCTTCGTGCCGGCGTCCCCGGGGCCTTCGTGCCGTTACCGGCCGGCGCTGTCCACGACGGCCGACCACTCGTCCAGCAGTGCCTGCGCGGAGGCGTCGTCGGGCCCCTCCGCCCACAGATGGGTGACGGCCTCGGCCGGGTCGGGCAGCACCATCACCCAGCGGCCGTCGGTCTCCACGACCCGCACACCGTCCGTCGTGTCGACAAAGCGATCTCCGGCGGCCTCGACCACCCGTCGCATCACGAGGCCCTTGACGGCCCACGGCGTGGCCAGGTCCCGCTTGAGGACGTGCGCCCGCGGGATCCGGGCGTCGATCTGGCTCAGGGTGAGCTGGGTCCGGGCGACCAGCCCGATCAGCCGTACGAAGGCCGCCGTGCCGTCGTAGACGCTGCTGAACTCGGGGACGATGAAGCCACCCTTTCCGTCACCGCCGAAGATGGTCCCCTCTTCGCCGCCGACGCGCGTGAGATCGTCCGGCGAGGTGGTGGTCCACTCCACCTGGGTGCCGTGATAGGCGGCCACCTGCTCGGCGATCCGGGTCGTGGTGACCGGCAGCGCCACCCGGCCGCTGCGGCGCTCGGCGGCCACCAGGTCGAGCATCACCAGGAGCGCGCGGTCGTCCTCGATGATCCGGCCCTTCTCGTCCACGAGCGACAGCCGCTCGCCGACGGGGTCGAACCGCACACCGAAGGCGGCGCCGGAGGACGCCACGATCTCCCCGAGGCGCACGAGTCCGTTGCGCCGCATCTCGCCCGTCTCCGTCGGCCGGGACTCGTCGAGACCGGGGTTGATGGTCAGCGAGTCCACACCGAGTTTGCCGAGCAGGCTGGGCAGCACGAGTCCGGCACTGCCGTTGGAGGCGTCGACGACGACCTTGAGGCCGGCTTCCGCTATCCCGGTCGTGTCGACGTTCCGCAGCAGCGATCCGGTGTACGAGTCGAAGACGCTCGCCGGGAAGTACAGGTCGCCGATCTCGCCGGGGAAGGCCCGGCGGTACTCCTGGCGAGCGAACACGCGGTCCAGCTTCCGCTGGCTGCCCTGCGAGAGGTCCGCGCCCTGTCCGTCGAAGAACATGATGTCGACCGAGTCCGGGACGCCCGGCGAGGTCCGGATCATGATGCCGCCGGCGCTGCCTCTCGCGGTCTGCTGCCGGGCCACCGGCAGCGGCACGTTCTCCAGGTCGCGTACGTCGATGGCGCTGGCCTGGAGCGCGGAGATCACCGCGCGCTTGAGCGCCCGGGCGCCGCGCGAGTGGTCACGGGCGGTGGTGACGGTGGAGCCCTTCTTCAGGGTCGTGGCGTAGGCGCCCGCGAGCCGAACCGCCAGCTCGGGCGTGATCTCCACGTTCAGGATGCCGGTGACGCCACGGGCCCCGAACAGATGCGCCTGACCGCGGGACTCCCAGATCACCGAGGTGTTGACGAAGGCACCCGCCTCGATGGTCTTGAACGGGTACACCCGGACATTGCCCTGGACGATCGATTCCTCGCCGATCAGGCACTCGTCACCGATGACCGCGCCGTCCTCGATCCGCGCGGCACGCATGATGTCGGTGTTCTTGCCGACGACACAGCCGCGCAGGTTGCTGTGCTGCCCGACGTAGACGTTGTCGTGCACGACGGCCTTGTGCAGGAAGGCACCGCTCTTGACGACGACGTTCGAGCCCACGACGGTGTGCTCGCGGATCTCGGCGCCGGCTTCGACCTTCGCGTAGTCGCCGATGTAGAGCGGTCCGCGCAGCACCGCGTCGGGGTGCACCTCGGCGCCCTCGGCCACCCACACGCCGGGGGAGATCTCGAAGCCGTCGATGTCGACGTTGACCTTGCCTTCGAGGACGTCCGCCTGGGCCTTCACATAGCTCTCGTGCGTGCCCACGTCCTCCCAGTAGCCCTCGGCGACATAGCCGTAGATGTGCTTGCCTTCCTTCATCAGCTGCGGGAAGACGTCGCCGGACCAGTCGACGGGCACATCGGGCTCGACGTAGTTGAACACCTCGGGCTCCATGACGTAGATGCCCGTGTTGACGGTGTCGGAGAAGACCTGTCCCCAGGTCGGCTTCTCCAGGAAGCGTTCGACCTTGCCTTCCTCGTCGACGATGGTGATGCCGAACTCCAGCGGATTGGGGACGCGGGTCAGGCAGACCGTGACCAGCGCGCCCTTCTCCTTGTGGAAATTGATCAGCTCCGTGAGGTCGAAGTCGGTCAGGGCATCACCGGAGATGACGAGGAAAGCATCGTCCTTCAACGCCTCTTCGGCGTTCTTGACGCTTCCGGCGGTACCGAGTGGCTTCTCCTCATTGGCATAGGTGAGCTCCATGCCGAGTTCTTCGCCGTCGCCGAAATAGTTCTTGACGAGCGATGCCAGGAACTGCACGGTGACGACGGTCTCGTTGAGCCCGTGCCTTTTGAGCAGCCGTAGCACGTGCTCCATGATCGGGCGGTTGGCCACGGGCAGGAGCGGCTTGGGCATGCTAGAGGTCATGGGGCGCAGGCGTGTGCCTTCGCCCCCGGCCATCACGACGGCCTTCATGTCGGAAGCGTCCTCCTCCAAGAGACGACGGTCTAGCCGACTTCACCCGTCCAGATTGTCCCGCACTTTTCCACCGCGGGCCATCGAGGCGTTAGGTCTGGACAATCGCCGAGCTCAATCGGCCATGGCGTCCGCACGAACCAATCGGCGGACCTGTACCACGTAGAGCACTCCTGCCCACCAATAGAGGGTTGTACCCCATCCGGCGAACGCCCATCCGAAAATGGCAGCGAGTGTCGCGATCCAACCGCGTCCGTCGCTGAGGAGCAGGAGCGGGAAGGCGTACATCAGGTTGAACGTGGCCGCCTTCCCGAGGAAGTTCACCTGCGGCGGCGGATACCCGTGCCGGCGGAGGATGCCCACCATCACCAGGAGAACCAGTTCTCGCGCCAGCAGCGCGGCGGTCAGCCAGAGCGGCAGGATCTCTCGCCAGGTGAGACCGACCAGGGTGGAAAGCACATAGAGGCGGTCGGCGGCGGGATCGAGGAGCCGGCCGAGGCTGCTGATCTGATTCCAGCGCCGGGCGAGCTTGCCGTCGAGATAGTCGCTGACCCCGCTCAGGGCCAGGATGAGGAGGGCCCAGCCATCGCTCTGCGGGCCGCCGAACTCCGGCCTGAGGATCAGCCACAGGAACAGGGGTACGCCGACGAGCCGTGCCATGCTGAGGATGTTGGGGATGGTGAGGACCCGGTCTGTCTGGACACGGGTCTCCTGGACCTCCACCCGGGGGCCTCCTGTGCGAAATAAGCCAACGATGCCCCCTGACCTTACCTCAACGCAAAAAAGCTCCGGCTCTTGGGCAGTGCCCAAGAGCCGGAGCTTCAAAAGGA
>NZ_JAINRE010000038.1 GCF_020400595.1 Streptomyces naphthomycinicus | reverse complement strand
CTGAAGATCCTGCTGCGGTTGCTCCTCGGTGAGCGAGGCCGGACGGCTCGGAGCCATGGTCACGTGGTGCTCCCTCGTTGAATGGAAAACGTGGCCCGGGACACAGGGGAGGCAAGGCGTGGCAAGGCAGACGCCAGTGCCCGAGGGGCCCGCTGTGCTGTGGGCGTCTCAGGTGTCGCCGAAATCAGGTGGGAGCATACATCTTGTGTCTCCCCTGGCAACGGACCCCAGATGTAGTGTCCCGAGGTGTGTTCGTTGTTCGGACAACGAACGAAATCGGGGCTCCGGAGCCAGGCGAGACAAGGGTTCCGCGGGCTCTTCGGCGACGCCCGTGAAGGGTGCGCGGCCGGGCCTCGGCCGGTGGGGGAGCGGGGTGTGGCGGGTGGGGAGGAAGCGACGGCGGCTCAAAGATGGCCGAAAGTCGTCAGTGTGTTCGTCCCCCGCCGGACCGGCCCCGTGAAACGGGCACAACTCGCCCGAACGGCACGGCAGTTCGCCTGAAAGGCACGGCAGTTCGCCCGGACCGGCCCGGCGGCGGAACCCGCCTCACTCCTCGAAGAGCGCCTCCTGCTCGCCCTCGGTGCTCCGCCGCAGCCGCTGGTTCCGCGCTCCCACCACCACGGCCGTCGCCGCCGCCGTCACGCCGAGGGCGACCGGGACCATCCAGCCGCGGTCGAAGACGTGTCCGAGGGCATGGTCGAGGGAGAGCCGGCCGGGCCCGGAGACGGCGAGGCCGGCCGCGGCCAGCCCCAGGCTCGCCGCGTACTCGTAGCCGCCCTCCTGGGCGAAGAAGCCGTTGGGCAGATGCACCGACGCCGCCCCCGCCATCGCGCCGGCCGCCGCCGCGCCCGCCGCCGGGGTCGCCAGGCCCAGCGCCAGCAGCACCCCGCCGCCCGTCTCCGCCAGGCCCGCCGCCGTCGCGCTCGCCTTGCCGGGCGCGTAGCCGACGGACTCCATGAACTGGCCGGTGCCCTCCAGGCCGTGTCCGCCGAACCAGCCGAACAGCTTCTGCGCGCCGTGTGCCGCCAGCACCCCGCCGGTGCTCAGCCGGAGCAGCAGCAGGCCCAGATCACGTCGGTCGTAACAGCTCACGGTGACTCCCCAGCAGACAGGCGGACAGGTCCCCTCCCGCGGCTCCACCCTCGCACCGCCGGTCCCGCCCGGCCTGTCCTGGCTGCCGTTCGGGTGGCGGGCCCCGGGGAGCGGTGTGAGCCTGGCGGCATGACGATTCAGCCAGCCAAGCTCAGCGATCCGGCCGTCCGGGCCTTCGTCCACGCGGTCAACTCCCACGACCGCGAGGGCTTCATGTCGCTGCTCGCGCCGGGGGCGACCATGTCCGACGACGGCTCCGACCGTGACCTCGCCGACTGGATCGACCGGGAGATCTTCTCGTCCCACGGACACCTGGACGTCGACAGGGAGTCGGACGGCGGCCGGACCCTCCGCGCCCGCTACCGCAACGACACCTGGGGCGAGATGCAGACCAGATGGTCCTTCACGGTCGACGACGGCGGCCGGATCACCCGCTTCGAGACCGGGCAGGCCTGAGGCGAGCGGCACCGCCGCCGGAGGACTGCGCCTTGCCCCGGGTGAAGGAGCCGTCGACCCTGGTGACGTTCAGGGAGCGCGCGCCCACCGCCGCGGCCACGCCCTCTCGGTGACCTGCTGCGGGCGCGGCCACAAGCCGGGGAGGAACCTTTGAGCCGCCCTGGGTAAAGGACGTGTAAGGGCTGAGAATCCGGGGTAACTCATGGGATTTTCATAACGCGGCAAATTCCGGACCGTCCCCGCCCTCCGGTCGGAATCCCCTGCTCGAAGCGGTGTACGGTCCCCGGGTGCGTGAATGTTCCCGGCTCAGCCGGCGTGCCGTCCTCGGGCTGACGGCCGCCGCCCTTCCTCTGTCCGCCGCCCTTCCCGTGGCCACGGCCACCGAGGCCGCCGCCGCGACGGTCGTCGGCGGCGAGCGGCTGGCCCGTACCGGTGTCCAGGTCCGGGGCGCCTCCGGGCTGCCCGGGAAGCTCACCGCCCACGCGTGGCTGGTCGCCGACTGCGCGAGCGGGGAGGTGCTCGCCTCGTTCAACGCGCACCGGCGGCTCGCGCCCGCGTCCACACTGAAGATGCTGTTCGCGGACACCGTGCTGAAGAAGTTCGACCGCGCCGAGCGGTACAAGGTGACCGACGCCGACCTCGCCGACGTCCCGGCCGGCTCCAGCCTGGTCGGCATCAAGCCCGGCATCACCTACACCGTCGAGCAGTTGTGGCAGGGCGTCTTCCTGCGCTCCGGCAACGACGCCGTGCACGTGCTGTCCCACATGAACGGGGGCATCGCCAAGACGGTCGCCGAGATGCAGGCCAGGGCCCTGGACCTGCAAGCCCTCGACACCCGGGTGGTCAGCCCCGACGGCTTCGACCACAAGGGGCAGCTCTCCTCGGCGTACGACCTCACGCTCTTCGCCCGGCACGGTCTGAAGGACGCGGACTTCCGCGGCTACTGCGGCACCAGGACCGCCGACTTCCCGGCGGGCGGCAAGAAGACCTTCCAGATCCAGAACACCGACCGCCTGCTCACCGGGGCGTGGGGCCTGAAGACGTACGACGGCCTGATCGGTGTCAAGAACGGCTACACCAGTCACGCCGGCAACACCTTCACCGGCGCGGCCACCCGCGGCGGGCGCACCCTGCTGGTGACCGTCATGCACCCCGAGGCCGGCGGCAACGCGGTCTACGAGCAGACCGCCGCACTGCTCGACTGGGGCTTCACGCACGGGGGTTCGGCCCAGGCCGTGGGCGCGCTGGTCGAACCGCTCAGCGAGGGCGGGACGGGCGTCAGCCCGGCGCCGACGCGCAAGTCCGTGCGGGCGGCGGCCGGTTCGCCCGGCACGGCGTCGTCCCGGGGCGGCTCGGCGTGGCATGTCGCGGAGGGTGCCGCCGGCGCGATCGCGCTGCTGGGAGCGGGGGGCTGGATGCTGCGCCGCCGTCTGGGGCGGACCGTGGCGACGGCCGAGGGCGAGGAGACCGGGACCGGCACCGGAGGCAGGCGCAGGCGCCGGCGCTGACCTGCTGTTCCACCGGCCGGTGCGCGCCTCGGGGTCCGTGCGGCGGCTGTCCCACGTCGCGCGGCGGCTGTCCCACGTCGTGCGGCGGCCGTTCCACGTCGTGCGGCGGCTGTTCCACGTCGTGCGGCGGCCGTTCCACCGACCGGTGTGCACCCTCGCGGTCCGCCGCGGGGCCCACCCCCAACTCCCGGTCCGGTGGAACGGCCGCCGCCGCCCCCTCGGAGTGGCTGCGGAATTTCCGTGCTTCAACTGTGAAGCTCTGGTGGAGGAAAGTTGAGCATATGTCCGTGACGGCTCGCAATACCGCGGATGTTCGAATTCCGCTTGCGGGACCGGGGAGGGTGGCTCAGCCTCGTCCGATGTACGGCATCGCTGTCGCCAGTACCGTCGCGAACTGCACGTTCGCCTCCAGTGGCAGCTCGGCCATGTGCCGTACCGTGCGCGCCACATCGGCCACATCCATCACCGGTTCCGGGGTTACTTCCCCGTTCGCCTGAAGTACGCCCTTCTGCATACGGGCCGTCATGTCCGTTGCCGCGTTGCCGATGTCGAGCTGCCCGACCGCGATGCGGTACGGCCGCCCGTCCAGGGACAGCGACTTGGTCAGGCCGGTCAGCGCGTGCTTGGTCGCGGTGTAGGCGACCGAGTGCGGGCGGGGCGTGTGGGCCGAGACGGAACCGTTGTTGATGATCCGGCCGCCCTGCGGGTCCTGCTCCTTCATCTGCCGGTAGGCCGCCTGGGCGCACAGGAACGCCCCGTTGAGGTTGGTGTCCACCACGTGCCGCCATGCCTCGTAGGACAGTTCCTCGACCGGGACGCCGCCGGGCCCGAAGGTGCCCGCGTTGTTGAACAGCAGATCCACCCGGCCGAACCGGTCCACGGTCGCCGCGAACAGCGCCGCCACGTCCTCGGGCCGGGAGACGTCGGCGGTCACGGCGAGCGCGGCCGCCTCCGGCGCCGACCTCTCCGCCCGTGCCGCCGTCTCGGCCTGACCGGCCGTCTCGGCCTGAGCCGCCGTCTCGGCCCGTGCCGCCGTCTCCGCCAGCGCCGCCGTCTCCGCCAGTGGCTCGGCGCGCCGGCCGGTCAGTGTCACGGACCAGCCGGCGCGCAGCAGCTCCACGGCGACGGCCCGCCCGATCCCGGAACCGGCCCCGGTCACCACCGCGATCTTCGATTGCCTGTCAGTCATGGTTCCGCAGCGTAGGCGGGAAGTCCGCCATGCGGAATCAACTGTCCGCCATACGGTTACCCGGCGAGGACGGCCCGCTCTTCCCCCGGATACCGCACCCCCACCCGTTCGCGGATCGCGTCCAGCGTGCGCAGCACCGCCAGCGTGCCCTCCAGCGGCACCAGCGGCGACTCCTTCTCACCCGCCCGCAGCGCACGCATGACCTCCCGCGCCTCGTGCCGCAGGCTGGTGCGCGGCCCGTCGGCCGGGTCGGCGGCGAACTGCTCGGGATCGCGGCCGTCACGGTGCAGCACGAACCGGTCCGGATGGAAGAAGCCGGCCGGGACGTCGATCCGGCCGCGCGAGCCGGTGACCGAGGCGGTGACCGCCGTACCGCCCACGATGGAACAGTGCACCGAGGCCAGCGCGCCGCTCTCCCAGGACAGCACGGCACCGGTCTGGAGATCGACACCCTCCGGCGACAGCACCGCGCTCGCGGTCACGGCGTCCGGCTCGCCCAGCAGCATCTGCGCGAACGACACCGGATACACCCCCAGGTCCAGCAGGGCCCCGCCGCCCAGCGCGGGATCCCGCAGCCGGTGCGCGGCGGGGAAGGGCCCGGCGAGCCCGAAGTCCGCGTGCACCGTGCGCACCTCGCCGATCGCCCCGTCGGCCACCAGCGCCCGCAGCCGCCGCACCAGCGGACTGCAGTACATCCACATCGCCTCCATCAGGAAGCGGTCGTGCTCACGGGCCAGCGCGACGAGCTCCTCCGCCTCGCGCAGGTTCAGCGTGAACGGCTTCTCGCACAGCACGTTCCGGCCCGCCTCCAGGCACAGCCCGGCCGCCGCGCGGTGCGCCACGTGCGGAGTGGCCACGTACACGACGTCGACGTCCTCGTCCGCCGCCAGCGACGCCCAGTCGCCGTACGCCCGCGCCACCCCGAACCTCTCGGCGAACGCCTCCGCCGACTCCCGGCCGCGGGAGGCCACCGCGGTGATCTCCGCGTCCGGCAGATCGACCAGGTCCGCCGCGAACGCCGCCGCGATCCCGCCCGTCGCCAGAATCCCCCACCGCACGCGCTGCTCCGCCATCTCCCCGCCCTCGCTCATGTGTGCCTCGGCAGTGTGTACGAGCTGAGAGCATAGGTGCCGGTCGTTCCACCCAGGGAGGAGACAGATGCCCGAGCACGCGGCGGCACCCGCAGCGGCGACGGAGCAGGAGTCCGGCACCACGGCGCCATCGGCCGCCACGCGCCGCACCGGCCTGCTCGTCACCTTCGTCCTCGGCGGCCTCACCGCCACCCCGCCGCTCGCGATGGACATGTACCTCCCGTCCCTGCCGGAGGTCACCCGGTCGCTGCACGCGCCCGCCGCCACCGTCCAGCTCACCCTCACCGCATGCCTGCTGGGCATGGCCCTGGGGCAGCTGGTGGTCGGCCCGATGAGCGACCGCTGGGGCCGCCGCCGGCCGCTGCTCACGGGCCTCGCCGTCTACCTCGTCGCGACCCTCCTGTGCGCGGTGGCGCCGAACGTCGAGACCCTCGTCGCCTTCCGGCTGGCGCAGGGGCTCGCGGGCGCGGCGGGCATCGTCATCGCACGGGCCGTCGTACGCGACCTCTACGACGGCGTGGCCATGGCCCGCTTCTTCTCCACCCTGATGCTGATCTCCGGGGTCGCCCCGATCGCCGCGCCCCTGATCGGCGGGCAGATCCTGCGGGTGACGGACTGGCGGGGCGTGTTCGTCGTCCTCACCGTGGTCGGCGCCGCCCTCGCCGCCCTCGTCTGGCTGCGGCTGCCCGAGACCCTGCCGCCCGCCGACCGGCACCGCGGCGGAATACGGGAGGCCCTGCGGTCGATGCGCGGCCTCCTCGCCGACCTGCCCTTCACCGGCTACACGCTGGCCGGCGGCTTCGCCTTCGCCGCGCTGTTCGCCTACATTTCCGCCTCGCCCTTCGTCGTCCAGGAGATCTACGGCGCCTCCCCGCAGACCTTCAGCCTGCTGTTCGGCCTGAACTCGGTCGGCCTGGTGATCGCCGGACAGGTCAACGGCAAGGTGCTGGTGGGCCGGGTCAGCCTGGACAAGGTGCTCGGCACCGGACTCGCGGTGATCGTGCTCGCCGCGACCGCCCTGCTGCTGATGGCCTCCGGCGCCCTCGGCGAGGTCGGCCTCGCCCCCGTCGCCGCCGCCCTGTTCGTCCTCATGTCCGCGATGGGCATCACCCTGCCCAACGCCCAGTCCCTCGCCCTGCTGCGCACCCGGCACGCCGCCGGCTCCGCCTCCGCGCTGCTCGGCGCCTCCTCCTTCCTCGTCGGCGCGGTCGCCTCCCCGCTCGTCGGCGTCGCCGGAGAACACACGGCCGTCCCCATGGCCGTCGTCCAACTGGCCGGAGCACTGGTCGCGGCGGCCTGCTTCGTGGGACTGTGCCGTCCCTGGGCGACACGGGAGACCTCCCGTACGGGGTCGGAGGGAGACGAGAGCTGAGCGCACCGAGACTGCGCGCCGGCACACCGGAACGGGCCGGGTTCGACCCCGCCGAGCTGGCACACCTGGCCGCCGCGGCGCGCGCCCTCACCACCGGCGAGAGCCCCTGGGCGGCCGGCGCCGTCGTGCTGGCCGGCCGCGGGCCCGTGATCGCCGTGGCCGAGGCCGCGGGCTGGGCGGTGCGCTACGCCTGCCACGACCCCGAGACCGGCACCGGCGTCGAACTGCCGCCCGCCGCCCGGGTCCCGGTCACCGTCGGCACCCCCTTCGATCTGGCCTCCCTCACCAAGCTGTTCACGTCCGTCGCCGCCGTGCAGCAGATCGAGCGCGGCACCCTCGGCATCGACGCCCGGGTCGGCGACTACCTGCCCGACTTCCACGCCGCCGCCGCGCACGGCATCACGGTCCGCCAGCTGCTCACCCACACCTCCGGGCTGCGCCCCGAACTCCCGCTGTACGACTGTTCGGACGACGCGAGCCGGCTGGACCTGCTGCGCGCCGAGGCGCCGGCCGCCGAGCCGGGCCGGTACGGCTACTCGGACCTGAACATGCTGCTGCTCCAGTCCGTCCTGGAGCGCATCACCGGCCGCGCCCTCGACGTCCTCGTCCGCGACGGCATCACCCGGCCGCTCGGCATGACCGCCACCCGCTTCGGGCCCTGCCCCGGCGCCGCGGCCACCGAGGACCAGCGGCGGCCGTGGGCCAAGGCCGACCGGGGCATGCTGCGGGGCGTGGTGCACGACGAGAACGCCTGGGCGCTGGGCGGGACCGCCGGGCACGCGGGCCTCTTCTCCACGGCGCCCGACCTCGCCGTCTTCTGCCGGGCCCTGCTCGCGGGCGGCTCCTACGGTCCCGCGCGCATCCTCGGCCCCGACTTCGTGGAGCTGCTGTTCACCCCGCCCGGCCTGGGCTTCGTCCTGGACCAGCCGTGGTTCATGGGCGAGCTGGCGGGCCGCGGCGCGGCGGGCCACACCGGCTTCACCGGCACGTCGCTGGTCCTGGACCCGGCGACGGACACCTTCCTGATCCTGCTGGCCAACACCGTCCACCCACGACGCCGGCCGCCGGACAGCGCCCCGAGGGCGACACTGGGCACCCACCTGGCCAGAGCAGTCATCTGACCCCCACCGCCACCCGGCCACCCAGCCGGCCAACCGCCCCAGCTGCCCCAGCCGCCCCGGCCCCCCCACCGGCCCCCCACCGGCCGACCGCCCCAGCCGTCCCGGGCCCCACCGCCGCCCCGCGCCCCCACCGCCGACCGGCCGGGCCGGGCTCCGCGGGACCTGCCGACCGGCCGGGCCGGACCCCGGGGCGGTGCCTTTCCAGCCGGTCGAGCCGGGTTCCGTGACGGTGCCCTCCCGGCCGGCCGAGCCGGGTGGCGGGCGGGCAGGGGACGGGGGTCCGGGGGCGGAGCCCCCGGCAGGTCCCGCACCGGCGTGGCGGCGCCATAGAATCACCGGGTGAACGACCCCCTCCGCGCCGCACTGGCCGAGCTGCTCGACGGTCTGCCCCCCACGGAGGTGGCCGCTGCCGTGGACCGCCTGATCGCCAACTACCGCGGCGACACCCCCACCCACGCGCCGATCCTGCGCGACCGCGCCGACGTCGCCGCGTACGCCGCCTACCGGATGCCGGCCACCTTCGAAGCCGTCCGCTCGGCACTGGACGCGTTCGCCGACGCGGTCCCCGGCTGGACACCCCGCAGCCACGTCGACGTCGGCGGCGGCACCGGCGCCGCCACCTGGGCCGTCACGGCGACCTGGCCCGGCGAGCGCGGCGTCACCGTGCTGGACTGGGCCGAGCCCGCCCTCGCCCTCGGCCGGCAGCTCGCCGCCGCCAACCCGGCCCTGAAGGACGCCCGCTGGCAGCGCGCCCGGATCGGCGCGGACCTCACCCTGGACGCCACCGACCTGGTCACCGTCTCGTACGTCCTCAACGAACTCGCCGAGGCCGACCGCGCCGCCCTGGTCGCCGCCGCCGCGGCCGCCGCGCGGTCCGTCGTGATCGTCGAGGCCGGCACCCCGGCCGGCTACGACCGTGTCATCGAGGCCCGCGACCTGCTGATCCGGGCGGGCTTCCGGATCGCCGCCCCCTGCCCGCACAGCGCCGCCTGCCCCATCGTGCCCGGCACGGACTGGTGCCACTTCTCCGCCCGGGTCGGCCGCTCCTCCCTGCACCGCCAGGTCAAGGGCGGCTCACTGGCGTACGAGGACGAGAAGTTCGCCTACGTCGCCGCCACCCGGCTGCCCGCCGAACCGGCCCCCGCCCGGGTGGTGCGGCGCCCGCAGATCCGCAAGGGCCAGGTCCTCCTCGACCTGTGCGAGGCCGAGGAGCAACTGCGCCGCACGACGGTCACCAAGCGCCACGGCGACCTGTACAAGGCCGCCCGGGACGCCGACTGGGGGGACGCCTGGCCGCCGTACGGATCCGGGTCGTAGCCGCCGCCGGCACTTGTTACTTTCGACCCCATGGTCAACAAGCCCGCCCCCGACGCCACCCGCCGCAGCGAGAAGTCCCGCCGGGCGATCTACGCCGCCGCCCTCGCCCTGGTCGCGGAGGTCGGTTATCCGAAGACCACCGTGGAGGCCATCGCCGCCCGGGCCGGGGTCGGCAAGCAGACCATCTACCGGTGGTGGTCCGCCAAGGCGGACGTCCTGCTGGAGGCGTTCCTGGACCTCGCCGAGCAGGCGGCGCGGGCGGCGGGGCAGGAGACGGACGCCATCCCGGACACCGGCGACCTGGCCGCCGATCTCAAGGCGGTGCTGCGGGCCACGGTGGACGAGCTGACCGACCCCGGCTTCGAGGCGCCGTCGCGGGCGCTGGCCGCCGAGGGCGTGGTCAACGAGCAGGTCGGCCGGGTGTTCGTGGCCAAGCTGCTCGAACCGCAGCTCCAGCTGTACGTCGACCGGCTGCGCTCGGCGCAGCACGCCGGGGCGGTACGGGCCGACGTGGATCCCCGCATCGCACTGGAGCTGTTCGTCTCGCCGCTGGCACAGCGCTGGCTGCAACGTACGGGACCGATCTCGTACGACTACACGGACACCCTGGTCGAGTACGCGCTGCACGGCATCGCACCCCGCTGACGTCCCCGCCCGCCGCTCCGGCCGGGCCGGCTGTGAGGCACGTCTCGTCCCATTGCGCCGGAACCGTCCCTTCGGCACCCCGCGGCACAGGAAGATGGGACGATGAGGCATGCTGTCCGCACAGCAGCGAGGCGACCACCCGACGGAGAACCCGGCTGACCGCCGGGCCGACCACCCGGCTGATCACCGGCTGACCTCCAGACCGAGGGGACAGATGAGCGCGACGTTCGGCGGCCGGACCGGCCGGCAGGGCAAACTCTCCCAGTGGCTGCGCGGACGCCGGCCGAAGGAGGCCGCCGACGACGGCAGCCGTGAGGCCCTGCTGCTCGCCGCCGCCGGCGCGGGACTGCCGCTCGCCCCCGCCGCGCACCCCGCCCCCGGCTACCGCTGCTCCTGCGACCGCGTCGGCTGTCCCACCCCGGCCCGGCACCCGGTGTCGTTCGCCTGGCAGACGCAGTCCACCACCGACCGCGCCCAGATCGAGCGCTGGGCCCGGCACCAGCCGCAGGCGAACTTCATCACGGCCACCGGCATGGTGCACGACGTCCTGGACGTGCCCCTGGAGGCCGGCCGCGAGGCCCTGGACCGGCTGCTGGGCTCCGGTGTAGAGGTCGGTCCGGTCGCCGAGAGCGACGACGGCCGCGCGCTGTTCTTCACCCTCACCCGCGGCACCCCCGAGGACGAGGACGAGTGGTGGCCCTGCGAGCTGGACTGCCACCCTGAGACGATGGACGAGCATCCCGGCCTGCGCTGGCACTGCCGGGGCTCCTACGTCCTCGTACCGCCCGCCCGGCTGCCCGGCGACGACGGCCGGGAGGTGCGCTGGGTGCGCGGCCCCGAGCATCCGCTGCCCGACCCGCTGAGCCTGCTGGAGGCGCTCACCGACGCCTGCGCCCGGCACGCGGGCGCCGAGACCGGCCGGCAGGGCGGGGCCTGGCCCCTGCACCACTGACGGGCCACCACCGGCCGGCCCCACCGGCCAGGCCCCGTCGACGGGCCACCACCGGCCGGCGGCCTACTCGCCTTGCGCGGCCGTCAGCCCCTGCACCCGCCCCAGCATCCGCACCGGACCGCTGCCGGCCGGATCGAGCACGGCCTCGTTGGCGATCGACTCCAGCGTCAGGTTCTGCTTCACGTCGCCCTTGATCAGGGCCCGCACGGCGGTGTTCGTCACCGGCACGGTGGCGCCCTTGTAGGCGGTCTGCTTCTCGTAGTGGTGCGTGGTGAAGAACACCAGCGCCCCGCCGTCCGCCGTGCGCAGCGCGAGCGGCGCGTAGTCGCCGTGGGCGAGGGGTTCGTCGATGTACTGCCGGACCAGGCCGGGCTTCTCGGCCGCCTTCTTGCGGTCCGCGCGCAGCCCGCTGGTGTCGCGGCCGTCGGCGAAGGTCTTCCCGCCGCTCTTCAGGTAGTCGACGTACGTCTTGCCCAGCTCGTCCGGCGGGACGGCCAGTTGCGCGGTGTCCGCCGGCACGGCCTCGGCCCACCCGTCGTCGTTCTTCCTGAACTCCGGTACGGTGCCGGGTGCCATGAGCGTCAGATAAGCCACCTGCCACCGCTCGCCGACGTCGTCGCGGGTGAACACCAGCACCCAGCGGAAGTCGCCGCCCTTGTTGCCCTTGGCGTCGGCGACGAACCAGCGGGGCCAGCCGGCCTTCTCGGGGATCGTGATCTTCACGTCCGTCAGCGCCAGCGGGGTGTGGTCCGGGTTCCCGGACGGGCTGTTGACGTGCCCCGCCGTCAGCCGGGCGGAGTCGATGTCGGCGAGGGCGCCGGTGACATAGGGCGCGTCCAGGGAGCTGTCGTAGGCCTTGTCGGCCTTGTTGTACGCGTCCGTGAACGCGCCGAGCGCCTTGACCGCCTCGGCGCGGGTGGCGGCGGGGAGCACCTCGCGCTCCCCGTGCACCACCACGCATCCGCTCGCCGTCAGCGACAAAGCGGTCAGCGAGGCCGCTATGAGTGCGATCCGGTCAGGCCTGCGAGGCCGTCGACGGCTGCGTTCCCTGGTCATCGGGCTCCTTCACCTTCCCCTTCCCGGAGGCGAACCCTACCGGGGAGAGGAACAGCGCGAGCACCGGGACCAGATACAGCGCCCACACCGTGATCTGGACGACCGTCGGGTCCGGCTGGAAGTTGAAGACGCCCTTCAGCAGGGTGCCGTACCAGCTGTCCGGCGGGATGGCGCCGCTGATGTCGAAGGCCAGCTCGTTGATGCCCGGGACCCAGTTCGCCTCTTGCAGGTCGTGGAAGCCGTACGCCAGCACGCCCGCCGCGACCACGACCAGCATGCCGCCGGTCCAGGTGAAGAACTTGGCCAGGTTGATCTTCAGCGCGCCCCGGTAGAACAGCCAGCCGAGCAGGACGGCGGTGGCCAGGCCGAGGGCGACGCCGACCAGCGGGCGCGGGGTGCCGTCGGAGGCCGCGTGCACCGACGCCCACACGAACAGCGCGGTCTCCAGGCCCTCCCGGCCGACGGCGAGGAACGCGGTGGCGACCAGCGCGCCCGTGCCGAGGGCGAGGGCCGCGTCCAGCTTGCCGTGCAGCTCCGACTTCAGGTGCCGGGCGGTGCGCCGCATCCAGAACACCATCCAGGTCACCAGGCCCACCGCGACGATCGACAGGGAGCCGCCGAGCGCCTCCTGCGCCTCGAACGTCAGCTCCTGCGAGCCGAACTCCAGGGCGCAGCCGAAGCCCATGGCGATGGCGATCGCGATGCCGATGCCGATCCAGATCGGCCTCAGGGCGTCCCTGCGGCCGGTCTTGACCAGATAGGCGATCAGGATGCAGACGACGAGCGACGCCTCCAGTCCCTCGCGCAGGCCGATCAGGTAGTTGGAGAACACGGGCTACGCCTCCTTCGAGAACAGCGTGCGGCCCCACCAGTCGCCGGAGTCCCGGACACCCGGAGGCACCGCGAAGACCGCCGAACCCACGTGCTGGATGTACTCGTTGAGCGCGTCCTGCGCCGACAGCCGGCGCTGCAACGGGATGAACCCCTTGCGCACGTCCTGCTGGTAGGCGAGGAAGAACAGTCCCGCGTCCAGGCGGCCGAGGCCGTCGGTGCCGTCGGTGAAGGAGTAGCCCCGGCGCAGGATGGTGACCCCGTTGTTGGAGTCGGGGTGCGCGAGCCGCACGTGCGCGTCCGGCTTCATCGCCTTCAGGAACGGCGCGTCGTGCTCCTTGGCCCTGCCGACCGGGGCGCCCTCGCGCTTGTCGCGGCCGAAGACGTCCTCCTGCTCCTGGAGCGAGGTGCGGTCCCAGGTCTCGATGTTCATGCGGATGCGCCGGGCGACCAGGTACGACCCGCCGGTCATCCAGGCCGGCCCGTCGCCCTCGCCGACCCAGACGAACTTCTTCAGCCGGTCGGTCTCGGTGCCCGCGATGTTGCGCGTGCCGTCCTTGAAGCCCATGAGGTTGCGCGGGGTCTGCGCGTCCGGGGTGGTCGAGGAGGTCTTGCCGAAGCCGAGCTGGGACCAGCGGATGGCGACCTTGCCGAAGCCGATCCGGGCCAGGTTGCGGATGGCGTGCACGGCGACCTGCGGGTCGTCCGCGCAGGCCTGGACGCACAGGTCGCCGCCGGTGCGGGTCCGGTCCAGGTTGTCGCCGGGGAACTTGGGCAGGTCCACCAGGGCCTCGGGGCGCCGGTCCGCGAGCCCGAACTTGTCGAAGAACGACGGCCCGAACCCGATCGTCAGCGTCAGCCGGGACGGCTTGAGCCCCAGCGCCTCGCCGGTGTCGTCCGGCGGGGCCTCGGCGAGGCCGCCGTACGCGCCCTCGCCGACCGCCTTGCCCGCGGTCATCCGGCGGGCCGCCGCCGTCCAGTCCTTCAGCATCGCGATGAACGCGTCGCGGTCCTCGGTCTTCACGTCGAACGCGGCGAAGTGCAGCCGGTCCTGCACCGGGGTGGCGATGCCGGCCTGGTGGGCGCCGTGGAACTCCACCGCGCCGCCCGTCTCGGCGGCCACCGGGTCCACGTCGTCGCCCGCCTTGGCCATCGCCACGGCCCCGCCCGCCACGGCGGCCCCGAGCGCGAGCCCGGCACCGCCCCAGCCGATCAGCGACCGGCGCGACGGGTTGTTCTCCTGAGTCTCGGTCATCGCCCTGCCCCCTGCCTACTTCACGACCGCGGCGGCGAGCTTGGACAGCGGCTCGGCGAGCGCGTTCACCGCGTCCGACAGCTCCTTGCGCTGTTCCTTGGTGACCTTGTCGTAGGAGACGAAGTCGTACGACGTCTTGTCCTTGCGGTACTTGTCGAGCAGCGTGTCCAGCGCCGCGAACTGCCGGTCCAGCTCCCCGGCCAGCGCCGGGTCGTTCTTCGCGGCCACCGGCTTCAGCAGCTCGTAGGCCTTCTGGGCGCCCTCGACGTTGCCCTTGAAGTCGACCAGGTCGGTGTGCGCGTAGCGGTCCTCCTCGCCGGTGACCTTGCCGGTGGCGACCTCGTCCAGCAGCTCCTTGGCGCCGTTGGCCATGGAGGTCGGGGTGATCTCGGCCTTGCCGACCCGCCCCTGCCAGTCCTTGAGGTCCTTCAGCAGCTGGTCGGCGAGGGCCTTCTCCTCGGCGCCGATCTTCTTGTCCTGCCAGAGGGCCTTCTCCAGCCGGTGCCAGCCGGTCCACTTCTGGCCGTCCTCCAGGCCGTCCTCGCGGACGTCGACCTTGGGGTCGATGTCACCGAAGGACTCGGCGACCGGCTCGGTGCGCTCCCAGCCGAGGCGGGAGAGGCCGTACGCCTTCTTCGCCGCGTCCAGATCGCCCGCCTTGACCGCCTTCACGAACGTCTCGGCCTTCGGCAGCGTCTCGTCGGCCTGGTCCTGCGCGTACGTGCGGTACTGGGCGACGGCCGCGTCCAGCTTGGGGTTCCGCGCGGCCGTCGTGCCGCCGCCGGTGACGGTCAGCTTCTGCCGGACGCCGTGGCCCTTCATGCCCGGCCGGCAGGCGATCTCGTACGCACCGGCCTTCACCTCGGCGGTGAGCGTGTACTTGGTGCCCGGCCCGATGTTCTCCTTCTCGGAGACGATCCGGTCGTCCGGGAACAGGATCTCGACCTCGGTCGCCTTGGAGCCCTTGTTCTCGATCTTCAGCGTGACGTGGCCGGCCGGGACGGACTTCGCCGAGGTCTCGCACTTCGAGTCGGCGGCCGTGACCTGGATGGCGTCGCCGTCCTTGGCATCGCTCTTCGCGGTGCAGGCCGAGAGGGCGGTCAGAGCGGCCGCGGTGGCGGCGGCGGTGACGGTCAGTCGGACGGCTCGCATGCAGGCTCCAAGCGGATCTGATCTGGTGAGGCTGCCCTAACTTACATGAGGCTTACCTCACCCATACCCCCGCGGGTCGTGATTCAGCTCTCACCGCGAGCTCACGGATACGGCTGGATCGCGATGGCTCAAAGCCGGTGCCACCGGACGGCAAAGACCCGGCCAAGGCGCCCGGCCCGGTCCCGCGGCACCCGCACCCGGAGCACCGGCGGGGGCCGCGGTGTTTCAATTCCCGGGTGACTGACTACGACGTGCTCCGCGTCTTCTGCGGACCAGGCGGCGGCTACGGCAACGAGCTGGGTGTCGTCCGCGAGGGTTCGGTGCTGCCCGAGCGGAGCGACCGGCAGGAGCTCGCCGCCAAACTCGGCTTCGGCGAGACCGTGTTCGTGGACGACCCCGAGCGCGGAGTGATCGACGTCTACACGCCCACGATGCGCCTGCCGTTCGCCGGTCATCCGTGCGTGGGGACGGCCTGGCTGCTCGACGTACCCGAACTGGTCACGCCCGCCGGGGTCGTCGGAGTGCGGCTGGACGGCGAGTTCAGCTGGATCGAGGCCCGCGCGGAGTGGGCCCCGGCGTGGACCCTGCGTCAGTGTCCGAGCGCCGCCGAGGTGGACGCGCTGGAGGTGCCGCCGCCGGGGGAGCGAAGCGGGACGGAAGTCCCCCCGGACGGAGCCGGGGGGAGCGTCTACGCCTGGGCCTGGGAGGACGAGGCGGCCGGACGCGTCCGGGCCCGTGCCTTCCCCGGCCGGATCGGTGAGCACGGCGACAGCCGCTCCGGCGGGGCCGGTGCTTGCGCCGGGGGCATCGACGAGGACGAGGCCACGGCCGCGGCGGCGCTGCTCCTCACCGACCGCCTGGGCCGCGCCCTCAACATCATCCAGGGCCGGGGCTCCCAGATCCTCACCGCACCGCAGCCGCACGGCTGGGTGGAGGTCGGGGGCCGGGTGTTCCTGGAACGCTAGGCGCTCAACGGGAACTCCTCGCCCAGAGCCCGGAAGACCGCCGTGTTCAGGGCGAACGCCCGCTTGCACTCCGTCACGACCCGCTGCCGCTCCAGGTCGTCCACCCCTATCGAGTCCAGCAGCTCCCGGTAGTCCCGCTTGAACGCGGCCGGGTTGGCGATGCCGTCGAAGACGTAGAAGCGGACGCCGTCGCCCTTCTTCGCGAAGCCCCAGGTCCGCTCCGCCCGGTCCCGGATGATCTGGCCGCCGGAGAGGTCGCCGAGGTACCGGGTGTAGTGGTGGGCGACATAGCCGCCGGGCCAGCGTTCGGCGCACTCCCGGACCCGGTCCGCGTACTCCCGGGTCGCGGGCAGGGCGTCCAGTCCCGTCCGCCAGCCGGCACCCCGCAGATGCGCCAGATCCCGTTCCAGGGCGGCCAGCCGGAACAGCTCCGGCCGGACGAACGGCCCGGCCACCGGGTCCGCCGCCAGCCGCCCGGCCGCGCTCTCCAGGGCCTCGTAGACGAACCACAGCTGTTCGGTGTAGCGCGCGTAGGCCGTCACGCCGAGCCGGCCGCCGAGCAGATCGCTCATGAACGTCGAGGTCTCCGCCTCCGTGTGCTGCTCGTGCGACGCGGTGCGGATGAGGGACGAGAAGGAGTCCATGAACACATCCTCTAAGGTAAGGCTTACCTAAGTCAACAAGCTTGCCGACTCCATGTCGGTAACTTTGCCGACAGTGTGTCGGTAAAAGCGTACAAGAGAAAGCCCGCTCCGGCGGGGAGCGGGCCCGGTGGCGGTGGCAGGGGTCAGGGCAGCGTAAGGATCTCCGCGCCGGTGTCCGTCACCACCAGCGTGTGCTCGAACTGCGCGGTCCGCTTGCGGTCCTTGGTGACGACCGTCCAGCCGTCGTCCCACATGTCGTACTCGTGGGTGCCCAGCGTCAGCATCGGCTCGATCGTGAACGTCATGCCCGGCTGCACGACCGTCGTCGCGTGGGGGCTGTCGTAGTGCGGGACGATCAGCCCGGAGTGGAACGAGGAGTTGATGCCGTGGCCGGTGAAGTCACGGACCACGCCGTAGCCGAAGCGCTTGGCGTACGACTCGATGACCCGGCCGATGACGTTGATCTGCCGGCCGGGCTTCACGGCCTTGATCGCGCGGTCGAGGGACTCCCGCGTCCGCTCCACCAGCAGCCGTGACTCCTCGTCCACCTCGCCGACCAGGTAGGTGGCGTTGTTGTCACCGTGCACCCCGCCGATGTACGCCGTGACGTCCAGGTTGACGATGTCGCCGTCCCTGAGGACCGTCGAGTCCGGGATGCCGTGGCAGATGACCTCGTTGACCGACGTGCACAGCGACTTCGGGAAACCGCGGTAGCCCAGCGTGGACGGGTAGGCGCCGTGGTCGCACATGTAGTCGTGGGCCACCTTGTCCAGCTGGTCCGTGGTGACCCCCGGTGCGATGATCTTCGCGGCCTCCGCCATCGCCCGCGCGGCGATACGGCCGGCGATCCGCATCGCCTCGATGGTCTCGGAGGTCTGCACCTCCGGCCCGGTGTACGGCGTCGGCGCGGGCTTGCCGACGTACTCGGGGCGACGGATGTTTCCGGGCACCGAACGGATGGGAGACAGCTCCCCTGGTACGAGCAGCGACTGGCCAGACATGCCAGCGAGTCTAACCAGCGGACATGGGGGAACATGTCGGTGGCGAGAGGAGCTGTCCATGGCCCTGTTCAAGAAGCGCACCGTCGGCAAGCCGGGCGAGTGGTACTACTGCCTGGAGCACAAGAAGGTCGAGGAGGGCCCGGACTGCCCGGGCAAGGACCGCTTCGGGCCCTACGCCTCCCCGGAGGAGGCCCGGCGGGCGATGGAGACCGCCGCCGAGCGCAACCTCCAGTGGGAGAACGACCCGCGCTGGCACGACGCCGCCGCGGGCGGGAACACCGAAGAGACCTGATCAGGCCCGCACCGCCGCCGCGGCGCGCCGTTCGCGCATCCGTACCGCGTGCTCGTTCGTCCGGGCGTCGTACCTCATCAGTCCCGGCAGGCACAGCGCGAGCAGCCCCACCGCCCCCGCGCAGGCCAGACCGCCGGACCACACGGAGGCCCGTACGCCCGCCCAGGCGGCCGTGCCACCGGCCCGGACCTGGCCTAGCTGCGGGCCGACCGAGTACGACAGCAGCTCGATCCCGGCGAGCCGGCCGCGCAGCTCGTCCGGGATCGTCTGGTTCCACATGGCCGCCCGGAAGACCCCGCTGACCATGTCGAAGCCGCCGCCGACGGCGAGGAACAGCAGCACCAGCCACACGTTGCCGCAGACACCGGCCACCGCGACGGCCAGGCCCCAGCCGGCGGCCGCCAGCACCACCATCAGCCCGTGCCGGTGCACCCGCGAGGTCCAGCCGCTGGTCAGGCTCACCACCAGCGCGCCCGCCGGGAGGGCCGCGTACATCAGCCCGAGCGCCCACTCGGCGTGCAGGTCGTCGGCGAGGAACGGCAGCACGGCCAGCGGCATCGCCAGGAACATCGCCGCGAGGTCGACGGCGTAGGTGCCGAGCAGTTCCTTGCGGCTCCACGCGTACCGGGCGCCCTCCGCGATCGCCCTCAGATCCGGCTTCGCGGCCTCCTCGGCGGCGGGAGAGGGGGCGACCCGCGCCATGTACGCCAGCGAGAGCAGGAAGGTCAGCAGATCGGCGGCGTAGGCCCAGCCGAGGCCCGCGTAGGCGACGACGATGCCCGCCACCGCCGGGCCCGCGACCCCGCCGACGGTCCAGCGCAGGGAGTTCAGGGAGGCCGCGGCCGGCATGTCGTCGTGCGCGACGATCCGGGGCCACAGCGAGTCGAGGGCCGGCCGCTGGACGGAGACCAGGGCCGAGGAGGCGGCGGCGACGGCGTACAGCGGCCACACCGCGGGGTGCGGGAGCAGCGCGTTCAGCAGCAGGGCGGCACTGAGCAGGCCCTGCCCGGCCTCCGTCCACACGATGAGCTTCCGCTTGTCCAGGGCGTCGGCGAGGGCGCCGCCGTACAGACCGCACACGATGAGCGGGAGCAGCTCCACCGCGCCGATCGCGCCGACGGCCGCCGCCGAGCCGGTGAGGTCCTTCAGCTGGACGGGGAGCGCGACGAAGGTCAGAAAGCTGCCGAAGTTGCTGATCAGGCCGGACTTCCACAGGCGCCGGAAGTCGGGGGAGGTCTTCCAGGGGGACAGGTCGGGGAGGAGGGCACGGGTCACTGAGGCATGCTGGGGCGGCCGCGACCGTCGGGCAACCGTTTTTCCCCCCGCCCCACCGCGGCCCCGCCCCACCGCGGCCCCGCCCCGCACGGCACCCGCTTCCCACCACCCGCCCGCCCCGGCCGCCCGCCCCCGGCCGCCCGCCCCCGGCCGCCCGCCCCCGGCAGGCCGTGCCCGGCGAGCCGGGGCGGGCGGGGGCACCGACGCGCTGGAGGGCAGGAGCGGTCGCCGACGAGCCGGTGGCGGGAGGCGGTCGTCAACGGGCCGGTGGCGGGAGGCGGTCGTCAACGGGCCGGTGGCGGGAGGCGGTCGCCGGACAGGCCGGTGGCGGGGGCGGTCACCAAGGGGTCGGCGGCGGTGCCGTCAGCGCGTCCGTCAGCCTCGACAGGCGCTCCCGGAGACCCCGCCGGCCCCGCGGGGAGACCCCCGCGTCCTCCCCGGCCGCCGCGCTGACCAGGTGCTGCACCGTGTCCAGGTCCAGCTCCGTCCCGTCCGGCACGGCCAGCGTGTCGTGCGCCATGGCGGCGAGCTCGCCCGTGCCCGCGCCCAGGGCCAGCACCGTGACCCCGGCCCGCCGCGCCGCGTGGACCCGCTCCAGCAGCGGCGCGGGCTCCTCGGGCGCCACCACCAGCAGGGTCTCCCCGCGCCGCGCCGCCGCGAGCCGGCCCGGCCCCACCGCCAGATGCGCGGGATCGGAAGGGCGCGCGTGATGCCGTACCAGAGTCGGCGCCAGCTCCGGCGTGCCCGACCAGGCGGCCTCGTCCACCAAGTGCGCGGCCAGATGCCACGGTTCGTACTCCGGCGTGCCCACCAGCAGCAGTCCGCCGCCGTGCGCCACCACCGATCCGCGCAGCACCCCCGCGAACCTCCGGGTGGCTCCCAGCCACTCGGTCCCGGCGAGCACTTCCCGCAGCAACGCGACCCGTACGGCGTCCATGTGACCGCATCCTGCCGCAACCCATCACTCGTGACGCGGAGTTCACTCCGAATTCGCCCGACGTGGGGATGGTGGGGGGATGACCGACGTGACCGTCCCCTTCCGCGCGGGACACGAGGGATACGCCAGTTACCGCATCCCCGCGGTCGTCGCCACCCGCTCCGGGACCCTGCTCGCCTTCTGCGAGGGCCGGGTCGACTCCGCCGCCGACCACGGGCACATCGACATCGTGCTGAAGCGGTCCACGGACGGCGGCCGTACCTGGGGCCCGCTCCAGGTCGCCGCGGACAACGGCGGGAACCTCGCCGGCAACCCCGCCCCCGTCGTCCTGGACACCGGCCGGATCCTGCTCGTGCACATCCGTGCCGCCGCCTCCGCCACCGAGGCCGCCATCCTGCGCGGCCAGGTCGCCGACGCCGACGGCCGCCGGGTCTGGGTGCGGCACAGCGACGACGACGGCGTCACCTGGTCCGAGCCGAGGGAGATCACCCCGCAGGTGAAGAAGCCCGGCTGGCGCTGGTACGCCACCACCCCCGGACACGCCCTCCAGCTGACCTCCGGCCGCGTCCTCGTCCCCGCCAACCACACCCTGCCGCCCACCGGCACCGACACCGGCGCCGAGGCCAAGTACAACAGCGGGCACTGCCTGCTCAGCGACGACCGCGGCCAGAACTGGTATCTCGGCTACCTGGACGAGAACACCGACGGATACGTCAACGTCAACGAGACCACCGCCGCCGAACTCCCCGACGGCCGCGTCTATCTCAACACCCGCAACGACGCGCCGTCCCCCGGCAACCGCGCCGACGCCCACTCCAAGGACGGCGGCAGGACGCTCGTGAAGCCCTTCCGGCCCCAGGCCGGGCTGACCGCGCCGGTCTGCGAGGGCTCCGTGCTCCAGCTCCGCGACCCCGACCTGCTGCTCTTCTCCGGCCCGGCCGACCCCGCCGCCCGCGCCCTGATGACCCTGCGCGCCTCCACCGACGGCGGCACCACCTGGCGCCCCGCGTTCACCGTCGACGGACTCCCCGCCGCCTACTCCGACCTGGTCCGCGTCGACCCGCACACGGTCGGGCTGCTGTACGAGACGGGCGACTTCGGCAGCTACGAGACGATCACCTTCCGCCGGGTGCCCGTGCACCGGCTGACCTGAGCCCGTACGGACCCGGCCGCGGACGTAGAGTCGGGCCATGACCTCTAGCGACAGCGCACAGAAGGCCCCCGCCAAGGACCCCTGGGACCTGCCCGACGTCTCCGGGTACGTCGTCGGTGTGCTCGGCGGCACCGGACCGCAGGGCAAGGGCCTCGCCTACCGGCTCGCCCGGGCCGGCCAGAAGGTGATCATCGGCTCCCGTGCCGCCGAGCGCGCCCGGGCCGCCGCCGACGAGATCGGCCACGGCATCGAGGGCGCCGACAACGCCGAGACCGCGCGCCGCAGCGACATCGTGATCGTCGCCGTGCCGTGGGACGGCCATGGCGACACCCTGAAGACACTGCGCGAGGAGCTGTCCGGCAAGCTCGTCGTGGACTGCGTCAACCCGCTCGGCTTCGACAAGAAGGGCGCCTACGCCCTGAAGCCGGAGGAGGGCAGCGCCGCCGAGCAGGCCGCCGCGCTGCTGCCGGACTCCCGGGTCGCCGCCGCCTTCCACCACCTGTCGGCCGTGCTGCTCCAGGACCCGCAGATCGAGCAGATCGACACCGATGTGATGGTGCTCGGCGAGGAGCGTGCCGACGTGGAGATCGTGCAGGCGCTCGCCGGGCGCATCCCCGGCATGCGCGGCGTCTTCGCGGGCCGGCTGCGCAACGCCCACCAGGTCGAGTCCCTCGTCGCGAACCTGATCTCCGTCAACCGCCGGTACAAGGCGCACGCCGGGCTCCGCGTCACCGACGTGTGAGCCACGCGCGGCCATGGGGGACACTGGTCGGCGAAGCAGTTCCGAGCAGTGTCCCCGACAGGAGCCGACCCCCATGCCCCGCATCGCCCTCTACACCCTGGCCGTCTGCGTCCTCGCCGTGGCCGCGGCCGTCGTCTCCTTCGCCCGGGGCAGCTGGCTGGGGATCGTCTGGGTGCTGCTGGCCGGCCTGTCGTCCAACATGACCTGGTACTACGTGAAGCGCCAGAAGGCGGCCCGGGGCGAGTCCGTCACGGGCTGACCGAGCAGTACTCGTTGGTGTCCTGCCAGAACCGGTAGAGGTCCTGTCCGCAGTACTGCGAGAAGTAGTCCACGTTCAGCGCGCGCATGATCGCGTCGATCATGTCGAAGAACGCGCCGTTGACCGACGGCAGCCACAGCAGCGCGAACACGAACAGCAGGCCGAACGGGGCGAACGGCTCCACCTGCCGCTTCACCTTGTACGACAGCCACGGCTCGATCACCCCGTAACCGTCCAGGCCCGGCACCGGCAGGAAGTTCAGGATCGCCGCCGTCACCTGGAGCAGCGCCAGGAACGCCAGCGCGAACCGGAAGTCGGCGGGCACCCCGTCCAGGGCGTGCAGCCAGAAGGGGGCCGTGCACACCGCGGCGAACAGCACGTTCGCCAGCGGGCCGGCCGCCGAGATCAGGCTGTGCCGCCAGCGGCCGCGGATCCGGTTCCGCTCGATGAAGACCGCGCCGCCGGGCAGGCCGATCCCGCCCATGATCACGAACACCACCGGGAGCACGATGCTCAGCAGCGCGTGCGTGTACTTCAGCGGGTTCAGCGTGAGATAGCCCTTCGCGCCGACCGTGATGTCCCCGCCGTGCAGGGCGGTGCGCGCGTGCGCGTACTCGTGCAGGCACAGGGAGACGACCCAGGCCGCGGTCACGAACAGGAACACCGCGACTCCGGGCTGCGCGGCGAACCCGGCCCAGGTGGCCCAGCCGGTCACCGCCGTCACGGCCAGAATGCCGACGAACACGGGGCTGACCCGTCGGTCGCCGTGGCGGGTGGTGGCGGTGGTCATGGTCGGACTCCTGTACGGCCGGGATGATCGGGGACTGCGACCGTACCGGCCGCCGACACGTGGGGAAAACGTCTCGCGGTGGCCGCCCGGTTCCTGGAAGGTGAAGGAATGACGCGGATCAGGGTGTTCTACGAGCACTGGCAGATGGAATGCTGCGGCACACCGTTCGCCGTGGGGGACGAGGTCCGCTGGCGGCTGGTCACCGTGGACACCCGGGAGGAGCGGGACGGGTACCACGGCGCCGCGGCGTGGGTGAACCGCCACGGCGGACCCGACCGGGAGACCGCCGGCCGCGTGCTCTCCATCGACCTCGTGCACCAGGAGTACCTGGCCCACCACGACCCGCTCGCCGTCGAACACCCCGAACCGGAACCCGGCACGGTCGTCCTCCGCGCCGCCGGGCGCGCACTGGAGGCGGTGCCCGGCGGCGCGGTCCTGGAGCCCGTCGACACCTGCCCGAAGTGGTTCGATCCGTTCGAGGAGGAGGACCGGCCGCCGCGGCGGGTGCCGTTCCGCGTCCGCTGCGCCGTCGGCGTCCTCGTCACCCTGGACGTCGCGGACGGCACACCGCCGTAGCCCCGTGACCCCCGCCTGACCCTCCGGAGACAATGAACCCCGTGCGTTATCGGCTTCTCGGCACCACCCAGGCAATCCGTCCCGACGGCACGGCCGTCCCGGTCGGCGGGGCACGGCTGCGTGCCCTGCTCAGCGTGCTCGCCCTGCGGACGGGCCGGACCGTGCCGTCGGCCGTGCTGGTGGACGAGGTGTGGGGCGCCGACCCGCCCGCCGACGCCACCGGCGCGCTCCAGGCGCTCGTCGGCAGGCTGCGCCGGGCCCTCGGCGCGGACGCCGTCGCCTCCGTGGACGGCGGCTACCGGCTGACCGCCGCCGCGGACGAGATCGACCTCGGCCGCTTCGACCGGCTCACCGGCGACGGCCTGCGCGCCCTCGCCGACGGCGACCCGGCCAAGGCCGCCGCCGTCCTCGACGACGCCCTGGACCTCTGGCGCGGGCCCGCCCTCGCCGACCTGCCCGACCGGACCGCCGAGGCGGCCCGCTGGGAGACCCGCCGACTCGACGCCCTGCGCGCCCGGCACACCGCCGCCCTCGCCCTCGGCGGGGCCGAGCAGTCACTGCCCGAGCTGACCGCGCTGTGCGACAGCCACCCGCTGGACGAACCCCTCCAGGCGCTGCGGCTGCGCGCCCTGCGCGCCGCCGGCCGCCCGGCCCAGGCGCTCGCCGCCTACGAGGACGTACGACGCCTCCTCGCCGACCGGATCGGTTCCGATCCCGGCCCCGAACTGCGCGCCCTCCACGCCGAACTGCTGCGGGAGGAACCGCCGGCCGCCCCGCCCGCGGCGCGACGGGGCAACCTGCCCGCCCGGCTCACCTCCTTCGTCGGCCGCGAAACCGACATCCGGGCCCTCGGCGCCGACCTCGCCCGGGCCCGCCTGGTCACCCTGCTCGGGCCCGGCGGCGCCGGGAAGACCCGGCTGTCCCAGGAGGCCGCCGAGGCGGTACGGCACACCGTCCGGGACGGGGTGTGGCTGGCCGAGCTGGCGCCCGTGGACGAACCGGACGCCGTACCGCAGGCCGTGCTCACCGCGATCGGCGCCCGCGAGACCGTGCTGCACGGCGCCGGCGTGGACAGCATGCGCGCGGTCGCCGACCGGCACGACGACCCCCTCGAACGGCTCGTGGAGCACTGCGCCCGGCGCCGGATGCTGATCATCCTGGACAACTGCGAGCACGTCGTGGACGCCGCCGCCCGGCTCGCCGAGGGGCTGCTGGCCCGCTGCCCGGAGCTGACCGTCCTCGCCACCAGCCGCGAACCCCTCGGCGTACCGGGGGAGCTGGTGCGGCCCGTGGAGCCGCTGCCCGAGCCGGTCGCGCTGCGGCTGCTCGCCGACCGGGGCGCGGCGGCCCGGCCGGGATTCCGCACCGAGGACGACCCCGAGGCGTGCGCCGAGATCTGCCGCCGCCTGGACGGACTCCCGCTCGCGATCGAGCTGGCGGCGGCCCGGCTGCGGATGCTGACCCCCCGCCAGATAGCCGACCGGCTGGACGACCGCTTCCGGCTGCTCACCTCCGGCAGCCGTACCGTCCTGCCCCGCCAGCAGACCCTCAGAGCCGTCGTGGACTGGTCCTGGGACCTGCTGGACACCGGCGAACGGGACGTCCTCGCCCGGCTGTCGGTCTTCGCCGGCGGCTGCGACCTGGCCGCCGCCGAGGCCGTGTGCGGGCCGGCCGCGCTGGAGGCCCTCGGCTCCCTCGTCGACAAGTCCCTGGTGGTGGCCGCCCCGGCCGCCGACGGCGGCATGCGCTACCGGCTGCTGGAGACCGTCGCCGAGTACGCCGCGGAACGGCTCGCCGAGACCGGGCACCGCGGTGCCGCCGAGCGCGCCCACCTCGTCCACTACCGCGAACTGGCCCGCACCACCGACCCCTTGCTGCGCGGACCCGGTCAGCGCGCCGCCATCGACCGGTTCCAGCTGGAGTACGAGAACCTGCGCACCGCCCTCCGGCACGCCGTCGCCGAACGCGACGAGCAGGAGGCGCTCTGCCTGGTCCTCTCCCTGCTCTGGTTCTGGCAGATGCGCGACCAGCGCGGCGAGACCCGTGTCTGGTGCCAGGAGGTCATGTCGCTCGGCCCCGACCCCTTCGCCGCGCCCCTCCGCCGCGCCGAACCGGTCTGGGCGCGCTGCACCGACGCCCCGCCCCCCTACTCCGGCGAGATCCTCGCCGAGGCCCGGCGCGGCGTCCATCTCGCCCACCTGGCCTGCATGGACACCGAAATCGACGCCTGGCAGACCCCCGAGGCGCAGGCGAAGCTGCGCGCGGTCACCCAGGTCTACGAGCCCGGCATGCCGCAGACCTGCCGGGCCCCGGGCCTGCTGTGGTTCTTCGCCGTCCTGCTGACCGGCGGCGTGGACCAGCTGCGCACCATCGTGGACGCCGCCGTGCGGACCAGCCGGACCACCCCGGGCTTCGACTGGGAGCTGGCCGGAGCCCTGCAACTGCGCGCCGGTCTCCTCGCCAACCGCACCGCCTGGGCCGGCGACGCCACCCGCGACGCCGACGAGGCCCTGGAGATCTACCGCCGCCTCGGCGACGCCTGGGGACTCACCGAGGCCCTGTCGGCGCGCGGTGAGTCCCGGGAACGCAGGGGCGCCCACCGCGAGGCCGCCGCCGACTACCAGGCCGCCGTCGACCATGCCGAACGCCTCGGCGCGCGTGCCCAGATGGCCGTGCTGCGCGCCCGGCTCGGCAATGTGCTCCTGGAGGCGGGCGAGACCGAACGCGGCGAGCGGATGCTCCGCGACGTCGTCGCCAGCCAGGACGGCACGCTGAACGAGGCGATGCCCGCGGCCCGTCTCTACCTCGCCTCCTGGCTCGGCCTGACCGGGCGCACCGCGGAGGCCCGCGTACAGCTGCGGCTGCTGCGTGACGAGGTCACCATCTCGCACTTCGTCGTCTTCGACGCCATGATCCTCTGCCAGGATGCCTGGCTGGACGCCCTGGACGAGCGCACCGAGGAGGGGCTGACCCGGGTGCGCGAGGCGCTGCGGCTCTCCGCCGACCCGCTGACCGAGACCATCACCCCGCATCTGCGCTCCAGCTGTCTCGCCACCGCCGCGATGATCCTGGCCGGCGCCGACGGCCCTCGCGCCGCCGACGCCGCCCGCTGTCTGGGGGCCGCCGACGCGCTGCTGCCCGCCGGTCACATCGCCTCCGGGGCGGAGCGCCGCACCCGTGACATGGCCGAGGCCCGGATCCGGGAGGCGCTCGGCGAACCGGTGTACGAGGCCGCGTACGCCGAAGGCGGTGGCCTCTCCCTCGCCGAGGCCACCGCCCTGGTCTGACCGGTGGGGGACGTCAGCTCTTGGTGCGGAACTTGTGGACGGCGACGGGGGCCATGAGCGCGGTCAGCCCCACCGACCAGATGAGCGTCACCCACAGGGGATGGGCGACCGGGCCGCCCTCCATCAGCCCCCGCGCGCAGTCGGCCAGCGCGGAGAGCGGGTTGTAGTCGGTGAACGCCTGGAGCCAGCCCGGCATCGACGCGGTCGGCGCGAAGATGGACGAGCCGAACTGGAGCGGCATCAGCACCAGGAAACCCATCGCCTGCACCGACTGGGCGCTCTTCATCACCACACCGAGGGTCAGGAACACCCACATCAGCGCCGAGCCGAACACCGCGGACAGCCCCACGGCGGCCAGCAGACCGCTCCAGCTGTGGACGTCGTAGCCCACGAGCAGCGCGACCACCAGCAGCACCACGGTCGCGAACAGCATCCGCATCAGCTCCACCGCGATCTTCGCGAAGAGGACGGAGCCGCGCCCGATGGGCAGCGAGCGGAAACGGTCCATGACACCGGAGTTGAAGTCCTGGTTGAACCCGGTGCCCACGCCCTGGGCCATGTTCATGCCCATCATGGCCAGGAGCCCGGGGATCACGTACTGGACGTACCGGTCCTGGCCGCCGCCGAGGGACTGCCCGATGGAGCCGCCGAAGACGTACACGAACAGCAGGGTGAAGACGACCGGGAACAGGATGGCGTCGAACATCGACTCCGGGTCCTGCCGGATCCACAGCAGGTTGCGGCGGATCAGCGCGCCGGTGTGGCGCAGATGGGCCCGTACCGGGATGGGCGTGTCGGCCTTCACGGCGTCCGGGGACAGGGTGGCGGAGCTCATACGGCGACCTCGACGCGGGAATCGGCGGGCGTGGCGTCCTGCGGGGCACCGGCACGGTGGCCGGTGAGGGACAGGAACACCTCGTCCAGGCTGGGCAGTTCGGTGGTGATGGAGGAGATCGTGATGCCGCGCGCGGTGACCGCGCCGACCACGGCGGTCAGCTGCTCGTCACTGAGGATCGGCACCAGCAGGGTGCCGGTCTCGGTGTCCACGGTGGTGGCCGCGAGCCCGGTGATGCCCAGTTCGTCCAGCATGCCGGCGAGCGGGCGCAGTTGCAGCGGGTCCACGGGCCGTACCCGCAGCGTGCGGCCGCCGACGCGGGCCTTCAGCTCCTCGATCCCGCCCTTCGCGATGACCTTGCCCCGGTCCACCACGGTCAGCTCGGAGGCGAGCTGTTCGGCCTCCTCCATGTACTGGGTGGTGAGCAGCACGGTGACGCCGTCGCCGACCATGGCCTTGACCTCGTCCCACACCTCGTTGCGGGTCCGCGGGTCGAGTCCGGTCGTGGGCTCGTCCAGGTAGAGCACGGCCGGCCGGCCGATCATCGAGGCGGCCAGGTCCAGCCGGCGCCGCATACCGCCGGAGTACGTGCCCGCCGGGCGCCGGGCGGCCTCCGTCAGGGAGAACCGTTCCAGCAGCTCGTCGGCGCGGGCGCGGGCGTCCTTGCGGGACAGGTCGAGCAGCCGGCCGATCAGGTACAGGTTCTCCCAGCCCGGGAGCTTCTCGTCCACCGAGGCGTACTGGCCGGTGAGGCCGATGACCCGGCGCAGCTGCCGGGGCTGGCGTACGACGTCGTAGCCGGCCACGAGGGCCTGGCCGGCGTCCGGGGTGATCAGGGTGGACAGGATCCGTACGAGGGTGGTCTTGCCGGCGCCGTTCGGCCCGAGCACACCCATCACGGTGCCCTCGCGCACGTCCAGGTCGACACCGTCCAGTGCCTTGGTCTCGCCGTAGTGCTTGACCAGCCCCCGTACGGTCACGGCGGAGCGTCCGCCGGCGGGGTTGTCGTCGATGCGTGTCATGGGGAAGACAGTGCCAGGGCCCACCGACAAACCACCGACAGCCGGCCGACGCGGCTCCGACACCGCCGGCACGTCCCCGACGGCCGCCCCGGCCGCGGGGGGCGGGAATCGCGGCGGCGGGCCCCCGGGTGTGCGGGCAGGGCGATGCCGGCCGAGACCCGGAGGAACGAGACCCGGAGGAAAAGGGGGCAGCCCGCCGACGGGGGAAGATCGGCGGGCTGCCCGGGGTGTTGCCGCGATGGTCTAGTGGACGGAGTGCTCCTCCAGCGGGAAGGTCCCGCCGACGACGTCCTGCGCGAACTCCTTGACCGCGCCGGACATGACCTCACGCAGGTTCGCGTACTTCTTGACGAACTTCGGCACCCGGCCGGAGGTCAGCCCCAGCATGTCCGTCCAGACGAGGACCTGGGCGTCCGTCCGGGGGCCGGCGCCGATGCCGACCGTCGGGATGTGCAGCACCCGCGTCACCTCGGCCGCCAGCTCCGCCGGCACCAGCTCCAGCACCACGGCGAACGCGCCCGCGTCCTGCACCGCCTTCGCGTCGCGCAGGAGCTGCTGCGCCGCCTCCTCGCCGCGGCCCTGTACGCGGTAGCCCATCGCGTTGACGGACTGCGGGGTCAGCCCGATGTGGGCCATGACCGGGATGCCGGACTCCACCAGCAGCCGGATCTGTTCGTGCGAGCGCTCGCCGCCCTCCAGCTTGACCGCGCCGACCCCGGCCTCCTTCACCAGCCGGGTCGCCGAGCGCAGCGCCTGCACCGGGCCCTCCTGGTAGGAGCCGAAGGGCAGGTCGCCGACGATCAGGGCGCGCCGCGTGCCGCGGACGACGGCCGCGGACAGCATGCTCATCTCGTCGAGGGTGACGGGCACGGTCGTCTCGTACCCGAGGTGGCAGTTGCCCGCCGAGTCGCCGACCAGGATCACCGGGATCCCGGCCTCGTCGAAGACGGACGCGGTCATCGCGTCGTAGGCGGTGAGCATGGGCCACTTCTCGCCCCGCTCCTTGGCGAGGGCGATGTCGCGGACGGTGATGCGGCGGGTGCCCTTCCCCCCGTACAGCGCCTTGCTGCCGTCGGAGGTCGTGCTCTGCACGGTCTGGGCAGCCGAAAGCTGCGTCATGGCTATGGCTCCTTCGGTCATCTCGAGGCGCCCTTCACGGCGTCCCCGGATTCGCCTCCATGGTGGCACCTCGTGCCAGTGAGGACCAGAGGGGCGCCCTGTGATCCCCGTCGGCGGGCCGGGGGAAGCGCGGCTGCGTAAGGCCTTGGTAAAGAAATAAGATACGAGACCGTTCCGTATCGGAATGATCGTAGGCTCGAACACATGACAAGTCCCGTCCCCGCCTCCCGAATACCGGAAGCGGTACACCGGCGCCGTTGGGCGATCCTCGGCGTGCTGATGCTGAGCCTGCTCATCGTGGTGCTCGACAACTCGATCCTGAACGTCGCCATCAAGACGATCTCCACCCCGGCGCCCACCGGCCTGGGTGCCACGCAGAGCGAGATCGAGTGGGCGATCAACGCCTACACCCTCGTCTTCGCCGGCCTGCTCTTCACCGCCGGCCTCGTCGGCGACCGGATCGGCCGCAAGAAGGTGCTGCTCGGCGGCATCGCCGTGTTCGGCATCGGCTCCGCGCTCGCCGCCGAGTCCGGCTCGCCCGGCCAGCTGATCGCCTACCGCGCGCTGATGGCCCTCGGTGCCGCCTTCGTCATGCCCGCCACCCTCGCCGTCCTCATGAACGTCTTCGAGCGCGAGGAGCAGCCCAAGGCCATCGGCATCTGGGCCGGAGGCGTCGGCCTCGCCATCGCCATCGGCCCGATCACCGGCGGCGCGCTCCTCGACCACTTCTGGTGGGGCTCGGTCTTCTTCATCAACGTGCCCATCGTGATCGTCGCGCTCGTCCTGATGGCCTGGCTGGTGCCCGACTCCCGCGACCCGCGGCCCGGCCGTCTCGACCCCGTCGGCGTGGTCCTGTCCGTCGTCGGCCTCGTCCTGCTGGTCTACGGCATCATCAAGGGCGGCGAACTGGCCGACTTCACCGACGCCAAGGTGCTGGCCACCATCGTCGCCGGGCTCGCCGTGCTGGTCGCCTTCGTCCTCTTCGAGAAGCGCAGCGACCACCCCTCCCTGGACGTCGGCTACTTCAAGAACAAGGTCTTCTCGGCCGCCATGAGCGCCATCGCGCTGGTCTTCTTCGCGCTCATGGGCGTCACGTTCTTCGGCGTCTTCTACACCCAGAGCGTGCGCGGCTACTCCCCGCTGGAGTCCGGCGTGCTGATGCTGCCGCTCGCCGCCGCCCAGCTGATCTTCGCGCCCCGGGCCCGGCTGCTGGTCGACCGGTTCGGCAACAAGGCCACCACCACCGGCGGCCTGGTGCTGATCGCGGCGACGCTGGCCGCCTTCGCCACCTTCGAGGCGGACACCCCCATCTGGCTGCTGGAGGTCGTCTTCTTCCTCATGGGCACCGGCATGGCGCACATCATGACGCCGACCTCGGTCGTCATCATGCAGGCGCTGCCCCGCGAGAAGGCCGGCTCCGCCTCCGCGCTCAGCAACACCTTCCGCCAGGTCGGCGGCGCCCTCGGCATCGCCGTCCTCGGCTCGGTGCTCGCCGCCTCGTACCGCAACGGCATCGAGGACAAGCTCGGCGCGCTGCCGCCCGGCCTGCGCGACACCGCCGCCGAGTCCATCGAGGCCACCCTCGGCATCGCCCAGAAGCTCGGCCCCCAGGGCCAGGCCCTGGTCACCCCCGCCAACGACGCGTTCCTGCACGCCATGCACCTCACCGCCCTGTGCGGTACGGGCGTCGCGCTGATCGGCGCCGTGGTGACCGCCCTCTTCCTGCCGGGCAAGCCCCCGGCCGGGCAGCAGGGCGAGAAGGAACCGGAACTGGTCGCCGCCGTGGGCGAGTGAGGTCCGCGCGCGGTTCCACGGGGGAAGGAGGCGGCTGCGGGACAATCTCCGCAGCACAGTGAGAGGACGGATCGAAGTGAGCCTTGCCGGCAGCCGGCCGCGCCCCGACACCCCCGGGCGGGGCCGCCCGCGCAGCGAAGCCGTGGAACGCGCCATCGTGGAGGGCGTGATGAAGCTCCTGGAGGAGGGCGTGCCCCTCGCCGAGCTGTCCATCGAGCGCATCGCCCGCACCGCCGGAGTCGGCAAGGCCACCATCTACCGCCGCTGGAGCGGCAAGGAGGAACTCTTCATCGACGTGGTCCGCGCGGCCGAGCCGCCCGAACCCGAACTCCCCGGCACCTCCATGCGCGACGATCTCCTCGTCCTGCTGGAGAACCTGCGGCAGCGCGGACTGGCCAGCCGCTCCTCGGCACTGCTGCACAACGTGCACACCCAGATGAAGACCAACCCCAGGATCTGGGCCGCCTACCACGAGAACGTCATAGCGCCCCGGCGCGCTCTCGTCCTCGACGTGCTGCGCCGCGGGCAGCTCGACGGCGAACTCCGGCCGGACGTCGACGTGGAACTGGCCAACGACCTGTTCGTCGGCCCGATCCTGGTGCGCGCCGTGCTGCGCCCCGACGCCGACCTGCCCGAGAGGCTCGCCGAGGACATCGTCGACACCGTCCTGGCCGGCCTACGGCCCGTCAGCTCGGCAGTCTCGTAGCACTTATGTGCGCGTTTCGTCACAGACCCCGCGTGCCCCGGGGGTGAGCGGAACTCACGGTGCCGCTTCCTTCGTCCTGGTCTTCCGTACGGCCGTCACGGGACGGCGGGAACGGAGCCGATCATCCCCTAGGGTCGGAAGTGAACGGGGGACGAACGGTGTGCACGGCAGGCAGTGAGGCAGACGGTATGGCGCAGCAGGCGTACATGACGGAGACGGACAACGGCGGCTCGGGGCCCGAGCGACCGGGCTCCCGGCTCCGACGCCTCGCGCACCGCCTGCTCACCGGCTGGCGGGGCGATCCGCGGATCTGGCGCCGCGGCGTCGTCCTCGCCGTGCTGGCCCTGCTGCTCGCCCTCGTGATGCTGGTGCACGCGCACATCCCCAACGTCGTGGGCAACCTCGGCAGCCTCACCGAGACGTTCCTGCCCTGGCTGGGCCTGGCCGTCCCGGTACTGCTGGTGCTCGGCCTGGTCCGGAAGTCGGCCACCGCGCTGATCGCCGTGGTCCTGCCGGCGATCGTGTGGCTGAACCTCTTCGGCGGGCTGCTGACCGACAAGTCGGGCGCCGGCGGCGACCTCATGGTGGCCACCCACAACGTCAACGCCGACAACCCCGACCCGGCCGCGACCGCCGGCGACGTCGCCGCCTCCGGCGCCGACGTGCTGGCCCTGGAGGAGCTGCCCGCCTCCTCCGTCCCCGTCTACGAGAAGGCGCTCGCGTCGACGTACAAGCACCACGCGGTGGTCGGCACGGTCGGCCTGTGGAGCAAGTACCCCATGACCGACGTGCGGGCCGTCGACATCCGGCTCGGCTGGAAGCGGGCCATGCGCGCGACCGTCGCCACCCCCGAGGGCCCGCTGGCCGTGTACGTCGCGCACATGCCCTCGGTGCGGGTGAAGATGGAGGCCGGGTTCACGGCCCGGCAGCGGGACAAGAGCGCCGACGCGCTCGGTGAGGCCATCGCCCACGAGCCCCTGGCACGCGTCGTCCTGCTCGGCGATCTCAACGGTACGATGAACGACCGTTCGCTCAACGCCGTCACCTCGCAGCTGCGCTCCACCCAGGGCGCCGCGGGCAGCGGCTTCGGGTTCAGCTGGCCGGCGTCGTTCCCGATGGCGCGGATCGACCAGATCATGGTCAAGGGCATCGAGCCGGAGAGCTCCTGGACGCTGCCGCGGACGAACAGCGATCACCTGCCGGTGGCGGCCCGTGTGAAGCTGGACACGGGCGCGTAACCCGCTGGAATACCGGACCCCAGAGAGTTTGTTCCGTCGGGGAACTTACTGCGAGACTCGAACCCGTACGGCACTCCGCTCTGAAAGGTCCCTCATGCCCCTGGCCCTGCTCGCCCTCGCCGTGGGCGCCTTCGGCATCGGTACGACCGAGTTCGTGATGATGGGGCTGCTCCCCGACGTCGCGGACGATCTGCACATCTCGATCCCCGGCGCCGGGCACCTGGTCTCGGCGTACGCGCTCGGCGTCGTCATCGGCGCCCCGCTGCTCGCAGCCCTGACCGCGCGGATGCCCCGCCGCACGGTCCTGATGGCCCTCATGTCCCTGTTCGTGGTGGGCAACGCGCTCTCCGCGCTCGCCCCCGGAAACGGCTCCCTGCTGGCCGCCCGCTTCCTCAGCGGTCTGCCGCACGGCGCCTTCTTCGGCGTGGGCGCGGTCGTCGCCACGGCGATGGTCCCGCCGGAGCGCAAGGCCCGCTCGGTGTCCCTGATGTTCCTCGGCCTGACCGTCGCCAACGTCGCGGGCGTGCCCGCCGCCACCCTCATGGGCCAGCACTTCGGCTGGCGGGCGACGTTCCTGGCCGTGAGCGTGATCGGCCTGGCCGCGATCGCCTCGCTGGCCCTGCTCATCCCGCGCGACAACGAGCACGAAGCCCCCTCGGCCGGGCTGCGCGGCGAACTGGCCGCCCTGACCTCCCTGCCGGTGTGGCTGGCCCTCGGCACCACCGTCGCGGGCTTCGGCGCGCTCTTCGCGGCCTACAGCTACGTCACGCCGATGCTGACCGACGCGGCGGGCTACGCCGAGACGAACGTGACCCTGCTCCTGGCCCTCTTCGGCGTGGGCGCGACGGCCGGCAACCTGCTGGGCGGCCGCCTCGCCGACCACTCCCTGCGGCGCACCCTCTTCGGCGGCCTCGCCTCCCTGGCGGTCGTGCTGCTGCTCTTCCCCGCGCTGATGCGGGCGGAGTGGAGCGCGGCCCTGGCGGTGACCCTCCTCGGCATGGCGGCGTTCGTCACGGGCTCCCCGCTCCAGCTGATGGTGATGGAGAAGGCCGCGGCGGCCCCCTCCCTCGCCTCCTCCGCCAACCAGGCGGCCTTCAACCTGGCCAACGCGGGCGGTGCCTGGATCGGCGGCCTGGCCCTCGCGGCGGGCTTCGGCACGACGTCCCCGGCGCTCGCGGGCGCGGCCCTGGCGGTGCTGGGCCTGGGCGTGGCGAGCGTGGCGTACGCGGTGGACCGGCGCAGGGCGACGCCGTCGGCGGGCCGGGTGGTCACCTCCCACCTGCCGGAGGAGTCGGAGGCGCTCCAGCACTGACCGGCTCCGCCCGCCCCCCGGCCCGGCCGACTCGGTCGGCCGGGAGGCGGGCGGCCCCACGGCCGCTCGGCAACTCGGCCCACACGGTCTTGCCGTTCGGCTCCCGCTCCACGCCCCACCTCTCCGCCAGCGCCGCGACCAGGGCCAGTCCCCGCCCGCACTCCTCCGTCTCCGTCGCGGGGAGGACGACGGGCAACGCCCGCGCGTCCGGGTCCCTCACCTCGATGCGGGTGCGGTCGCCCGCCCCGGTGCCGCCGACCCTTACGGTCACCGGTGTCCCCTCGCCCACGTGGTCGATGACGTTGGTCAGCAGCTCCGTCGCGCACAGGCGCACGTCATGGTCGTACTCCCGCAGCTCCCGCCGTAGCTCGGGCGCGGCCTTCGGCGTCGCCAGCAGCCGCAGTTCGAGCGCCGCCCTCACTTCTCCGCCGCCTTCTTGAGCACCGACGCCAGCGCGCGTGCCGTGGTGGTGTTGCAGTTGCCGAGCGTCACCAGTCCGGCCGGTGGCGCGTACGTGCCCGCGAAGCTCGGCAGGTCGGCCCGGAGGGACGGCAGCGTGATGCCGTGCAGGGCGAGGGCCGCGCGCAGGTCCTCGACGCACAGGGTCACGTCGTAGGCGCTGGGGGAGTGGTCCGGCATGAGTGTGGGTCAGCCTTCCGTGCGGTCTGTGACGAACACCTCACACACTGTCGCCCCGCTCGCTACCGTGGAAGACCTTTCGCGTCCACGGCGCGAACAGCGGAAACGGCACGGTGAGTTACGGCGGTGAGCGCGTGGCACGGCGTCAGGACATCGACGGCTCGATGAGCGTCCCTACCTTCTACGGCAAGGAGTTGCGGTGGAAGCGGGAGGCGGCGGGACTGTCGCTGGAGGGATTCCTGGAGGGCAGCTTCTACGGGAAGACGTACCTCAGCGACATCGAGCGCGGAGAGCGGAGGATGCCGCTGGACTTGGCCCGGCACGCGGACCGGTTACTGGGGACCGACGGCTTCTTCGAGCGGCATTGCGAGGATGTGCGGAAGGCCAGGCGGGGGCCGCATGCCGCGTATTTCGAGAAGGTTCTGGAGGCGGAACGGCACGCGGAGACCATCGAGGAGTGGTGCCCCGTCACGGTCCCTGGCCTGCTGCAGACGGCGGCGTACGCACGTGCGCTGGTGCGCTCGGCTCACCCGGCGGCCTCCGACGAGTGGGTCGAGGAGAAGGTGACGGCCCGACTCGCCCGAGGCCGCCTCTTCGGAGACGACCACGAGACCCCGGAGTACTGGGCGATCCTGCACGAGTCGGTGATCACCGAACCGCTCCTGGCGGCGCCGGACATGACGGTGCAGCTTGACCACATCGCAGAGCTGGCGGACCGGCATCGGATCACTCCGCAGATCGTTCCGCGGAGATGTGGCGCGTATCCCCTCATGGCCGCGTCCATCAAGGTCATGGACTTTCCGGACGCTCCGCCACTGATCTACACCGAGGCGTCCTACAGCGGTGGCACCATCGACGATCCGGCGCTCGTGAAGCAGTACCGCAAGGCATACGATCGGCTCAGGGCCGTGGCGCTGTCTCCAGACACGTCCCTCGCCATGATCAAGGCCGCGGCGGAGGATTCCCGAAATGGCAAGCACCCGGATCGACTTGAGTGACGCTCTCTGGCTCAAGAGCAGCTACAGCAACGGTGACGGCGGCAACTGCGTCGAAGTGGCGCACGACTTTTCGGGTGCCGCCCTCTGGCGCAAGTCGAGCTACAGCAACGGCGACGGCGGCGACTGCGTCGAAGTCGCCGACAACATCCCCGACCTCGTCCCCGTCCGTGACTCGAAGGTTCCCGACGGCCCCGCCCTGCTCCTCTCGGCCGCCGCCTGGGCCCCCTTCATCGCCGGCCTCAAGGCGCGGTGAACGGCAGCGCAAAAAAAGAAGGGGGCGTGAGGTCACCAGGACCCCACGCCCCCCTTCCGCTCAGCGGAGCGTCAGTGCTTCTTGGCGTACGACTTCACGTAGCCGCCGGCCGGCGAGCCGACCCCGGTCACGTCGTCGTAGCCCTTCACCGCGGACAGCGAGCTGTCCTTGCCGAGGCTGCGGACCGAGTACAGCAGGCCGTCCTTGGCGTCCAGGCCGTTGGCGAAGTCCACGCGGGCGACCGCCAGGCCGGAGCCCGTGGGGTTGTCCGTGACGTCGTGGAAGACGCCCTTCTTGCCGTACTCGGCGTAGATCGCCGGGTTGGCGAAGCCGAGCGCCTTGCCGCCGCGCGCCTCCTGGGCCAGGGCCTGGACCGCCGCGATCACCGGCGCGGCCAGCGAGGTGCCGCCGATGCGGTACTCGCTGTACTGCTCGGTGCCGTCGGGGAAGGTCTGGGTCTGGCCGACCAGGAAGCCGGTGTTCGGGTCGGCGATGGCCGCGATGTCCGGGACGACGCGGTTGCCGGCGGCGTTGTTGGCCGTGGCCAGCGCCTTCGGGACGACGTTCTTCTGGTAGTACGGCTGCGGCACGGTCTTGCTGGTGCCGCCGCCCGCGCCCGAGGTGAACGCGCCCGGGAAGCCCGCCCAGCTCTTGCCGTCGGCCGACAGGGTCGCCTTCTGGGTGCCCCAGCCGGTCTCCCACTGGTACGTGTCGCCCTTGCCGACGGCCAGCGAGGTACCGCCGACCGCGGTCACCCACGCCGAGTTGGCCGGGGTGTCGACCTGCTTGACCCCGGAGGCCGCGACCTGGTCGCCGTCGTCGCCGGAGGAGAAGTAGAAGCCGATGCCCTGGACCGCGCCCAGCTGGAAGACCTGGTCGTAGGCGGCCGCGAGGTCCGGCGTCTGGTTGGCCTCGATGTCGCCCCAGGAGTTGGAGACGATGTCGGCCAGGTGGTTGTCGACGATCTTGCCGAGCGAGTCCAGCAGGTCGTCGTCGTAGCAGGAGGCCGCGCCCACGTAGGTGACGTCGGCGGCCGGCGCGACCGCGTGCACGGCCTCGACGTCGAGGGTCTCCTCGCCGTACCAGCCGGCCGCGCCGCACTCCTCGGTCTTCGTGTAGTTCTTCGGCAGCACCTGGTGCAGCTGACCGGTCTTCCAGGCCGCGTCACCGTTCTTCGCCGCGTACGTGGCGGCGTCGTAGGCGATCGTCGGGGAGGCGTACGCGTCCGTGATCGCGATGCGGACGTTCTTGCCGGTGTACGCGCCGGCGCCGTACGCGGCGCGCAGCTGCTTGCCGGTGTACCCCTTGACGGCGTACGGGATCTTCTGGCCGTAGGCGTCCGGCAGCGTGCTCGCGACGTTGGAGCCGTAGTACGAGGAGAACGGCCCGGCGTTCTTGAACACGGCGTCCGGCGGCGGCAGCTGGTCGTCGTGGTTCGCCTTGTGCGGGGCGTTGTCCAGGCCGGTGACGGTCAGCACGGCGCCCTTGAGGGAGGCGGGGACGGAGGCCGTCCCCGCCGGGGCCCGGTACGTCTTCGAGCCCTTGGCGAAGTTGTGCAGCTGGGTGCCGAACGCCTTCTCGGCGGCGGCCACGTCACCGGAGACGGCGACGTAGCGCGGGGTCACCGCGGTCACGGTCAGGCCGGCCGACTTCAGCCAGGACCTGACGGCGGCCACCTGGGCCTTGGTGGCCCCGAAGCGGGCCTGTGCCTTCTTGGCGCTCAGGTACTTGCCGTACTGCGGCGAGCCGGGGTCGGACACGGCCCTGGCGTACGCGGCGAGGCCCGCCGCGTCCTGGCCGGCCAGGTAGACGCGGGCCTTGACCTGGGCGCTGTCCGAGGCGGCGCCCTTGTCCGCCTTGGCCGTGGCCCAGAGCGGCTTGGTGCCCTTCAGCGCGTCACGAGCGGGGCTGTCCACGGCGTGCGCCGCGGGTATGCCCAGCGCCAGCGCGCCTGCGATCATGGGCAGTGTCGCTGCCATGCTCACGGCGCGCAGCTTGGCGCGGTTGGATCTCATAAAACCCCCTGCGATGCGATTCGCATGCATGTAGTGGCTGGTACGTCGGAGATCCGTACGCGGGCCCGCGGCGGCGTCGGCTCGTGAATGGATCACACGATGGGGGCCACTCTTGCGATGAACCGTTCATGCCAGGGGAAGGTAAAAGTCAAGAGAAGCTCAAGTAGCCGCCAGAAGCGGCGAATTGCCCGTTTGGTCCTCACGGGCGGGTAACGGAAAGCGGGGAGGCCTCGCCATGACCGGCCGAGGCCTCCGTCACGAACGCGGCGCCGCGCCCCGCTCCTTGAGCATCCCGTTCATCAGCTCGATCTCCGACTGCTGCGCGTCCACCATGCCCTGCGCGAGCCGCTTCTCCACGTCGACGGTGCACTTGGAGACGCACCCCTCGGCCATGTGGATGCCGCCCTTGTGATGGTCGGTCATGAGCTGGAGATAGAAGATCTCCGCCTGCTTGCCCTTCAGCGTCCCGAGCTTCTTCAGCTCGGTGTTGGTCGCCATGCCCGGCATCAGCGCGCCGTCCTTGCCGGAGGCCATGCCGCCCATGCCCATCCAGGTCATCGGCGGCTCGGCCGACACCTTCGGCAGCCCCCACAGATCCAGCCAGCCCAGCAGCATCCCGCGCTGGTTGGCCTGCGTCTGCGCGATGTCGTACGCGAGCCGCCGCACCTCCTCGTTCCCGGTGCGGTCCCGCACGATGTACGACATCTCGACGGCCTGCTGGTGGTGGACGGCCATGTCCCGCGCGAAGCCGGCGTCGGCCGACTCCGCGCTCGGCGTCCCGTCGTCCGGCCCGCCGGTCTCCTCGGCGACCGCGTAGGTGATCGCGCCGGCCGCGACCAGCACCGCCGCCGCGGTCCCGGCCACCCAGCCGATCTGCTGCCGCCTCACTTCATGACCCCGCCGGTGCACGAGGCGCCCGGCTCCGGCGTCTGCCGGCCCTGCACATAGCCGGCGAAGAACTTGTCCACTTCCGGATCGCTCGCGCTCTTCACCGCCACCTGGTGCCCCCAGGCCGACAGGATCAGCGGGGACGCCTGGTTCTCGTACGGGCTCATCAGCGAGTACGGCGTCTTCTTCACCTTCGCCGCGAGAGCGTCGACGTCGGCCTTCTGCGCCTTGCCGGTGTACGTCACCCAGACCGCGCCGTGCTCCAGCGCGTGCACGGCGTTCTCGTCCTGCACCGGCTTGGTGTAGACGTCACCGTTGCAGTTCAGCCAGACCGGGTTGTGGTTGCCGCCGACCGGCGGGTGCATCGGGTACGACACCTTGGTCGTCACATGCGTCCGGGCCAGCTTGCCCGACCAGGTCCGCACCCCGTCCTTGCCCGTGGTGAAGTGGCCGGAGTCGCCGGAGCCGCCCTTGCCGTCGGCCGAGGTGTCCTTGTCGTCGGACTGCGCGTGCACGAGGGCCACACCGCCGACCACGAGACCGGCGACGACCACCACACTGGCGGCGATGGCGAGGACCCGGTTACGGCGCTCCCGGGCACGCTCCGCGCGCCGCATCTCCTCTATACGCGCCTTGCGCGCCGCGGTGCTGCTGTTCTTGCCGGAACCCATGAGACCTGTCCTTCGGGGAAGCGGGGTGTGGACGGTGGGGCCCGCTGATCGTAATGCGCACCGGGGGCGGTTCCGTAGGTAGGGCACGAGAAGCAGCTAATTTGAAGCCACGATGCGCATTACCTACCCTCCGGGTATGCGGCTGCTTCGCTCCACCGACCTGGCCCTGCGCGTCCTGATGCGACTCGCGGTCTCCGCCGACGCCGTTCCCACGACCCGCCAGGTCTCCGCCGACATGGGCGTGCCCTACACGCACGCCGCGAAGGTCGTCGCCGAACTCCAGCACCTGGGCCTGGTCGACGCCCGCCGTGGCCGGGGCGGGGGCCTGGCGCTGACGGAACGGGGCCGGACGGCCTCCGTCGGCGCGGTGGTCCGCACCTTCGAGGGCGAGGGCGACGTCGTCGAATGCGAGGGCGCGACCCCCTGCCCGCTGAGCTCCGGCTGCCGGCTCCGCGGCGCCCTGCGCCGGGCCCAGGAGGCGTTCTTCGCCGCACTGGACCCCGTCACGGTCTCCGACATCGTCGCCGATCCGACCGGCCCCCTGCTGCTGGGCATCTCCCGGGGGCCGGCCGCGACCGACTGACCGCCCGGCGGCCGGCCGCGGGGGTGCGCACCGGCGCCCGGCGTCCGAGGAGTCCCGCTCAGCCCCGCGCCAGCCACAGGTCCGGGCCGAACACCTCGTAGTGCACGTCGGCCGGGGCCACGCCCCGCTCGATCAGCCGGCCGCGGACCGCGCGCATGAAGGGCAGCGGCCCGCACAGGTACGCGCGCGTGCCGGGGCGTACGGCGACATCGCTCAGGTCGACCAGGCCGGTGCGGTGGCCGGGTCCGGCGTCCCGCTCGTAGAAGAAGTGCACGGAGGCGTCCGGCAGCTTGGCGGCGTACGTCTCCAGGTCGGAGCGCAGGGCGTGGTCGGCGGGGGAGCGGTCGCCGTGCACCACGGTGACCGGGCCGCGGTGGCCGGTGGCGGCCAGGTCGGCCAGCATCGCGGCCATCGGGGTCACGCCGATGCCCGCCGAGGCGAGCAGCACCGGGGTGTCCGGGCCGGCGTCCAGGACGAGGTCGCCGTACGGCTCGGACAGCTCCAGCACGTCACCGGGGCGCACGCGCGCGTGGAGCCGGTTCGAGACCTCCCCGTCGGGCGTCGCCCCGCCGTGCACGCGCTTGACGCTGAACTGCCGCAGCGTCCCGCCCGGCGCCCCGGACAGGCTGTACTGCCGTATCTGCCGGGCCCCGTCGGGCAGTTCGACGCGGACGGAGACGTACTGGCCCGCGCGGAAGTCCCGTGGCGGGCGGTCGTCGGCCGGGCGCAGCCGGAAGGTGGCGACGTCCGCGGTCTCCTCGACCCGCTCCACGACCTCCCACGCGCCGAAGCCCCGCTCGCCGCTCTCCTCGTACAGCCGCTTCTCGATCGCGACGAGCGCGTTCGCCATCAGCCAGTAGACCTCGTCCCAGGCGGCGGCCACCTCGGGCGTGACGGCCTCGCCGAGGACCTCGGCGATGGCGGCGAAGAGGTGCTCGTGGACGACCTTGTACTGCTCGGGCGAGACGCCGAGCGAGGCGTGCTTGTGGGCGATCCGGCCCAGCATGGCGTCCGGCCGCTGCTCGGGGTGGTCCAGCAGGTGCACGGCGAAGGCGGCGATGGAGCCCGCGAGGGCCTGCCTCTGGGTGCCGGCGGCCTGGTTGCCGCGGTTGAACAGATCGCGCAGCAGGTCGGGGTGGGCGGTGAAGAGGCGGGCGTAGAAACGCTCGGTGATCTCGCCGATGGCCGCGCCGACGGCGGGCAAGGTGGCGCGGACGGTGGCTGCGGACTGCTCGGTCAGCATCGGACTCCTCGGAGAACTCGGCTGATCCACACGCTATGAAAACTTGCATCTGAGATGCAAATTAAACGGGAGTGGTGTCCCTCACGGAGCGAAGCGGATCGGCCATTACGGATACCGGTCCGAGCAGGCAAGATGGGCGAGAGCGCAGTACATCTGCCGTACGAGAGGCGTTCAGCGCGAAGACGCTCGGGCGATCAAGGTCCGCAACGCGCGTGAAATGGTGTTGTGGTGGGATGCTCAGGTGCCCGACCGCCTCCCGTGGTACGGGGGACAGGCGGCCTGACCAGCAAGGATGGGGAAGCGGAAGATGGACAAGCAGCAGGAGTTCGTGCTCCGGACCTTGGAGGAGCGGGACATCCGGTTCGTACGCCTGTGGTTCACGGACGTGCTGGGCTTCCTCAAGTCCGTCGCCGTGGCCCCCGCCGAGCTGGAACAGGCCTTCGACGAGGGCATCGGCTTCGACGGCTCCGCCATCGAGGGCTTCGCCCGGGTCTACGAGTCCGACATGATCGCCAAGCCGGACCCGTCCACCTTCCAGGTGCTGCCCTGGCGCGCGGAGACCCCCGGTACCGCCCGCATGTTCTGCGACATCCTCATGCCGGACGGTTCCCCGTCCTTCGCGGACCCGCGCTACGTCCTCAAGCGCGCCCTCGCCCGCACCTCCGACCTCGGCTTCACCTTCTACACCCACCCCGAGATCGAGTTCTTCCTGCTGAAGGACCGCCCGCTGGACGGCTCCCGCCCCACCCCGGCCGACAACTCGGGCTACTTCGACCACACCCCCACCAACGTCGGCATGGACTTCCGCCGCCAGGCGATCACCATGCTGGAGTCGATGGGCATCTCGGTGGAGTTCTCCCACCACGAGGGCGCCCCCGGCCAGCAGGAGATCGACCTCCGCTACGCCGACGCGCTCTCCACGGCCGACAACATCATGACGTTCCGCCTGGTCATGAAGCAGGTGGCACTGGAACAGGGCGTCCAGGCGACGTTCATGCCGAAGCCGTTCTCCGAGCACCCCGGCTCCGGCATGCACACCCACCTCTCCCTCTTCGAGGGCGACCGCAACGCGTTCTACGAGTCGGGCGCCGAGTACCAGCTCTCCAAGGTCGGCCGCTCCTTCATCGCGGGGCTGCTCAAGCACGCGGCGGAGATCTCCGCGGTCACCAACCAGTGGGTGAACTCCTACAAGCGCATCTGGGGCGGTTCGGAGCGCACGGCCGGCGCCGGCGGCGAGGCCCCTTCCTACATCTGCTGGGGCCACAACAACCGCAGCGCCCTGGTCCGCGTCCCGATGTACAAGCCCGGCAAGACCGGCTCGGCCCGCGTCGAGGTCCGCTCCCTGGACTCCGGCACCAACCCGTACCTGGCCTACGCCGTCCTCCTGGCGGCCGGCCTGAAGGGCATCGAGGAGGGCTACGAGCTTCCGCCGGGCGCCGAGGACGACGTCTGGGCCCTCTCCGACGCCGAGCGCCGCGCCATGGGCATCGAACCCCTGCCGCAGAACCTCGGCGAGGCCCTCACCCTGATGGAACGCAGCGACCTGGTCGCCGACACCCTCGGCGAGCACGTCTTCGACTTCTTCCTGCGCAACAAGAAGTCGGAGTGGGAGGAGTACCGCTCCGAGGTGACCGCGTTCGAGCTGCGGAAGAACCTGCCGGTGCTGTAGGCGCAGGTCAGCCCGGTACCGAGAGCTGATCACCCCGTGTGGCCGACCGCTCGCCGCGGCCGGCCACACGGCGTCTCGGCGCCCCTGGACCGTCTCTGGGCCGTCTCTGGGCCGCACGACGCCGGATCGGCGCCTCCGCAGAGGCTGTCCGCGGCCCTCCGGATGCAAGGACCCCCATGGGCTAGGCCGTGTATCGAAAGTGGCTGAAGACGCGGGGTGTCGTTCAGAGACCGTGGATGGCCTCGGCCAGGTCGGATCCGTAGGAGGCCCAGCAGATCACTGAGCCATCATCGTCGAGCTGTCCCATGAACCACTCGTCGTCCTCCCTCACGAGGCACAACTCGTGGAACGCAAGAATCACATAGGGCCGGAGCGGTTCGTAGTCGTCCTGACCGGCCACCTCGAGGACTACAAGCCGATCAGAGGAGAGCGGGGCGGCGCCTGGGTCTCCGGAAAGAGCGCGCACGCGCTCGATCGTCCATCCGGTGGGGAGTCCTGAGTTCACCGAGGCATGGTCCCAGGAGGCCGCCCGTTCATCCGTGAGATCTCCCCGACCCATGAACCGTGATCATTCACAGTCCGAGATCCACTTTCGATACACGGCCTAGTTGATGCTCGTGGGCAACCTCGGGGTGCGAAGTGCCACCTGCCGGACGTGTCCCGTGATCTTGCAACGCTTCGCCGATCGCACCCATGGCCATGTATCACCGAAAGTGCGAGGGATTCGTGTTTCGGGCCTGGAGACTTCGCCAGGCGACTGTGGCGGCTTTGGGGATACGGTGAGGCGTCGGCGCTCGCCTGGGGTGGTGGCATGATCAATTTCTTGAGTGTCCTGGAACGGGTCAGATTCCAGATCCTCGCCTTGGCGCTCGGCAGCATGTTTGTGTTTTTGTCGTTCTTCCAGATTGAAGACGTCAAGAAGTTAAAGATCATGCCTGCGACCAGTCCGGTCTACCCGATCTTTGCGGTGGGAGTTGTGCTGCTGGTCACGGCTGTCGTCGCCGTGGCGGCGCCACGGCTCGACATCCGCGGCACCGTGTCCTTGCGTGCGGCCGAGGTGACGTCCCATGACGACGCCGTCTCTGCCGCGATCGGGAAGAACAAGCTCACCGTCAGAGCCGGTCGGCTGGAGCAGTCCGCAACCGACACCGGAAACACTCTGGTGGTCCTGCCTGCCAACGAGTACTTCGACGATGAGTGCATCAATGACCGCAACAGCGCGCTCGGAGCGTTCGTGCAAGCGCGGTTTCCCGGCCGTGCCGCCGAGTTCGAGGCAGCGGTGACGGCGGCCCTCCCGGATGCGGCGAGCCGGCCCGTCAGCCTGCCTGGCGGACGGCTCCTCCGCTACGAGTTGGGCACAGCGGCCTACCTGGATCAGCCGCTCAATCAGACGGCGCATCTCCTGGTGGCCGCCACGACGACTCAACGGCCTGGTGAGGGGTTGCGAGGGGACGCGGTAGCCCTGTTCAAGATTGCTCGCCAAGCCAACCTCGTGGCGAAGGACAATCGGCTCAGCAGCGTCCATCTGCCGCTCATCGGGGCAGGTCATGGTTCCATCAAGCCGACCAGGGCGCTCCTGTACCAACTGCTTGCGTGGTGCGAAATCCTCTACGCCCACCCCAATGGACGGCTGTCAGTGGAAGTCATCCTCTTCCAGCCTGACGAGAACTCCCACCCCGAAGTACCGCTGAAAGACGCTCGCGATCTGCTGCGGGTGGCGATGTCCGTGTGCGCGACCTGAAGAGAGGAGCACTACGGACGACCGGCTACGGGGCCGTCGGTGTTCTGCTGAAGAACCTGCCGGTGTTGCAGGCGCGGGACGGTGAGGTTTCTCGACGTGAGGGCGGCCCGGGGTGGTGGCGGTGGGCGTCCGGCCCTGGGTGGCCTCGGCGTTCCGGGCCGTGCCGGCCTTGGCGTGGACGGGCTCGGTCAGCCCGTCTCTCTCACGTAACAGTCCGAATGGTTCCCGGGTGATGTGAACTCGGGCAGGTCGTTGCGGAAGAAGTAGAGCCCTCGCTGATTTTTGCCGTGGATCTCGTCGACGGCTTTCTTCGACATGATCAAGCAGAACTTTCGGGTCCGCTTGCGATTTCCTGTCAGGCTCAGCTGGAGAGACCCGTCGTACCGGCCGGGCTGAAAGCTCCAGTTCTTGTCCAGGAACATGAATGTCGGCTGCTGAGGTTTGTCCTGGCTGACGATGAAGGGGGCGGGATCGCCCACCCAGTCGTAGTTGATCTGCTGGGAAGCGAAGTCGAACACCGCCTTGGCGTTCTCGCTCCAGTAGAAGTCCGGTCTCTTCGTGGAGGATATCGAGCCGGTGGGGGTAAGCTGAAAACGAACGTCATGGATCACCTCGATGTCCTGGGTTTTGAACCTGGTGGCCACGGTTGGCTGAAAATATATCAACGTCCCCTTTCCCCTCGGTCCGATGCGTATCAGATGGGGAAGCGTCACATCGATTTTTGGCCTCTTTTGAAGCTGGGCAAGGTTGTACAGTGAAATGGCCAGGGCGGCGACGGCGGCGCCGGTGGCCACCCACTTGTGAACGGCCTCGAAACGCGCTCTCCGGGGCGTCGTCGCCCCCTCGTCACTGTCGACCACGGTCCTACTCTGGCCCAGGATCGCGGTCCTGGGCCCTATGTGTTGCTCCATGCGGCCGACGGCAGCCCGCGGCGCGAGGTGCCGCCTGCGCGGTGTGCCGCCCTTCGCCGTGGCCGGCGCTCCGGGTGGGCCGGAGGGGGACGCCACCGATGCCGACCGGGTGCGGGACGCGGTCCGAGACGCACGAACGCCCGATTCCGCCGGGCTACCCCGCTCACCAGGGGGCCACTATCATCTCGCCCCTCGGGGGGTGGCCATGGAGAGCAACAACCGCTCGGTGTACGAGCGGCTGGTCGGCGTGGTGTGGGAAGACCGGGTCGAGGCGGACATCTACCGCAAGGTCGTGGAACTCTGCCTGGACGAGCCGGAGATCTCCCGGCGATTAGGGAAACGCCCGGGGGCCAACGCCGAGGCCGTCCGCTCCGCCATGGCCGCCGAGTCCAATGCCACCCGCGCGATGGAGCCGAGCGAGGAGACGCTCCAGGAGTTCCGTCATCGCCTTTCCGGTCTGCGACGGGTCGAGGCCGCCCAGGCGGACCGCGGGCAGGAGATGGTCTGGAGCTGGCGGACCGGGATCCCCGTGGTCCTCGCCGCCCTGTTCCCGCTGCTCTGGTGGCAGGACAGGCCCGTGGCCGCCGTCTACACGGTCGCCGCCCTCATCCTGCTGTCGACTCTGTACGCGCTCTCGCATCCGCAGAGCCGGCGCACACTCGTCCGGGCACTCGGCTATGCGGCCGTCACTCCCGTGCAAGCGCTCATTTCACTGCGGACCCGCCTCGCGGGGAACGCGTGGGAGACGGATCTGCGCGCCAACGGAGTCCAGCCCCTGATGAAGCGCGTGCTGGACGCGCTGCTGGGCGACGATCCGGACGAGCTGCTCCTCCCGGACAACTTCGACGGATTCAGGACGACATCGAGTCGGCAGTACGTCGTCGGCAGTGCCGGAGCGGAGCAGCTCGCCCGCAAGATGGAACAGATGGACGGCGGCACCATCGCCGTGTGCGGGCCGCGGGGGTCGGGCAAGACCACCCTGCTGGAGCACTGTGTCACCGAGAACGACTTCTCGGTCTTCGCCTCGGCGCCGGCCACCTTCACCCCGCATGAATTCCTCATCTCCCTCTTCTCCGCTCTGTGCGAGCGGTACATCGAGAGCGAGGGACACCGGGTTCCCGACTTCACCCGCATCACCACGACACACCGGGCGATGCGCCGGACGATACCGGGGGTGAAGCGGTTCGCCACCTGGATCTCCTACGCCCTTCCGGCGCTGGCCCTGATCGGTCTCGGAACCTTCGCGGCGATCCGGTCCCTGGAGCAGCAGCACGGGAAATTCCTGACGTCCCAGAGCCGCGGGCTGCTCGACGACGCGGTGCGGCTCGTGCGCGCGGTGTGGGCCGGCGAGAACATCGGAGCGGGCATGGCCCTCGTCCTGGCGGGGGTGCTGATATGGAAGTCCAGGAAGAAGAGATCCTTCCTGCGGGCGCTGCGCAACGCATGGGATGCGGGAGCCTTCCTGCTCGGCGTGACGCTGGTGCTCGTACCGGTCGTCTCCTTGTTCCGTGATCCGGAGCTGAAGCACAACTGGAACCGGTTCATGGACGACAACGTCGCGAGCATTTCCGTACTGGTCTGCTTCCTGGTGTATTGGATCGCTGAGCCCGGTACGAGCCGAGGGGTGTGGTCCGTCGGGCGGTGGGAGGTGCCCAGGAACCCGGTGCTCAGGACCGTCCGGCTGCTGTGCCTGGCGGGCGGGGCCTACGCGTGCCATCACTTCTCGACCCTGCGGGCCGTGATCACCGACGGCGACAACCAGGTCCGCGTCCTCTCGGCGCTGGCCGGCGTCGCGCTGTACAAGTTCGGCGAGTGGAGACCCAGACCGAGCGAGCCGCAGCTCGTCAGGCGGTGCCGCAACCAGTTGTACCGGCTCCAGACCGTGCAGAGCACGACGTCCACGCTGAACCTGGGAACCTCCCAGCTCGTCTCCGTGGGCAGTTCTCACGCCACGGCGGTAACGAGCGTCCCGCCGAACCTTCCCGAGCTGGTGGCGGACTTCCGTGAACTGCTGGCGGAGATCGCCCTGTCCCGGTCCCTGCGGTCGAAACGTACGATCATCGCCATCGACGAGCTCGACCGCCTGGGCGGCGACGCACAGGCGCTCGCCTTCCTGAGCGAGATAAAGGCGATCTTCGGAGTCGCCCATGTCCACTACCTCGTCTCCGTCGCCGAGGACGTGGGGGCGGCGTTCGTCCGCAGGGGCCTTCCGTACCGGGACGCCACCGACAGCTCGCTCGACGATGTCGTACACGTGCAGCCCGGCACCCTCGAACAGTCGGAAAGGATCCTGCAGAAGCGTGCTCCCGGCATCTCGCCCCCCTACATGACGCTGGTCCACGCGCTGTCGGGAGGTATTCCGCGCGATCTCATCCGCTACGGCCGCCGGGTCATGGAGACGGAGAACAAGACCGGGGCGGTGGAACTGTCCGACATCTCCCGGAAGCTGATCCTCGAAGAGCTGTACGAAACCCTCTCGGGCTTCCGCGTCCTGCTGAGCCGGCAGGAGTGGACCGAGGAAGCGAGCCCGGTGCTGGAGTCCTTCCGGCGGCTCATGGCGCACCTCAAGTCCGGGACGACGGACCCGCATGTCATCCATCGGCACCTCTCGGACTTCGCGGAGGGCCGGCGTGAGTTCGACTTCTTCGGCGGTGGCCTCCAGCTCGAGGCGGCGACCTCGCGGCTGCTGCTGGAGGCGTCCTCCTACGCGTATTTCTCGCTGACCCTGCTGGACATCTTCGGCGCGGAAGGATTCACGCGGCGCAGTGAGGACGCGAGTCTTCGCCCGCAGGGAGATCCGCAACTGCTGGCGGACGCCAGGCAGGAGCTTGCCGTGTCGCCCTACACCGCACGATCCCTGCTGCGGTCCATACGCCGGGCCTGGGGCCTGCCGGTGCAGCGGACGGCCGGCCCGGCACGAGGACGGTCCCGCCGCCCCCGGCAGATTCCCGGGCAGCACACGCGCTGAGGGGCCGGGCGGCCGGGCGGCCGGGTGCCGACATCCGGGTGGTTCGCGGGTGGGAGACCGCCGACGCGGCGCTTCGCCTGCCTAGCATGCTGATCACTCGGGGTTCCCTGGACAGGACGGGGTGGGCGGCGTGCCCTTCGCGAAGCCGGCCGGTGGTGGTGCGTCCGGGGCGTCCGAGGCCGGTCCGGCGGGCGCCCGGCGGTCGATGGCGCCGCTGCTGGCCGTGTGCGCCGGGTACTTCATGGTCATTCTGGATGTCACGATCATCAATGTCGCCGTGCCCGTGGTGGGGCGGGACCTGGCGGCCTCGCTCACCGGGATCCAGTGGATCACGGACGGCTACACCATGGTGTTCGCCGGGTTCCTGATGACGGGCGGAGCGCTGGGCGACCGGCTGGGCAACCGGCGCGTCTTCTGTTCCGGCGTGGTGGTGTTCACGGTCTCCTCGGCCGCGTGCGCGTTCGCGCCGAGCGCCGCCTTCCTCGTCGTGGCCCGGCTGGTGGAGGGGCTCGGCGCGGCCCTGATCGTGCCCGGCTCGCTCGCCCTGCTCCAGGCGGCCTACCCGGAGCCGGCGGCACGCTCGCGCGCCTTCGGGCTGTGGGGGTCGATGGCGGGCATCGCGGCCTCCGCCGGGCCGCTGCTGGGCGGGCTGCTGGTGTCCACCGTGGGCTGGCGGTGGGTCTTCCTCATCAACCTGCCCGTCGGCGTGGCCTGCCTGATCCTCACCTCGCGGTACGTCGCGCTCTCCCCGCGCCGTGCCGACCGGGCGCTGGACGGGCCCGCGCAGTGCGCCGTGGTGGCGGCGGTGGCCCTGCTGACCGCCGCGCTGAACGAGGCCGGCCGGCGCGGGTGGACCGATCCGGCCGTGCTCGCCGGGCTGGGGCTCGCCGTCCTGGCCGTGGTGGCGTTCCTGGTGCGCGAGCGGCTCGCCCGGTCTCCCGCGCTGCCCCTGCCGCTGCTGCGCTCGCGCACGCTGAGCGGAGCGGCCGTGGTGGGCCTGCTGTTCAACTTCGGCTTCTACGGCATGGTGTTCACCGCCAGCCTCTCCTTCCAGCACGAGCGCGGTTTCAGCGCCCTGAGGACGGGACTGGCGCTGTTCCCCGCGGTGGCGATGACCATGTTCGCCTCGGTCCTGTCGGGACGGCTGAGCCGCCGCACCGGTGACCGTCCGCTGGTCGTCACCGGCATGCTGCTGGGCGCCCTCGGCCTCGGCGGCTGGGCCGCGGCGGGATCCGACCCGGCGTACGGGCTGCTCGTGGCCCCGATGATGGCCACCGGCTTCGGTACGTCCTTCGCCCTGACCGGCTCGACCGCCACCGTGATGGGTGCCGTACCGCCGTCGTACGCGGGGGCGGCCTCCGCGCTGTTCAACACCACCCGTCAGATCGGCAGCGCCACCGGCGTGGCCCTCGGCGGCAGCCTGCTGGCCACCGGCACCGGCTACGGCACGGGACTGCGCACCAGCATGGCCGTCGGCGCCCTCGCCTATCTGGGCGCCGCGCTCCTGGCGTGGCGCTGTGTGCCGGCCACCAGGGCGGCCAAGGGCGGCGCGTGACGGGGGCGCGCCGCCCCGAGGGCGCGCCGCCGGGCGGCCGCCCCGGGAACCGGCTAGCCGAGGTAGGCCGGTGACACCGCGGCCGAGGCGATCCGCCGCGGCTTCCCGGACCCGTCCGCCGGGACCTGGTACAGATCGGCGCCGTAGTCGCCGGGCAGCGCGTACACGACCGTACGGGTGTCCTTCCACACCGCCTGGTCGTCCACGCTGCGCGACTCGGCGAGCGGGGTCTCCCGCATCGTGCGCAGGTCCAGCACGTACAGCCGCCAGGGCGCGTCCTTCGACAGTCCCGCGACCCGCTTCTTGTACGCGACCCGGGTGCCGTCCGGGGACAGCGAGGGGCACTCCACATTGGTGTGCAGGGTGGTGACCGTGCGGTCGCGCAGATCGCCGCGGACCAGGTGGGTGTGCCCCTTGCTGGCGAGCGTCGCGTAGAACGTACGGTCGTCGTCCGCGAAGGTCACCCCCCAGAAGTTGACGTCCGCGGCCCGGTACGGCCGCCCGTCCCGCACGATCCGGAAGGACTCCAGCGACGGGATCAGCGCGCCGCTGCGCGTGTCCACGATCGCGGTGCGCGTGGAGAAGTTCGTCCCGGCGTACGAGTCACCGCCCACGAACGCCGTCCACGCGGCGAAGTGCCCGGTGGGGGAGACCCGGGCGCGGGACGGGATGCCCGGCACGTCGTAGTGGTCGAGGGTCCGCAGCCGCGCGTCCAGGACCAGCGCGCGATAGGTGTCGGAGACGGGCCCGTGCACGGCCTGAAGGCACACCCCGGTGCCCGAGGCGGCGTGGAAACGCAGGCATCTGACCCCGGACGCGGTGCGCGGCCCGCCCGGATCGCCGGCCGGGACGCTCGTCAGCTCGTCCCGGTGCGGCCCCCACGCCATGTTCCGGAACACCAGGCGCCCGGACCCGTTCAGCGCCACCGTGCCGGACGGGACCCGCGGGCCGCCCGCCTGCGTGTGGTCACGGCGCTCCGCGCGTGCCGAGGCGTGCAGCACGGACGCCAGCCCGACCGCCGCCAGCACGGCGACGGCCGACACCAGGATCAGGACGCGGTTGCGTACGGTCATGAGGTCACCGCCTCCTTCGGGCGCGCGGTCAGGGAGAACGCGGCACACACGGCGAGCGCCACCGCCGCACCCGCGAGCGCCGCCCGGTCGCCCCACACCGTCCAGGCCGCGCCGAACAGCAGCGAGCAGGCGAACCGCGTCAGCGCCTGCCCGGTCTGCACGACGGCCAGCCCCGACGAACGCAGCGCCTCCGGCACGCTGTCCGAGGCCGCGGCCATCAGCACTCCGTCGGTGGCCGCGTAGAAGCCGCCGTGCAGGGCGAGCACGAGGTACGGCAGGCCCGTGCCGTGCCAGGAGGTCAGCAGCAGCACGTACGCGAGGAACAGGGCCGCGTGGCCGGCCAGGAAGACCGTCCAGCGGCCCACCCGGTCCGCGAGCCGTCCCAGGGGCACCGCCAGCAGCAGGAACACGGCGGCCGTGCCGAGCGGCAGCAGCGCGAACCAGCGGTCGGGCACGCCCAGGCGGCGCTGGAGCAGCAGATAGACGAAGGAGTCGCCGACCGTGGCGAGGCCCAGCAGCAACGCGCAGACGGTGATCCGGCGCAGGTCACGGCCGCGCAGCAGCCCCATCGCGGCCCGCAGCGTCGGCCGCTCCCGCGCGGGGGCCGCGTCCCGGCCGCCGGGCACGAAGAGGACCAGCACCAGCAGGCCCAGTACGGCCACGCAGAAGCTCACGGTGAACACGGCGTCGTACCCGTCCACGGTGGCCCGCAGGATCAGGAACGCCACCAGCGGCCCGAGCAGGGCTCCGGCCGTGTCCATCGCCCGGTGCACCCCGAACGCCCGTCCGCGGGTCTCCGGGGTGCTGGAGAGCGAGATCAGCGCGTCCCTGGGCGCCGTCCGCAGCCCCTTGCCCGTCCGGTCGGCGGCGAGCACGATCCCGATCGGTGTCAGTGAATGAGCCACCAGCAGCAGGGGTTTGCACACGGCCGAGACGCCGTAGCCCAGTCCGGCCACCCACTTGTGCCGGCCCCCGCCCCGGTCGGCGAGGTGTCCGCCCACGAGGCGTACGAGCGCCGAGAAGCCGTTGTAGATCCCATCCAGCAGTCCGAAGCCCAGCGGGGACAGGCCGAGCCCGGTCACCAGGTACAGCGGCAGCACCGCCGTCACCATCTCCGACGACACGTCGGTGACCAGACTGACCGCCCCCAGCGCGAGCACGGTGGGCGCGACCGCGGCACGGCGCCGCCCGGCACGGGGCCGGACGGCGTCATGAGCGGACGCACGCGCACGGCTGTCCGCTACGTACACGTCAGGACGCCCAGATGCCGGTGATGTCCTTGGCGGAGGCCGCGTTGCCCGCGTGGGTGCTCAGCCCCTGCGTGTCCTCCAGGGTGCGCAGCAGGTCGTAGTGGTTGTACGTGGTCGCGGAGCTGGACCCGGGGGTGACGGGCTGCCCGTAGAACACGGTGGGGATCCGGTTGCCGCTCAGCCGGTTGTCCTCGTCGAAGGTGACGACGAGGAGGCTGTTGTGGGTCTTGGCCCAGGTCGCGTAGGCGCCCAGGTTGTTCTTCAGCCAGGTGTCACCCGTGGACACCGAGCAGTCGTGCATGTCGCTGCACAGGTTCGGCACCACGAACGACAGCTGCGGCAGCGTCGAGTAGTCGGTCGGGAACTGGGCGAAGGTCTTGGCGCTCGACGTCGGGACGTTGCCGAACCCGAACCACGGGTTGTGCTTGCGCGCGTAGTTGCCGCTGCTGCACGTCGTGGAGCCCTGGCTCGGCAGCGTCTCGTTGTAGCTGGCCCAGCTGCGGCCGGCGGCGATCAGCTCGGACGCGAGGTTGGGCGCCGAGGAGAAGCCCGGGGTGTAGCAGCTGTCGTCGGTGATGCCCTGCGTCGACCCCGAGAACAGCGCGAAGTAGTTGGGCTGGCTCGGGTGCGTCTCGGCGTACGACTGGGTCAGGTTGGCGCCCGCCGACTTGAGCGAGTTGATGTAGGGCGCGCTGGAGGATCCGATGACCTGGCTGTACGCATGGTTCTCGAAGACCACGACGATCACGTGGTCCGGGCTCGGGACGGCGCCCGCGGCGTGCGCGGAGCCTTCGCCGAGCCCGGTCCACAGCCCGACCGCGGCTGCGGCGAGGGCCGCCGCGGACGCCACGACGGCGCGGGCACGGCGGTACACGGAACTGCCGGACACATCAACCTCCGGAATGGGATGGGCGGCTGGCGGTGCGGACAGAGCATGCTCACGCCAATATTCCCGGGGCCCACGGTGGCCAACCTCCCGGGTGAAGACCGGATGAACGACGGGTACTCCCGCCCCCATGGCGGACATCCTCATCGGCATCTGCGGCTGGACCGACCCGGCGCTGCTGCGCAGCGGCTGGTACCCACCCGGCCACCGGGACCCCGAAAAACGCCTGCGCCACTACGCGACCCGCTTCCCCCTGGTGGAGGCGGACTCCCCGTACTACGCCCTGCCCACCCCCCGCACCACCGCCCTCTGGGCCGAACGCACGCCCCCCGGCTTCCGGTTCGACGTCAAGGCGTTCTCCCTGCTCACCGGCCACCCCACCCGCCCCGCCGCCCTCCCCGCGGACCTGCGCGACCGGCCCCGGGACGAGGCCCTGCGCCACGAGGTGTGGACCCGCTACGCCGAGGCGCTGGCCCCCCTCCGCGACGCCGGCCGCCTGGGCACCCTCCTGTTCCAGTACCCGCCCTCCCTGGCCCCCGGCCCCGACTCCGAGGCCGTCGTCCGTGCCGCCCGGGACCGCGCCCGCGACTGGCCGTTCGCCGTGGAGTTCCGCAACCCCGCCTGGTGGCGGTCCGATCGCACGACCGCCTTCCTCCGGGACCTGGACGCCACCGCCGTCGCCGTGGACACGGCCCAGGGCCTGCCGGGCTCGCTCCCCGCGGACATCGCCGTGACGACCCCCCGCCTCGCCCTCGTCCGCTTCCACGGCCGCAGCCCCCACTGGGGCACGGGCACCAAGGAGGACCGCTTCCGCCACGACTACACCGCCGGGGAGCTGGCCGGCTGGCTGCCCCGCATCCGGGCCCTGACCGAGCGGGCCGAGCAGACCCACCTCCTGTTCAACAACTGCTGTGCGGACGCGGCTGCCCGGGCGGCCCGGACCGTCCGGGACCTGCTGACGGCCGAGCGAACTCGATGAGGACCAGCCCCCCAACCCCCCGGCCACCCCGGCGACACACCGCCGCCCACCCCCGCGGGCACCCCCGGCAAGCCAACCCCGCCCACCCCCGCGGGCACCCCCGGCAAGCCAACCCCGGTCCCCCCGCGGGCACCCCCGGCAAGCCAACCGCGGGCCCCCGCAGGCACCCCCGACAAGTCACCCCTCCCCCCCCGCAGGCACCCCCGGCAAGCCATCCCCGGCCCCTCACAGGCACCCACGACAAGCCGGTCCCCGCCCGCGGACGAAGCCACACCCGCCCCCTCCGGTTAGGCTCTGGCCAGGACGACGCGTAGATCCCGAGGGGAGGCCACGGAGATGACGCCGGGGCGCAGGAGCAGCACCTTCACCCGTCTGCTGCGGCACGGCTTCACCGACCCCTCCGCCGCCGAGCGCCTGCTGGACGGCCCCGAGCTGGCCCCCGTCCGCGACGACCCGGTCCTCCTGGAGGCCCTGGGCGCCACCGCCGACCCCGACCTCGCCCTGCACGGCCTGGTCCGCCTCCTGGACGCCCAGCCCGCCCCCAACGCCCACCGGGAACTGCTGGACACCCTCATCGCGGCCAAGCCCCTGCGCGACCGCCTCCTCGGCGTCCTCGGCGCCTCCGCCGCCCTCGCCGAACACCTCGCCCGCCACCCCAGCGACTGGCAGGCCCTGGTCATGTACGAGCCGCACGACCTCCACCCGGGCGTCGCGGAGTTCGAGGACGGCCTGGCCGGGGCCACCGACCCGGTCGCCCTCCGCGTCGCCTACCGCCGCTGCCTGCTCTCCCTCGCCGCCCGCGACGTCTGCGGCACCACGGACGTCGCCGAGACCGCCGCGGAACTGGCCGACCTGGCCACCGCCACCCTCCGCACGGCCCTGGCCATGGCCGAGCGCTCCGCCCCCGAGGACGCCGCCGCCTGCCGTCTCGCGGTGATCGCGATGGGCAAGTGCGGCGGCCACGAGCTGAACTACGTCTCCGACGTGGACGTGATCTTCGTGGCGGAGCCGGCCGAGGGCACCCCGGAACCCGAAGCCCTCAGATCAGCGACGAAACTCGCCTCGCACCTGATGCGGATCTGCTCCGAGACGACGGTCGAGGGCTCCATCTGGCCGGTGGACGCCAACCTCCGCCCCGAGGGCCGCAACGGCCCCCTCGTCCGCACCCTCAGCAGCCACTTCGCCTACTACCAGCGCTGGGCGAAGACCTGGGAGTTCCAGGCCCTGCTCAAGGCCCGCCCGGTGGCCGGCGACCCGGAGCTGGGCGAGGCGTACGTCGAGGCGCTCGCCCCCATGGTCTGGAAGGCGGCGGAGCGGGACAACTTCGTCGCGGACGTCCAGAAGATGCGCCGGCGCGTGGTCGAGAACATCCCCGCGTCCGAGATCGACCGGGAGCTCAAACTGGGCCCCGGCGGCCTGCGCGACGTCGAGTTCGCCGTCCAGCTCCTGCAACTGGTGCACGGCCGTACCGACCCGGCCCTGCGCAGCGGCACCACGCTGAACGCCCTCCAGGCCCTGGCCGCCGGCGGCTACGTGGGCCGCGAGGACGCCGCCCGCCTGGACGAGGCGTACCGCTTCCTGCGCTCCATGGAGCACCGCATCCAGCTGTACCGCCTGCGCCGCACCCACCTCGTCCCCGTGGGGGAGCCGGACCAGCGCCGTCTCGGCCGCTCCCTGGGGCTGCGCACCGACCCGGTGAGCGAGCTGAACCGCGAGTGGCGCCGGCACACCGGCGTCGTCCGCAGGCTGCACGAGAAGCTCTTCTACCGCCCGCTGCTGGACGCGGTCGCCCAACTCGCCCCCGGCGAGGCCCGGCTGAGCGCCGTGGCGGCCCGCGAACGCCTGGAGGCGCTCGGCTACGCCGACCCGGCCGCCGCCCTGCGCCACCTGGAGGCCCTGGCCTCCGGCGTCACCCGCAAGGCGGCGATCCAGCGCACCCTCCTGCCGGTCCTGCTCGGCTGGTTCGCCGACTCCGCCGACCCGGACGCCGGCCTGCTGAACTTCCGCAAGGTCTCCGACGCGCTCGGCAAGACCCCCTGGTACCTGCGGCTGCTCCGCGACGAGGGCGCGGCGGCGGAGAACCTGGCCCGGGTCCTCTCGGCGGGCCGCCTCGCGCCCGACCTGCTGATGCGCGCCCCCGAGGCGGTGGCCCTCCTCGGCGACGGCACCGGCGCGGGCCCCACGGCCCTCGGCGGCGGCCTGGCCCCCCGCGACCGTGCCCAGCTGGAGCAGGAGATCCTGGCGGCCGTGGGCCGCGCGGAGAACGCCGCGCAGGGCGTCACGGCGGCCCGGGGCGTCCGCCGCCGCGAGCTGTTCCGTACCGCCGCCGCCGACATCGTCGGCTCCTACGGCACCGAGACCAGCCCCGCCGAGGCGGACCAGGGCGCCCTGGTGGACCGGGTCGGCGCGGCCGTCTCCGACCTCACCAAGGCCACCCTCGCCGGCACCCTGCGCGCGGTCGTCCGGGAGGGCTGGGGCGACACCCTGCCCACCCGGTTCGCGATCATCGGGATGGGCCGCTTCGGCGGACACGAACTGGGCTACGGCTCCGACGCCGACGTCGTCTTCGTGCACGAGCCCCAGGACGGTGTGGACGAGCACGAGGCGTCCGCCGCCGCCAACAAGGTCGTCGCCGAGATGCGCCGCCTGCTCCAGCTGCCCAGCGCCGATCCGCCGCTGCTCATCGACGCCGACCTGCGCCCGGAGGGCAAGTCGGGTCCCCTGGTGCGCACCCTGAAGTCGTACGAGGCGTACTACCGCCGCTGGTCACTGGTCTGGGAGTCGCAGGCGCTGCTGCGGGCCGAGCACGTCGCCGGCGACGAGGACCTGGGCCGGCGCTTCACCGAGCTGATCGACCCGCTGCGGTATCCGGCCCACGGCCTCCCGGAGGAGTCGGTCCGCGAGATCCGCCGGCTGAAGGCCCGGATGGAGTCCGAGCGGCTGCCGCGCGGCGCCGACCCCAAGCTGCACACCAAGCTCGGCCCCGGCGGCCTGTCCGACGTGGAGTGGACGGTCCAGCTGCTCCAGCTGCGCCACGCTCACCGCGAGCCGGGCCTGCGCACCACCCGCACCCGCCGGGCCCTGGCCGCCGCCCGCGAGGCCGGGCTGCTGTCCGCCGTCGACGCGGAGATCCTGGACGAGGCGTGGGTGCTGGCCACCCGGGTGCGCAACGCGGTCATGCTGGTGCGCGGCCGGGCCGGGGACACGTTCCCCACCGAGCCCCGCGAGCTGGCCGCCGTCGGCCGCTACCTGGGCTACGGCAGCGGGCACGCGGGAGACATGCTGGACGCGTACCGCCGTACCGCCCGCCGGGCGCGCACGGTCGTGGAGGAGCTGTTCTACGACGACAAGGCCTGAGCCGGCGCGGGGGCCCGGGACGGCACCAGCCTCGGCAGCGCGTGCGGCAGGCTGCCGTACCAGAGCCGGGCCACCGCGAAGCCGAAGGTCAGGCAGAGCACTCCGCCCACCGCGTCCAGCCAGAAGTGGTTGGCCGTGGCGACGATCACCACCAGGGTGGCCGCCGGATACAGCAGCCCCAGCACCCTCGCCCACGGCACCGAGGCCAGCGCGAAGACCGTCAGCCCGCACCACAGCGACCAGCCGATGTGCATCGAGGGCATCGCCGCGTACTGGTTCGACATGTGCTTGAGGTCGCCGGAGGCCATCGACCCCCAGGTGTGGTGCACCGTCACGGTGTCCACGAAGTGCCCGCCGCGCATCAGCCGGGGCGGCGCGAGCGGGAACAGGTAGTAGCCGACCAGGGCCACGCCCGTGGTCGCGAACAGCACCAGCCGGGTCGCCGCGTACCGGCCGGGATGCCACCGGTACAGCCACACCAGCACACCGAGCGTGATGACGAAGTGCAGTGTGGCGTAGTAGTAGTTCATCCCGATGATGAGCCAAGTCACCGAGTTCACGGCGTGATTGACCGACTGCTCCACGCCGACGCCCAGGCCGTGCTCGACGCGCCAGAGCCAGTCGGCGTTGCGCAGCGCGGCGCCGCGCTGCTCCGGCACGGCGTTGCGGATCAGTGAGTACGTCCAGTAACTCACCGCGATCAGAAGGATCTCGAACCACAGCCGGGGCCGTCGTGGCCGGCGCAGCCGGCCCAGCGGAATCCTTCTGCCCTCGCCCGTGTCGGTCCGCGGAACGGCCACCTCCTCGCGACCTCCCGGCTCTGTCACGGTCGAGTCACTCATAGGTACAGAGTCTGCCAGAAAAGGCCTCCTCGGCCGATCATCCCAAGGTTGGGTCCGCGGCGCACCTTCTACGACGTACGGAGGACATTCGGGGCCGAAGCGGTGGAACCGCGCACCACCAGTTCCGGCATGAACACGAACTCGCTGTGCGGCGCCGGTGTCCCGCCGATCTCCTCCAGCAGCGTGCGCACCGCCGCCTGCCCCATCGCCGGGACCGGTTTGCGGACCGTGGTCAGCGGCGGATCGGTGAAGGCGATCAGCGGGGAGTCGTCGAAGCCGACGACCGACACGTCCCGCGGCACCTCCAGACCCCGCTGACGGGCCGCCCGTATCGCACCGAGCGCCATCATGTCGCTGGCGCACACCACCGCCGTGCAGCCCCGGTCGATCAGCGCCGTGGCCGCCGCCTGGCCGCCCTCCAGGGTGTACAGGGAGTGCTGGACCAGTTCGGTCTCGATCGTCCGGGCGGAGAGCCCCAGCTGGTCCTGCAGCGCGCGGACGAAGCCCTCGATCTTGCGCTGCACGGGCACGAACCGCTTGGGGCCGAGGGCGAGCCCGATCCGGGTGTGCCCCAGCGACGCCAGGTGTGTGACCGCGAGCGTCATGGCGGCCCGGTCGTCGGGGGAGATGAACGGCGCCTGCACCTTCGGCGAGAACCCGTCCACCAGCACGAACGGCACACCCTGTGCCCGCAGCCGTTCGTAGCGCTGCATGTCGGCGGTGGTGTCCGCGTGCAGACCGGAGACGTAGATGATCCCGGCGACCCCGCGGTCCACCAGCATCTCGGTCAGCTCGTCCTCGGTCGACCCGCCCGGGGTCTGCGTGGCGAGCACCGGCGTGTAGCCCTGGCGGGTCAGTGCCTGGCCGATGACCTGGGCCAGGGCCGGGAATATCGGGTTCTCCAGCTCCGGCGTGATCAGGCCCACCAGCCCCTCGCTGCGCTGCCGCAGCCGTACCGGGCGCTCGTAGCCCAGCACGTCGAGTGCGGCGAGCACGGACTGGCGGGTGGTGGCGGCGACGCCCGGTTTCCCGTTGAGGACCCGGCTGACGGTCGCTTCGCTCACCCCCGCTTGCGCAGCGATGTCGGCAAGCCGTGTGGTCACGCCACTGGACTGTACCGGTCGTATCTCCCCTTGCACACCGGCCGTACGCCGGGCGCGGGCGGGCGCACGGCCTGCCGTGGGTTGCTGCGTCATCGCGCTCCCTCGGAATCATGGTGGCAAGAGCTTGCAGAGTCTTGCACACCTGTCGTCCCCGCCGCTCAGCGCCTTCACCGCAGGGTTGCGGCGCGGTCGACGCCCGGTCACGGCCGGGTAACCATCGTGTCCTCTTGCACTTTTTTTCTGCAAGGTCTTTCGCAATGCTTACATCGCTGTTACGTTCCCTGTCGCCCGGCCGCGGCAACGGCGCAGTCGGCAAGTCGCAGAGGCGGACGGGACCGCCCTCTGCACCACTCGGGCTTGAACCCTCAAGGAGAACTCATGCGGCGTGGCATAGCGGCCTCTGCGCTGGTGGCGTCCTTCGCCCTCACGGCGACGGCGTGCGGCGGGAGCGACAGCGACAGCGGGCAGTCGGACGGCCCGGTCACCATCACGTGGTGGGACACCTCCAACGCCACCAATGAGGCGCCGACGTACAAGGCCCTGGTCCAGCAGTTCGAGGCCGCCAACAAGAACATCAAGGTCAAGTACGTCGACGTCCCCTTCGACCAGGCGCAGAACAAGTTCGACACCGCGGCCGGCGCCAAGGGCGCCCCGGACGTGCTGCGCTCGGAGGTCGGCTGGACCCCGGCCTTCGCGAAGAAGAGCTTCTTCCTGCCGCTGGACGGCACCGAGGCACTGGCCGACCAGGCCAAGTTCGAGCCGAACCTGATCAAGCAGGCCCAGTACGAGGGCAAGACCTACGGCGTCCCGCTGGTCACCGACACCCTCGCGCTCGTCTACAACAAGGCCCTGTTCAAGAAGGCCGGCATCACCGAGGCCCCCAAGACCTGGGACGACCTGAAGGCCGACGCCGCCAAGATCAAGGCCAAGACCGGCGTCGACGGCTACTGGGGCTCCACCCAGGCCTACTACGCCCAGTCCTTCCTCTACGGCGAGGGCACCGACACCGTCGACGCCGCCGCCAAGAAGATCACCGTGAACTCGCCCGCCGCCAAGAAGGCCTACGGCACCTGGCTGAGCCTGTTCTCCGGCAAGGGCCTGCACAAGGCCGACGCCACCGCCGACGCCTACGCCCACATCCAGGACGCGTTCGTCAACGGCAAGGTCGCCGCGATCGTCCAGGGCCCCTGGGAGATCACGAACTTCTACAAGGGCAGCGCCTTCAAGGACAAGTCCAACCTCGGCATCGCCACCGTCCCGGCCGGCTCCTCCGGCAAGGCGGGCGCCCCGACCGGCGGCCACAACCTCTCGGTCTACGCCGGCTCGGACAAGGCCCACCAGGAAGCGGCCCTGAAGTTCATCAAGTTCATGACCTCGGCGCAGGCCCAGGAGACCGTCGCGCTGAAGAACTCCACCCTGCCGACCCGCTCCGACGCCTACACCGACAAGGTCAAGGCCGACCCGGGCATCGCCGGCTACCAGGGCGTCCTGTCCGCCGCCCAGCCCCGCCCGGCGCTGCCGGAGTACAGCTCCCTGTGGGGCCCGCTCGACACCGAGCTGCCCAAGGTCGCCAGCGGCAAGGAGTCCCTGGACAAGGGCCTGAGCAACGCCGAGCTGGCCATCTCCAAGCTCGTGACCGGCTTCAGCAAGTGAGCCCGCGTGGCCGCCGGATCCTCCCTGGGTGAGAAGGGGGGAAGGATCCGGCGGCCACCGCCCTGTGCCCAGCCCAACTCCTTGATCTTTGAAGGTGTCGAACCATGACAGTCGCCATCGACCGCGCGACCGGCAAGCGCCGCGGTGACCGCGCGCCTCGGCCCGGGCTGGGGCAGCGCATCAGAAACGGCTTCCAGAGGTACTGGTACGCCTACGCGATGATCGCCCCGGTGGTCATCGTGCTCGGTGTCCTCGTGGGGTACCCGCTCGTGCGGGGCTTCTACCTCACGCTCACCGACGCCAACAGCCTGAACTCGGCCCGCACCATCGGCGTCAACCACATCGACGCCACCTACAAGTTCATCGGCCTCGACAACTACCACGACATCCTGTTCGGCCCCACGGCCTACGACCGGTTCTGGTCGCACTTCCTGTGGACGGTCGTCTGGACGGTCGCCTGTGTGGCCCTGCACTACTCCATCGGCCTCGGCCTCGCGCTCATGCTCCACCAGAAGCTGCGCGGCCGTACCGTCTACCGGCTGCTGCTCGTCCTGCCCTGGGCCGTGCCGACCTTCGTCACCGTCTTCTCCTGGCGGATCATGCTCGCCGACTCCGGCGTGCTCAACCAGATCCTCGGCTCCCTCCACCTGCCCCAGCCGGAGTGGCTGGAGGACACCTTCTGGCAGCGGTTCGCCGCGATCATGGTGAACACCTGGTGCGGTGTGCCGTTCATGATGCTGTCCCTGCTCGGCGGCCTGCAGTCCATCGACTCCACCCTCTACGAGGCCGCGGAGATGGACGGCGCGAGCGCCTGGCAGCGCTTCCGTCACGTCACCCTGCCCGGCCTGCGCTCGGTCAGCTCCACCGTCGTGCTGCTCGGCATCATCTGGACGTTCAACCAGTTCGTCATCATCTTCCTGCTGTTCGGCAAGAACTCCGCCCCGGACGCCCAGATCCTCGTCACCTGGGCCTACGCGCTGGGCTTCGGCCAGCAGCCGCGCGACTTCGCCCAGTCCGCCGCGTACGGCGTACTGCTGCTGTCGATCCTCACCGTCTTCACCTCCTTCTACTTCCGCTGGCTGAAGCGCAATGACCAGCTCGCCGTCTGACGCCGCAGGAGCCGCCGCCATGAGCACCCCGACCCTGGACAAGACCGAGACCGCCCCGGCTCCCGCCCCCGAGCCCCGGCGCCGGGCCCGCCGGCGCGGCGAGCGCGGCCCGGCCGGCACCGCCCTGCTGCACGGCGGCCTCGTCGTGGCGAGCCTGATCGCCCTGGCCCCGGTGGCCTGGCTGTGCTACCTGTCCCTCGGCCCGGACAAGGAGGACTACCTGCACCCGAGCGGCATCGCGGGCAAGGCGACGTTCTCCAACTACAGCTACGTACTGGAGCACACCGGCTTCCTCGACTGGTTCAAGTCGACGATGATCGTGGCCCTCGGCACCACCTTCATCGGTGTCCTCGTCGCCGCCACCACCGGCTACGCGGTCTCCCGGATGCGCTTCCCCGGCTACAAGCAGCTGATGTGGGTGCTGCTGCTCACGCAGGCGTTCCCGATCGCCATCCTGATCGTGCCGATGTACGAGATCTTCAGCGAACTCGGTCTCATCGACACCTACTGGTCGCTGATCCTCATCAACTGCTCCACCGCCGTGCCGTACAGCGCCTGGCTGCTCAAGGGCTACTTCGACACCATCCCCTTCGAGATCGACGAGGCCGGGCGCGTGGACGGGCTCTCCCCGTTCGGCACCTTCTTCCGGCTCATCCTCCCGCTGGCCCGTCCGGGCCTGGCCGTGGCCGCGTTCTACAACTTCATCACCGCCGTCGGCGAAGTCGCCTTCGCGACGACCTTCATGCTGGACGACTCCAAGTACACCTTCGCCGTCGGCCTGCAGACCTTCGTCAGCGAACACGACGCCCAGTGGAACTACATGGCCGCCACCGCGGTGCTGATCGCGATACCCGTGACCGTGTTCTTCTACCTCGTACAGAAGAACCTGGTCACCGGCCTCACCGCCGGCGGTACCAAGGGCTGACGCCCCCCGGAGGGACTCCCGCGCCCCGATCGCGCGGGAAGGCGGGCCGCGGTGCCCATCCGACCCCGCCGGCACCGCGGCCCGCCTCCACTCCGCCGCCCCCGGCCCGCCGTGTACCCACGCCCATGACCCGAACCCCTTTACGTACCAAGGACGCCATGAGCCAGCAGCACCCCGCCGCACCGGCCCGCCACTCCGCCGCCGCCACCGTCGCCGACCGCCGCGACTGGTGGCGGGACGCGGTCATCTACCAGGTCTATCCGCGCAGCTTCGCCGACAGCAACGGCGACGGCATGGGCGACCTGGAGGGCGTACGCTCCCGCCTGCCGTACCTGCGCGACCTAGGCGTCGACGCCGTGTGGCTCAGCCCCTTCTACGCCTCGCCGCAGGCCGACGCCGGTTACGACGTCGCCGACTACCGGGCCGTCGACCCCATGTTCGGCTCCCTGCTCGACGCCGACGCGCTGATCCGCGACGCCCACGCGCACGGCCTGCGCATCATCGTCGACCTCGTGCCCAACCACTCCTCCGACCAGCACGAGTGGTTCAAGCGCGCCCTCGCCGAGGGCCCCGGCTCGCCGCTGCGCGAGCGCTACCACTTCCGTGCGGGCAAGGGGGCGGACGGCGAACTCCCGCCCAACGACTGGGAGTCCATCTTCGGCGGCCCGGCCTGGACCCGGGTGACCGAGCCGGACGGCACCCCGGGCGAGTGGTACCTCCACCTCTTCGCCCCCGAGCAGCCCGACTTCAACTGGAACCACCCGGCCGTCGGCGACGAGTTCCGCTCCATCCTCCGCTTCTGGCTGGACATGGGCGTCGACGGCTTCCGCATCGACGTCGCCCACGGCCTGGTGAAGGCCGACGGCCTGCCGGACCTCGGCTCCCACGACCAGCTCAAGCTGCTGGGCAACGATGTCATGCCGTTCTTCGACCAGGACGGTGTGCACGCCGTCTACCGCCAGTGGCGCACCATCCTCGACGAATACGCGGGGGAGCGGATCTTCGTCGCCGAGGCGTGGACCCCGACCGTCGAGCGCACCGCCCGCTACGTCCGCCCGGACGAACTCCACCAGGCGTTCAACTTCCAGTACCTGGGCACGGAGTGGGACGCCGAGGAGCTGCGCGCGGTCATCGACCGCACCCTGGAGGCCATGCGCCCGGTCGGCGCCCCGGCCACCTGGGTCCTCTCCAACCACGACGTCACCCGGCACGCCACCCGCTTCGCCAACCCGCCGGGCCTCGGTACCCAGATCCGCACCGCGGGCGACCGCGAGCTGGGCCTGCGCCGCGCCCGCGCGGCCACCCTGCTGATGCTCGCCCTGCCCGGCTCGGCCTACATCTACCAGGGCGAGGAACTGGGTCTGCCGGACGTGGTGGACCTGCCCGACGAGGTCCGCCAGGACCCGGCGTACTTCCGCGGCGCCGGACAGGACGGCTTCCGCGACGGCTGCCGGGTCCCGATCCCCTGGACCCGTGAGGGCTCCTCCTACGGCTTCGGCAGCGGCGGCAGCTGGCTCCCGCAGCCGGCGAGCTGGGCCGAGCTGAGCGTGGCGGCGCAGACCGGCGTCCCCGGCTCGACGCTGGAGCTGTACCGCTCGGCGCTGCGGGTCCGCCGGTCGCGGCCGGACCTGGGCGCGGGCGACGCGGTGGAGTGGCTGCGGGCGCCGGAGGGCGTGGTGGCCTTCCGCCGGGGCGACTTCGTCTGTGTCGCGAACACCACCGCGGAGTCGGTGACCACTCCGGCGTACGGCCGTGTGCTGCTCGCCAGCGGGGAGATCGCCGAGACCGGCGGCGAGGCGAAGGTGCCGGCCGACACCACGGTCTGGTGGACGACCGCGGACTGACGCCCCGTCTGTAAGTTCTTGCATCAACTTCACAACGGCCCGCTGCCTTTCGGTCAGCGGGCCTTTAACATCTGCGTCACCGCAAGTTTGCTGAAAGCTTTCAGCAAGCATCTTCAGCGGTCCCCCTCCGCCTTCAACGTCGAAGGACCCCACATGGCACGCAGATTCCTCACCGCGGCGGCCGCCCTCACGGCCGCCGCTCTGGTTGGCATGAACCCGACTACCGCCGCGGCCTCCCCGCCCGGTACCAAGGACGTCACCGCCGTCCTCTTCGAGTGGAACTACGCCTCGGTGGCCAAGGAGTGCACCGGCACCCTCGGCCCCGCCGGCTACGGATACGTCCAGGTCTCCCCGCCCGCCGAGCACATACAGGGCTCGCAGTGGTGGACCTCGTACCAGCCGGTGTCCTACAAGATCGCGGGCCGGCTCGGCGACCGCACGGCGTTCCAGAACATGGTGAACACCTGCCACACGGCGGGTGTGAAGGTCGTCGTCGACACCGTCGTCAACCACATGTCGGCGGGCTCCGGAACCGGCACCGGCGGCTCCTCGTACACGAAGTACGACTACCCGGGCCTGTACTCGGCCCACGACTTCGACGACTGCACCGCGCAGGTGTCGAACTACTCCGACCGCTGGAACGTCCAGCACTGCGAACTCGTCGGCCTGGCCGACCTGGACACCGGCGAGGAGTACGTCCGCAAGACCATCGCCGGCTACCTGAACGACCTCCTCACCCTGGGCGTCGACGGCTTCCGCATCGACGCGGCCAAGCACATCCCGGCCGGCGACCTGGCCGACGTCAAGAGCCGCCTGACCAACCCCTCCGTCTACTGGAAGCAGGAGGTCATCTACGGCGCGGGCGAGGCCGTCCAGCCGTCCGAGTACACCGGCAACGGAGACGTCCAGGAGTTCCGCTACGCCTACGACCTCAAGCGCGTCTTCACCGGCGAGAAGCTGGCCTACCTGACCAACTACGGCGAGGGCTGGGGCTATCTGAACAGCTCGGCCGCGGGTGTCTTCGTCGACAACCACGACACCGAGCGCAACGGCAGCACCCTGAACTACAAGAACGGCGCCGACTACACCCTGGCCAACGTCTTCATGCTCGCCTGGCCCTACGGCGCCCCCGACATCAACTCCGGCTACGAGTGGTCCGACGCGGACGCCGGCCCGCCCAACGGAGGCCGGGTGAACGCCTGCTGGCAGGACGGCTGGAAGTGCCAGCACGCCTGGCCGGAGATCAAGTCCATGGTCGCCTTCCGCAACGCGACCCGCGGCCAGTCGGTCACCAATTGGTGGGACAACGGCAACAACTGGATCGCCTTCGGCCGGGGCGGCAAGGGATACGTGGCGATCAACCACGAGCCGGGCAGCATGACCCGGACGTACCAGACCTCCCTGGCCGCCGGGACGTACTGCGACGTCCAGAACAACACCACGGTGACGGTGAACTCCGCCGGGCAGTTCACCGCCACCCTCGGCCCGAACACGGCTCTGGCCCTCTACGCGGGCAAGCCGGGCTGCTGACCGCCCCCGCGGCCGGGCCCGCCGCCTCCCGCCCGCGGCTCAGCTGAGCTTGAGGTGGTTGCCGATCTCCCCGGCGACCTCGGGGTGGGAGAGGTACTCCACGATGTCGTGGGCCCGGTCGCGGGCGTTGATGACGGCGAGGTCGGTCAGCGGCCCCGCCCAGTGCCCGGTCAGCGGGCATCCGACGGCCACCGGGTCGGACGGGGACCACGCGTTGAGCCAGTCCGCCACCGTGCCGGGCCGGTGCGGGCCGCCGGCGAGCAGCCGGCCGTACACGCTGTCCAGCCCGAGCGGGCTGCCCACCGTGGTGAGATGGACCGTACGCACCGGGGACAGCCGCGTGAGCAGGTCCAGGGCGACCACCGTGCCCAGGCTGTGGCTCACCAGGACCACCTCGCCCTCCTCCGGGAAGGTGCTGAGCACCCGGTCCAGGACCGCGTCCCGGACGCTCCGGTCGTCGAGATACGCGGCCACGTCGTGGAGGACCAGCGCGATGGTCCACGCGTCGAGGCCGCTCCTCGCGGCCAGCCAGCCCAGCTGCCGGTGCAGCCCCGCGACGACGTCGTCCAGCGACAGCCGTTCGGCTTCCGGCAGGCCCCGCTCGGGGAGGTTCCACGTACGGGCGGCCTCGCCGATCATCTCCTCGTACACCGAGCGGGCCGTGGGCGAGGCCGGAGCGAGCGCCTCGGCCGGGGAGAGGTCCAGGGCCACGGCCGGCCGGGGGACGGCCTCGTGCGCGGCGACCGCCCGGACCAGCTCGTCGCCGTAGTAGGGGAACCAGACGTCGGCCGGGTCGGCCGGCGGGAGCCCGGCACGCACCAGTCCCTGGTTGAGACCGGCCGTCCAGTCCCGGCGCAGCGCCTCCGGGTCCTTGTGCTCCTGCGCCCGCCCGTGCAGGAACACCAGGCGGCGCCGGCCGTCGAACGCGTCGCCCCGGCCGCGCAGGCCGGTGTGCGCGGCCGGCGCCGCGGCCGGCGCGGGCACCATGGCCGCGGCGGGCACGGCCGGCGCCGGCTCGGACGCGGCGGCCAGGGACTCCGCCACGCCCAGACCCGACTCGGCGCCCATCTCCGACAGCGGGCCCGACCGGGTGCCGGACGGCAGCCGGCCGAGATGGCGCAGGATGGAGCTGACGCGTACGCCCTCGTTGGACACCCAGTCGACCGCGTCGTCGCCGTCACCGGGGTGCCACACCTGTCCGTCCGTGCGCAGGACGCGCCCCTGCTCATCGGTTTTCGGCACTCCGCTGTGGTGGAGCGCGACGACCTCCCACTGGTCGTTGAAGACCGGTGAACCCGAATTGCCGGGCTCGGTGTCCGTCTTGTAGTGGAGGAAGTCGTCGAGCCGGACCTGGAGCGTGTTGTCGCGGACGGCGATCTCCTTCAGCCGCCCCATCGGATGCCCGATCACGTTGACCGGTTCGCCGAGGACCAGCTTGCCCGTCTGGGCGCTGAGCCGGTTCCAGCCGAACGTCTCACCGGGCGGCCGTCCGTCCGGGCCGGGCGCGACCAGGACCAGGGTGAAGTCCAGGCGTTCGTCGGTGACGAAGAACGCGTCCGGGTCCAGCTCCAGCCGGACCGGCGGCTGGGGCGTGTTGTCGACGGTGACCTGGGCGTCGAACTCCACGAAGCACTGCCGGGCCGCCCCGGCGTCGGTGAGCACGTGGTGGTTGGTCATCAGCAGGCGCGGCGACACCAGGAAGCCGGTGCCGATCGGCAGCTCGCGGCCGTTCTCCCGCACCGATATCCGCGCGACGGTACGCGCCACCCGGGTACCGCGCGGCAGGAAGCTCCACGCCTGAAGCTCCTTGGACACCCCGAGGATGCGCTCGAAGGCGTCGGGCGCGGCCAGTGGCTGCGCGCGCACGGCCTCCACGGCCAGGGCGGCGGGCACCGCGTGCCGCTCCAGCAGCCGCGCGGCCCGCGCGGCGAGCGCCTGCCGCGTGTCGGGGAAGGCGACACCGGCGTCCTGCTGCCGCTCCACGGCCCGGCGCTCCTCGCTCGACGCGCGGTACCGCTCGGCGGCCGCGGCGGCCTGGCGTACCCGCTCCTCGCCCGTCCTGTCGGTCACCGCCATCTCAGGTCCCCTTCCCCGCGCTGCCGTGCCACGGCACGAAGGCGTTGGCCAGCCCGGAGAGGGACGTCCGCAGTCCGGGGTGGTGGCGCAGCAGGACGGTGACCATGCTGTTGTCGTCGATCCAGGCCATACCGGCCCTGGAGTAGACCTCGGGGGTGTAGTAGGTGGTGAAGAAGCGGTCGCTGTTCAGCCGGCGCGAGGCCATCAGGACGAAGATGCGGAACGCCGTGTCGCTGAAGGCGAAGCCGGCCGGCAGTCTCTCCGCGTACAGCCCCACCATCAGGTCGACCTTCTCGATGTCGCCGTCGTAGAGCCGCTCGATCCGGCCGGCCCACGCCGGGTCGTGCGCCAGCTCGGTGAAGCTCTCCGCGGGCTTGAGCCGCAGCAGCCGGCGGAACGTGTTGTAGCGGGGCACCCCCAGCTCCCGGGAGCGCAGGATGTCCGTGGCGGCGAGATCCTGCAGATGTCCGTCCGGCCGCTCGAACTCCTGGAGGAACCGGGGGAAGTTGTGCAGGGTGACCAGGCCGGGCGGCTGCGTGCCGAAGCTGTACAGCAGGTCGGCCATCTCCGTGGTCTCCAGGAACTTCAGCGCTCCCGGTCCCGAGATGTCACGCAGGGTGCAGTGGCGCAGGGTCGTGTCGTCGGCGGCCGAGCGCAGATGCCAGTCGTCACGGATGAGCGGGTGCATGCGGTAGACCGCCACGAACTCCTCGGTGAGCGCGTAGGGGACGCCGTAGTGGTCCGTCCCGCCGCCGGGGATCCCGCTGAGGACCTCGCTGTCGGCGACGCGGCCGAAGAGGTCGTGGACGCGTTCGCCCGCGAGGCCCCACCAGTTGGCGCGCAGCGCCTTGACGGTGGTGGGGTGGCTGATCACGGCCGGTGTCCACTCCACGGTGTGGATCTTCGCGAGGAGCGCCGCGTTGACGAGCCGGGCCCGCTGGAACAGCTCCTCGTCGCCCCAGGACGGGTAGGCGGCGTGCAGGTGGTCGCAGATCGCGTTGTGCTCCCGGGTGAACAGGTCCTGCATCATGGCGAGGCCCAGCCAGAAGCCGGGGACCCGCGTGGGGTCCTCGTCGGGGTCGGCGGGGACGGGCGGCCGCTCGTCGTCCCACAGGTGCAGCCTGCCCTGTTCGCCGGTGCGCAGCCGGTGCTGTTCGGCGGTGTTCCTGCCGTAGAGCTGGGACGCGTCCCACCAGTGGGAGGACACGTTGACGCGGGTGTCCGGCGTGCCGGGCGGCGCCTGCGGGTCCCGGGTCGGGTCGTCCGGGGTCCGCATGATCCGCATGGGCTGCTCCGGCCACGGGTCGTCGTCCAGCAGCGGGACCTCCCAGGGCCGGTCCTTGGGGCTCGTGCCGTGGCTGAACCAGTCCCGGATCATGAACTGGAGCCAGGCGGCGACCAGGGAGTTGACGGACTCGGCGGGGATCAGTTTCCCGCGGGTGAGCAGTTCGCGGCTCACCTCGCGCGGAGTGGGGCGGGCCAGTACGTCCTCGGGTGCGGCGGGGGCGACGGCCGACAGCGGGATGTTCCGGCCGAAGCGGGTGCCCGCCATCCCCATGCGCGGGTCGTCCAGGTCGTTGTGGCTGCCGTCGGCGCTCCGGTCGACCCGGTGCCGCGCCGACGGCGGCGCGGGCTCGGGCGGGCCGACCGCGGGCAGCCGGCCGGTGTCGTACAGGTTCTTCTGCCGGAGCCTGACGCGCAGACCGAGGAGCGTCAGCAGGCCCGCGACCACGGGAAGCCTGTCCCAGCCGAAGCGGCGGTCGAGGTATGCGGCGGCACCGGTGACGATCCGCCAGGGGGGTGACGTGCGGTATCCGGCAGGGGGGCGCGGTGCGCCGCGTCGGTGCGTGCTCATGGGGTCGCTCCTCGGGTGGCTCCTGGCGGGCCGGCGGCACCGTCGGAGAGTCCGCTGACGGCGAGCACGGGGACCGGGACAGGGCGGGAGGCTGAGGGAACGGAGGGAACGATGGCCAGGAGGTCTCCTGTGGTGGTGCTCGCGGTGACCGGCCGGCGGCCGCGCCCCGACGACACGGGAGCGGGACATCCTGGACGCACTTCCCATCCCACGGTAGGCGCCCGGCCGATCCCCTGCATCCGGGGAGGGGTTGACCCGCCGTCCCCGGAGCGGGATTGAAATTGTTTGCTACGGGTTTCAAAACTCTTGCTGTAAACCTTTCGTCAGCGATACGGTCACGCCGGCGCCCGGCAGCGAAGCCGTGCCGCGGCGTAGGGGTCGGACCCGAAGAGCCGTAATCGCAAGGAGTTACCGCCTGTGATACCGAGATGGTCGGCGCCCCGCACGCGCCGTGCCCCCCGAGCGAGACGGGCCGCGGCCGTCACCGCCGCCGTCCTCGCCGCAGCCCTGGTCCAGCCGTTGGCCGCCCGGGCCGCCACCCCGCCCCCGCCCCCCTCGGACGCCGCGCTCGCCGCCGCACCCGCCCGGCACGACGACACCCGCGAGCAGTTCTACTTCGTCATGCCGGATCGTTTCGCCAACGGCGACCGCTCCAACGACCGCGGCGGACTGACCGGTTCTCGCCTCAGCACCGGCTACGACCCCACCGACAAGGGCTTCTACCAGGGCGGCGACCTCAAGGGCCTGACGAAGAGGCTCGACTACATCAAGGGCCTCGGCACCACCGCCATCTGGCTGGCGCCCCTCTTCAAGAACCGTCCGGTGCAGGGCACGGGCGCGGACGCCTCCGCCGGCTACCACGGCTACTGGATCACCGACTTCACCCAGGTCGACCCGCACTTCGGCACCAACGACGACCTGGCCGCACTCATCTCCAAGGCACACGCCAAGGGCATGAAGGTCTTCTTCGACGTCATCACCAACCACACCGCCGACGTCGTGGACTACCAGGAGAAGGCGTACGACTACCTCTCCAAGGGCGCCTTCCCGTACCTGACCGAGGACGGGCGGCCCTTCGACGACGCCGGCCTCGCGGACGGCGGCCGGGACTTCCCGGCCGTGGACGCCGACTCCTTCCCGCGCACACCGAGGGCGACCGGCAAGAGCAAGGTCCCGGCCTGGCTCAACGACCCGACGATGTACCACAACCGGGGAGACTCGACGTACGCCGGCGAGTCCACCACCTACGGCGACTTCTCCGGCCTGGACGACCTGTGGACCGAGCGTCCCGAGGTCGTCCGGGGCATGGAGAAGATCTACGAGCGCTGGGTGAAGAACTTCGGCGTCGACGGGTTCCGCATCGACACCGTCAAGCACGTGAACATGGAATTCTGGACCCAGTGGGCCACCGCACTGGACAAGTACGCGGCCGAACGCGGGCGGAAGAACTTCTTCATGTTCGGCGAGGTGTACTCCGCCGACACCTCGGTCACGTCCCCGTACGTCACCCGGGGGCGCCTCGACGCCACCCTCGACTTCCCCTTCCAGGACGCGGCCCGCGCCTACGCCTCCCAGGGCGGCAGCGCCAGGAAGCTGGCGAGCGTCTTCGCCGACGACTACAAGTACACGACCGACAAGGCCAACGCGTACGAACAGGTCACCTTCCTCGGCAACCACGACATGGGCCGCTTCGGGTACTTCCTGAAGCAGGACGACCCGAAGGCCACCGACGGTGAGCTGCTCGCCAAGGACAGGCTCGCCAACGAGCTGATGTTCCTCAGCCGCGGCAACCCGGTCGTCTACTACGGCGACGAGCAGGGCTTCACCGGCTCCGGCGGCGACAAGGACGCCCGCCAGACCATGTTCGCCTCCAAGGTCGCCGACTACCTGGACGACGACGAGATCGGCACCGACCGCACCCACGCGAGCGACGCCTACGACACGAGCGCGCCGCTCTACAAGGAGATCCGCGCCCTCGCGAAGCTGCGGAAGGACAACCCGGCCCTGACGGACGGCGTCCAGACCGAGCGGTACGCGGCCGACGGGGCCGGGATCTACGCCTTCACCCGTGCCGACGCGAAGTCGGGCGCCGAGTACGTCGTGGCCTTCAACAACGCCGGCAGCGAGAAGTCCGCGACCTTCGCGACCGACTCGGCGGACATGGCGTACCGAGGCGTCCACGGCACGGACGCGACGGCCAGGACCGACGCCGACCGCAAGCTCACCCTCACCGTCCCGGCCGGTTCCGCCGTCGTCCTCAAGGCCACCGGCACCCTCGCCCGGCCCGCCACCGAGCCGACCCTCACCCTGAAGGCCCCGGCCGCCGGAGCCACCGGGACCGTGGACGTCACGGCCGACGTCGACGGCGGCCGGCTCGACCGGGTCGTCTTCGCCGCCCAGGTCGGCAACGGTGAGTGGCGCACCCTCGGCTCCGCCGACCACGCCCCCTACAAGGTCACCCAGACCATCGGCAAGGACGTACCCGCCGGGACCGCGCTGCGCTACAAGGCGGTCGTGGTCGACTCGGCCGGGCACACCGCGAGCGCCACGGCGGCCGGCACCACCGGCACCCCGCCCGCGCCCGAGGTCCCCACGGCCTCCTCCCGGGACTACGCGGTGGTCCACTACAAGCGCACCGACGGCGACTACGCCGACTGGGGCCTGTACGCCTGGGGCGACCTCGCCGACGGCGAGGCCACGAACTGGCCCGCCAGCCACCCCTTCGCCGGCCGCGACGCCTACGGCGCCTTCGCCTACGTCAAGCTGAAGCCGGGCGCCTCCGACGTCGGCTTCCTGGTCATCGACAAGGACGGCGACAAGGACGTCTCCGCCGACCGGACGATCGACGTCACCAGGACGGGTGAGGTGTGGATCGAGCAGGGGAAGCCGGACGTGCTGACCCAGCGCCCCGATTACCCGGCGCAGGACACCGCCAAGGCGGTCCTCCACTACCACCGCGCCGACGGGAACTACGACGGCTGGGGCCTGCACGTCTGGACGGGCGCCGCGAACCCCACCGACTGGTCGAACCCCCTGAAGCCGGTGAAGACTGATGCCTATGGCGCGGTCTTCGAGGTGCCGCTCACCGAGGGTGCCACCCATCTCGGCTACATCCTCCACAACGGCGACGACAAGGATCTCCCGACCGACCGGTCCCTGGACCTCAAGGCCGACGGCCACGAGGTGTGGCTGTTGAACGGCCAGGAGAAGAACCTGCTGCCGCAGCCCGCGGGCAGCGCGGCCGCGCTCGACCTGG
>NZ_JAINRE010000037.1 GCF_020400595.1 Streptomyces naphthomycinicus | reverse complement strand
GCGCCCCCGGGGGGGGGGGGCCGGCCCCGCGGCCCGGGGGGCGGCCCCGCACCCCGGGGGTCAGCGCTTCTTCGGGTCGAGCAGGCCCGCGCGCCGCAGCGCGTCCGCCATCGCGCTGTTGGCCGGCGCCGGGGCCGGCCGGCCACCGCGGTCGCCGCCGCCGCGGCCCTGCCGCTGCTGGTTTCCGCCCTGCCGCTGGCCGCCGCCCTGCCGCTGCTGGGGCGGGCGGGCGCCGCCGCGCTGCTGCCGTCCGCCGCCCTGCTCGCCCTGCGGAGCGGCCTCGTCGTCCAGGCGCAGGGTCAGCGCGATCCGCTTGCGCGGGATGTCCACGTCCAGGACCTTCACCTTGACGATGTCACCGGGCTTGGCGACATCGCGCGGGTCCTTGACGAACGTCTTCGACATCGCCGACACGTGCACCAGACCGTCCTGGTGGACGCCGATGTCCACGAAGGCGCCGAAGGCCGCCACATTGGTGACCACGCCCTCCAGGACCATCCCGGCGGACAGGTCGGAGATCTTCTCCACACCCTCCTTGAAGGTGGCCGTCCTGAAGGCGGGACGCGGGTCGCGGCCCGGCTTCTCCAGCTCCTTGAGGATGTCCGTGACGGTCGGCAGACCGAAGGTGTCGTCCACGAAGTCCGCCGGCCGCAGCGAGCGCAGCACGCCCGTGTTGCCGACGAGGGACGCCACCTCCTGGCCGGTGGTCTTCACCATGCGGCGCACCACCGGGTACGCCTCGGGGTGCACGCTGGAGGAGTCCAGCGGGTCGTCGCCGCCGCGGATCCGCAGGAAGCCCGCGCACTGCTCGTACGCCTTCGGGCCGAGCCGCGCCACCTTCTTCAGCTCGGAGCGGGACCGGAAGGGGCCGTTCTCGTCCCGGTGCGACACGATGTTCTCCGCGAGACCCGAGGAGATGCCGGACACCCGCGACAGCAGCGGCACGGACGCCGTGTTGACGTCCACGCCGACACCGTTCACACAGTCCTCGACGACCGCGTCCAGCGAGCGGGACAGCTTCACCTCGGACAGGTCGTGCTGGTACTGGCCGACACCGATCGACTTGGGGTCGATCTTCACCAGCTCGGCCAGCGGGTCCTGGAGGCGGCGCGCGATGGACACCGCGCCGCGCAGCGACACGTCCATGTCCGGCAGCTCCCGCGAGGCGTACGGCGACGCGGAGTACACGGAGGCGCCCGCCTCGGACACCATCACCTTGGTCAGCTTCAGCTCGGGGTGCCTGGAGATCAGCTCGCCGGCGAGCTTGTCCGTCTCGCGGGACGCCGTGCCGTTGCCGATCGCCACCAGCTCGACCGCGTGCCGCTGCGCCAGCGCGGCCAGCTTCGCGAGCGCCTCGTCCCACTTGTTGGCGGGGACGTGCGGGTAGATCACGTCCGTGGCGACGACCTTGCCGGTGGCGTCGACCACGGCGACCTTCACGCCCGTACGGAAGCCGGGGTCCAGACCGAGCGTCGCGCGGGTGCCGGCCGGAGCGGCCAGCAGCAGGTCGCGCAGGTTCGCCGCGAAGACGTTCACCGCCTCGTCCTCGGCGGCCGTCCGCAGCCTCAGGCGCAGGTCGATGCCGAGGTGGACCAGGACACGGGTGCGCCAGGCCCAGCGGACCGTGTCCGTGAGCCACTTGTCGGCCGGGCGGCCCCGGTCGGCGATCCCGAACCGCGCGGCGACGATCCCCTCGTACGACGAGGGCCCCTCCGTGGCCTCCTCCGGCTCCAGGACGAGGTCCAGGACCTCTTCCTTCTCGCCGCGGAGCATGGCCAGGATCCGGTGCGAGGGCAGCTCGGTGAAGGGCTCCGCGAAGTCGAAGTAGTCGGCGAACTTGGCGCCCGCCTCCTCCTTGCCCTCCCGCACCTTCGCGGCGAGGCGCCCGCGCACCCACATGCGCTCGCGCAGTTCGCCGATGAGGTCGGCGTCCTCCGAGAACCGCTCGGTGAGGATGGCCCGCGCGCCCTCCAGTGCGGCCTGCGGATCGGCCACGCCCTTGTCCGCGTCGACGAACGCGGCGGCGGCAGCCGTCGGTTCGACCGTCGGGTCGCCCAGCAGCCCCTCCGCCAGCGGCTCCAGGCCCGCCTCGCGCGCGATCTGCGCCTTGGTGCGCCGCTTGGGCTTGTACGGGAGGTAGACGTCCTCCAGCCGCGCCTTGGTCTCGGCGCCGCGGATCCGCGCCTCCAGCTCCTCGGTGAGCTTGCCCTGCTCCCGCACCGACTCCAGGATCGCGGTCCGCCGCTCCTCCAGCTCCCGCAGATAGCGCAGCCGCTCCTCGAGCGTGCGCAGCTGCGCGTCGTCGAGCATCTCGGTCGCTTCCTTGCGGTAGCGCGCGATGAAGGGCACGGTCGAACCGCCGTCGAGCAGTTCCACCGCGGCCTTCACCTGCCGCTCCCGTACGCCGAGCTCCTCGGCGATCCTGCCTTCGATGGACCCGGGTGTCGTCACGATGCCGTACCGCCTTCTTCACTGAGGTTGCGCGGCAATTGTGGCAGGTGACACCGGCGACCGGGCATCAGGGCGGCGCGCGTCGGGCCGCCGGGACCGATGTCAGGCCCGGCTCCCGCGTGCGGAGGACGATGCTCCGCCGAACAACCGGGCGACGGCCCGGAACGGCAGTGTGACCACGGTGGCGACGGCCCCGCCGGTCTGCCGCACCACGTCGGCGATGGCACGCAACACGGAACTCTCCTTCCGCTTCCGGCCCGGTCCCGGTGACCGGGCACGGACCGGGTACCTCCGCGCGCCGTCCCGGAACCTCCGCATGGCCGAAAAGGTGGGAAGACCGTCATTGCGGCCATCCGGCGGGCGGCGAAGAATCGGGAGCATGGCGCAGCGAACCGTGCTCCTCACCGTCTTCGACGGCGTCCAGAGCCTCGATGTCACCGGCCCGATGGAAGTCTTCGCCGGTGCGGAGCTGCACACCCCGGGCTCGTACCGGATCCGCACGGCCTCCGTGGACGGCGGCCCCGTGCGCACCTCCAGCGGGCTGACCCTCGTACCGGACGGATCCCTGGCGCGGGCCGGGGACCCGCACACGCTGCTGGTCCCCGGCGGGCAGGGCACCCGCGACCCGGACCCGCGGCTGGTGGAGTGGCTGCGGGCGCACGGCCCGCGGGCCCCGCGCCTGGTCTCCGTGTGCACCGGCGCCGTCCCGCTGGCCCGCGCCGGCCTCCTGGACGGCCGGCGGGTCACGACACACTGGGCGTACTGCGAGAAGCTCGCCCGGGATCATCCAGCCGTCCGGGTCGACCCCGACCCGATCTTCGTCCGGGACGGGCACGTGGCCACCTCGGCCGGGGTCACCGCGGGCATCGACCTCACCCTCGCCCTGGTGGAGGAGGACCTGGGCCGGGAGGCGGCGCTGACCGTGGCCCGCCACCTCGTGGTGTTCCTGCGCAGACCGGGCAGCCAGGCGCAGTTCAGCGCTCAGCTGGCCGCCCAGACGGCCCGGCGCGAACCCCTCCGGGACGTCCAGCAGTGGATCACCGAGCACCCGGACGGCGACCTCGGCGTCGAGGCGCTGGCCGCCCGCGCGGCCCTCTCCCCGCGCCACTTCGCCCGCGCCTTCCAGGCCGAGACGGGCATGACGCCCGGCCGGTACGTCGACCGGGTCCGCCTCGAACACGCGCGCCGTCTGCTGGAGGACACCACCGACGGCGTCGAGCAGGTCGCCCGCGCGAGCGGCTACGGGACGCCTGAGGCCATGCGCCGCGCCTTCCTGCGCACCCTCGGCACCGCCCCGGCCGAGTACCGCCGCCGCTTCCGCCCGGCACCGGTGAGCTGACCCGCCGTCACCGCCCGCCCGCGTGCGGCGGCTTCACCGGCCCCGGGCGGACACAGCCGCCCCCGGCACGGACAGACCGACCCCGGCACGGAGACACAGACCCCGGCACGGACAGACCGACCCCCGGCACGGAGGCACAGACCCCGGCACGGACAGACCGACCCCGGCAGAGACAGCAGAGACAGCAGAGAGACAGAAGGAAGGGCACCGTCATGCAGATCGCCGTCGTCCTCTACGACCGCTTCACCGCCCTCGACGCCGTCGGCCCCTACGAGACGCTCGGCCGGCTCCCGGACTCCGAGACCGTCTTCGTCGCCGAGCGGACCGGGCCCCACCGGACCGACACCGGGGACCTGGCGCTCGTCGCCGACCGGACCCTCGCCGACGTCCCGTCCCCGGACATCGTGGTCGTGCCGGGCGGGCCCGGACAGCTCCCGCAGATGGAGAACACCGTCCTGCTGGACTGGCTGCGCGCGGCCGACGCCACCAGCACCTGGACCACCTCGGTGTGCACGGGCTCGCTGCTGCTGGCCGCCGCGGGGCTGCTGCGGGGCCGCCGCGCCACCTCGCACTGGCTCGCCCTGGACCTCCTGCGCGGCTTCGGCGCCGAGCCGACGGGGGAGCGGGTGGTCGTGGACGGCAAGTACGTCACGGCGGCGGGCGTGTCCTCCGGCATCGACATGGGCCTCACCCTCCTCGGCACCATCGCCGGCGACGAACACGCCCAGGCCGTCCAGCTGCTGACCGAGTACGACCCCCAGCCGCCCTACGACGCGGGGTCGCCCGAGAAGGCGCCCGCGCATCTCGTCGAGGAGTTCCGGACCCAGAGCCGCTTCAGCCTGACGTAGCCGAGCCGCTGCCACCCGGTGCGGCGCGAGCCGCTTCAGCCGACGTGGACACGCTCCAGGTGAAGCGCGGCTGCCTGCGTTCCAGGAACGCGGCGACGCCCTCCGCGGCGTCGCCGTTGCCGCGTGCCCGCTCGGCCCAGTGGCCGTCCCGGTCCACCCTGCCGTTCGCGAACTCCTTCGCCGCGGCCTGGGTGAGCTGTGAGCGGGAGACGAGCACCCCGGTCAGTTCGGCGACGCGTGCCTCCAGCCCTCCCGGGGGCAGCACCTCGTCCACGAGACCGGTGCGCAGCGCGCGCTCGCTGTCGATCAACTCGGCGGTGAAGAGCAGGTACTTGGCGGTGGACGGCCCCACGAGCGAGGCCAGCCGCCGGGTCGAGGAGGCATGGTAGACGAGGCCGAGGCGCGCCGGTGTCACCCCGAACCGCGCACCCTCCTCCGCCAGCCGCAGGTCGCAGGCCACCGCGAGCTGGGCCCCGCCGCCCACACAGTGTCCGCGTATCGCGGCGAGGGTCGGCTTGGGGAACGCGACCAGGGCCTCCTCGGCCGCCAGCGCGAGGTTCTGCGGGCCTTCGGGTTCCCGTTGCAGGGAGGTGATGTCCGCGCCCGCGCAGAAGGTGTCGCCCTCCCCGGTCAGCACCAGTGCCCGGACGTCCGGGTCGCGCGCGAACCTCTCCAGCAGGGGAGGCAGGGCCCGCCACATCGCGGCCGTCATGGCGTTGCGCCGGGCCGGATGGCGGATGACCACGGTGGCGACGGAGTCTGCGACCTGGTGCGACAGCTGGGGCTCCATGCCGTGATCGTATCCGCCGGAACCCCCGGCGGCCTGTGACGTCCGGCATGCTCCCGCCCCGGCGGGGCCGTGGCGGGGCGACGAGGCGAGGCCGTGCGTCGGTCCGTTCTCCGTCCGGCGTCGTCGCTCCGGTCGCCGTGGCGTGCGAGCCCTGAGCCGTACAACCCGACTAGTTCGCGAACCGGCGTCCGAGGAACAGGAACGGTCCCTCGGCTGCCCAGGTCATGCGCAGTCGGTCAGAAACCGTTCGATACACGCTGACTTCTGTTCAGGCATCCGGACGGGAGCGCGTCGTTACCAACACTCGACGTGTGGTGACAATCGAGCGCGAGGGTGGCGACCGGACGATGGACGACCATGGGCGCGGGGACGGCCCGCGCCCAGCGGACGGCGGCGGACGGCCGTCGGATCCACTGCCTTACGAAGGTGTCTGGCGGTTCACCGCGGCCGCGGTGGACGCCTCGGTCCCGCAGGCCCGGCACGCGGTGCGGGACCTGCTGCTGCGCCAGGGCGTGCCGGTCTCCGACGACCTGGTGCACGGGCTGCTGCTGATCGTCTCCGAGCTGGTCACCAACGCGGTCCGGCACGCGGCGCTGCTGTCGCCGGTGCTCGCCGTGGAGGTGGCCGTCGGAGCCGAGTGGGTGCGGGTGTCCGTGGAGGACAACCACCCCTACCGCCCGACCGCCCTGGAGGCGGACCACGCGCAGACCGGCGGCCGGGGGCTGCTCCTGGTCCGCGAGGTGGCGCGGGAGGCGGGCGGAGTGGTCGACGTGGAGCACACCGCGAGCGGCGGCAAGGTGATCTGGGCCGCCCTGCCGCTCAAGCCCGCGACGCTCGCGTAGCGCAGCCCGGCGGTCTCACCAGCCCGCTGACGGGCCCGTCAGCTCCCTGATCGCCGGACGGGCCGCGTCCAGCACGGTCATGAACCAGGCCGAGAACGGGTCCTCGGCGTGCCGCTCGGCCAGTTCGGCCGCCGTCACGAAGGCGGTCGAGGCGACCTCCTCGGGGTCCGGCACGAGCGGCGCCTGCACCATGCCCACGAACAGGTGGTTGAACTCCTGCTCCACCAGGCCCGAGGCGGGGTCCGGGTGGTTGTAACGGACCGTGCCGGCCTCCGCGAGCAGCGAGGGCGACACGCCCAGCTCCTCGTAGGTGCGCCGGGAGGCCGCCGCGAAGGGGGACTCGTCCGGGTACGGGTGGCCGCAGCAGGTGTTGGACCAGACACCGGGGGAGTGGTACTTGCCGAGCGCCCGCTGCTGGAGCAGCAGCCGGCCCTGCTCGTCGAAGAGGAACACCGAGAACGCCCGGTGCAGCTGTCCCGGCGGCTGATGGGCCGCGAGCTTCTCCGCCGTACCGATCGTCACACCCTCTTCGTCGACCAGTTCCAGCAAAATCGCCTCTGCGGTGCCCTCCGACGAGCTCGGTGTCGCGGTGGCAGGTGTGATCGGCATACCCATCCTTCGCCTCGGTCTTCGCACCCCAAGTCTGCCGTACGAATCCGGCACTCCCGGCACGTCCGCACGTCGGCGCGCGGTGGGGGCACCGGGAGCCGGACCCGGTAGATCATCGTGCCCGGGGTCCGCTCCCGGGAACCGCCCGGGGGTGCGTCGAACGGAAGTGCGGAGCGTCAGTGGCAGAGCCGTGCCTCGTGCTCCGCGTGCCCGCCCGGCTCCAGCTGGAAGGTGCAGTGCTCCACGTCGAAGTGGTGACCCAGGCAGCCCTGCAACTCGTGCAGCATCTTCTCGTGCCCGATGGCGCTCAGCACCTCGGAACTGACCACCACGTGCGCCGAGAGCACCGGCATGCCCGAGGTGATCGTCCAGGCGTGCAGATCGTGTACGTCCTCCACCCCGTCCAGCGCCAGGATGTGGGTGCGGACCTCCGCCATGTCGACGCCCTTGGGGGCCGCCTCCAGCAGCACGTCCAGCGTCTCGCGCAGCAGCTTCAGCGTGCGCGGCACGATCATCAGGCCGATGACCAGCGAGGCGATCGGGTCCGCCGGCTGCCAGCCGGTGGTCAGGATCACCGTCGCCGAGATCAGCACCGCCACCGAGCCGAGCGCGTCCGCGGCCACCTCCAGGAAGGCGCCGCGCACGTTCAGGCTCTCCTTCTGCCCGCGCATCAGCAGGAGCAGCGAGACGGAGTTCGCCACCAGGCCGACCAGGCCGAACACGACCATCAGGCCGCCTCGGGTCTGCGCGGGCTCGACGAACCGCTGGACCGCCTCGTACAGGACGTATCCGCCGACCCCGAGCAGCAGCAGACAGTTGGCCAGGGCCGCGAGGATCTCGGCGCGGGCGTAGCCGAAGGTGCGGTTGGTGCTCGGCGGCCGGTTCGCGATGTGGATCGCGAAGAGGGCCATGCCGAGGCCCACCGCGTCGGTCGCCATGTGCGCCGCGTCCGCGATCAGCGCGAGCGAGTCCGCGATCAGGCCGCCGATGATCTCGACCACCATGATCATGAGCGTGATGCCGAGCGCGATCCGCAGCCGGCCCCGGTACGCGGCCGTGGCCGTACCCGGGGCCGGCGCGTGGGAGTGCGCGTGCCCGTGGTCGTGCCCTGCCCCCATGACTACCGCCTTCCGGTGTGCCTGCCCGGAGGCCAGTCAACTACGGGTGGGGGGTATCCCGCAACGCGGCACTGAACACCGTTGTCATGTGTCCTGACCTGCGGAAACGTTCCGCAGGTCAGGGCGGTGCCGGCTCGGTCCGGCCGGCTCGGCCGTACAGGGGCTCGGTCGTACCGGCCAGGTCGTACCGGGCGGGTCGTGCCGGGCGGGTCGTGCCGGCCAGGTGGTGCCGGGCGGGTCGTGCCTGCCAGGTGGTACCAGGCGGGTCGTACCGGCGCGGGTCGTACCGGGCGGGTCGTACCGGCCGGGTCGTACCGGCTCAGCCGCCGTGGTGCAGCTGCCAGCCCGTCCACGCCGACTCGACCATCTCGCGCACCCCGCGCCGGGCCCGCCAGCCCAGCGTCTCGGCGGCCCGCTCGGCCGAGGCCACCGCGCGCGGCGCGTCCCCCGGGCGGCGTGCCTCCACCAGGGGCGCCCGGCGGTCCCCGGTGACCTCCCCGATGACCGAGATCAGTTCGCGCACCGAGACGCCCTCGCCCCGGCCGATGTTCAGCGTGAGATCGCCGGCGAGGTCCCCGCCGGCGAGCCGCCGCGCCGCCGCCAGATGGGCCTCCGCGAGATCGGCGACATGGATGTAGTCCCGGACGCAGGTGCCGTCCGGCGTGGGGTAGTCGTCACCGAAGATCCGCGGCGCCTCGTCGCGGGTGAGCCGGTCGAAGACCATCGGCACGATGTTGAACACGCCCGTGTCCGCCAGCTCCGGCGCCGCCGCGCCCGCCACGTTGAAATAGCGCAGACACACCGTGGAGATTCCGTGCGCCCGTCCGGCCGCCCGCACCAGCCACTCCCCGGCCAGCTTGGTCTCGCCGTACGGGTTGACCGGGGAGCACGGGGTGTCCTCGGTGATCAGATCCACGTCCGGGTTGCCGTACACGGCCGCCGACGAGGAGAACAGCAGCCGGCCGATGCCCGCCTCCGCGACCGCGTCCAGCAGGGTGGCCAGACCGCCCACGTTCTCCCGGTAGTAGCGGGTGGGCTGGGCCACCGACTCCGCGACCTGCTTGCGCGCCGCGAGGTGGACCACGCCGGTCACGCCGTACTCCGCGAAGACCCGCCGCAGCAGCGGCCCGTCCAGCGTCGAGCCCCGGACGAGCGGCACCTCCGCCGGGAGCCGCGCGGGCACGGCGGCCGACAGGTCGTCCAGCGCCACGACGCTCTCCCCGGCGCCCGCCATGGCCCGTGCCACATGCGCCCCGATGTATCCGGCTCCGCCGGTGATCAGCCACGTCATGGTCGCCCACCCTATGCCGAGTCGCCCGGTGTCCCGGTTGCCCGGGTCTGCCCCCACGGGTTTGTGGGGCGGGCCCCGGATCCCCGATGATGATCGCGGCAAAGGCCGGGTCAGGCCCCGTGGGCCGGGCCGTGAACGGCCGGTGAACACGGACTGCGGCCCATCGGATAGCCTCTGCCGACATGCCGCCCGGGTGCCGCAGGCAGGGGCGCCCCACCACGCAGAAGACCGGCGCCCGTGCGCCGGCACCCAGGGAGTGAGTTCGGTTGTCGACCGCCATCGTCACCGGTCAGCCGGTCCCCGGATCGTCACTGGAGAGCGATCTGCGGTCCCTCGGCTTCGACGTGCGCGTGGCCGCCGACGCCGCCGAGACCGAGTCCCTGCTGGCGGCCGTGCCGGCCGACCGGCGGGTGGCCCTGGTCGACGCCCGCTTCGTCGGGCACCCGCACGCGCTGCGCCTCGGCCTGACCGACCCCCGCTTCCCGCTCGCCGCCGTCCCCGGCGCCGTCACCGCCCAGCCCGCCGCCCGGCCGCAGCTCACCCGGGCCGTGGCCCGGGCGGCCTCGGCGGGAGACGGCACGGCCGCCGAGGCCCCGGCACCGACGGGACAGGGCGGCGCGCCCGCGCTCGCCGCGGACAGCCTCGCCGACCGCGTCGGCACCGCCCTCGACGCCGACGGCGGCCCGGTGCACCGGCCCGAGCTGGGCAGCCTGGTCGCCGTGGTCCCGGCCGACCCGCAGGCCCGCAACGAGGCCCGGCAGGCCGTCGCCGCCGTGGACGACGAGGCCGTACGCCTGAAGTCCGCCGTGAAGTCCCGGGACGGCTTCTTCACCACGTTCTTCATCAGCCCCTACTCGCGCTACATCGCCCGCTGGTGCGCCCGCCGCGGCCTGACCCCGAACCAGGTCACCACGGCCTCCCTGCTCACCGCGCTCATCGCGGCGGGCTGCGCGGCGACCGGCACCCGCGGCGGCTTCGTCGCGGCCGGCGTGCTGCTGATCGCCTCCTTCGTCCTGGACTGCACCGACGGCCAGCTCGCCCGCTACGCCCTGAAGTACTCCACGCTCGGCGCCTGGCTCGACGCCACCTTCGACCGGGCCAAGGAGTACGCCTACTACGCCGGTCTCGCCCTCGGCGCGGCCCGCGGCGGCGATGACGTGTGGGCCCTCGCCCTCGGCGCGATGATCCTGCAGACCTGCCGGCACGTGGTCGACTTCTCCTTCAACGAGGCCAACCACGACGCCACCGCGAACACCAGCCCCACCGCCGCCCTCTCCGACAAGCTCGACAGCGTCGGCTGGACGGTCTGGGTGCGCCGCATGATCGTGCTGCCGATCGGCGAGCGCTGGGCGATGATCGCGATCCTCACCGCGGCCACCACGCCGCGGATCACCTTCTACGTCCTGCTCGCCGGCTGCGCCTTCGCTGCGACCTACACCACGGCGGGCCGGGTGCTGCGCTCGGTGACCCGCAAGGCCCGGCGCACCGACCGGGCCGCACAGGCCCTCGCCGACCTCGCCGACCCGGGTCCGCTCACCGAGGCCGTCAAGCGCGTCGTCAGAAGGGGCGTGCCGGGGCTCGCCGTGCCCGCCGTCGCCCTGCTCGGCGGCGCCGCGGTCGTCGCCTGCTCGGCCCTCACGGACTTCGGCGGTGTGCTCCCGGTCGTCGGCGCGCTCGTGTACGTCCTCACCTCGGCCCTCGCCGTGGCCCGCCCCCTCAAGGGCGCTCTCGACTGGCTGGTCCCGCCGTTCTTCCGGGCCGCCGAGTACGGCACCGTGCTCGCCCTGGCCGGTAAAGCGGGGGTGAACGGTGCCCTCCCCGCCGCTTTCGGCCTGGTGGCCGCCGTCGCCTACCATCACTACGACACGGTGTACCGCATCCGCGGCAACGCCGGAGCACCCCCGGCCTGGCTGGTGCGCGCCATCGGGGGGCAGGAGGGGCGGACGCTGCTCGTCACCGTCCTGGCCGCGGTGCTCACCGCTGCGCAGTTCAAGGTCGCGCTCACGGTCCTCGCCGTGGCCGTCGCCCTGGTGGTGCTCGTCGAGAGCATCCGCTTCTGGGTGTCCGCTGGGGCGCCCGCCGTACACGACGAAGGAGAACCCGCATGATCGGCCTCGTGCTGGCGGCCGGCGCCGGACGGCGTCTGCGCCCCTACACCGACACCCTGCCCAAGGCGCTGGTGCCGGTGGGGCCCGCGGGCATAGAGGACTCGATCACGGTGCTCGACCTGACCCTCGGCAACTTCGCCGAGATCGGGCTGACCGAGGTCGCGGTCATCGTCGGCTACCGCAAGGAGGCCGTGTACGAGCGCAAGGCGGCCCTGGAGGCCAAGTACGGCCTCACGCTCACCCTCATCGACAACGACAAGGCCGAGGAGTGGAACAACGCCTACTCCCTGTGGTGCGGCCGTGACGCCCTCAAGGACGGCGTGATCCTCGCCAACGGCGACACCGTCCACCCGGTCTCCGTCGAGAAGACCCTGCTCGCGGCCCGCGGCGACGGCAGGAGGATCATCCTCGCGCTGGACACGGTGAAGAGCCTGGCCGACGAGGAGATGAAGGTCGTCGTCGACCCCGAGAAGGGCATGACGAAGATCACCAAGCTGATGGATCCGGCCGAGGCCACCGGCGAGTACATCGGCGTCACCCTGATCGAGGGCGACGCCGCGGCCGAGCTGGCCGACGCGCTGAAGACGGTCTGGGAGACCGACCCGCAGCAGTTCTACGAGCACGGCTACCAGGAGCTGGTCAACCGCGGCTTCCGGATCGACGTGGCGCCGATCGGCGACGTCAAGTGGGTCGAGATCGACAACCACGACGATCTCGCCCGCGGACGGGAGATCGCGTGCCAGTACTGACCCGGCTGATCCCCTCGCCGGTCGTCGTGGACATCCGCCCGGGTGCCCTGGACGACCTGGCGTGCGTGCTCGCCGACGAGCGCATCTCGCAGTCGGGCCGGCTCGCCATCGCCGTCAGCGGCGGCTCCGGCGCCCGGCTGCGCGAGCGGATCGCGCCCACCCTGCCCGGCGCCACCTGGTACGAGGTCGGCGGCGGCACCATCGACGACGCGGTCCGCCTGGCCAGCGAGATAAAGGCCGGCCACTACGACGCGGTCGTCGGTCTCGGCGGCGGCAAGATCATCGACTGCGCCAAGTTCGCGGCGGCCCGGGTCGGTCTGCCGCTGGTCGCGGTCGCCACCAACCTGGCGCACGACGGCCTGTGCTCGCCGGTCGCGACCCTGGACAACGACGCGGGCCGCGGCTCGTACGGCGTGCCGAACCCGATCGCGGTGGTCATCGACCTGGGTGTGATCCGCGAGGCACCCGTCCGGTTCGTGCGCTCCGGCATCGGCGACGCCATCTCCAACATCTCCGCGGTCGCGGACTGGGAGCTGGCCAACCGGGTCAACGGCGAGAAGATCGACGGCCTGGCCGCCGCCATGGCCCGGCAGGCCGGCGAGGCGGTGCTCAGGCATCCCGGCGGAGTCGGCGACGACGGCTTCCTCCAGGTGCTGGCCGAGGCGCTGGTCCTCACCGGTATCGCCATGTCCGTGTCGGGCGACTCCCGCCCGTCCTCCGGCGCCTGCCACGAGATCAACCACGCCTTCGACCTGCTCTACCCCAAGCGCGCCGCCGCCCACGGCGAGCAGTGCGGCCTCGGCGCCGCCTTCGCGATGTACCTGCGCGGCGCCCACGAGGAGTCGGCGTACATGGCGGAGGTCCTGCGCCGCCACGGGCTTCCGGTGCTGCCGGAGGAGATCGGCTTCACGGTGGACGAGTTCGTCCGCGCGGTGGAGTTCGCTCCGGAGACCCGGCCCGGCCGCTACACGATCCTCGAACACCTCGACCTCAAGACGAACCAGATCAAGGACATCTACGCCGACTATGTCAAGGCCATCGGTAGCTGAACTCCGTCCGGTCGTCCACCCCGCGGGGGTGAAGGACCGGCGCAGCGGTGAGCACTGGGGGGGACGCCTCTACATGCGTGAGGTGTCCCTGCGCGTCGACCGCTACCTGGTGAACACCAGGGTCACGCCCAACCAGCTCACGTACCTGATGACCGTCTGCGGTGTGCTCGCGGCCCCGGCCCTGCTGGTGCCGGGGATCACGGGCGCGGTGCTCGGCGTGGTCGCCACCCAGCTGTACCTGCTGCTGGACTGCGTCGACGGCGAGATCGCCCGCTGGAAGAAGCAGTACTCGCTGAACGGCGTCTACCTGGACCGGGTCGGCGCCTACCTCACCGACGCGGCCGTCCTGGTCGGTCTCGGCCTGCGCGCCGCCGACCTGTGGGGCAGCGGCCGTATCGACTGGCTGTGGGCCTTCCTCGGCACCCTCGCCGCGCTCGGCGCCATCCTGATCAAGGCCGAGACCGACCTGGTCGGTGTCGCCCGGCACCAGACCGGCAAGCCGCCGGTGCAGGAGGCCGCGGCCGAGCTGCGCTCCTCCGGCATGGCGCTGGCCCGGCGGGCCGCCGCGGCGCTGAAGTTCCACCGGCTGATCCTCGGTATCGAGGCCTCGCTGCTCATCCTGGTCCTCGCGATCGTGGACCAGGCCCGCGGCGACCTGTTCTTCACCCGCCTCGGCACGGCCGTCCTCGCCGGCATCGCGATGCTGCAGACCCTGCTGCACCTGGTGTCGATCCTCGCGTCGAGCAGGCTGAAGTGAGCGCGGCCCTGCGCGTCGGCGCCGTCATCATCACCATGGGCAACCGGCCCGACGAGCTGCGGGCCCTGCTCGACTCGGTCGCCAAGCAGAACGGCGACCCGGTCGAGGTGGTCGTCGTCGGCAACGGCTCGCCCGTGCCGGACGTGCCGGACGGCGTACGCACCATAGAGCTGCCCGAGAACCTGGGCATCCCGGGCGGGCGCAACGTCGGCATAGAGGCGTTCGGCCCCGGTGGCCGCGATGTCGACATATTGCTCTTCCTCGACGACGACGGTCTGCTCGCCCGCCACGACACCGCCGAACTGTGCCGCGAGGCGTTCGCCGCGGACCGTGAGCTGGGCATCATCAGCTTCCGCATCGCCGACCCCGACACCGGCGAGACCCAGCGCCGGCACGTGCCCCGGCTGCGCGCCTCCGACCCGATGCGCTCCTCCCGGGTCACCACCTTCCTCGGCGGCGCCAACGCCGTCCGCACCCGCGTCTTCACGGAGGTCGGCGGGCTCCCCGACGCGTTCTTCTACGCGCACGAGGAAACCGACCTGGCATGGCGGGCCCTCGACGCGGGCTGGATGATCGACTACCGGTCCGACATGGTGCTGTACCACCCGACGACCGCGCCCTCGCGCCACGCCGTCTACCACCGCATGGTCGCCCGCAACCGCGTCTGGCTCGCCCGCCGCAACCTGCCGGCCCTCCTGGTCCCGGTCTACCTCGGCGTCTGGCTGCTGCTCACGCTGCTCCGCCGCCCCTCGCGGCCGGCCCTGCGGGCCTGGTTCGGCGGTTTCCGGGAAGGCTGGACCACACCGTGCGGTCCCCGCCGGCCGATGCGCTGGCGTACGGTGTGGCGGCTCACCCGACTGGGCCGCCCCCCGGTGATCTGACAAGCTCGACCCCGAGAGGTCGCTACTGTCGAACTGCACAAGAACACGCGTTCGCCGACGAGGCGGCGCGCGGCAGACGTACCCGAAGACGAAAGTATCCCCTGTGAGTGAGACCACGCACGACGGCACGGTCGCGGTGACCGCTGCTCCGTCGCCCGACGAGGGACTGACGGCGGCGCAGCTCGCCGCCAAGTACGGGCTCTCCGTGAGCGGTGCCCGGCCCTCGCTCATGGAGTACGTCCGTCAGCTGTGGGGGCGCCGCCACTTCATCCTGGCCTTCTCCCAGGCGAAGCTGACCGCTCAGTACAGCCAGGCCAAGCTCGGCCAGCTGTGGCAGGTGGCCACGCCGTTGCTGAACGCGGCCGTCTACTTCTTCATCTTCGGCCTGATCCTGCACGCCAGCCGCGGCATGTCCCAGGACGTGTACATCCCGTTCCTGGTCACCGGCGTGTTCGTGTTCACCTTCACGCAGAGCTCGATCATGTCGGGCGTCCGCGCGATCTCCGGAAACCTCGGCCTGGTGCGCGCCCTGCACTTCCCGCGCGCCTCGCTGCCGGTCTCCTTCTCGCTCCAGCAGCTCCAGCAGCTGCTGTTCTCGATGATCGTGCTGTTCATCGTGGCGATCGGCTTCGGCAGCTACCCGGGCCTGTCCTGGCTGCTGATCGTGCCGGTGCTGGCGCTCCAGTTCCTGTTCAACACCGGGCTCGCGCTGATCGTGGCCCGTATGGGCGCCAAGACGCCGGACCTCGCGCAGCTCATGCCGTTCATCCTGCGCACCTGGATGTACACGTCCGGCGTCATGTTCTCGATCAACACGATGCTGGAAGGGCATTCCGAGTGGATCGTCCGGGTGCTGCAGGTCAACCCGGCCGCCGTCTACATGGATCTGATGCGCTTCGCCCTGATCGACGGCTACGGTGCCTCGAACCTGCCGCCGCACGTCTGGGCCATCGCCCTGTTCTGGGCCGTGGCCGCCTTCGTGGGTGGCTTCGTGTACTTCTGGAAGGCGGAGGAGCGGTACGGCCGTGGCTGAGGAGAACATCCAGGACCGGCGCCCGACGGTCATCGCGGACGAGCTGCACATCGTCTACCGGGTCAACGGCGCCAAGACCGGCAAGGGCAGCGCGACGGCGGCCCTGAGCCGGATGATCAAGCGCGGCGAGGAGAGGGGCGTGCGCAAGGTGCACGCCGTGCGCGGGGTGTCCTTCGTCGCCTACCGCGGCGAGGCCATCGGCCTCATCGGGTCGAACGGCTCCGGCAAGTCCACCCTGCTGCGTGCCATCGCCGGCCTGCTGCCCGCGGAGAAGGGCAAGGTCTACACCGACGGCCAGCCGTCCCTGCTGGGTGTGAACGCCGCCCTGATGAACGACCTCACGGGCGAGCGGAACGTCATCCTGGGCGGCCTCGCCATGGGAATGTCCCGGGAGCAGATCAAGGAGCGCTACCAGGACATCGTCGATTTCTCGGGCATCAACGAGAAGGGCGACTTCATCACCCTGCCGATGCGTACGTACTCCTCGGGCATGGCGGCCCGGCTCCGTTTCTCCATCGCCGCCGCCAAGGACCACGACGTGCTCATGATCGACGAGGCGCTGGCCACCGGTGACCGCAAGTTCCAGAAGCGCTCCGAGGAACGGATCCGGGAACTGCGCAAAGAGGCAGGAACGGTCTTTCTGGTCAGTCACAACAACAAATCCATCCGCGACACCTGTAACCGCGTGCTGTGGCTGGAGCGCGGTGAACTGCGTATGGACGGACCCACCGACGAGGTCCTGAAGGAGTACGAGAAGTTCACGGGGAAGTGACCCGTTTCGGCCAGGGCCCCGCCGGATTCCGTCCGGCGGGGCCCTGCGTCTGCAAAGGAAACGTCAACTCCGCCTGGCGTAAGGAATCTTGGAGCCAATCGGTGTGTTGTTGTGATGTGCAGGACACCCCGACGGTCCGTGCCGCGTTGTACAACGTAAGCTGTACCGGTGCCGGAAAGCGGCAAGTGGGGCGATAATGCGCGACACCCTCCGTGGGGGCGTCCTCGCGCATTGCGGGGCGGCGTGTCCGAAATAGTGTGTATTGGGTCGGCAGTGTAGAACGGGAGATGTGACGGCAATGGCTACGGAAACTCCCCTGCTCAGCGCAGCATGTGCCGTCCCCGCCGCGGGCAGCTCCCGATGACGCGCACCGACGCGGCGCCCCACCTGGAGCGCGCCACCCTGGACAAGGCCGCCGCTGAGAACTTCCCCGTGGCCCCCTTCTTCCTTCCCCGCGACTGGCGCGACGACCTCATGGCCGTCTACGGCTTCGCCCGCCTCGTGGACGACATCGGCGACGGCGACCTCGCCCCCGGCGGAGCCGACGCCCGGGCGCTCGGCGTGTCGGCCGCCGACGCCGCGGACCGGCTGGTCCTCCTCGACGCCTTCGAGGCCGACCTGCGCCGCGTCTTCGACGGCACCCCGCGCCATCCGCTGCTGCGCCGGCTCCAGCCCACCGTCCGCCGCCGCTCCCTCACCCCCGAACCGTTCCTCGGGCTCATCGCCGCCAACCGGCAGGACCAGCTCGTCGCCCGGTACGAGACCTACGACGACCTCCTCGCCTACTGCGAGCTGTCGGCCAACCCCGTGGGCCGCCTCGTCCTCGGGGTCACCGGCACCTCGACCCCCGAGCGGATCCGGCTGTCCGACGCGATCTGCACGGCCCTGCAGATCGTGGAACATCTCCAGGACGTCGCCGAGGACCTCGGCCGCGACCGGATCTACCTCCCGGCCGAGGACATGAAGCGTTTTCACGTCCAGGAAACGGACCTAGCCGCAAAAACCGCGGGCGCATCGGTGCGCGCCCTGGTTGCATACGAAGCACAACGCGCCCGCGATCTGCTGAATGAAGGCGCCCCCCTGGTGGGTAGCGTCCACGGCAGGCTGAAGCTGCTGCTCGCGGGGTTCGTGGCGGGGGGAAGGGCGGCGATCCGGGCGATCGCCGCCGCCGAATACGACGTACTTCCCGGCCCGCCCAGACCCGGCAAGGTCCAGCTGCTGCGTGAGGCGGGCGTGATCCTGCGAGGAGAGGGGTGATCGGGACCGTGGATTCTCCGTCGCACGTGTCCGCGCCGGTACTCGCCGCCTACAGCTACTGCGAGGCCGTGACCGGGCAGCAGGCCCGGAACTTCGCCTACGGCATCCGGCTGCTGCCGACGGCCAAGCGCCGCGCCATGTCGGCGCTGTACGCGTTCTCCCGGCGCGTGGACGACATCGGCGACGGCGACCTTCCCGGTGAGACCAAGCTGGTGCGCCTGGAGGACACGCGGGCGCTGCTCGCCCGGGTCCGCGAGGGCGCGGTCGAGGAGGACGACACCGATCCGGTGGCCGTCGCCCTCAGCCATGCCGCGCGGGCCTTCCCGATCCCGCTCGGCGGCCTGGACGAGCTGATCGACGGCGTCCAGATGGACCTGCGCGGCGAGACCTACGAGACCTGGGACGACCTGAAGGTGTACTGCCGGTGTGTCGCCGGTGCCATCGGCCGCCTCTCGCTCGGCGTGTTCGGCACCGAGCCGGCCGCGCGCGGCGCCGAGCGGGCGGCCGAGTACGCCGACACGCTGGGCCTCGCCCTGCAGCTCACCAACATCCTCCGTGACGTCCGCGAGGACGCCCTGGGCGGCCGTACCTATCTGCCCGCCGACGACCTCGCCAAGTTCGGCTGCTCGGCCGGATTCCACGGGCCGACCCCGCCCGAGGGATCCGACTTCGCCGGCCTCGTCCACTTCGAAGTGCGGCGCGCCCGGGCCCTGTTCGCCGAGGGCTACCGGCTGCTGCCCATGCTCGACCGGCGCAGCGGCGCCTGCGTGGCGGCGATGGCCGGCATCTACCGCCGTCTGCTGGACCGCATCGAGCGCGACCCGGAGGCCGTGCTGCGCGGCCGCGTCTCCCTGCCCGGACACGAGAAAGCCTATGTCGCCGTGCGCGGCCTGTCCGGGCTCGACACCCGGCATGTGACCCGCCATGTCTCCCGGCGCTCCGTCAGGAGGCGCGCCTGATGGACCGCACGGAACCAGACGGCACCGGGCAGGCAACCCTGCGCTGCGGCGTGGCGTCCCTGACTGCGACGGCCGGGCGTGCACCGTTCAACCAGCACGCTCGGCACGCACGGAAGGACGCACGATGAGCGACGGCTCACCCCCCGCGCAGGCAGCGGCCGGCATCCCCCGGACGCCGGGCCGCAGCGCCGTCGTGGTCGGCGGCGGCCTCGCCGGGATCACCGCGGCGCTGGCTCTCGCCGACGCGGGCGTGCGGGTCACCCTGCTCGAAGGCAGGCCCAGACTGGGCGGCCTCGCCTTCTCCTTCCAGCGCGGCGAACTGACCGTCGACAACGGCCAGCACGTCTACCTGCGCTGCTGTACCGCCTACCGCTGGTTCCTCGACCGGATCGAGGGCGCGGCACTGGCACCGCTGCAGGACCGTCTGGACGTGCCCGTCGTCGACGTCGCCAAGCCCGAGGGCAGGCGGCTCGGCAGACTGCGGCGCGACCCGCTGCCCGTCCCCCTCCACCTGGGGCGCAGCCTGGCCGCCTATCCGCACCTCTCGCTCGCCGAGCGCGCGGCCGTCGGGCGGGCCGCGTTCGCGCTGAAGGGGCTCGACCTCGCCGATCCGGCCCTGGACACCCAGGACTTCGGCAGCTGGCTGGCCGCGCACGGCCAGTCGGCGCGTGCCATCGAGGCCCTGTGGGACCTGGTCGGGGTCGCCACCCTCAACGCGGTCGCGGGCGACGCCTCGCTGGGGCTCGCCGCGATGGTGTTCAAGACCGGTCTGCTGTCCGGCCCGGGCGCGGCCGACATCGGCTGGGCCCACGTCCCGCTGGGCGAACTGCACGACCGGCTGGCCCGCAAGGCGCTCGACTCCGCGGGCGTCCGTACCGAAGTCCGTACACGCGTCACCTCCATCCTCCACAACGAGAACGGGGCCTGGAGCGTTCAGGTTCCCGGCGAGACGCTTTCCGCGGACGCCGTCGTCCTCGCCGTACCCCAGCGGGAGGCCCGCGAACTGCTGCCGCCCGGCGCCCTCGACGCCCCCGAGCGGCTGCTGGAGATCGGCACCGCGCCGATCCTCAACGTCCATGTCGTCTACGACCGCAAGGTGCTCGCGCGGCCCTTCCTCGCGGCCCTCGGCACCCCGGTGCAGTGGGTGTTCGACCGCACCCACGCCTCCGGGCTGGCGGCCGGACAGTACCTCGCGTTGTCGCAGTCGGCCGCGCAGGACGAGATCGACCTGCCCGTCTCCGAGCTGCGCGAGCGCTATCTGCCCGAGCTGCGAAGACTGATCCCGGGTACGCGCGCGGCCGAGGTGCTGGACTTCTTCGTGACCCGGGAGCGCACGGCGACGTTCGCCCCCACCCCCGGCGTCGGGCGGCTGCGGCCCGGCGCCCGCACCAAGTCCCCCGGCCTGTACCTGGCCGGAGCGTGGACCGCCACCGGGTGGCCCGCGACCATGGAGAGTGCGGTCCGCAGTGGAGTGAGCGCGGCCGACGCCGCGCTCGGCGCCCTGGGCCGGCCCCGCCCCCGCCACCTCTTCGAGTTCGAGGAGGCGGCCTGATGCCCGACCGGCAGGCGGCAGGTCCCCGCACCCCCGGTACCGCAACAAGAGGAGAGACTGTGCCCACTGTGCCCCCGGCCGCGACGCCCGCTCGGAGGCCAGCGGTGGACGTGACCGCGCTTCTGGAGCGCGGCCGGACCCTGGCCACACCGGTGCTGCGCGCGGCGGTCGACCGTCTGGCGCCGCCCATGGACACCGTCGCCGCCTACCACTTCGGCTGGATCGACGCCGCCGGCAACCCCGCCGACGGCGACGGAGGCAAGGCCGTCCGCCCCGCGCTCGCCGTGCTCTCCGCCGAGGTCACCGGCGCCGCACCCGAGCAGGGCATCCCGGGCGCCGTCGCCGTCGAACTCGTGCACAACTTCTCGCTGCTGCACGACGACCTGATGGACGGCGACGAGCAGCGCCGGCACCGCGACACCGTCTGGAAGGTGCACGGCCCCGCCCAGGCCATCCTGGTCGGCGACGCCCTGTTCGCCCTCGCCAACGAGGTCCTGCTGGAACTCGGCACGGTCGACGCCGGCCGCGCCACCCGCCGGCTGACCACCGCCACCCGCGCCCTGATCGACGGTCAGGCCCAGGACATCTCCTACGAGCACCGCGACCGCGTCAGCGTCGAGGAGTGCCTGGAGATGGAGGGCAACAAGACCGGCGCCCTGCTCGCCTGCGCCTCCTCCATCGGCGCGGTCCTCGGCGGCGCGGACGACGCCACCGCCGACGCGCTGGAACGGTACGGCTACCACCTCGGCCTCGCCTTCCAGGCCGTGGACGACCTGCTCGGCATCTGGGGCGACCCGGAGGCCACCGGCAAGCAGACCTGGAGCGACCTGCGCCAGCGCAAGAAGTCCCTGCCGGTGGTGGCCGCGCTCGCGGCCGGCGGCTCCGCCTCCGAGCGGCTCGGCGAGATCCTCGCCGCCGACGCCAAGAGCAGCGACTTCGAGAACTTCTCCGAGGAGGAGTTCGCGGCCCGCGCCGCCCTCATCGAGGAGGCCGGCGGCCGGGAGTGGACGGCCGAGGAAGCCCGCCGCCAGCACGTCATCGCCATCGAAGCCCTCGACGCCGTCGGCATGCCCGACCGGGTACGGGACTCCTTCACGGCGCTCGCCGACTTCGTCGTCGTACGAAAGAGATGATCCCTATAGGCCGGACAAGCCGCGCGTAGTCGCCGGCCGGTGCAGCACGGGCACCGGCCGACGGCGGACCCACAGCAGCACGACTCGCACGACTGCACGAAGGGGAAGCCATGACAGCGACGACCGACGGAAGCACCGGGGCGACCTTGCCGTCCCGCGCTGCCGCGGCCAGCGACACCACGCTCACCACCCCCGAGACGGCCGGGGTAAAGGAATCCGCCACGCGCGCCGCACAGCGCGCCATCGACGTCCTGCTCGCCACGCAGGACGCCGAGGGCTGGTGGAAGGGCGACCTGGAGACCAACGTCACCATGGACGCCGAGGACCTGCTGCTCCGTCAGTTCCTGGGCGTCCAGGACGATCACACCACACAGGCCGCCGCGAAGTTCATCCGCGGCGAGCAGCGCCCGGACGGCACCTGGGCCACCTTCTACGGCGGGCCCGGTGAACTCTCCACCACCATCGAGGCGTACGTCGCCCTGCGCCTGGCCGGCGACGCGCCCGACGCCCCCCACATGGCGCGGGCGTCCGCCTGGATCCGCGAGCGCGGCGGCATCGCCGCCGCCCGGGTCTTCACCCGGATCTGGCTCGCCCTGTTCGGCTGGTGGAAGTGGGAGGACCTGCCCGAACTCCCGCCGGAGCTGATCTACTTCCCGTCCTGGTTCCCGCTCAACATCTACAACTTCGGCTGCTGGGCCCGGCAGACCATCGTGCCCCTCACCATCGTCTCCGCGAAGCGCCCGGTGCGCCCGGCACCCTTCGCGCTGGACGAACTGCACACCGACCCGGCGAACCCCAACCCGCCGCAGCCGCTCGCCCCGGTGGCGAGCTGGGACGGGCTCTTCCAGCGGCTCGACAAGGTCGTCCGCGGCTACCGCAAGGTCGCCGTGCGCAGACTCCGCAGGGCCGCGATGAACTCCGCGGCCCGCTGGATCATCGAGCGGCAGGAGAACGACGGCTGCTGGGGCGGCATCCAGCCCCCGGCCGTGTACTCGGTGATCGCCCTGCACCTGCTCGGCTACGACCTGGAGCACCCGGTGCTGCGCGAGGGCCTCGCCTCGCTGGACCGTTTCGCCGTCTGGCGCGAGGACGGCGCCCGGATGATCGAGGCCTGCCAGTCCCCGGTGTGGGACACCTGCCTGGCCACCATCGCCCTGGTGGACGCCGGTCTGCCCGTCGACCACCCCCAACTGGTCAAGGCCGCCGACTGGATGCTCGGCGAGGAGATCGTCCGGCCCGGTGACTGGGCCGTACGGCGGCCCCAGCTTCCCCCGGGCGGCTGGGCGTTCGAGTTCCACAACGACAACTACCCCGACATCGACGACACCGCCGAGGTCGCCCTGGCGCTGCGCCGGGTCCGGCACCACGACCCCGAGCGCGTGGACCACGCGATCGGACGGGGCGTCCGCTGGAACCTCGGCATGCAGTCGAAGAACGGCGCCTGGGGCGCCTTCGACGTCGACAACACCAGCCCGTTCCCGAACCGGCTGCCGTTCTGCGACTTCGGCGAGGTCATCGACCCGCCGTCGGCGGACGTCACCGCGCACGTCGTGGAGATGCTCGCCGCCGAGGGACTGGCGCGCGACCCGCGCACCCGCCGCGGCATCGACTGGCTGCTCGCCGAACAGGAGCCGAACGGCTCGTGGTTCGGCCGCTGGGGTGTCAACTACCTCTACGGCACCGGCTCGGTCGTCCCCGCGCTCACCGCGGCCGGGCTGCCCGGCTCGCACCCCGCGATCCGGCGGGCCGTGACCTGGCTGGAGGGCGTCCAGAACGACGACGGCGGCTGGGGCGAGGACCTGCGCTCCTACCGGCACGTCGAGGAATGGAGCGGCCGGGGCGCCTCCACGGCCTCACAGACCGCATGGGCGCTGATGGCGCTGCTCGCCGCGGGGGAGAAGGACTCCAAGGCCGTCGAGCGCGGCGTCCAGTGGCTGGCCGAGACCCAGCGCGAGGACGGCACCTGGGACGAGCCGTACTTCACCGGCACCGGCTTCCCCTGGGACTTCTCCATCAACTACCACCTCTACCGGCAGGTGTTCCCGCTCACCGCGCTCGGCCGGTACCTGCACGGGGACCCCTTCGAGCGGAACCTGCTCGCCCCGGCCGGGAAGACCGGTTCGCCGGCCGAGGGGAGCTGACTTGAACCACCAGCCCGCCCCGGCTCCGCTGCTGATCGCCTGCGCGCTCGGCATCGAGCACCTCGCCCTGCGCACCGGCGACCGCAGCGGTACCGGCGGGCCGGTGACCTTCGTCCGCACGGGGATGGGTCCCCGTGCGGCGGAACGCTTCGTCACCCGGCGCCTCGCCGGCCCGGCACAGGCCGACACGGCCGTGCTGGCCACCGGCTTCTGCGCCGGGCTCGCTCCCGGTATGCACCCCGGCGACCTGGTCGTCGCCGAGGAGACCCGGGACCCGCGCGGGACCGTCCCGTGCGTGGGCACCGAACTGCTCGTCAAGGAACTCGCGCGCCTGCTGCCCGGACGTACCGTCCACATCGGCCCGCTCACCGGCTCCGACCACGTCGTCCGGGGACCCGAGCGGTCCGCACTGCGTGCCACCGGCGCGATCGCGGTGGACATGGAGTCGGCGGCCACGCTTCTGGCCGCCGTCCGCACGGGTGAGCGTCCCGTCGCGGCCGTCCGGGTGGTCGTGGACGCTCCGGAACACGAGCTCGTCCGGATCGGAACGGTGCGCGGTGGAATATCGGCTTTCCGTGTTCTTCGCTCCATCCTTCCCGCATTTTTCGAATGGCACCGTTCTTTGCTGCTCCCTCGGAGGTGAGCCAGATGGCCATGCCGTTGCGTCAGTCCATCAAGGTCGCTACATACCTGGCCGAACAGAAGCTCCGCAGGCGGGACAAGTTCCCGCTCATCGTCGAGCTGGAACCGCTGTTCGCCTGCAATCTGAAGTGCGAGGGCTGCGGCAAGATCCAGCACCCGGCCGGTGTGCTCAAGCAGCGCATGCCGGTGGCCCAGGCCGTGGGCGCGGTGCTGGAATCCGGTGCCCCGATGGTGTCCATCGCGGGCGGCGAACCCCTCATGCACCCTCAGATCGACGAGATCGTCCGCCAGTTGGTGGCGAAGCGGAAGTACGTCTTCCTGTGCACCAACGCGATGCTGCTGCGCAAGAAGATGGACAAGTTCACGCCCTCGCCCTACTTCGCGTTCGCCGTGCACATCGACGGGCTGCGGGAGCGGCACGACGAGTCCGTCGCGAAGGAAGGGGTGTTCGACGAGGCGGTGGAGGCCATCAAGGAGGCCAAGCGGCGCGGCTTCCGGGTGACCACCAACTCCACCTTCTTCAACACCGACACCCCGCAGACCATCATCGAGGTGCTCAACTTCCTCAACGACGACCTGAAGGTGGACGAGATGATGATCTCGCCCGCCTACGCCTACGAGAAGGCGCCCGACCAGGAGCACTTCCTCGGCGTCGAGCAGACCCGCGAGCTGTTCAAGAAGGCCTTCGCGGGCGGCAACCGCAAGAAGTGGCGGCTCAACCACTCCCCGCTCTTCCTGGACTTCCTGGAAGGCAAGGTCGACTTCCCGTGCACCGCGTGGGCGATCCCGAACTACTCGCTCTTCGGCTGGCAGCGCCCCTGCTACCTGATGAGCGACGGGTACGTGCCGACGTACCGCGAACTCGTGGAGGAGACCGACTGGGACAAGTACGGCCGCGGCAAGGACCCGCGCTGCGACAACTGCATGGCGCACTGCGGCTACGAGCCGACCGCCGTGCTCGCCACCATGGGCTCCCTGAAGGAGTCGCTGCGGGCGATGCGCGAGACCGTCTCCGGAAACCGGGAGTGACGCCATGACCGCCGTTCCCTTGGGCGTTCCCGAGGTACCGGCCCGTCCGGTCGCGCCGCGCCGCGACTCGCGGCAGATCCACGTCGGGCCGGTGGCGGTCGGGGGCGGAGCCCCGGTGTCGGTGCAGTCGATGACGACGACCCGTACGTCGGACGTCGGCGCCACCCTCCAGCAGATCGCCGAGCTGACCGCGTCCGGCTGCCAGATCGTCCGCGTCGCCTGCCCCACGCAGGACGACGCGGACGCGCTGGCGACCATCGCCCGCAAGTCGCAGATCCCGGTGATCGCGGACATCCACTTCCAGCCGAAGTACGTGTTCGCGGCCATCGAGGCCGGCTGTGCGGCGGTCCGTGTGAACCCGGGCAACATCAAGCAGTTCGACGACCAGGTGAAGGAGATCGCGCGCGCCGCCAGGGACCACGGCACGCCGATCCGGATCGGCGTCAACGCGGGTTCCCTGGACCGGCGCCTGCTCCGGAAGCACGGCAAGGCCACTCCCGAGGCGCTCGTCGAGTCGGCGCTGTGGGAGGCGTCGCTCTTCGAGGAGCACGACTTCCGCGACATCAAGATCTCCGTCAAGCACAACGACCCGGTCGTCATGATCGAGGCGTACCGGCAGCTCGCCGAAGCGTGCGACTACCCGCTGCACCTCGGGGTGACGGAGGCGGGCCCGGCGTTCCAGGGCACGATCAAGTCGGCGGTGGCCTTCGGGGCGCTGCTGTCGCGCGGTGTCGGCGACACCATCCGCGTGTCGCTGAGCGCGCCGCCGGCCGAGGAGATCAAGGTCGGCATCCAGATCCTGGAGTCCCTGGGACTGCGGCAGCGGCGGCTGGAGATCGTCTCGTGTCCGTCCTGCGGCCGGGCCCAGGTGGACGTGTACAAGCTCGCCGAGGAGGTCACCGCGGGCCTCGACGGCATGGAAGTGCCGCTGCGGGTCGCGGTGATGGGATGTGTGGTCAACGGTCCGGGGGAGGCCCGCGAGGCCGACCTCGGGGTTGCCTCGGGCAACGGCAAGGGCCAGATCTTCGTCAAGGGCGAGGTCGTCAAGACCGTCCCCGAGTCGAAGATCGTGGAGACCCTCATCGAGGAGGCCATGAAGCTCGCCGAGCGGACGAGCTCCGCGGATCAGTTGAGTTGAGGCAAGGCACGGACCGAGAGGGGGCCCGAGCGTGACCATTCTGGAGAACATCCGGGGACCACGCGACCTGAAGGCGCTGTCCGAGGCGGAACTCGGTGATCTGTCCGAAGAGATACGTGACTTCCTGGTGCACGCGGTGTCCCGCACCGGCGGTCACCTCGGACCGAATCTGGGGGTGGTGGAACTCTCCGTCGCGCTCCACCGGGTCTTCGAGTCCCCGGTCGACCGCATCCTGTGGGACACCGGCCACCAGAGCTATGTGCACAAGCTGCTGACCGGCCGGCAGGACTTCTCCAAGCTGCGCGGCAAGGGCGGCCTGTCCGGCTACCCCTCGCGCGAGGAGTCCGAGCACGACGTCATCGAGAACAGCCACGCCTCCACCGCGCTCGGCTGGGCCGACGGCCTGGCCAAGGCCAACCAGGTGCAGGGGGAGAAGGGCCATGTGGTCGCGGTCATCGGCGACGGCGCGCTGACCGGCGGCATGGCCTGGGAGGCGCTGAACAACATCGCCGCGGCCAAGGACCGGCCGCTGATCATCGTCGTCAACGACAACGAACGGTCGTACGCCCCCACCATCGGCGGCCTCGCCAACCACCTGGCCACCCTGCGCACCACCGACGGCTACGAGAGGGTCCTGGCCTGGGGCAAGGAGGTGCTGCAACGCACCCCGGTCGTCGGCAGCACGCTCTACGAGTCCCTGCACGGCGCGAAGAAGGGCTTCAAGGACGCTTTCGCCCCGCAGGGCATGTTCGAGGACCTGGGACTGAAGTACCTCGGTCCGATCGACGGCCACGACATCGGCGCCGTCGAGTCGGCGCTGCGCCGCGCCAAACGCTTCCACGGTCCCGTCCTGGTCCACTGCCTCACCGAGAAGGGCCGCGGCTACGAGCCCGCTCTCGCCCACGAGGAGGACCACTTCCACACCGTCGGTGTGATGGACCCGCTCACCTGCGCACCGCTCGCCCCCTCCGGCGGGCCGTCGTGGACCTCGGTGTTCGGCGACGAGATCGTGCGGATCGGGGAGGAGCGCGCGGACGTCGTGGCGATCACGGCGGCCATGCTGCACCCGGTGGGTCTCGGCCGGTTCGCCGAGCGCTTCCCGGACCGGGTGTGGGACGTGGGCATCGCCGAGCAGCACGCGGCCGTCTCCGCGGCCGGGCTCGCCACCGGCGGGCTGCACCCGGTCGTCGCGGTCTACGCCACCTTCCTCAACCGGGCCTTCGACCAGCTGCTGATGGATGTCGCCCTGCACCGTTGCGGGGTCACGTTCGTCCTGGACCGGGCCGGCGTCACCGGTACCGACGGCGCCTCCCACAACGGCATGTGGGACATGTCCGTCCTCCAGGTCGTCCCCGGCCTCAGGATCGCCGCCCCGCGCGACGCCGACCAGCTGCGCGCCCAGCTGCGCGAGGCCGTCGCCGTGGACGACGCGCCCACTCTGGTCCGGTTCCCGAAGGAGACCGTCGGCCCGCCGATCCCGGCGGTCGACCGCGTCGGCGGCGTCGACGTCCTGCACCGCGCCGAACGCCCCGAGGTGCTGCTGGTGGCCGTCGGGGCGATGGCGTCGGTGTGCCTCCAGGCAGCCGAGCTGCTGGCGGCCCGCGGCATCGGCTGCACGGTGGTGGACCCGCGCTGGGTCAAGCCCGTCGACCCCGCGCTGCCCGGACTCGCGTCCGGGCACCGGCTGGTGGCCGTGGTCGAGGACAACAGCCGCGCCGCGGGCGTGGGGGCGGCCGTGGCCCTGGCCCTCGGTGACGCCGACGTGGACGTGCCGGTACGGCGGTTCGGCATCCCGGAGCAGTTCCTCGCGCACGCCAAGCGCGGCGAGGTACTGGCCGACATCGGCCTCACGCCCGTGGAGATCGCCGGGCGGATCGGCGCGAGCCTGGCCGTCCAGGATGCCGGCGGCACAGCCAAGGAGAGTGAATGACCACCGAGTTCGACCTCGGCGCCCTGCTCGCCGAGCGCGGAGCCGAGCGCTACGAGCTGCACGCGAAGCACCTGAACCCGCAGCTCCCGCGCATGCTGCACACCATCGGCTTCGACAAGGTCTACGAGCGCGCCGAGGGGGCGCACTTCTTCGACGCGGACGGCAACGACTACCTGGACATGCTCGCCGGGTTCGGGGTGATGGGGCTCGGCCGCCATCACCCCGTGGTCCGCAAGGCCCTGCACGACGTCCTGGACCTGGACCTGGCCGACCTCACCCGCTTCGACTGCCAGCCGCTGCCGGGCCTGCTCGCCGAACGGCTCCTCGCGCAGAGCCCGCACCTGGACCGGGTGTTCTTCGGCAACAGCGGCACCGAGGCGGTCGAGACGGCCCTGAAGTTCGCCCGGTACGCCACCGGCAGGCCGCGTGTCCTCTACTGCGACCACGCCTTCCACGGTCTGACCACGGGCTCCCTCTCGGTCAACGGGGAGAGCGGGTTCCGCGACGGCTTCGCCCCGCTGCTGCCCGACACCGCCGTGCCCCTCGGCGATCTCGACGCCCTGGCCCGGGAGCTGAAGAAGGGCGACGTGGCCGCGCTGATCGTGGAGCCGATCCAGGGCAAGGGCGTGCACGAGGCCCCGCCCGGCCATCTGCGGGCCGCGCAGGAGCTGTTGCACCGGCACAAGGCGCTGCTCATCGCCGACGAGGTGCAGACCGGCCTCGGCCGCACCGGCGACTTCTACGCCTACCAGCACGAGGACGGTGTCGAACCGGACCTGGTGTGCGTGGCCAAGGCCCTCTCCGGCGGCTATGTGCCCGTCGGCGCCACCCTCGGCAAGGAGTGGATCTTCAAGAAGGTCTACTCGTCCATGGACCGCGTCCTGGTGCACTCGGCGAGTTTCGGGTCCAACGCCCAGGCGATGGCGTGCGGCCTCGCGGTCCTGTCGGTGATGGAGAACGAGCAGATCGTCGCCGGTGTGCGCAGGACGGGCGAGCTGCTGAAGTCCCGGCTCACCGCGCTGATCGACAGGTACGAGCTGCTCGCCGACGTCCGCGGCCGGGGCCTGATGATCGGCATCGAGTTCGGCAGGCCGTCCTCACTGAAGCTGCGCAGCCGCTGGACCATGCTCCAGGCCGCCCGCAAGGGCCTGTTCGCGCAGATGGTCGTCGTACCGCTGCTGCAGAAGCACCGGATCCTCACCCAGGTCTCCGGGGACCACCTGGAGGTGATCAAGCTCATCCCGCCGCTGGTCCTGGACGAGGCCGACGTGGACCGGTTCGTGGACGCCTTCACGGCGGTGATGGACGACGCGCACAGCGGCGGCGGCCTGATGTGGGACTTCGGCAAGACCCTGATCAAGCAGGCGGTCGCCCACCGCTGACCCCGGCGCCCCCGCCCCGCCCCGCCCCGCACCGGCCTGGCTTCGGTGCGGGGCGGATTCCTGCGCGGGCGGGCTCTCACGCGGTCCAGAACGGCAGGAAGAGCACGAAGGGATAGGCGAACGCGATCGCGCCGAGGACGGCTCCGGTGGTCGCGATCCACAGCCGGCCGATCCCGCGCAGGGCGTAGTGGACGCCGGTGAGGCCGAACACGACGGCGAGCGCGCCGCCGATGAGCATCAGGGGGAATAGTCCCAGGGTGAGCTGGGGGAGCAGCCCCGTCGCGGCCCCGAGGCCGAGGAAGAGCGCGGTGGGGCCGAGAGCGACGGCGGGCGAGTCGTCCCGGCCGGGTGCGGTGTGGGCAGGCATGATGATCCCCCTGTTTTGAACGTGTTCAAATACTACTCCCGATCGTAGCGAAATGGCGCCGTGAAGGGTGGCGTACGGGGGATCCACGGAGTGTTTGCCTCTGAGGCAAGGAAATTGCCCCACAGGTAAAAATGGGGCTCAATGGAGGCATGAACGCCTCAGAAGCCGGCCCGCCGGCGGACCAGGGCGGCGAGCTGCCCGCGGTCGCGCCGCAGCTGCGCGCCCTGCGCCGGCGCGCCGGCCTCACGCTGGAGGCCGCGGCCCGTGCCGCCGGCCTCTCGCCGGCCCACCTCTCCCGCCTGGAGACCGGGCACCGCCAGCCGTCGCTGCCGATGCTGCTCGCGCTCGCCCGCATCTACGGTACGACGGTCTCCGAGCTGCTGGGCGAGACGGTCCCCGAACGGGACGCCATCGTGCGGTCCGCCGACATGGAGCCGACCCGGGCGGGCGGGTGGACGTACTTCCAGGCCGGGGCGTCCGGCCGGGGCATGCAGGCGCTGCGGGTACGGGCGCCGTACGGCTCGCAGGGCGACATCGTGCGCGTGCACCCCGGCGAGGAGTGGCTCTACGTCCTCAAGGGGCGCCTCAGGCTGCGGCTCGGCGACGCCGTGCACCTGCTCGCTCCCGGCGACAGCGCGCACTTCGACTCGCTCACCCCGCACCGCCTCGCCGCCGAGGACCACGACGGCGTGGAGCTGCTGTTCGTCCACACCCTGCTGCAGAGCCCCACGGCCACGATGTGCCTGGGCCCGCTGACCGGAGAGCTGCCATGAGCAACTTCGAAGACAAGTTCCCCCGTTCCCTGTGGATCCGGCTGATCATCTACATCGCGCTCGGACACGTCCTGGCCGCGTTCCTCTACCTGCTGTTCGCGGTGGGCGCCAAGGGCTGACCCGGCCGGGCACCGTGACATGATGCGCGGATGTCCGAGACGTCCGACCCGATCACCGCTCGCTGGCCCCTCGCCGCGCCCGCCACGGCCGACTGGCTGCGGGAACTGGCCGGGGACGGTACCACCGGATTCATGCCGCCGCCGCTGCCGGACGCGGTCTGGGTGCTCAACGCCATGTACGAGCACGAGCAGGACACCGCCGACGTCACGTACGACGAGCACCACCGGGCCGGGGTGGCGGACGGCACCGTCGCACGGCACGTCGTCGGGGGCCTCGACCTCACGGAGGCGGGGGTCACCACGGGAGGCGGCCTGGGCCGGGCCGGGCACCCCGGGCCCGGCTGGCGGCGGCTGCGCTGGGCGGAACTCGCCGGGCGGACCGGTGACGCGGTGGTCCCCGAAGGGCTCCTGCCCTGCTTCCGCTGCTTCCCCTCGGTGCAGAAGGACGGCAGCTGGCCGCTGCGGATCGCGCCGCCGACCGAGGGCAGCCTGGACCGCGAGACCTGGAACCGGCTGGTCGACGTCCTCGCCGAGCACAGCCCGGCGGGCCCGGACACCCGCTGCCTCGCCTTCTACAACCCGCTGACGCTCCGGGACTTCGACCTGGAGAACACCCATGTGCGGACCGGCCGGCTCGGCGACGCGAAGATCCTCTACGACAATCCCGAGGTCGAGTTCAGTCCGTCCAACCTGTGGCCGGAGGACCGCTCCTGGCTGCTGGGCACCGACTACGACCTGTGGGCGACCAAGGTGGCCGGACCCGCCCCGCTCGTCGAGGCCCTGCTCCGGGACCCGGAGATCGAGGCGATCCGCCTGCCCTGGGCCCACTGACCCGCCCGGCTGCCGGGACCGGTTCGTCTCCGCCGGGCGCCGGCGGCCGCCCGGGACGGTTCCGAAGGCCGCCGTGGCCCCCTCGGGTCAGTCCAGCAGCCGTGCGCGCAGCCGCTCCCGGGACTCGGGGGAGAGACCGAGGCCCTGGGCCAGGTAGGTCTCGACGCCGCCCCAGGTCTCCTCGATGCTGGAGAAGGCCGCCTCCAGATACTCCGCGCGCGCGTCGAAGAGCGGGTCGAGCAGCTCCATCACCTCGGGGGTGTACGCGGTCTCCGCGCTGCCGCTGCGCCGGATCCGGTAGCGGCGGTGCTTGGCCTTGGACTCCAGGTAGTCGGCGACGATCGCCTCGCGCTCGACGCCCAGGGCGAGAAGGGTGACGGCTATCGAGATGCCCGCCCGGTCCTTGCCCGCCGCACAGTGCATGAGCGCCGGGACGCTGTCGTCGGCGAGCGCGTTCAGCACACGGGAGTGCTCGGCGGTGCGCTCCTTGACGATCGTCCGGTAGGACGCGACCATCCGGGCCGCTCCCTTGCCGTCGTCGAGGATCGCGCGCAACTGGTCGAGGTCGCCGTCCCGGACCATCGCCCAGAACTCGGCGCCGTCCGCCGGGTCGCTCAGCGGCAGGTTCACGTTCCGCACGCCGGGCAGCTCGACGTCGGGGCCCTCCAGCTTCTGGTCGGACGCGTTGCGGAAGTCGAAGATCGTGTGCAGGCCCAGGGAGGAGAGGAAGACCGCGTCCTCCGGCGTCGCGTGCGCGAGATGACCGCTGCGGAACAGCACTCCGTGGCGCACCCGCCGCCCGTCCACGGTGGGCAGTCCGCCCACGTCACGGAAATTGCGGACGCCGGCCAGCTCCGGCTCGGTCGACGGGACCTGCTGCGTCACGGGGACTCCTCCCGGTCGGCCCCGCCGGCGCGGCTCGTCGACGGGCGTTCCGTCGACCATACGGCATCGATTTCCTCGGGCAATGAGTTGTCCACAGGCATTGTCAGCAGGTCCGCAGCCCTTGATGATGTTGGCACTTGAGCGGATCTGTTGGCACCTGTGAGGTCTCGATGGTGGACATCGCCGAAGACGGTCGTACCTGGCTCCTGTCGGGCCCCGGCAGCAGTTATGCCCTGCATCTCACCGCCGCGGACGAGCTGCTCCATCTGCACTGGGGACCGCGGATCGCCCTCGCCGACGCCGAGGCGCTCGCGGCCGGGCCGCTGCCCGGCTACTGGCCCTTCGAGTCCCCGCTCGACGGCCGCGAGGAGTACCCCGTCGAGGGCGGCCCGCGCTTCGTCCGCCCGGCCCTGTCCGTCCGCACCGGGCAGCGGCGCGGCACCGAGTGGCGCTTCGCGTCGTACCGGACGGAGGACGGCGAGCTGCGGCTGCGGTTCGACGACGACGGCGTGGGGATCACGCTGCACTACCGGATGCGCGGCGACGTCGTCGAGCGCCGGGTGACCGTCGAGAACGGCGGCGACACGCCGGTGGAGCTGCTGCGGGCCGACGCGGCCACCTGGACCCTGCCCGACCGCGAGGGCTGGCGGCTGTCCCAGCTGCACGGCCGCTGGGCCGCGGAGTCCCGGCTCACCACCGCCCCCCTCACCTACGGCGAGAAGATCATCGGCAGCCGCCGCGGGCACACCGGCCACCAGCATCTGCCCTGGGTCGCGCTCGACACGGATGCCACCGAGGAGCGCGGCGAGGTCTACGGCTGCGCGCTCGGCTGGTCCGGCTCCTGGCGCATCGCGGTCGCGCAGCTCCCGGACGCGCGCGTGCAGATCACGGGCGGCGCCGGCTACGACGACTCGGGCCTGCTGCTCCTCGCCCCGGGGGAGTCCTACACCACGCCCGTCTTCGCGGGCCTGTGGAGCGACGGCGGCTTCGGCGGCGCGAGCCGCTCCTGGCACGCCTACCAGCGCGCCCATGTCGTCCCGGACGCCGAGCGGGACCGGCCGGTGCTGTTCAACTCCTGGGAGGCGACGAACTTCGACATCTCCGAGGAGCAGCAGGCCGCCCTGGCCCGCCGGGCCGCCGAGATCGGTGTCGAGCTGTTCGTGGTGGACGACGGCTGGTTCGGCGCCCGCACCGGCGACCACGCCGGCCTGGGCGACTGGACGCCCAGCCCCGACCGCTTCCCGCACGGCCTGAAGCCCCTCGCCGACCGGGTGCACGGCCTGGGCATGCAGTTCGGCATCTGGGTCGAGCCCGAGATGGTCAACCCGGACAGCGACCTGTACCGCGCCCACCCCGACTGGGTGCAGTACCAGCCGGGACGGAGGCGGACGGAGCTGCGCAACCAGCTGGTGCTCAACCTCGCGCGCGAGGACGTCCAGGAGTACCTGTGGGAGCGGCTCGACACCCTGCTCTCCAGCGCCCCGGTCGACTACGTCAAATGGGACTTCAACCGCTGCTTCACCGACGCGGGCTGGCCCGGGGAGCCGTACCCGCAGCGCCTGTGGGTGGACCACGTCCATGCCCTCTACGCCCTGCTGGACCGGCTGCGGGCCGCCCATCCCCAGGTGGCCTTCGAGTCCTGCTCGGGCGGCGGCGGGCGGATCGACCTGGGCGTGCTCGGCCGCACCGACCAGGTGTGGACCTCCGACAACACCGACCCGCTCGACCGGCTGGCCATCCAGCACGGCTTCACCCAGATCCACCCCGCGCGCGTGATGGCGGCCTGGGTCACCGACAGCCCCAACACCCAGCTCAACGGCCGGGTCAGCTCGCTGCGCTTCCGGTTCGTCAGCGCCATGGCGGGCGTGCTGGGTGTCGGCGGCGACCTGACGGAGTGGAGTCCCGAGGAGCTGGCCGAGGCCCGGCGGTGGGTGGCGCTGTACAAGGAGATCCGGCCGGTCGTGCAGCACGGCGAGCTGTACCGGCTGCGGCCCCCGGCGGGCGGTCTCAGCGCCGTCCAGTACGTCCGGGGGGAGGAGACGGTCGTCCTCGCCTGGCTCCAGGCGCAGAGCCACGGCGAGCCGGTGCCGGCGGTGCGGTTGCGCGGACTCGACCCGACGGCATCGTACGAATGCCGTGAGACGGGCGAGGTGCATCGCGGTGCGGTGCTGCTGCACCACGGGCTGCGCACGCGACTCAAGGGTGACCTGGATGCGAAGGTTTTCCGGCTCCGTCGTATCTAGGCGTTCTATCCCTATAGGTGGCCTTCGCTCCAACTTGGCGCGGAATGAGGGGCCCTGGGGAAGGGGCTCGTGAGGAGCGTCATATCCGTGACGGTGCGTCGCGCGTCATGTTCACGTAATGACGCGCGGATCAGGTGAATCGCGGGAACGGCGGCCCCGGGACGCACGCTCGGTGACCGTGCGTTCCGGCATTCGGCCACCCGGAACGCGGACGACGGGAATGCGCCGCTTGTTTCCGTGCGTCGTGCTCGCTTACGTTCGCCACCATTCCGGACGGAACGCCGAATCCTGCCGCCGCCCGGAGTCCCCGCACACGTGACCCGCGCCGGCAGGAGCGGGGGACCCACCAGGCATGACTGCCTGTCCGGTCTCCGTGACAGGCAAGGGGTGCAGCCGTGCCGCGCACGGCCGGGCAGCTCCAGCCCGAACCCGACAGCTGACCTCGCAGGCGCCGGAGAGGAACCGCGCCATGCCCGCCAAGGGTAAGCACCGCCGCCCCAAGACCCCGCGTTTTTCCCGCTCCATGGCAGCCGCCGGCACCGGTGGCGCCGCCCTCGCCCTCCCGCTTCTCGGGGCCACCGGAGCGCACGCCGCCCCCGCCGAGTCCGTGTCGGTGGCCGGAAAGACCGTGCAGGCCCTTCCGGACACGGCGAAGAAGAGCACCACGCAGTCGGACGCGAGCGCGCGCACCTACACCGTGCGCGGCGGCGACTGCCTCTCGGAGATCGCCGACGAGCAGCACGTCCCCGGCGGCTGGCAGCGGCTCTACGAGGACAACCGGCGGACCGTCGGCGCCGACCCGTCGCTCATCCATCCGGGCCTGAAGCTCACCCTCGGCAGGCAGGCCGCGCCGGCCCGCTCCGAGCCCCCCGCCGCCCAGCACGCCTCCGGCACCACGGAGTCCCCCCGGCCGGCCGCCGCCCGGCCCGCCGAGTCCGCCCCGGCCGCCCAGCCGTCCGGGGCCGGCAACGCGCGGACCGCCACCGCCGGTTACCTGCTCCCGGTGACCGGCGCCACCATCGGCACCGGCTACCACGTGGCCGGCAGCATGTGGTCCAGCGGCTACCACACCGGCGTCGACTTCGTCGTACCGACCGGCACCCCCCTGAAGGCCGTCGCCGCGGGCACCGTCGTCTCCGCCGGCTGGGGCGGCGCGTACGGCAACCAGGTCGTCATCAAGCTGAACGACGGCCACTACGCCCAGTACGCCCACCTGTCGCAGCTCTCCGTCTCGGCCGGGCAGGCCGTGACCGCGGGCCGGCAGATCGGCCTGTCGGGTGCCACCGGCAATGTGACCGGCCCGCACCTGCACTTCGAGATCCGCACCACGCCGGAGTACGGCTCGGATCTGGACCCGGTCGCCTACCTCCGCTCGCACGGCGTCGCCGTCGGCTGACCTCCGGCCCCCGGGCCCCCGTCCGCCTGACAGCCGCCGAAGGCCGGACCCCGGTCAACGGGGTCCGGCCTTCGGTGTGTCCGCAGTTCAACAGCCCTGGGATCAGCCGTATTCCGGCATTGGCAAATTCTTTAAGAGTGTCTCATCTCACCGTTCGTCAACCCCCGCCTACGGTCGCGTAGGTCACATCCAAAGGTGAATCATGGTCCGATGTGGCAGACGATTCGAAGAATGACAACAGATCAGTGATCGGGTCGTACGTGGCGGTGGGGGACAGCTTCACCGAGGGCGTCGGCGATCCCGGACCCGACGGGGCGTTCGTGGGCTGGGCCGACCGGTTCGCGGTGCTGCTCGCCGACCGGTGCCCCGAGGGCGACTTCCAGTACACCAATCTCGCCGTGCGCGGGAAGCTGCTGGACCAGATCGTGGCCGACCAGCTCCCGCAGGCCGTCGACCTGGCTCCCGACCTCGTCTCCTTCTGTGCGGGCGGCAACGACATCATCCGTCCGGGCACCGACCCGGATGAGGTGGCCGAGCGCTTCGAGAGCGCCCTGACCCGGCTGACCGACGCCGTCGGCACCGTGCTCGTGACGACCGGCTTCGACACCCGTGGCGTCCCCGTGCTCAAGCATCTGCGCGGCAAGATCGCCACCTACAACGGGCACGTCCGTGCCATCGCGGACCGGTACGGCTGCCCCGTGCTCGACCTGTGGTCCCTGAAGTCCGTGCAGGACCGCAGGGCCTGGGACAGCGACCGGCTGCACCTGTCGCCCGAGGGGCACACCCGCGTGGCCCTGCGCGCCGGGCAGGCCCTCGGTCTGGACGTCCCCGCCGACCCGGAGCAGCCGTGGCCGCCGCTGCCGCCCCGGGGCACCCTGGAGGTCCGCCGCGACGACGTCCAATGGGCGCGTGAGTACCTCGTCCCCTGGATCGGGCGCCGGCTGCGCGGCGAGTCCTCCGGCGACCATGTGACGGCGAAGGGCATGCTCTCGCCGGACGACATCAAGCTGCGCATCGCCTCCGTGGCGTGACACGGTCTGACACAGACCGAAACGACTGAAACGACCGAAACGACCGAAAGTGGCCTGAAATGCCCCGCCGCGGCCCGGACCGCCGACCCGCACAGGGCGGTCCGGGGCGCGGCGGTGTGCGTGGTGGTCGGGGCATGGGGGTGTGCGTCATGACCCGGGACGAAGGGGGCGTGCCGGTTCGGACGCGGGTGTGCGGCGGCCCGGACTTCGCCCGCGTGGGCAGGTGCGACGTGGTGACCAGGGACGGGACGGGGTGTCCTCACCGCGCCCGTTCGGTCAACGCCTGCCGGTCCAGGCCCAGTTCCCGGGCGAGGGCGTCGTCCACCCATTCCTGCGCCCGGGACCGCGCCACCCCGCCCGGGTACGACGTCAGCTGCACCGCCAGCCCGTCCAGCAGCGCGGTCAGCCGCAGCGCCGCGCCCGTCGGGTCCGCGCACGCGAACTCCCCGGCCGCCACCCCCTCGGCGATGACCTCCGTGATCGCGGCCTTCCACTGCTTGTCCAGATCGCGGGTGACCTCCCGCAGGGCCGGATCGCGCAGGGCCACGGCCCAGCCCTCGATCCACAGCCGCCAGCCCTTGGCCTGCCCGGTCGGCGCGTACCAGCGCACCGCGGACCGGAGCCGCCGCAACGCGGTGGTCCGCCGGCCCAGCAGCTTGCGCAGGTGCGCGAGGTCGTCCCGGGCCGCGTACGTGAACGCGGCGGCCACCAGCTTCTCCTTCGTGGAGAAGTGGTACAGCACCAGCGCGTTGCTCACCCCGAGGCCCGCGGCCACGTCGGCGATCCTGACCGCCGCCACGCCCCGCGCCTCTATCTGCTCTATGGCTGCACGCAGCAGCTCCTCCCGGCGCTCCGCCACGCTCAACCGCACTCTAGCCACGCGGTCACCCTAGTCGCAGACTTCGCGTCACCGAAGCCGTCGGTCCGTCAGCGGTACCAGCCGAAGCGTTCCGCGATCACCGGCAGCCGGTCGGTCACCAGGGCGTGCGCCGCCGCGCGCGGGGTCGTCCCGTCGGCCTCCGCGCGGTCGAGCATCAGACCGACCAGGGCGCGCATGGAGCGCCGCAGGTACGCGAACGCCTCGTCGGCGTCCGGGCCGATGTCGCCGAAAAGGGTCCACCACCACCACGCGTTCGTCCCGGAATTGACCACCACGTCCGGCAGCACCGTCACCCCGCGCGCGGTCAGCAGCGCCTCCGCCTCGGCGACGACGGGCATGTTGGCGGCCTCCACGATCCAGCGCGCCCGGATCCGCTCCTGGTTCGTGCCGTCGACCGCGTACGACACGGCGGCCGGCACCAGCACCTCCGCCTCGGCGGACAGCCAGGCGTCACCGGGCAGTTCGCGGTCGTCCGGGCGCAGCACGCCGCGGTCCACGGTGCCGTAGCCGTCCCGCGCCGTCAGCAGCGCCTCGACGTCGAGTCCCGCCGGGTTGGCGATCGTCCCCTTGAGGTCGGCGACGGCCACCACCGTCAGGCCCGCCCGCGCGAGGAAGCGCGCGGTGGCCCCGCCCATGGTGCCGAGCCCCTGCACGGCCACCCGGGTGCCCGCGTACGGCACCGCCGCCCGGTCCAGGGCCGCCAGCACCGACTCGGCGACCCCGCAGCCGCCGGCCAGCTCGTCCAGGCCGATTCCGTCCACCTCCACCGCGAAGGCGTCCGCGAGCCGCTTCCGGGCCGCCGACTCGTCGTCCAGCAGGGGGTACACCGCCTGGACGGAGGAGACCAGGCCCGCCTCGGCCGCCGCGCGGTCCACCAGGTCCTGGCTGAGGCCCAGATCCTCGCCGGTGGCCCAGACGCTCTCGATGTACGGGCGCATGGCGCGCAGGTAGCGGACGAGGAGCCCGTACGCCCGCGGGTCCCGCGGATCGCAGTCGATGCCGCCCTTCGCGCCGCCGAGCGGGACATAGCGGCCCCGGGGGTCGTAGTGGAGGGCCTCCTTCATCGTCATGCCGCGGGCGAGCCCCGCCACCTCCTCCAGCGTGCAGCCGGGCCGCATCCGCAGCCCGCCGCTGGCCACGCCCCGCACCAGCCGGTCCACGACCAGGAAGCCCCGGCGGCCGGTGACGTGGTCGGTCCAGACGAGCGACATCAGCGGGTCGGTCATGGGATCTCCGGAGGAGCGACGAAGGGTGTTACTGAACAGTGGGTCAGTATCGGGAGCCGGTCCGGACGCTGTCAACGCGCTGGACGGACCTTCGGTCGCGGCGCGGTGCACCCCGCCGTGACCGGGCTGTCGGAGGAGCCGACCATAATGGAGGGCCTCACCCACTTCACCGGGAGGTACCGTGACCGGTTTGCGTTCTGCGAGCTCCGGGCTCCGCGTGCTGCGGCCCGCAGCCTTCGGCGCGGACCCGGGGGGCGAGCGCCTGGCACGCATCCGCCGCTCGCCGCACTTCAAGGACGGTGTCTTCCAGAACCCCGGCGGTACCGCGCGTACCCGCCCCTCCGGCTCCACCCTCGATCTCGCCAAGGTGTTCCTCGACAAGGACACCCGGCCGCTGCGCGCTCCCAAGGGCACCGTCCCGGTGCACCCCACGACCTTCGCCGATCTGGCCGAGCCGCCCGCCACCGGGCTGCGGCTGACCTGGATGGGCCATTCCAGCGTGCTCGCCGAGATCGACGGCCACCGGGTCCTGTTCGACCCCGTCTGGGGCGAGCGCTGCTCCCCGTTCCCCTTCGCCGGACCCAAGCGGCTGCACCCCGTGCCGCTGCCGCTGGCCGCGCTCGGCCCCGTCGACGTCGTCGTCATCTCGCACGACCACTACGACCACCTGGACCTGCCCACCATCAAGGCGCTGGCCGGCACCGACACCCTGTTCGCCGTGCCGCTCGGCGTCGGCGCCCACCTCGAACACTGGGGCGTCTCCCCGGACCGGTTGCGCGAGCTGGACTGGCACGAGTCCACCCGGGTCGGCGGGCTCACCCTCACCGCCACCCCCGCCCGCCACTTCTGCGGCCGGGGCCTGCGCAACACCCAGCACACCCTGTGGGCGTCCTGGGTCGTCGCCGGCGAGGAGCACCGGATCTACCACAGCGGTGACACCGGCTACTTCGACGGCTTCAAGGACATCGGCGCCGCGCACGGCCCCTTCGACGCCACGATGATCCAGATCGGGGCGTACAGCGAGTTCTGGGCCGACATCCACATGACCCCCGAGGAAGGCCTGCGCGCCCACCTCGACCTCCAGGGCGGAGCGCCGCACGGCGCGCTGCTGCCGATCCACTGGGGCACCTTCAACCTCGCCCCCCACCCCTGGGCCGAACCGGGGGAGTGGACCAAGGAGGCCGCCGAGGAGGCCGGGCAGGCCGTGGCCCTGCCGCAGCCGGGCGAGCCCTTCGAACCCGCCGGCAAGCTGCCCGCGGGGGCCTGGTGGCGCGGTGTGTCGGGGGATGTGCGGCGGACCTGGCGCTCGGTCGGGGTCTTCGTCGCGGAACCTCCCACCCGCGGTACCGGCGGCCACCACCACAAGGGCTGAGCCGGCCGGACCGCCCCCTCCGGCAGCCGTCCCTCAGGGAACCGGCCCGCCTCGCTTCCGCGGATAAAACGTACGATTGTGAAGGAAATATACGGCGTAGTCGGAGTGCGGTCATGGCGGAGCACGGCAAACCGGATCGGCGGCGGCGTCTCAGCCGTCCCGCGGTGCTCGCCGCGGCCGTGGCCCTCGTGGACCGGGAGGGGCTGGCGGCCCTGACCATGCGCCGCCTCGCGACCGGCCTGGGCGTGGAGCCGATGGCTCTCTACCGGTACACCGACGGCAAGGAAGGGCTGCTCGACGGCCTGGTGGAGGCCTTCTTCGCCGAGGTCAACGAACGGCTGCGGACCTCGGCGGAGCAGGCCCGCGGGGACGCGGCCGCCGCGTCCGCGGAGCCGCCCTGGCGGACCGAACTGCGCCGCATCGCGCGAGCCTTCGCCGGTGCCGTGCACGCCCATCCCGAGGTGCTGCCCGTGGTGGCCGCCCGCCCGCTCGCCGTCCCCGTGGCCCGCCGCCCCGAGCCCTGGCTCCAGCTCACGGAGCACATGTTCGCCGTCCTCGCCCGCGCCGGATTCGACGACACCACCGCACTGACGATCCACCGCACCTTCGTGTCCTGGACCCTCGGCTGTCTGCTCGTCGACAAGCGTCAGGTCGTCGACAACCCGGAGGAGCCCGACCCCGTGCTGCGCCTCGGCCTGCACCGGCTGTCCGCCGCCGACTATCCCCGGCTGCGGGCACTCGTCCCGCACTTCACCGAGTACGACGACGAACGCGAACTCACCGACGGCCTGGACAGCCTGCTGAGCCGTCTGCCCGAGGCGCCTCTTGACGCGTTCTACGGCCGCGGAGCACCCTGAGAGTACGACGTACACATCGCTCATACAGGTGTGCACAGTCATATACCGCCCAGAGCGGTCACTAGGCCAGAAACGCTCTGTTTCTCCCGCGCAGACTCGCGCCGCCGGGACGGCCTGAGCGCGCCCGACGGCGCCGGAAGAAGCCGTCATGTCCAGCACTTGTCAGCCCATCCTGCGCGTGCGCGTCCACGCCCGGGATGCCGAAACCCTGCGCGCGCTCCTGCGCGACACCCGTCCCGACGTCGGCGGGATCGCTCACCGCGCCGACGACGGAAGCTGCTCCATCGTGGCCTATGTCTCGCCCGACCAGGCCGAGGCGCTCGAACGCGAGGGCGTGTCCGTCACCACGATCGACGACGCCGCGGCCAAGGGCCGGGCCCGGCAGGCCGAGGTCGGCGACGGCGACCGGTTCGCCCCCGCCGACGCGGTGCCCCACGGACTCGCCGACAAGATCTAGGGGCCTGGGAGGGCCGCCATGTCGTACCTGAACATCACCGAGGTCGAGTCCGCCGTGACCAGTCTGGCCACCGCCTTCCCGGGCACGAGCGAGCTGATCGACCTGCCCGAGCCCTCCGTCGAGGAGCGCGCCTGCCACGCCCTGCGGATCGGGGCCGCCCCGTCCGGCACCAACGACTGCGCGGTGCTGATCGGGGGCGTCCACGCCCGTGAATGGGGCAGCTGCGAGATCCTGATCCACCTCGTCGCCGACCTGCTGGAGGCGTACGACGCCGGCACCGGTCTCGGCTACGGCGGAACCACCTTCACCGCCGACGACGTGCGCAAGATCCTGCGCGAACTGGACCTCGTCGTCTTCCCGCTGGTCAACCCGGACGGCCGGCGGTACAGCCAGACCGTCGAGCCGCTGTGGCGCAAGAACCGCAACCCGGCGCGGTCCGGCGGCGACCCCGAGCGCATCGGTGTCGACATCAACCGCAACTACGACTTCCTGTTCGACTTCGCCACCGCCTTCCACCCCACGGCGGCGCCGCGTGTCTCGACCGATCCCGGCGACATCGTGTACCAGGGGCCCGAGCCCTTCTCCGAGCCCGAGACCCGCAACGTGCGCTGGCTGTTCGACACCTGGCCGCGCACCCGCTGGTTCGTCGACGTGCACAGCTACTCCGAGGACATGCTGACCGTCTGGGGCGACGACGAGAACCAGTCCGACGACGGGCTCCAGAACTTCCTCAACCCCGACTTCGACCACCTGCGCGGCCTCGGCGCGGACGTCTACGGGGAATTCCTCGCGAAGTCCGACGCCGACGACTCGACCGTGCTCGCCGAGCGGTTCTGCGCGGCGGTGCACGGTGTGCGCGGCCGTACCTACCGCGCGATGTCCGGCTATCAGCTGTATCCCACCAGCGGAACCAGCGACGACTACGCGTACTCCCGGCACATCGTCGACAGGCGGAAGGGGAAGATCCTCGGCTTCACCGTCGAATGGGGCGACGAGGCCGGCGGCTTCCACCCGCCGTGGGCCGAGATGAAGCGGATCGTCCGGGACGTCGACGCCGGGCTCGTCCAGTTCTGCCTCGCGGCACTCGCCTGACGACGACTCGTGGCACTCACCTGACGACGAACGGAGGACCACGGGGGCCACGCGGGCCCTCGCCACCCCGCTCACCACCAGCCCATCGTCACGGAGCGTGCCCGCTTTGGCCTTGGCCAGGGTGGGCACGGGACACGTGTACGCCGTACATCTGCGCCGTAGGCGCGCCGGTGGCGGGCCGGTGTGCGTGCGAAGGCCGGGGCCATGCTCGGCCGGACCGAAGGTCCCGCCCATGGGACGATCGGCGGCTCGGCCCGTTTCTGACCAGTCATGACCAGCGGCGATCGCTCCTGTTGCGCTTCGACCGAGTGTCGAGCGGTGGTCATCGGACCTTCGTACGACGCCTCATACCAGAGCGGGACGCTCCCCGGGGGACTTTGGCAACTGCCCCTCGCACATGATGCCCAGGCAACTACTGTGAGTGTCCGTCGGCGTGCGACCGGGTTCACGGGTTCCGCCGGCCGACGGCGTGATCGCGCATGCCCGCATCGACCCATGCCCGCAGCGCGCGCACCGCACGAGGACACAGGCCCGACGGACCAGTACGAGGACGCAGATGTCTCAGCTCCGAGCACCGGACGCCCGCGCCGACCGCCGCGAGGGCGGCCGGCACGGGCGTCCGGTCGCCCGACCCGCTCCCGCACTGCCCGAAAGGCACATACGCCCCCAGCTCATGCGGCTCGCCGTGCTGCCACCCCTCGCGGTCGCGCTCAGCGCCACCGCCGCGGTGCTGTTCAGCATCCGCTCCACCGGCGTACGCACCGGCCCCGTCCTGTGGGCCGTGCTCGCCGGGGCGGTCACGGTGGCCGTCGCCGGCATCCTGATCGCCGCCGTGGCCGCCGACCGCGCCGCCCGCATGGTCGCCGACCGCGTCGACGCGCTCCGCCGGACCGCCGCGCGCGGCGAGGCCGACCTGCACACCCTGGTCGACGCGCTCCGGCAGGGGGAGACCCCGCCGCAGCGGAGCCCGCGCCGCCGGCCCCCCGCGGACCCCGACGAATTCGAGCTGCTCGCCGCCGATCTGGCCCGCGCGCACGACGGCGCCGTCACCGCCGTCGTGCGGGCCGCCCAGCTCTCCAGCCAGACAGGCAGCGAACAGAAGCTGGAGGTGTTCGTCAATCTGGCGCGTCGGCTTCAGTCCCTCGTGCACCGGGAGATCTCGATCCTCGACGATCTGGAACACGAGATCGAGGACCCCGACCTGCTCAAGGGCCTGTTCCACGTGGACCACCTGGCCACCCGCATCCGGCGGCACGCCGAGAACCTCGCCGTGCTGGGCGGCGCGGTCTCCCGCCGGCAGTGGAGCAACCCGGTCAGCATGACCGAGGTGCTGCGCTCGGCCATCGCCGAGGTCGAGCAGTACTCCCGGGTCAAGCTGGTGCCGCCCGTCGACGGCGATCTGCGCGGACACGCCGTCGCCGACGTCATCCACCTGCTCGCCGAACTCATCGAGAACGCGACCGTGTTCTCCGCCCCCCACACCCAGGTGCTGCTGCGCGCCAACCTCGTCACCTCCGGGCTCGCCGTGGAGGTCGAGGACCGTGGACTCGGCATGCCCGTCGCCGAGCAGAACCGGATGAACGCCCTGCTCGCCGATCCCGACCAGGTCAACGTCGCCAGCCTGCTCGCCGACGGCCGCATCGGGCTCTACGTCGTCTCCCAGCTCGCCCGCCGGCACGGCATCCATGTGCGGCTCCAGACCAACATCTACGGCGGAGTCCAGGCCGTACTCGTCGTCCCCCAGGCACTGTTGGGCAACGCGCCGGTCCTGCCCGGGGCAGACGCCGGGACCACCGCTGCCCAGCCCCAGCCCCAGCCCCAGGAACAGCCGCAGCCGCAGCCGCAGGAACCGCCTCGGCGTCCGGCGGACACCGGGGCATCGCGGCACGTACGCCTGCCCGTGCCGACCGCACAGGAACCGGGGGCCGCGATTCCGGCACAGGGCGGGGCCACGGGCGAGACCTGGACCGGGAACGGCACCGCGACCGGCGGCGGGACCGGGAACAGCGCCGGGGCCGGGGGCGGATCCGGCAACAGCGCGGGAGCCGACGGCGGACCCGGCAACAGCGCCGGGGGCGGCGGCAGCCCTGCCGACAGTGCCGGGGCCGGGACCGGCGGGAGCGGGGCCGAGGCCGGAGCGGGCGCCGGGGAGGCACCGGCCACCGGGCGACGGCGGCACGCCCAGCGCGGATCCGGGCGGCGGGGAACCGAGAACGGTACGCGCGGACGGCACGGCGCCGCTCCCGCGCCGCTTCCCGTGCGCGGCGCCCATGAGGCACGGCCCACCCCCGCCGAGGCCGTGCCCGGTATCAGCGCCGACGACCGGCCGGTGCTGGAGGCACACGCGGGCATGCCGCCCACCCCGCGCGTGGGCACGGTCCGCGGCACCATGGACAAGCCCCAGCTGCCCCGCCGGCGTGCCCAGGAACACATCGTTCCCCAGCTGCGCGGGGGCCCGGCGCCCCGCCAGGAGACCGACACCGTCGCCGGCCACGACCCCGGTCTGATGGCCGCCTTCCAGCGCGGAATCGGACTGGCCGAGGCCCAGCAGAGCCTGGAGCCGGAGGCCTACGGGAACCCGGCTCCCGACTACACGGTCCCGGGCCACATGGCCCCGGATCACATGGTCCGCGACCACATGGCCCCGGATCACACGGTCCGCGACCACACGGTCCCGGATCACACGGTCGGCGACCACACGGTCCCGGATCACATGGTCGGCGACCACACGGTCCCGGATCACATGGTCGGCGACCACACGGTCCCGGATCACATGGTCCGCGACCACACGGTCCCGAATCACACAGTCCCGGATCACACGGTCTCGGATCACACGGTCTCGGGCCAGACGGTCCGCGACCAGGTGGCCCCTGACCACACCCCCGGACACCGCACGGCCCCCGTCCCCATACCCCAGGCGCACGCCCACGCGCCCGCGTCCGAGGGCATCCGCGGCACCGGCCGGACCGAGGGGAGCGCCCCGGCCGGATGACCACCGCCGCACCCGTACGTCGTACCCCCACCCCCAGCGCTCCCGCAGATCTTCGTACCCCAAGGAGTCGATCCACCATGGCGAGCGATGCGCCGACCGTCCACGCATCCGACCTCGACTGGCTGCTGAGCGGCCTCGTGCAGCGCGTACCGCACACCTCCAGCGCGGTGCTCCTGTCCTGCGACGGACTGGTGAAGTCCGTGCACGGCCTGGACGCCGACAGCGCCGACCACATGGCGGCCCTGGCTTCCGGTCTGTACTCCCTCGGCCGCAGCGCGGGCGTCCGGTTCGGCGACGGCGGGGAGGTCCGTCAGGTCGTCGTCGAACTCGACGCGACCCTGCTCTTCGTCACCACGGCCGGCTCCGGCACCTGCCTCGCCGTGCTGGCCGGCCGCGAGGCCGACGCGGCCGTCCTCGGCTACGAGATGGCGATGCTGGTCAAGAGCGTCCGCCCGTACCTGGTGACCGCGCCCCGGCAGCATGCCGTCGATTCCACGGCGACGAGGCCTTGAGCGTGGCCGCAGCCGGCGACGGGCCCTGGCTGGACGACGCGGCGGGGCGGCTGGTGCGCCCTTTCACGGTGAGCAACGGCCGGACCGAGCCCAGCATCGCCCTCGACCTGATGTCGCAGGTGATGGCCACCGGCGTCACCCCGCTCGGCTACCTGGGCCCCGAGCACGCGCAGGCGCTCGACCTGTGCCGCGCCCCCGTGTCGGTCGCCGAAGTGGCCGCCCAGCTGAAACTGCCCGCAGTGGTCACCAAGGTGCTGCTCTCGGACCTGGTCGACTGCGGTGCGCTGACCACCAAGCCGCCCGTCCACCACCACACACCCACTGACCGGTCTCTGCTGGAGGCAGTGCTCGATGGACTACGACGACAGCTCTGACCCGTTCCCCACCGCGCTCAAGATCCTGGTCGCGGGCGGGTTCGGCGTCGGCAAGACGACCTTCGTGGGCGCGGTCAGCGAGATCGCGCCGCTCAGCACGGAGGAGCTGCTCACCACGGTCAGTGTCGGCACGGACAGTCTCGACGGCGTCGAGAACAAGATGGAGACCACGGTCGCCATGGACTTCGGCCGGATCTCCCTCGATCCGGAGCACGTGCTCTACCTGTTCGGCACACCGGGGCAGGAGCGGTTCTGGTTCATGTGGGACGAGCTGTCCGAGGGCGCGCTCGGCGCGGTGATCCTCGCCGACACCCGCCGTCTCCAGGACTGCTTCGCCGCCGTGGACTTCTTCGAGGAACGCGGGCTCGCCTTCGTCATCGCCGTCAACGAGTTCGACGGGTCCTTCCGTTACGACCCCGACGAGGTGCGGGCCGCCATCGACCTCGACCCGGCGGTCCCGGTGGTGCGCTGCGACGCCAGGATCTCCAGCTCCGGCGTCCAGACCCTGCTCACCCTGGTACGCCACCTCCTCGCCCACGCCCCGGCGACCATGCCCAGCCATGGCGCCCACATGTGACACCCGCCCTACCGCCCACGGAGCCCCTGTATGAGGTACGCCCACAGCGACGGAGCCCGGCCATGAGCTACGAGCCGCCCCGGCCGGTCCGGGGTCTGCTGCTCACCCCCGAGGACAAGGAGGCCCCCGCCCGCGTCCACCGGCTGCGCCGGCTCGGTCTGGCGGACCGGCCCGACCCCGCGCTCGACGCCTTCGCCGCCCATCTCGCCCAGCTCACCGGCGCGCTCTACGCCATGGTCAATTTCATCGGCGAGGACCACCAGTTCTTCGCGGGCCTGAGTGCCCCCGCCACCGCCCCGGTCGTGCGGGACGACGGCAGCAGGGCCGAGATCGGCCGGACGCTGCCGCGCGAGCACGGGTTCTGCCCCCATGTGGTGGTACGCCGTAAGGCCCTGGTCCTGGAGGACGTCCGCGACTATCCGCGGTTCGCGGGCAATCCGGTCGTCGACGAGTACGGCATCCGCTCCTATCTCGGGGCCCCGCTCATCGACAGCTCCGGTATGACGCTCGGCACCGTGTGTGCCGCCGACACAGCGCCCCGCGCCTGGGGCAGGCCGGGCCTGGAGACCATCAAGGCCCTCGCCGCCGACCTCGTCCCGCGCCTCGAACGGAGTATGGAGGACGGCTTGCCGCTCTGACGCGGGGCGAAGGGGACGGCATGGTGATCGGCACCGTGAGGGGCCTGGTGACGGGCCTCGGCCGGGCCGGGGCGGGGGTTCTCGCGCACGGCGTGAAGGAAAGCTGTGGCGCCGGTTAAGAAAAGCTCGATGGACCGCGGCCCGCGCATACGGCAGATTGCATGGTGATTCCACCCCTCTGACCGGCTGCGGGCTCCTTCGGCATGCCCCGCGGGCCGGGCCTCACCCACAGGAGCCGTTGCGTTGAAGGCGCTGGTCAAGGAGAAGGCGGAGCCGGGACTCTGGCTCACGGACGTCCCGGAGCCCGCGATCGGCCCCGGTGACGTACTGATCAAGGTCATGCGGACCGGTATCTGCGGCACCGACCTGCACATCCGGTCCTGGGACGGCTGGGCCCAGCAGACGATCCGCACACCGCTCGTGCTCGGCCACGAGTTCGTCGGGCAGGTCGTCGAGACCGGGCGGGACGTCACCGACATCCGCATCGGCGACCGGGTCAGCGGCGAGGGCCATCTGGTGTGCGGCAAGTGCCGCAACTGCCTGGCCGGCCGCCGTCACCTGTGCCGGGCCACCGTGGGGCTCGGCGTCGGGCGGGACGGCGCGTTCGCCGAGTACGTCGCCCTGCCCGCGTCCAACGTCTGGGTGCACCGGGTCCCCGTCGACCTCGACGTCGCCGCGATCTTCGACCCGTTCGGCAACGCCGTGCACACCGCGCTCTCCTTCCCGCTGGTCGGCGAGGACGTCCTGATCACCGGCGCCGGACCGATCGGCCTGATGGCCGCCGCCGTGGCCCGGCACGCGGGCGCCCGCCACGTCGTCGTCACCGACGTCAGCGAGGAGCGCCTGGAGCTGGCCCGCAAGATAGGGGTGAGCCTCGCCCTGAACGTCGGCGAGTCCAGCATCGCCGACGGACAGCGCGAGCTGGGGCTGCGCGAGGGCTTCGACATCGGCCTGGAGATGTCCGGCCGCGCCGAGGCCATGCGGGACATGATCGCCAACATGACGCACGGCGGCCGGATCGCGATGCTCGGCCTGCCCGCGCAGGAGTTCCCGGTCGACTGGGCCCGGATCGTCACCTCGATGATCACCATCAAGGGCATCTACGGCCGCGAGATGTTCGAGACCTGGTACGCGATGTCGGTGCTGCTGGAGGGCGGCCTGGACCTGGCCCCCGTGATCACCGGCCGGTACGACTACCGCGACTTCGAGGCGGCCTTCGCCGACGCCGCGAGCGGCAAGGGCGGCAAGATCATTCTCGACTGGACCGCGTAACCCCCTCACCCGCAAGCACCTTCAGGAGAGCCCCATGTTCGACACCGTCCGCGACGACCTGCGCGCCACCCTCGACGAGATCCGCGCCGCCGGCCTGCACAAGCCCGAGCGGGTCATCGGCACCCCGCAGTCCGCGACCGTGAACGTCACCGCCGGCGGCCGTCCCGGCGAGGTCCTCAACTTCTGCGCCAACAACTACCTCGGCCTCGCCGACCACCCCGAGGTGATCGCCGCCGCCCACGAGGCGCTGGACCGCTGGGGCTACGGCATGGCCTCCGTCCGCTTCATCTGCGGTACCCAGGAGGTCCACAAGGAGCTGGAGGCGCGGCTGTCGGCGTTCCTCGGCCAGGAGGACACGATCCTGTACTCCTCCTGCTTCGACGCCAACGGCGGTGTCTTCGAGACCCTGCTCGGCGAGGAGGACGCGGTGATCTCCGACGCCCTCAACCACGCCTCCATCATCGACGGCATCCGCCTGTCCAAGGCCCGCCGCTTCCGGTACGCCAACCGCGACCTCGCGGACCTGGAGACCAAGCTCAAGGAGGCGTCCGACGCCCGCCGCCGGCTGATCGTCACCGACGGCGTCTTCTCCATGGACGGCTACGTCGCGCCGCTGGACGAGATCTGCGACCTGGCCGACCGCTACGACGCGATGGTCATGGTCGACGACTCGCACGCCGTCGGCTTCGTCGGCCCGACCGGCCGCGGCACCCCCGAGCTGCACGGCGTCATGGACCGCGTCGACATCATCACCGGCACCCTCGGCAAGGCCCTCGGCGGTGCCTCCGGCGGCTACGTCGCCGCCCGCGCCGAGATCGTCGCCCTGCTGCGCCAGCGCTCGCGCCCGTACCTGTTCTCCAACACCCTCGCCCCGGTGATCGCCGCCGCCTCCCTGAAGGTCCTCGACCTGCTGGAGTCCGCCGACGACCTGCGGGTGCGGCTCGCCGAGAACACCGCGCTGTTCCGCCGCCGGATGACGGCGGAGGGCTTCGACGTCCTCCCCGGCGACCACGCCATCGCCCCCGTCATGATCGGTGACGCCGCGAAGGCGGCCCGCATGGCCGAACTGCTGCTGGAGCGCGGGGTCTACGTGATCGGTTTCTCCTACCCGGTCGTCCCCCAGGGCCAGGCCCGTATCCGCGTCCAGCTGTCCGCCGCGCACTCCACGCAGGACGTCGACCGCGCGGTCGACGCGTTCATCGCGGCACGCGCCGAGCTGGAGGCCTGACCAGGGCGGACGCCCTGGGATAATGGAGGACATGATCGAGGCACGGCGGCTCCACATCCTCCGTGCGGTGGCCGACCACCGCACGGTGACCGCGGCGGCCGCCGCCCTCTATCTGACCCCCTCGGCCGTCTCCCAGCAGCTGACGGCCCTGGAACAGGAGACCGGCCACCGGCTGGTCGACCGCAGCGCCAAGGGGGTCCGGCTCACCCCGGCCGGCGAGATCCTGCTCGGCCACACCAACGCGGTCCTCGCCCAGCTGGAGCGTGCCGAGGCCGAATTGGCCGCCTACGGCTCGGGCGAGGCGGGCACGGTCACCGTGGCGGCCTTCGCGACCGGCATCGCCCAGGTCGTGGCCCCGGCGGTGGCCCGCCTCGCCGCCGCCGCGCCCGGCATAAGGATCCGTGTCCAGGACGCGGAGGGCGACGCCAGCCTGCCCATGGTCCTGGACCGGCAGGTCGACGTGGCGGTCGCCGTCGAGTACCGGGGCGCCCCGTCCGCCGACGACCCCCGCCTGACCCACGTCCCGCTCTACGCAGAGCCGTTCGACGCGGTCGTACCGCTGGGACACCGGCTCGCGGACGACCCCGAGGTCCCGCTCGCCGAGCTGGCCAAGGACGCGTGGATCGGCCCGTATCCCGGCAATCCCTGCCACGACGTCGTGGTCCTCGCCTGTGAGAGCGCCGGCTTCCAGCCCCGCCTGGAACACTCCTCCGACGACTTCCGTGCCGTCGTCGCCCTCGCCTCGGCCGACGCGGGCGTGGCCCTCGTCCCGCGTTCCGCGCTGCGCGGCATGGACCTCGCGGGTGTGGTCGTCCGCCCGGTCGACGGCGTCGCCCCCACCCGCCGGGTCTTCGCCGCCGTCCGCCGGGGAGCCGAGGGCCACCCGCTGATCCGTCCGGTGCTGGAGGCTCTCGGCGAGGCGGCGCAGGCGTGAGGCTTCCGTAACCCGGCTGTCTCATATCCGGGATAGCGTCCCGGATATGAGAAACGAGGACGCTGTCGATCTTCTCCTCGGCGCCCGGCTGGCCGAGCTGCGCGCCCAGCACGGCTGGTCGCTGGGCGAGCTGGCGGAGCGCAGCGGAGTCAGCCGGTCCACCCTGTCCCGTGCCGAACGCGCCGAGACCAGTCCCACCGCCGCCCTCCTCAACCGGCTCTGCCATGTCTACGGCCGCACCATGTCGCAGCTGCTCAGCGAGATCGAGGCGGCACCGGCGCCCCTGGTCCGCGCCGCCGACCAGCAGGTGTGGCGGGACCGCGAAGCCGGCTTCGTCCGCCGCTCCGTGTCCCCGCCGCACGCCGGGCTGCGCGGCGAACTGGTCGAGGGCCGGCTCGCCCCGGGCGCCGACCTCGCCTACGACCGCCCGCCCCTGCCCGGGCTGGAACAGCATCTGTGGCTGCTGGAGGGGGCACTGGAGGTGACCGTGGGGGAACGGCCCCACCGGCTCGACGCGGGCGACTGCCTGCGGATGCGCGTGTCCGGCGCGACCCGCTTCCGCTGCACGGGGACCGGCGAGGCCCGCTATGTGCTGGCGGTGGTCCGGCCGTGAAAGTGGAGCGCTGGTGCGGCACGAGGGTGCGCGAGCGCGCCGGGGACCTGGCGGCGCTGCTGACCGACACCGTGGCCTCGGGTGCCTCCGTCGGCTTCCTCGCGCCGCTCGGCCACGCGGAGGCGGTCGCCTGGTGGCAGGAGCGGGCGGCGGACGCGGCGGCGGGACTCCTCGCCGTGTGGGCGGCCGTGGACCCCGCGGGCCGGGTGACCGGCACGGTCGGCCTGGTCTTCCCCGGCAAGCCGAACAGCCGGCACCGGGCCGAGCTGGTCAAGCTGATGGTGCACCGCCGCGCGCGGGGCCAGGGGCTCGGCCGCCGGCTCCTCGTCACCGCCGAGCGGGCCGCGGCGGCGGACGGCCGCACCCTGCTCCATCTCGACACCGAGACCGGCAGTCCCGCCGAGCACCTGTACCGCTCGGCCGGCTGGACCGCGGCCGGCGCGATCCCCGACTACGCGGCCCGCCCCACGGGCGAGTTGCGTCCCACCACCCTCTACTACAAGCGGCTTCCAGCCCTCCCGGAGGAGCGGCCGGCCGCCGCGGCCGGGTGACTGTCAGTGGCAGGGGCTACGGTGCGTTGCATGCCGGATGCCGAAGACGTACGCCGAATCGCCCTGTCCCTGCCGGACACCGCGGAGAAGGTCGCCTGGAACATGCCCACGTTCCGCGTGGCCGGGAAGATGTTCGCGACCCTGCCCGAGAACGAGACCTCCATCGCCGTGCGCTGTCCCAAGGAGGAGCGCGACGAACTGGTGCTGGCCGAGCCGGAGAAGTTCTGGATCGCCGACCACGAGGCGCAGTTCGCCTGGGTCCGCGCGAGACTCGCCGCCCTGGAGGACGAGAGCGAGTTGCGGGACATCCTGGCCGACTCCTGGCGCCAGGCCGCCCCGCCCCGACTCCTGGACGACCACCCCGAGTTGGGGCTGCCGCCCGGGGAGTGAAAATCCCGGTGGGCGGGGCCGGGGAGTGGCATGATCCCGCGCGGCGGAGGCGATACGGGACGGCGGCGGCCCGGCGGGGCGGCCGGAACGGCGACCGCACGGGGCCGGCGGGCCGCCGGGCGGCAGCGGGAGCGCAGGGACACGGCCGCGGGCGGCAGCCGGGCGGCAGGGAGGGGAGCACCCGGGATGACCGGAACGGACGCGCGGCGCGGGACCGCCGCCCAGGGAGTACGGAAGGCCGAGGCGGGTGCCCCGGCCGTGTGGTCGCGGGACTTCGCGCTCTTCTTCGTGGCGCGCGCCGTCGCCCGGCTCGGCGACACCATGCTGCCCGTGGCCCTGGCGGCCGGCCTGCTGGAGCACGGGTACGGCGCGGGCGCGGTCGGCCTCGCCATGGCCTCCACGGCCGCCGCGTTCGCCGGACTGGTCGTCTTCGGCGGGGTCGTCGCCGACCGGTTCAGCACCCGCAGACTGATGATCGGCGCCGATCTCGTCCGGCTCGGCACCCAGTCGCTCGCCGCGGTCCTGTTCTTCACCGGACACGTGGTGCTGTGGCAGATCTGCGCCATCGGCGTCGCCAACGGCGTGGCCGGCGCGGTCTTCCAGCCGGGCGTGGCCAGCACCGTGCCGCGCCTGGCCGCCGACATCCAGGGCGCGAACGGCGCGATCCGTATCGCCGAGTCCGCCGCCCAGCTCGCCGGTCCGGCCGTCGCCGGCGTCCTGGTGGGCCTCGCCTCGCCCGGCGGCGTCTTCGCCGCGCACGCCACCACCTATGCGCTCAGCGCCCTGTGTCTGCTGTTGCTCCGGCTGCGCCCGCTCCCCGTGACCACCCGCGCCACCCGCGGCTCGGGCCTGCGCGCCTTCCGCGCCGACCTCGTCGACGGCTGGCGGGAGTTCCGCTCCCGTGCCTGGCTGTGGGGCGTGATCGCCGTCTGGTGTCTCTACATGATCGCCGTATGGGGCCCGACCGTCCCCCTGGTGGCGACCGAGGTCGTCCGGCACCACGGCCCGGGCGCCTACGGCCTGCTCAACTCCGCTCTCGGCGCGGGCACGGTGGTCGGCGGCCTGCTCGCCCTCCGGCTGCGCCCCCGCCGCATGCTCCGCGCGGGCGCGATCTCCCTGTTCGCCTTCTTCGGCTTCCCGGCGGCCGTCGGGGCGGGCCTCGGCGTCCCGGCCATGGCGGCCGGTGCCGCGCTCGCCGGGGCGGGCATGTCGTTCTGGGGCGTGATGTGGGCGACCACCGTGCAGACACAGGTCCCGCCCGACGTCCTCAACCGCATCCACGCCTACGACGTGGCCGGCTCGCTCGCCATGATGCCGGTCGGGCAGGCCCTCGCGGGCCCGGCGGCCGGAGCGCTGGGCGCCGACCACGTCCTGCTGGCCGCCGGCGCCGTGAGCCTGGCGGTGGCGGCCATCCTGCTCGCGATACCCGCGGTACGCGACCTGGTCCGGGCCGACGCGACCGCACCCGCGCACTGAACCCCGCCGGGGCTCACCGGCCCGCCGGCACCCGGCCGGCGCCCGTGAAGCTGCCGATCCGCTCCCGCAGCGCCGCCGCGTCCAGCCCATGGGCGGCCACGTGCTCCTCGATCGTGCCGTAGCGGCGCAGCTCGCGGCGGCCGACACCGAGGCCGAGCACCCGGTGCGGCACATCGGACAGCGCCTCGCTCACCGCGGCCGTCGACGTCCCGGCCAGGTACGGCTCGACCAGCACGACGTCCGTGCCCGCGGCCTCCGTCGCCCGGCGCAGCCCGGCCGCGTCGAAGGGCCGTACGGTCGTCGCGTACAGCACGGTGACGTCCAGGCCCTCCGTGGCGGCGAGCACGGCGTCCAGCACCGGGCCGACGGCGACGACCACCCCGGAGCGGCCCTCGCGGACCGTGACGAAGTGCCGCCCGTCGATCAGCCGGCCCTGCCGGTTGGCCTGCACGGACAGCCGGACGTACACCTTGTCGTCGCCCGCGGCGATCGCGTGGTGCAGCAGTGTCTCGGCCTCGTCCGGATGGCCGGGCACATGCACGGTCCAGCCGTCCAGCGTGTCCAGCAGGGCCACGTCGCCCGGAGCCATATGGGTGAAGCCGCCCGCCGGCCAGTCGAAGGAGGCGGCGGCGCTCACCAGCACCGCGCCCGTGTCCTGGTGCCCCAGATCCAGTTTCACCTGCTCGAACGGCCGCTCCACGAGAAAGCTGGCGAAGGTGTGCACGACGGGCCGCAGCCCGGTGAGCGACAGCCCCGCCGCCGCCCCGATCAGCAGTTGCTCGCGGATGCCCACGTTGATCACCCGGTCGGGGTGCCGGCGCAGGGCCTCCCGGAAGCCGTCGGCGCCGATCTCGGCGAGGACGACCGCGACCCGGGGGTCCTCGTCCAGCAGCCGGGAGACGACGGGGGCGAAGCGGTCACGCATGGTGTCCATGAAGGTGTGCCCTTTCGGAGAGCGGGGAGAGGTCAGGCGTTCTTCGGCTCGACACGGGCCACGACCACGTGCGGCCGGCCCGGATGCGGTGCGGTGAACGCGGCGTGCAGCGCCTCGTGATCGCGCCCGTCGACGGTCGCCGCGGACCAGCCCGCCGCCTCGAACCGGGCGGCGATGCCGCCGGGCCGCGCGTGGCTGGCGGAGGAGTTGTCGATCACGACGGTGTGCAGCCGGTCCAGCCCCGCGGGCCCCGCGAAGGCGATCGCCTCGTGGTTGCTGCCCTCGTCCAGCTCGGCGTCCCCGATCAGCACCCAGACCGCCGGGTCGGGCCGGCCCTGCGCCCGCAGGCCCAGCGCGGTGCCCACGGCGATCGGCAGCCCGTGCCCCAGCGACCCGCTGCCGATCTCGGCCCCCGGCACCAGCACCCGGTCCGGGTGGTGGCCGAGCGGCGAGTCGTACGCCCCGAAGTCCGGCAGCCAGCCGACGGGCACGAACCCCTTCGCGGCCAGCACCGCGTAGTACGCCATGGGGCCGTGCCCCTTGCTCAGCAGAAAGCGGTCGCGGGCCGGGTCGTCCCGCCGCTCCGGAGCGACCCGGAGCACCCGGTCGTAGAGCACCCACAGCACGTCGAGGGTGGAAGTGGCCGCCGGGCCGTGCTTCTCGTCGCCGGTCATCAGCCCCATCAGCCGGGGCAGGTCGTCGTAGCCGTGCGTACGGCTCTGGTCCGCTGTGATCGTCATGCCGATGATCGTGCAACCTCGACCAAGATTGAGGTCAACAGGGAAAAGGGGCGCGCGACCACCGATCCGAGTGCGGTATTGTTTCCCTGCGCGTTGGGCCGGGCGAAAGCCCAGGTCACACCGCACCGGGACGTGGCGCAGCTTGGTAGCGCACTTGACTGGGGGTCAAGGGGTCGCAGGTTCAAATCCTGTCGTCCCGACCAGCTTCACAGCCGGTCGGAGGCCGTCTTCTCAGCTCTGGGGAGACGGCCTTTGTCGTGTCTGCTCGTCCTGCTCGCTCTCGTGGCCGGGAAACATGGGGTGATGGTCGCCCGTGGGGATCCTGGCGACCATCCCGGCGAGCTGGCTGCACGCCCGCGCGATCTCCCGCTCGGTCTGGTTGCGCTCGCTGATGACCGCCCCCAGCAGCAGCGCGGTCAACGCGGCGGATCCGTTGAACGCCTGGAGCGCGATCATGTTGGTGAGCAGGTCGTGGCCCGCGAACGGCCCCGTTCCGCGAGCGGCGCAGAAGATCGCGAAGGTGGACACGGCCAGCGCGCAGGGCGCGGCCCCGGCCAGCTGGAAGCGGAAGGCGGCCCAGATCAGCAGCGGAAAGCCGAGGAACAGCAGCGGCTTGTCGCTGGTGTCGACCAGGCCGACGCAGACGGTGGCCGCCACGAGCAGCAGCCCCTCCGCCCACCGGGACGGCGGCGCGTGTGCCGGCCAGCGCGCCGAGCTGAGGAGGAGCAGCACCGGCGTGACCGTCAGTACGCCCATCGCGTCGCCGGTCCACCAGACCGACCACGTCGGCCAGAAGCCGTGGGCGTTGAGCGCCCCGGCGAGGAGCACGGTCGTGCTGCCCGTCGTCGCGCTGATCAGCATCCCGACGAACGCGCCGAGGGAGATCAGGGCGAGGGCGTCCCGCAGCCGGTCCAGTTCGGTGCGGAACCCCACGCGGCGCAGCAGCGCGTATGAGCACAGGGGCGCCAGGGTGTTGCCCGCCGTGATCGCGAGCACGCCCATGGGCGACGGCCCGAGCGAGACATTGGCCAGGAAGGCGCCGAGGGCGACACCCGGCCAGATCCGAGCTCCGCACAGCAGCAGGCTCGCCAGCGCGATCCCGCTCGGCGGCCACAGGGGGGTGACCTGCCCGCGCACCAGTTGCTGGAGCAGCCCCGCCTTGGCCGAACCGAAGTACAGGGCCGCGACGACACATGTCTGCAGGGCGGCCACGCCGCCGCGCCGCAGCCGCGCGTGCCGGGCGTCAGCCATCGGGCGACCTCCGTCTCGACATCGCCCCGAGGCCCATCATCCGCCGGATCCGGCGGATCCTCCACGGCACGCCGGGGCGCACGTCGATCCGGGACGCAGGAGCCCGCCCGCCGTGCCGGACCGGCCCGGTGCGGCACCGGTCCCGGGCCGGCGAGCAGGAGATCACGGCGCGCGGGCAGGAGATCAGACGGGCGGGGTGCGCAGGGCGAGGATGGCCATGTCGTCGTGCCCGTCGCTGGGGTGCCGGTCGGCCAGGACCCGGACGAAGTCCGGCAGGGGCAGTGAGGCGTGTGCCGCGGCCAGCTCGGCGAGCTGGCTCAGGCTCTGGTCGATGGAACGGCCGGGATGCTCGATCAGCCCGTCGGTGAAGAAGACCACGGTGGCGTCCGGCGGCAGGAAGCGGGAGTGGTCGGGGCGGGGCTGCTCGGTGTCCACGCCGAGCGGCAGCCCGGGCTCGGCGAGCAGATACGCGGTCCGGCGCTCATGCGTGACCACCAGGGGCGGGACATGGCCCGCCGTGCTCCAGTGGAGCCGCCAGCCCCTGGGGTCCGGCTCGATGCGGGCCAGCGTCGTGGTCGTGACGGGATGGTCGGTGACGGCCTCCAGCACCCGGTCGAGCTGTGTGAGGACCGCGCCGGGCGGACTGGTCCGGTCGACCAGCAGGGCGCGCAGCATGTTGCGGGTGGCGGCCATCGCCGCCGCGGCCCGCAGATCATGGCCGACCACGTCACCGATGACGACCGCGACCACGTTGTCGGGCAGCCGGACGGCGTCGTACCAGTCCCCGCCGAGCTGGCTGGGCTGGGCCGCGGGCCGGTAGATCGCGGCGGCGGTGAAGGGCCGCAGGTCGGGCAGTGTGGGCAGCAGCAGCCGCTGGAACTGTTCGGCGCCGACCCGCACCCGCTCGAACAGGCGGACGTTCTCGATCGCGATGCCGGCGGCGCCGGCCAGGGCGACGACGATCTCCTCGTCGTGCTCGTCGAAGGGCCGCCCGTCGACGCGCTCGGAGAGGTAGAGATCGCCGTAGATGTCGCCGCGCACGCTGATGGCGACGCCGAGCAGGGTGCGCAGGCGCGGATGGCCGGGCGGGAACCCGGCGGAGGACGGATGGGCGGGGATGTCGTCGACCCGCAGCGGCTCGGGGTAACGGATCAGATGGCCGAGGACGCCCAGACCGCGCGGCAGGCCCGCCCTGGCCAGGTCATGGCGTTCCTGCTCGGACAGCCCGGCCGAGATGAACTGCTCCAGACGCTCACCCGACTCGTCGAGCACCCCCAGCGCCCCGTAGCGGGCACCGACCAGGTCCATGGCGGTGGTCACGATGCGGCGGAGCACGGCGGGCAGTTCCACCTCCCGGCTGATGGCGACCACCGCGTCCAGCAGGCCCTGGAGCCGGTCCATGGACGACAGCAGTCCACGCAACTGGTCGTCGATGCGTCCCAGCTCGGAACGCAGCCGCAGATGCAGGTCGGGGAGGGGCCGCCGCGGTGGCCTGCCCTCCCGTTCCCCGGCCATCAGTGCTTCCCCGTGGCCCTGAGCGTCGCACCGCCCGGGGACCGGGACCCGGCCGCCCGCGGATCACGGCGGATCCGCTCGGGAAGCCCTTCGACCCAGCGATACATCCCGGCCTCCTGACACAACGCCCGTCCACTGTGTCGTCTTCGATTGTGGCATCGGTCCCCGCCGGGCCCCAGAGGTCAGATGGTCACGCCCACATGGGCCAGGGCCTGCTTCAGCAGAACCCCGTGCCCGCCCGGCATCTCGCTCTGCACGGCCGCGGAGGCGGCCTCCTGCGGGCTGAACCAGACGAGGTCCAGTGCGTCCTGGCGGGGCCGGCAGTCGCCGGTCACCGGCACGATGTAGGCCAGGGACACCGCGTGCTGACGCGGATCGTGGTAGGGCGTGATACCCGCCGTCGGGAAGTACTCCGCGACCGTGAACGGCTGGAGGGAGGCGGGCACCCGGGGCAGCGCGACCGGGCCGAGGTCCTTCTCCAGATGGCGCAGCAGCGCGTCGCGGACCCTCTCGTGGTGCAGTACCCGGCCGGAGACCAGGGTCCTGCTGACCGTCCCGTCCGGGCCGATCCGCAGCAGCAACCCGATGCTGGTGACTTCACCGCTGTCGTCCACGCGCACGGGCACGGCCTCGACGTACAGGATCGGCATCCGGGCCCGGGCCATCTCCAGCTCGTCCGTGGTCAGCCAGCCGGGCGTGGTTTCGGTCATGTCAGACATTGCTTGATCATACTTTCCGGGTGGGGCGGCCGCAGGAATCACGGGCCGGTTCGGATACGGGCGGCCCGTACAGGCGGCGGGCGTTGTCGCGGCCAGTCCAGGCCGCGATCCGCAGGGCGTCGGCCAGACTCAACTCGTCGGCGTCCACACGGTCCTGCAGAAGATCGGCGAGCCCCCGCCGGAAGCACAGGGCGCCCAGGTGGTGGAACTCGGCCACACCGTAGGCGTCCGAGCTGTACAGCAGTTTGCGGAACGGGGTGATCTCCAGGGCTTCCTCCAGCACGGCCCGGCAGCGGGCCGGGCCGGTGTGGTGCAGGGCGAGACCGACGTCCAGATACACCTGCTCGAACACCGCGGCCAGATAGGCGGCTTGGCGGTGGTACGGCCAGCAGTGCAGCAGCAGGACCGGGATCGTGCCGGCGGTACGGTGCAGCCAGTCGGTGAGCAGGGCGGGGTCGGCGCGGTGCAGCCGGAGGTCCGCGTCGCCGAAGCCGGTGTGCAGTTGCAGCGGCAGCCCCAGCTCGACGGCGGTCCACAGCAGGTGCCGGACCAGGACCGGATCGGTGAGCCGTCCGCCCCGCGCCGACCAGCGCCCGGCCGCCCGGGTCACCTCGGCGTCCGTGGGGCGCTCGGGGTCCAGGGCGAAGCCCGTGCGGTAGGCCGCGACCGACTTCACCGCCACCACGCCCGGCCGCCGTACGGCCTCCTCGGCGGCGGCGCGGAAGGCGGCCGCGTACGCGTCCGCCGCCACGCCCCGCGCCGCCACCGACTCGGCGATCCGCTCCAGCCGTACGACCTCGCAGGCGGCGGCGCCGGCTGCCGCGCCCAGTTCGGCGGGGGTGGTCAGGGGGAGCGGGGTGTGGCCGGTGTCCACGCAGAACACCTCGGCTCCGGCCGCCGTCAGGAAGCGGCGGTTGACCTCCTGCCAGCCCACCTCCGTACGCCGGGCCACGTAGTCGGCGGGCGGGGCGTGCCGGGGAAGGTCCAGCAGGGGTGCGCAGTGGCGGCGCACGGCCACGCCGGCCGGGCTGTCGAAGGGCGAGACACCGGGCCAGGCCGCGCCCTCGGTGAGCAGGGACTCGAACTCCTCGGCGCTCAGGTCGGCGGTCACCGCGCCGTGGCAGTGGTGGTCCACCAGGGGGAGCGCGGCGAGGCTCTCGTGGACCGGTCCCGGGGCGGCCACGGTCAGTACGCCCAGCGGTAGGCCGCCGCCACCTGGACGGGGGTGAGCCCGTCGACGGCCGCCGCCTCGCCCAGCCGTACGGCGGCCACCGCGTCGGCGAGGACCGGCCCCAGCGCCTCCCGCAGCACCCGGTCCGCGCGGAACTCCTCGACGGCCTGCGGCAGCGACCGGGGCAGCCGGCGGACGCCCAGGGCCGCCGCCTCGTCGGGGCCGTAGCGGGCCGGGTCGCCGGTGATCTCGCCGGGCAGGGTGCGGGCCGCGGTGACGCCGTCGAGCCCGGCGGCGATCACACAGCCCAGGGCCAGATAGGGGTTGGCGGCCAGGTCGACCGGTTTGACCTCCATGTTGGCGTCCTGCTCGTGGCGGCCCGCCGTACCGGTGATCATCCTGAGGGCGGCCTCGCGGGTCTCCCGGCCCCAGGCGGTGAAGACGCCGGCCCACTGGGAGGGCTGGAGCCGCAGATAGCTGGCCGGGCTGGGGGCGGTGACGGCCGTCAGTCCCGGCAGATGGGCGAGGATCCCGGCGGCGAACGACTCCGCCTCGGCCGTCATGCCGTACCGGCCCTCGCCGCCGGAGTGCAGGTTCCGCCCGTCGCGCCAGCAGGACAGGTGCAGATGGCCGCCGTTGCCGACGCCCTCGGGCAGATAGGCGGGCGCGAAGGAGACCCGCAGCCGGTGCCGCTGGGCCACCGCCCGGATCGTCTGCCGCACCAGCAGGCTCCGGTCGGCCGCCGCCACCGGGTCCAGCGCGCCCACCGAGACCTCGAACTGCCCGGCCGCGTACTCGGGATGGACCTGGTCCACGTCCACGCCCTGGGCGGCGAGCGCGGCCAGCAGTTCGGCGGTGTAGTCGCTCAGCTCGATCTGCCGGACCGCGCCGTACGCGGGCCCGGAGGCCGCCGGGACGAACTCCCCGGCCGGCGCCGAGCCGAGCCCGACCGCCCACTCGATCTCGACGGCCGCCTTGAGGACGAGGCCGTGGCGGTCGGCGGCGCCGGCGACGATCCGGCGCAGGAAGGTCCGGGCGCAGCCGGGGTGACGCTCGCCCTCCTGCGTGATCCGGTCCACGGGCGCCCACGCCCAGCCGGGCTGCCCGGCCAGCGGGACGAGACGGTCGAGGTCCGGGTAGAGCCGGAGATCGCCGTCGGGGGAGCCGAGAACGTCGGTGGTGACGAGGGAGTCGTCGGCGAGGAACGTGTCGAACACCGGCGACATGCCGACCCCCCACGCCACGGCCGCCTCCAGCCGGGCCGTCGGGATCGTCTTGACCCGTGTGACGCCCGCCGTGTCGACGTAGGCCAGGACGATCCCGTGCACGCCCCGCGCGGCCAGGCCGGCGGTGACGGCGGCGACCCGCCGCAGATCGCCGGGGCGTCCGCCGGGCACGGGGTCGGCAAGGGTGGTCATGCGTCCTCCTCGACGGGCTCGGCCCCGGCCGGGGCCGGGGGGACGGGGCGGGGTCAGGGTTTCACGGCCACCGCGCCGTACTGCGGTACCACGGCGGCGTCCGGCCCGGCGCGCCACTGCGAGCACGGCACCAGACCCGGCTCGACCGGGTCCAGACCGTCCAGGAACGCGGCGATCCCGGCGCGGCTGCGGGCCGTGATCGGCGGGGTGGCGTGGGCGTTCCAGTACTCCATCGCGGCCCTGTTGCCCTCGCCGCCCGCCTCGGCGTCGTACGTCGGGTGGGTGAGCACCAGATGGCTGCCGGAGGGGACCGACGCCATGATCCGCCGCACGATGTCCCGGGCCTCGTCGGTGTCCGGCACGAAGTTGAGGATGCCCAGCATCATCACCGCGACCGGCCGGTCCAGGTCGAGGGTCTCGGCGGCGCGGCGGACGACGGTGTCCGGATCGCGCACATCGGCGTCGATGTAGTCGGTGACGCCCTCGGGGGAGCTGGTGAGCAGCGAGCGGGCGTGCACGAGCACGATGGGATCGTTGTCGACGTACACGATCCGCGACTCGGGCGCGATGCGCTGCGCCATCTCGTGGGTGTTGTCGACCGTGGGCAGCCCGGTGCCGATGTCGAGGAACTGCCGGGTCCCGCGCTCGGCGGCGAGGAACCGCACCGCCCGTCCGAGGAAGGCGCGGTCCGCGCGGGCCACGGCGCGGATCACCGGGAACATCCCGGCGATGTGCTCGCCGACGCGCTGGTCGACCTCGTAGTTGTCCTTGCCGCCGATCCAGTGGTTCCAGACCCGCGCGTTGTGCGCGACGGAGGTGTTCAGCCTCGCCGAGCCGGTCGCCGGGGGATCGCCCTCGCTCACGTCGCCGCCCTTCTCCCGTGCGGTGCTCCGCCGTCATTGTGCCGCCCCCTTGATCGCCCTGTCCCGGGAAACGCGCAGCGTGACGGCCCGTGCACTCTCCGGGCCACCGCGCCGCATGGGGAACACTGGACCGCCGGGGGCCGCCCGCGCGCCCCCGGGTTCCCGCCCGCCCGGCCCCGGGCCCCCGCCCGCCCGGCACCCGGGTTCCCCCTCGCCGACCGGAAGAAGGACATGCCCGCCACGCCCGCTCCCCTCGTCGCCACCCCCGCCCCGGCCGCCGGCTCCGCCGACATCCGGCTGATCGTCACCGACATGGACGGCACCCTGCTGGACGACGCCAAGCGGATACCCGACGGCCTGTGGCCGGTGCTCGCCGAACTGCGCCGCCGCGGAGTGCTGTTCAGCCCGGCGAGCGGCCGCCAGTACGCGACCCTCCTCCGGCAGTTCGCCGAGGTCGCCGACGGCATGGTGTTCATCGCGGAGAACGGCACCTACGTGGTCCGCGACGGTGTGGAGCTGAGTTCCGACCCGCTGGCGCGGTCCGTCGCCGCGGACCTCGCCCGCACCGTCCGGCGGCTGGTCGCGGACGGCGTCGACGTGGGCGCCGTGGTCTGCGGCAAGCGGTCGGCGTACGTCGAGCGGACCGACGAGGCGTTCCTGGCGGAGGTCCGCAAGTACTACGTCGAGCACCGGATCGTCGAGGACGTCACCGCCGTCGAGGACGAGGTGATCAAGGTGGCGCTGTTCGACTTCGGTCCCGCCGAGCACACCACCGCCCCGGCCCTCGCGGCGTTCGCGGCCACGCACCAGGTCGTGGTCTCCGGCGAGCACTGGGTCGACGTCATGAACCGCACGGCGAACAAGGGGGCCGCCCTGCGCGGGCTCCAGCGCGAGCTGGGCGTCACGCCCGCCCAGACCATGGTGTTCGGCGACTACCTCAACGACCTGGAGATGCTGGACGCGGCCGAGTGGTCCTTCGCCATGTCCAACGCCCACCCGGAGGTCGTCGCCCGGGCCCGCCGTCTCGCCCCGTCGAACAACGACAACGGAGTGCTGCGGACCGTCGCGGAGGTCCTCGGCATACCGCTGCCGCCGGCCTGGGCCGGCTTCCTCCCCCGGCAGCACCCGCCGGGGGAGGGCGAGCGGGGGCCGGGCCCTACCGCCGGGCGCGGCTCGCCGGCTTGACGCCCACCGCGCCGTACAGCGAGACCGGTCCCTCGCCGGACGGCGGCTCCTCGGGGCGCCAGTCCGCCACCGAGACGATCCCCGGCTCCAGCAGGTCGAGTCCCTCGAAGAACGTGCCCACCGCGGCGTGCGAACGCGCCACCAGCGTCACCCCGCCCGCCGCGTACATGGCGATGCCCTTGTGCACGTTCTCCGGTTCGAAGTCGGCGGTCATGGTCGACAGCACCAGGGCGCTGCCCGGTGCCAGCGCGTCGACCAGCGTGCCGACCAGGTCGTGGGCGCCGTCCTCGTCGGCGACGAAGTGGAGCAGGGCGATCAGCGAGACGGCGACCGGACGGTCGAAGTCCAGCACCCGGGCGGCCTGTTCGAGGATGGTGCGCGGGGCGCGGGCGTCGGCCTGCACGTACTCCGTCACGCCCTCCCGGGTGCCGGTCAGCAGCGCGCTCGCGTGGGCCAGCACGATCGGGTCGTTGTCGACGTAGACCACGCGGGCGTCCGGCGCCGTGGACTGGGCGATCTGGTGCAGGTTCGGCTCGGTCGGTATGCCGGTGCCGACGTCCAGGAACTGGCGGATCCCCGCCTCCTCGGCCAGCACCCGCGTGGTCCGGCGCATGAACGCGCGGTTGGCGCGGGCGGCCCTCGGGGCGCCGCCGTCGATCGCCGCGATCCGGCGTCCCAGCTGCTCGTCGACCGGGTAGTTGTCCTTGCCGCCGAGGAACCAGTCGTACACCCGGGCCGGATGCGGCCGGGTGGTGTCGATGTCCTGGATGTCCGGCCCGGTCCCCGTCACGTGCTGCTCCTCCGCCCGTCCGGTCCCGGTGGTCGTTCCGGGACGTGCGGGGAGCAGTCTGACACGATCAAGCGGCGCGGCGCAGACAGTCCTCGGCCACCTGTCTGTCCAGCGCCGCCCGTACCAACGCGGCGGCCAGCACGGCGGGTTGTATGTCCGTGGCCAGCCGGGTCAGTTTCTCGGGGTCCTTCGGCAGGCCGAGCCGCCCGGCCCCGGACAGCGCCTTGCCGTCCAGGTAGGGAGCGACATCCGGCCACACCCGCTGTGCCTCGCGCAGGAAGATGTCGGCGCCGGCCGGCCCGATGCCCGGCTCCTCCTGGAGCAGCCGCCCGAGTTCGCCGGTGTCGCCGTGCGCCTCCCGGTGCAGCCGGCGCAGATCACCGCCCCAGCGCTCGGTCAGCAGCTCGGCCCCGTCACCGAGCTGGGTGGCGGTCCGCTCGTCGTAACGGCGGTAGCCGCCCCGCCCGAGCGCGTCCACCCGCCGCTGCCAGTCGGCGTCCGCCATCCGGCGGGGGCTGTCCAGGTGGTCCTCGTGCAGGGCCCGGGCGGTGGCCACCGCGACCGACGCCCGGATCCTGGCGCTGAGCAGCAGCGACAGCACCAGCAGGCGGTACAGCGGCTGCGGGGTGTCCTTCAGGCGGATGCCCGCCTCCTCGGCGTACGTCCGGCCGTACTCGGACACCAGCTCCCGTACGACCCGTTCGTCATGGTTCATGATCTGCGCCGTTCGCCGCGGTTCCCGTGGGCTACGGCTTGAGCGGGTCGTGGCCCAGCGTCATCAGCCGGTGCCGGCGGCGGGTGTCCTCCGGTGTGCTCTCCGGCTCGGGTTCGTTCTCCATGTCGACCAGGTCACCGACCGTGTCGACGACCTTGTACATGACCCGGACGTCGTCGTCGGTGAGGTCGGTACGGCGCTTCTGGAGGATGGCGAGGACATGCTGCCCGGTGGGCGTGCCCGCCTCCTCCGGCAGCGGCTCCGTCTCCTCGCCGGCGTCGCGGACCTTCAGCCAGGCCGCGAGTTCCGCCGAGGTCATGTTCACCACGCGGTGGAAGTCCTGCCACAGCGCGTCGAGTTCCAGGGAGTCGGCCACGGGTCTTCCCTTTCGTGCGGGGTGTGCTGGCTCGCGTCGTCGCACGGATGGTCGTTCGTGCGGGGATCCGCCGGCCCGCGCCGTCGCGCGGGTGTGTTCCCGGCCTCACCGTCCGGCGCTGCTTCTCCCGGTCGGCCGTGACGGTGATCGGCGGATCCTGGGTGACCGGGTCCGTCCGCCGGGGCGGGTGCCCCCGCGGGCGGGACGCAAACCGGCTGATCAGCGGGGCAGCATCCGGTCCGGGAATCTGATCAGCGGGGGCGGCAGCCGGTCCAGGAAGCGGATCAGCGGGGCAGCACCCGGTCCAGGAAGCGGATCACCTCCGCGTACGCCCGCGCCTTGTCCGTCTCGTGGAACACCTCGTGCCGTGCCCCCGGGAAGATCCGCTCCGTGAGCCGGCCGCCGCTCAGCCGCTCCACCCCGATCCGGCTCCCGGGCAGTGGTACCACCCGGTCGTCGTCGCCGTGCAGCCACAGCAGCGGCAGCCGGCCGACGTCGCCGCTCCGGGACACGGTGTCCAGGGTCCGGGCGAACGCCTCCAGGGTCGGCCGCTTCATGGGGCCGTGCCAGACCAGCGGATCGGCGGCGTACGCGGCGCCCACGGCCGGGTCCCGGGAGAGCGCGGACGGGCTCAGCGGGGTGTCGGGGATCTCGTCCAGGGCCAGCAGCCGGCCCGGCAGCTCCCAGGCGCCGATCACCGGGCCGGACAGGATCAGCGCGCTCGGCTCGTCGCCGTACCGCTGGGCGTAGCGGGCCGCGATCAGTCCGCCCATGGAGTGGCCGAGCAGGACCAGTGGCAGGCCCGGATGGGCGGACCGGGCCAGGTCGGCCACCGCGTGCACATCCGTGACCACGTCCTCGAAGTCCTCGATGAGCACCCGCTCCCCGGCCGACCGGCCGTGGCCCGCGTGATCGGGCCCGTACACGGCGGCGCCCGCCCCGGTGAGCACGGCCGCGATCCCGTCGTACCGGCCGGCGTGCTCGCCGTACCCGTGCACCACGACCACCAGCAGGCGAGGGGCCGGATGCGGCCACTCGCGTACGGCGAGGGCTCCGTGCGTGCCGGCGAGGACGTGTTCGCGGACGTGGGGCATATCTCCTCCAGCTGCCTCGGTGAAGGTCCCGGAGGATCTTCCCAGGGGGGCGGTCGGCGGTCTATAGTCGAAAACTAGCACTGCTAATTAAAGGGTGCTGCCGTCCGGTCCGTGCTGATCCACAGCGTCGTAGGTCAGGAGTCCCCGCCGTGCGTCCCGTCCATTTCGCGACCGCCCGCCGCACCCCCATCGGCAAGCTGCGCGGGGCCCTCTCCTCCGTCCGCCCCGACGATCTGGCCGCCGCCGTGATCCGTCACCTCGTGGCCGACGTCCCCGCGCTCGACCCCGCCCGGATCGACGACGTCTACTGGGGCGCCGCCAACCAGGCGGGCGAGGACAACCGCAACGTCGCCCGGATGGCCGCCCTCCTCGCCGGACTGCCCGACTCCGTTCCCGGCGCCACCGTCAACCGGCTGTGCGCCTCCGGACTCGAAGCGGTCACCGCCGCCGCCCGGACCATCGCCGCGGGCGAGGCCGACATCGTGATCGCGGGCGGCTCCGAGTCGATGAGCCGCGCCCCCTTCGTGCTGCCCCGCCCCGACGAGGCCCTCCCGCAGCGCATCGAGACCCATGACACCCGGCTCGGCTGGCGGCTGGTCAACCCCGCGATGAAGGAGCTGCACGGTCTGCTCTCCATGGGGGAGACCGCCGAGGAGGTCGCCGTACGCCACGGCATCTCCCGTGCCCGCCAGGACGAGTTCGCGCTGCGCAGCCACCGACTCGCCGCCGCCGCCCGCAAGAACGGCCACTTCGACGACGAACTCCTGCCCGTCGAGCGCCCGGACGGCATCGTGGTCGAACAGGACGAGTGCGTCCGCGAGGACACCTCGCTGGAGAAACTGTCCCGGCTGCGGCCGGTCTTCCGCGCCGAGGGCACCGTCACCGCCGGGAACGCCTCGCCCATGAACGACGGCGCCGCCGGGCTGCTGCTGGTCAGCGAGGAGGCCCTGAACGAACTGGGCCTGGAGTCCCTCGGCCGGTATGTCGCCGGTGCCTCCGCCGGAGTCCACCCCGACGTGATGGGCCTCGGCCCGGTCCCCGCCACCCGCAAGGCCCTGGCCCGGGCGGGCTGGGAGACCGGCGACCTCCAGGAGACCGAGTTCAACGAGGCGTTCGCCGCGCAGGCACTCGCGTGCGTCGACCAGCTGGGCATCGACCCGGACCTGGTGAACCCCACCGGCGGCGCCATCGCCCTCGGCCACCCCCTCGGCTGCTCCGGCGCCCGCATCCTCACCACGCTGCTGCACCGGATGCGGCGCACCGGCGCGGAACGCGGACTCGCCACGATGTGCGTGGGCGTGGGCCAGGGCACGGCGGTGCTGGTCGAGAGGCACTGAGGTCTTCCACGGGGGCCCCGCAAGGGGATCAGGCAGCACGAGCCGCAGCAAGGAACGGAGCAGCACTCCATGGCAACCCTGTCCGTCGCCACCATCCTCGCCGAGAACGCCCGGCGCCGTCCCGGCAGGACCGCCCTCGTCGAAGGCGACCTGCGGCTCACCTTCGCGGAGGTGTGGCAGCGGGCGCTGGCCCGGGCGGGCGCGCTCACGGGCCTCGGCGTGCGGCCCGGCGACCGGGTCGCCCTCATGGCCCCCAACACCGCCGAGTTCCCGGTCGCCTACTACGCCGTCGCCGCGGCGGGCGGTGTCGTCGTCCCCGTACACCTGCTGCTGTCGGCCGGCGAGGTCGAGCACGTGCTGAAGGACAGCGGGGCGACCCTGCTGCTCGTCCACCCGGCGCAGGCCGGCACCGGACGCGCCGCCGCCGACGCCCTGGGCGTCCCCGTCGTCACCCTCGGCGAGGAGTTCGACCGGCTCGCGGCGGACGCCGAGCCCCTGCGCTCGTACGTCACCCGGGCCGCCGACGACCCCGCGGTGATCTTCTACACCAGCGGGACGACCGGTGTCCCCAAGGGCGCCGTCCTCAGCCACTTCAACCTGGTGATGAACGCGACCGTCAACGCCTTCGACGCCAACGACATCCGGGCCGACGACATCGCCCTCGGCGCGCTGCCGCTGTTCCACGCCTTCGGCCAGACGGTGTCGCTCAACTCCACCTGGCGGGCCGGCGCCACGCTCGTGCTGCTGCCCCGCTTCGACGCGGCCCGCGCCATCGAGCTCATGGTGCGGGAGGGCGTGAACACCTTCCACGGCGTGCCGACCATGTTCGTCGCCCTCGCCGCGGCGGCGGCCGACGCCGGCCGGCTCCCCGGGCTGCGGGTGTGCGTCTCCGGCGGGGCCTCGCTCCCGGTCGCCGTACTGGAGCGGTTCGAGGCCGCGTTCGGAGCCCGGATCCACGAGGGGTACGGGCTGTCGGAGACCTCGCCCACCGCCACCGTCAACCAGCCCGTCTTCGGCACCAAGGCCGGCACCATCGGCCACCCCCTGTGGGGCGTCGACGTGGAGATCGCCCGCGCCGAGGTGGAGGGCCGGATCGAGCTGCTGCCGGCCGGGGAGCTGGGCGAGGTCGTCATCCGGGGCCACAACGTCTTCTCCGGCTACCTCGGCCGCCCCGAGGCCACCGCCGAGGCCCTGGTGGACGGCTGGTTCCGCACCGGCGACCTGGGCACCAAGGACGACGAGGGCTTCCTGCGGATCGTCGACCGCAAGAAGGATGTCATCATCCGCGGCGGCTACAACGTCTACCCGCGGGAGGTCGAGGAGGTCCTGGCGCGCCATCCGGCGATCGCTCAGGTCGCCGTCGTCGGCCTGCCCGACGAACTGCACGGCGAGGAGGTGTGCGCCGTCGTCGTCCCGGCCGAGGGCGCCGCACCCGACGCCGCCGCGCTCACCGAGTGGTCCAAGGAGCACCTGGGCAGGCACAAGTACCCGCGACGCGTGGAGTTCGTGGACGCGCTGCCGCTCGGGCCGAGCATGAAGGTGCTCAAGCGGGAGCTGCGGGCCCGGCTGGCGGACCGGTAGGGACCGACCGGCGAGACGGTCCTGACGCCGTCGGATGTGTGTGCATAGCATCGGTCTCCACATGAACACGATGACGCTCTGGCACATATCCGGCTGGGAGTTCTCCGCGCTCGCCCTCGCGGCCCTGCTCGTCGGCTTCTCCAAGACCGCGGTCAGCGGGGCCAACACGGTCAGCCTCGCGGTCTTCGCGGCCGTCCTGCCCGCCCGCGCCTCCACCGGCGTGCTGCTGCCCGTCCTGATCGCCGGCGACGTGCTCGCCGTCCTCACCTACCGGCGGCACGCGCACTGGCCCACACTGTGGCGGCTGTTCCCGGCGGTGGCGGCGGGCGTCGTGGCCGGCACGCTGTTCCTGGTGTGGGCCGACGACGGGATCGTCCGGACCTCGATCGGCGCGATCCTGCTGCTGATGGCCGGCGTGACGGTGTGGCGCCGGCGGGCGGCCGAGACCCCTCCGGCGCCGGACGCGGTGACGACCCGGGCGGGCCGGATGAAGGCCCGTTCGTACGGCGTGCTCGGCGGGTTCACGACGATGGTCGCCAACGCGGGCGGGCCGGTGATGTCGCTCTACTTGCTCTCCGCCGGTTTCCGCAAGCTCGGCTTCCTGGGCACCTCGGCGTTCTTCTTCCTCATCGTGAACGTCTCGAAGGTGCCGTTCAGCGCGGGCCTCGGCCTGATCGACGGAGACTCGCTGCTCCTCGACGCCGCGCTCGTGGTGTTCGTCGTGCCCGGTGCGCTGTTCGGCAAGTGGGCCGTGCACAGGATCAACCAGCGGCTCTTCGAACAACTCGTGATCGGGGCGACCGTCGTGGGCGGCGTACAACTGCTCCTGACCTAGGGCCTGTCCGACCATTCGCGTCTGCCGGGCGGCGCCATGCACGCGCTCTCGCCGCACCGGCCCCGGACCCGGGTACGTCCGGTACGAGGGCCTGGAGCCGGCAACGCACCCGACGCCGCGCGGCCGCCCTTCGGGCGACGACGCGAATGGTCAGACAAGCCCCAGCCCCAGCAGCTCCGGCACGTCCGCGAACGAGTCCAGGACGTGGTCCGGGGCGCCACTGGCGTGCGCGTGCGTCTCCGGCTGGTACTTGCCCGTCTTCACCAGCACGCCCGTGAGCCCGGCCCGCTGGGCCGCGAGCACGTCCGACTCGATGTCGTCGCCGACCATCAGCGCCTGCTCCGCCGCCACCCCCAGCCGGGCCAGCGCCGTCTCGAAGAACGCCCGGGACGGCTTGCCCGTGACCTCCGCCCGCACCCGGGCCGCCCGCTCCAGCCCGAGCAGGAAGGCTCCCGAGTCCAGTTGCAGCCCGGCGTCGGTCCGCCAGTACAGATTGCGGTGCATGGCGACCAGTCGCGCGCCCCGTTGCAGTTCGGCGAAGGCCCGGTTGAGCGCCGCGTAGTCCAGGCCGGGCCCGGCACCGCCCAGCACGACCACGTCGGCACCCTCCTCGACCAGCGTGACGTCTCCCAGGTCCGCGCCGATGTCCCCGCTGCCCAGCAGCAGGCAGCGGGCGCCCGGGAAGTGCTCGGCGAGATGCGCGGCGGTGGCGACGGGCGCGGTCAGCACGTCCCGCGCGCCCACCTCGAAACCGGCCTCCGACAGCGTCCCGGCGATCGACGCACGGGTCCGGGACGTCGTGTTGGTCACCAGCGCCACGCCGAGCCCGGCCGCGCGCACGGCGTGCAGCGCCGCCACCGCACCGGGCAGCGGCTTCCAGGACACGGTGAGGACCCCGTCGATGTCGATCAGGACGGCACGCACGGACGCCATGGATTCCATGGCCCGACCGTAGCGACCCGGGCGGCCGTCCGGCCTCCGCGACCTCCTGTGCTCACCCGTGTGCTCCCGCGGCACCGGGCCCCGTAGATCCGCGGTCACACAGGTGGGTCACAGGACGCGCGTGTCCCCTACCGTTCGCCCGGATTTCTGCGCAGCAGATACGTGTCCATGATCCAGCCCTTGCGCTCCCGTGCCTCGGCCCGCAGCCGCTCGATGCGCGGGGCGGCCTCGGCGATCGGGCCGGAGACGAGGATCTCGTCCGGCGTGCCGATGTAGGCACCCCAGTAGATGTCCATGTCCTCCTCGGCGTACCGCCTGAAGGACTGGTGGGCGTCGAGCATCACCACCACGTCGTCCACCCCCTCGGGGAATCCCTCGGCCAGCCGCCGCCCCGTGGTGATCTGCACGGGGCGGGCGACCCGGTTCAGACCCGTGCGATGCCGGGCCACCAGCGCCGAGACACTGCTGATGCCGGGCACCACGTCGTACGTGAACTCCACCGCGCCCCGCTCCAGCACCTCCTCCAGGATCCCCAGCGTGCTGTCGTACAGCGCGGGGTCCCCCCACACCAGGAAGGCGCCGGTGCCGTCCTCGCCCAGTTCCTCGGCGATCAGCCGCTCGTAGATCCCGGCGCGGGCGCTGCGCCAGTCCCCGACGGCCGGCGAGTAGGCCGCACCGCCCGCCTTCCGGTCCCGCTCCGGGTCCCGGGCCTCGACGAGCCGGTACGACCCCGCCGGCAGATGTACGTCCAGCATGTCCCGGCGGAGCCCGGTGAGATCGTTCTTCACCTCGCCCTTGTCGAGCAGGAAGAACACGTCCGTGCTCCGAAGCGCCTTGACCGCCTGAAGGGTCAGCTGATCGGGGTCGCCCGCGCCGATCCCGATGACATGAATCTTTCGCACGCCCCGAGTCTGCCGCATGCCGCTGACAGCCCGGCCAGCACCTCCGCGTGCCCCCGGCCGGCCGGGCCCGGTCCCGCGCCGGCCGGCCCCCCGGTCGTACCGCTCGGCACGCTCCGCGCGGCGCGCTTCCTCAGGGACCCAGCCGGGGCGCCTCGGCCCGTGCGTCCACCGGCGCCGTACCGCGCTCCACCCGCCCCGCCAGCTCCCGCGCCCACCGCGCGAGCCCCGGCAGATCCAGCCCGTACGGCCGGTCCTCGCCCCGTGCCGTCTCCCACCCCTCGACCGCGCCCGCGCCCCGCCGCAGCAGCCGTGCGCCGCCGACCGCGTTCCCCCGGGCCGCATGCGTGAGCCCCACCGCCAGCTGGGCCAGCCCCCGCCACAGCGCGCGCTCGTCCTCCGGGCCCGACTTCCAGGCGTCCTCGAACACCTCGTGCGCGTGGAACGGCCGCCCCGCCGCCAGCAGCTCCTGCGCCTCGGCGACCGTCTCCCGCGGCGCCCGCAGGATCCCCTCCGGCTGCCGGGGGACACCCTCGGCGCCGTACGGCAGCGGACGCCCCAGCCCGTCCCGGGGGCGTGCGTTCCGCGCCCGCCCGTCCGTGTCCCGGTCCCTGGCATCCGATGCGCCGGCGTTCGTCATACCGCCGATTGTCCCCCGCCCCGACCGGGCCTTCTTCGGTGCACCCCCGAGCGTGGGGTAAAGTTCTGTCCGCACGATCACGCGGGGCACCGCGGGAGAGCGCAACGGGACGTGGCGCAGCTTGGTAGCGCACTTGACTGGGGGTCAAGGGGTCGCAGGTTCAAATCCTGTCGTCCCGACTTGCGAGAACGCAGGTCGGAGGCCGTGTCGGAGTGATCCGGCAGGGCCTCTTCGTCGTTCCCGGGGGCCGGGCGGGGGCCGGTCACGGGCGGGTGGCTCCCGGCCGGGCAGGCTCGCGCGGACACGTGGCCGGGGGCGGTTCCGGAGGGATCCGGGACCGCCCCCGGCCCGTGCTCGCGGACCGGCCGGAGGACGCGGGTCCCGATCGCGTCAGGGGGAGCCCCCGGTCAGGGGGCGACGGCGCGGCCGGTCTGCGGGGAGATCCGGCCCGCGCACAGGCCCTTGCCCGCCAGTGTCCGGGCGATGCGCGGGACGGCCGCGAGGGTGTTGGCCGGCCATTCGTGCATGAGGACGATCTGGCCTGCCGTGAGCCGGGACACGGCCTGCACGATCGCGTCGGTGCTCGCGCCGTTCCAGTCCTGCGAGTCGACGTCCCAGATGATCTGCTTCAGCCCGTACTTGGCCGCCACCGCCTGGACGGTGGCGTTGGTCTCGCCGTACGGCGGGCGGAACAGCTGTGGCGTGCCGCCGCCGGCCGCGGCGATCGCCTGCTGGGTGCGGGCGATCTCGGCGTCGATCTGCGCCTGGCTCAGCTGGGTCGGATGGGGGTGCGTGTAACTGTGGTTGCCGATCCACATCCCGGCGTTCACCTCGGCCCGGACCTGGGCCGGGTAGGCGGCCGCGAACTGGCCCTCGTTGAACATCGTGGCCCGCAGGCCGTTCTGCTGGAGGGCGTTGAGCAGGGCGGGGGTGTGGTCGCCCGAGGGTCCGTCGTCGAAGGTGAGCCCGACGTATCCGGAACAGGCGGCGGCGTGTGCCGGAGCGGCACCGACGGCGGCGGTGAGGGTGCCGGCCACGGCCGTCACGGCGACGGCCAGTGCGGTCGGCAAGAGGTGGTGTGCGGCGCGCATGCGAGTGGGTCCTCCTCGGTGGGGGGCGTGACCGCGGTGGGGGAGA
>NZ_JAINRE010000036.1 GCF_020400595.1 Streptomyces naphthomycinicus | reverse complement strand
ACCTCTGACCTGGGAAAACAGCGAAGTGCTGCTGGAGTACTAGGCGTCGAGGGACTCTGCGGCCTCACGGATCACATCGAGGACGAAGTCAGGATGCGAGAGCATGGGAACGTGGCTGCTGTCCACGGAACGGATGTTGGCGCCCATGCGCTCGGCAGCGGACCGCTCCAGGTCGGGAGGCACGGTACGGTCGTTGTCGGCGACGATGAACCAGCTTGGCTTCGTCCGCCAGGCGGTGCCGGGAACCTGCTGGTTGAACAGGTCCGCCACTGGCACAGCGCCCGTCGCAAGGACGAGCTTCTGCTCCGCTTCCGGGAGGTCGCCGCAGAAGTGCGGGACGCCTGAGGGCTTGAGCCACACGCGGCCGTCAGCGACGTCCACGTGCTCGAAGATGGGCGTGCGGGGAAATTTGTCCAGCTGTTCCTGCGACGTCTCGTCCTCGTCCGGGGCGAGCGCGGCGATGTACACCAGAGCGCCGACGCGGTCGTGGGTGCCCGTTTTGGTGATCAGGGTCCCACCGTAGGAGTGACCGACTAGCACGATCGGGCCGGGGACGTGGTTGAGTGTGAAGTTGACGCACGCGACGTCGCTTTCGAGCGAGTCGAGGCCGTGCTGTGAGGCGAAGACCTCGTGCCCCTCAGCCTGGAGCGTGGGGATGACCTTGTTGAAGCACGACCCATCCGCCCAGAGTCCGTGGGCGAAGACAATGCTGGGCTTGCCCGCCATGACATTTCCTCCTACAGAGATTAAATATGTAACATTGCATCACATTGCCCGTTTGTCGCCTATTTTTGCGTGATGGCTAGGCGTGTCGCGCCCCATCCCCATCGTTGGGTCTACGAGGTTGAACGTGTTGTCCAGGTGGCCATGTTCTGATGATCAGGCCCGTTTCGCCGAGGCAGCCGTCTATGAGGTCACCGCGGTACTGGGTGTGGCGCAGGCCGCGTCCGATGCGCTGGATGAGGTGTTCCGGCGTGCTGAAAGCGACGTTGGAGAGCCAGCCCCGCCGCAGCAGGGACCAGATGCCTTCGACTGGGTCGAGGTCGGGCGCGTAAGGCGGCAGGTAGTAGATGGTCAGCCGGTCGCGCGAGGCGGCGAACTCCCGCAGCCCGGCGGCCCTGGGGACGTTGAGGTTGTCCCAGACGAGCACGATCGGACCGCCGAGTTGCTGGTGGGCTGCGATCAGCAGGTCCCGCTAGTCGCGCCAGGAGAAGCTCTTACGCCGGTCGCGTCGGTCGTCGTCCCGGCGCGGCACAGGCACAGGGTCGTGCAGGCGGGGGTGCCGAGCAGTTCGTGCCACGCCGCGTCCTCGGCCGGGGAGAACATCTCGGGTGCGGACTGGCTGTTGTTGAAGCGGTGGCCGGTGATGGTGAGGAACCGGCGCAGCTCGGTTGTTGCGGTATTCACGGTGGTGCTTACGGTCATGCGCCAGGATGAGGCCGGTCCGGCTGTCAGCGAGCGATCGAGATTGCGAAGGGCGCGAATCCGCTGGACCGGATCACGTGCGGTACGAACAGGATCGCGGCCTCAGCAGCCCGCGCGGTCTCGATCCCACCGAGGTCCGTGATCCACTCCTGGTGCCAGCCAAGGTCCGTGAGCAGTCCGCGGACGACTTGCTTGGCCTGCGGGTCCTGGCCGGAGAGGAAGGCGGTCGGCGGCTGGGCAAGCGCGGCGGGCGCGGTCATCACCGTGTAGAGCATCGTGTTGAGCGTCTTGACGACGCGCGTATCGGGGAGCGCTTCTTGGAGTTGCTCTGCGAGGCTTGAGCCGGGGTAGAGCAGGCTGGCTGGCAATCCGTCGGGTCCCTCGACGGTGGCGTTGGAGACGTCTACGAGGATCTTGTCTTGCATCTGCTCGCGCAGCGCGACGAGCCGGTCCAGCGAGCCGGCGCCCGGCGTGGCGTTGATGACGATCTGCGCTGTCCGGGCGGCGTCGGCGGCGGAACCTGGCGAGCGGTTCGCCACGGTCACCTCATGCCCGGCCCGGGTGAGGGCTGTGGCAATGCTGCCGCCGACGCGGCCGTTTCCGAGAACGGCGATCATGGTCATGCTGATGTGGTCCTTCCGGTGCTTGTGGTTCTCGTGGGGGTCAGCGGGAGAGCGTGGTGACGGCTTGGGTGTGCACGCCCGGGGCGGCGGCCAGGAAGCTCTCGCTCTGCGGGCTCCAGGGGCGGCCCTCGGCGTCGGAGATCTGTCCGCCGGCCTCGGTGACGAGCAGCGCCCCGGGAAGCAGGTCCGCGCGGGCGCCGGCGAACTGCCAGAAGGCGTCGATCCGGCCGGCGGCCACGTTCAGCAGGTGCAAGGTCGCGGGCACGGCGGTGCGGACGACGAGCGCGTCGAAGAGCATCGCGGTGATCGAGGAGCCGACGCGCCGCACGACCTTCTCGTCCTCGTCGGGCCGGGCCTGGCTGGTGGCCACGATGCTCAGGCCGAGGTCCGCAGTGGGAGAGACGTGCAGCGGCCGGCCGTCGAGGTGGGCGCCCGCGCCGGTGAGCGCGGTGTAGGTCTCGCCGGTCAACGGCAGGTGGACCGCGGTGAGCACCGGCTGGTTCTCACGCACGAGGGTGGCGGTCACCGCCCACTCCGGCAGGGCGTGCAGGTGGTTGACGTTGCCTTCGGCCGGATCCACGACCCACCATTCGCCGGGCGGCAGTGCCCCGCCGTCCAGTTCGTCCTCCACCCAGCCGGCGTCCGGGCGTAGGCGCGCGAGGCGGGGGCGCAGGATGTCGAGGGCCGTGTCGTCGTTGGCGGTGAGCGCGAGCATCAGCTCTTCGCGGCTCTGGTAGCGGACCACCTCGCCGAAGCGCTCGCGCAGCGCCGAACCGGCCGCGCGCACGGCGATCGCGGTCTGGCCGAGCAGGTCGGCGTCGGAGGCCGCGACGTCAGTGGTCTGAAGCGTTTCGTGCATGGTGGTACTCCTGTCCAGGGAGGGGGTGTTGAGGAGGGTCGGGCCAAGCTGTGTGTTCCGTCTTGCGCTCTCGTCTCGAAGGTATATAGCCCTTTAATTAACTTCAAATGCATGTAAGGCACGGCTAGGATTACTCAAATGCAATTGGATTTGAACCTGCTCGCCGCGCTCGACGCGCTGCTGGAGGAGGGAAGCGTGGCCGGGGCGGCCGCGCGCCTGCACGTCACCGCCCCCGCCATGAGCCGGAGTCTGGGCCGGATTCGGCGCACGACCGGGGATCAGATCCTGGTGCGCACCGGCCGCACGATGACCCCGACGCCGTATGCGATCGCCGTCCGCGAACAGGTGCACGAGCTGCTGCACCAGGTCCAGGGGGTGCTGGCACCGAGCCGTGAACTCGATCTGGCCACGTTGGAGCGCACTTTCACACTCCGCTGGCACGATTCCCTGGTCGCCTTGAGCGGCCCCGCACTGCTCGCGGCCGTGCGCGAAGTGGCGCCGGGCGTGCGATTGCGCTTCGTCGCGGAATCGAGCATCGACACCCCCGAGTTGCGGCGCGGCGAGGTCGACCTGGAGGCGAACGCCAACCGCCCGACCGCACCGGACATCCGTGCCGAGAACGTGGGCGAGACCCGCCTCGTCATCGTCGTGAGGCAGGGGCACCCCCTCACCCGCGTCAGGTCCGTCACCGCAAAGCAGTACGCCGCCGCTGAGCACGTCACCGTCTCGCGACGTGGAAACCTCAGCAATGCCCTCGACGACGCCCTCGCGCGGCTCGGCCTCACCCGCCGCGTGGTGGCGGCCGCGCCCACGGAAGGGGCCGCGCTGGAGTTCGCGCGCGGCTCCGATCTCCTGATCAGCGTCCCCGAGGCCACCACGCGGTCAGCGGTCGCCGACCTAGGCCTGGTCGTGCTCCCCCTCCCGCTCGAACTGCCGTCGGCACCGATATACCTGTCGTGGCATCAGCGCTACGACACCGATCAGGCCCACGCCTGGCTGCGCGGGCTGGCGCGAACCGCGCTGGGCATGTGCGCAGCGTCGTAGGCGGCGCCGTCCGGGCGGTTCACCCATGCGTCCACCCGACTACCTTGATGCCGCACGGCCGGCCGCCGTGCGGACCCGCATCAGATCTTCAGTACCCGGCGGGGGGTGCCAACGACATCGAAGCCGCCCTTGCGGAGTAGGAGCAGGCTCTCTTTTCCCGCAGCGCCCGGCCCGCCGCCGAATCCGGCAAGAACCGCCAGCTCGTCTTCGGCGACAACGCCCCCGCCGGCTTGCTCAACCTGCTCGCCGGCCGACCGAGTGAGCAGGGCCCTCAGTTCCGCGATCGTGAGCCGCAGGCGTCGGTCTGGCCGCCCGACGGCCAGCACCGATGTGCGGCGATGGCTTTGCCGAGTTCGGCGCCGTCGAACATGGCGAGGTTGGCGCCCTCCCCGGCGAACGGTGACATGAGGTGGGCGGCGTCGCCCAGGAGCGTCACTCCGGCAACGCGGTCCCACCGGTGGCCGATCGGCCGGGCGCTGACCGGGCGCGGGGCGAGCAAGGCACGTAGTCCGAAGGGCTGTTTGCCGAGACCGCGGCGGCACGGCCGCGCACCGTGCGGCCACAAAGTTCGAGGTCGGCTGGTTCGGCTGGGCCAGCACGAGCAGCTCGGGCTGGAGTCCGAGCATGTCTTTCATCGGGCGCCTCCCAGACGACAGTGCATCCAGCACGCTGTGCACGTGGGGCCGCAAGCCGACCCCGGCGAACTCCGCCGCGTCCGCGTCCTTGATCAGGGCGGCGGGGTGTACGTCGAACAGCCAGATGCCACCGTCGGGCATCACCGCGAGGTAGTCGGGAGTGTGTCGCTCATGGCCGTGAACGGTCTCGAAGCCCAGCTCGAACGGCTGCGACAGCACATCGCGGACGCGTAAGAAGTCGAGCGCGAGCAGCAGCAGCCGCTCCTTCAGGGATTCGAACCCGTGCAGCCGACCGGTGGAGACCATGAATTCCAGCCTCGACCCTTACCCCTGCTTCGATCGCCAGGTGGAGTCCCGCACGGGCCGCGTGGCCAGCAGCGGCACCGACAACACGTCCCGCAGCGGCCAGGCCACCCTGCCCTCGCCGGCCAGCCAGCTCCGCTCCACCGCCGCGTCCAGTCATCCCCAGCCGCAGATGGCCCCGCAGCAGAGCATCGCCCGTCGTGCGAAGCGACCAGCTGGTCCAGCCCGCACCGACCCGGCCGGATCACAGCCCCTCGCGGAAGTGCTCACTGATCCAGGGCAGCACCTCCTCCGTACCGGCGGAGCGGATCACGGGACTTGACCGCAACCAGGCAGTCCGGCGGATCATGCGGCCGTGATGGCATCAAGTCAGTTCTCGCGGGCCTGACTGCGCCCGGTTGCGAGGCGCTTCCGCCTCTATGGCACGGGCAGGACTCCCATTGCGGTGTCTGCAATGTTCCGCAGCGTCTCTGGGTCCAGGCCGGCCTTGCCTACTGCCTCGATACCGCGGACCACCGTGAGCAGCAGTGCCGCCAACCGTTCCGGGTCCGCAGCGCTGTCGATGTCGCCGTGGCGCTGGGCGGCGCTGATCTCCGTCCGCAGCAGGGTCAGCAGTGCCGTCATGGTCTCGGCCGACCGTCCGGCGACCGTCGGATCGTGCTGGGCCAGTTCCGCCGTGCCCTTGGCCAACAGGCACCCGCGTCGCTCGGTGTCGGAGGCGGTGTTCTCCGCCATGAGGTGCACGTATCCCGAAAGCCGGGCAAAGGCTTCTGCGTCCGGGCCACCTGCCAGCCGCTCTTCGGCCACCTCGACGACTGCGGTGCACCAGTCGCCAAACACACGGTGAAACAGCTTTCCCTTGTCGCCGAATGCGCCGTACAAGCTGCCCTTGCCCAGGCCGGTTGCCTGGGCGATGTCGTCCATCCGGGTTCCCGCATAGCCGGTCGCCCAGAACTGCTCCCGGGCCCGCTCCAGGACTTGGTGTTCATCGAATGCGCGTGGTCTCGGCATGGTCTCAGCGTATCCATTCTTGACTCGATCGTCCATTACTGCCTAAGTTATGGACGATCCATTCCACAACCGAAGGGGTTCGACATGCCAGGCGTGCTGCAAGAGAAGGTGGCCGTGATCACCGGAGGGACCAGCGGGATCGGGCTGGCCATCGCCCACCGCTTCGTTCGGGAGGGCGCCCGGGTCTTCGTGACCGGCCGCGACGTCGACCGCCTGGAAGCGGCAGTCGAGGAGATGGGCCCTGCGGCCACCGGCGTACGATCGGACGTCGCGGTCCTGGCCGACCTGGACGCGCTCTACGCGCGAGTCCGCGAGGAGGCCGGACGCATCGACGTGCTGGTGGCCAACGCCGCAATCGTCGCGGACGCCGCGCTCGGCGCCCACACCGAGGCCAACGTCGACCTGACGCTCGCCGTCAACGTCAAGGGCCCACTATTCACCGTTCAGAAGGCGCTTCCGCTGCTGGCGGAGAACGCCTCCATCCTGGTCGTCGGCTCGAGCAACAGCGTGCGCCCCAATGAGCAACTCGAGGTCTACAGCGCCTCGAAGGCGGCGGTGAGCAACCTCGTGCACAACTGGGCCCGGCAGTCACGGGAGCGCCGATTCCGGGTCAACGTCCTCAGCCCGGGCCCCACCCGGACCCCCGGCCTGCTGGGCGCCGCGGGGCCGGACGTCGACGAGTTCGCCGAGGCCGTCGTGCCACTGGGGCGGCTGGCTGACGCCGAGGAAATCGCCGAGGCCGCCCTCTTCCTGGCTTCGGACGCCTCGTCGTTCGTCACCGGCGCCGAACTTTTCGCCGACGGCGGCTACACCCGGGCCTGAACGACGGCCGGTGGTGCGCATCCGGTTCCCTCGAAGCGATGGGGCGCACTCCCGGCCGTGCGTGGGCCTCGTACGAGGCCCACGCACCCGAAGCAACGAGATCGTGGCCGTGACCCTGTGGATGACGTCGGCCGCCACCCCGACTGCCGCTCCGGCAGCGCCAACCTCCGCTGGATACTCATCCATCTCGTCGAGGAGACGGGACGGCACGCGGGGCACGCGAACATCGCGAGGGAGCTGCTTAACGGGGCGAAGGAGTACTAGCACTGTTCCGATCGAGCCGGGAGACCTGACACCCCGACGTCACCTCGCAGCTGCAGACCCTCGAACACGGTCACCCCGCACGCCCAGCGAGATGCGATGTCCCCAACGATCAGAACGGGCGTACACGTGCGTATCGCTGAGCGATGATGTTCGCAGAGTGACCGAGTTGGTCGGGGGATCTGCCATGCATTTGAGCCGAATTGCAGTGACCGGCCTGCGCGCGAGCACAGAAACTCCAATGAGTCGCACCCCCGGCAGGTTCAGCGTGCTGGTCGGTGCGAAATGAGACGGTAGTCAGTTATGACTCCCAGAAGCCGCTCCACGAAGATCCCAGAAGGGCAAGTGGTCATCGGCTCGAACGGCGGCAGCCTGGCCTACATGTGAACCTGCTCCCAACTGCCCTGGTCACCTTCTACGACTGCATAGGCGACGTCATCCGGACGGACGTCGGGAACGGCTGCTTCACATCACCGTGAGACCAGGCGCGCAGCTGGACCCACGGTGACCGCACCGTAGTTCCTCAGGGCCGGCAGGACGGCCGGACGCTGAGCAGCTCGGTCCGCAGCACGGGCGTGCCGTCGACAGGCGCCGGGTCCTGCGTAGTGGGCTCGATACCGCCGGCAGCGATCTTGTCGAGCGTCTTCAGGCCGGCGGCACCGACCGTGCCGAACACCGTGTAATTCGGCCGCAGCGCGGAGTCGCCGTAGACGACGAAGAACTGCGAACCGTTCGTGTTCGGGCCGGCGTTGGCCATCGCCAGCAAGCCGCGGCCGTAAAGGCGACGGACGCCGGTCGGATCGCTCGGTGCCGGCGGCAGATCCACCGGCAGCTCGTCCTTGTACTCGTACCCCGGCCCACCCTCGCCGGTGCTGGTCGGGTCGCCACACTGCAGGACCTTCAGCGTCGGGTACGCCGTCAGCCGATGGCACACCGTACGGTCGTAGAACCGGTGCCGCGCCAGGTGCACGAAACTCTGGACCGTGCACGGCGCCTTGGCCCGGTCCAGACGCAGCGGGAGCGGGCCCTGGCTGGTCGGGACAGCCATGTCGACCGTGCCGTGGCTGGGGGTGTGCCGCGGGTCGGGCGGCAGAGGAACCGGCCGCGCCGCAGGCTCGTCCGGGGTCTGGGTGTACTGGCAAGGACCGTGCGTGGTCCGCGGCGGGGCATCGGAAGCGGAGGCGGTGGTGCCGCCCCCGGACACGATCAACGCTGCTGCCGCCCATGCGGTCATGAGAGCTCGGTTCATCCTGCACACCCTCCAAAAGATCGTCAGATTTCGGAGCGGTCGCAGTCTAGAGCGCGTCCCGGCGGGCGAGAACCCGACCACAAGCCACATCCGCCTCCCAGCGTCCGGCCCGCGCCACAGGTCACTTCGTTCGGATGCGGCACGGCGTCGGCTGGCTGATCAGGGCGTCCACCCGGTGCACGACGGATGCTCCCCGAACCCTGTCGAGTGGCCTCTCCGGTCCACGCAGAGGCCCGGAGCGAACGCTGCCGTGTGCATAAGGTGATCTCACCGGGGTGCCGCTGTCGAGACTGACGGTGCCGCTGCCGTCATCTCGGGTCACTCCGGGGAAGGCTGCGTTGATCTGGGGAAGTCCCGATTTCTTCGGTCCCGGGAGCCTTCGGGCACCTGGCGAGCGACCTGGGGGGCGGATCTTCCGCCCCGCGCGATCCGGCGCCGCGCGGCGACGACCGGCCGGGGCGCAGGTGCCGCCCCGGCCTGCCGTGCCTCGCGTCAGTCGCCGATCCGGGGCAGGAAGGAAGAGATCCCGCTGCCGTTCCTGGCGATCAGCACATCCTCGTAGAGCATGAGTTGGGGCGTGGCCGGGAAGCCGGGCCGCGGCTTGCCGGTGTCGACGTGACCGTGCCAGAGCTGCTTGCCCGTGCGCAGGTCAAGGCCGGACAGGTCCCCGGACGGGCTGAAGAAGTACACGACCTGCTGCCTCGTCGACGCCACGGGAGACGCAAGGGACGCCCCCAGGTCCCTGGCGGGCATCATGACGCCCACCGGGCCGGTCCACAGAGTCCTTCCGGTGGTCAGCGAGTAGGCGGATGCCTTGCCCTTCCAGGACACGGAGATCAGCCGGTCCCCGACGACAGTCCAGTTGGCCGCATGCCCCTCGACCCGGCCGGGCAGTGCGGTCCGCTGCCCGGAGCCGTCGATGGTGCTCAGCTGAAGGCTGTCGCCGGCCGTGTCCTGGGCTCCGGCCAGGACCATCCGGTCCTCCGAGGTCCCGACCAGCTGCTGCCTGCCGGGAAGGGTCGTGACCTTGTGAACCTCTCCGGTGGCGGGATCGAGGCGGAACACGTCGGTGTCGTGCACTTCCTCGGTGTCCGGCGTGCACAGGAGGTAGGGCACACCGCTCAGTACGGCCCGCTGGCATACGACGTCCTTGGCCCAGGTGTGGTGCCATTTCTCCGCACCGGTCCGCGGATCGAGGGCCGACATCGTACGCACGGACGGGGTGTTCGCCCACACCGCGCCGTCGATGAGCATGGCGGCCTGGCCGGTGCGGTCGTCCTGCGGCATCTCGGCCACCCACAGCCGCTCGCCGGTGGCGGCGTCCACCGCGAGCAGATCGGTGCCGCCGGCGTAGTCCCCGTTCGGCTGGTGCTTCGCGGTGTGGTTGCGGTAGGCGTAGACCACACCGTCGCGCACGGCGAACGGGTGGTCGTTGCCGTCGCCTTCGCCATTGACCTTCACGGTCCACAGCCGCTTGCCGGTGTCGGCGTCGACCTTCGCGATGTCGTACCGCGACCCGCTGCAATACAGCGCGGAACCGTCCGCCAGACAACCCCGCTCGCCGAATCCCGCCACGCCGCTCTGCCACGGGTGCCAGCCCGCCGGCGACGCCGCCGGCCGCGCGGTCCGCCCCTGTTCCGCCACGCCGCCGCCCAGGCCGAGCATCGCCCCCGCGGCGATCGCGGCGACGGCCACCGCGGCACCCACGGCCTGCGACACACGACGCCGGCCACGCCGCCGTACCACCTGCTGCGCCAGGTCCCCCGGCGCCCGCACCCGGTCCAGCGCGACCGCGTGCAGCGTCTCCCGGACCTTCTCTTCGACCCGCTCCGTCGTCATCCCTGGATCTCCTTCGCCGTGTAGCCGAGCGGCAGCAACTGTTGTTCCGCGACCCCGTCGGGCTTGAGCTCCGGTACGAGCGCCCGGAGCTTCGCGAGCGACCGGTGTGCCGTGCTGCGCACCGTGCCGACCGGGCATCCCAGCAGCGCCGCGACCTCGGCCTCCGGCAGGTCCTCGAAGTAGCGCAGTACGACCACGGCTCGCTGGCGCTTCGACAGACGGCCGAGCGCCGCCCACAACGCGATCCGCAGCTCCAGGTCCGCCCCGGCACCTGCCTCCCCGCCGGACTCGGGCAGCACCGGCACCGTGGTCTCGGCGTGGTGTCTGCGGAGCCGCCAGCGGTTGACCTGCTGGCGGTACATGGTCTGCCGTACGTACGCCTCGGGCTGTTCGACGCGCGCCCATCGCCCGTAGGCCTTCATCAGCGCGATCTGCAGCAGATCCTCCGCAGCGTGCTGGTCCCCGCCGGTGAGCAGTACCGCGAGCCGCAGCAGCGCGGTGGAGCGCATCGCTACGAACTCCCGGAAGTCATCGTGACTCGAGCCCTCCATGGACCTCCCCTTCTGTACGACCACCACGACGCGATGAGTCACCCGTGGCTATCCCTCAGCAGGCGAGATTGTGTGTTCCTACGAATCCGGCGACATCCTCGGGCAACCGGTGATCCCTCGTTCACGGATCGCGGCGAGCCGGGTTCCGGCGCCAGGGCCGGGCCCGCCCCTGGTACCGAGGCAGCGGGGATCAGAACCCGGGGCCCGGTGGGGCACTACGGGGTGGGCTGTGCCTGTGGCTCGGTCGGCAGGTGCTGTGCGGCCTCGGCAGCGGTGTAGGAGGAGGCGAAGGTGAACGCGCGCGGGGACGGCCCGTTGGCCCTCAGGTCCGCCAGCCGCTCCAAGGCCTCCCCGACGGTCGGGAGGTGCCCCGCGGGAACCCACCAGAGCACCAGGTGTGCCTCGACATGCCGTGCGAACCATTCGCGGCGCCGCCGCATCGCCTCCAGGTGCCCGCTGCGGTAGGTGAAGTCCCACAGCGCCGCCGGGGTCTCCCACACCGTCAGGTTGACGATGACGTCGTCGCCCGCGGGGCGCAGGGCGGTCGCGTCGGCCGCGCCGTCCTCCACTAGCCGCCATACGAAGCCGGGCGCGCCGTCGGCAGCGGCGTTGACCGGGCCGAGCATCTCGACGAACGGGGCTGTGCGGGGGTCGTCGAGGGGGTGCAGCAGCGTGGCGACGTTGAGCTGGGCGAGGTGAGCGGCACGCACGGATGCAGTCATGGCCACATCCCAGCACCCGGCTCCTTTCTATGTCAATGGAGATTGTTTTTAGGGTTCTCGACCACGACGCAGCACTCCCCCGGCCGGGCGTCCATGCGGGCGCGGACGGGGCCGTCGGTGCCGAACAGCCCTTGGAGCAGCGCGAGGTTCATACCGCAGACGAGCGGCGGGAATCGTTCGGCGACGGCATGGAAGGGGCAGTTGCGCATGCGCACGACCGCCGGGGCCCCGCCGGCCGCCACCTCGGCGCCTTCGGCGTCCTGAATACCCGCGGCGCTCTCCAGGTGCGGTGCGTAGCCACGGGCGGCGAGCATCTCCATGGCCTCTTCGAGGCCGCCGCAAGGGGCCGCCGAGCCGCGCAGGGCCTCGCCCCGACGGCGCGCGGCCGCGCAGAGCCCGGCGTCGAGCCCGGCCTGCTCGGCGGCTTCGGCGAGCAGTTCGGCGGCGGTGCGGTAGTCACGGGCGGGCAAGGACACCGCCCGTTCGGCCCTTGCCCGCGTGTACACCTTGGCGGGGCGGCCCGCCCCCGGCCCCGAGCGCCCGGTCAGTCGGCGGCTGCCGCTCTCCAGCAATCCGACCTCGGTCAGTTTGTCCAGGTGGTGCGCAGCGAGCGTGCGCGCCACCCCGGCCGCCTTGGCGGCCTCGTTGCGGCCCACCTCACGGCCCTGTGCCACCACGTACTCGTACAGACGGCGCCGGACCGGATCCTGCAGCGCCGCGATCGCGTCGATGTCCTCCACCCGGCCATTCTATGAACAACACAGGTTCGAGATAGAAGGGCGAGGCGCAGCCCGCCGGGCCGTACCCGGCCCGGCGGACTCACTCCGGTCGTGCGGCGGGGCTCGACCGCGCGCACCCGGACTGCCGCCGGTGCCGTCGCGGCCGCGTTCCGCGCGTCAGGTCAGACGCGGACACCGAACATGAACGGTCCGCCGATGGTGTCCATCGACTCGTACCGTACGACCGTGCCCGTGCGAGGGGCGTGCAGGATCTGGCCGTTGCCCGCGTACAGGCCCACGTGGTGGAGGTCGTTGAAGAAGAAGACCAGGTCGCCGACCTGGAGCTGGCTCCGCGTGAGGCGGGTGCCGATGCCCGACTGGGCCTCGGAGGTGCGCGGTATGTGGACGTCGGCCTGGGCGTAGGCCCAGGAGGTCAGCCCCGAGCAGTCGTACGAGGAGGGGCCTGTGGCACCGCGGACATAGGGCTTGCCGAGCTGGCTCTGGGCGGCGGAGAACGCGGCGCCGGCCCGGCCGGACGCGGGGGTGTCACGTCCGGCCTCCACCCGCTCCGCGGAGGAGCGGCCGGCGCGCTGCTGCTCGGCGGCGAGGGCCGTCTTCTCCTGTGCGGTCAGGGTGTTGAGCAGCTTCTGCGCCTCGGCGAGCTTGCCCTGGACCTCCTTCTTCCTGTCGCCCAGCTCGGTGCGGGTGGTGGCGAGAGCCTCCAGCTTCTCGGTGGCCTCGGCACGCTCCTGGGCGAGTGCCCGCTGTTTGTCCTGGATCTTCTTGAGGGCGTCGACCTGCTGGCCGCTCAGCTGGTCGAGGGTGGACGCCCTGGCGAGGAAGTCGTCCGGGTCCGACGAGAGGAGGAGCTGCACCGAAGGGTCGATGCCTCCGGAGCGGTACTGGGCGGTGGCCAGTGAACCCAGGCCGTCGCGCAGCGCGTTCAGTTCCTGCTGACCGCGGGCGACGCTGTCCTGGACGGCCGAGATCTCCTTCTGCAGCTTCCGCTGCTTCTCGCTGGCCCCGTTGTACTTCTCCGTGGCCTGCTCCGCCTGCTCGTAGAGCTTGTCGACTTTCGCCTTGACCTCGTCCTTGCCGAGCCTGTGACCGGGGGCGGCGTCGGCGGCGTTGGCGCTCAGGGCGACGGCAGCGGCGGCTGCCGTGGTCAGCACGGTCACGCGCGTGCGGTTCGGCTGTTTGGGACGACGATGGGACGTCATGGGGTCGGACTCCTGTTCCTTCACTTCGTCGAGGTTGGTGCGAAGAGCAGAGGAGGGCGGGCCGGGGTGGACAGCGGTACGAGCGGGGGCTCGGCCGGTGTCAGTCGCCTACGGCGGTCACGGGCACCCCGGGCCGTCCTGGACGGTGCGGCTCACCTGCCAGGCGGTCCACGAGCCGCCGGAGTCACGGACCCGGAACCATGCATGCGCATGCTCCTTCCGCGAATGGCGTGAGCTGCGTAGAGGGGGGAGGGGAAGAAACGGCGTCCCCCCGCCACGGGAGAGTCGATCACGGGGATGCGGGGGCGCACCATGCAGAACCACCGGCAGAAGTAGCGCTCTTGGCCCTCCGCCTCCAGGGGCTCCGGTGGACCGCGTCAGGCCGGACTGAGCGGATGGGCGGCCGTGGTGGCGCGCGGCGGCCAGGAGTGCGGGGAGAGGATGCCGAGCACGTAGGCGCGGGCGACCAGGGCCGGGCGGGACGCGACTCCGAGCAGGCAGCGCAGTCGGCTCAGGTGGTAGTCGAGGGTCTGCCGGGAGAGGTGCAGCGTCCCGGCGATGTCGGCGTTGCTGTGCCCCGCGGCCAGCAGCGAGAGTATCCGCACCTGGGCGGCCGTCAGCGGTGGGTGCGCCTCATGGCTCAGGCCGAGCCGGGTGATGACCGCCCAGACACCGGGCAGGCGTTCCGCGGCGTGGTGTACGGCGCTCAGATGGATCCAGGCCCGGCGTCGGCGGTCGCCGTCGACGAGCACGGCACTGGTATGCGCGGTCCTGCGCCGGCCGGCGACGAGGTCGTCCCAGATCCGGTGCAGCGCCGTCCGTTCGGGTGTAGGGGCCAGCCAGGTGTCGGCGGGCGATCCCACCAGGTCGCCGAGGCGGACGTGCAGCAGCTCGGCGGCGGCGGTGCCCGCGTCCCTGACCACTCCGTCCGCGGACAGGCGCAGGCAGGCCAGGCCGCTGTGGTCCCGCAGGGCGCGCAGGTCCTCCTCGGCCTGACGCCGCTGGTCCAGCGCGCGGGTGTAGTCGGTGATGTCGATGTAGATGCCGGCCACGCAGCGCAGGGTGCCCCAGCGGACGGGGAAGCGGTATCCGGCCGCGTGCCCGTGGGAACCGTCCGAACGCCGGTAGTCAAGGGTGTGCCGCACGGAGTGCCCGCCGGTGAGGACCTGCTCGTCGAGGGCGAGGAACCGCGCCGCGTCGTCGGGTCCGTCGACCTCGGCGAGGTGCCGGCCGATCAGGATGTCGCGCGTGGTTCCGTACAGATGGGCGTAGGCGTGGTTCGCCCAGACATAGCGGCCGTCGGCGTCGCGGACGAACACCGCGGCCGGGCTCAGATCGGCGAAGGACGCGTACGAATCCGTCTCGGCCACCGGGGCGCCCACCTCGACCGCGAGTCCTCCGCTGCGGCCGGTGGGCGCGCCGTCGTCCTGGGCCGGCCAGTGGACGGTGAACGTACGGCCCTCGAACCGCGCCTGGTAGGGGCCGTCGCCGGGTAACCGCGACGGACCGCGGCGGTCGGCGCACAAGGTCCGCAGGAAGCGCCGCGCGGTGTGCTCGTCGGCGAAGGCGCCGCCCCCGCTGTCGACCGGTTCTGAGCCGCCGTCGGCTTCCCACCAGGACACCGGCAGGGGCGCGAGCAGCCTCTTGAAATCGGCCTCGTCCACGACTCGACTCCTTCAATTTTCCACGACATTACGTTGAGTGACATGTCATGCGTGTCCCGTGGACGCATGCCGCATGCCGGACGGCCCGGGACCCGGCCGGATGCCGTGGGGCCGTACGCGGGCCGGGCACTAACGCATCACCGGACCTTCACACGACGTCAACCGCCTTCTTGAGTCAGGCATTTGCCTGAGACGCCGACGGTTCGCACTCCCGGAATCGGGCAACCGGGCTGCTTCGCTTGAAGCGCGACCACGGAAACGGTGGACGACCGGTCGGCGCGCCCCGACGCCACCGTTCGGCGCGTCGCGCGAACCGCCGCACCGGGAAGCAGTCGGGTGACGAAGGAGATGGGATTCCGTGACGAAGGTGCTGTACGTGCATGCCAAGGGCGGCCCCCCGGTGGGGTACGCGCTGCCCAGGGTGGCCGCGAGGTCAGCTGTGCACCTGCTGGCACTCAGCGATTTACCCGCCGGTACGGCGGCGGACGCGGCGGAGCTGTGCGCCTCGGTCGTCGTACGCGGGGACACGGACGAGCACGACCTGGTCGAACTCATCACGTCCCGGGCCCGCGAGGTGGGGGCGGACGCCGTCATCACCTTCTCGGAGTACGCGGTGGTCGCGGTCGCCGAGGCCTCCCGGCTGCTCGGGCTGCGGGGCGCGGGGCCGGCCGCGGCCTCCGCCCGCGACAAGCGCCTGATGCGCGCGGCATGGGAACGTCACGGCATACCGCAGCCCCGCTTCCGTGCCGTCGCTACGGCACGCGAACTGCGGTCCGCGGCAGACGAGTTGGCCTGCCCGCTGCTACTGAAGGCGGCCTGGAGCGCCGGCTCGACCGCGCACCAGATCATCGAGGGACCCGCGGACGTACCGGACGCCTGGGAACGGTCGCACGCGGTGATGACCGAGTCGGCCCGGCTCGGCTACGCGGAGCTCCACGTGGGCGGCGCCGGCGAGGACTTCATCGTCGAGGAGATCGTCACCGGCTGTGCCGGGGAGTGGTTCGACGGAGCGGGCTGGGGCGACTACGTCAGTGTCGAGGGCGTGGTCGTGGACGGCGTCTTCCGGCCGGTCTGTCTCAGCGGCCGGATGCCGACGGTGGCGCCGTTCACCGAACGGGCCGGCATCACCCCGGCCGCGGTCGGTACGGGAGCCCAGACCCGGATCGTCGAGCTGGCCCGGCGGGCCGTGGAGGCGCTCGGACTGGAGAACTGCGGCACCCACACGGAGATCAAGCTGGGGGCCGACGGCCGCATGTGGGTGATCGAGACGGCGGCCCGGTTCGGCGGCGCGATGACGGTGCCCCAGATCGAGCAGGTCTTCGGGCTCGACCTGGTCGCGATCTTCACCGACCAGCTGCTCGGCCGTCCGGCCGGCTGGCCGTCACGGGCGCTCACGCCCGCGGACGCCGACGGCGCGGCCGGCTCCCTCGTCGTCCTCGCCGTGGACGGCGCGGGCGCCCCGTGGCCGCGCCGTCACCTGTGGGACTCCGCGTCGGTGATCCGCTCCGCTCCGGTCGGCGCGGGCAGCACGCTGTCCGTCGTCCGCGAGAGTTCGCTGCCGGACGGCACCCCCGTGCCGGTCTACGATCCGGCCGCGGGCGCCAACACCATGGCGGGGCTGTGCCTGCTCTCCGCCGACCGGCCGCAGACCGTCATCCGTGACTTCACCGCCCTGGTGGACGCACTGCCGCGCATCCTGCCCACGGACGTCACCGAGGAGGTGCGGGCATGACCCTCGCCCTGGACGAGGCCGGCGCGCCCGGAACCGCGGGCGATCGCACCGTCGTCGGCGCCAACCTGTCGCTGCCGCTGTTCCGGACGCTGTCCGGAGTGCTCGCCGGACACCCGTACCTGAAGATCGTGGTGGACCGCGCCGACGACACCTGGCACCTGCTCGACACGCGGGTGCACCCCTTCCACGTCGACTACATCGCCACCCGCGTCCTCGGTATGACCCTGGACGAACTCGACAAGAGCCTGGACGCGTTCAACGCGTCCGTGTACACGGACCCCGGACGCCGTTTCCTCCTCGGGGTGCTGTCCCTCCACGCCGAGGAGGAACCGGACGGCGGCGAGCATCCCTTCCTGGTGCTGGAGACCACCGAGGCGGACACCATGCAGGGCCCCCTGCTGGAGGAGTTCTACCTCTATGTGCGCAAGCGGGTGGACGGACGTCTGCCGCTGCTGCTCAAGCCCGCCAATCACGGCCAGGAGCACGAACTGGCATCGGTCGGCGAGGCGGACGTACCGCGCATCCTCAGCCACGAACTGTTCGGCAACCGGACCCGCACCTGTCTCAACCCCGGAGAGGCCGAGGGCCGGCTGCGCCACTTCCGCACCCTGGCCGAGTACGAGGCGGCCGCCGCGGACCTCGGCTGGTCGGACATCGTCGCGATGCCCCGCCTCCCCGACGACGTGCCCAGGGTCGCCGGATTCGTCAACACCGCCCCCACCACGCCGCTTTCGCACACCAACGTACTGGCCTCGGGCTGGGGCATCCCGAACGCGATCGTCCGCGACCTGGAGGCCCTCGTGCGGCGCGACGGCCTGGACGGCGCCTGGGTGCGCTACCGGGTCCGCGAGGACTCCGTCTCGCTGGAGCCGCTGCCCGAACCGCCGGCCCTGGAGAGGCCCGCCTGGCACCGGCAGCGCATCCGCATCGGGACACCACTGCTGCACCAGGCCCCGGTCCTGCCCCTGGACCGGCTGCGCCGCACCGACAGCGACGACTACGGCACCAAGGCGGCCAACCTGGGGGAGCTGCACCACGTCCTGGACAGCCGCACCGCCGACCTGACGGCGTTCTACGCGCGCCCGCGCCCGCCACGGCCCCATCTCCTCGGCCACCTCGGCGCCCGCCTCGGCGAAGAGGGAGCCTCGCCCGAGCGCCTGCGCGCCCTCGCGGCCGAGTACGTGGCCGAGACCGTCCGCGCTCCCGAGGGCGTGGCGCTGCCGTTCCGTCTCCACCACCTGTTCCTGATCTCCTCCCCCGCGCTCCAACAGGGCATCGGCAAGCTGAAGATGGCCCTGGAGCTGGAGGCGTTCGACGTCGTGGACCCGCTGTGTCTGACCCTCCAGCACCTCGTGCGCGGCACGCCGATGCCGGACGAGGTGGCCCGGGCCGTCACGGGCGCGGTGCCGAAGCTGCTGGCCGACGGCCGCCGGATGGTGGTGCGCTCCTCCTCCAACGCCGAGGACCTGCCCGGCTTCTCCGCGGCGGGGATCTACGACTCGGTGACCACCGTGCGGGGAACCGAACAGCTCATGGACGCCGTGCGGCAGGTGTGGGCGTCACTGCTGTCGCCGCGCAGCGTGCGTCTGCGGCACCAGGCCGGCATCTCCCTGGACGACACCTACATGGGAGTGATCGTCCAGGAGTACATGCCCGCTCACCTCGGCGGTGTGCTGGTGACCTGCAACCCGACCCGCCGGGAGGACTTCCGCAACGTGTACCTCAACTGCACGCCCGGTTCGCCGGAGCGGGTGGTGGACGGCACCGTCCTGCCGCAGCAGTACCTGTACAACACCGTCGAGGGCGGCGGGCGTACGGTGGACATCGGGTCGGCGGACAAGGACCTCCCGTCCCGGACACGCTGGGCACTCGCCCGGCTCGCCTTCACCGGTCGCCTGTTGCAGTCCCACTTCAGCGAGGACGACGCCGACGACGCGCTGGACATCGAGTGGCTGATGACGGACCAAGGGGCGTTCCGCCTGGTCCAGATCCGCCCCTACGCCCGGTGAGCCGCCGTATGGCCGCCCCGTGGCGCCGGCCCGCGCAGCGGGTCTCCTCCCCGGTCGCCCGGCGCATCATCCGACTCAACAACGGGTTCCAACTGCTGTTCAACCTGCTGTGGTGGATGCCGGTCTTCTACGCCTACCAGCGCGACGCCGGCCTGTCCGACAGCCAGATCTTCGGCATCCAGAGCGTCTACTACATAGCGTTCTGCCTGTTCGAGATACCGACGGGTGTCGTCGCCGACCGCATCGGCGCCCGCAACTGCCTGCGCGCGGGCGCGGTCGTCATGACGGCGGCGAACATGGCGCCGGTGCTCGCGCCGTCGTACACCGGCTTCCTCGTGCACTTCCTCGCCATCGCGGCCGGACGCTCCCTCACGTCGGGCGCGGCGAGCGCCTACCTCTACGACGGTCTGCGCGCCGAGGGGGCCGATGCCCACTACCTGAGGGCCGAGGGCACCGCGCGGTCCCTCGGCCTGGCCGCCAAGGTGGTCTGCTGGCCGCTCGTCGGCCCGCTGATGGGGCTGGCGCCGCAGACGCCGTACGTGCTCAGTGCGGCGAGCGCGGCGGGGTCCCTGGGCTGTGCGCTCGCGCTGCCGCACCTCGCGCCGCGCGGCGGGGGCACCCGGCCGGGCGCGTCCGGGCGGCGCGGCGGAACCCTCCTGCGTGACACCGGTGCCGCTCTGCGTGCCCTGCGCGCGTCACCGTGGCTGCCGCTGCTCATGGTGCAGGGCGTGGCGGTGTTCACGCTGTCGCGCATCTGTCAGGTCAACCTCTTCCAGCCGGTGCTCCTGGAACACGGGATCGGGGAGAGCACGCACGGCAGTGTGCTCGCGGCCATGACGGTGGCCGAAGCGGTGGCCTCGGCGCGTCCCCAGTGGCTGAGCCGCCGGATGCCGCCGACCCTGTGGGTGTCCCTGCTGAGCGTGGCGCTCGCCGCGGCCCTCGCGGGCACCGTCCTCGGCGGGCCCTGGCTCGTGGTGGCGCTCCTGTGCGCGTTCGCCGCGATCACCGGCTTCGTCTATCCGCTGCAACGCAAGCTCGTCAACGACGCCATACCGGCGAACGCACCACGGGCCACGCTGCTGTCGGTGGAGAGCATCGTCGACCGCGGCGTGTGCGCGCTGGCCGCCGTCGCCGCCGGAGCGTATCTGGCGGCCGGCCGCCTCGACGCGCTGCTGTGGCAGAGCGCCGTGGTCACCGGCGTGCTGATACCGGTCCTGCACCTCGCGCTGCACCGACTGGGCCCGGCGGGCCGCCGCGGCCGGCGCCGGGCGCGCAGGCGCGCTGACGAGGGGGGTCCCTGTCCCGCGGAGCAACCCGTGCCCCTGCCCGTCGACGAAGGCGTCGCGCCGCACCCGTGAACGGCGGACCGCGTATCCGCCCGGAGAAGCCGGAGAAACCGCTCCTGTACGGCCAGGACCTTTTCCGGCCCCGACAGGAAATATGCCGGGTGACCCACGGATGCGCGGCCCGGGTGGCGTCCGGAGATCCGGAGATGAATTCGCCTGTGACGGTTATCGGCCGTTTCTCCGTGGAGAGTTTCGGATCATCCGGAGAACCGGCCGACAACGCAGGCCGATTCCCGCGTCTTCTCCGGGCGCATAACCTGGCGGCTTCGGCCATGAAGCGGAATTCCCGGTGTACGGACATGCGCGGCGGCCGACAGGGATCACCGGGACCGGACAGCCGTTCACCAGCGCGGATCAGTCGGCGGTGAGGGGATTCCGGTATCTCGGATTCGTCGGGTCCCGCTCGGGCCGTCACGCACGAGCCGCCGGCGATCCGGATGATCCGACTCACGGCGGGACGCCGGTGCGGCATCCCGTGCGTCGCCCGATCGTTTCAGGCACCGAGCCGGCCGGCGCGCCCGTCGGCGCCGGTTCGGCACGGCCTGCCGCTTCACTTGGCCGTTTCGGCCCGGGAGTTCGCCTCGCCGGCACCGAAGGACGACAAGGCGCGGGCATACCGCCGAACACCGGCATGGTCATGTCGCGTGCCTCGGCGCCCGGGTCGATCACCCCGCCGGCCGCGGCTCACCGGCCGCGGCCGCGCGGAGGCCGGCCCCCGGGACAGGACGAGCCGCCGGAGCGCACGGTGACGACGAGGCGCCCGTACGTGATCGCCGCTCGGTTCCGACCGTGAGCACAAAATCCACACATCCCTCTCTCCATACCGGCCCGGATGGTCTACATTGACCGTGCTTCAGCTGTTCGGACACGAGGCGACCAATAATGATCTATAGGTCCGTCACGGTAAGCCAGCATGCTCGTCCCCGGCGCCGGCCGTCGGGTGATCAATCAGTGAAGCCCGAACGGGTGCGGGAAGCGCCCGAGGTCACGACGGACTCCACGCACCTCGGAGTCCGGCAGGACACGCACTTCTGCTGCCGCCGAAGTGCGTTGTGCAAGCGGCTCTGAAATAGCCGGGCTGTCATGCGGGAGGGTCTTCCGCGGGGAGGGACGGCACGGCACGGGGCTGGGGGCGGGGTACTCCCGAGGGGAGGAGCAGCGTGGGAGGCGGGGGCCTCCCTGGGCGAGGAACAGTGTGGGGCGACCATGTCGAGTCACTGGACCTGGGGGGTTCTGTGCGGCAAGGGGGACTTGTCAGCCCGCTTCCGTCGGCGCGCGAGCGTCTGGCGGACGGGACGATCGGCCGGCCGGCGGGCGACTGGGAGCAGCGGTACCGCCGTGCTGTGATCATCAGCGATACCGTGGCCACCGCCTTCGTGGTGGCGGCGATCGGTGATTTCTTCGGAGCCCGGGACGCGGCCAACTGGCACGAGAAGTGGGGGATTCTCGCATTCGGCACCGAGCTGCTGGTGCTGGGGGCGCTTGCGGTGAGCCGGTCGTGGGCTCCGGCCGTGCTCGGCCAGGGCGCCGAGGAATTCCGCCGGCTCGGCCGCTCGCTGTTCGCGGCGACGGTCGTACTGGCGCTCGGCGGGATCGCTCTCACCTCGCGCAACATCAAGCTATGGATCTTCGTCGCGATCCCCGCGATCGCGCTGATCACGATGCCCGCGCGGTATCTGCTGCGCCTCTGGCTGCACCGGCAGCGCAAGGAGGGGCGGTGCCTGAGACCGGTGCTCGCCGCCGGGAGCCTGGCCGCCGTGCGCGACCTGATCGCCCGGACCCGCAAGTTCCCGCATCTGGGCTGGCGGGTGGACGCGGTGTGCACGACGGACGGTCTCGGGCTCGACGGTGACCAGGTGGACGGTGTGCCGGTCGTCGGGCGGCTGACGGAGGTCGCGGGCCACGCGCACCGCGACGGCTACCGTGTCGTCGCGGTCGCACCGGACCCGCACTGGTCCCCGGACCGGCTGCAACGGCTGGCCTGGAGTCTTGAGGGCAGCGACGCCGAGATGGTCGTGGCCCCCGTGCTGATGGAAGTGGCCGGGCCGCGGCTGCACGTCGACGCGGTGCTCGGGATCCCGCTGCTGCGGGTCAGCATGCCGGCCTTCACCGGGGGCCGCCGGGCGATCAAAGCGGTCGTCGACCGGATGGGCGCGGCGGTCCTGCTGATGCTGTTCGCGCCGCTGATGGTGGTCGTCGGGCTGCTCGTGCTGATGGACAGCCGGGGTGGGGCGTTCTACCGCCAGCGCCGGGTCGGCAAGGACGGCCGGGAGTTCACCATCCTCAAGTTCCGCACCATGATCGCCGGGGCCGACCGGGCACGTGCCGAGCTGGCGGACCGCAACGAGGGCGCCGGCCTGCTGTTCAAGCTGCGCCGGGATCCCCGGGTGACACGGGTGGGGGCGGTGCTGCGCCGGTACTCGATCGACGAGCTCCCGCAGCTCTTCAACGTGCTCACCGGATCGATGTCGCTCGTCGGTCCGCGGCCCCCGTTACCGGAGGAGTCCGCCGCGTACGGCCCGGACATCCGGCGGCGGCTGCTGGTCAAGCCCGGACTCACCGGCCTGTGGCAGATCAGCGGACGCAGCGACCTGTCGTGGGAGGAGGCGGTGCGGCTGGATCTGCGGTACGTGGAGGACTGGTCGCTCGCCCTGGACACAGTGATCTTGTGGAAGACGCTGCGTGCGGTGCTCTACGGGCAGGGGGCCTACTGATGCGCGAGGACCGTCGTCCGGCCGGCGCGCGGACCGCAGGCCGAAAGGGCCTGCCCAGGGGGAGGAACGGGTCATGAGAGTCAGCGTTTTCGGGCTCGGCTACGTGGGCTGTGTGTCTGCCGCGTGCCTGGCCAGCATGGGTCACGAGGTCATCGGAGTGGACGTCAACCAGGTGAAGGTCGACCTGGTCAACGGCGGCTTGGCACCGGTGGTCGAGGAACGGATCGGCGAGCTCGTCGCCGACGTCGTGCGGACCGGGGCGTTACGCGCCACCGGCGACGTCCGCGAGGCGATCATGAACAGCGAGGTGTCGCTCGTCTGCGTCGGCACACCGTCGGAGGCCAACGGCAGTCTGTGCACCACGTACCTGGAGCGGGTCACCGAGCAGATAGGCGCCGCGCTGGCCGAGCGGGGCGGGCGGCACACCGTCGTGTTCCGCAGCACCATGCTCCCGGGTACCTGCCTGAACCTGCTGGTGCCGATCCTGGAGAAGTACGTCGGCGGCACGGCCGGGGTGGACATCGGGGTCGCGGTCAACCCGGAGTTCCTGCGTGAGGGCACGAGCGTCCAGGACTTCTTCGACCCGCCCAAGACCGTCGTCGGCGAACTCGACACGGCGAGCGGCGACACGGTGATGGCACTGTACGACGGCTTGCCCGGCGAGGTGTTCCGGGTGCCGATCCCGACGGCCGAGGCGATCAAGTACGCGGACAACGCGTTCCACGGACTCAAGATCGGCTTCGCGAACGAGCTGGGCGCGGTCTGTCAGGCGCTCGGAGTGGACTCGCACCAGGTGATGGACGTGTTCCTGGCCGACCGCAAGCTGAACATCAGTCCCGCCTACCTGCGGCCCGGCTTCGCCTTCGGTGGGTCCTGCCTGCCCAAGGACCTGCGCAGCCTGGTCCACGCGGCGCAGCGGGCCGACGTCTCGGTACCCATCCTCGCCCATGTGCTGCCCTCCAACTCCGACCATCTCCAGCGCGCGGTGGAGCTGGTCGAGCGCACCGGCAAGCGCCGGGCGGGCCTGTTCGGGCTGTCCTTCAAGCCCGGCACCGACGACCTCCGCGAGAGCCCGCTCGTCGAGCTGGCGGAGAGGCTCTTCGGCAAGGGGTACGACCTGCGGATCTACGACGCCAACGTCAGCCTCTCGCGGCTGCTCGGCGCGAACCGCGAGTACATCGAGACCCGGCTGCCGCACCTCGCGCAGCTGCTCGCGGATTCCGTCGAGGAGGTCCTCGACCACGCCGAGGTGTGCCTGGTCGGGACCAGGGACCCGGCCGTGCTGTCGGCGCTCCCCCACGGGGGCGACGGCCCGCTGATCGTCGATCTCGTCCGCCTTCCCGACGCCGAGGCGCGCCGGACCGAACCGGGGTACATGGGCCTTGCTTGGTGACACGACCAGCGGCGACCGGCCGGGCCGGCGCGCGCTGATCCTGGTGGAGAACCTGTCGGTGCCCTTCGACCGGCGGGTGTGGCAGGAGTGCACGACCCTGCGCGACGCCGGCTGGACGGTGCACGTCATCTGTCCTCGGGGCAGCAAACGGGACACGGAGGCGGAGGCGGAGATCGACGGGGTGCGGATCCATCGCTACCCGTTGCGCGCGGCCACCGGGGGGCCGGCCGGCTACCTGCGGGAGTACGGATCGGCGTTGTGGCACACGCTCCGGCTGGCCCGGAAGGTCGGACCGGTCGACGTGGTCCACGCCTGCAACCCGCCCGACCTGCTGTTCCTGCCGGCACTGTGGCTGAAGCGGCGCGGAGCGCGGTTCGTCTTCGACCAGCACGACCTGGTACCCGAGCTGTATCTCTCCCGGTTCGGCCGCGGCGAGGATCTGCTCTACCGCGGCGTGTGCGCGCTGGAACGGATGACCTACCGGGCCGCGGACGTCGTGCTCGCCACGAACGAGAGCTACCGGGACACCGCGGTGCGCCGCGGCGGTCTGCGGCCGGAGGACGTCTACGTGGTGCGCAGCGCGCCCGACATCGACCGGTTCCATCCCGTACCGCCCGAACCGGAACTGAAGCGCGGCAAGCCCCATCTGCTGTGCTACCTCGGCGTCATGGGCCCGCAGGACGGCGTCGACTACGCCTTGCGGGCCCTCGCGAAGCTGCGCGACGAGGTCGGGCGGACCGACTGGCACGCGGTGTTCGTCGGCGGCGGCGACACCTTCGACGCGATGGTGGAGCTGTCCCGGCAGCTCGGGCTCTCGGAGCAGGTGCACTTCACCGGGCGCATTCCGGACGCCGATCTGGTGCGCTACCTGTCCACCGCGGACGTGTGCCTCTCCCCCGACCCGCACAATCCGCTCAACGACGTGTCGACCATGAACAAGGTCCTGGAATACATGGTCATGGGCCGGCCGCTCGTCTCGTTCGACCTCCGGGAGGCGCGCGTCTCCGCTGGTGACGCCGCCGTCTACGCGCCCGCCAACGACGAGGCCGAGTTCGCGAGGCTCATCGCGCTGCTGCTGGACGATCCGGAGAAGCGGGCCCTGATGGGCAAGATCGGCCAGGAGCGGATCAGCGGGCCGCTCTCCTGGCGGAACTCCCAGCGGTCACTGCTCGCCGCCTACGCCGCCGCCTGCCGCGACCGGACTCCGGCGCCGGCGGGCGACCCGGACCGTGCACAGGGCGGAGGCCGCACCGTTGAACGATGACACGATACGCCTGGTCACGATCGGGCGGATCATCCGTCGGCGTCGGCGGTTTCTCGTCATCCTCGCGCTCATGGGCGCGCTCGTCGGGTACGGCACCTCTCTGCTGTTTCCGCCGCGCTACACGACGTCGGCATCGGTACTGCTGCCGGGGGCGTGGGAGGACCGCGAGCTGCTGACCCAGGTGGAGATCGCGACCAGTTCGGCGGTGGTCGACCAGGCGGCCGACAGGCTCCGCTGGGCCGGGGCCGGCAAGAGCGAGCTGCGGGATCAGGTGAGCGCCAAGGCCGCCGACGGGAACATCATCAAGATCTCGGGCACGGCCGACACCCCGGAGCACGCACAGCAGCTCTCCGACCAAGTGGCCCAGCAGTTCGTCACGTTCGCCGCGCGCGTGGTGAACGACAACTCCGATCCCGAGGCCGCGGAGCGGCGCGAGGCGCTGGAGCAGACGGTGGTGCGGACCAGCCGCCGCATCACCGAACTGGCCGACGCGGCCGATCCGGGGAAGACCGTGGAGGGCGTACAGGCCCGCACCGAGCTGGAGAAGCTGCGCACCACGCTCCAGGAGGCCATCGGCAAGCTGGACCAGGCCGACCCGGCCGCCGGCAAGGCCAGCATGGTCGTCATGGGACCGGCGGCCCGGCCGGCGGGCGAGGCACCGCCGACGCGGATCCAGCTCATCGTCGCCGGGGCGGCGCTGTTCTTCGTGCTCGGGATCGTCGGACAGCTCACCGCGGCACGGATGAGCCGACGGCTGCGCACCCAGCCGGAGATCGTCGCGGCGCTGGGTTCGGCGCTGCTGGGGACCGTCGACGTAGCCGTCGAACGGCCCTGGCACCGGCCGGCAGACCGTGGCCCGCGGGCCCGGATCCGGCGGCTGCTGGGGGTCGACGTCCGCTGGGACGTCCCGGCCCCGCGGGTGTCCGGCGACGAGGCGGGCCGGCGACTGCGCTACCGGCGGGTGTGCGCCCGTCTCCATGACCGGCTGCCCTCCTCCCGGCGGCTGCTGGTCGTCGTCCCGGACGGCGACGAGATCGCCCGCCGGGCGGCCCGGCAGCTCGTCGTCGAGGCCGGGACCGATCCGCTGCTGCGGGCCGTGGAGGTACCGGTGTCGCGGCCGATGGTGCCGGACCCCGGGGAGGAGTCCGGTGCCCTGGTGGTGCTCAGCGCGGGCCGCTGGACCGCGGGGGAACTCGAGGGCATCGCCGAGGCGTGTGCGGACGCCGGGCACGAAGTCGTCGGCGTCGTCATCGCCGGCATGGTCCGAGTCCTTCCGGCGCGGTCCGCCGACCGTCCCCGGGAGGCCGCAACGCCGCTGCTCGCGGTCGCCCACGACGCGAAGGGAAGTCCACGGTGACGACGAGTACGACCGCGCAGTCGTCGGCCGCCGCTCCCCTGCTGGACCTTCAGGCGCTCGTGGTGGCGGTGCGCAGACGGCGCCGCTTCTGGTGCTCCGTCGGACTGCTGGGGCTGCTCGTGGGCGCGGCGGTGGCGGTGCTGCTGCCGGCGCCGCCGACCGCGGTGGCCAAGGTGCTGGTCGCGCACCAGGAGGACCAGCCGAACGACCCCGGAACGCTGATCCGCACCGACGCCGCGCTGTTGCAGACCACACGGATCGCGGACAGGGCCCTGAAGTCCCTCCACTCTCCGGAAGAGCCGGAGGACTTCATGCGGGACTACTCGGGGGTCGGACTGACCAACAACGTGCTCCAGATCACGGTGACGGGTGCCAGCGACGCGGACGCGGAGGCGCGCGCCGAGGCGCTGGCCGACGCGTTCGTCGCGGACCACGTGAAGCGGATCCAGGATGCCGCGAACGCCGAGGCCAAGGCCCTGCTCGCCCAGCGTGACCGGATGCAGGGCGAACTCGCCAAGGTCAACAAGTCGATCGGAGACGGATCGTCGCAGAGCGGGCCGACGGCGTCGGCGGACCTGGAGTCGCTCTTCGCCCGTCGGGCCGAACTCACCTCGCGGATCACCGATTTCAGCCAGCGCGCCGCGGAGGCGCGCATCGGCACGCCCCGGCTCGTGGCCGGCACACGGATCGTGGACACCCCGAGGGCGGTGCGGAGCTCCCCGGCCCGGACCGCCGCCACCGACGCCGTGGTGGGGCTCGTCCTCGGGCTCGTCCTCGGGCTCGCGGCGGCCGCGATCGGCTCGGTGGTGGCGGACCGCCCCGTGCTGCGCCGGGACATCGCGTCGAACCTCGGCGCCCCGGTCATCGCCGAACTGCCGCGCCGGAGGCGCGGATCGGTGCGGCGCCGGCGGATCCGGGCGGCACACGAGCGGCTCACCGCGTCCCTGGCCCGCACCGCGCGCGGCTCCGCGGAACCGGTGTCGCTCCTCGAACTGGGCTGTGCGGGCAGCACGAGCGTGATCGCCCTGGACCTCGCCAGGGCGCTGGCGGCGGACGGGCCGGTGGTCGTCGTCGACGCGCTGCCCGGCTCTCGGCTCGCCAGGCGCCGCCCGAAACCGGGAGACCCCGCCGTGGTCGGCGGTGAGCGTGCGGCGGCCGTGCCGCATCAGGAGCGCCGGCTCGGCGTCGGCTCGGTGGCGCCCGGCACGGCGTGGAACGACCTTCAGCACCTCGGCACTCGGACCGTGCTCGTCGTGCGTGCCGGGCACGGCAGCGCCGCATGGCTGCACACCGTGGCGCGGCAGCTCGCGGACCAGCGTATCGCGGTGATCGGCGTGGTGCTGATCGACCCCGATCCACGTGACCGGACCGACGGCACGCCTTGGGACGGGCCGAACACCGCGGTGCGCGGCCGGAACGACCGGCCGGCCCGACCGAACGGGACGGGCCGGCTGCGGGCCGAGCAGCTGCCGGTGCGGGCGGCCCGGGTCCCGGACAGCGACCAGGAGGCACGGTAGACATGTGCGGCATCGCAGGCACGTACCGATGGCCGGACGGGAAGGCCGTGGCCGACCGGCTCACCGAAACCCTCGCCCACCGGGGCCCGGACGGGGCGGGCCGGTACAGCCACCCCGTCGGTGACGGTGAGGTGCACCTCGGGCACCGCCGGCTGGCCATCATCGACCTGTCCGGGACGGGCGCCCAGCCGATGGTCTCGGGCGGTCTCGTCCTGACGTACAACGGCGAGCTGTACAACGCGCCCGAACTGCGTGCCGAGCTGGCGGCCGCCGGGGTGCGCTTCCGCGGTACCTCCGACACCGAGGTGCTGCTGGAGGCCTGGCGGCGCTGGGGCACGGACTGCCTGCCCCGGCTGCGCGGCATGTTCGCGTTCGGGATCTTCGACGAGCGCACCGGTGACCTGGTCCTCGCCCGCGACCAGCTCGGCATCAAGCCCCTGTTCCTGCTCCGGCGCGGCGCGGGTCTGGTGTTCGCCTCCGAGCTCAAGGCGCTCGCCGCCGTGAGCGGCGGGCCGCTGGAGGTGGACCACTCGGCGCTGGTCGCCTCGCTGCTGTACTACTGGGTGCCGGACTCGCGGTGCGCGTTCCGCGAGGCGGAGAAGCTGCCGCCGGGGAGCTGGCTCCGGTGCCGACCGGACGGCCGGGTGGAGCGCGGCCGGTTCTGGCACCTCCGGGACGTCGCCGCCGAGGCCCAGGAGCGGGCCCGGAGCGGCGGGCAACCGGACATCGCCGCCGTCGTCGAGGAGTCGACCCGGCGCCACCTGCTCTCCGACGTCCCCGTGGCGACCTTCCTCTCCGGCGGGCTGGACTCCAGCTATCTGACCGCGCTGGCGGCCCGCGACCGGCCGGGGATCTCCGCCTACACGATCGGGTTCCGTGCCGAGGACGCCAGATTCGAGGCGATGCCGGACGACCTGCGCTATGCCCGGCAGGTGGCCGAGCGGTTCGGCGTCGACCTGCACGAGATCGAGATCGCCCCGGACGTGCTCGACCTGCTGCCGCGGATGACGTACCACCTGGACGAGCCGATCGGCGATCCCGCCGCGATCAACACGTTCCTGATCTGCTCGGCCGCCCGGGAGGCCGGGGTCAAGGTGATGCTCTCGGGGATGGGTGCCGACGAGCTGTTCGCCGGGTACCGCAAGCACCTGGCCAACCTGATCGCGCTGCGCTACCAGCGCGTCCCGCGGCCCCTGCGGCGCGGCCTGTCCCGGGCCGTGGACCGGCTGCCGGTCGCCACGGCCCGCCGGGGGTACCGGTCGGTGCGCTTCGCGAAGCGGTTCCTCTCCTTCGCCGACCTGCCGGAGGAGACCGCGTTCCGGCGCAGCTACACGATGTACGACCGGGACGAGCTGCTCGCCCTGGTCGATCCGGACCTGGCCGGGACGGTCGAGGACGTGCTGACCGAGCATGCGGACGTCTACCAGGACAACGACCTCGACGACTTCGTCAACCGCATGTGCCTGGGCGACGCCCGGATGTTCCTGCCGGGCCTGAACCTCGCGTACACGGACCGGTCGAGCATGGCCGCGTCGACCGAGGTGCGGGTGCCGTACGTGGACGTCGAGGTGGTCAAGGCGGCGTTCGCCGTGCCGGGCGATCGCAAGATCGTCGGACGGCAGGGCAAGGCCGTCCTCAAGGAGGCGGCCGCCTCGGTCCTGCCCCGGGAGATCGTCTACCGGCCCAAGGGCCTGTTCAGCGCTCCGCTGCGCGCCTGGATGAGCCGGGATCTGGCACCCCTGGTGCGCGAGGTGGTGCACGACGGCGTGCTCGTCAGTTCAGGGATCCTGCGCCGCGACGCCCTGGCGCGCATGGTCGCCGAGGACGCCGCCGGACAGCGGGACTTCTCCAAGCATCTGTGGCATGTGCTGACCCTCGAGTACTGGTATCGCGGCTCGGCCTCCGGGGCCGGCCGGCACACCCCCTTGACGGCGTAGAGACAAGAGGACTTCGGGTGAAACAGGTTGTGCAGAACTACAAGACCGGCGAGCTGGCACTGCTCGACGTGCCCGTGCCGGGATGCAAGCCGGGGGGTGTGCTGGTCCGGAGCGCCTACTCGCTGATTTCCACCGGTACGGAGCTCATGAAGGTGTCCGAGGCCGGCATGTCGATGATGGGCAAGGCCCGCTCCCGGCCGGACCAGGTGGCCAAGGTCGTGCAGAGCGTGGCCGCCAACGGGGTGCCCGCCACCTACCGCAAGGTGATGGGCAAGCTGGACTCCTACACGCCGCTGGGCTACTCGCTGTGCGGAGTGGTCGAGCAGGTCGGCGCCGGGATCGACGACGTCGCGGTCGGTGACCTGGTGGCCTGCGCCGGCAACGAGCACGCGCTGCACGCCGAGCTGAACTGGGTGCCGAAGAACCTCTACGCCCCGGTGCCGGACGGTCTCACGCCGCGGCACGCGGCCTTCGGCACCGTGGGGTCGATCGCGTTGCAGGGCGTCCGTCAGGGCGAGTCACGGCTCGGCGAAGTGGCGCTGGTCATCGGTCTCGGGCTGATCGGGCAGCTGGTGGTGCAGCTCCTCGCCGCCTCGGGAGTTCGCGTCGTCGGGGCCGACCCCGACCCGGTGCGCTGCGAGCTGGCCGCGCGGCTGGGCGCCGCGGCCTGCGGCGATCCCTCCTCCGCGGCCGTGGAGTCCGCCGTCGCCGAACTGACCGGCGGTCACGGCGTGGACCAGGTGTATCTGGCGGCCGGCGGCGGCAGCAACCAGCCCGTCGAGCTGGCCGCGCGGCTGAGCCGGGACCGTGGCCGGGTCGTCGACATCGGCAAGTGCCGTCTGGACCTGCCGTGGAACGCGTACTACGAGAAGGAGCTCGACGTCCGGTTCTCCCGCAGTTACGGCCCCGGGCGCTACGACCCGGAGTACGAGCTCCAGGGGCGGGACTACCCGATCGGCTACGTGCGCTGGACCGAACGCCGCAACCTGGCCTGCTTCCTCGACCTCGTCGCCCGCGGCGGCGTCGACGTGGAGCCCCTGGTCTCCCACGTCGCGGACTTCGAGGACGCCGTCGAGACGTACCGGAGCCTGGAGGACGGCGGCCTGAAGGCCGTGGCCGTCCTGTTCCGCTACCCCGGGCACACCGCCGAGGCGCAGGCCCCGGCGGTGTCCGTGCCCGCGGTGTCCGTGCCCGCGGTGAAGCGTCCCGGCGGCACCGCGGCCGCGCCGGGCCGGCCCGCCGGGACGCCGGTGCGGCTGGCCTTCGTCGGCGCGGGGAACTACGCGACGTCGATGCTGCTGCCGCACCTGGCGCAGCGCGACGGAGTCGAGCTGGCGACGGTCGTCACCACGACGGCGCTGTCCGCGGCCAACGCGCAGCGGAAGTTCGGCTTTGCCGAGGCGACCACCGATCTCGACGCCGTGCTCGGCGACAAGTCCATCGACGCGGTGTTCGTGGTCACCCGGCACAGCTCGCACGCCGAACTGACCCGGCAGGCGCTGCTGGCCGGCAAGACGGTGTTCGTGGAGAAGCCGCTGGCGCTCACCGAGGACGAACTGGCCGGCGTGCTCGCGGCGGTGGAGGAGTCCGGCAACGACCGGTTGCAGGTGGGCTTCAACCGCCGGTTCGCGCCGCTGCTGCGGGAGGCCAAGAAGCGGTTCGGCGCCCGGACCGGTCCGGCGAGCCTGCGCTACCTGGTCAACGCGGGCCGGCTGGCGCACGGCAGCTGGTACCTCCAGCAGGGCACCGAGGGCTCGCGGTTCGCCGGGGAGGGCGGGCACTTCATCGACACGGCGAGCTGGCTGCTCGACGCCGATCCGGTGTCGGCATACACGGTCGCCGCGTCCGGCAACGAGGATCTGCAGGTCGTCCTGCGCTACCCGGACGGGTCCACCGCCACCATCAGCTACGTCACCACCGGCGCGCCCGGCTTCCCCAAGGAGACGCTGGACCTCGTCGCGGACGGCAAAGTGCTGCGGCTCGACGACTTCGTCCGTGCCGCCGTCTACGACGGCCGCCCCAGGCGGTGGGTCGGTTCGCGGCTGCCCAAGGCCCGGGACAAGGGCCAGAACGCGGAACTGGCCGCGTTCGTCAGGGCCGTGCGGACCGGCGGTCCGATGCCGGTGCCGCTGGAATCGCTGGTCGCCACCACGGCGGCCACCCTCGCCGTGCAGACCTCCCTGGCCGGCGGGGCGCCGGTGACGTTGGCGAGGGCTCGATGACGATGAGCGCGGGCTGGTACCTGCGGCGGCTGTCCCGGATGGGCCCCCGGGAGATCGGCGGCCGGGCCGGCGACGCGGTGCGCAGGCGGCGGTGGCGGTCGGCGCTGCCGGACTGCCCGAACGTGACCGGCGCCCGGTTCACGGCGGCACTGCCCGCGCGGACGATCGACGCGGTGCCACCGGACGCCGCGAAACGTCTCATCGCCGAGGCGGACCGGCTGATGGCCGGACACGCCGAGTATTTCGGGGTGGTCCGCGACGACCTGGCCGACCCGGACTGGTGTGACGACCCGAAGACCGGGCGCCGGGCTCCGTGGGGCTACGCCTTCGACGTGCCGTACCGGGACGAGGACGCGGTCGGGGACATCAAGCAGATCTGGGAGCTGTCCCGGCATCAGTACCTCACCGTGCTCGCCGCCGCCTACGCGATCACCGGGGAGGAGCGGTACGCCGAGCGGGTCGCCGCGCACCTGCGGTCGTGGTGGGCGGCGAACGCGCCGCTGCGCGGGGTGCACTGGACCAGCGGCATCGAGCTGGGGATCCGGCTGCTGTCCTGGGTGTGGATCCGCCGGCTGCTCGACGGCTGGCCGGGCGTGGCCGGGCTGTTCGAGGACAACCCGGTGGCGCTCCGCCAGATCTGGTACCACCAGCGCTGGCTGGCGGCCTTCCCCAGCAGGGGGTCTTCGGCGAACAACCACATCATCGCCGAGGCCGCCGGGCAGTTCGCCGCGGCCTGCGCGTTCGGGTGGTTCCCCTCCTCGGCGCGTTGGCGGGCCGACGCGCTGCGGTCGCTGGAGCGGCAGCTGCGAGCCAACACCTTCGGCTCCGGCCTCAACCGCGAGCTGGCCACCGAGTACCACGGACTGGTGCTGGAGCTGGGCCTGGCCGCGGTGGCCGAGGCGGATGCCGCCGGCGTGCCGGTCCCCGCGTCGGTCCGGCTGGTGCTGCTGCGGATGACCGACGCGCTCGCGGCCGTCGTGGACAGCCGGCTGCGGCCGCCGCGCCAGGGGGACGCGGACGACGGGCACGGTCTGGTCGTGGACGGTGCGGGCACCGACCGCTGGGGCTCGCTGCTGGCGACCGGTGACGCCGTGTTCGGCCGGCTCGCCTGGTGGCCGGAGGTGACCGGCACCGATGTGCGCACCCCGCTGCTGGCCGCGCTCGTCCGGACAGGCGCCGCCCCGGCCGTGTCCCGCCCGGCGGCCCGGCCGGCCCATTTCGCCGACGCGGGGATGACCGTCCTGCGTGGCCCCGGGGAGATCTGGTGCCGCTGCGACGGTGGTCCGCACGGATTCCTGTCCATCGCCGCGCACGCTCACGCGGACGCGCTGTCCGTGGAGGTCCGGCACGACGGGGTGGACGTGCTCGCCGACCCGGGGACGTTCTGCTATCACGGGCAGCCCGAGTGGCGGCGGTACTTCCGCTCGACGCTCGGCCACAACACCCTCCAGCTGGACGGCGCCGACCAGTCCGTCTCCGGCGGCCCGTTCCTGTGGACCCGGCATGCCCGCAGCCGCGTCCTGGTCGCGGACACGTCCGGCGAGGGCATCGCCCGCTGGTGCGCGGAGCACCACGGCTACCGGCGCTCCGTGCACCGCCGCCGGGTGGAGCTGACGGCCGCGAGCCGGGAGCTGAGGGTGGTCGACGAGGTGCGCGGCCCGGGCGGGGCGGTGCGGCTGGCGTTCCACCTCGGCCCGTCGATCGCCGCGGACCTGGTGGGGAACCGGGCGCAGCTCACCTGGACCCGGGACGGCGAGGACCGCTCCGCGCGGCTCGACCTGCCCGGGCAGCTGAGCTGGCGGGCGCACCGGGGCGAGAGCGACCCGCCGCTGGGCTGGTACTCCCCCGGCTTCGGGCGCAAGGAACCCGCCACCACGCTGGTCGGCACCGGCGTCGCCGACGGCACGCGGGGGTTCACCACCGTACTCAGGTTCCACGGCTAGGGAGGAAGGACGCTTGGGGATCAAGTGGCGGCACGGGGCGTTGCCGGCGGCACTGCTGGCGCTCGTCCTGCCGACGGCGACCGGCTGCGAGAGCACGCCGGCCACGCGTCCGAAGCCGACCGCCGTGCGGTCCACGCCCGTGGCCCGGGTGTGCGCCGAGCCCGCGTCCGGGCCGGCCGAGGCGCCGGCGGGCGCGGTGACGGTCGATCCCGCGGTGACCGGTGACCTGGCCGCGAAGACCAGGAGCAGTCCCCCGCACACCACGTTCTGGCTCCGGCCGGGCGAACACCGGCTCGAACCGGACCGCTACGCCCAGGTCATCCCCAAGAAGGGGGACGTCTACCTCGGCGCGCCGGGCGCGGTGCTCGACGGCCGCGGGACCAACCAGTACGCGTTCGGCGGCACCGCCCCCGACGTCTCCCTCCGGTACCTGACCGTGCAGGGTTTCGTCGCCCCGCGCGACGAGGGCGTGGTCAATCACGACTCGGCCGACGGGTGGGTGATCGAGCACACGACGATCCAGAACAACTCCGGGGCCGGGCTGATGGCCGGTGCGCGCCAGCAGATCCGCGCCGACTGCCTGCGCAACAACGGCCAGTACGGCGTGAACGCGTACAAGGCCACCGGCCGTATCAGCGGCCTGGTGCTCCAGGGCAACGAGATCGTGGGCAACAACACGGACGACTGGGAACGGCGGCGGCCGGGCTGCGGCTGCACCGGAGGAGTCAAGTTCTGGGCCGTCGACGGCGCGGACGTGCGCGGCAACTGGGTGCACGGCAACCGCGGAACCGGGTTGTGGGCGGACACCGACAACAACGACTTCCTCATCGAGGACAACGTGCTGGAGGCGAACGACGGCGCCGCGCTGATCTACGAGACCAGCTACAACGCGATCATCCGGAAGAACACGATCCGGCGGAACAACCTGGTCGAGGGCCGCAAGTACGCCGACCGCGGCGACAGCTTCCCGTTCGCGACCGTCTATCTCTCCGAGTCCGGCGGCGAACCACGGGTCCGGGCCCGCACGGACAAGATCGATGTCCACGGGAACCTGCTGGAGAACAACTGGTCCGGCATCACCCTGTGGGAGAACGCCGACCGGTTCTGCAACAGCCCGGCCAACACCTCGTCGGGTGACTGCACGTTGCTGGTGAAGAAGGCCGGCCGGTGCGCACAGCCGGCGATCGCCGACGCACCGCTCTACTCCGACTGCCGCTGGAAGACCCAGCGGGTGGACATCCACGACAACCGCTTCGTGCTGGACAAGTCCGTCGTCGACTGCACGGTGAAGTGCGACCGCATGGCGGTGCTGGCCAACTACGGCACCTACCCGGACTGGTCGCCGTACCAGGGGGACCGGGTGGCCGAGGCGATCACCGTCGAGCAGCACAACCGCTGGCACGACAACGTCTACGTCGGACCGTGGAGATTCGTCGCCCACGACGCCGGCCGGATCCTCGACTCCGGGCAGTGGCGGGCCGCGCCGTACCGGCAGGACGCGGGCAGCACCTTCCGCGCGCAGGACGGTGGTTGAGATGAGCACCGGCCACACGCCGAAGATCGTCGGGACCGTCTGGGGGCTGCTGGTCCTCAACACGCTCGGGTCCGCCGGGGCGAAGACCATCGTCCCGCTGCCCCGCTCCCTCATCCAGATGGTCACCATGGGGGCCCTGGTCACCGCGTTCGCGCTGGCCCTCGCGGTGAACCTGCGGCTGCGCATCCGGGCCAGCGCCTTCCTGTTCCTGCTCACCCTGCTGCTGGTGCTGAGCGTGATCTCCAGCGTGCACCTGGAATCCGGGTTCGGCGCGCTGTTCCGCTGTTTCCGGCTGGCTCTCTTCGTCGGCACGCTGTGGCTGCTCAGCCGCTGGTGGGACGGCGGTCCGACGTTCGTCCGGCACCACATCCGGATGTACCTGGCGGTGCTCGGGACGGTGGCGGCCGGCCTGGTCGCCTCGCCGGGCGCGGCCCTGCCCGACCTGTACGGCGGGCGTCTGGTGGGCGCGTGGTGGCCGCTCACCCCGCCGCAGATCGGACAGTACGCCGCGGTGATCATCGGGCTCACCGTGCTGCTCCTGCTGGGCCGTCAGGCCGACCGGACCAGCGCGGCCGTGGTCATCGTGCCGTCGATCGTGCTGCTCGCCCTCACCCATACCCGCACGGCCACGCTCGGCCTGCTCATCGGGCTGGCGCTGGCGATCGGCTCGCTCGTCCTCACCAGCGCCGCCGCCCGCCGGTTCTTCACCTGGGCGGTGGTGATCGGCGCGGTGGCCGCGGTGGGGTTCGCCTCCGCACTGCAGGCGTGGTTCCTGCGCGGCCAGAGCCAGGAGAACTTCTCCAGTCTCACCGGCCGGGCCAAGGTCTGGCACGCCCTGCTGGTGGCACCCCGGACGACCACGGAGTACCTGTTCGGCGCGGGGCTGGGCGACAAGTCGTTCGACGGGCTGCCGATCGACAACAGCTGGCTGGCCGTCTACAACGAGCAGGGTGTGATCGGCGTCGGCCTGGTGGCCGCGTTCCTCGTCGTGCTGGGCGCCGTCGCGCTGCTGCGGCCGCCGTCGCTGTCGAGGGCCTGCGCGATCTTCCTGATCAGCTACTGCGCGATCGCGTCGTACACCGAGGCCGGGCTGGGCGACGCCTCGCCGTATCTGCTGCATCTGACCGTGGCCGCCTCGTTGCTGGCGGCACCTGCCGTGGCCGCTCCGGCGCCGGAAGGCCCTCGGCGAGGTGTCCCGCGATGGGCCAAGAGATCGGAGGTGATCTGAGCATGCACGTCCTCGTGGTGCACAACCGCTACGCCTCGGCGCAGCCGAGCGGGGAGAACAAGGTCGTCGACCAGGAGGTCGCGCTGCTGCGCGAGGCCGGCCACCGGGTCGGGGTGTTCGAGCGGCGCAGCGACGACATCGCCGGCCGGTCCCTGGCGGGCAAGGCCGCGCTGCCGCTGCTGGTGCCGTGGAACCCCGCGGTCCGTGCGGAGCTCGCCGCCCGGCTCCGCACGGAGCGGCCGGACGTGGTGCACGTCCACAACGTCTTCCCGCTCCTGTCGCCGGCGGTGCTGGCCGCCTGTGCCGACGCGGGCGTCCCCGCCGTCGCCACGCTGCACAACTACACCCAGGTCTGCCCGCCCGGCACGCTGCGGCGGGACGGCCGGCCGTGCACCGAGTGCGTCGGGACGGCGCCGCTGCCCGCCGTCCGGCACGGCTGCTACCGGAACTCCCGGCTGGCGACGGTGCCGCTCGCGGTCAGCATGTCGGTCAACCGGCGGCGCTGGTGGACCGGCGTGGAGCGGTTCTTCTGCATCTCCGCGGCGCAGCGCGACGTCCTGGTGCGGGCCGGCATGCCGACCGGGCGCCTGGGGGTGAAACACAACTTCGTGCCCGAACCGGGCGTCGTCCGCGCGGGCCCCGGCGAGCATCTGCTCTATCTCGGCCGGCTCGCGGAGGCCAAGGGCGTGCGGCTGCTCATGGCCGCGTGGGACGAGATCGCCGCCGGCGGCGGTGTGGGCGTGCCGCTCGTGATCGCGGGCACGGGGCCGCTGGAGCGCGAGGTGGCCGCCTGGGCCGCGGGCCGGGACGACGTGCGGTACGCCGGCCTCTACGACCCGGCGGAGTGCCGGCAGGCCGTCGCGCGGTCGGTCGCCGTGGTGGCTCCGTCCACCTGGCTGGAGGCGTTCGGCCTGGTGGTCGTGGAGGCGATGGCGGCCGGGGTCCCGACGGTCGCCGCCGGTCACGGCGCCTTCGTCGAACTCGTCGAGGACGGGGTGACCGGGCTGCTGCACCGGCCGGGCGAGCCCGGCTCGCTCGCGTCCTGCGTACGCCGGATCGCGGCCGATCCGGACCGCAACCGGGACATGGGCCAGGCGGCCCGGCGCCGTTACGAGCGGGACTTCAGTCCGGCCGTCGGGCTGGAGCGCCTGCTGGAGGGGTACCGCACCGCGATCGCGGGGCGGTCGGCACTGGCTCGTGGCGGGGACCTCCGCGCGAGCAGGGGGGATGGGGACAGCAGATGACACGATGCCGACTCTGCGGCTCGGAAGCGCTGGCGAGCGTCGTCGACCTTGGGGCGACCCCGCCGTGCGAGAGCTTCCTCGCCGCGGACCAACTCGATCTACCGGAGCCGGCGTACCCGCTGCACCTGCGGGTCTGCACCGACTGCTGGCTCGCACAGATCCCGCCGCTCATCACGCCGGAGGAGACGTTCAGCGAGTACGCGTACTTCTCCTCCTTCTCGACCTCCTGGGTGGAGCACGCGCGCACGTTCGTCGCCGGCGCCGTGGAGCGTCTCGCGCTCGGCACCGACGCCTTCGTGGTCGAGGTCGCGAGCAACGACGGTTACCTGCTGAGGCACGTGGTGGACCGCGGGATCCGCTGCCTCGGCATCGAGCCGTCGGTGAACGTGGGCGCCGCGGCGCGGGACGCGGGTGTGCCCACGCTCACGGAGTTCCTGTCCCCGGACACCGGCTCGGCCGTGCGCGCCGAGCACGGCCCGGCGGACCTGGTCGTGGCCAACAACGTGTACGCGCACATCCCCGACGTGGTCGGGTTCACCCGGGGGCTGCGCGCCCTGGTCGCCGACGACGGCTGGGTCTCCATCGAGGTGCAGCACCTGCTGACGCTGATCGAGGAGAACCAGTACGACACGATCTACCACGAGCACTTCCAGTACTACACGGTGGCCTCCGCGATCCGGGCGCTGGCGAGCGGCGGACTCGCTCTGGTGGACGTCGAGTTGCTGCCCACGCACGGCGGCTCGATCCGGCTGTGGGCCCGGCCGGCCGAGGCGGCCGGCGAGCCGACCGCGCGGGTGGCCGAGGTCCTGGACCGGGAGAAGGCCGCCGGGCTGCGGGAGCTGTCCGGGTACACCGAGTTCTCCGCCCGGGTGGCCAAGGTACGCCGGGACCTTCTCAAGTTCCTCGTCGAGGCGGCCGAGCGCGGCGAGACGGTCGTCGGCTACGGGGCCCCGGGCAAGGGCAACACCCTGCTCAACCACTGCGGCATCCGGCCGGACCTGCTGCCGTACACGGTCGACCGCAACCCCTACAAGCACGGCAGGTTCACCCCGGGCACCCGCATCCCGGTCCTGCCGCCCGAGCGGATAGCCGCCGACAGACCGGACTACGTCCTCGTCCTGCCGTGGAACCTGCGGGCCGAGCTGGTCGAGCAGCTGTCCTTCGTGCACGACTGGGGCGGCCGGCTGGTCTTTCCCATCCCGGAACTGAGCATTGTCGAGGTCGAGGCATGAAGGTCGTACTGTTCTGCGGCGGCTACGGGATGCGGATGCGCAACGGAACCTCCGACGACGTGCCCAAGCCGATGGCGATGGTCGGCCCGCGGCCGCTGATCTGGCACGTCATGCGCTACTACGCGCACTTCGGGCACACGGAGTTCATTCTGTGCCTCGGCTACGGGGCCCACCACATCAAGGAGTTCTTCCTCAACTACGAGGAGACGACGTCCAACGACTTCGTGCTGCGGGCCGGACGCACCGAGCTGCTGTCCACCGACATCTCGGACTGGACGATCACGTTCGCGCAGACCGGCATCGAGTCACCGATCGGGGAGCGGCTGCGCCGGGTGCGCCACCACCTTGACGGCGACGAGATGTTCCTCGCCAACTACGCCGACGTCCTCACCGACGCCCCGCTGCCCGAGATGATCGACCGGTTCGCCCGGCGCGACGCCGGCGCGTCGATGATGGTGGTGCCGCCCCAGTCCTCCTTCCACTGCGTGGAGCTGGGCGAGGACGGCCTGGTGGGGGGCATCACCGCGGTGAGCGAACTGCCGCTGTGGGAGAACGGCGGCTACTTCGTGCTCCGTCAGGAGGTCTTCGACCACATTCCGGAGAACGGGGACCTGGTCGCCGACGGGTGCGCCCGGCTGGCCAAGCGCGGCCGGCTGGTGGCGCACCGGCACCGCGGCTTCTGGAAGCCGACCGACACCGTGAAGGAGCGGGCCGCGCTCGACGCCGACTACGCGCGCGGCGAGCGCCCGTGGGCCGTGTGGGAACGGGACGACGCCGGGGTGACGGGATGATCCGGCTCGGCGCCGGGCGCCCGGACCGGGTCGTCGCGGTGGCCGCGCACTGCGACGACATCGCGATCGGCGCCGGCGGCACGCTGCTGGCGCTGTGCCGGGCGAGGCCGGGCCTCCGGGTCGACGCGCTGGTGCTCTCCGGTGGCGGCAGCGAGCGCGAGCAGGAGGAGCAGGCCGCGCTGACCGCCTTCTGCCCGGACGCCGACCTGCGGCTGACCGTGCACAAGCTGCCGGACGGCCGGCTGCCCGCGCACTGGGAGGAGGCCAAGGCCGCGGTCGAGGAGCTGCGCGCGCGGACGGAGCCGGATCTGGTGCTGGCCCCGCGCACCGACGACGCCCACCAGGACCACCGCGGTCTGGCGAAGCTGATACCCACGGCCTTCCGTGACCACCTCGTGCTCGGCTACGAGATCGTCAAGTGGGACGGCGACCTCGGCCGCCCGGCGGTGTACCAGCCGCTGTCGACGGAGATCGCCGAGGAGAAGGTGCGGCTGCTCCAGGAGCACTATCCCTCGCAGCGGCACCGGCCCTGGTACGACCGGGAGGCCTTCCTCGGCCTCGCGCGGATCCGCGGCATCGAATGCCACGAGCGATACGCCGAGGCGTTCGCCGTCACCAAACTCAAGCTCGATCTGGGGGGTTGACCCATGCGCGTACTGCTGACCGGACACCAGGGCTATCTGGGAACCGTGATGGCCCCGGTCCTCGCCGCCGCCGGACACGAGGTCGTGGGTCTCGACGCCGGCCTGTTCGCCGACTGCGTGCTCGGCCCGGCGCCCGCGGACCCGCGGGGGCATCGGGTCGACCTCCGCGACGTCACGGCCGAACAGGTGGCCGGGGCCGACGCGGTGATCCACCTGGCCGCGCTCTCCAACGACCCGCTGGGATCGCTGGCGCCGGAGCTCACCTACGACATCAACCACCACGCGTCCGTGCGGCTGGCCCGGCTGGCCCGCGACGCCGGGGTGCGGCGCTTCCTGTACGCGTCGACCTGCTCGGTCTACGGCGCCGCCGGCGGCGACGACCTGGTGGCCGAGGATGCCCCGCTGCGCCCGGTGACGCCCTACGCGGAGTCCAAGGTGCGCGTCGAGGACGACCTGCACGAGCTGGCCGACGGCGACTTCACCCCGGTGTTCATGCGCAACGCCACCGCGTTCGGCTACTCGCCCCGGCTGCGCGCCGACATCGTGCTGAACAACCTGGTGGGCCACGCGCTGCTGTCCGGCGAGGTGCTGGTGCTCTCCGACGGCACCCCGTGGCGTCCGCTGGTGCACGCGGCCGACATCGCACGGGCCTTCACGGCCGCGCTGACCGCGCCGCGGGAAGCGGTGCACGACCGGGCGTTCAACATCGGCAGCGAGACCAACAACGTCACCGTCGCCGACATCGCCGGACAGGTCGCCGAGGCGGTGCCCGGCTCCGAGGTGAACATCACCGGGGAGAACGGTGCCGATCCGCGGTCGTACCGGGTGGACTTCTCCCGGTTCCGCGCCGCGGTCCCCGGCTTCGACTGCGAGTGGACGGTGAAGCGGGGCGCGCTCGAACTCGCCGACGCCTACCGGACGTTCCGCCTGACCCGGGAGAGCTTCGACCAGCGCTTCACCCGGCTCGCCGTGCTGCGCGCGGCGTCCGACGCGGGCACCGTCGACGACACCCTGCGGTGGCGCCGGTGACCGCGCACGGCGACGAGATGTACGCACTGGTGGAGCGGATGTACCCGCTGTGCCGGAGCATCACCGGCGACGGTGTGCGCGCCACCCTGGACATCGTCGGCGAGTACATCCCGCTCAGGGTGCACGAGGTACCGACCGGGACGCGGGTGCTCGACTGGACGGTGCCGCAGGAGTGGAACATCCGGGACGCGTACATCGCCGACCCGGCCGGCAACCGGGTCGTCGACTTCGCCGCGTCCAGCCTGCACGTGCTCGGCTACAGCGTGCCGGTGTCGGCGACCATGCGCCTTTCCGAGCTGCGTGAACACCTGCACACCCTGCCCGACCACCCGTCCTGGGTGCCGTACCGGACCAGCTACTACAAGCCGGAGTGGGGCTTCTGCCTGGCCCAGGACACCCTGGACGCCATGCCGGACGGCGAGTACGAGGTGCGCATCGACTCCACTCTCGCCGACGGCCACCTCACCTACGCCGAGCACGTGGTCCCCGGCCAGGTCACCGACGAGGTGATCGTCTCCTGCCACGTCTGCCACCCCTCGCTGGCCAACGACAACATGGCCGGCGTCGCGGTGGCGACGTTCCTGGCCCGGGCGCTGGCCGAGGAGACGCCGTACCACACCTACCGGTTCATCTTCGCGCCCGGCACGATCGGGGCGATCACCTGGCTGGCCCGCAACGCCGAGCGGGTGGACCGGGTCAGGCACGGCCTCGTGCTGGCCTGCGCGGGCGACCGGGGCCCGTTGACGTACAAGCGGAGCAGGCGCGGTGACGCCGAGATCGACCGGGTGATGCGGCATGTGCTGGCCGCCTCGAAACGCCCGCACCGCGTGGCCGAGTTCACTCCGTACGGCTACGACGAGCGGCAGTACTGCTCGCCCGGCTTCGATCTCGGCGTCGGCTCGCTCACCCGGACCCCGTACGCGGGCTACCCCGAGTACCACACCTCGGCGGACAACCTGGACTTCGTCTCCCCGGAGGCGATGGCGGACACCCTCGCCGTCTGCCGCGAGGCGTTCGCCGTCCTGGACCGCAACCGTCGGTACGTCAACCTCAGCCCGTACGGCGAACCACAGCTGGGCCGGCGCGGGTTGTACGACGCGCTCGGCGGGCGCAGCGACACCAAGCAGGCCCAGATGGCCATGCTGTGGGTGCTCAGCCTGTCCGACGGCGAGCACAGTCTGCTGGACGTCGCCGAGCGGTCCGGGCTGCCGTTCGACACCGTCGCCGACGCGGCCGACGCCCTGCGCGGCGCCGAGCTGATCAAGGCGTGACGCCGGTGACCACCGAGAAGGAGAATCCGCGGACGACGGCGCCACCGGCCGGATCCGCCAAGCGGGCCCTGGTCGGCCGGCTGTCCTGGGGACTGGCCGACCAGGCGGCCTCCAGCATCTCCAACTTCGCGGTGGGCATCTACGTGGCCCGCTCGCTGGGGGTGACCGCGTTCGGGGTGTTCAGCCTGGCCTGGGTGACCTACGGCGTGGTGCTCAACGTCTCCCGCGGGCTGGCCACCGATCCGCTCGTGGTGCGCTTCAGCGGCGTGCCGGAGGCGTCCTGGCGCGGGGCGGTGACCCGGGCGTCGGGTACCGCGCTCGGCGTCGGCGCGGTCATCGGCGCGGCGTGTCTGGCGGTCGGGCCGGCGCTCGGCGGCCGCGTGGGTCCCGCCTTCGTCTGCCTCGGCGTCATGCTGCCGGGGCTGCTGCTCCAGGACGCCTGGCGGTACTCGTTCTTCGCCGCCGGCACCGGACGGAAGGCGTTCGTCAACGACGTGGTGTGGGGCGTCGCGCTCGTCCCGGCCCTGATCGCGGCGACCCGCGTGGGCAGCGTGGCCGCCTTCGTGCTCGCGTGGGGCGCGTCCGCCACGGTGGCGGCGGGCTACGGCTGCGTCCAGTCCGGCATCCGGCCCCGGGTGACCGAGGCGCGCGACTGGCTGCGCGAGCAGCGCGACCTCGGCTACCGCTACCTGGTCGAGAACACCTGCCTCAGCGGCGCGAGCCAGCTGCGGGCGTACGGGCTCGGCGCGATCGTCGGGCTCGGCGCGGTGGGCGCGGTGCGGGGCGCCGAGCTGCTGCTCGGCCCGTTCCTCGCCGTGCTGATGGGCCTCTCGCTGGTCACCGTCCCGGAGGCGGCACGCGTGCTGCGGCGGGCCCCGGAGCGGCTGGGGAGGTTCTGCCTCCTCCTCGGCGGCGGCCAGGCCGTCGGCGCGCTGCTGTGGGGCGGGGCGCTGCTGCTGATGCCGGACCGGTTCGGCGCGTCCGTCCTCGGCGACGTCTGGCACTCCTCCTCACGGCTCATCGTGATGGTCACCCTCGGTGTCGCGGGCGCCGGCCTCGGTACCGGCGCCGCGGCCGGGTTGCGCGCGCTCGGCGCCGCCCGGCGCAGTCTTCGCTCCCAGCTGTTCGCCTCCGCCTGCTACGTCGGCGGCGGGCTCGGCGGGGCCGCCCTCGCCGGCACGGCCGGCTCGGCCTGGGGCGTCGCCGCCGCGACCGTCGGCGGCTCGGCCGTGTGGTGGCTGCAACTGCGCACCGCTCTGCGTGAACGCCACCCCGACTCCGTTCCAGAAGTGAGGACTTCATGACCGCCCAACCCAGGCTGACCATCGGCCTGCCCGTCTACAACGGCGAGGAGTACCTGGCCGAGTCCCTCGACGCCCTCCTCGGCCAGACCTACGAGGACTTCGAGCTGGTCATCTCCGACAACGCCTCCGCGGACGGGACCGAGGACATCTGCCGCAAGTACGCCGCGCAGGACTCCCGCATCCGGTACCTCCGCCTGCGCAGGAACATCGGCGCCACCCCGAACCACAACCGGGTCTTCGCCGAGTGCCGCGGCGAACTGTTCAAGTGGGCCTCGCACGACGACCTCTACGCCCGCGACCTGCTGCGGCGCTGCGTCCAGGCGCTGGACGAACGGCCGGACGTCATCCTCGCCCACGCCGACCAGGCGGTCATCGACGGCGACGGTCAGGTGAAGGTCCCCTACGAGTACACCCTCGCCACCGGCTCACCGCACGCACCGGAGCGCTTCCGCAGCATGCTCTTCGAGCCCGGCGGCGACGACTTCTACGGGGTGATCCGCGCCGACGCGCTGCGCCGGGTGCGGCCGATGGACAGCTACCACCACGCGGACCGTACGTTCGTCGCCGAGATCGCCCTGCACGGGCGCTTCCACCAGGTGCCGGAACTCCTGTACTTCCGCCGCGACCACCCCACCCGCGCCGAGCGGGCGAACCCGTCCAAGCGCTCCCGGTGCGTCAACCTGGACCCGCGCCGGGCTGGGCCGCTGCACCCGACGCCCCGGCTGCTCGCCGAGTACGTCTGGGGCTTCGTTTCGGCGGTCCGGCGGGCGCCGCTGACCCCGGCCGACCGGCGTGCCTGCTACCGCCACCTGGCCGCGTGGATGACCAGCCGGGCCCGGCCGGGCGCCGGCGAGCGGGTCGAGGACCGCGCCCCGGTCGACCCGGCCAAGCTGACCGTCTCCGTCGACGCCCTCGTCGCCGGCCGCGAAGGGAGGCAGGCATGACGCCGGGGCACGGGACCACGGTACGTGTGGGGCTGTTCGGCTTGCTCGGCTCCGGCAACCTCGGCAACGACGGATCACTGGAAGCCGTCCTCGGCTACCTCCGCGCCGAACACCCCGACGCGGTCGTGGACGCGCTGTGCGGCGGCCCCGAGGCGGTGACGGCCAGGTTCGGGATCCCCGCGACACGGCTGCACTGGAACCGCGCGGAGTACCGGACCGCGTCCCGCGCGGGCGCGATCGCGGCGAAGGGGCTGGGCAAACTCGTCGACGTCTTCCGCACCGCCGCCTGGGTGCGCCGGCACGACGTGGTGATCGTGCCCGGCATGGGCGTCCTGGAGGCCACCCTGCCGCTGCGGCCGTGGGGTTTCCCGTACTCGCTGTTCCTGCTCTGCGCGAGCGGCCGGCTGACGCGCACCCGGATCGCGCTGGTCAGCGTCGGCGCCGCCGAGATCCGCAACCGTCCGACCCGGGCCCTGGTGCGCTGGTCGGCACGGCTGGCCGCGTACCGGTCCTACCGGGACGCCCAGTCCCGCGACGCGATGCGGGCCATGGGCGTGGAGACCGCGGGCGACGAGGTCTACCCGGACCTCGCGTTCGCCCTGCCGACCCCGCGGGCGAGCGCGCCCACCGGCACACCGGGTCCCGTCTGCCTCGGTGTCATGGACTTCCACGGCGGCAACGACGACCGGGCCCGGGCCGAGGAGATCCACCGGCGTTACCTCGACGGGACGATCACGTTCGTCCGCACACTGGTCGAGGAGGGCAGGCCGGTCCGGCTGCTCACCGGCGACACCTGCGACGAGTCGGTGGTCGCCGCGATCCTCGACGCGGTCGGCTCACCGCTGGTGACCGCCGCCGAACCGGCCTCACTGGCCGACCTGATGCACGAGATGGCGGCCGCCGACACCGTGGTGGCCGTCCGCTACCACAACCTGATCTGCGCGCTGAAGACCGGAACGCCCGTGCTCGCCCTCTGCTACGCGGCGAAGAGCGACGCGCTCATGGACCGGATGGGCCTCGGCGCGTACTGCCACCCGGCACGCGAGGTCGACGCCGACCGGCTGCTCGAACAGTTCCGGGACCTGGAGAAGCACGCGGCGGAGCTACGGCGGACCCTCACCGAGCGCAACCGGGCCGCCGCGCAGCAGCTCACCCATCAGTTCGCCGCCTTGACCACGACCCTGTTCCCGGCGAACGACCACGCCCACGCCCCGCGGAAGGCCCCATGAAAGCGACCGAAGTCCCGGACATCGCCGGCGCGTACCTGTTCGAGCCGGCCCCGCACGCCGACGAGCGCGGCTTCTTCTGCCGCACCTTCGACGCCGGCGTGGTGCGCTCGGTGGGCCTCGATCCGGACACCTTCGTCCAGGACAGCCTGTCCCGCTCGGCCCGGGGCGTACTGCGCGGTCTGCACCTGCGCTCCGGCGCCGGCGAGGCCAAGCTGGTGCGCTGCTCGTACGGGAGGATCTTCGACGTCGTCGTCGACCTGCGGACGGACTCGCCGACGTACCGCAACGTGGCCCTCTTCGAACTGTCCGACGAGACGCAGGCGACCCTGTACATCCCGGCGGGATGCGCGCACGGCTTCCAGGCTCTGACCGGGACCGCCGACACCTCGTACCGGATCGACCGTCCGCACGACCCGGCCGAGGACGTGACGATCGCCTTCGACGACCCGGAGCTCGCCATTCCCTGGCCCTTGCCGGTCACATCGATGTCCCAGCGGGACCGGGAGGCGCCGAGCCTCGCCGAGGTCCTGAAGCACGAAGAGAGATGAGGCCGGCTTGGACACCGAGAACACCAGAGAGCTCCGCCTGCCCCGGTCGCGGACGGCGAACGAGCGGCTGCACGCCCTGATCCCCGGAGGCGCGCACACCTACGCCAAGGGCGACGACCAGTACCCCGAGAACCTGGCCCCGGTCATCAGCCACGGCCGCGGTGCCCACGTATGGGACATCGACGGCAACCGCTACATCGAGTACGGCTCCGGCCTGCGCTCGGTCAGCCTCGGCCACGCCCACCCACGCGTGATCGAGGCGGTGCGGCGGGAACTCGACCGAGGCTGCAACTTCGTCCGGCCCTCGGTCGTGGAGGTCGAAGCCGCGGAACGCTTCCTGGCCACGGTGCCGACCGCCGAGATGGTGAAGTTCGCGAAGAACGGCTCCGACGCCACCACCGCCGCGGTACGCCTCGCCCGCGCCGCCACCGGGCGCCCGCGGGTGGCCCTCTGCGCCGACCATCCGTTCTTCTCCGTCGACGACTGGTTCATCGGCACCACCCCCATGTCCGCCGGGGTCCCGGCAGCGACCACCGAACTCACCGTGACGTTCCCCTACGGGGACCTGGCCGCCGCGGAGGAGCTGCTCACCCGGTACCGGGACGAGGTCGCCTGCCTGATCCTCGAACCCGCCACCCACACCGAGCCGCCGCCCGGGTATCTCGCCGGCCTGCGCGAGCTGGCCGACCGGCACGGCTGCGTCCTGGTCTTCGACGAGATGATCACCGGCTTCCGCTGGTCCGAAGCGGGCGCCCAGGGCCTGTACGGCGTCGTCCCCGACCTCTCCACGTTCGGGAAGGCGCTGGGCAACGGATTCGCCGTCTCCGCGCTGGCCGGGCGCCGCGAACTGATGGAGAGGGGCGGCCTGCGTCACCCCGGCGACCGGGTGTTCCTGCTGTCCACCACGCACGGTGCGGAGACGCACTCCCTGGCGGCCGCGATGGCCGTGCTCGCCACCTACGTCGAAGAGGGGATCACCGCGCGGCTGCACACCCTGGGCGAGCGGCTGGCCGCCGGTGTCCGCGAGGCCGCGGCCGCCATGGGCGTCGGCGACCACGTCGTCGTCCGGGGCCGGGCCAGCAACCTGGTCTTCGCCACGCTCGACGAGAACGGACAGCCGTCGCAGGAGTACCGCACCCTGTTCCTGCGCCGGCTCCTCGCGGGCGGCGTGCTGGCCCCGTCGTTCGTGGTGAGCAGCGCGCTCGGCGACGCCGACATCGATCACACCGTCGACGTGGTGGCCCAGGCATGTGCGGTGTACCGGAAGGCACTGGACGCCGCCGACCCCACGCCCTGGCTGGCCGGACGCCCGGTGAAGCCCGTGTTCCGCCGCTTGGCCTGACGGAACGTCAGCGACGCTCCCGCCGGCCGGCACCGGCCGTCCCGGCGGCGAGGCGGTCGGCCACCCGGTCGATCAGCCACGCGGCCGCCGGTACCACCGCCAGCGCGGTGCACCACCCGCCGAGGACGTCGGTCGGGTAGTGCGCGCCCAGGGCGACCTGTGCCCAGCCCATGGCGGCGCCGGAAGCCAGCGCGGCGGCGAGCACGAGTGACGGGCCGGCCGTCCTGCCGAGACCGGGCCGGCCGGTCGCGGGCAGTACCACCACCAGGGCGAGCGCGGTGGCGAAGGCGGTGTGGCCGCTCGGGTAGGACAGGTTCCCGTCGTGGATGGTGCGTCCCACCAGGGGCTTGAGCAGCGTCGCCGTCCCCACGGCCAGGCCGACGCCGGTCACGACGAGCACCGCCGCGCGAGGTCGCCGAAGCAGCAGACAGCCCGCCACGACGGCCCCGACCACCGGCACCGATCCCGCGGGCTCTCCCAGGAAGTCCAGGGCCAGCGCGGCTTGCCGCCATGGCGTCCCCACCCCGTACACCGCCGCCCCGATCCGCGTGTCCACCGTGCCGGGCCTGCCGTCGCCGGCGTACAGGACGCCGAGGACGACGACCACCAGCGCGGCGAGGGCCGCGACCGGTCCGAGCCACGCGCGCGACGATCGCGGGAGCGCCTCGCGCGCCGGCCGGCCGGTCATCCGCCCGCCGCGGCCGGGCCGACCGCCCCGCCCCGGAGCGAGACGGGGAAGAGCACGCACACCGTCGTAGACCACCCCGCAGATCCGATGTGCCTTCCCCTCCCTCCGGGACCGGCGCCATGCCGCCCGCCGCTCTGCTCGCCACCCTAGCCATGAAGCGGTCGCGGCACACGGCCGTCGGGGGAGAAGGCAGCCGCGTCAAGATCCGTGACAGCCTCACGGCAGGCCCGACGATCCGTGGCCTTCACCACAAAATGTCCATTTCTGTTCGGAATCATGGACACAACGGGGTAAAGCTGTATGTACGCCTTCGGCGACCAGCACAGGGAAGCAAAAGACCAGCGGCATGGGAGAAGCGTTTGATTACGCTGTGTAGACGACGCACCGGACCAGTGACCACGGCCGGCCTGCTCGGCGGCGTACTGGCGGTCACGGCCCTGGGCGGCACCGCCCACGCCGCCACCGTCGGCAACGACGACGGGACCCGCCCGGCAGCGCACGCGCCCGCGAGCAAGACGGACACCCAGGACGTCTCCGACGCCCGAATAGCGATCAGGCCCGGGGACGGCGTCCACGACGTCGGGGTCGACGGCTCGGTCGAGGTCACCGTCCGTAAAGGCCATCTCACGCAGGTGACCATGATCGCCGTGGCGACCGGTGCCGAGGTCAAGGGCACTCTGGCCGCGGACGGCACCTCCTGGAAGCCGGACGGCCGGCTGGCGCCGGCCACCAGGTATCAGATCTCCGCGGATGCCGAGGACGCCAAGGGCCGCACCGTCACCGGCAACGCCTCGATCACCACGGTCTCCCCGGCCAACGACTTCATCGGGCACGTCTCCCCGGAGAACGGCTCGACCGTCGGTGTGGGCATGCCGGTGACGGTCGACTTCGACAAGGCGATCGGCGACAAGGCCGCCGTGCAGTCGGAGATCCGGGTCAGCTCCAGCAGCGGCCAGCGGGTCGTCGGTCACTGGTTCAACGACCGCCGTCTGGACTTCCGCCCCGAGAAGTACTGGAAGGCCGGCTCCACCGTCACCGTCACGCTCACCCACCAGGGCGTGCAGAAGACGGTCACGTTCAAGATCGGCCGGAGCCAGATCAGCACCGTCGACGCGAAGACGAAGCGGATGACCGTCGTACGGGACGGCAAGACGATCAAGACCATCCCGATCTCGTCCGGCAGCGCCGAGCACCCGACGTACAACGGTCGGATGGTGATCTCCGAGAAGTTCAAGCAGGTCCACATGAACGGCGCGAGCGTCGGCCTCACGGAGAAGAACGGCAAGCCCTCGTACGACATCAAGGCCGTACCGCACGCCATGCGCCTGACCGCCTCGGGCACGTTCATCCACGGCAACTACTGGGGTGCCGACTCGGTCTTCGGCAAGGCCAACACCAGCCACGGCTGCGTGGGCCTGAAGGACGCCAGGGGCGGCGACGACAGCAAGCAGCCCGCCGCGTGGTTCTTCGACCACTCGATGATCGGTGACGTCGTGATCGTCAAGAACTCCGCCGACAAGACCACGTTGGCCCCGGACAACGGCCTCAGCGACTGGAACATGTCGTGGAGCGAGTGGGTCGCGGGCAGCGCGACCGACTGATCCCGTACCCCTCGCCGGGCAGCAGAACCGGCATCCCTTCACCGCGGGCGGCGGCCGACACCATGTCGGCCGCCGCCCGCGGCTCCGGCCCGCCCGAACAGCCCACGCGCGCCACGGAGCACCCGGCCGTCGCGGGCGCTGCCGGCCGGTTCACGAGTACCGGCCGGGGAGATGACGAAGGAACACGCGGGGGGCTTCGTTCGGAGCCGGAGGGAGCCGTCGGCGCGGGATCGGGGGCGGCTACCCCGCACGCTCGAACGACGAGGTGCAGCTGTCCAGGAGTGCCAGGACCTGGTCGGACGGAGTCGAACGCGTCACCATGCCCGACTGGGACGCCATGCCGTCGACGCTCAGTGCCCGGAGGCAGATGCCCGGAAACCGCGCGACATCCGCGCACTCGTACTGCACCGCCGTCCAGGAGTCGCCGTGCCGGGCGATCCCGTCGAGCGCTTCCCGCACCGACTTCGCATAGCGGAGGGGAATCGACGTCAGCCCGAGGCGTCGCCGGGCGGAGACGATCAGTTCGACCAGCGTCAGATGGAAGGCCGAAGGTATCTGACGCATCGGCAGTTCCCCCAGTGCCTCCACACCGACGCTCTCCCGCTCGGCCAGCGGACAGGAATCCGGCAGAGCCGCGAGCACGGGACGCCATCTCAGCCGGTGCAGCATCAGGCCGGGAGCGGGGGGCACCGGATGGTCGACCATGGCCGCGTCCAGCGCGCCGGTGCGCACGAGATCCAGCCGTGTCCTGTCGGAGACGTCCACCAGGTGGACCGTCAGCCCGGGGCGGCTCTGCATCAGCGTGTCCGCGGCCAGCCGGAGACGGGCGCGGCTGCGCAGCGACGTGGCGATGCGCAGGGAGGTGCCCCGGGAGGACGCGTAGCGCGCGGCGATGAGTTCGGTCTCCTGCATCGTCAGCAGGACGGCGCGCGCCGCGGGCAGCAGAGCCTCGCCCGCTTCCGTCAGACACACCCGTCGCGTGGACCGGTCGAACAGCTTCACGCGCAGTCCGCGCTCCAGCTGCCGGATCTGCTGACTCACCGCCGGCTGGACCACGTGGAGTCTGCGGGCGGCGCGTCCGAAATGTAATTCCTCGGCGACGGTGACGAAGAACTCGATCTGACGCAATTCCATGGTTCGACCCCCGTGCGATCGTCTGCGCTTCACAGCCATGGGAGGGCCGGGGTGCGGGGACGGCTGCGACGGCTGTCCCGAGCCTCCGCGTGGTCGCGTCATGGCGGAGCAGCAGGAGAGAGTGAACGTGCGCTTGACCGATTCACGCCGCGTGCTGACGCGATCCGGTGAATCGGGGAGAAGAGCGGTGCGCGGACGTCAGAAGGCCGTCCGCCGTCCTGCGGACCCGCGGATCCGGCTCAGCCGCAACAGAGCGCGCTCGCCTGCCGCTGCAGGTCGACGTGCCGTCGGGCGACGAGCCGGAGTCGAATGATCATCGCTCCAGTGTGACCGCGTGTCCATGCATGGTCAAGTATTCCTGCGCCGCCCCGTCATTGATAACGCGCGCTGATCGATCACGGTCCGGGGTGGCTTCCGGTCGCAGGATGAAGCCCTGGCTCGGACCGCCGGGCCGGCCGGAAACCTCTCGGGGGAGGCATCATCGTGAGAGTCGGAGTGGTCGGATGCGGTCAGATCGTGGAGCAGGGGCATCTGCCGGTCCTGCTGCGGACGCCCGGCCTGCACCTGACCGGACTCGTCGACCTGGTGCCGGAGAGGGCGCGCCGGCTCGCCGGACAGGCGGAGGCGGCGGGGCGGCCGGTACCGGCGTACCGCGATACGGCCGAGCTGGTGGAGCGGGCCCGGCCCGATCTGGTGCTGCTCGCCACACCTCCGTCCGTTCGCTCCGCCGAACTGCGCACCCTCGGCGAGGCCGGCGTCGCGGTGCTCTGCGAGAAGCCCCTCGCCAACTCGGTCGAGGAGGCGGACGCGTTGCTGTCGGAGGCCGCGCGGACCGGTGCCAGGGTCTTCATGACCCACAACTACGCCTTCTTCCCGGAGTACCGGCTTCTGGCCCGGCTGGTGGGGGAAGGACACATCGGCCCGGTGCGTTCCGTCCTGATCAGTTGTCTCGGGTCGTATCCCTGGGACGGCGCCGAGGAGTTCCGCCCCGGCTGGCGTCACGACCGGGCCCTGTCGGGCGGCGGCCGGCTCGTGGACACCGGGTGGCACGCCCTGTACCTGGCCGAGCTTCTCGCCGGCCGGGGGCCCACCGAGGTCACCGCGACCGCCGAGTTCGACCCCGCGCCGCCGTTCGACCGCGAGTGCTTCGCGCACTACCGGCACGGTGACGTCCACGTCTCGCTCGCCGTCGGCACCGGGCACGGTCCGGTCGCCTTCGAGGTGAGGGGCGAACAGGGCCGTCTGCACCTGGACTTCGACCCGGCCGCCGGTGACTACAGCGCCGTCCCGCGGGCGGTCCGCCTGTACCGGGACGGCCGGCTGGTCCGGAGCTGGGACGTGCCCCGGGAGCGCGGAATGATCACCGAGGGCCTGTACGAGGAGATCAGGCGCCGGCTGGCCGAGGGCGACGCACCGTACGCGCACTCCGTGCGCCACGGACGCGATCTGGTCGCCACGATCGAGGCGACGTACCGGGCCGCACGGGAACGGCGGTGGCTGCCCCTGGGCACGCGGGCCGAGGAGGCGGACCATGTCGCGGTCTGACCCGTCCCCGACGGTCCCGCGCTTCACCGGCGAGGCACCCGTGGAGGTGCACACCCTGCTCTCCCACCGGCACGTGGACCGATGTCTGGTGGCGTTGCGGTCCCTCGCCCGGTTCTGGGCGGCTCCCGCCGTCGTGCTCCACGACGACGGCACACTCGACGCCGGTGACCACGCCCGGCTGCGCGCACTGGGCGCCGTCCGGGTCGTCTCCCGGGCGGAGGCGGACGCGTACGTCGAACAGGCGCTCGCCGGCTTCCCGCTCGTGCTGCGCACTCGCCGTGGCAACCCGCGGATCATGCAGCTCGTGGACTACTTCGTCCTGGCCGGCCGGCCGCGGGTGATCGGCATGGACTCCGACGTGGTGTTCCTCAACCGGCCCGGCCGGCTGGTCGACTGGGCGGCCGGGGCGGAACCGGCCGCGCTGCTCTACTCGCCGGAGCGCGGCTGGCAGCCCAAGGGGATCCACTGGCTGCCGGACGCGGTACCCGGACGGCCGTTCGTCGGCGACATGTGCTGCGGCTTCGTCGCGGCGGAAGCCGCCGCGTTCTTCGACCCGGCCCACCTGGAAGAGCTGATGCGACACACGGCTCCGGACATACTGCCCCGGCCGCGGTTCGTCACCCAGATGCTGTACTCGCTGATGGCGGGGCGGCTCGGCCCCGGACTCGTACGAGATCTCGGCGAACCGTACCGGTCGGGACGCCTCGCATGGCTGCCCGAGCTGCCCGAGCGGGTCATCTGCCACTACTTCGGGTCCCACGACGGCGAGGACTACCTCACCGAACTGGTGGCGGCCGACCCGGAACTGCGGCGGCTGGTGGCGGAAGAGCCGGCCTCATGACGGCCCGCCACGAGCCGCGGACGCTGCTGGAGACGGCCGTGCTGGCCTGTCACCGGGCGGGCGGCATCCTGCTGGCGGCCCGCGCCGCGACCGTGCGGACCCAGTCCAAACAGGGGGCGCACGATCTGGTGACCGAGTACGACCTGCGGGCCGAGGCGGCCATCGTGGAGACCCTCCTCGCCCGCCACCCGGACTCGGCGGTCACCGGCGAGGAAGGCGGAGAGCACGGCTCGGGAGCCATCCGGTGGTACGTCGACCCCATCGACGGCACCAACAACTTCGCGCACGGACTGCCGCTGTTCTGTGTCTCGATCGCCGCCGCGCTGGACGGCCGGCTGGTGGCCGCCTGTGTCTACGACCCGGTGCGGGACGAGGCGTTCACCAGCGTGTCCGGTGCGCTCGCGCTCAACGGCCGCCCGGTCGCCCCCACCCCCTCCGCCGGCGGGCCCGCCGTCCTGCTGACCGACTTCCCCCGGGGCGGCTCCGATCCCGGCGAGCGGGAACTGGCCTTGTGGGGACGGCTGGTGCGCGAGTACGACGTGCGGCGGCTCGGCTCCTCCGCGCTCGCCCTCGCCTACACGGCGGTCGGACGGGGACAGCTGGCCTGCAACCTGGGCACGCGGTCCTGGGACGTCGCGGCCGGAGCGGCACTGGTCGCCGCCGCCGGCGGCCGGTACCGCACACCGGGCCTCGCGGAAGACTCACCGCTCGGCGAACGGCTGGAGGCGCCCGCCTTCCTGGCCTACGGCCCGGGGGTCGCGGACTCCGCGCTGCTGGAGGACGAACTGACCCGGCTCGGACGGGTGTTGCGGACCGGCAGCGGTGAGGCGGTCCGATGAGCGCCGCCGAAACCCCGCTCGGCCGGGTCCTGTCCCGGCGGCCGTACGCCGCGCTGTTCCCCGGCGCCGGCACCCAGCGGCCGGGCATGGCCGCTCGCCTGCTGGCGCGGTCGCCCGCCGCCCGTGAGCTGCTGGCTCGGCTGGAGGCCGCCTGCGACGCCCCGCTGCGCGACGTCTGTGTGGACGGCACCCCCCGCCAGCTGCGTGCGGTCGGGCTCGCGTATCCGGCCGTCTTCGTGACGGGCCTGCTGGCCTTCGCGGCCCTCGTCGAACACCAGGGCGCGGCATGGCGGCCCCCGGCGCTGGCCGGCGGCCACAGTCTCGGACACTTCACCGCCCTGGTCTGCGCCGGCGCGCTGACGGCGGAGGAGGCGCTGGGGTTCGTCCGGGAGCGGTCCCGGCTCATGGAGGCCGAGTCCGCGCGACGGCCCGGCGGCATGCTGTCGGTCGTCGGCGCCGGTCACGACCGGGTGACGCGGATGTGCGCCCAGTGCCCGGCGGAGCTGGGAGTGCTCACCGTCGGCTGCCGCAACGGCACCCGTCACCTGGTGGTGTCCGGGGACCGCGCGGCGGTCCACTGGCTGCGCGAGCGCGCCGACGCCCTCGGGGCACGGAAGGTGACCGACGTGCGCACCGGACTCGCCGCGCATTCGAGCCTCATGGCACCGGTACGGGACCGCCTGCGGACGCTGGCCCGCCGGCTGCCCGTGTCGCGGCCCGCGGTCCCGGTGCTGAGCAATCTGACCGGCCGTCCCCTGACCGACGCGCGGGAGATCCACGCCGAGCTGGGCGATCAGGTCGCCGCCCAGGTGCGCTGGGACCTGTGCCTGGACAGCGTCGCCGCACACGGCGTGCACACCGTGCTCGACCTCGGCCCCGGTCAGGCGATGGCCTCGCTCGCCCGGAGCCACGGTCTGCGCGCCGCCGCGGTCAACAGCATGGAGCCCCTCCCGGCGGTCCTCGCCGCACCGGCGCCGCCGGCCGAGGAGGTGGTCCGGTGATCTCCGCCGAGCGGTTCTGCGCGGAACTGGACGCACGCGGTGTCGGTCTGGTGACCGGCGTGCCGTGCGGCTGGCTCCAGGGTCCGCTGGCCCTGCTGGCGCGGGAGCCGGGACGCTATGTGCCGGCGGCCAACGAGGGCGCCGCGCTGGCCATCGCCGCCGGCGCCGAACTGGCCGGCCGCCGCAGCACGGTGCTGGTCCAGAACTCCGGCTTCGGCAATCTGATCAACCCGCTGACCTCGCTCGTCGACACCTTCGCCATCCCCGCCGTGATCTTCATGACCCTGCGCGGCTGGCCCCGGCCGGAGGACGACGAGCCCCAGCACTCGCTGACCGGCCCCACCACCGAGCCCCTGCTGGACCGGCTGGGCGTCGGGCACCAGGTGCTGGCACCGGGTGACGACGGCCTCGCCCGGGCGTGGGAGGCGGCGGACCGGGCCCGGGCCGAGCGCCGGCCCTACGTCGTCCTCGTACCGCGCGGCCGGATCGGGCGCGTGGAGGAACCGCGACCGGGCGGCGCCGACGCCGGGGGGTACGACCGGGGCCAGGCCATCGACGACCTGCTGCCCTGGCTGCGGGGGGCCGCGGTGTTCGCGACGACGGGGCGCACCTCCCGGGAGCTGTTCACCCGGGCCGATTCCCCCGCCCACTTCTACATGCTGGGCTCGATGGGCCACGCCGCGGCCCTGGGCCTCGGCGCGGCGGTGTCCCGGCCGGACCGGCGGGTCGTCGTCCTGGACGGCGACGGCGCCCTTGTCATGCACCTGGGCACGGCGCTCACCGTCGGAGCGCAGGCTCCCGCCAACCTGATCCATGTCGTGCTGGACAACCGGGCGTACGACTCCACCGGCGGTCAGCCGGTGCCGGCTCCCGCCGACTGGGGGTCGCTGGCGCGCGCCGCGGGCTACCGGGGCGTCCATCTCGTGTCGTCCCCGGCCGGTACGGCCCGGGCCATGGCCGCCGCGACGGCCGGGCCCGGCCCGTGTCTCGTCGTGGTGCGCATCGCACGGTCCGGGCGCCGGCCGGCCCGGCATCCGCTGGCCGACCTCGGCCCCGGAGATCTCGCAGCTCGATTTCACACAGCCCTGGAGAGGCTGCCCCCGGCAGAGCCCCTCCCGTCCCGGTGAACCGGAGGTGAGCATGGTGTCCCGCCCCACGCGGCACGATCCCGCGACTCCCGCCCCTGAAGCCCTGCGCTCGGAAGTGCTCCAGACCATCGCCGAGTTGCTGGCGGACGAGGACCGGCCCGCCGAGGTCCACGAGGACGACGTCCTCGCGGATCTGGCCCTCGACTCCATCGCCCTGATGTTCGTGCTGACGCACTTCGAGCGGCGCTACGACGTCGCGTTCGACAACGACACACTGCGCCCCGACCGCTATGTGACCGTCGGCGACCTGGCCACTCTCGTCTGCGAGCAGGTGGGCGCACGGGGATGACGACACGGCACGGACCCACCGGCGTGGAGCCGGACGACCGTCTCCTGCACGACCTGGTCCTCGGGCACTGGAAGCTGCCCGCGCTCGCGGCCGCCTACCGTGTCGGCCTGCTGACCCGGCTGGCCGACGGACCGCTCACCACGGCCGAGGTCGCGGTGGCCTGCGGCACCGAGCCGCTGGCGACCGGATCGGTGCTCGAACTGCTCGCGTCCCTGCACCTGCTGGAGCGATGGGGCGGCCGTTACGAACTCACGGCGGTGACCCGGCGGTATCTGCTGCCCGACGCCCCCGACGACTGGGGCCCGATGCTCCGGCTGGTGTGGGACGACAGGTGCGCGGCCGTCCGCGACGCCCTGCTGGAGGACGCGCCCAGGGGGTACGGGAGGCGCTCCCTGTGGCGGGTCCACCAGGAGGTGCCCCGGCAGGCGGAGATCTTCACCCAGGCCATGCACGCCCATTCCGCGGCGGCCGCGACGGCGTTCGCCGAGCGGGCCGCCTCGCTGGGCGTCCCCGCGCGGGCCCATGTGCTGGACGTCGCCGGCGGACGCGGCACCTACGCCATCGCCCTGGCCCGGCGCCACCCCGAACTCACCGCGACCGTCCTGGAACTCGGCTCCGTCTGCCCGATCGCGTCCCGCGCGGTCGGCGACGCCGGGCTGGACGGACGGATCACGGTCGTGGAGGGGGACATGTTCACCACGCCCTGGCCGTCCGCGGACGTGGTGCTGCTCGCCGACGTGATGCACAACTGGTCCGTGGGCCGGTGCCGTGAGCTCGCCGACCGGTCGAGGAAGGCGCTGCGTCCCGGCGGCCGGCTGCTCGTCCACGACATGCTCCTCGACGACGCCGTGCCCGGCCCGGCGACCGCCGCCGCCAACGCCGTGGCGATGGCGGCCACCACCGGAGGCCACCAGTTCACCGCGACCGAACTCGCCGGCCTGCTGCGGCAGGCGGGGTTCGGCTCGGTCTCCAGCACTCCTTCCTTCGGCTACTTCTCCGTCACCACCGCCCGCGCGGCGGGCTTCGAGGGGGCACCCTGATGGCCTGGCCCGAGATCACCGTCGTCGTCACGGCGCGGGAGCGGTTCTCCGAGACCCGCACCGCCCTGGACCACCTCTGGAAACACACACCGGAGCCCTTCCACCTCGTCTACGTGGACGTCAACTCCCCCGCGCGGACCGCCCGTCTGCTCGCCGAGGAGGCCCGGCTGCGGGACTTCACCCTGGTGCGCACCGACGCCTACGTCAGCCCCAACCGGGCCCGCAACCTGGGTGTGCGGTACGCGTCCGGCGAGTACGTCGTCTTCCTGGACAACGACGTGCTGCTGACCGACGGCTGGCTGACCGCGCTGGTCGACTGCGCCGAGGAGACCGGGGCCTGGGCCGTGGGCCCGCTCTATCTCCAGGGCCGGCTCGACGAGCGGACGGTGCACATGGCGGGCGGCGACATGGAGTTCTCCGGCGCGTGGGGAGAGCGCACCTTCCGCCAGACCCAGCGGTACTTCCTGCGCGGTCTTTCCGAGGTGCCCGCCGAGGCCCTGGTGCGCCAGTCCTGCGACATCATCGAGTTCCACTGTGCGCTGGTACGGCTGGACGCCCTGGAGCGGGTCGGCGGCATGGACGAGGGGCTGCTCACCACCCGGGAGCACCTGGACTTCTGCCTGCGGCTCCTGGACGCCGGCGGCACGGTGTGGTTCGAACCGGCCTCCGTCATCAGCTATCTGGCGCCGCCCCCGTTCGAGCCGGCCGATCTGCCGTACTTCCTGCTCAGATGGAGCGACTCCTGGACCCGGGACACCCTGAGGCACTTCGCGCACAAGCACGGCATCACCCCCGACTACGTCGAACGGGTGGCGAAGACGCGCGGAAGGCGGCAGCACCTGGTGCTGTCCTGGCTCGAACCGAAGCTGTCCGAGGTGGTCGGCCGTACCGGGGCGGCCCTCGCCCGCCGACTGCTCGGCGCGATCGAGCCCCTGGCCAACGACGTCCTGGTCCGGGCGCTCACCCCGCGCGGCACCGGAGGCCACCGCGTGGTCCGCGCGGCCGGCCCCCGCGCCGCCGCGGATGACAGCACTCCCGGCACCGGGGCCGCGCAGGCATCCGGCGGCCGCACCCACTCCCCCGCCGGCACCGACGACCGAAAGACGAGGAACGCACCATGACCCAGTCCCCCGAGCGAGACCTGTACGTCGTGACGGGCATCTCCGCCAGCGGCAAGTCGACCGTGGCCCGGCTGCTCGCCGACCGGCTCTCCCCCAGCGTCCTGGTCGAAGGGGACGTGCTGCGGGTCATGGTGCGCAACGGGCGCCAGGAGATGACGGCCGAGCGCACCGCGGCGGCCCTGGCCCAGCTCCACCTGCGCTACCGGCACGCCGCCCAGCTGGCCGCCTCCTACCTGCGCGAGGGCTTCCACACGGTGATCGAGGACGTGATCCTCGGCGACAACCTCGAACCCTTCCTGTCGTACCTGCCGGAGCGGACGGTGCGGCTCGTGGTCCTGACCCCGGACGTCGAGGCCGTGCAGCGGCGCGAGTCCGGGCGGGACAAGGTCGCCTACGGGTCCCGCTGGACCCTCGACCAGCTCGACGCGGTGCTGCGCAAGGAGACCCCGCGGCTCGGCCTGTGGCTGGACAGCAGCGAGCTGACGGCGGAGCAGACCGTCGACGAGATCCTGCGCCGCAGGGACGAAGCGGTGCTCCCCGCCGGCGCCTGAGACGGGACGGCGCCGCGCCCCCCGGGGAAGGGGGAACCGGCGACCGCTCCCCGGCCGCCTCGTCCGGCCCGCCCGGGCCACCCCACAACGCACGGAGACCTCATGACGCGAGAAGCCGCTCTGGCCGAACTCGAGACACGGGTGCGGACGGTGCTCGGCACCCGGGTGGGACCGGAACTGGCCCGGAGCCTGCCCGCCGACGCCCGCTTCGAAGAACTCGGCATCGACTCCCTGGACATCGTGCTCGTGCTCGCCGAACTGGAGCAGCGCGACGCCTCGAACACCCTCACCGGCAAGGACCTCTGGGAGGCCGCCGACTGTATCGACTCCCTCGTCCGTCATCTGGCCGAGCGCCATGACTAGGGACGGACAGGCCGCTGCGGGTGCGGGCGTCGCCGTCACCGGCGTGGGCGTGCTGACCCCGGCGGGGCGCGGCATCGCCCCGTTGTGGCGGACGCTGTCGGCGGGCGGCGCCCGTCCGCTTCCCATCGAGCACTTCGACACCGCGCAGGCCGGCACCGGCCTCGCCCACTTCGTGCCGCACGAGCCCGGCCTGCCGGGACCGGGGCATCCGGAACGGATGAGTGCCCTCGCGACGGCGGCGGTCACCGACGCGCTCGCCGACGCGGGCGCGCGGGGCGAGGGGACCGCTCTGATCCTGGCCACCACGGACGAGACGGGTGCCGAGGTCAGTGGCCGCTGGGACGGCTGGCAGACCGGGGGGACGACCCCGAGGGGGGTGCCGCTGGAAGAGCGCGTCGCCGCCGCCTGCGGTCTGACCGGCCAGGTCATCACCGTCGCCACGACCTCGGCGGCCGGGTGCGTGGCACTGGGCGTGGCCCGGCGGATGATCACGTCGGGCCGGGTGCGCCGGGTCGTCGTGTGCGGGGTCGACGTCATCACGGAGGCCGGCTTCTACGGTCTGGCCGCTCTGCGCACCCTGAGTCCGCACGGCTGCCGGCCGTTCAGCGCCGACCGGTCCGGCATCCGCATCTCCGAGGCGGCCGCGGCCCTGGTGATCGAGCCGGACACGCCGGAGGGGGGACGGGCCCGGGGCCGGCTCGAAGGGGTCGCGGCCAACAACCTCGCCGCCCAGCCGGCGCGCCCCGAGGCCGAGGGAGTGGCGGCCGCCGTACGGGGTGCCCTGCGGCAGGCCGGCCGCCGCCCGGCCGAGGTCGACTACGTGAACGCGCACGCGGCCGGGACCAGGCACGGCGACGCCGCCGAACTCACCGCGCTGTGGGAGGTGTTCGGCGACCGGCTGCTCCGGGACCTGCCGGTGGTCAGTTCCAAGGCCGCCATCGGCCACTGCCAGGGAGCGGCGGGCGTCGTGGAGGCGGTGGTCTCGCTGGCGACCCTGGAGCGCGGCGAGGTCCTGCCCACGCTCGGGCTGGACTCCGTCGACCCCGCGTGGCGCGAGCACAACCTGGGCGGCCGGCGCCCGGGCCGGCCGCCCGAGGTGGCCGTGTCGGTGTCCTGCGGGCTCGGCGGTGTGAACGCCGCGGTCGTCCTGGGGGCGGACCGGACCGGGCCGGATTCCGCCGGTGCGCGGCGGGAGGTGGCGGCGCATGTGTCCTGACCGTGGTATCCGTCCTGGCCCTGTGCGGGTGGCCGGGCTGACCCTGGTGCGCGGGCGGGCGACGCCCGCCGCGGCCGACCGCGGACTGCCGGTGCGGGACCGGGTGCTGCCGGTGCTCCGCGAGACCGTGGCCGAGGCGCTGGCCGGGCTGCCGGACGCGCCCGGGGAGACGGCGGTCGTCCTGGCGAGCCGGCACGCCACCTGGGTGACCGCGGAGGCCGTCCTGACCGCGGTGCGCGGGCCCGGCGCGCGCTGGCTCGATCCGCGCGCCTTCCTCCACTACACGCCGCACGCGCTGGTCTCGGCGCTCTCCATCGACCGAGGTCTCGACGGCCCGTCCGTCACCTTCTCCGGCGCCTCCGGCGGCGTCGACACCTTCGGGCACGGGGCCGATCTGCTGCGGGAGGGTGCCTGTGCCCGGGTGCTGGCCGTCGCGGTGGAGTGGCCGACGGCGCTGTCCGCGTCCGCCTTCCCGGAGGCCGGTGAGGCGGGGGTGCTCGCGGTGGCCTGCGCCGTCCTGGACCCCCGCCCCGGCGGGATCCAGGTCACGTGGTGGGGTTCCGGCCCGGCGGCGCCGGACGGGCCGGGTGAGATCGCCGCGCCCTCCGCGGTGGCTCCGTTCGACCTGGTCCGGCGGTACCGCACCGAACGGCTGCGGCGCTGGACCATCCGGCAGGGCAGGTCCTCGGTCGGCTTCGTCCGGCACCCGGCGGACGAGGAGCACGCCGATGCGTGAGTCCCTGGACGACCGGATACGCCGGTGGGCGGCCGTGCGCCCGACGGCCACCGCGCTGGTGGACGGGCGGGGTTCGCTGAGCTACCGCGCGTTGGCCGAGGCGCTGGAGCGGACCGCGCGCGACCTGGACGTCCCCCGGGTGCCGGGCCGGGCGGCACCGCGCTGGGGCGTGTCCACGGGCAACACCGTCACGGACGTGGTGCTGGTGCTGTCCCTCGCCCGCGCCGGGCTCTCCCCGGTGCTCCTGGACCCCCGGAGCACCCCGGCCGAGATCACCGCGACGACCCGTCTGGCCCGGCTCTCGGGTGTCCTGGACACCCGGAGCACCCCCACCGACATCACCACGACAACCCGTCCGGCCCGGCTCTCCGGAGTCCCGGACCCCCGAAGCACCCCCACCGACATCACCACGACAACCCGTCCGGCCCGGCTCTCCGGAGTCCTGGACCGCGCCGCCGCGTCCAGCGGCCCCCGGCCCTCCTCGGCCCCTCGCCCCTCGGCTCCTCGTCCCGCCGCCCCCTTCGGCCTGGTGACCTCCGGCACCAACGGCCTGCCCAAGGTGGTACGCCGGGACTGGGCGAGCACCGTCGCGGTGTGCGCGTCCTTCGCGGACACGGCCGGCTACCGCCCGGAGGACGTCGTCCTGTGCACCACACCTCTGCACCACAGTTACGCGTTCGGTATCGCCCTGGTCGCCGGTCTGCTCTCGGGCGCGACCGTGGCACTGGCCCCGGCGCCCCCCGCTCCGGCCGAGCTCGCCCGGTGGATTGGGGAGTTGCGGCCCACCGTCATACAGTCGGTGCCCTTCCTCTACCGGGTGCTCCTCCCCCACCTGCCGTCGGCCGGCCACACCACCCGGATGTGCGTCTCGGCGGGGGAACGGCTCGACGCGGCGACGGCCGACGCGTGGCGGGAGGCGTCCGGTACCGGCTTGAGCAATCACTACGGCGCCACGGAGAACGCCGTGATCACCCTGGCCGACGCCGGCGACGTGGAATCGGTCGGCCGTCCCGTGCCCGGGGTGCGGGTGCGGATCGGACGGCCCGGAAGTGCCGGCAAGTCCACGGAGGGTGAGGTGTGGGTGCGCGGACCCGGCCGGCACAGCGGCTACTGGGGTCAGGGCGCCCTCACCCGCGAGACGTTCACCGGCGGCTGGCAGCGCACCGGGGACTGGGGAAGGCTGCTGCCGGACGGCCGGCTCGTGCTGACCGGACGCCTGTCGCAGCGGGTGTCGGTGGCCGGGCGCAAGGTCGATCCGGTCGAGGTCGACGCGGTGCTGCGCGCTCATCCGCGAGTCCGGGACTGCCTGGTCACCGGTCCGCCCACGGGGAGCGCGGAGACCGGCTTCTTCGCCTTCGTCGCCGCGAGCGGGGTCGGCGAGCTGGAGCTGCGCCGCTATCTCGCCGCCAGGCTGTCCGCGTACAAGGTGCCCACGCGGCTGGTGATCCGCCCCGAGCTGCCCCGGACCGGCACCAACAAGGTGCACACCGCCCGGCTGTGGCGAGAGCTGGAGACCCCATGACCGAGACGCCAGACGTGACGGGTACGGCGGGAACGACCGGGACGACAGGAACGGCCGGGACGACAGGAACGACAGGGACGACAGGAACGACAGGAAGGAACGGGCCCATGAGTGAGGCCGCCGGCGGCCCGCGGTTCGATCCGGCGACGGCGCTCGGCTGGCACGACGTCGGCCTGGACGGTCTGAGCTGCTTCCTGCGGTGTGTGGAGGCCGTGCTCGCTCATCACGGCCGGTCCCCCCGGGAGATCGCCGCCAGTCTGGCGACCCCGCTGGACCTGACCCGGAGCGACCCCGGTCGCGGTCCCTTCGGCGACTTCCCGGGATGCCGTCTGGAGTGGCGCACGGTGCCCGGCGGCATCGGCTGGGACGAGCTGGCGACGCTCCTGCGCCGGCACCGGTATCCGGTGCTCTCGCCCAACGGACTGCACTGGCCCGGCGACGAGTTCAACGGAGTGGGGCCGGCGCACCACCACATGGTGCTGGCGGTGCGCCTGGACGACGGCGGGCTGGAGGTGCTGGACACCGACGCGCCGCCCGACGACGGCTTCCGCCGGCCGCTGCCGCTCACCGACTCCCTGCGCCGGGCGTTCGACCGGGTCGCGGTGGTCGAACCGCGTCCGGTACCCCGGGACGACGATCCGGTGGCCACGGCCGAGCGGCTGCTCGGCGGCGGTACGCGCCGGCTGGCCGCCGACCTGTCGGAGCTGGCGGGCTTCCGCGCGCTCTGGCTGCGGCAGCCGCTGCCCGAGACGCTCGCCCGCGGCCTGCACGTCTTCGTCCTCGGAGACGTGCAGCCCCAGCTGTTCACCCTCGCCCGCGCGCTCGACTTCCTGGCCGCACCCGGACTGGGCCCGGTGGTGGGGGCTCTGGAGACGGCGGCGCACCGGGCGAAGAAGCTGGGCATCATGCTGACCGGTCTGCACCGGTTCCGTTCGCGCCAGGTGTACACGCTCTGCCTGGAGGAGTTCGAGTCCCTGGAAGGGGCCCTGCACTCCGTACTGGCCGCCCTGTCCGCGCACGCGGGGGAAACGGTACCGCGGACGCCCCCGGCCGAGCCGCGACGGCTGGCCGCCCGCCTCGCCGAGGTCACCGAGTGGTCCTTCGGCCTGCCCCCCGAGGACACCCTCCGCTGGTTCACCACACCGTCCGCCGCCTGATCCGCACCGCCCCTCTCCCTGGAGTTCGCGATGACGCTGCACGACACCCGGACCGCCACCCGCCTCGCGCCACCGCCGCCGCTGCCCCTCACCGAGTCGGTCCGGCTGGCGGCCGAGGCGGCGACGAGCGACGCGATCGCGGCGACCGCCGACGACGTGATCCCCAGCGACCGGCTGATCGACGGCGAGTACCCGCTGTACGCCGCGCGCGGCGAGGGCGCGTACGTGTGGGACGTCGACGGCAACCGCTACCTCGACTTCATCCTCGCCTACGGCACCATCATCCTGGGGCACGCGCACCGCGCGGTGGACGACGCGGCCGTCTCCGAGATCCGCCAGGGCTTCGCCCTGTCGATGCTGCGGCCGGCGCAGCAGCGGCTGACCCGCCGGCTGACGGAGGTGATCCCGCACGCGGAGACCGCGCTGCTGGTGAAGACCGGTTCGGACGCGACGAGTTCGGCCGTCCGGCTGAGCCGGGCGTTCACCGGCCGCGACGTGGTGGTCCGCTGGGGCTACAACGGCTGGCACGACTGGGCCGCGATCCGCAGCCCCGGCGTGCCCCGGACCGTGGCCGAACAGGTGACCACGTTCGGGTACAACGACCTGTCCTCGCTGGAGGAGGTCCTGGACCGCTTCCGCGGCCGCGTGGCGTGCGTCCTCATGATGCCGTTCGAGACCACGCTCCCCGCGCCCGGGTTCCTCCAGGGGGTACGGGAACTGGCGGACCGGCACGGCGCGTTGCTGGTCCTGGACGAGATCCGCAGCGGCTTCCGGCTCGGGCTGGGCGGGGCCCAGGAGGCGTACGGGGTACGGGCCGATCTGGTCACCGTGGGCAAGGCCATGGCGAACGGCTACGCGGTGTCGGCGGTCGCCGGCCGTGCCGACGTGCTGCGGGAGCTGGCCCACGTGCACATCTCGTCCACGTTCTTCGCGAACTCGCTGGACATGGCGGCGAGTCTGGCCACCGTCGACGTGCTCGCCACCACCCCGGCCCTGGCACGGGTCGAGGCGCTGGGGACCCGGTTGCAGGCGGGTCTGCGGGGCGTGATCGAGCGGACCGGTCTGCCCGCGCGCGTCGTGGGAGCCCCGCAGATGCCGTTCCTGGAGTTCGACGACGACGCCCGCGCCCGGCGCTGCAAGCGGCACTTCTACACCTGGACCGTCCGGGAGGGGCTGCTGCTGCATCCCAACCACCACTGGTACGTGTGCGCGGCGCTGTCGGACGCCGACCTGGACCACGCGCTCGCCGTCTCCGACCGGGCCGCCCGGCACGCGGTCGCGGAAGGAGGAGACCCGGCGTGAGGCGGACCTCGGACGGGAGCGGGGCGGGGGCGCGGCGGGACCGCGTCGCCCTGGTCTGCGGCGGCAGCAGAGGAATCGGCCTGGCGACGGCGACACGGCTGCGCGAGAGCGGCCGGCGGGTGGCGGTGCTCTCCCGGTCGGGCGGTGACCTCGGGGACCTGCTGTCGGTGCGCTGCGATCTCACCGAGGCGGACGACGTCGACGCGGCGGTACGGGAGGTCGAGGACCGGCTCGGACCGGTGGAGGTGCTGGTCGCCAACGCCGGCACCACCGAGGCCTCGCTCCTCGCCCGGACCTCCGACGCGTCCTTCCACGGGCTGGTCCGGGGCAATCTGTTCGCCGCCTTCCACGCGACCCTGCGCGTCGTGCCCGGCATGACCGAGCGCGGCTGGGGCCGGCTCGTCTTCCTGTCCTCCGTCGCCGCGACCGTCGGGGTTCCCGGCCAGAGCGGCTACGCCGCCGCCAAGGCCGCGCTCACAGGTCTGGCCCGCAGCCTCGCCCGGGAGGTGGCACCGCACGGCGTCACGGTCAACGTGGTGCTGCCGGGTTTCGTGGAGACCGAGCTGACGCGGCGGGTGCCGGACCGGGTCCGCGACGGCATCCGTGCCCAGGTGCCGCTCGGGCGGTTCGGCCGCACCCGGGAGGTGGCCGCCGCCGTGGACTTCCTCGCCGGCGAGCAGGCCGGATACATCACCGGGGCCCTGGTGCCCGTGGACGGCGGACAGGGGATGGGCTGGTGAGCGGCGTCGACGCCGGCCGCGGTCCCGCCGCGTCCTACGGGTTCGACGGTGTGGCACCCCGCTACGACCGTACGCGCGGCGGTGAGGAACGCGGCCGCAAGGTCGCGGCCCGGCTCGTGCCCTTCCTGCGTCCGGGCGCGCCCGTCCTGGACGTCGGTACGGGCACCGGAGTGGTCGGCCGGGCGCTGACGGACCTCGGCCACACCGTGTACGGGCTCGATCTGTCGCCCGCCATGCTGGTGCGGGCCCGGCAGCGGCTGGGCCCCGTGGTGGTCGCCGCGGACGCCGCCCGGCTGCCCTTCCGGGCGTCGACGGTCGAGCAGGCGGTCAGTGTGTGGGTGCTCCAGATGGTCGCGGACGCCCCCGCCGTGCTCGCCGAGGTCGCACGAGTCCTGGTGCCGGGCGGCCGCTATGTGATCGCCTCCGGTGTGCTGCTGCCCGCCGACGACCCGATCGGCATCGTGTACGAGGAGGTGTGGCGGAGCCTGGACGTCGACGGGCGGCGTGACGACCGCTCGGCTCGCCTGCGCCTGCTGGCACCCGAGGCCGGGTTCACCGTGGAGCACACCGGCCGGTTCGAACCCACGTACCACCGGCAGTCGCCCGCCGAGGCGGCGGCCTTCCTGGAGAGCGGTGCGCCGTTCTTCCTGTGGGCGCTCGACGCCGCCGAGCGCCGGCGCGCCATCGGCCCCGCCGTCGCCCGGCTGCGGGCCATGCCGGATCCGGACCGGCCCCGCACCCGGCGTACACAGCGGGAACTGGTCGTACTCCGCAGGATCCCGCGGACCCGTGCGCCGCACCGGTCCGACCGCAGGCAGACAGCAGGGGGAGCAGACGCATGACAGCCATCCACGGCACGGCCCGGTCCACCGAAGCCCGCTGGACGAAGGAACGGTGGCTGCACGCCTTCCGCCAGGAGGCGGCGCGCTTCCTGGCCGCGATCGACACCGCACGGCTCGACGCGGCCGTCCCCTCCTGCCCCGGGTGGACGGTGTCCGATCTCGTCGCCCATCTCGCCGGTGTGTACCGCTGGCACCGGCAGCACCTGCGGCGCCGTACCGCGAGCACCCCCCGGCACGAGCGGCCGGAGGTGCCGGAGGGCATCCACGTCCTCACCTGGTGGCAGCGGGAGTTCACCGCCATGGCGGAGGAGCTGGACGCGGTGTCACCGGCCGCGCCCGCCTGGAACTGGGCGGGCCGGCCTCCGGTGGCACGGTTCTGGCACCGCCGGATGGCCCATGAGACGGCGCTCCACCGCTGGGACGCCGAGAACGCGCTGGGCGTGCCGACGGCCATCGGCCCCGCGCCGGCGACGGACGGGGTGGCGGAGGTCCTGGACACCTTCCTGCCGGGCGGACGGAACGCGGGCCGCCCGGGCCCCGCCGGGACCGTCGCGCTCAGCGCCTCCGACACGGCCGCGCGCTGGCGGGTCACCGTGCGCGAGACCGGGGTCTCCCTCTCCCCGCCGCCGGACTCCCCCGGCGCCGGCCCGGTACCCGACTGCGTGGCCGAGGGCACGGCCGAGGATCTCCTGCTCGTGCTGTGGGGCCGGGCGACCGCCGCGGACCGGCTCCGGGTCGAGGGCGACGCTACGTTGCTGGATGCCCTCCGCGCCCGCTGACCGTCCCGGGCGCGGCCCCGTCGGGCGACGACCGCTCCGCCCGCCACATGGCGGCCCAGAGACCGTCGCGTGCCAGCAGTTCCCCGTGCGTGCCGTCCTCCGCCACGGCCCCGTGGTCCAGCACGACGATCCGGTCGGCCCGCGCCGCGACGGCGGGCCGGTGGGTCACGATCACGGTCGTACGGCGCGCCTGTCCGGCCGGCGCCGCGCCCCCGGTTCCGCCGTGTGCGCCGGTCGCCGATGTCGCCTCGTCGAGCAGCAGGATGTCGGGGTCGGCGAGACGGGCCCGTGCCAGGGCGAGCAGCTGGCGCTGGCTGAGGGACAGGTTCGTCCCGCCCTCGTCGACCGGGTACGCGTAACCGCCGGGCAGGGCCGCGATGGTCCGGTGGGCTCCCACGGCCTCGGCGGCCCGCTCGACGGCCCGTTGTGCCGCCCCGCCGGCGGCGAAGCCGATCGCGTCCCGGACGCTGCCGCCGAAGAGGTACGGCTCCTGGGGCACCGATCCCAGCCGCCGTCGGTAGGCGGAGACGTCGTAGGAGCGTATGTCCACGCCGTCCACCGAGATGCGTCCGCCGGTGACCTCGTACAGCCGGGCGATCAGCTTCACCAGCGTCGACTTGCCCGCGCCACTGGCACCGACCACGGCGACGGTCTCGCCGGCGGCGATGCGCAGGCTCACACCGGCGAGGACCTCCGTGGCCGTGCCGGGGAAGGAGAACCGGACGTCGTCCAGGACGATGTCGCCGCGCAGCCGGCCGACCGGCACCGGATGCGCGGGCGAGCGCACCGACACCGGCGTGGCGAGGAAGTCCCGTATGCGCTGCATGCCGACCGCGGCCTGCTGGTAGCCGTCGAAGAGCTGGGACAGCTGCTGTACGGGGGAGAACAGCAGGTTGAGGAAGAGCAGGAAGGCGACCAGCACGCCGGTGCTCAAGGTGCCCTCGGCCACCCGGTGCAGTCCCGTCACCAGGATGACGACCGCGGCGAGGTCCGTCACCAGCTGGACGAGCGGGAAGTACAGCGCGACCAGCCGCTGTGCCCGTGCACGGCCGTCCCTGAAGACCGCGCTGAGTTCGGTGAACCGCCGGGTGTTGGCCTCTTCCCGGCGGGCCAGCAGCACCGCCTCGGCTCCGGCGGCGTTCTCCTCCAGATAGGCGTTGACGGCTGTGAGGTCCCGCCGGGACCGCCGGTGCAGCGGCACGATGCGGCGGCGGAAGAGGACGGTGGCCGCGACGAGCAGGGGGAACGCGGGCAGGACCGCGCCGGCCAGGGCGGCGTCGGTGAACAGCAGGGCGCCGCCGACGCCGAGCACGGTGAGGGCGCTGACCGCGACGGAGACCAGGCCGGACTGGAGGAATCCGGCGAGGAGGTCCGGCTCGGTGGTGACCCGGCTGAGCGTGGCGCCGGCCGCCTCCCGCTCGTAGTAGTCCAGTCCGAGGTTCTGCAGATGACGGTAGAGCCGTACCCGGATGTCGAGCATGAGCCGTTCACCGGTGGTGCCCGCGAGCCGGACCTGGACGATGTTGACGCCCCAGTCGGCGAGCACCACGCCGAGCCCGACCAGGGCCGCCGCGGCGACGGCCCCGAAGTCCGTGTGCCGTACGCCCCCGTCGATGGCCCGGCGGACCAGCAGCGGCACCCCCAGACCGGCGAGCGCGTCGGCGGCCACCAGCGCCGCGCAGGCCGCCAGCGGCCACCTGTACCGCCTGAGCAGACCCCGGAACCCGATGTCCTCCGTGTCCCGCGGAGGCGGCGCCGCGGCCGTGCCGGCCGGTACGGCGGCCGGCATGGCCGCGGGGGCCGGCCGGTCCTCCCGTGCCTCGGCGGCGGTGTCCTCCGGGAACAGCCCGCGGTAGACCGCGCAGCGCCCGAGCAGCTCCTCGTGGGTGCCGGAGTCCACCACGCGGCCCTCGTCCAGGACGGCGACCCGGTCGGCCAGGCGGACCGTCGCCCGCCGGCGCGCGATCAGCACCACGGTGCGCTCGGCGAAGTCCTGCCGCAGCGCGTCGTGCACCTCGGCCTCCAGGGCGGGGTCCAGCGCGGACGTCGCGTCGTCCAGGACCAGGACGGAGGGGTCCCCGCACAGCACCCGGGCCAGGCCCAGGCGCTGTCGCTGCCCGCCGGACAGCGACACCCCGCGTTCGCCGAGGACGGTGTCGTAGCCCTGGGGCAGGGCGTGGATGAACTCGTCCGCGCGCGCCGCACGCGCCGCGGCGCGGATCTCCGCGTCGGTGGCTCCCGGGCGGCCGTAGCCGATGTTGGCGCGCACGGTGTCCGCGAAGACGACGTGGTCCTCGGGTACCAGGCCGACCGTGGTGCGCAGGGCGCGCACATCGAGCTCGCGCACGTCCCGGCCGCCCACCAGGACGTGCCCCTCCCGGACGTCGTGCAGCCGGACCAGCAGGCGGGCCACGGTCGACTTCCCCGCCCCGGGCGGCCCGACGAGCGCCACGGTCTCGCCGGCCGCCACGTCCAGGCTGAAGTCCCGCAGCAACGGGGTGGCGCCGTGGGCGAACGCCACGGCGGCGAACCGCACTTCCGGGGGGCCGTCCGTGGCCGCGCGCGGGCCCGGGGCGGGTACTCGTCCGGAGGCGTCGGGACCGCCGGATCCGTCCGCGTCGAGGACCTGGAAGACGCGTGTGGCGCCCGCCCGGGCCTGCTGACCGACCGACACCAGACGGGACGTCATCCGGACCGGGGCGATCAGCTGACCGAGGTAGGAGGCGAAGGCCAGGTACGTTCCCACGCTGAGCCGGTGGTGCACGGCCAGCCAGCCGCCGAGGGCCAGCAGCGCGAGCTGGCCCAGGGTCGGCAGCGCCTGGAGGGCCGGGTCGAAACGGGAGGTGAGCCGGATGCGGGACAGTTGTGCTGCCATCAGCCGACGCGCCGCCGCGGCCAGCCGCTCGTGCTGTTCCGCCTCCCGGCCGAAGGACTTGACCACCCGGGCGCCGGCGATGACCGACCGGACCGCCGAGACCAGTTCGGCCGCCCGCCGCTGCACCGCCGTGGCCGCCGGGAAGATACGGTCCCTCCCCCGCCGGGACAGCGCCCACAGCCCGAGCCCCAGCCCCGCCGCCACGGCCGTCAGCGCGGGCGACAGCACGAGCATCGCCACCGACATGCCGGCCACGAGCACGATGTTGCCGAGCAGCAGCGGTCCCATACCGAGCAGCGAGGTGATGGGCGGCAGATCGGCGACGGCGCGCGTGGCCGCCTGGCGCGGCGTCGGCATCCCCTCGTGGCGGGGGCCGTTGCGCAGCGCGGCGGCGAACAGCTCGGTGCGCAGCTCGTGCTCGACCCGGAGCGACAGCTCCTGTGCCGCGCGTCTGCGCAGCACGGAGCCGATGAAGGCGACGGCCGCGGTGAGCAGCAGTCCGGCGAGCCAGAGGGTCCGGGGTGTGCCGCCGCGGCCCGCCACGGCGGCGTCGATCAGCCGGCGCTGCATCAGGGGCGCCGCCATCGCGGCGAGTCCGCCGACGGCCGCGGCCGTTCCCGCCGTTGCGCACAGGCCCCGGTGCCGTGCGCACCGCGTCAGCAGCCTGCCGAGAGCGGAGCGTTCTGCGGGTGCCGTGGCCGGTCTCCTGTGTGTCGTCGGCAGACCACCGAGAGGGATCACGCGGGCCAGCATGCCGACCTCCGCCGGCCCGTCCCGCCATCCATAAGGACTGCTCATCAATGCGGGGAACGGCCCGCCCCGCCTGTCTACGGTGAGGGCGCCCGGCGGCTCTCCGGGGCCGGCCGCGGACGCGGCACAGGGCGGGCCGGAGGAGGGGGAGATGACACGCATCGCCTTGGTGTCGGGGGGTGGCACGGGCATCGGCCGGGCGGCCGCGCTCGCGCTCGCGCACGCCGGGCACCGGGTCGTCCTCCTGGGGCGCCGGGCTCGGGTACTGGAGGCGGCGGCTCGGGAGATCAACCAGAGCGTCCGGCCGGACGCGGCCGGCTGGCACGCCGCGGATCTCCGGGAGCCGGACGAGGTCGGGCACGCCGTCGACACGGTGGCCGCCGGGGCCGGGCCCGGGGAGACGATCGCCACCGTGGTGAACAACGCGGGCGGGACGACCCGTGTCACCGGCGGCGCACTCGGCGACGTGGCGGCGGCATGGCTCGACGAGTGGCGGCGCAACGTCCTTTCCGCCGTGCTGCTCACGACGGCGGCCCTGCCGCACCTCACGCGGTCCCCGGGGGCCAGGGTCATCACCGTCAGCTCGGTCGCGGCACTGCGCGGCGGGGGCCCGTACGGCGCGGCGAAGTCCGCGCTGCACGCCTGGACGTACACGCTGGCCGGGGAACTGGGCGGCCGCGGTACCGCCAATGTGGTGGCGCCGGGCTACGTGGAGGGGACCGGCTTCTTCGGCGACCGCATGACCGAGGAGCGCCGCCGTGCCCTCGTCGACGCCACCCTCGTCGGCCGTGCCGCCCGTCCGGAGTCGGTGGCGAGCGCGGTCCGCTGGCTCGCCTCCGCGGAGGCGGGGGACGTCACGGGCCAGATCATCCAGGTCAACGGCGGAGCGGTACTCGGCCGGGGCTAGGGCGTGTGGGGCCATTCGCGTCGTCGCCCGAAGCGGCAGACGGGAATTGTCGGACAGGCCCTGGTGAGCCGTCCGCAGGGAGGAAGAGAGATGGTGCAGACCGAGAACTGGGAACGCCACGCGGCGTCCCGCCCAGGAGCGTCTTCGTCCCTGGTGGACGGATACTTCGTGGCCCAGCACCGCCGGCCCGCGGAGCTGAGCGACGTCGACACGGGCGCGCTGAGCCCGGTCCTGCGCGGTGTCCTGACGAGCGACGGAACCGTGACGACCCTCATCGCGGCCTGCACGATGCAGCCTCTGGCCCTACGGGTGCTGGACGAACGGACCGTGGGCCTCCCCGCCGGCACGGGCACCTGGCTGGAGGCACCGCCGGGCGCGCCGGCGACACGCCGGCGCGTCGAGATCACGGTCCGCGCCACCAGGGCCCCCGTGTACCACGCCGAGACGTTTCTTCTCCGCGAGCGCCTCCCACCCGAGGTGGCCGGCTCCTTGAGCACCGAACCCCTGGGGCTGGGCGGCGCGTTGCGGCGGCACGGCGCCAACGCCCGGCGGGAGCTCCTCTGGTACGGCCAGGGCGGTCCGCCCCAGTGGACGCAGCCTCCCCGGCTCCGGGCGGAGGCGAGCCTGCCCGGCGGCTCGACGCTGCACCGCACCTACCGCCTGATGACTCCGGGCGGACAGCCGGCGGCCCTGATCACGGAGTCCTTCGGCCTGGCCTGAGAACCGGCGGACAGCACGAACGGCCGTGCCGGCGAGGACGGCGGGTGTGCGGCACACCCGCCTCGCCGCCGCCCCGTTCGTCCGCCGCCCACGACGCTGGTGCCGTCACCGAGCACGGGTTTGGTGTGCCTCATGCCCGTGGCGCCGGTCACGGCCGCCTCCGCGTCCGTGGCCGGCCGGCCGCGCGCCGGACTCAGGCGGCGGGGTGGCGCACCCGGGCCTTCGATGCCGTGGAGCCGCGTACCACCAGCTCCGGCATGAACACGAACTCGCTGTGCGGCGCGGGCGTCCCTCCCACCTCTTCCAGCAGTGTGCGCACCGCCGCCTGTCCCATCGCGGGCACCGGTTTGCGGATCGTGGTCAGCGGCGGGTCGGTGAAGGCGATCAGGGGCGAGTCGTCGAAGCCGACGACGGAGAAGTCCCGGGGCACCTCCAGGCCGCGCTGCCGGGCCGCCCGTATCGCACCCAGCGCCATCATGTCGCTGGCACAGACCACCGCCGTGCAGCCCCGCTCGATGAGGGACCCGGCAGCGGCCTGGCCGCCCTCCAGGCTGTAGAGGGAGTGCTGGATCAGTGTCGACTCGACCAGATCCGGCGCCAGGTCCAGCTGGTCCTGCAACGCGCGGACGAAGCCCTCGATCTTGCGCTGCACGGGAACGAAGCGCCGGGGGCCGACGGCCAGGCCGATGCCGGTGTGGCCCAGGGAGACCAGGTGGGCCACCGCCAGCGTCATCGCCGCGCGGTCGTCGGGCGAGATGAAGGGTGCCTGGACCTTCGCCGAGAAACCGTCCACGAGCACGAACGGCACGCCCTGGGCGCGGAGGTCCGCGTAGCGCCTGGTGTCGGCGGTGGTGTCCGCGTGCAGCCCGGAGACGTAGATGATGCCCGCCACCGCGCGGTCCACCAGCATCTCGGTGAGTTCGTCCTCCGTGGACCCGCCGGGCGTCTGGGTGGCGAGCACCGGGGTGTAGCCCTGCCGGGTGAGGGCCTGTCCGATGACCTGGGCGAGCGCCGGGAATATGGGGTTGTCCAGCTCGGGGGTGATGAGGCCGACCAGGCCCTCGCTGCGCTGCCGCAGCCGCACCGGGCGCTCGTAGCCCAGTACGTCGAGCGCGGCCAGCACGGCCTGGCGGGTGCCGGCGGCGACGCTCGGCTTGCCGTTCAGGACCCGGCTGACGGTCGCCTCGCTCACCCCCGCCTGGGCGGCGATGTCGGCCAGCCGTATGGTCACGGGGACGGTCTGTACCGGACGCATGTCAGGCGGTCCACCAGACGGCGCACTCCCCGGGCAGTGCCGTCGTCCCGGCACCCGGCTGCACGTCGGCGCTGGCCAGCAGCAGCGTGCCGGGCGTGGTCAGCGTGACGGGAGCGGCCGTGAGGTTGACCGTGCAGACGAAGGAGCCGTTCTCGCTGTCGCGGCGGAAGGCCAGCACGCCCTCGGGGGCGTCGAGCCAGGTGATCTGACGGCCCGCGCCCAGCGCCGGGTGCTCGCGGCGGACCGCGAGTGCGCTGCGGTAGAACTCCAGGGTGGAGGTCGCGTCGCCCTCCTGCGCCTCGACGGTCAGGTGCTTCCAGTCCGCCGGCTGCGGCAGCCAGCTCGGACCGCCGTCGACGGCTCCGAAGCCGAACGGCGGCACCTGGCCGGACCACGGGATGGGCACCCGGCAACCGTCGCGGGTGCCGTCCTGGCCCGTGGTGCGGAAGAACGCGGGGTCCTGGCGCAGCTCGTCGGGCAGGTCGACGACCTCGGGCAGGCCGAGTTCCTCGCCCTGGTAGATGTAGGCCGAGCCGGGCAGCCCCAGCATCAGCAGGGTCGCCGCGCGTGCCCGGCGCAGGCCGCGCGCCGCGTCGCCCTCCGCGAGGCGGGTGGAGTGACGTACCACGTCGTGGTTGGACAGCACCCAGGTCGCCGGCGCGTGCACGGCGTTCATGGCGCGCAGCGAGCGGTCGATGACCTCACGCAGTCCGGCCGCGTTCCAGCCGGTCCCCAGGTAGTCGAAGTTGAAGGCCTGGTGGAGCTCGTCCGGGCGCAGGTACAGGGCGCTGCGCTCGACGGTCGGTGTCCACGCCTCGGCGACGGCGATGCGTTCGCCGGTGTATTCGTCGAGGATGCGCCGCCAGCTGCGGTAGACGTCGTGGACGCCGTCCTGGTCGAAGTACGGCACCGGCCGCGTGCCGAGCAGCTTGACCTGCTCGTCGTGGCCGACGTCCGGCAGGCCGGCCTCCTTGATCAGGCCGTGCGCCACGTCGACGCGGAAGCCGTCGACGCCGAGGTCGAGCCAGAACCGCAGGATGGAGCGGAACTCGTCGTGGACGGCGGGATGGTCCCAGTTGAAGTCGGGCTGCTCGGGCGCGAAGAGGTGCAGGTACCACTCGCCCGGGGTGCCGTCGGGTTCGGTGACCCGGGTCCAGGCGGGACCGCCGAAGATGGACTCCCAGTCGTTGGGCGGCAGTTCACCCCCGGCGCCCTTGCCCGGACGGAAGTGGAAGCGGTCCCGGAGCGGGGAGCCGGGACCCTCGCGAAGCGCCTGCCTGAACCACTCGTGCTGGTCGGAGCAGTGGTTGGGCACCAGGTCGACGATGATCCGCAGGCCGAGCGCGTGGGCTTCGTGCACCAGGTCGTAGGCGTCCGTGAGGGTGCCGAACATGGGGTCCACGGCCCGGTAGTCCGCGACGTCGTAGCCTCCGTCGGCCTGCGGGGAGGCGTAGAACGGCGAGAGCCAGACGGCGTCGACACCGAGCTTCTTCAGGTGGGGAAGGCGTGCGCGGATGCCGGGCAGGTCGCCGATTCCGTCGCCGTTGCTGTCGGCGAAACTGCGCGGGTACACCTGGTAGATGACCGCGTCGCGCCACCACTCCCGGTGCGGGGAGGCGGAGGCGGGGGCTTCGTCGGGAACTGTGTCGGTGACGTGCTGGGTCATGGCTTCCCTTAAGGAGTACGAGGGTAACGACGAGAGCGCGTGCCCGGTGGGCGGCGGCCGGTGTCCGGCCGGAGTGGAGCCGGTCATGATTTGGTGCCGCCGGCCGTCAGTCCGGAGACGAGGCTGCGCTGCACGAGCATGAACACGAGGGCGGCCGGGATGGTGATGATGATCGCGGTGGCCGAGGTCCACGCCCAGTCGGGCCGCTGGTCCTGGGCGAAGGTGCGGATGCCGACGGCGAGCGTGTAGTGGTCGGACTGCATGAACTGCGTCGCGTAGGCGACCTCGCCCCAGGCGGTGAGGAAGCTGTAGAACGCCGTCACGGCGAGGCCCGGCCTGGCCAGTGGCACGATCAGCCGCCAGAAGGTGCCGAAGGGGGTGAGGCCGTCCACGCGTCCGGCCTCGTCTATCTCCTTGGGGATGGTGTCGAAGTAGCCCTTCATCATCCAGGCGCAGAAGGGCACCGCCGTGGTGGCGTAGGCCAGGATCAGTCCGAGGTAGTTGTCGAGCAGGTGCAGTTCCGACATGAGCAGGTACAGCGGCACGATGAGCACGATGCTGGGGAACATCTGGGTGACCAGGAAGACCCACATCAGCTGCCGGCTGCCCGGGAACCGCATCCGGGACACGGCGTAGCCGGCGGTCGCCGCGAGGAAGACACCGAGGGCCGTGGTACCGGCCGCCACGATGACGGTGTTCAGGAACCACTGGAGCAGATCCGAGTGGGCCAGCACGTCGCCGTAGTTGTGGAAGCCGAGGTTCTTCAGCACCTCGCCCGGCTGCTGCCAGGCGTTCTTCGGGCCCAGGGAGATGAAGAGGACCCACACCACGGGGAAGGCCGCGATCACGGTGGCGAGGATCAGCGTGCCGTGCAGGGCCACGGAGGCTCCGAGCCCTCGCTCCTCCCGGCCGCGCACCTTGCGGGCCGACGGCGGGGCGGGAGCGGCTAGCGGGGCGGTACCGCCGCGCGCGGCGGCGGTCTCGTGCGTTGCTGCGGTCATGACGATGGCTCCTTTACGCCTGCTCGGACTTCAGGGTGCTGCGGCGGTAGAAGGTCGAGAAGGCGAGCAGGAGGGCGAGGATGATGATCCCGTAGGTCGCCGCTCCCGCGTAGTCCGAGACCCCGTTGAACGCCTTGTGGAAGGCGAAGGTGACGAGGATGTCCGTGTCGCCGGTGGTGTTGTTGCCCAGCAGCAGGTAGATGACGTTGAACATGTTGAACGTCCAGATGCAGCCCAGCAGGATCACGGTGTTCGACACCGGCCGCAGTCCGGGTAGCGTGACGTTGACGAAGCGCTGCCAGGGCGAGGCGCCGTCCATCTCGGCGGCCTCGTACAGCTCCTTGGGGATCGACTGGAGTCCGCCCAGCAGGGCGACCATGTTGAAGGGAATGCCGATCCAGACGTTGACCATGATGACGGCGATCTTCTGGGACAGCGGGGAGCCGAGCCAGTTCTGCGCGGGCAGACCGACCGCCTGGATGATCTCGTTGAAGACCCCGTACTGGGAGTTGAGCATCAGCCGCCAGGCGAAGACACCGATGAACGACGGGACGGCCCACGGCAGGATCAGCATCGCGCGGTAGAAACCCCGCATGCGCATCTTGCGGTTGAGCAGCACCGCGAGTGCCATGCCGAGGCCGACTTGCAGGACGACGCAGGACACCGTCCACAGGACGGTCCACCACAGCCGCGGGTAGAAGTCGCCGTCCTCGCCCGACAGGACGTGCCAGTAGTTGTCGAGGCCGACGAAGTCGTACGTGGCGGGCCGGTGGAAGGCGCCGATGGTGGTGGCGACGTTGGCCTCGGTCGCGTTGGTCAGCGACTGGTAGAAGCCGTATCCCAGCGGATACAGCACCAGCAGGGTGATGACGATGGCGACCGGGGCCACCATGGCCCAGGCGTACCAGTACTTCTCCCACGCCCGCCTGACCGGTCCGGGTGCGCGCTGTGGTCTCCGTCGGCCGCGGGCCTTCTCGTCGGTCTTTCCGGTGCTCGTTGCGGTCGTCATACTCATCGGCTCTTTCGCGGGCGAAGTCGGGTGGTTCCGCAGCCCCGGGGGAGCCCCGGTCGGGGCGGCAGCGGGGAAACGGATCCCCCGGGGCTGCGTGTCCTTCGGTTACCGTGGGGCGGTGCGCCGCGGTTCAGCCGATGGAATAGCCGTTCAGGAGCTTCTGGAACTCCTTGGCGGTGGCGTCGAGGCCGCCCTGGACCGACTCGTCACCCTGGAGGATCTTCACGTAGTTCTGCGCCAGGGGCGTGAAGAGTGAACCGACCTGCGGGAGGGCCACGCGTGCGCGTGCCGTCTTCTCCAGGATGGGCTGGAAGCCGGCGATCTTGGCGTCCCCGGTGACCTCACTGGTGTAGGCGGACTTGCGGGTCGGCAGGGTGCCGGTGCCCTTGGCGATCGCGATCTGGCTCGGTGTCGACGTCATGAACTGCGTGAACAGATAGCTGGCGTCCAGATTGCTGGAGCCCTGGTAGACGGTGAGGTTGTGGCCACCGGTCGGGGCCTGCGCCTTGCCGCCGGCGCCGGCCGGGACGGGCGCGAAGCCGAGGTTGCCCTCGTCGCCCTTGAAGGCCGAACCGCCCAGGGCGTCGCCGACCGACCAGGGGCCCTGCACCAGCATGGCGACCTTGCCGTTCTTGAAGGCCGCTTGCATGTTCTGGTAGGCGTTCGCGAAGTCGACCTTCATCGACGCCTCGTCATTGATCTTCTTGGCGGTGTCCAGCGCCTTGACGGCGGCACCGTCGTTGATGGTGATCTTCTTCTTCGAGGGGTCGGCCAGGTCGGCGCCGTTGCTGTAGAGCAGCGGGAGCAGGAAGTAGGAGTCGGGGTTCAGATAGGTGCCGTAGGCCCCCGTCTTCCGCTTGATGGTCTTGGAGTCGGCGATGAACTCGTCCCAGGTGGCCGGCGGCTCGGCGATGCCGGCCTTCTTCAGGAGCTTCTTGTTGTACAGCAGGCCCAGGGTGTCGGTGACCGACGGAACGCCGTAGGTCTTGCCCTTGTACTTGGCCGTGTTCAGCGGGACGGAGCTGAAGTCGTCGGTGTCCTTCAGTGCCGCGGTGCCGTCGAGCGGGGCGATGTAGCCCAGTTCGGCGTACTCGGCCATCAGACCCACGTCCGTGCGCACGACGTCGGGTGCGCCCTTGCCGCTCTTGGCGGCCGACTTGAACTTCTGCTCGATGTCGGTGAACGGGACGTTCTGGTAGTCCACCTTGATCTTCGGGTACGTGGTCTCGAACTGCTTGATCAGAGCCTTGTACGTCGGAGCCTCGGTCGCGGCGTCCGAGGTGTCCCAGTACGTGATCGTCCCGGAGATGTCCTTGGGATCCTTCGGCTTGCTCGATGAGCCGCCGCCCGAGTCACCACAGGCAGAGGCGGTCAGGGCGAACACGGTGACCGCGGCGGCGATCGATATGCCACGTCGCATAGCAACTCCTTGATCTGGGTGCCCGGAACATCCCTGAGAAGGGCCGGGGTGCCGTCTGTCCCAACCGACGGCCGCCGGGCGCGAGTTGAAGATACAAGGTTGCAATCTCTTGCGAAAGGCGTTGCAGAGAGATTCCTCCACGCATCCCTCGACGTGACAACCTTGTTACCAGGAGGCGCAGTTACCGCGTCCGGATTCACAACCCGCCCTGCCTAGCAGCTCAGTTGCGGCTACGACGTCTTTCGGAGGCTCGTCACGCCGTCCGCGCGACACAGCTCTCCGCCACCCGGCGGAGCGAACCCCCGCGGCGACGACCCGTCGGCACCCTCTGACATTCCGTGACATCCGATGGGCCGTCATGGATGTCTGTGAAGCTTCTTGCTGATGCTTTCAAGACTCTTGCTGTAACAGTCCGCTCGTGGTTACGGTCGCGCCCGGCGTCCGGCCACGAGGCTGTCTCACAGCACCGGGTGACCGGAGCCCCACCAAGCCATCGGCACAAGGAGTCCACACCCGTGACATCCAGTTGGCCGGCGCCCGCGAAGCGCCCGCCCCACCAGGCCGGACGGGGAAGACGAGGCAAGCGGGGTGAGCGCGTGGCGGCAGTCACCAGTGCCCTGCTCGCCGCCGCCCTCCTCCAGCCCCTCGCCGCACTCCCCCGGGCCATCGCCCACCCCGCCGACGGAACCGGCACCACCGGTCTCGACCTGA
>NZ_JAINRE010000035.1 GCF_020400595.1 Streptomyces naphthomycinicus | reverse complement strand
GGAGCCCGGTGAGCGGAGCCCGGTGAGCGGAGCGTGGTGAGGGTGAGCGGGGCGCGGGGCGCGGGGCGCGCTCCCGGTCCCCGGGGAACCCGTCTCCCGGACGGGTTCCCCGGGCGCCTCGTGGCTCAGGAGGCCCCTCAGGAGGCCTTTCGCTCCGGGTCGTGGTGTATCTCCACGCCCGCCGATTCCCCGAAGGTCAGCCGGCAGGTGTCGGCGCGGTAGGTCGCCACCGACAGTGCCGCGGTGCGGCCCCCGGCGATGAAGCGGGTGGTGACGACGAGGACGGGCGAGCCGGGCAGCCGGTCCAGTTCCTTCGCGTCGTCCGCGCGCGCGGAGCCCAGTTCGACGGCGCGCTCCTCCCCCTCCAGCGGCAGGTGCTGCAGTTCCCGCAGCACCGCACGCGCGCGTGCCGCGCCGGACGGGGCGTCGATCGCGGTCAGGCCGGTCACCGAGGCCACCGGAATGTAGAGCAGCTCGGTGGCGACCTGCTGGCCGTGGGACATACGGGAGCGGCGGACCGTGTGGACGGCCTCGTCCGCGCCGGTCTCCAGGGCCGCGGCGACCGCGGCGGGCGGCATCGTCTGGTCGCTGTCGACGGGCTGCCAGGCGTCTCCGGCGGCGCCGGGCCAGCTGTGCTGCTCCGTACCGACGGCCACGCCCACGCGCGGCGGCGCGACGGTCGTGCCGACCCCCCGGCGGCGCTGGAGCCGGCCTTCCAGTTCCAGCTGTTCGAGCGCCTGGCGGAGCGTGGCGCGGGCCACGCCGAAGCGGGCGGCGAGATCGCGCTCGTTGGGCAGGATCTCACCCACCGCGAACTCTGAGTCCAGTGCCTGTGTGAGCACGGTCTTGAGATGCCAGTACTTCGGTTCCGGTACCGATTCCAGCTGCGTGGTCCCCACCCTGTCCTCCGCAAGAGCCGTGGTCCGGCGGTTTTTAGCGCCCTTGTTTATTAAAGGTTGTTGCACTTCTCTGCGACGATAGGGCGGCCGTCACCCTTGGTCAAGACCAATCCTCGGTCCCTTGGGGCACACCCGGCCGACCCGCCGCGGAGCGTTCATGAGGCGTTCGTACGCGGCGGTGTGTGTGACGTCCCGGCAAAACCCCTGTTGCACGACGGAGCCCCCGTCGTACGACGGGGGCTCACGGAGGGGGCTGGCTCAGCGGTCGGCGAGGTACCGGAGCTTGTCCGGGTTGCGGTGGATGTATACGGCCGTGACGCGGCCGTCGGCGACGTCCAGCTGCAACAGGCTGTCGGGCTTGTCCCCGGACAGGATCAGCAGGGCGGGGCCGCCGTTGACCTCCAGGACGCGGAAGGACAGGTCCGCCGGGACCGAGCGGGCCACGCCGACGAGGAAACGGCCGACCTTGTCGGCGGTGTGCAGGACGCGCACCGGCGCCTTGGCCTTGCCGCCGCTGTCGCCGACCAGCCGGACGTCCGGGGCGAGCAGGCCCATCAGCCCCTCCAGGTCCCCTCCCGCCGCCGCGGCGAGGAAACGCTCGGTCAGGTCCCGGCGCCTGGCGGGGTCGACCTCGTACCGGGGGCGCCGTTCCGCCACGTGCCGGCGGGCCCGTCCGGCGAGCTGCCGTACGGCCGGCTCGCCCCGGTCGAGCAGCGCGGCGATCTCGGCGTACGGGTAGCCGAACGCCTCCCTCAGCACGAAGACCGCCCGCTCCAGCGGCGACAGCGACTCCAGGACGACCAGCACGGCGAGGGAGACGGTGTCGGCCTGCACGACCCGCTCGGCGGAGTCCGGTGCGGCGTCGGTGAACTCGGCGAGGTACGGCTCCGGCAGCCACGGCCCCACGTACGCCTCGCCGCGCGCCTGCACCTGGCGCAGCCGGTCGATGGCCAGCCGGGTGACGACGCGCACCAGGTAGGCGCGCGGTTCACGGACCTCCGTGCGGTCCGCGTGGTACCAGCGCAGCCAGGCCTCCTGGACCACGTCCTCGGCGTCGGCGACCCGGCCGAGCATGCGGTAGGCGACCCCCGTGAGCAGGGGCCGGTGTTCTTCGAAGACATCGGTGGCGAGGTCGGCGGTCACCGGTCCATCCCATCCGACACGCCTGCCGGTGTCCACCCGGAATGCCCGGCTCCGGGAGCGGTCCGGATCACAATGACCGCGGACCGCCGGCGAGCGGCGGCCGGTGACCTCGAGGTGGGCGATGCGGTACGCGGTGCTGGGCACGGGCGAGGTGGGCCGTACCCTGGCCGGCCGGCTGCTGGAGCTGGGGCACGAGGTGACCCTCGGCTCGCGCTCCCGGGACAACCCGGTGGCGCTGGAGTGGGCCACGGCCGCGGCCGGCCGGGCGCACGCGGGGACGTTCGCGGACGCGGCGGCGGCCGGCGAGGTGGTCGTCAACGCGGTGGGCGGACGGGTGGCGCTCGACGCGCTGGAGGCGGCGGGCGCGGAACACCTGGCGGGCAAGGTGCTGGTGGACGTCTCCAATCCGCTGGCGTTCGAGGACGGGCGGCCGCGGCTGGACCCGGTGGAGTCGGACAGCGTGGGCGAGCGGATCCAGCGGGCGTTCCCGCACGCGCGCGTGGTGAAGACGCTGAACACCGTCAACTGCCGGGTGATGGTGGACCCGCGGCGGGTGCCGGGCGAGCACCATGTGTTCGTGTGCGGGGCGGACACCCGGGCCAAGGAGCACGTCACGGCGCTGCTCGGGGAGTTCGGCTGGCCGGCCGGACGGGTGCTGGACCTGGGCGACATCCGGGCGGCGCGCGCGGTGGAGATGTATCTGCCGCTGTGGCTCACCCTGTTCGGCCACTTCGGGGACGCCGACTTCAACATCGAGGTGCGCCGCCCTCACTGAGGGAGGAGCCACGGCCGGGACCCAGGGGCTACCGGCGGGTAGTAATTGCTGACAAGCTGTCTACGGCGTCCGTCAGCAGCCCAGCCGAGGAGCACTCCATGTCCGCCTCCGTCTCCTTCAAGGTCCCCACCCCGCACGGCACGAGCGACGTGACCGTGTCCTACGCGCGCGTGGGCCGCGGCGAACCGCTGGTCCTGCTGCACGGCATCGGCCACCACCGGCAGGCATGGGACCCGGTGGTGGACATCCTGGCCACCGAGCGCGACGTGATCGCCGTCGACCTGCCGGGCTTCGGCGCCTCCCCGGACCTGCCGGAGGGTCTGACCTACGACCTGCCCTCCACCAACTCCGTGCTCGGCGCGCTGTTCGAGGCGCTGGGGCTGGACCGCCCGCACGTGGCCGGCAACTCGCTGGGCGGCCTGCTCGCGCTGGAGCTGGGCCGGGAGAAGCTCGCACGGTCCGTCACCGCCCTGTCCCCCGCCGGTTTCTGGAGCGAGGCCGAGCGGCGGTACGCCTTCACCGTGCTGCTCGCGATGCGGGGCATCGCCCAGCGGCTTCCGCTGCCGCTGGTGCGGCGGCTGGCCGGTACGGCGGCCGGCCGTACGGCGCTGACCAGCACCATCTACGCACGCCCCGCGCGCCGGGCGCCGGAGGCGGTCGTCGCCGAGACGCTCGCGCTCGTGGCGGCCACCGGCTTCGAGGCGACCCTGCGGGCGGGTGCCACCGTACGGTTCACCGACGACCTGCCGGGTCTGCCGGTCACGGTGGCCTGGGGCACCCGCGACCGGCTGCTCCTGCGCCGCCAGGGCATCCGCGCCAAGCAGTTCATTCCGCAGGCCCGGCTGGTGCGGCTGCCCGGCTGCGGCCACTGCCCGATGAACGACGACCCGGCGCTGGTCGCGCGGGTCATCCTGGACGGCAGTCGCTGAACGGAAACCGACGAGGCTTCGGCCGGCAACGGCTGAAGCCGAGCGAAAACCGACAAGGCTACGGCCGGAGCAGGCAGTAGACGAACGGCAACCGACAAGGCTTCGGCCCCGAGACGGCTGGAGCCGAGCGGACACCGACAAGGCTTCGGCCGGAGACGGCAGTAGACGAACGGGGCCTCGGCCGACCTCGGTCACGGCGGGTTGTTCACCTGCGGTTTGCGTACGCGCCGCAGCACGCCAGTAGGTGTGGCTCTGCACATCGGCCGGATCCCGTACGGCCGTCCCGTCTCTGGAGGCGCAGCCATGTCACACCGCCCGCTCCCCGGCCGCCGCAGCGTCCTGCGCGGCTCCCTCGCCGCGTCGGCGGCCCTGTCCCTGCCCGTCGGTCTCGGAGCCGCCCCGGCGTTCGCCCGCTCCGGGCGTCCCGGGGCGGGCTGGGGGGTGCAGACCGGTGACGTGACCGCCGACTCCGGCCTGGTGTGGGTGCGTGCGGACCGGCCGGCCCGGATGATCGTGGAGACCTCGGCCACCGAGTCGTTCCGCAACCCGCGCAGATGGCACGGCCCGCTGCTGGGCGCCGGCACGGACTTCACCGGCACCACCCGGCTGAACGGCCTGCCCTCCGGCGAGCAGATCCACTACCGCGTCCTCCTCGCCGACCCGGACGACCCGCGCCGCACCGGCGAGCCCGTCACCGGCACCTTCCGCACGGTCTCCCGGCGCCGCCGCGACGGTGTGCGGTTCCTGTGGTCGGGCGACCTGGCCGGCCAGGGCTGGGGCATCAACCCCGATCTCGGCGGCTACCGCATCTACGACGCCATGGGCAGGCTGGACCCGGACTTCTTCCTGTGCAGCGGCGACAACATCTACGCCGACGGCCCGATCACCGCCACCCAGGCTCTGCCCGACGGCCGCACCTGGCGGAACGTCACCACCGAGGAGAAGGCGAAGGTAGCCGAGACCCTGGCCGAGTACCGGGGCAACTTCCGCTACAACCTGCTGGACGAGAACCTGCGCCGGTTCAACGCCCAGGTGCCCTCGATCATCCAGTGGGACGACCACGAGGTGCGCAACAACTGGTACCCCGGCGAGGTGATCGCCTCCTCCGACACCCGGTACACCGAGAAGAGCATCGACGTCCTCGCCGCGCGTGCCCGGCGGGCGTTCAGCGAGTACTTCCCGGTCTCCACGCTGCGGCCGGGCGCGCGGGAGGGCCGCGTCCACCGCGTGCTGCGCCAGGGCCCGCTGCTGGACCTGTTCGTGCTGGACATGCGGACCTACCGCAACGCCAACTCGCCCGACGACCAGACCGTCGACCCGCAGGGCATCATGGGCCGTGAGCAGCTGGAATGGCTCAAGCGGGAGCTGGCCCGTTCACGTGCGGTGTGGAAGGTGATCGCCGCCGACATGCCGATCGGTCTCGTCGTGCCCGACACGACGGAGAACCGGCCGAACATCGAGGCGGTGGCCCAGGGCGACCCGGGCGCCCCGCTCGGCCGCGAGCTGCAGATCGCCGAGCTGCTGCGGTTCATCAAGCACCGGCGGATCACCGGCACGCTGTGGCTGACGGCGGACGTGCACCACACCTCCGCCCAGCACTACCAGCCGTCCCGGGCCGCGTTCACCGACTTCGAGCCGTTCTGGGAGTTCGTCTCCGGTCCGCTGAACGCCGGTGCCTTCCCGGCCAGCGCGCTGGACGCCACGTTCGGCCCGGAGCGGGTGTTCGTGAAGGCGCCGACCGCGTCGAACGTGTCGCCCGCGGGCGGATACCAGTTCTTCGGCGAGGTCGACATCGACGGGGACAGCGGCGAGCTGACGGTACGGCTGCGGGAGCAGGACGGCACCGTGCTGTTCACCCAGACGCTCCAGCCGGGCCGGGTCGGCCAGTAACCGCACCCGCCGGGCCGCCCGGCACGGGCCGTTCCCGACCGTGCCGCACTCCGGTGCCGTGCGGTGCCGTGGTGTGCCGTGGTGTGCCGTGCGGTGCCGTGCGGTGCCGTGGTGTGCCGTGCGGTGCCGTGGTGTGCCGTGGTGTGCCGTGCGGTGCCGTGGTGTGGTGTCGTGCCGCGGTGCCGTACCGCACTGCGGTGCCGTACCGCGGTGCCGTACCGCACTCCGGTGCCGTGCCCTGGTGCCGTACCGCGGTGCCGTACCGCACTCCGGTGCCGTCCCCGGAGGCGCGGCACGGTCCCGCGCCCGCCAACCCTCCCTTCCCGCAGGTGTTTTCGCAGGTCAGTCCGATTGTCAGTGGTCGCCTCTACGGTTTTTCCATGACGCGATCTCTACAGGCCGTGGCCTATCGGCGACCCTCCGTGCTCCAGTCCTCGGCGGACGGACGCCGGCTCGGTCTGGAAACGTCCCGGGGTGCGACGCCCACGGGTGTCGAGGACCATCCGCGGTTCTTCACGGGCTTCCTGACCTCGCCTCAGATCACCGCGGCGGCGCTGCTGGCCGTGGCCGACGTCGCGGCGGCGCGCTACTACCAGCCGCAGCTGCGCGCCTCGCTCGACCCGGTGGTGACGGGCAACGGCGACCGGCTGCGCTTCGAGTCCTTCTCCGGCTGCGGCGGGGTGTACGCACGGCTGGACGTGCTCACCCCGGGCCTCGACGGCGGCGAGGTGGGACACGGCACGACGAACGTCGACGTCAACAACCCGCTGCGCGAGGCGCTGTCCCGGCTCGGCACCGACGATCCGCTCCATCTGCGGGTCGGCCCGGACGAGCTGGCGGTCACGACACTGGACGGCCCCGTGGTGGAGAAGAAGGTCCCGCTGCCCGACCGGTGGCTGCGCGGCTTCGCCGAGGCCCAGGTGATCGCGGCCGGGTTCGATCTGCGGGCGGAGCTGCCGGCGGACGAGGCGGTGCGGTTCCTGCGCGGCCTGTCGGGGACGGGCGGCGGACGGCGGGCCCCGGCCGGGCCCCGCTGGGTGGTGCCGGCGGGCCGGGGGCTGCGGCCGACGACGCGGGCCGTGCCGGGCGCGGTGTGCCTGCCCGGCCCGGAGCGGCTGGCGGCACTCCAGCGAGTGCTGCGGCACGCGACGGCCCTGCGGGTCTACGGCCCCGCGGTCGGCGGCGGTGCGGCCGCGACGGCCGCCGCCTGGGAGGTCGTGCTGCCCGGGATGCGGCTCACGCTCACCCTGTCCCCCGACGCCGCGCGCGGCTTCTCGGGCGAGGGCGGTGTGCTGGACGCGCTCGCCACCGAGGAGGCCGCCGAGGACGCCGAGCTGATCGCCGTGCTGCTGGCCTGGGAACCCCGCATCGAGGTGGCCGGACTGGCGGCGGCCTCGGGTCTGGCACCCGAGCGGGTGCGCGCGGCCCTGGTCCGCCTGGGCACCTCGGGCCGCGTCGGGTACGACACGGCGGAGGCGGCCTACTTCCACCGGGAGCTGCCCTATGACGCCGAGCGCGTCGAGCGGCACAATCCGCGGCTGCGCTCGGCCCGGGCGCTGGTGGCGGCGGGCGCGGTGACCCTCGCCGGGACGCTGGCCACGGTGACGGCCGAGGACGGGCACGCGCACCGGGTGCGGGACGAGGCGGGGACGCTCAGCTGCAGCTGCCTGTGGTGGGCGAGGTACCGGGGCGGGCGCGGACCGTGCAAGCACGCGCTGGCGGTGCGGATGGTGCGGCGGGGGGCCGCGACGGGACAGGACATGGTGATCGACGGGGGTGTGCGATGACCGCGCTCATGGAGGCGGTACGGGCCGGGGACACGGCGAAGACGCTGCGGCTGGTGACGGCGATGACGACCGGGGAACGACGCGCCGCCGTCGACGGTCTGAAGGCACTGCGCAAGGAGCTGCGGGGCGTGCCGTGGTGGGAGAGGCGCTCGGAGCGGATCCTTCCGGCGCTGCACCTGGCCGGAGCGGCCTGCCACACGGGGGCCGCCGCGGCGGCGGCCTGGCTGGCGGCGAGCGACCTGCGCTGGAGCCAGGCGCCCGCCGATACGCTCCTGCGCGCGCTGGAGGCCAGGGACCCGGGCTGGCTGGCCGATGTGGCGCACCGGCTGGCGCAGCGCCCCGCCTCCGCGCGCGTACCGTTCGAGCTGATGGCGGGTCTGGTCGGCCGGGCGGGGTGCGAGGTGCCGGTGACGGACGCCTATGTGATCGGCTGGGTCCGGTACGTCGGCGACGCGCGGCACCGCCGGGAGGGGGTCGTCGATGTGCTGCGCCGGGAACCGCATCTCGCCGCGCTGGTCGGTGGTCTGTTCGCCCTCTCCGACGTGAGCGAGGTGCACTGGCTGCTCGGCGAGGGCCAGGGCCCGTGGCCGCGTGCCCTGGCCGCACTGGCCCGGGAGGGTGTGCTGGACCGGGCGTCGCTGGCCGGCCTCTGCGTCGCCCGGCTGCTGCGCGGCGGCGGCCCCACCGACCACCGGGTCTTCCTGCCGTTCCTCACGGAACTCGCGCTCACCCGGGAGGAGGAGCGGGCGCGGGTCCCGGACTGGACGGCGCTGGCCCGTGACGCGGTCTCCCCGGTCGCCTCCCACGCGCAGTCGGTGCTGACCGCCCTGGCGCTGGCCGGTGAGCTGACGGCACGGCAGCTCACCGAGGCCTCCGAAGGGCTGCTGTTCCGCCGGGAGAAGAAGCTCGTGCGCGCCCAGCTGGTCCTGCTCGGCAAGGTGCTCTCGCACGGGACCGCCGCGGCGGCGGAGTTGCTGCCGGTGCTCGCCCAGGCGTTCGGGCACGAGGACACCCAGGTGCAGGAGCGGGCGCTCAAGCTCGTCGAACGGCATGCCGGGGGGCTCGGCTCCGCGGCGGCGCGGGACACACTCGTCGGCGCCGCCGAACGGTTGGCTCCGGCGCTGCGGCCGCGGGCCGCCGCCGCGCTGGGTGTCGCCTCGATCGGCTCCGAGGAGGTGTTCGAGGAGGTGCTGCCGCCGGTCCCGGAGCCGGTCCGGCTGGACGCCGCGCCGCGGACGGCGGAGGAACTGGCCGAAGAGCTGGGGGCGCTGCTGGCCTCCGACGGTGACGTGGGCACGTTCGAGCGCGCGCTGGACGGTCTGGTGCGGCACGCGTACCAGGACCCGGATGCGCTGCGCGAGGCACTCGTACCCGTGGTCGGGGCCCGCTGGTGGGGGGCGGACGCGTCACGGGAGTGGCCCCGCACGGACGACATGTTCGGCAACGGCCGCTACGGCACCCTCGACGCCCAAAACGGCCTCGACCTGCTCCTCGCGACCCTGCACGGCAGGGTGGCCACGGCCACGCTCCACGCGGCCGTGCGGCAGGGACCGAAGGAGCACGAGTGCGCGCACAGCGCGCTCGCCCGGGTCTTCGACGCCCGGCTCCGCGAAGTGGCCTACCGTCTGCGCACGGAACCGCTGCCGCTGCTCCTGGCCACGCCCACCTGGAGCACGGGGCTGCTGGAACCGGCGGATCTGGTGGCCCGTCTCGCCGAGTACCGGCGCCTGGACGCCCGGGCCGGCGCCGCCGACTTCGCCCAGGCGCTGCTGCGCGTCCGCAGGGACGACCGGGCGGCGGCGGAGGAGGCGGCGGTCCGGGCGAGGACGCTCGGCACCCGGGAGGGCGTACGCCTCGCCCGCTGGCTGACCACCGACAACCCCACGCCGGGCAGCCGGCTCGCCTCCTGGCTGCGTACGGGCACCGCCGCGCCCGACCCGGCGCGGCGCCGGACCAAGGGCGCGCGGATCCTGGTGGAGCCGGGTGAGATCCCGGAGCTGCGGGCGGGCTTCCCGCAGGAGTTCCGGCTCCTCGGCCGGCCGCTGTCCGTCGTCTCGGACCGCTGGCACTGCACCCACTGGGACGACGCGATACGTCCGCACTGGCTCGCCGTCCTCCCGGAGCGGCGCGAGCTGGTCGCGGCACGGATGCTGCCCGACCTGGCCGGGACGGCCGTCGGGGAGGACCGCGGTGCCGCCGTCCTCCCGCTGCTCGCCGAGGCGGGCGGCGAGGCGGGCGAGGCCGTCCACCTGTGCGTGGCGTACGGACTCGGCGCGCGGCACCAGGAGGACCGGCTCGCCGCGGTGGACGCCCTGCTGGTGCTCGCCGCGCGGGGACAGCTCGACATGGTGCGGCTGGGCACGGATCTGGGCGAGCTGGTGGGACGAGGAGCGGTGAAGCCGCAACGGCTGGCCGAGTCGGCGCGGACGGCGGCGGAGACGGGAGCCCACGCGACGACATGGGAGATACTTCGGTATGCCCTGCCCGTTCCGCTGGCCGGCCTCGTGAGCGCCCGCCCGCAGGAGGCGGCCGTGGCGGCCCGGAGCCTCGGGGAGCTGCTGGCCGTCGCGGCGGAGTGCGCCGAGCGGTCGGGGGCCCGGGGAGACGTGCCGCATCTCGCGGAGACCGCGGCCCGGTCCGGCTCCTCCCGCCTGGTCGTCCAGGCGCGGCGGCTGCGGGACGCCCTGGGGGCGGAGGTGGCCGCCTGAGCCGGACCGCGGCGCGCGTCCTCGCCGGTGCTTGAGAGCACCAACGATAGAAAACGCAACAAAGAGGGCGGAAGCATGCTTAACCCGTCGGACACAATCAGTTCGTGATCACGCAACACCGCTCCTGCACAGTGGTTGCATGACTCCAGACATGCCTGATGTGACCCGGGCGAGGCACGGACGGCCCGTGCACCACTGGCGACGGGACGTCGTCGAGCTCGCCGCCCTCTTCACGGCCGTGGCCGTCGCCGACGCGGTGGCCAACCTGATCGGGCACGGACCCGACGGCCCGGCCCTGCTCTTGATCTCGGCACTCGCGCTCGCCGCGACGGCGGGGTTCCACGTGTGGTGGTCACGCCGCCACGGACACGCGCCGCCGGTCAGCGATACCGACGCCCGGCGGGCCGCCGAGACGCGGCCGGCCGGGCAGTCCGAGCGGCCCGCCGCCGACGAGGTCGCCGGCGCGCTGTGGCGGATGCGGACGACGGTGAAGGACCAGCCGGGCTCGCTGGCCGCCCTGTGCACCGCGCTCGCCGAGCGGCGGGTGGACATCCTGAGCCTGCAGACGCACCCGCTGGCCGACGGCACGGTGGACGAGTTCCTGCTGCGGGCGCCGGCCACGGTGGCGGCGGCCGACATCACCCGGGCCGTCGCGGTGGCCGGGGGCACGGCCACCTGGATCGAGCGGGCCGACGCCCACGATCTGGTCGACGCGCCGACCCGGGTGCTCGGCCTGGCGGCCCGCACCGCACTGGACACCGCCGAACTCCCCCTGTCCCTGCGTCAGTTGCTGGGGCGCTGCACGATCCGTTCGCTGCCCGGCACGCCGGCCGGCGGCGGCCGCGGCCCGCAGCCGGTGCCGGTCGAGGGTGTCCTGGAGGACACCGTGATGCGGCTGCCGGCCCCCGAGGGCGGGGTGCTCACAGTGGAGCGGCCGTATCTGCCGTTCACCCCCACCGAGTTCGCGCGCGCCCGGGCGCTGGTGGAGCTGGACAGCCGGCTGGGGCCGCGGATCCCGCGCGGCCAGGACGTGCTGACGCTGCCCGAGGGCAACGAGATCACCGTGCGCCGGGTCGACACCGGGGACCTGGCCGCGGCCAGGGCGATGCACGACCGGTGCTCGCCGCACACCCTCGGCCTGCGCTACCACGGCCCGGTCGGCGACGCGGACCGCTATCTGAACCACCTGCTCAGCCCCCGCTTCGGCCGGACGCTGGCCGCGCAGACCGCCTCCGGCCGGATCGTCGGCCTCGGGCATCTGCTGTGGGACGGCGACGAGACGGAGGTCGCGCTGCTGGTCGAAGACGACTGGCAGCAGCGGGGCGTCGGCGGTGAACTGCTCGGCCGGCTGGTGGCGCTGGCGGTGGAGGCCGGCTGCGAGAGCGTGTACGCCGTGACCAAGGCGTCCAACACCGGCATGGTCGCGGCCATGCGCGGCCTCGGGCTGCCGCTGGACTACCAGGTCGAGGAGGGCACGCTGGTCATCACGGCCCGACTGGCCGGCGCACCGGCCTCCGCCCGGCCGGCCCCCGGCACCGCCCGGCAGCACCTCGGCGACCCGGCCCGGCGGGACTGACCCGACGCCCCGGCGAGCCGACCGGACCGGCCCGGCGGTGCCGGCGTCCCGCGCCCCGGCGCCCGCGCGGCCCGGCACCCCTGCCGGGCCGCCCGCACGGCACCGGGACGCTCAGCGCACCGCCTCCCGCAGGGGTACCGGGGTCCTGACGGGTTCGGCGAGGGCCTGGTCGAGGTCGGCCCACAGGTCGTCCACGTCCTCCAGGCCCACGGAGAGCCGCAGCAGCCGGTCGCTCACGCCCGCCCCGCGCCGGTCCTCTGCGTCCACGATGCGGTGGCTGATGGACGCGGGATGCTGGATGAGCGTGTCGACGCTGCCCAGGCTCACCGCGGGCGTGACGAGCCGGACCCGGGAGATCACCTCGTGCGGGTCGCCGTGCACCTCGAAGGCGATCATCGCGCCGCCCAGCCGCGGATAGCGCACCCGGGCCACACGCGGGTCGGCGGCGAGCCGGCGGGCCAGTTCGGCGGCGTTCGCGGAGGCCGCCCGTACCCGTACGGGAAGCGTGGACAGGCCGCGCAGCAGCAGATAGCCGGCCAGCGGATGCAGGACCCCGCCCGTGGCGAACCGTATCTGCCGCAGCCGGCCCGCGAACTCCTCGTCGCAGGCGACCACCCCGGCCAGGACGTCGCCGTGGCCGCCGAGGTACTTGGTGGCGCTGTGCAGCACCATCCGGGCGCCCTGCTCGGCGGGGCGCTGGAGCACGGGCGTGGCGAAGGTGTTGTCGGCCAGCAGCGGGACCGAGCCGCAGGCATGGGCGATGGCCCGCAGATCGAGTTCGGCGAGGGTCGGATTGGCCGGGGACTCGACCATGACCAGGCCGGTGTCCGGGCGCAGCGCGTCGGTGATGCCGGCCGGGTCGGTCCAGGTGACCTCCGTGCCGAGGAGCCCGGCGGTGAGCAGGTGGTCACTGCACCCGTACAGGGGCCGTACCGCGACGACATGGCGCAGACCGGCGGCCGACCGGGCGAGGAGGACGGCGCTGAGCGCGGCCATGCCGCTGGCGAAGGCGACCGCGGACTCGGTGCCCTCCAGGCGGGCCAGGGCGGTCTCGAAGCGGGCGACGGTGGGGTTGCCCAGGCGGCCGTAGACCGGCGGCCCCAGCGGGTCGGCGCCGTCGGTGGCGAAGGCGTCGATGCGGGCGGCCTCGGCGCGGCTGTCGTAGGAGGGGTAGGTGGTGGACAGGTCGATCGGCGGGGCGTGCAGGCCCTGGCGGGCGAGATCGTCACGGCCGGCGTGCACGGCCTCGGTGGCAAGGGCTCTCGATGCGGCGCGTACGTCGTCGTAGGCGCCGGTGCTCGCTGTGTCCATGGCCGGAAGAGTGAACATCGGACGGTTCCCCGGAGCCGGGCACCGTGTTACGTTCGGCCAATGGCCGAATCTGTCGTACTGGATCCGGTGGACCTGCATCTGCTGCGGCTGCTGCAGAACGACGCCCGGACGACCTATCGTGACCTCGCCGCACAAGTGGGCGTGGCGCCGTCGACCTGTCTGGACCGGGTGACCCGGCTGCGCCGCTCGGGCGTGATACTCGGCCACCGGCTGCGGCTCGATCCGACCAAGCTGGGGCGCGGCCTCCAGGCACTGCTGTCGGTGCAGGTGCGGCCGCACCGCCGGGAGCTGGTGGGGCCGTTCGTGGAGCGGATCCGGGCGCTGCCGGAGGCACGGACGGTGTTCCATCTGACCGGGCCGGACGACTATCTGGTGCATGTGGCGGTCGCGGACATGGCGGATCTCCAGCGGCTGGTGCTGGACGAGTTCACGGCGCGGCGCGAGGTGGCCCGGGTGGAGACCCGGCTGATCTTCCAGCAGTGGGAGTGCGGTCCGCTGCTGCCGCCCGGCCACGCCGAGAGCTGAATCCCCCCGAACGTGGGTGACGCGGAGATCCTCCCCGTACGAGGATGGTCCGCATGTCTGAGATCCAGATCCCACTGCCCCGACAGGTCGCCGACGCATACGTGGACGGCCTCATCGCCCTCGACCCGGTCACCGGTACGTACCTCGGTGTGAAGGAGAGTTCGAGCAGGCTGCCCGACTACTCGCCCGCGGGCGCGGCGGCGCAGGCGGAGCTGGCGCGGGCCACGCTCGCGAAGCTGGACGAGGCGGAGCGGCAGCCCGGTGCGGACACGGACGTGGAGCGGCGCTGCGGGCGGCTGCTGCGGGAGCGGCTGACCGCCGCGCTCGCCATGCACGAGGCGGGTGAACACCTGCGTGAGGTCGGCAACATGGACACGCCCGGCCACGCGGTGCGGGAGATCTTCACGGTCACCCCGGCGGATACGGAGGAGGACTGGGCGGCGATCGCGGAGCGGCTGCGCGCGGTGCCGGGCGCGGTCGCGGGGTACCGCGCCTCGCTCGAACTCGGCCTGGACCGCAAGCTGTTCGCGGCGCCCCGGCCGACCGCCACCTTCATCGGCCAGCTCACCGAGTGGACGGACACGGACGGCGGGGGCCGCGGCTGGTACGAGGACTTCGCCGCCGCGGGACCGGAGTCGCTGCGCGCGGAGCTGGACGAGGCGGCGCGCACGGCGACCGGTGCCCTGGTGGAGCTGCGGGACTGGCTGCGGGACGTGTACGCGCCGGCGATCGAGGGCGCCCCGGACGTGGTCGGCCGCGAGCGGTACGCGCGCTGGTCCCGCTACTTCAACGGCACGGACCTGGATCTGGACGAGGCGTACGCGTACGGCTGGGCCGAGTTCCACCGCCTGCTGGGCGAGATGAGGCAGGAGGCGGAGAAGATCCTGCCCGGCGCCGAGACGCCGTGGGTGGCACTCGCTCACCTGGACGAGCACGGCCGGCACATCGAGGGCGTGGACGAGGTCCGGGAGTGGCTCCAGGGCCTGATGGACAAGGCGATCGAAGAACTGGACGGGACCCACTTCGACCTCGCCGAGCGGGTGCGGAAGGTGGAGTCGCGCATCGCCCCGCCCGGCGGCGCGGCGGCCCCCTACTACACGCCTCCGTCGGAGGACTTCTCCCGGCCCGGCCGCACCTGGCTGCCCACGATGGGCCTGAACCGCTTCCCGGCCTACGACCTGGTCTCGACCTGGTACCACGAGGGCGTGCCCGGCCACCACCTCCAGCTCGCGCAGTGGGCGCACATCGCCGAGAACCTCTCCCGCTACCAGGCGACGGTCGGCATCGTCAGCGCCAACGCCGAGGGCTGGGCGCTGTACGCGGAGCGGCTGATGGACGAACTGGGCTACCTCACCGACCCGGAGGAGCGGCTCGGCTACCTGGACGCGCAGATGATGCGGGCGGCCCGGGTGATCGTGGACATCGGCATGCACCTGGAGCTGGAGATCCCGGCGGACTCGCCGTTCCACCCCGGGGAGCGGTGGACGCCGGACCTGGCGCAGGAGTTCTTCGGTGCGCACAGCAGCCGGCCCGCGGACTACGTGGAGAGCGAGCTGACCCGGTACCTGACGATCCCGGGCCAGGCGATCGGCTACAAGCTGGGCGAGCGGGCCTGGCTGCTGGGCCGGGAGAAGGCGCGCGAGCGGCACGGCGACGCGTTCGACCTGAAGGCCTGGCACATGGCGGCGCTGTCGCAGGGCTCGCTGGGCCTGGACGACCTGGTGGACGAGTTGTCCCGGCTCTGACGCCCGGACCCGCCCGATCCCGGCGGGACTCCCCGGGGGTCGCCGGTCGTGCGGCGGGCGGAACGGCGCTCGGCCGTACGGCCGCTCCCGGTGGCGCGGGCGCGGTCCAGGCCCCTAGCTGGTGCCGGGGGCCGATGCGGAGAGGCGGGCCGGGCATGCAGGAGAAGGGGCCGGGGCAGGAGGCACTGGAGACACCGCGCGCCGCGGGACTGGCCGGAGTCGTCTTCGCACTGCTTCTGGCGGCCGCGATCGTCCTGGTCAGGCTGGGGATTCCGGAGGGGGCCGACGCGGCCGGCGCCGCGGGGTTCACGGACTCCACGCGACGTGGCGCCCTGTTGACGGCCCTCGCGCTCGTGCCGTTCGCCGGCATCCTCTTCCTGTGGTTCGTCGGCGCGGTGCGCGCGCATGTGGGCGCGGTCGAGGACAAGTTCCTCGGCACCGTCCTCCTCGGCAGCGGGCTGGTCTTCACCGCCATGATGTTCGGCGCCGCCGCGGCGGCGAGTGCCGTGCTCGTGGTGTCGCATCCGTGGGGCACGACCCCCTCTCCGGCCGGCTGGGACTTCGGCCGCCACCTCGCGTACACGCTGCTGACGGTCTACGCCATGCGGATGGCGGCCGTCTTCGTGTCCTCCATGTCGGTCATCGGCCATCGTCTCGGCATCCTGCCGCGCTGGCTGACGGTCCTGGGCTTTCTCGTCGCCCTGACGCTGCTGTTCGTCTCGTCGAACGTGCCCTGGGCGGAACTCGTCTTCCCCGCGTGGTCCCTGCTGCTCAGCCTGCACATCCTCAAGGTGAACCGCCGGAACCGCCCCCTTCCGGCCATGGCCTGACGGCCTCGGCTCCCCCGGTGAACCCCCTCACTCGATCGGCGTGTCCGGCGCGCGGGCACCCGGCCCGCGCTCGCATGCTGGCCAGCGGGGGGACCACCGCCGTCCGGAGCCGCCGCGCGAGCCGTGGGCGGGCACCGGACCTGGCCACCGGAAAGGCGGAGCACCGATGCGGCTCGTCGTCGATCTCAACAAGTGCCAGGGGTACGCGCAGTGCGCGTTCCTCGCGCCCGACGTCTTCGCCATGCACGGTGAGGAGTCGCTGATCTACAACCCGCGCGCGGAGGAGGAACAGCGCGAGCGGGTGGCGCGTGCCGTCGCCGCGTGCCCGGTGCAGGCCATCACCGCCGATGGTCCGGACGGTTCGGGCGGGCCGGCGACCGGGTCCGCGCGGGAGGCGTCCGATGGCCGCTGACTACGTGGAATGGCTCAGGCGCGAGGGCCGGATCGTGATCGTGGGTGCCTCCCTGGCCGGACTGCGGGCCGCGGAGACCCTGCGCGCGGAGGGCTTCGCCGGTGAGCTGACGTTGATCGGGGACGAGCCGTACGAGCCGTACGACCGGCCGCCGCTGTCCAAGTCCGTGCTGCTGGGCAAGGCGTCCCCGCACCACACCGAGCTGCCGCACCGGTGGGAGACCGACGCCAAGTGGCGCCTCGGGGTCGCGGCGGCGGGTCTGGATCTGACGGCCAGACGGGTCCGGCTGGCCGACGGGGACGAGGTGGAGTTCGACCGGCTGCTCATCGCGACCGGTGTGCGTGCCCGGCCGTGGCCGAAGGAGGAGGAGGCCCGGCTGGAGGGCGTCTTCCTGCTGCGCACGCGGGAGGACGCGGCGGCGCTGTACCGGCGGCTGAAGGCGGGGCCGCGCCGGGTGTTCGTCATCGGCGCCGGGTTCGCCGGCTCCGAGGTCGCGTCGGCGTGCCGGGAGTCGGGCATCCCCGTCACCGTGGCGGAGCGTGCGGGCGCGCCGCTGGTGGGTGCGCTCGGCGGGGTCGTCGGCGCGGTCGCGGCCGACCTCCAGACCGAGAACGGCGTGGACCTGCGCACCCATGTCACGGTGACCGCGCTGGAGGGCGACTCGGTGGGCAGGGTACGGGCCGTCCATCTGTCCGACGAGACGGTCGTCGAGGCGGACGTGGTGGTGGTCTCGCTGGGGTCGGTGCGGAACACCGAGTGGCTGACCGGGTCGGGGCTGGGCGCGGGGCCCCGGGGCATCGCGTGCGACGCGGGCTGCCGGGCCTTCGACTTCCGGGGCATCGTCACGGACGACGTCTTCGTGGCGGGCGACGTGGCCCGTTCCCCGCACGCGCTGTTCGGCTACCAGTTCCTGTCCCTGGAGCACTGGGGCAATGCCGTCGCGCAGGCGGAGACGGCCGCGCACAACATGATCTGCCACGGCGCCGAGCGGCGGCCGCACCTGTGGATGCCGGCCTTCTGGTCGTCGATGTTCGGGGTGAACATCAAGTCGGTCGGGGTGCCGCCCATGGGCGAGCAGCTCATGATCACGCAGGGCTCGCTGGCGGAGCGCCGGTTCGTCGGCGTCTACGGCTGCAAGGGCCGGATCGTGGCCGCCGTGACCTTCGACAACGCCCGGTGGCTGGAGTTCTACCAGCGGCAGATCGAACGGGGGGCGCCGTTCCCCGTGGAGTACCCGACGCTGGACCGGCGTCCCGAGGGCCGCCGGCCGGTGGACGCCGACTTCCCGGACCCGTCCCTGCCGACCCACGGCCCCATGGTGACCCTCAGCGGTTACTCGCCGGCCGACCAGCAACTGGTCTTCCATCCCGCCCGCCACTGACCGCCGCCCCGGCCCGACGCCCCAAGGACCTCTCATGCCGCACGCCTCGATGACGCGCCGGATCACCGACTTCGCGAACCGCGCCGACCCGTACCCGGTGTACGAGGAACTCCGCAGCACACCGGTGCTCCACGAGGAGGAGGGCGGCCCCTACATCATCAGTTCGTACTACGACATCAAGGCGCTCCTCCACGATCCGCGGGTCAGCTCGGACGCCGCCAATCTGGCCGCCGCCGGGGACGACGCGCTGGCCTCGACCGAGGAGACGGGCGGGCTGCCGCCGTCCTTCCTGCGTCTCGACCCGCCCGAGCACGACCGGCTGCGGCGGATCGCCAACAGTGCCTTCGGACCGCCGCACCGGCCGCGCCGGATCGACGGCCTGCGGGGCCAGATGCGGGAGATCGTCACCGAGCTGATCGACGCCTTCGGGGACGCGCGGGAGATCGACGTGGTCGACCGGTTCGCCTACCCCTTCCCGGTGACGGTGATCTGCCGCCTCCTCGGGGTGCCCCGGGAGGACGAGCCACGGTTCCGTGCCTGGGTCGACCCGCTGGTCGCGACCCTGGACCCGGAGACGCGCCGGGGCACGGACGCCGACGCGGCGACGGCGGCGCGGGAAGCGCGTATGCAGCTCGGCATGTACCTGTCGGGGCTGGTCGAGGAGCGGGCCGGGGAACCGCGCGACGACCTGCTGTCCGACCTGGTGAACAGCCGCGGTCCGGACGGCTCCCTGACGATGATGGAGGTGCTCAGCACCGCGGTGCTGCTGCTGATCGCCGGTCACGAGACGACGGTCAACCTCATCACCAACGGCATGCTCACGCTGCTGCGCCACCCGGAGATCCTGCGGCGGCTGCGCGAGGACCCGGGCCTGTCCGTCAACATCGTGGAGGAGCTGCTGCGGTACGAGCCGCCGGTGCAGCTCGTACCGCAGCGGACCTGCATCGCCGACATCGAGGTGCGCGGGGTCACCATTCCCAAGGGCTCGCGGATCTGGCTGGTGCTGGCCGCGGGCAACCGGGACCCGGAGCGGTTCGAGGACCCCGGGCGCTTCGACCCGGACCGCGGGGACATCCAGCACCTCGGCTTCGGCAGTGGCATCCACAGCTGCTTCGGCGCTCCGCTGGCCCGGCTGGAGACCCAGATCGCCCTGTCCGAGCTGGCCCGGCGGCTGGTGGACCCCCGCCTGGTCGAGGACCCGCCGCCCTACCGGCCGAACGCCGTCCTGCGCGGTCCCCGGCATCTCGGCATCGCCTTCGAGGGCCTGCGCTGAGCGGCTGACGGGGGCGGAGAACCCGCGGTGCCGTCCGTCAGCAGCCGCACTCGCCCGCCACGGGTGCGGTGAGCGGGTCCGCGTCGTGGCGCGCCGGGCCCTGCCAGGTCTCGTAGGGGAAGCCCTCGCGGGCCCAGTACTCGAAGCCGCCGAGCATCTCCTTGACCTGGTAGCCGAGCTCGGCGAGGGCGAGGGCGGCACGGGTGGCGCCGTTGCAGCCGGGGCCCCAGCAGTACGTCACCACCGGTACGGACTTGTCGAGGAGCTGTGCGGCCTGCTCGGGGACGAGCGCGGTGGGCAGGTGGACGGCGCCGGGCACGTGGCCCTGGTCCCAGGACTCGGTGGAGCGGGAGTCCACGACGACGAACCCGGGGTCGCCGCCGGCCGCGAGCGCGGCGGCCACGTCGGAGACGTCGGCGTGGAAGGCGAGGCTCGCCCGGAAGTAGGCGGCGGCCTCGGCGGGGGCGGCGGGGGCGACGCGCAGGACGGGGTTCTCGGAGGTCTTGGTGATCATGACTGAAAATCTATGGTGCACGGACCGCTCCCTGAAGGGACGATCCACGGGCTTGCCCTTGCCCGGCCGGTGATTCCCCTGCTATCCATCCGGGATGACCGTGTATTCCCCGGACGCCACCGACTGGCGCATCCTCGAAGTCCTCCAGCACGACGGACGTGTCAGTTACGCCGAGCTGGCGCGGGCCGTGTCCATGTCGCCGAGCGCCGTCACCGAGCGGGTCCGGCGGCTGGAGGAGGCGGGCGTGATCCAGGGGTACGGGGCGGTGGTGGACCCCGAGCGGCTGGGCATGCCGATCCTGGCGTTCGTGCGGCTGCGCTATCCGAACGGCAACTACAAGCCGTTCCACGACCTGGTCGCCGCGACGCCCGAGATCCTGGAGGCGCACCACGTGACGGGCGACGACTGCTTCGTCATCAAGGTCGCCGCGCGGTCGATGTCCCATCTGGAGGCGGTCGCGGGGAAGATCGGCGCGCTGGGCTCGGTGACCACCAGCGTCGTCTACTCGTCCCCGCTGCCCCGGCGGCCGCTGGGCCGGCAGCCCGGCGCTCCGGCGGGTGCGTCCGGCGCCGAGCCCGGGGGCCGCTAGGGCGCGTATCCGGTTGCGATCAGTCTGCGGGACGCGGCGGGGCTTGGAGCGGTAGGTCTTCTTGCATGACTCGAGTGCAACTGACTGATGCGGAGTGGGAGTTCATCGGGCCGTACCTGCCGATCAGCGAGTACGGCCCGTACCCCGAGCGGCTGCGGCAGCAGTTCGAGGGCGTGATCTGGCGGTTCAAGACCGGTGGACAGGGGCGGGAGATGCCGCAGGAGTTCGGCGCCTGGTCAACCGTCGACAACCTCACAGGGCAATACACCTAGGCGGGGGCCGCAGGTGTGACCGGAGGTGGGAACCCCCGAATTCGATGATCTTCCGTTTGCCCAGGTCAACGGCCGAGAGCATGCCCCTTGCGGAAAACGACACCTCTTTCCCCCGCGATAACCGAGGGGAAAGGTGTCATCCATCAGGGCCGGGCCGCGGAGCTCAGGCCAGCTGCGCCCGGAGTACGGCGAGGGGGGGAGCGCCGGCCCTTGCCGACCGTACCCAACTGCGCCCAGTCGAACCCGGGGGAGTTCCCCGGGCAGGTCGTCGACGTGGCTGGCGGCGAAGCGGGGGACGTCGACGGCGCCGGCCTTGCTCGCGCCAAACTGGACGCGGCCCCAGGAGACCGGAGCGATCCAGCCCAGGCGGCGCATCCACTCGAGATCGACTCGGCGTACGCCGAGCCGGGCAGCGGCCTGCTCCGGCCCGAGCGCCGCCTCACGGTCCAGCAGCTCGGCCAGAGGCCCTCCCGAAAAATCTCGGGCATTGGCTGCTCGCCTCCGTGCACGAAGGACCCGTACAGGCAGGCACGAAAGGGGCGCCAGTGGGTAAGGCATCGCCGGCGAAGCGCGCGGCCAAGGCCGGAGGCACCCGGGATCACACAGTGAGCCTTTTCCAACCTCATGCCGGCGCGTGGTGAAGAACGAGGACAGCGTGGACGACCGCGGTGATGCGGTTGGTGCTGCAGCGGAGCTGCCGCAGGAGGCGCCAGCCCTTCAGAGTGGCCATGGCATGCTCGCCAAGGCACCGGATCTCGGCGTGCGTGCTGTTGTGTCGACGCTGCCACCGATTGATACGACGGCGCCGGAAGGGCACCCGGATGGAACCGCCGGGTTGGGGTGTAGCCGTGGGCGCCGGGTCCCTCACGGCGATCCAACTCGCAGGACGCAAGGCTCGCGCCCATACTGGAATCAGAGTCTGATTGCCGGTCACCAGCACCGGAGGGTGGTCGGGCGCCTGCGCTCGCAGTAGTGCGGGTGGCGCGGAGGAAGCCAGCCGCGTGGGAGGCGTCGCCAGCAATACCCGGGGCCTCGAAGTCGGCCGAAAAGCGGGGGCCTCTGAAGGCCATCGATGCCGGAACCACTGCTACGCACCGCAAGCGCGCCTGCAGCGGGGCTCGGGGTCTTCAGCTGCGGCAGGCGTCAGCCGGTGTGGGGGACTCTCCCCCTTGGCGCCTGGCGTCATCTCCGTCATACGCCGCAGCGCCAGCCGAGCCCGAAAGGCTGGCGTGCCTCGTGGCTCGCTGCTCCTCCAGGCCCTGCTGGGTCAGGGTGTAGCAGGCTCCGGCCCTGCGGCTGGCCGGTGGCGACACCGTGAGGTACCACCGCTCCCGAACCCTCCGAAGCCCCCCGAAACTGGGCCCGGCCACGACAACTTCTCCCCGGCGGGCCGCTCGTTCACGAAGGGCGTGTGGTGATGAACAAATCCGACACTGAACAGCTGCGTGTCGTAGCCAACATCCCGGTGGGAGCGAATCCGGTCGGTGTGGCGGTGGATGTCCACCACCACGTCTTCGTCACCAACAGCGGTGCCAACACCGTGTCGGTGATCGATTCTCTGACCAACACGGTGAGCGCAACCATCAACGTCGGATCGCGCCCAGAGAGCGTCGCAACCGATCCTCAATTCGGCGTCTGCGTGGTCAACGGCGGCGACAACACCGTGTCAATGATCGACAAATCCAACGCCGTCGTCGCCACCATCAGCGTCGAAGGCCTGCTCCGCCCACCCCCCAGCATGGGGGTGGCGGTCGATCACACTCTGAGTCGCGCCTACGTGACCAACCGCGCTGACCCCAGGGTGTCGGTGATCAACCTCGGCGGCCAGCTGCCCCCCTTCGCCGCCGACTTCATCAATGTCCCTGCTCCTCCCCTCGGCGTGGCAGTTGATTCGATACGTCACAGCGTCTACGTCACGCACCCCGACTTCAACAGCGTGTCAGTGATCGACCGTGCCACGAACGGAGTCATTGCGACCATCCCCGTACGACAGCAGCCCACCGGTGTCGCGGTCGACGCCCCGAGGCATCGTGTATATGTCGCCAATTCAGAGTCCAGCACAGTGTCCGTGATCGATATCGCTACCGGTGGCGTAGCTGATATCAACGTTGCTGCAGGTCCCATTGGTGTAACGGTTGACTCCCAAGGCATGGCTTATGTCACCCAGTTCGACGGCACGGTGAAGGTGATCGATGCCACGTCCAGCAGCGTCAGCGCCACCATCCCGGTGGGCTCCCAACCGGAGGGCCTGGCCTTCGAGCCCCACAGCAATCGCGTCTATGTTGCCAACAGCGGCGACGGCACCGTATCGGCGATTGACCTCGCCGACGGTTAGCGCTTGCAACGGCCTCGGTCGACAAGAAGCAGGACCACGGGCGCGCCCGGCGGCGCGCAAACTGCACGGCCGGATCCCCACTCGGAGCGCACTCCGGAAACGAGCCGACGGCGAGACCCGTTACCGGGTCGGCTGGATCGCGGGCATCACCGTCATCGCCCGCAAGGCTTCGACGTATCCGTGTGGTTGAACTGATAGCGGTCGTCAAATGTTGGCGTTCACGCCCTTGGTGGCGCATGATGGAGATAGTGCTCTCACCCGCATGGACGCAGGAGAGTGACAGCCTTCTCGGCTCTTATACCCGCCCCACACAGGTGGCGCGGTCGATGCCGATTCGAGTAGTGCATCAAGCAGACACAAAAGTGGACGCATCACGGAACGAGGGGCACCATGTCTGCACACAAGCTTTCACTCTTTTCGAATAACTTTCCTGAATTCTTCATCATCGATCATGACGGCCTTGTAGACATCGCCAAGATCGAAACCGAAAGTGATCGCCGTAACGCCACGTTCCAGTGGACCGGCCCCAGCCTGAATTTCGGCACCAAAGGAATGCTGGTACGAGCAGTCTCTCCGCTGGGATTCTGCCTGCTCATCGCGACGTTCGACAACTTCCGCATACACAGCAAGTTCTTCACGGGGATTACGGACCCGCAGGTGAAAGCCCAGGTCATCGAGGAATCCACTTACGTCCTCGAACCGGCGGAAATCGACTCGAACCAGGCCTCGTTCCGTTCCGTGAAGTTTCCAGATCGATTCATCCGGCACCGGAACTTCGAACTCTTTGCCGAGCCGGTGATACCCCCTCACGAGCTTCAGGACGCATGCTTCAGGATCGCCCAGCCACTCCACCCAACCGATTTTTAGCTTGATCATTAACCTCGCTGCTGTTTCAGGCGGACGTGTTCGGTGAGGGTTTCGATTCGTTTCACGGTCTTCCCAGGTTCGTGACGGGGGCTGACGTGCGGTTCTTCGAGCCGGGTGGGCGTCCGGGTCCGGGCTTGGACTGGGCACGTCGGCGGGACGGGCGGTCTTCACGCGGAGGTGGCGGAAACCCCGACGGACCCGGGCGGGAGTGGGCCGACGAGGCTGCGCCGGCCGCTCCCAGGGCCGATGAAGATCCTCGGCGAGCGGCCGGGCAAGGCGGAGTTGGGTGTGGGCGGTGATGATCAGCCACGTCCACAGGTCGGCCGTCTGCGGATCGCGGACCTCGGGGACGGTCCAGCCCAGGGTCTGTGTGAACAGCCGGAAGGTATGTTCAAGATCGAACCTGCGGAGGAACGCCTGCCAGCGCAGGTCGACGTCTGCGCCGGTCGTCCCGGTGCGCGAGGACCACAGCCACACCGGCTTGGGGTCGCGGTCGCCGGGCAGGTGCTCAACCTTCAGCCGGATCAACGTTCCGTGGAGCAAAGGGAGTTCACCGCGAGGTCGCTGGTCTGACCGCGCGGCCGGCGCACGATGCCCCAGTCGGCCAGCACCCGCCGCGCTACGACCTGGAAGCCCGCCGCAACAGCCAGATTCGGCACGTCGAGGTCAAGGGCGTGCTGGGCAGCGCGGCCAGTGACGGCATCCGGATGACCGGCAACGAGGTCCTGATCGCCACCCAGCACCGCAAGGACTACTGGCTCTACGTCATCGACCAGTGTGCCGACGGCCGGGGCCGCTTCTTCGGCGCCTATCAGGACCCCGCCACCCTTTTCGCCAACGACATGACCGGGAGCGCGGTCTTCCGCGTCCCGGGCAGCAGCCTCAAGAACGCACCGGGGAGCAACGCATGATCAGGATGATCGAACGATGGTTTCCCAGCGCGGAGGTGTCGGCCAACAGTGGCAAGGGCTGGGGGTCCGGCAACAGCGAGATCTCCTGTTCATGTGGTTCGCCAAGCGACCCACCGCCCAGGCCAAGGCCGCCACCATTTGCTCGCTGCTGCCGTGGCCCGACCACGCCGAGGAGCAGACGCGGCTTCAGAATCTTGTCCGGGATGCGATGACAGGCCGCTACGCCGCATGGGGCGACCTGCAGGCCGAGATCACCAAGACGAATCCCGAAGGCGCGACCACGCTCGACCCGTTCTCGGGGCGGGGCATGATCCCCTGGAATCCGCGCGCCTGGGCGTGCGGGCATCGGCCGTCGACTACAAGAGCGGTGCGTACGGCAGGCGCCTCATGCTCGCCGCCGGCCATGCGCTGGGCACGGTGCACCGCATGGGCCTGCTCACCTACCGCCACCGCCGCGTCCCTTCCGGTGCGAACGTGCACGAGAGCGTACGGCTGCGGATCGAGACCGACGCCGGGTACGCGAGGCGGATCCCGGACGGGGTGACCTGGACCGACAAGGAGTGGCTCAGTCCGCATCCCCGCGCGGGGGCTGCGTGAGCGCGAGGGGACGGACGCGGCAGGGAGGGCTGCGTGAAGGGACGCGCGCGACGCAACGGCGTGTGCGCCCGCCTCACGTCTGGTTCTGGAAGTGTTCCAGAAGCGTCCGCTGAAGCGACTGAAGCACGAGCGTGTGCTGTTTGAGCATCGCCAGCCGGTTCGCCGCGGTGGCGGCGTAGGACGCGTCCGCCCGCCTGTGCGTCGTCGCCGCGGTGATGAGATAGCCGTTGAGGGCATCGATGGCCGACGCCTCGTCGAAGACCTGTCCCCTCCGCATCAGATAGCGGTCCAGGGGCGTTTCGTCGCCGGCGATCACGTTCGCGATGACGGACGGCTGCCAGTCGTCCGCGTTGGTCAGCGCGTAATGCGTGTCGAACCCTATGGTGACCAGTTCACCTTCGGGAATCTCCACCTCCTACCGGCGTTCCTCATCGGTGTAGGCCCGGTCGATCAGAGACAGATCACCGCGGTAGACACTGACCTTGATCATGAAGATCGGCTTCTTGTCGTCGATCGCTCTCACATGCCCGAACATGAGAGTCTCCTCTCGGCGGGATCCCTGGGCCGGTCGATGCTCATCGGAGCGCGAGAAAGCGTCATTCACCCACCCTTCCTCCAGTCTGTCCGCGCCCAACTCCCACCGCCACTTGGCATGTTCTTACGGTGATGCGTCGCGGTCCAACGGGCCCCCGCGCTCGGTGGCACCGGTTTCGAGGCTGAGGGACCATGGTGCTGTGGCTCCGAGCTCTCGACTCCGGGAGCGTCATCGACGGATGCCTCCCCTCCTTCGGTTTCGCGCGACACGGACAGGAGACGGACAATGCCCAATCCACTGCTCAGACAGGGCGACACCGGCCCATTCGTTACTCGCCTGCAAGGAGACCTCGAGATCCATGGGTACGACGTCGGCCAAGTAGACGGAATATTCGGCCCCAAGACCGACGCCGCCGTTCGTCAATTCCAGTCCGATCAGGGCCTGGTCGTTGACGGAATCGTGGGACCGGCCACCTGGGAAGCGCTCGAAGGACCTGTTCCGACCGAGGCCGTCACCTTCGACCTGTCCGATTTCCCGTCACTCGCGCACATGTTCCGCTGCGCCGCCGACAAGGACGTGGACGGCTACGTGGCAGAGTTCGGGATCGATCTTTCATGACCATTTACCAGGATTCGGACCAACCCATAGACATGACAACCCGACAGGCATTCGGCATCCGTCGCTGAATCCAGCCGAGAAGGTGCGCCACCATGGCATGCGAAGTGCAGAAGCTCGCAGTAGCCGTCGCTTTCGGAAACGCCGTCGTCTCGACGCCGGGGGTCGCGTTCGGCACTGTCGCACCCCCCTTGGAACCGTTGATCGCCGCCAAGATGTGGCTTTCCTGGGTCGGCGTATTGGTCGCTCTCAAATTCCTCAGCAACTGCCTCGATGAGGCCGGTCGGCATCAGGACGCCGAAACGCTGAGGCAGGAGATCAACAAGCTGAAGAGCGAGATGGAGTCCATCAAGAACAGCGTTCCCCACTGAGACCGCGTTGGGACGAGAACAGCGTGTACACACTGATGGTGAACGACAAGGACCTCAGGGCCCACGCGTGTGCGGAGCTGCCTCCCGACTCCAACACCGCGTGCACGTTCTACTACTGATGCCAAGGCCTGCCACTGATGCCGAGGCGGAGGCGCCGACGGCGATCGTGTTGCGGCCCGCCGCACCCATGACATGCTGGAATTCGGAGACGTGAGCAGATCGACGCACGCCGTCGGCGCCGTCACCGCCTCGGCCTCGTGAGGCCGGGCACAGAGCTGTGACGCGGGTGCGACGACCGCGAGTGAAGAGCCGCGATGTCGACTCCCTGAACCCCGGATTCATGAGCCCGGACCCCATAGGTTCCTCCGGCACGCACGGAGGTGCCGGAACGTCGCTCCGGGCGGTCAGAGCACCCAGGGAAACGACATGGCCGAGATCAGAATCGACAGCAGTAGTCTCACCTTCACCAAGTTCTCCGTCTCAGGGCACAGTCCGGATCTCGTGGACGGGGCGACGGCTCCGGCGGTGTCGCTCGACCCGGGCATCTACGGAATCGAGCAGATCCCCGGCCGGCCGGCGAGTTTCGAATTCCGTGTCACACAGGAGGGGCTAGTGGACTTCGACGCGGCCCACGACGCCTTCCTCGGGGGGCGCGGAACTTCCTCACTCGTGCTGCGCGGTTTCCCCGTCACGCTCGACGGGCGCACCCTCTCCCATGACTTGGAGGCCTTTCTCCACGGCAGCTCGGCGCAGCTGGAGCGGGGCACGAGCCACGAGCTGAGACTGCTGCCGGCCGGGAGTTACGGATTCGTGCCCGGGCCACGGGTCGTGGTGCCGCTGTTCGACGTGGACGTGAGCGGGGCGGTGCGCCTGACCGAAACAGCGACACGGTGCGGCTCGGTGGGTACGTCAGCGGACGGCACGCCGGTCGTGACGATTCGTGGGTTCAAGGTCGCGATCGACGGCCAAGCCCTCTCCAGCGACCTCGAAGTCTTCCTGAACGGCAACTCCCAACGACTCCCCCGCACCAACATCAACGAACTCGTCCTCATCCCCGCCCAGGGATACGGCTTCGTCCCCGGCCCCCGCGTCGTCGTCCCCGCCTTCAACCTCAACCCCGACGGCACCATCACCACCACCTCCGCAACCGCCCAATGCGCCACCACCAGCACCACACCCGACGGCACCCCCCTCCTCACCATCCAAGGATTCAAGGTCGCCATTGACGCGCGGGCGCTTTCCCACGATCTTCGGCCGTTCCTCAACGGCAACGACACGGTGCTCACGCGCTCCGCTGCTCATGAACTGGTCCTGATACCCGCTCAGGGCTACTTGTTCGTCCTGGCCCGGGACTTCGCGGATCTACGGTTCGGGGTGACCCCCGACGGACGGGTGACCATCCCGCCCGAGCACGCCGGATACACCGAGGTCACCGACCGCACCCTCACCATCCGCGGGTTCAAGGTCACCATCGACGCCCGCGCCCTCTCCCACGACCTCACACCCGAACTCCTCGGCTGGACAGCGGGCGCCCTACCTCGCGCCACCACCCACGAACTCACCCTCATCCCCAGCCAGACCTACATGTTCATCCTCGCCAGAGGCATGGCCGACTTCCACTACGCCCTCACCCCAGACGGCCAGATCACCGTCCCAGCCGACTGCACCGGCTTCGCCGAAGCCACCGACCGCACCCTCACCATCCGCGGATTGAAGATCACCATCGACGCCCGCGCCCTCTCCCACGACCTCACACCCGAACTCCTCGGCTGGACAGCGGGCGCCCTACCCCGCGCCACCACCCACGAACTCACCCTCATCCCCAGCCAGACCTACATGTTCATCCTCGCCAGAGGCATGGCCGACCTCCAGTACGCCCTCACACGCGTCGGCGTCGTCGACCTGCCTGCCCAGTTCACCGCGTTCGCCGAGGCCAACGGTCGTACCCTCACCATCCGAGGATTCAAGGTCACCATCAACGCCCGCGCCCTCTCCCACGACCTCACACCCGAACTCCTCGGCTGGACAGCGGGCGCCCTACCCCGCGCCACCACCCACGAACTCACCCTCATCCCCAGCCAGACCTACATGTTCATCCTCGCCAGAGGCATGGCCGACTTCCACTACGCCCTCACCCCAGACGGCCAGATCTCCGTCGCTCCCCGGTTCCACGGCTTCGCGACGGTCTCCTGGCGCACGCTGACCCTGCACGGGTACCGGATCACGGTCGACGGGCGGGCTCTGGCTCATGACCTCATGCCGGAGCTGCTGGGGTGGACCGCGGGTGCTCTGTCCCGGGCCAGTGCCCACGAGCTGACCCTGATCCCGTCGGCGCAGTTCAGCATGACCGGCGTCGGGGTGGCGGGTGTCCAGGTGCTGTTCAGTGTCGGGACGGACGGCACGGTGGTCATCGCGGCCGGGCCCGAGGGGCTGCTCATCTTCCTGTCCGGTGCCGCCGTTCCCCGGGAGAACCCCTTCGCCTTGCGTCGGGCCCTGGACGAGGCACGGCTGCAGCGTGACGCCAAGCAGGCCGATGTGGACGCGCGGGCGGTCACGCTCGACCGGATCCATGCATGGAACGCGACTCCGGAACAACCCTTCGAACCGGGTTCCCGGCGTGCCGTCGTGCGCTCCGCCGAGAAGAAGCAGCAGCACCTGGTGACGGAACTCGACGGTTTCCGGGCCGAGTACACCGCCGCCGACCAGCGGCTGACTGCCGCTCTCGACAGGGAGGAGCCGCTCTTCACCTCCGACAACACGGCACCCATCGCCCTATTGCCCGTACGCATCGAGACCAAGTGGACGGACGACGGCCGCGCGATCAAGGTGCGCGTGTATCCCGACGACATCCACATCGACGCGTTCGACCCGGCGCTGACCCCTGTCGAGCTGGAGGCAGCGCGCGCCTACTGGGCCGACCCCGGCGAGCATGCCTGGCAGGAGCTCCTCGGTAAGGTCAGCGCGCCGAGGGCCGCCTGGGCGACCCGGGCCGCGCGGCCGGGCGCGCCCGCGCCGCGGTTGCGTGACTCCCGGCGGCGGCGCGCGCCTCGGGTGACGACGCTGCCCGCCCGCTGGCGCTTCCTGGGTCTGGTCGACGGAAGGGTGGCTGTCGACAGGACAGGAGCCGACATTCCCGACCCGCTGCCACTCGGCCTGCTCGCGGCCGACGAGTCCGCGCCGGATCACGAACACGCGGAATGGGCCATCGACTTCGACGCGGCCCTGGCCGCCGGGATGGGCACCGTACTGACGCTGCCGGCGGAGTTCGACCATCTCGACGAGCTCTTCGTCATCGGGGTGAGCGATCTGTCGCCCGAGGACGGGGCGGCCGAGCTGCGGCGGTGCCTCCGCGGGCACGCGTTCGGCGACGGACTCGGCTTCCTCGCCCCGGGGACCCCGACGAACAACACGCCCGAGACCACGTCCGCCTGGTCCTCGCGTCCCACCTCGATGCCTCCGGGCCCTCCCCCGGTCCTGATGGACCGCACCGATGCCTCCCGCCTCGCCCGCGCGCTGGGGCTGAGCGACGCCGGCTTCCTCGCCGAATGCGCGGGAGCCGCGCACGACGGCGACGGCCCGGTCGCCGCGCTGTCGCTGCTGAGCTGGTGGACGGTGCTGTACGAGATGCAGATCGAGGCGATCACGCCCGACTCGGGTGTGTCGCGGCCGGATGCCGAGCGCCGGGCCGCCCACGAGCTGTGGGTGAGGGTCAGGAACCATTTGGCGGAGCACGTCCGCAGCCGGGGCCCGCTGCCGACGGTGCGCGTCGGACGCCAGCCGTACGGGATCCTCCCGGTGACGGCGCTCGACGAGTGGGTGCCGGACCGGGACGACGGCGTCGACGGACTGCTGCTCCCCTGGCTGCAGCGGCTGCGGCACCACTGGCGGGCCGCGCTCACACCGGGGTGGGTCCCGAGGGTGACCGACGGGACGCCGGCCGACTGGCTGGCCGCGGACATCCTCAGCCGGCTTCCCGTCTCGAACGACCTGGTGATCCGGCGCGAGACCACGGCGAGGGGCGGGCGGGAGAAGTTCGACAAGATCCACCTGCGGGCACCGAGCCCGGCCATCGCGCTCTCCGGCGTCCGTTCGGGACTTCGCTGGACGATTCCGTCGGACGAGATCAGCAACATCGCCTGGACCTCGAACACGACCGAACCGAACTACGCCCTCGTGCCGCAGCGCCTCGCGCCGAACGCGGCCAAGTACGGCGTCCTGTTCGAGGACAGTCGGCGCCGGCTCGCCGACGCCGTGGCGTTCCTCCGTGGCGAGCTGACGCAGGAGCAGTTCCTGGCGCGCTGGCCGATGACGAGCACCGGGGGCCCATCCCCGGATCGGCTTCCGACGATCTTCGGGCACTTCCGCTTCGGTACCGCCGAAAGGCCCACCGACCTCGTGCCGCTGATGGTGAACGGCGACGGCAGGGACATGGTCTTCACCACCGTCGACGGCTTCATCGGCGACGGGTTCGACCTCGCCTTCGACCTCCCGAACACCGTGGACGTGGTGATCCGGAGGCGGCTGCAGGAGGGGCCGGACAGCCCCTCCGCGGCCACGCTCCTGGAGCGGGCGCGTGAGGCGCTGCCGTCCGCAGGTGCGGTGATCAACGGTCTGGACGCGCTCGCCGGCGTGCCGGCGGACGGTTTTCTGCCGCTCGCCTTCGAGCTGTTCGACGTCTGCTCGCACCGGTGGGACGCCTGGACCACCTCCCTGGCCGCGAAGAGGCTCGGCGAGACCCGGGCGGCGGGCACGTCGGGGATACGTCTCGGCGGATACGGCTGGGTGGAGAACCTGTATCCGGGTTCGGCGCTGCCGTCGGACGGCTTCATCCACGCCCCCTCCCTCCACCACGCGGCGACCGCGGCCGTGCTGCGGTCCGGGTTCCTCGCCCATCGCGACGCGGGGTCCCCGGACGCCGCGGAGGCGACCTCGCCGCTGGCCGTCGACCTGACCTCGCGCCGTGCCCGGATCGCCCGCTGGCTCGTCGGCGGCGTCAGGCGCGGTCAGAGCCTGGGTACGCTCCTCGGGTACCGCTTCGAGCGCGCGCTCCACGACGCGGGTCTGGATGTACAGAAGGCCCCGTTCCGCCGGGCCTTCCCCGCCCCCGTAGCCCATGAGCCCACGGCGGGCGAACCCGCGCCGGAACTCTGGCAGCGCAGCGCCGAGACGATCGCCGCGCGGAACGTCGTCGACGGCATCGCGCTCGCGCGGGCGGTCTCGGCCGGCACCGTCGACACGGTGCTGGCCGGCCACGGCCTTCCTCCGGCCGATCCCCGGGTCCGACCCGCCCTCGACGATCTGGTGGACGCCCTCGACGCGGTGAGCGACCTGCTCCTGGCCGAGAGCGTCCACCAGCTCGTCGGCGGCAACCCGCTGCGGGCAGGTCTCTCCGCGGACTCGCTGGGCGCGGGTCAGCACGTGCCGGACCGGTTCGACATCCTGCGCACCCCGCAGCGCGGCCGGGCCGTCACGCACCGGATCACGGCCGTGCTGCCTCCCCCGTCCTCACGGCCCGCCGGCTGGGGTACGGACGCGTTCTCCGCGCTCGAACCCAGGGTGGACGCGTGGGTGGCCCATCTCCTCGGCCCCGCGGCCGGGTGGCGTCTTGCCGGGACGGTCAGGGCCGGGGAGGAGGCGCCGCGGCCCTTCGACGTCACCCTGGACGAGGTCGGATTCAGCGCGCTCGGTCTGGTGCTCGACGTGGCGGGAAGCGTGCACCGCAGACTGCACCGGAGGATCGGGGAACTGGCGGGAGTGCCGGGGGCGGCGGTCTCCACCCGTACCGGGTGGGACGGACTGCGCGCGGTCACCGGCCGTGTCCAGGGCCTCCTGGTCGGCGCGGGACCGCTGCTGCCGGCCCATGTGCTCGACGAGCAGGACGCGCTGCCGGCACCGGACGTCGAGAACGTGCGCGTACGGGTCGCCGGTTTCGTCGCCGCGGTCTCCGACGCCGAGCGGCGCGGGGCGCTGGGAATCGACGGCGACCCCGCGCGCCTGGCCGAGCTGGCCGGGGACGCGTCGCGCCCCGGCTGGCTGAACGAGGTCACGCGCGTGCTCGCGGAGTTCCTCGGCAGCGGTCTGCCGCTCGCACCGCCCCTTCCCGGGGTGTCTCTGCCGGCACCGGCTCCCGGCGTGACCGGCACGGCCGTGGCCGACTGGGTGCGCCGCTTCGGTGCGGTCCGGCCGACCGTGCGGACCTGGCACGAGACGCTGCTGCTCGCTGAGGCGCGCGCCGGCCGCCCGAGCCGTCTCACCTCCTCGCAGTCGCCCGCGGGCGGCGCGTGGATCGGCGGCTCCTTCGAACCGCTCGAACGCCCGCCGGCACGACGCCATCTGGTGTGCCACGCGCCGGTCGCCCCGAGCGGCTCCGAGCGGCTCATCGGCATTGTGTGCGACGAGTGGGTCGAGGTGCTGCCGGGAGCGGACGCCCTGGCTGCGAACCGGACGAGGGCCGACGGCGTCCCCGCCGAGTCGGAGCTGACCGGGGTCTCGTTCCACTTCGACCGTCCCGACGCCAAGGCGCCGCACGCGGTTCTCGTCGCCGTACCGCCCCATCCGGTGCGCGGCTGGACGGCGGACGGCCTCGCGCTGGTGCTGCGCGACACCCTGGAGCTCGCCAAGATGCGCGCCGTCGACCTGGCCGACCTGGCCCTGCTCTCCGACGTGCTCCCCGGGCTGCGGGTGGGAGAGTTCGGGACGACGGCCCTCGCAACGATGATCCGGGACCACTGGATCGAGCTGGCAGAGGAGTAGCCGATGCCCCACAGGATCTTCGAGCACGACGGAGCCTCCAGGTTCCGGCTGGAGCCCCTGTCCCGTACGAACGAGGTGGCCTCCGGGATCTCGGCGCGGGTGCATGATCCCGCCTGGGCCCTCGCCCGCCAGTGGCAGTTCGGCGAGTTCGCCGGCCAGGACGCCGGATCACCCGTCCTCGCGCGGATCGAGGGGCACAGCACCCTCGTCTCGGCGTGGCGCCCGACGGTGAGCGACGACCCTGCGCTGGTCGCCTCCTGGGTGCCGTACGACCCGGCGGCGGGCCCGCTCGACGCGGTGGTCGAGTCGGAGGACGGCACGGTGCCCGACGAGTACCTCCGGGTCGAGGGAGGGGCGCGTTTCGTACGGCTGGTGCACGAGGCGGGGCAGTCGGCGAAGCTGCCCCAGGTGCTCGCCGAGTACCGCTTCGATCCGGTGTCCGACGGGACCACGAGCCTGGTCGCGCTGCTCGCGCCCCGGGTGCCCGACGCCCGCGCTCTGGCCGAGGACCTGGCCGGCGGCGGGCTGCGGGTCTCGGGCCTGGCGGACGTCGGGGAGCGCTGGCTCGACTGGTGGCGCGGCGTCGCCCCTCCGGAGACGCCCGGGACGGACGCGTTCGACCCGCACCGCTTCGAGTACCGCTCGGACTTCTCCTTCGGCGACCGCGTCCTGCACGCCGAGGAGTACCTCGGCGACGGCCTGGACTGGTACAGCGTCGACGTCGACCCGTCGGCGACGCCCGCGCCCGCGGCCCCCGTACGGAACTTCACCCAGGAGGTGGTCCCGTCGACCGTGCGCTTCGGCGGGATACCGGCGGACAGTTTCTGGGAGATGGAGGACGCGCAGATCAACCTGGGCGCGACGGACGTGTCGAGCCTGGACACCGGCCGGCTGCTGTTGATCTCGTTCGCCGAGGTCTACGGGAACGACTGGTTCCTGTTCCCCCTGGAGGTCCCGGTCGGCTCGATCACCACGCTCGACAGCATCGTGGTCACCGACTCCTTCAACGGCACCCACACCGTCGAACGGGCGGGGCGCGGCGATCCCCGCTGGAACCTGTTCACCATCACCGGTTCCGACGACGGACTGCTGATGATGCCGTCGGGGCGGGGCGCCGTCGGCGAGTCCCTGGAGTCCGTGGCGCTCGCGCGCGACGAACTCGCCAACCTCGCCTGGGCGATCGAGAAGACGGTCACGCTCGCCGGCGAACTCGTCGACCGCAGGGAGCGCTGGCTGCGCATCGCCCCGGAGGGGCCGCCGCACAACGACATCGGTTCGTACGCCGTCCAGACCGTCGTCCCGGACTACTGGCTCCCGCTCGTGCCCCACGCGCTCAGCGCACAGGCGATCCGGTTCGCGCTGGTGCCGTTGCTGCAGCCGGGCGCGGAGTCGAAGCCGCGCGGCCGGCTCCTGCGCCCGGACCACTGGGTGCACGAGGAGGAGGTGCCGCGCGAGGGTGCCCTGGTCGTTCGGCGGCCCGTGCTCGCGCGGTGGTTCGACGGTTCCTGGCACGTATGGGTGCGGCGCGAGAAGAACCCCGGTGGCGGCGAGAGCTCCAGCGGTCTGCATTTCGACGTCGTGCGGCCGTCGGAGACGTGGCCGTAGGCCGCACCTACGGTATGGCGCTGATCCACGGCTCCCCGGGGAGCCGTGGATCAGCGCCATACCGTAGGTAGGATCAGGCCTGACGGCCCCTCACCCCGTCAGCATCGTCTTCGCCGAGAACGCCACCTGGAACGGTCGCTGGAACAGGATCCGCGCGAAGTCGGCGGCGTCGAGCCCCTCCCACCGGGGAGGGTCGAGCGGAGCGGCGATCGTCGGCGGCAGGCCGCCGACGACGCGCGGGACGACGAAGCCGTTCACCTGCGGCACCTCGTCCCACGTCAGGTCGGGCCAGGAAGCGAACGGCGGCGAGGCGTCGGTCCGCTTGTCGAAGCCGAACTGGGCCGCGCGCATGGGTTCGCGCACCACGAACATCCAGTGTTCGGCGGCGGCCTGGGCCACGGTCAGGCCCTCGAAGCCATAGAGATTGGTCCGCTCGTCCACGGGCAGGACGAACCTCGGCTCCTGCCATGTGACTCCGGCGCCCTCCACCGTCCGGTTGACGGATTTCGCGGTGAGCACGATGGTGCCCGGATAGCGGCGCAGCACCTCGGCGCGGATCAGGAGGACCAGGAGCTTGGAGTCGGCGCTCGGGTCGTGGTCGCCGAGCTTGTCGTCGGACCGCCAGCGGGCGATCTCACCGTAGCCGGGGGCCGCGCCTCCGGGGGGCCAGAACCGCGAGAACGGGGTGCCCGCCTCGTCCGTCGGGTACTCCCGCCAGCGCAGCTCCCGGTTGAACTCCTGGTTGAGTCCGACGAGGAGGGCCTCCACGAAGGCCGGATTGGGTTCGAGCAGGGCCGAGGAGTCGTCCGGGAAGTTCGTGATCCCCGGGACGGCCCATTCCGGCCAGCGGGCGAGGAGTTCGGCAGCGATGGGGAAGCCGAACTCCGGGTGCCGCATGAGGGGGCGCAGCGGACGCGGGTCGTCGGCGGTGCGGCCGGACATCACCGCCCCGCCGAGGAGCGTCGTCATGTGGTCCATGGTCCGCGGCATGGGGCGGACCCGCCTGCGGATGCGGCCCACGAGTTCGCCGCCGGTCATGCCGAGGCCGGTGTCGGCGAGGAGGGCCGAGGACTCGTCCGCGCCGATCAATCGGCGGGCTCCCCGTACGAGCACGGTCCGGGGCGTCTCGCGCGGGCTGCGGTCGACCGCGGCGTGGGTCGCCTGATCGGAGATGGCCTTGAGTCTGTCCCTAGGGTTTCCGAACTCCGGGAACATCGCCAGCGGGCCCTCGGACCGTTCGATGAAGTCGACGCACACCATCCACATCGTGAAGATGAGGTGGCCGAGGGTCCTGGTCGAGAACGCGGCCGCCGGGTCTCCGAAGACGGTCTGCCGCGTCAGCGGCCCCTGCACCGTCCCGGTAGCCGCGGGGAGTGCCTCCGGCCTCACTCCGGCGAGCCAGGTGACCGGCAGGCTGGTCTTGGAGGCGTCCATCGCCTCGCCGAGGAAGGCCGCGGTCGGCATCGCGCCGCCGGCGTCCAGTTCGGCGGTCGTCCGTCCGGTGCGGCGGCGGAGGGCGCCGCCGGGCCGGGTGAGCCGGACGAACGCCGTGGACGCCGCGCCCCGCGGAACGGCGGAGGGGTCGAGGACGGCCTGCACCGGGCCGGCTCCGTCCGGCTGCTCCATGCCGTCGCGGTACAGCGTGGCGAGCTCCGTCAGGGCGGCCGTCTTCATCGTGCCGAGGTGCTTGGCCTGTGCGGCCTCGGCGGCCGCCGCCGCGAGCTCTCCGGCCGCGAGGGCCTGGTTCGCCTCGTCGGCCTGCCCGATCTGCTCCCAGGCCCGAGCCATCAGGAACTCCTGTTCCAGTTGGACGTACCGGGCTCCGATCGCCGCGGCGATCCGGTATTTCACCTGGGTGTTCAGCTGTCTCATCCAGCCGCCGGGCGGCACCGTCTGCACGCCACTGTGGTGGCTGCCGTAGAGGGGCGCCGCCACCGCCTTCTCGTCCCGGTCGGGCGGGGAGCCGACGTGGTCGGGCAGCCTCCGTGACGCGGGGGCGTCGAGGTGGTCGGTGACGAGTTCGCGGAACTTGTCCATGCTGGGCCGATGGGTCCACTCCTCGTCCGCGGTGTCGGTGCCGGGGAGGGTGAGGGCCCCGTGGACGGGGACGGTGACCTCGTCGGGGGCGATGCCCTTGAGGAGGTCCTCGTGCGGCCACGGGTGGCGCACGTCGACGGTGCGGGAGCCGAAGCCGAGTCCCTTCAGCCTGTCCGTGCGCACGGGCTCGATCCGGCGGGCGAGGTCCTCGAAGGAGGAGCCCTCCTTGCCGGTGCGGAACCGCCAGGCGTGGTAGACGGGCAGCGTGATCTGGCTCTGGCCGGGTGTCCAGGCCGCCGCGGCGCCGTCCGGGGGCGGAGCTTCGCCGAGTCCTGCGGCGCGGCCGGCCTTCGTGGTGGGGACCACGCAGGCCAGCCAGTCACGTTCCGGGTCCAGTCTGCGTGGACAGACGAGTCGGGCGACCACGTCGTCCACACCGCTGCGTACGTCGCGGGCGACGGCGTCCTGCGGTGCCTCGCCGTCCTCTACCCGGGCCTCCACGTGCGCCCATGCCCACGACTCGGCCAGGTCGGGCAGGGCGCTGCCCGGCGCCGTGACGACGTGCGTGAGGGTCCCGGGTGCCAGGTCGCCCTCGTCGTCGCGGAGCACGAGGAGCGTCAGCCAGGGCAGCCGGCTCGCCGCCGGGAGGCTGAGCAGCCAGGGGAGGCTCGCGTCCGAGAACTCGACGTGGGCGAAGTACTCGGGCACCGCGTCCGTCGCGCCGTCGGGCGGCTCGCTGCGCACGACGACCGACCGGTCGAAGCCGAGGGCGTCGCCGGGGCCGAGGAGCTGGAGGCTGGGGCTCGGGGGGTCAGGGAACGTCTCGGCGGGGCCGCCGTCGACCGTTCTGGTGATCTTGGCGGCGGGGGTGAAGAGCGGCCGTGCGTCTTTCAGCGAGGCTGCGTCGGCGGCGGCGCCGAGGGTGACGGATGCGAGGAACCAGCGTCGGCTCATGTGCGGATCTCCACTCGTGTCGTCCCGATCGGCCGCTGGGCCGCCCGCCAGCGGTCGGCCCGCTCGGCGGCGCCCACCGGTCGGGCGAAGTTCTCGAGGGTGAACAGACCCGTGCCGGGCAGGGGCTTGCCGTTGGCCGGGACCGCGAAGCCGGTGAACCATGCGGATTCGACCTTGTATCCGGTCTCGTAGCTGTCGTCGACGAGGTGCCGTTCACCGGGCCGGACGTCGCTGCCGGTCAGTCGTACGCCGCTCGCCAGCTCCATGAAGGCGTCGCTCGTGAGCTGCTGCTCGTCGGTCAGCGCGAAGTACTCACCGGGTACGAACCGTTCGGTGGCCGGTCCGAACGTGGGAAGCGGTGTCCCGGAGGTCCGCTCCACCGGTTCGAGCCGCCACGACTGCGCGGGGACGCCGAGCCGGTGGAAGCGCTGGACGAGGGTCTCCAGCGGGACGATCCGCTGGCTGAGCCGGAAGGTCGCGTCGGGCATGGCCACATCCCCCTTGGCCAGCGCGGCGTTCGCCGCTTCGGTGAAGCGGACGCCGGACCTCTGGGCGGCCGGGGGCTCCGCCGTCCACGCGTCGGGCCTGGCGAGCGCCTCCCGCAGGAGCGGAAGGATGTCCTCGGCCTTCTGCTCGATAGCTGGGGCGTCGCCCCACCGTTCGTCGAAGTCGAGCGAGACGTCCCAGAAGAGGACAGAGATGCTGCCCGTGCCGAAGGCGTGCCAGGGGGCGGGTCCCTCCAGGGTGAAGTCGAGCCCGACGCTGGCCAGCCGCTCTCCGAAGGCGAGCACGGCGACGCCGGCGAAGATGTGCACGGCGAAGGAGAGGGTGGGCTCCCACACGAAGAGGGCGTCGAGACCGAGGTACCCCTCGACGCCGCATCCGGCGACCGTCGCGTCCAGGCTGAGCTGTGCGCCGAACTGCAGGGAGTTGGAGGTCAGCGCCAAGTAGGCCTCGGCCCGCAGGCGGATGACGGGACCGCCGAGCTCCATGGCGAGCCGGCGCAGGGCGGGTACGCCCGGGGGGCGGACGAAGCGGGGGTGGAATCCGCCGGCGGAGAGGACGAACACCGCATCCCGGCCACCGCGGAAGAGGAGGTAGCACTCGCCGCTGACCGGGGTGCCGACGATCGTGGAGCCGGTCAGCGTCGCGAGCAGTTCGACGGCCGGTACGGAGGGGTCGATCGTGCCGAAGACGTTGGCCTGGATCCGGACGAGCGGCAGGACGGGGTCCGGTACGGCGATGAGGATCCGGCCCAGGAGCAGGTTGCGCACCGGTGCCGGGAGGTCCATGACGAGGGCGGCCGAGATGCTGACGATGCGGCCGCCCCAGGTGATGCGGAGCATGGGGCCGACGACGAACCTGTCGCGGGCGACGGGGAAGCAGGCTTCGAGGGAACCCGCGATCTCGTCGGCACGGGCGACGACGTTGCCGGGGAAGAGGATCCGGTCGGCGTTTCCCGCAAGGACGAGGTCCCGCAGCCGGTTCTCGTCCACGCGCCGGTTGAGGCCGACGAGGCCGCCGACCGCGTCCAGGGCGAAACCGAAGCCCAGCTGGATGCCCGGGTAGCCGAACTCCGCCCCGAGCAGGACGAGGAACGACAGCTGCTGCCCGTCGACGGGGAGTTGCAGCAGGCCGAAGGCCTGGACCCGGACGAAGCCGAGGTCGATGTCCAGGGCACCCGCGTAGGCGCCGCCACCGGGTCCGCCGCGCTCCTGGACGCTGCCCCCGCCGCCGACCGCGCCCAGTTCGAGCCCGATGCCCATGCCCGTGGGGAAGGCCGCCTCAAGGCGGTCGGTGTCGATCCCGATGCGGTCGCCGAGCAGGCTGACCGGCACCTGCAGACCGAGGCCGTCGAGGGCCGCGGTGAGGGGCAGGACGGGTGGTTTCGCGAGGGCGGACAGGGTGGGCCTCAGCAGCAGTCCGTTCTCGTCGTGGTCGAGTTCCACGGCGAACCGGCGTGTGGTGACGCCGGGCAGGCTGATGTTCACCGGACGCTGCAGCCGTACACCGCCCTCCGAGAACCGGAGGCCGTCGGCGCGGCTGGCCTGGATCCGGATGTCGGTCTTCTCGGTGGTGGCGCCTCCGCCGTCCCCCAGGAAGGTGGCGAGCGCGGACGGGAGCACCGCGACCTGGAAGTCCGTGACTCCCAGGGTGGCGACGAGGGGCCCGCCGGGTGTGACGGCCACACCCACCGCTATGCCGTCCGTCGAGACGTGCGGCCCGTCGGCGGGGCCGCCGGTCAGCGCTCCCTTTCGGGTGGCGGTGATCGTCGCGGTGCCCACGGGAGGGACCGGTGGGGAACCGGGTGAGTAGCTCGCGTTCCAGACCTGCTGGGACCGGACGTCGAGGGTCACCTGCCACTCCGAGCCCGCGTCGCCGAGCGTGTGGTGGAAGGCGCCGCCCGGACTGACGACGACGTCGAGGGTCGGTCCCCGGCCGTCCGGGCCGGGGGTGATCGCGAGGACGGCGCGTGAGCCGGTCGTTCCGAGGACGAGGGCCAGGCCCCTGGCCGATCCGGGCGCCCGCTGCCACCCGTGGGCGTGGACGGTCGCGGCGGCCGAGGTGACGTCGCCGAGCATGTCGCGGAGCAGCCCCAGGAGTGCGTGGCCGTCGGGGAGGTCCGTGAGGGGTTCCAGCAGCCTGCCCTGGAGGGCTTCGCCTTCCCCGTCGAGGGGCTGGAGGCCGGCCAGCGGGTTCGCCAAGGAGTCGACGGCGTCGTCGGCGAGGCGCCACAGCTGCGGGGCCGCCTTCTCCAGAAGTGTCTTCGGGTCCATCGGTACGGACGCCTCCTTGCGGTCGGAGGCCGACGATGGCCACGACCGTCGGTGATCGCGAGGCTTCCCCCGGTGATGGCGACCTGTGAGGCGCGGCGGGAAGGTCATCCGGCCCGGCGCGACGGGGAACCCCGCTCCTCCAACCGTAGGCCCAGGTCAGGGAGATGGCGACTCCTGGCGGATCGGCCCGGCGGTCCGGTGCGAGGGCCGCGTCAGACGTCGTCGTTCGGGGCGCGCGTCCGTTCCGCGCGGCGGTCCTCCGCGGAACACCGTAGAGCGCCTGATCAACAAGCTCAAAGCCTGGCGAGGCATCGCCAACCGGTATGACAAGACCCCCGAAAGCTACCTCGTCGGACTCCACCTCCGCGCCTCGATGATCTGGCTCAAGGGCCTCACCTACCCATTGATCACGACTCAATACGTGCCCTGGGGCGCCGACTTCCTCCGCGTGGCCGAGCTGGAGCCTGCCGAGCGGGCAAGACCGATGCCCCAGACGAGCAGCCCGCCTCGATATCACCGCCTCGCTCCACATACCGGGGTCGGCGCCCCGGCCGGCCGGCCGCGTTCCCGAACCTGTGCATGTCGGATTCTCCGTTCGCATGGAGCAGGTGTTGCGGGACCGCGCCCCGACCCGTGATCGGGCCGGGGCGAACCGCGGCGGGCCGAGGAGGCCGGCGGGTGATCCCGCGAAACAGCCTGGAGCCCTCACAGGCGATATCGTGAGTCAGAGGGCTCGACATGCATGGATCCGACCCCATTGCCCGCAGGTGACCAAAACGGCCGGCGGACGGCAACCGCCGGCGCTTGCCAGGTGGATCCGGTGAACCCGCCGCGTGAACGGCCGAGTGCCTCGTCGGGCCGGTGGTGGGCGGGCCGCCCGCGTCGGCCTGGTATCCGCGCAGGGCGGTGCCGTGCCCCGGCGGTATGCCGATGGGCACGGCAAGACGTGGAATCGATGCTGCCCATCGACCAGTCGATCCGCCCCTCCGCATCAACGTCGCCCTGAACAGCCCGCAGATTCCCGTCCCACGTGCCATCGGCTGACCACCTGCGGTGCCGGTCACGACAGGTCTTCCACTTTCCGAGTCGCCTCGGCAGGTCTCGCCAGGGGATACCGGTCCGCTGCCGAAGCAGGATCCCGTTGATCACCTTGCGGTGACACGCCCACCGCTCGCCCCGCCCCGTGTTCTTCGGTACGTGCGATTCAAGACGAGCCTACTCCCGATCCGACAGATCACCTCGTCCCACGCCGACAGGAACGACACCGGCACAGCTCCGTCACGCGATCCGTCGGACACGCCTCAGGACCCCCGCTGCCGCAGGACCGATCCCGACCGGCCCTTGACGACCTCCAGCTGGGCGTGGACGCGGCGGCGCAGGTCGGCGACGTGGCTGACGATGCCGACGCTGCGGTCGCGTTCGCGCAGGGCGTCGAGGACGTCCAGGACCTCGTCCAGGGACTGGTCGTCCAGGCTGCCGAAGCCCTCGTCGATGAAGAGGGTGTCCAGGCGGACGCCGCCCGCTTCGTCGGTGACGACGTCTGCGAGGCCGAGGGCGAGTGCGAGGGAGGCGAAGAAGGTCTCGCCGCCGGACAGGGTGGCGGTGTCCCGTTCCCGCCCGGTCCAGGCGTCGACGACATGGAGCCCGAGTCCGCTGCGTCCGCGCCCGGTGCGGTCGTCGGAGTGGACGAGGGTGTAGCGGCCGGACGACATGCGCTGGAGGCGGACGGTCGCGGCGGCGGCGACCTGTTCGAGGCGGGCCGCGAGGACGTACGACTCCAGGCGCATCCTGCGTTCGTTGTCGGCGGAGGTGCCCGCGGTGAGCGCGGCGAGCCGGGCCACCCGGTCGTACTCCGCGCGCAGCGGGGCGAGCCCGCGTACGGCCTGTGCGGCCCGGGCGGAGAGGCGGTCCAGCTCGGCGCAGCACCGGTCGGCGGCGTCGCGCGCGGAGCCCGCCTCGCGCAGCCGCCGTTCCGCCGCGGCCGCCGTCCGTTCGGCCGCGGCCGGGTCGGCGGGCGGTCGCCGGGCGGCCTCGGCGGTGCCGGTCTCGGCGAGGACCGCGCGTACGGCGGCCTCCTCCTGCTGCCAGGCGTCCAGGCGGTGTTGCAGTTCGCGGTGGGCGGCGGGGTCCAGCAGGGCCTCCGCCGCGGCCTGCGGGGTGTCGAACCGGGCCCGGTAGGCGGCGTCGGCCAGCCGGGCGTCGGCGTCCTTCAGCCGCTGGGCGGCGTCCTCGGCGGCCCGCACGGCTTCGGCCGCGTCGGTGAGCCGTGCCGCCTGCCGTTCCAGCTGCGCGGCGCGCGCGGCCACGCTGTCGGCGCTGCCCCGTGCCTGCGTCAACTCGGCTTCGAGCTGGGACTGTTCGCGCTCCAGGGTGTCACGCCGGGTGAGCCGGGAGGCGGCCCGGACGGCGGCCTGCTGGCGGTCGGCGAGCCGCTGTTCGTGCTCTCGCTCGACGCGCCGCAGCTCCTCCTGGGCGGGGTGGAGGGCGGAGGCCGCGCGGCGGGCGCGGGCGTACTCCTGCTCCAGTTCGCCGGCCTCGGCGGCGAGCCGGTCGGTGGGCGTGTCGCCGGCCTCGGCGGTGGCGGCGGCCAGTGCCTCGCGGACCGTGCCGAGGCGCCGTTCGTCCGCGGTGTGCTGTTCCTCGGCCCGGCGGCTCGCGGCGAGAGCGTCGTCCTCGGTCCGGCGGTCGACGTGTCCGGCGACCTTGCGGGCGGGCGCGGGATGTGCCGTGGCTCCGCAGACCGCGCAGGGTTCGCCGTCGGTGAGGTGGGCGGCGAGTTCGGCGGCGATGCCGTCGAGCCGCTGCTCCTTGAGCTCCAGCCAGTGGGCGCGGGCGTCGAGGGCGCGCTGCCGGGCGGCACGCGCGTGCTCCTGGGCCTGTTCGAGGTCGGCGGCGAGCTGGTCGCGGGTGCGGGCGGCCGCCAGCCGCCGCTGCATGGGGGCGCGCTGGACGGCGAGCTGTTCGGCGCGGGTGGCGGCCTCCTGGGCCGAGTCGATGCGGGTGCGGAGGGCCGCGCGGGTGGCGTCCCAGTCGGCGAGCCAGGCGTCGGCCTCGCGCAGGACGTCCTCGTCGGCGCGCTCCTGCCGGTCGAGTCCGGTCCGCTCGGCGGCGAGTTCGGCGAGCCGGCGTTCGGCGCGCCGGGCCGCGTCCAGGCCGCCCAGTTCCTCGGCGGCCCGGCGGGCGGCGGCGGTGAGTCCGCTCGCGCCGGCGTCGGCGTGGGCGTCCGGGAGCAGTCCGCGCGCGCGTGCCTCGGCCGCGGCGGCCCGGCGGTGTTCCGCCTCGGCGGCCTCGCGCAGCTCCAGCGCGGGGGCGACGGCCTCCGCCTTGCGGGCCCGCTCCATGCGTTCCTGTGCCTCGCGATGAGCGCCGGCCCGCTCCTGGAGGCGCTCGGCACGCTGCCGGGCCTCGGCGAACCGGCGCTGCGCGCGGGCCAGTTCGCGTGCGTCGTCCAGGGTGCGCCGGGCCGCGGCGTGGGCGGACTCGGCGGCGGAGAGGCGGCAGTGGGCGACGGTGAGGCGTTCTCTGGCGGTGCTGCGGGCGACGGCGGCGGCGCCGAGGACGGCCTCGGCCAGGCCGGGGTCGCCGGGGGCCAGCTCGGGCAGCTCCATGGCGTCGCCGGCCGCCTGCTGCATGCGGTGGGCGTCGGCGAGCAGGGCGGCGTCGCCCTCGCGCACGCGTGCCTCGGTGGCGCGGCGGCGTTCGGCGAGGCGCTTCTCGACGTCGGCGAAGCGCTGGGTGTCGAAGAGGCGGCCGAGGAGCCGGCCCCGGGCCTCGGCGTCGGCGCGCAGGAAGCGGGCGAAGTCGCCCTGGGGCAGCAGGACGACCTGGCAGAACTGCTCGCGGCTCATGCCGAGCAGCTGTTCCACCTCGGTGCCGATCTCCTGGTGGGAGCGGCTGAGGTCCTTCCAGGCGGCGGTCCGGGCGTCGTACTCGCGCAGCCAGGTCTGGGCCTTGTCGACCGTCATGCCCTTGCCGCGCAGCTTGGGCCGCTCCCAGGGAGGCTGGCGGGTGATCTCCAGCCGGCGTCCGGCGACGGTCAGTTCCAGGCGGATCTCGGTGCGGACGCCGCGCTGGGCGTGGTCGCTGCGCAGGCTCATGCCCTGGCCGCTCTGCCGGGCACCGGGGACGGAGCCGTACAGGGCGTAGCAGACGGCGTCCAGGACGGAGGTCTTGCCCGCGCCGGTGGGGCCGTGCAGCAGGAACAGACCGGCGGCGCTCAGCGCGTCGAAGTCGACGGTCTGGGAGCCGCCGAAGGGGCCGAAGGCGGTGATGTCGAGCCGGTGCAGCCTCACCGGGCCACCTCCCGTACGGCGGCGTCGGCGCGCACGGTGTCGAACGCCTCGCGCAGCACGGCCGTCTCGTGCGCGTCGGGTCCGGCGCCGCGCACATGGGCGACGAAGTCCTCGGCGATCTGCTGGTCGGTGCGGTCCGCGAGGCGGCGGGCGTAGGACTCCCCCGGGTCGTCCGGTGCCCGGTCGGGGGCGAAGACGAGGCTGAGGGTGTGCGGGAAGCGCTCGGTGAGCCGGGCCATGGGGTCGGCCGGGCGGACCGGGTCGGTGAGGGTGGCCTCGACCCAGGCGTCCTCGTGGCGGGCCAGCCCGGGGTCGGCGAGGAGGTCGTCGAGGGTGCCGCGGACGCGGGCGAGCGGGCGGGGCACCGGGCAGTCGACGCGGTCGGCGGTGACCGCGCCGTCCGCGTCCAGGTCGATCAGCCACATGCTCTTGCGGTGGCCGGTCTCGGAGAAGGAGTAGGCGAGCGGCGAGCCGGAGTAGCGCACGCGCTCGGTGAGGGTCTGGCAGCCGTGCAGATGGCCGAGCGCCACATAGTCGACGCCGTCGAAGACGCCGGCGGGTACGGCGGCCACTCCGCCGACGGTGATGTCCCGCTCGCTGTCGCTGGCCTGGCCGCCGGTGACGAAGGCATGGGCGAGGACGACGGAGCGCGTGCCCGGCGCGCGCGTGGCGAGGTCGGCGCGGACGCGGTCCATGGCGGCGCCGAGGACGGCCTCGTGCCCGGCCCTGTCGACGGCGAACTCGTCCTTCACCAGGGCGGGTTCGAGGTACGGCAGGCCGTAGAAGGCGACGTCGCCGTGGGCGTCCCGCAGGAGCACCGGCGTGCCGGCCGCGGACGGCTCGGTGCGCAGGTGGATGCCCGCGCGGTCGATGAGTCCGGCGCCGACCCCGAGCCGACGGGCCGAGTCGTGGTTGCCGGAGATCATGACCGTGGGCACGCCGAGGCCGGCGAGTCGGTGCAGGGCGGTGTCGAACAGTTCGACCGCGGCGAGCGGGGGGACCGCGCGGTCGTACACGTCGCCCGACACGACCACCGCGTCCACCGCGTGCTCACGCACGGTGGTGACGAGGTGACCGATGAACTCGGCCTGGGCCTCCAGCAGGTTCACCCGGTGGAAGGCCCGGCCGAGATGCCAGTCGGACGTGTGCAGGAGTCTCATGGCCCCCGAGACTAACGGCCGGGTCCGACATCACAGCCGGTATCTCCCGTTCCGGCTCGTCACACCCCGCCCCCCTCAGGGCCGTTATGTCCGATCAGCGGCAATCGTCAGGCGTCTCCGTAGGCTTCGCCGCCCAGTTCGAAGCCGGCCGTGCCGGCCGTCACATCGGCGAGCCAGCCCCGGAAGGCGTCCACGTCGGCGTCCGGAAGGCCGATCTCGATGGTGACGGCCTCGGCGTAGCGGACGTCCCGCACCTCGCGGCCGGTCGCGCGCAGGTCGTTCTGGACCTTCCCCGCCCGCTGGTGGTCGACGGTCACCGTGGCCAGCCGGAAGCGCCGCCGGGTGATCGTGCCGAGCGCGTCCAGGGCCTCGCCGACGGAACCGCCGTAGGCGCGGATCAGACCGCCCGCCCCCAGCTTGACGCCGCCGTAGTAGCGGGTGACCACGGCGACCACGTACCGCATGTCGCGGCGCAGCAGCATCTGGAGCATGGGCACGCCGGCGGTGCCGCCCGGTTCGCCGTCGTCGCTGGCCTTCTGCACGGAGGCGTCGGCGCCGACGACGTAGGCCCAGCAGTTGTGGGTGGCGTCGGCGTGCTCCTTGCGGACGGCGGCGATGAATTCCTGCGCCTCCTGCTCGGTGGCGGCCGGGGCGAGGGCGCACAGGAAGCGGGAGCGGTTGATCTCGGTCTCGTGCACGCCCGCGTGGGCGACTGTGCGGTACTCGTCCTGCATCCCGCCAGCCTATGTGAACGCCGGGACGCTCCTCGGCTAGCCCTTCCTCCCCCGCGGGACGGTGAACGAGGTGAGCAGGGCGGCGCCCGGGGCGAGGGCCGGCCAGCCGGTGCCGTGCCAGGTGAGCACGGCGATCGCGGAGGTGGGGAACTTCTCCCGTACCCGCTCCAGCGAGTCGTCGAGGCCGTCCGCGGCCAGCTCCTGCACCAGCTCCGCGAGGCCGGGGTTGTGCCCGACGAGCAGCAGCGTCCGCACGTCGGCCGGCACCTCGTGCACGACCTCCAGCAGGTCCGGCACGTCGGCCGCGTACAGCCGCCGGTCGTAGCGCACCGGGGGTGGAGTGGCCCACTCGGCGGAGACCAGCTCCCAGGTGCGGCGGGCGCGCACGGCCGTGGAGCACAGGGCGAGGTCGGGCAGGGAGCCGGCGGCGAGGGCGCGCCCGGCGGCGGGGGCGTCCCGCAGTCCGCGCGGCGCGAGCGGTCTGCGGTGGTCCCCGACCCCCTCGGGCCAGGCGGACTTGGCGTGCCGCAGCACCACCAGCCGGCGCAGCGGGCCCGTGCCCGCCGGCTGGATCACGACAGGCTCCCGAGGTCGCGCGCGAGATCGAGGGCGAGCAGGCGGTCGGCGTAGGCGAAGGTCTCGAAGCGGGCGCCGTCCGGGACCCCGGGCGCGTTCTCCACGTCGCGCAGGACGCCGAGCACCGCGGGCAGGTCCAGGTCGTCCTCCCAGGCGGCGCGCAGCCGCTCGCGCACCTCGCCGGGAACCGGCCGCGAGGGCCGACGCGCCCAGCCGGCGACGGCCCGCCGCCAGCGGGCGAGACTCCGCGCGGCGGCGTCCAGGGCGGCCGGGTCCAGCCGTACGGGTTCGCTCCGCGGGACGGCGAGCAGGGCCAGGCGGAGGGCGGCGGGGTCGGCGAGGAGTGCCGCGAGCGCGGCGGGGGGAGCGGCGTCCGGGGCGCCACCGCACGCCGGCCCGCCGGCGCCCCGCTCCTGCCGGGGCCGCGCGCGCCCGGCCGCCCCGCCGGCCCCTTCCGCCCACTCCGCGGCGGCCACCGCGACCAGCGGCCCCTCCCCCGGCGTGTCTCCCGAGCCCCGCTGCGCCACATGGACGGCCTGGGCCTCGCCGAGTCCCGACGCGAGGTCGCGGCCGTCCTCGAAGGGGCGGATGGCGAGGTGGGTGGCGGCCGTGCGCAGTTCGGGCTGGTCGCGGGGTGCGGTGAGGATCGTCCAGACGGGGGTGCCGCCCAGCTCCAGGGCCCGGACGAGCAGGTCGGCGGTGAGCAGCACCCGCAGGGCGGTCGGGTCCAGGCCGGAGGCGTGGGCCTCGATGCGGGTCAGACCGCGGCGGGCGGGAGCGGCGGAGACGGGCTCACCGGTTCGGGCGTCGAGGATGCGCAGCACGGGCTGAGCGTAGGCGGGCGCGCGGCCGTATGCAGCGGCTTGCACCGATTCCGGACAGCGTGGCGGGGTACGACGGGAATCCGGACCCACCGCGGTGATGTTGCCACGGCACACGGTTACCCGCAGCCCGAGGAGGCAGTCGATGTACGGCGACGAGGCGACGATCCGCAGGATCCTGAACGAGCTGGGCGACACCTGGGCGGTGGTCGGCCTGTCCTCGAACCGGAGCCGGGCCGCCTACGGGGTGGCACAGGTGCTCCAGCGGTTCGGCAAGCGGATCGTGCCGGTGCACCCGAAGGCGGAGACGGTGCACGGGGAGCGGGGGTACGCCTCCCTCGCGGACGTCCCCTTCGAGGTGGACGTGGTGGACGTGTTCGTGAACAGCGAGCTGGCCGGTCCGGTGGCGGAGGAGGCCGTGGCGAGGGGAGCACGAGCGGTGTGGTTCCAGCTCGGCGTCGTCGACGAGGACGCCTACGAGCGGACCCGGGCGGCGGGCCTGGAAATGGTCATGGACCGCTGCCCGGCGATCGAAATTCCCCGCCTGAGCTTGTGATTCTTCTCCTTCATCACAATTCTCTGCTGAATATTGACATTCGCTTGCCAGGTCTGACCTGTGGGAAGCCTGCCTCAAGGCAGGCAAGATCCTGGGTCAAGATTTGGAAAACAGTCTTTTGCCGACGCGGATGACATTCCTAGCCTGTGGCCTCCTTGCTCGTTAATTCTGCGTTCACGAACTGAGAGGCCACTTGACATGGCGAAACTCGACGCCTTGCCACAGGCCACGACGGAGTCCGGCGGTCTGCGCCGAGATGTCGGACTGATCGGTCTGATGTGGGCCTCCGTCGGCTCCATCATCGGCTCCGGCTGGCTGTACGGCGCCGAGAAGGCGGTCGTGGTGGCCGGCCCCGCGGCGATCATCTCGTGGGTGATCGGCACGGTGGCCATCGTGCTGCTCGCCCTGGTCCATGCCGAGCTGGGCGGCATGTTCCCGGTGGCGGGCGGCACGGCCCGCTACCCGCACTACGCCTTCGGCGGCCTGGCCGGCATGTCGTTCGGCTGGTTCGCCTGGCTCCAGGCCGCCACCGTGGCCCCGATCGAGGTCGAGGCGATGATCGGCTACGCCGGTCACTGGAAGTGGGCCCAGGGTCTGCAGCACGCCGACGGAACGCTGTCGACCAGCGGTTTCCTCTCGGCCGTCGTGCTGATGGCGATCTTCGTCGGCGTCAACTTCTTCGGTGTCCGCGCCCTGGCGCACACCAACAGCGCCGCCACCTGGTGGAAGATCGCGGTCCCGCTCGCGGCGATCTTCATCATCGCGGTGGGCAACTTCCACGGCAGCAACTTCACCTCGGAGGGCTTCGCGCCGTTCGGCATGAAGGGCGTCCTCGGCGCCATCAGCTCCAGCGGCATCATCTTCGCGCTGCTCGGCTTCGAGCAGGCGATCCAGCTGGCCGGTGAGAGCCGCAACCCCAAGCGCGACCTGCCGCGGGCGACCCTCGGCTCGGTGGCGATCGGTGCCGTGATCTACATCCTGCTCCAGATCGTGTTCATCGCCGCGCTGCCGCACGCCTCGTTCGCGCACGGCTGGGCCAAGCTCGACTTCGCCGGCATCAGCGGCCCCTGGGCGGGCCTGGCGACCCTCGTGGGCCTGGGCTGGCTGGGCTGGGTGCTCTACATCGACGCGATCATCTCCCCCGGCGGCACCGGCCTGATCTACACCACCGCCACCTCGCGCGTCTCCTTCGGCCTGGCCAAGAACGGCTACGCGCCCAAGGCGTTCGCCAAGACCGACAAGCGCGGCGTGCCGTGGTTCGGCCTCCTCATGTCGTTCGTCACCGGTGTGGTCTGCTTCCTCCCCTTCCCGAGCTGGCAGGAGCTGGTCGGCTTCATCACCTCGGCGAGCGTGCTGATGTACGCCGGCGCGCCGCTGGCCTACGGCGTCTTCGCCGACCGGCTGCCGCACCACGAGCGCCCCTACCGGCTGCCCTTCGGCAAGTTCATCTCCCCGGCGTCGTTCGTGGTCGCCAACCTCATCATCTACTGGGCCGGCTGGGACACCCTGTGGCGGCTGGGCTTCGCGATCCTGCTGGGGTACGTGCTGCTGGGCTCCTACGCCTGGTACGCCACCGCGAAGCGGAAGCCGGACGCGCCCCGGATGGACTTCAAGGCGGCGCAGTGGCTGCCCGGTTACCTGCTCGGCCTGGGCGCGATCTCCTGGCTGGGCGGCTTCGGCGGCCGGGGCACCATCCCGATGTATTGGGACATCCTGGTCGTCGCGGCCTTCTCCCTGGTCATCTACTACTGGGCCAAGGCCACCGCCTCGAAGCCGGAGGCGATCGAGCGCAGCATCGAGGAAGTCGTGGTCACGGACATGCCCGCGCACTGATCCGCCCTGCTCGTCACCCATGGTGTCCCGTCGGCCCTGCTGACGGGACACCGTCATAATGCTCGCGTGATCTCTCCTTCCCCCCACTTCAACTCCCCGTCCGCCGCCCGTTTCCCGGTGGTCGTCGTGGGTGCCGGGCCGGCCGGCCTGACCGTCGGCAACATCCTCCGGGCCGCCGGTGTCGACTGTCTGGTCCTGGAGACCGAGAGCCGGGATTTCATCGAGCGGCGGCCCCGCGCCGGGGTCATCGAGGAATGGGCCGTACGCGGCCTGGAACGGCGGGGCCTGGCCGGCAACCTGCTGGAGCGCGCGGAGCGGCACGCCGAGTGCGAGTTCCGCTTCGACGGTCACGGCCACCGTTTCCCGTACACGGAACTGACCGGACGCCACCACTGGATCTATCCGCAGCCCCTGCTGGTCACCGATCTCGTGCGCGAGTACGCCGACGTGCGCGGCGGGGAGATCCGGTTCGGCGTGCGGGACGTGCGGCTGCACGACCTGGAGTCGGACCGGCCCGCCGTCTCCTACACCGACCCGGACACCGGCGAACGGCACGTGGTGCACTGTGACTTCGTGGCCGGCTGCGACGGGGCCCGCGGGGCGAGCCGGGCCTCGCTGCCGCCGCGGGCGCGGATCTCCCGGCACGACTACGGCATCGGCTGGCTGGCGCTGCTGGCCGAGGCACCGCCGTCCGCGGACCGCGTGCTGTTCGGCATGCACGCGGGCGGATTCGCCGGGCACATGCCCCGCAGTGCGCGGATGACCCGCTACTACCTCCAGTGCCCGCCCGGCGACGACCCGGACAACTGGTCGCACGACAGGGTCTGGGGTGAGCTCCAGCAGCGCCTGCGCGCGGCGGGACGCCCGCCGCTGACGGAGGGGCGGCTGCTGGAGAAGCGGGTGCTGGACATGCACAACTACGTGGTCGAGCCGATGGTGTTCGGCCGGCTCTTCCTGGCCGGCGACGCCGCGCACCTCGTCGCGCCGATCGCCGCGAAGGGCATGAACCTCGCCCTGAACGACGCGTTCCTGCTCGGCGACGGCCTCGTCGCCCAGCTCACCGGAGGCGACGGCGCGGGCCTGGACGGCTACTCGGCGGCGTGCCTGCGCCGGGTGTGGGACTACCAGGAGTTCTCGGAGTGGCTCTCCGAGATCTACCACGGCGCCTCCTGCGGCGATCCTTACCGCGCCGGCACCACGCTGGCCCGGCTGCGCCGGCTGTTCTCCTCACCGGTCGCGGCGGCGGCCTTCGCCGAGCAGTACCTGGGCACGGCCGGTACCTACTGAGCTGCCCCGACCTACTGAGCTGCCCTGACCTACTGGGCTGCCCCGACCTACTGAGCTGCCCTGACCTACTGGGCTGCCCCGACCTCCTGAGCTGCCCCGACCTACTGAGCTGCCAGGCCGGAGGGCCGGCGGGCGGACCGCCCTCCCCTCGCGGCGCCGCGCACCCGGCTCATCGCTCGGCGAGGCGGTGGTCCGCGGTCTTCAGGGCCTCCTCGACCAGCCGGCGCACGTGCCCGTGACGCAGTGAGTAGATCACCCGGCGCCCCTCCTTCCGGGTGTCCACGAGACCGGCGAGCCGCAGCCGGGCCAGGTGCTGGCTGACGGCCGGGCGGGCGGCACCGCACGCCTCGGTGAGCGTCGTGACGTCGGCCTCGCCCGCCGTCAGCGCGTGCAGCAGGGCGAGGCGGGTGCGGTCGCCCAGCAGGGAGAGCAGTTCGGCGGCGAGCGCGAACCGCGCCTCGCCCGGGTTGCGCGGGTGCGCATGATGCGCAGGTGATAGGTGCATGCGTGCGCTCATACGCACATAATGGCTCCGTGGGCGTCCCGCGTCCACTCCCGCACACCGGAAGGGGATCGACGTGAGCGACCGGCACCCCGACGAACGACCCGCGCACCGGCATCCGCACGGCGGCGGGGAGCACCGCCACGGACACGCGCACGACCACGACCACGACCACGACCACCATGGGCACGGGCACGACCACGACCACCGTGGGCACGGGCACGACGCTCACGCTCACGAGGGCCACGAGCACGAGCACGGGCACCGGCACGGCACCCGCTCCCCCGGTGCCCTGCCCCGCCTCGTCCACCGTCTCGGCCATCTCCTCGTGCCGCACTCCCACGAGAGCGCCGACAAGACGGACCCTGCGCTGGAGTCCTCCGCGCGCGGTATGCGCGCGCTGTGGGTGTCGCTGGGCGTGCTGGGGGCGACCGCGGTGGCGCAGGCGGGTGTGGTGGCCGTGTCCGGGTCGGTGGCGCTGCTCGGGGACACCGTGCACAACGCGGCGGACGCGCTGACCGCCGTACCCCTCGGTATCGCCTTCGCGCTGGGCCGGCGGGCGGCGACCCGCCGGTTCACCTACGGCTACGGACGCGCCGAGGATCTCGCGGGGCTGGTCATCGTGCTGACCATCGCCGCGTCCGCGGCCTTCGCCGCGTGGGTGGCCGTCGGGCGGCTGCTCGACCCGCGCCCGGTCGCGCAGGTGCCGGCCGTCGCGGTGGCCGCGCTGCTCGGTTTCGCCGGCAACGAGTGGGTGGCCCGGTACCGGATCAGGGTGGGGCGGGAGATCGGCTCGGCCGCGCTCGTCGCCGACGGGCTGCACGCCCGTACCGACGGCTTCGCCTCGCTGGCCGTGCTGCTGGGCGCCGCCGGTTCGGCGCTGGGCATGCGGTCGGCCGACCCGGTGGTGGGACTGGTGATCACGGCGGCGATCGTGCTGGTGCTGCGGGATGCGGCGCGCGAGGTGTTCCGGCGGATGCTGGACGCCGTCGACCCGGCGCTGGTGGACCGGGCCGAGCGCGCGGTGCGGGAGGTGGCGGGCGTGCGGGAGGTGGGCGAGCTGCGGCTGCGCTGGATCGGGCACCGGCTGCGGGCCGAACTCGCGGTGGTGGTGGACGGCGAGGCGACGGTACGGCAGGCGCACACGATCGCCGTCGCGGCCGAGCACGCCCTGCTGCACGCGGTACCGCGGCTGACGGCCGCTCTGGTGCACGCCGATCCGGCGCCGGTCCCGGGGGAGGCGGACCCGCATCTGGCGCTGGCCCACCACGCGGTGCCCTGAGGGTCAGGCGACGCCCAGCCCCTCCAGCACGACCGCGCCGGGCAGTTCGGCCAGCGCCTTGCCGGGCACCAGGAGCTTGCCGCGCCGACGGCCGCTGCCGACCAGGACGTAGGGCAGGTCGGCGACGGCCGAGTCGATCAGCAGCGGCCAGCCGGTGGGGAGTCCGACCGGGGTGATGCCGCCGTACTCCATGCCGGTCTCGCCGGTCGCCGTCTCCATCGAGGCGAACGAGGCCTTGCGGGCGCCGAGTTGGCGACGGACGGCGCCGTTGACGTCGACCCGGGTGGTGGACAGCGCCACGCAGGCGGCGAGCGAGGTCGCACCGGCCCGCTTGCCGGCCACCACCACGCAGTTCGCGGACTGCTCCAGCAGCTCGCGGCCGTAGTGCTCCACGAAGACGGCCGTGTCGGCCCAGCGCGGATCGGTGTCGACGTAGAGGATCCGGTCGGCGGGGACCGTGCCCTGCCAGTCGCGCACGGCATCGGCGACGGGGGCGGTCAGCTCGTCCAGGCAGTCCGGGGCGGGGGTGGCGGTGTCGAAGTCTCCGATGGGTGCGCGCATGGCCGCACGCTAGCAAGCCCGGCCGGCCGCCGTACCGGCGTCCCACGGCACGGGCGGTCGCCGTCAGGAGACGGGCGGTACGGACACGGCCATCACCATCTCCATCGGCACGTCGCCCTGATTGCCGTACCAGTGCGGGACGTTGGCCTCGAAGGAGGCGCTCGCGCCCGCCGGGACGCGGTACTCCGCGCCCTCCACGGTGAGCGTCAGTTCGCCCGCGGTGACATGGACCAGCTCGATGGTGCCGCCGGGGTGCGGCTCGGAGGGGCTGCTCTCGCCCGGCATCAGCCGCCAGTCCCACATCTCCAGCGGTCCGGGGGCCTCCGTGCCCGCGAGCAGCCGGCTGAAGCTGCCGGCCTCGGTGTGCCACAGCCGGACGGCCTGGTCGGCGGGGACGACACGGACCTTGGGGCCCTGCTCGTAGTCCAGGAGCGTGGGGATGCTGACGCCGAGGGCATCGCCGATCTTGACGACCGTGCCGATGCTGGGGTTGGTCCGGGCCTGCTCGATCTGGATGAGCATGCCGCGGCTGACACCGGCCCGGGCGGCGAGCACGTCCAGCGTGAAGCCGCGCACCGAGCGCCAGTGCCTGACGTTGCGCGCCAGGGACTGGGTCAGGAGTTCGAGGTCCGACACGTTGTGTCCAATATCCGGGAAGTTCAATATTTTGGTTAGCGCAGTTCAATGCACTGAACTACGGTGAGGTGCACCTGATCGTTCACCGAACTGTACTGCGAGGCCGGCCGTGACAGCATTCTTCGCCCTGACCACCAGCCTCCTGTGGGGGCTGGCCGACTTCGGCGGCGGCCTGCTGACACGACGCACCCCGGCGCTGACCGTGGTGGTCGTCTCCCAGTCGATCGCGGCGGCCGTCCTGGGCGCGATCGTGCTCGCCACGGGCGGCTGGAGCGAGGCCGGCCCCCGGCTGTGGTTCGCGGTCGCGGCCGGCCTGGTGGGACCGGTCGCCCTGCTCTGCTTCTACAAGGCCCTCGCGCTCGGCCCCATGGGTGTCGTCTCCCCTCTCGCCACCCTCAGCGTCGCCGTACCGGTCGGCGTCGGTCTCGCCCTCGGCGAGCGCCCGGGGCTGCTCCAGGTCGCGGGCATCGCGGTCGCCGTCACCGGGGTCGTGCTGGCCGGCGGACCGCAGCTGCGGGGCGCCGCCGTGCAGCGGCGCACCATCCTGCTCACGCTGGTCGCGGCGCTCGGCTTCGGCACCGTCTTCGCGCTGATCACCGAGGCCTCGACCACCGTCACCGGCCTGTTCCTGGCGCTGTTCGTGCAGCGGCTGACGAACATCGCGGTGGGCGGAGCCGCACTCGCCGTCTCGGTCCGGCGCGGCGGGACGGCCGTACCGGAGGGCGGCTTCCCGTGGGCCTCGCTGCCCGCGCTGGCCTTCGTCGGACTGGCCGACGTCGCGGCCAACGGCACCTACGCGATCGCCGCCCGCAGCGGCCCGGTCACCGTCGCCGCCGTGCTCGCCTCGCTGTATCCGGTGGTGACCTCGCTGGCCGCGCGCGGCTTCCTCAGCGAGCGGCTGCGCGCGATCCAGGCCGCGGGTGCGGGTCTGGCCCTGCTGGGCACACTGCTGCTGGCCACCGGCTGAGCCGGCTCGGCTCAGCCGTCGGACTCCAGCGCGGCGAGCCGCGCCGCGCCCTCCTCGTCCAGGTCCGCCAGGGCGCGCAGCTGCTCCGGCGTCGCGCCGTCCGGGATCGGCACCGGGGCGGGGGTCCGCAGCGGTGGCTGCCAGCCGTCCTCGGGCGTCCAGCGCCGTACGACCCGGGCGGGCGCCCCCGCCACCACCGCGTGGTCGGGCACCGTGCCCCGCACCACCGCGCCGGCCGCCACGACCACGTTCCGGCCGATCCGCGCGCCCGGCAGGATCACCGCGCCGGTGCCGATCCAGCAGCCCGGGCCGATCTCGACCGGCTCCATCCGCGGCCACTGCCTGCCGATGGGCTGGTGCGGGTCGTCGTAGGAGTGGTTGGTGGAGGTGACGTAGACGTACGGGCCGAAGTAGCAGTCGCGGCCGATGGTGACCGTCGTGTCCGCGATGACATGGCTGCCGCGGCCGAGGACCACTCCGTCGCCGACGCGCAGGATGGGATCCGGGCCGAGGTCCAGATCCGGCATCAGGCCGGCGGTGAGGGTGACCTGCTCGCCGATGATGCAGTGGGAGCCGAGCCGGATCCAGGGTTCGCCGAAGACGGTGCCGAGCGGGAAGGCCAGCCGGGTGGCTTCGCCGATCGCGCCGAAACGGTACCCCGCGGGGTGCTCGGCCGTGACCGACCCGGTGCGCCGCGCCCAGGACCAGGCCGCGTGCACGGCCCGCTGGGCGAGACCCCGTCGCCAGGATGAGAACGTGTTCTTGCGCTTCGGCACGGGCTCACGTTACTCACCGGTTGTCACCGGCGAGACAGTGGGCTGCTGTGATCTTTGCCCCACCCGGTGTCGTACGGTGCGGGAAACGTACGGACGCGAGGAGACGGTGATGACACAGCAGGCGCTGATCGTGGGCATCGGGGGCAAGGAGCCGCGGGTCGCTCCGGACGCGTTCGTGGCACCCACGGCCTCCGTGATCGGGGACGTCACGCTGCACGCGGGGGCCAGTGTCTGGTACGGGGCCGTGGCGCGCGGTGACGTCGAGCGGATCACCGTGGGCGCGCAGGCCAATGTGCAGGACAACGTCACCCTGCACGCCGACCCCGGCTTCCCGGTGACCGTCGGGGAACGCGTGTCCATCGGGCACAACGCGGTGGTGCACGGGGCCACCGTGGAGGACGACTGCCTGATCGGGATGGGGGCGACCGTGCTCAACGGTGCGGTGATCGGGGCGGGGTCGCTGGTCGCGGCTCAGGCTCTGGTGCCGCAGGGGATGGTCGTACCGCCGGGATCGCTGGTGGCGGGGGTGCCGGCGAAGGTCAGGCGGGAGCTGACCGCGGAGGAACGGGAGGGGGTCACCCTCAACGGCACGCTCTACGCCGACCTGGCGAAGGCGCACCGCGAGGTGCACCAGTAGGTCTCGCCGACGGGGGCGGGGGCGGGGACGCGTACGTCAGGTCTCGCGGACGGGCGCGGGTGCGGCGGGTCTCGCGGACGGGCGCGAGTGCGGGTGCGGAGGGGCTCGGCCGTGGGTGCGAGTGCGGAAGGGCTCGGCGGTGGGTGCGGGTGCGGCTGGTCCTGCGGACGGGTGCGAGTGCGGATGGGCTCGGCGGTGGGTGCGGGTGCGTGGTCGCCCGCACCCCGGCGGGGCGCTTCAGTCCCCGGCGGTCACCGGCTCTGCTTCCCGCCGCTCGGCCTGGGCCTTCTTCGCCTTGCGCTTGAGGATCAGCATGGAGGTCAGACCGATCAGGACGGCCGCGACCAGGCCCAGGTACGAGAAGCGCTTCAGCCAGTCCTCGGCGACGACGCCGATGTAGTAGATGACGGCCGTGGTACCGCCGGCCCAGCAGATGCCGCCGAGGACGTTGGCGATCAGGAACTTCCAGTACGGCATGTGCAGGACGCCGGCGAGGGGGCCCGCGAAGATGCGCAGGAGGGCGACGAAACGGCCGAAGAAGACCGCCCACATGCCCCACTTCTCGAAGGACCGCTCGGCGGTGGCCACATGGCCCTCGCTGAAGTGGCGTGGGAACTTCTTGCCCAGCCAGGCCAGCAGAGGGCGTCCGCCCTTGCGGCCGATGGCGTACCCGATGGAGTCGCCGATCACCGCGCCGGCGGTCGCGCAGGCACCCAGGACGACCGGATTGACACCCGAGTGCTGGGAGGACATCAGCGCCGCGGAGACCAGAACGATCTCCCCCGGCAGGGGGATGCCCAGGCTCTCCAGACCGATCACCAGCGCGACCACGGCGTAGACGGCGGCCGATGGCACCGAGTCGAGCCATTCCTGGACGTGCACCGCGGGTTCCTCCCCTGTAGCCGAGCCTGCTCGCGGGCTTGCGGGCCTCGCATGTAAAGCGCGCCCCAAGGGAAGGCTACCTGGTCGGCGGTGAACGACGGTTTGCCCCTGTCCGCCCGGCAGCACCGTTCCGCCCCCACGCCTTGTGTTTCCGGACATCCCCGTGTCACGCGGGAGGGGAAGGCTCCCTCGCGGTATCGCCCGGCCCGCTTCCCCCAGGCCCCGCGCGGGGCCCGCCGCGGAAGGACGACGTCCCCGTGTCCCCACTGTCCCCGTCCCGCTCGCTGCCGCCCGCCGCCCGCCCCTGTCCCGAGCCCCCTGCCGACCGCCTCTGCCCCGAGCCCCCCGCCTCCGGTCCCGGCATCCCCGCTCCGGTCTCCCCGGTGTCCCGGCTGCCGGCCCGGCCGGTACGGCTGGTCCTGTGTCTGGCCCCGCTGCTGCTCGCCGCCGGCTGGGGCGCGGCCAACCGGCCCGTCGTCCACGAGGGGGCCCGGCGGCTGGTCGCGGCCGACCCGTGGTGGCTGCTCGCCGGTGCCGGTCTCACCTGTCTGAGCTGGGCGGCGGCCTCCTGCGTACGGCAGGGCGCGCTGCCCGAGCGGCTGCCGCCGGGGCTGTTGCTGGCCTCGCAGTTCGCCGCAGGTGCCGCCAACCACGTGCTGCCCGGCGGGCTCGGTGCGCACGCCGTCACCCTGCGCTTCCTGCGTGGCCGGGGTGTGCCGCTGGAACGGGCGACCGCGTCGATCGGGCTGTACTCGCTGGCCAGGTCCGCCGCGAAGACGCTGGTGCTGCTGGGCTTCCTGGCGGCCTCGCCGGCCTGGCGGCGCCTGGGGGACGTGCTGCCGGACGGGCGGCTGCTGGTGCCGCTCGCCGCCGTGGCGGGCGGGGCGGTCGCCGTGGCGGGGGTGCTGCTGACGGTGGTACGGCCGTTGCGGCGGCCGGTGACCGGGCTGCTGCGCACCGCTCTGGCCGACGCGCGCGTGGTGCACGCCACGCCCGCTCGGGTGTGCGCCCTGTGGGGCGGGGCGGTCGCGATGCCGCTGGTGCAGGCGGGCACGCTGGCCTGTGTCGGGGCCTCGCTGGGGCTGGGGCTCCCGTGGGACCAGGTCGTGCTCGCCCAGCTGGCCGCGGGCACGGCCGTGGGAGCGGTGCCCGCGCCGGGCGGGTTCGCGGTCGACGCGGCGCTGGTCTGGACGCTGATCGGCTTCGGTGCCGCGCCCGCGGTGGCGGCGGCGACGGTCATCGGGTACCGGGTGCTGACCGACTGGGTGCCGTTGCTGCCGGGGGCGCTGGTGCTGTCGGTGCTGATTCGCGCGAAGGTGGTGTGAGCCGGGGGCTTGCCCACCCGCCCGCCCGACTCGGGTGTCGCCCAGGTGCCCTCGGAGGCTTCTGCCGCCGGCCCCTTCCGGAATCGCGCCGGCGGCCCGGCGGCCCCGGCCTTCCCACCCGCCCGCCCGACTCGGGTGTCACCCAGGTGCCCTCGGAGACTTCTGTGCGGGCCGCTTGCGGGGTCGTGCCGATGGCCCGGCGGCCCCGGCCTTCCCACCCGCCCGCCCGACTCGGGTGTCGCCCAGGTGCCCTCGGAGGCTTCTGTGCGGGCCGCTTGCGGGGTCGTGCGGGTGAGTCTGGCCTTCTCGTCCGTTCGTGCGGCTCCGGTGTCGGGGGGAGTCAGTCGCGGCGGGCCACCACGCGGTAGGCGTTGGACAGTCCCAGGCGGTGGGACAGGGGGCGCAGGGCGAAGCGGTCCAGGGCCGTGGCGGTGAGGAGTGCGGGGACGCCGGCGAGCAGGAGCGTGGTGCGCAGGGCTCGCCGGAGGCGGCCCGGCGGTTCGCGGAGCCAGGGTGCGTCCTCGCGCGGGGCCGTGTGGTCCAGCGCGAGCCAGACGGCGGCGAGCAGGTCCACCGGGTCGTGGGGTTCGGCGTGCTGTTCCGCGACCACCGTGAACCCGAGGTCGGTGAGCTTGCGGCGCAGATTGGCGACCGGCATGAAGTGCAGGTGCTGCGGCTGGAGCCAGGGCAGCCACCAGCGGCCGAGGAGCCGGGCGTAGCGGCTCTCCGGGTCCGGCACCTCGACGAGCAGATGGCCGCCGGGGCGGACGGCCTCGTGGGCGGCGCGCAGTTCCCGGTCCGGGTCGGTGCTGTGCTCCAGGTAGTGGAACATGCTCACCACGTCGTAGCGGGCGGCGAGTCCGGGTGCCAGCTCGGGGAAGGCGCCGCGGAAGGCGTGGTCCACGCGGCCCTCGCTCGCGGCGAGTTCGACGCCGTCGGTGAAGTCGAGCCCGTCGAAGGCGGTGCCGGGCAGGACGGTGCGGGCGGCGGCGCAGAAGTGACCGTGACCGGTGCCGACGTCCAGCCAGGTCTTCGGCGCGGGGTCGTGGGGCAGCATCGCCTCGGCCCGGCCCCGGTACATGGCGCCGCGCCCGCCGAAGGTGCCGCTCATCCGCTGCTCGCCCAGGCCGTCGTAGAAGTCCCGGTAGTAGAACTCCAGCCCCTCGGGGGTCAGTTGCGGGTTCTGGAAGATGTGGCCGCAGTCGGCGCAGGCGTCCAGGGTGAAGCGGCCGGGCTTGTGCTGGAGGAGGTCGGTGGTGTGCAGGCGGGGAGTGAGCCGGCCGGAGGAACACCAGGGGCAGGTGGTGCGCCGGGGGGCGAGGAAGCGGTCGGTGCCGGCGTCCACGTCGGCCCGGTAGGCGGGACGCAGGGCGGCGATGCGGGCGGTCTTGTCTCGGGCGTCGCTCATCGGCTCTCCACTGCCATTCGTTCGAGGTGGGCCGCCGCCGCCCGGGCGCCGCCCGCCGCACGGAACGCGGCACGGATCCGGGCGGCGGCGGCCCGGTGGGCGGGGTCGTGCAGGACGGTGTCGAGAGCCTCGCCCAGCCGGGCGGCGGTGACCCGCCCGAACCTGACCCGGAGTCCCGCCCCCGAGTCCACCACCTGGCCCGCCACCACCGGCTGGTCGTCCCTGATGGGCGCGACGACGAGCGGGACACCGTGCCAGAGGGCCTCGCACACGGTGTTGTGGCCCGCGTGGCAGACGACGGCGTCCACCCGTTCCAGCAGCGGGAGCTGGGGCACGGACGGCAGGATCAGCACGTCCTTGTCGTCCGCCGTCGAGGGCAGGGTGCCGCCCGGGTCGGCGATGACCGCCTGGACACGGCCGGCGCGGTCCCGCAGCGCGGCCAGGGCCTGGGCGAGGAACCGGCCCCCGGCGTCCGCGTTGGCCGTACCGAGGGTGACGAGGACCTTGGTCCGGCCGGCGTCCAGCCGCTCCCAGGGGAAGCCCGGCCCGGCCGGACGGCCCGCGAGCGAGGGGCCGACGTAGTGGATGTGCGGTGCCAACGGCGCCTGGGGGCCGATGAGTTCGGGTGTGCTGAACACCAGCAGCAGATGGGGCGAGGAACGCGGGTCGGCGGTGCCGGCCGGGTCCCCGATCCGGGTGCGCAGCTCGGCCAGGCGCTGCCGGAGCCAGTCGGCGACCTTGGGCAGGCCGTCGTAGGCGCCGCTGAACTCGGCGGAGGTGGTCGCGGAGGTGGCCCAGCGCAGCCCGAGACTCTCGGCCACCAGGGCACCGGCGAAAGCCTGCTGGTCGGCGACGACCACATCGGGGCGGACCGCCGCGACGGCCGCGCGGACCCCGGGTGCCATCGCGTCGGCGAGCGGCAGCAGATACCACTCCCACAGGAACCGCAGCGCCTCCGCGCCGCGCAGGTCCGGGGGCCGTACGGCACCCGGGGCGCCCGGCACCGGTCCCGCGCACGCGCACACCACCGCGTCCGCGCCCGCGAGCCGCCGCACCAGCGCCGGGTCGGCGCACGCCCAGGCCACCTGGTGCCCGCGGGCGGCGAGCCGGGCGGCGACGCCCACGGCCGGGTTGATGTGCCCGGTGAGCGGCGGGACGACGAAGAGGAAGCGGCTCACCGGACGCCCGCCCCAGCCCGGACGAGGTCCAGGATGTGCCCGCCGACCGTGGCGGGCGCCTCGACCAGGACCGAGTGCTCGTGCCCCGGCAGGACGATCGCGCGGAAGTCCGTCAGCAGCTCCCGCTGGACGGGCACCTGGTCCGCCAGGTCCGAGTCGCCGCCGAACACACCGAGGACCGGGCAGCGTACGGCCCTGATCTGGGCCTCGGTCAGCACCCTGCTGGCGGGGATGTCCCGGCCCAGGGTGGTCTCGCGGGCGAGCCGGGCCGCGCCCTTGGCGAGGCGGGCGGTGTTGTGGCCGCGGTGGGCGGTGATCCAGGCGATGGCGTCCGGCTCGTTGTGGGCGAGTTCGGTCACCACCCGGCGCAGGATGCGGCCGAGCTTCGCGGCCCAGGCGGCGGTGGCCGGTTCGGACTCGATCAGGGTCAGGCTGGCCACGCGGCCGGGGTGGCGGGCCGCGTATCCGAAGGCGATGGTGCCGCCGTAGGAGTTGCCGACGAGGTGCACGGGGCCGGTGACGGCCAGCCGGTCGAGGAGCGCCGCCAGGTCGTCGATGTTGTGGTCCAGGGTGTAGCCGTGCGGCGGGCGCTCGCTGCGGCCGTGGCCGCGCAGGTCGTACATGACGACGTCGAGGCCGGCCGCCGCGAACGCGGGCGCGACGGTGAAGTAGTAGCTGGCCAGGCTGTCGGTGAGCAGCCCGTGCACCAGGACGATGGTGGCGTGCGGGCCGCGGCCGTCCGCGGGGCCGGTCCGCTGGACGTGCAGCCGGATGCCGCCGGCGTCGAGCATCGCCACGGCTCAGCCCGCCTCGGTGGTCTTCAGGCTCCACACCACGTGCTCCACGAGCCGGCCGACGGTCAGTTCGATGATCTCGTCGAACTCCATGCCGGCCAGGAACTCGGCGAGGTTGACCCGCTGCCCGTACCGTTCCTCCAGCAGGCCGGCGAGGGTGACGAGGTCGATGCTCTCCAGTTCCAGGTCGCGGTTGAAGGTGGTGGACATGCCGATCACCACGTCGTCGTCGCCGTACTCCGCCAGGACCGTGCGGAGCATGCCGGTGAGGTCGGCGAGCACGGTGTCGGCGGTGGGCTGCGCCGGGGCCGGCTGGGTGGGGTTCATCGGGCGTACTCCTCGGCTGCTGCGTCGTGTTGTCCGTCGTCGGCTCCGGGCCCGGTCGTCCAGGCCACCACATAGCCGCGTTCCGGCAGGGCGGGCGGGTTGGTCACCGGTGCGCAGTGCACGGCGTAGGCGCGTTCCAGGCGGCCCGCGACCACCAGCCGGCTGCCGTCCGGGGCGGCCTCCAGCACGGCGAAGTCCCGTGGCCTGCCGCCGAAGCCGACGCCCTCGGCCTTGGCGACCGCTTCCTTGGCGGCCCAGAAGCGGGTGAACCACAGCGCCTCCGGATCCCCGCCGTCCGCGCACCGGCCCCGCAGAAGCCGCAGTTCCGCCGGGCCGAGTGCGGTGGTGAGGGTCGCCGGGTCGCGCTCGGTGACCTCCTCGATGTCGATACCGGGACCGGGCCGCGGGGTGTGCGGCCGTACGATCGCCACGCCCGCCTCGGCCCGGTGGGCGAGCGAAACGTCCAGCTCGGGCAGCGAGCGGCCGTGGACCCCGCTGACGTAGGGGCGGCCGAGCTCGTCGTTGCGGACCCGGATCTCGGCCGGGAAGACGGGCCCCTCTCCGTGCTGCCAGAGCCACTGCCGTACGGCGTCCTTGACCGCGATCCGGCCGAGCAGCCACTGCCGGCGGCCGCGCGGCGGGCGGGCGGCGTACTCGGCGCGCTCGGCGCCGCCCAGCGAGTTGCGCATGATCAGCTCGCGTGAGGCCAGGTCCGGCCACCGCTCGTGCACCAGGGCCCAGCCGCCGGGCAGGGCCGCGGAGAGGGTGTGGCGCTCGGGGAAGCGTTCGACGGGGCGGGTGGTGGGGTCGTTGTCGAAGCGGCGGTCCTGCCAGCCGGTCAGCCGGGCCCAGACCCGGCCGCCGGCGGTCAGCTCCGCGTCCGCCTCCAGCACGGTGTCCGTGAGCGAGGTGATCCGCAGCAGGCAGTGCACCGCGGTGCCGGGGGCGGGGTGCGGTCCGTGGAAGCGGGCCTCGCGCAGCTGCACCGGGAAGACGACGGTCCGCTCGGTACGGGTCGCCATGATCCAGTAGCCGAGCAGCTGGCCCACGTTGTCCAGCAGGGCACCGGGGGCGGCGGGGGTGGTGATCACTCCGCGGATGTGCCGCTCACCGATCGCGGTCAGCTCGGTCAGGCCCTGGAATCGCGGGCCGTGGAACATCCACCGGTCGCGGTAGAGCTGGGCCGCGCTGTGCTCGGGGACGCGCTCGGGGGTGTCCGGGAGCGGGCCGGGAGGGGGTGGTGCCGGGTGGCGCGGGGCGAGTTCGACCACGGCGCGGGCCGTGGGGCCGAAGGCGACGGTGACCCGGTCCGGGTGGCCGGGGGCCGGGCCGACGGTGACGGGTACGTCGACGGGCGGCGTCGCGGTGAGCCACCGGTCGAACCGGGCGCCGTGCACGGCGACCGCGAGCAGGCCGGGGGCCGCGTGCTCCGCCGCGTCCATCATGTGCCGGACGATCGTGGTGGCCGGCACCACCGGCCACCGGTCCGCCACGTCGGGCCACCCGGGACGCTGCGGGAAGAAGCAGTGGTCCAGGAGGTGGGGCATGGATCGGGGGGAGACGTGGAGCGTCGTGGTGGTGGGGGCGGGGGTCACGGGAGTGGCGGGGGCGGGGTTGGTGGCGGGGACGGTGGCGGTGGCAGCGGTGGGGCGGAGCGTGCCCGCCGGGGTGGCGGGGATGGGGGTGGTGGCCGGGATGGCGGGAGCGGGGGTGGTGGCCGGGGGGTGGGTGGCGGATACGGCCGGGGTGGTGGCCGTGGGGAGCGTGGTGGTGGGGGCGCCGGGGTGGCGGCTCGCGGCGATCAGCTCCGCCGCCGTGTGCGCGGTGTCCCGGAGCAGGGCGGTGAGTTCGGCCGCGACCGGGTGGCGCTGTGCGAGGTCGTCGAGCGCGGGAGCGGTGACCGCGCCCGCGGCTGACTCGGCCTGGTACGGGTACGGGGGGACTTCGGCTGCGGGAAGGGCCGCGGCCGGCCGTACGTCCGGCGCCCTGACCCTTAGCTGAGCGCGCAGCGCGTCACGGGCCGGACCGTCCAGGGACACCAGTGCGCTGCCGAGGTCGAGGCGGACGGGCGGACGGGCACCGACCGGACGGGCCGCCGGGGCCGGTGCCGGCGACGTCGGGGCCGGTGCCGGTGCCGGCGACGTCGGGGCCGGTGCCGGTGCCGGCGACGTCGGGGCATGGAGCGGTGTCGCCGGTGCCAGGGCCGGTGCAGTCAGTGCCGCGACCGATCCCGACGGTGCTGGTGCCGCGACCGATCCCGACGGTGCTGGTGCCGTGGCCCGTACCGTCCTCCCCTCCGACGTCACCGCCGCGCCCGACGGTGCCACCGCCGCCCCCGCCGTCCACAACGCGGTGGCCGCGCGCCGGAGCTGGGCGAGGCCGCTGTGGTGGGGCGAGTTGGCGGCGACGGCCAGGTGATCGCGGTCGCCGAGGGTGTCGCCGATGAGGGAGGTCAGCCTGCCGGGCCCGGTCTGGACGAAGACACGGTGGCCGGCGGCGTACAGCGCCTCGGTCAGTTCGCGGAACCGGACGGGCTCCAAGAGGTGCCGCACGAACAGCTCGCGGACGGCCGACTCGTCCCGGGGGAAGGGCGCCGCGATCGTGCCCGACCACACCGGCACGGTCGGCGGGTGGAGCCGGAAACGATCGGCGGCCTCCTTGATGGGGGCGAGGAACGGTTCGAGCATCGGCGTGTGGAAGCCGGACCTGAAGGGCAGCACCTGGCAGAGCACGCCTTCGGCGCGGAGGGACCGGACGAACCCCTCCACCGCCGGACCGGGGCCGCAGACCATGGCCTGGCGGGGCGCGTTGTCGTGGGAGAGCACGATCCCGGAGCCCGTCCCGGCACCGGTCAGCGCGGCGCGGACGCGGGCGGCCGAGGTACCCACGGCGGCGAAGGCGAGGCCGGGGACGGTGACCGAGTCCGGGTCGAACCCGGCCATGAACGCGTCCACCTGCTCGGCCGAGTACAGCCCGGCCGCGGCCATGGCCGTCCATTCGCCGACGCTGTGTCCGGCGACCGCGTCCGGTACGACGCCCATGCGCCGCAGCGCCTGGTCCAGCAGCCGGCCCACGCCGACGACGCCGAAGCCGTGCCGCGCGATGTCGCCGACCCGCACGTCCGGGCCGGTGCCGGAGACGGGGGGCAGACCGAAGTGGGCGGCGATGTCGTCGGTGCGGGGCGCGAAGTCGGCCTCCAGACCGGGGAAGACGAACGCCAGCCTGCCGCCGGCGCGGCCGAGCAGGGGTGCCGGCCGGAACCAGACGTCGCTGCGGCCGTGCCAGGCGCCGCCCTTGGCCACCGCTCGTCGGGCGAGGGCGAGCCGCCTGGCGGTCGGGTCCACGACACCGAGCCGGACCGGACCGGCGTCGGCGTGCGGCTGGGCGGGGTCGAGCCCGGCGGCGAGCACGGCCGAGTCGTCGGCGCCCAGCAGAGCGGCGAGACCGGGCACGCCGTCGGCCGCGAGCAGCAGGACGCGCTCGGGTTCGGTCACACGCGCGGAGGAGGAGCCGGCGGGCGCGGAACCGGCAGACGCGGAACCGACGGAGGCCGATACGGCTGCAGACGCGGAGCCGACAGGCGCGGACCCGGCAGACGCGAAGCCGACGGACGCGGAACCGGCAGAGGCGGATACAGCCTCGGACACGGAACCGGCGGATACGGCCTCGGACGCGGAGACGGCGGCGGCCACTGAGACGGCGGCGGACGCGGACCCGGCAGGCATGCCCGGCGCCCCTTCCGGTGCCGGGGAGGCCGGGCTCCCGGCCGCCGGCGCCGGGTCGACGACGCTCCCGCCCTCCGACGCCCCGTGAGCCGTACTCGCCGCCGGGCTCGACCCCGCCCGGCCGCACGCCGACGCCGGGTGACCGGCCTTGCCGGTTCGCGTGGGGGTGAGGCGGCCGGGCGGGGGCTCCTCCAGGACCACGTGTGCGTTGATGCCGCCGAACCCGAAGGCGTTCACCGCGGCCCGGCGGAGCGGCTGTGCGGTGCCGGTCTCCCAGGGCCGGGACCGGTCCAGGGGGCGGAAACGGGTGGCGGCCAGGGCGGGGTGCGGGTCGTCGCAGTGGAGGGTGGGCAGGAGGGTGCGGTGGTGCAGCGCGAGCGCGGCCTTGACCAGGCCCGCCACGCCGGCCGCCGGCATGGTGTGGCCGATCATCGACTTCACCGAGCCGAGCACCGGCCCCGCGTCCCGGCCCCGGTCCGGCCGCGGCCCGAACACCTCGGCGAGCGTCGTGAGTTCGGCCGTGTCCCCGGCGGGTGTGGCCGTGCCGTGCGCTTCCAGCAGGCCGACCGAGTCCGGCGCGGCGGGGTCGAGTCCGGCGGCTCCCCAGGCCTGGCGCACGGCCCGGGTCTGCCCGCCCGGATCGGGCGAGACGAGCCCCGCCGTACGGCCGTCGCCGGCCACGCCCGTGCCGCGGATCACCGCGTACACCCGGTCGCCGTCGCGTGCGGCGTCCGCGAGCCGTTTCAGTACGACGACGCCGGTGCCCTCGCCGATGAGGATGCCGTCGGCGTCGCGGTGGAAGGGACGGATGCGCTCCGACGGGGACAGGGCGCGCAGCTGGGAGAAGACGCTCCACAGGGTGATGTCGTGACAGTGGTGCACTCCCCCGGCCAGCATCAGGTCGCAGCGGCCGGCGGTGAGCGCGGTGACCGCCTGGTCGACGGCGACCAGGGAGGAGGCGCAGGCCGCGTCCACGGTGTAGGCGGGGCCGCGCAGATCGAGGCGGTTGGCGATGCGGGAGGCCGCGAGGTTGGGCACGAGGCCGATCGCGGCGTCGGGGCTGTCGGGACCGAGCCGTTCGGTGAACGCCGCACGGACGCGGTCGAGTTGTGCGGGATCCAGCTCCGGTAGCAACTCTCCCAGTGTGCGGGTGAGTTGGCGGGCGGTGCGCACCCGCTGGTCGAGCCGGGCCAGGCCGGGGGTGAGATAGCCGCCGCGGCCCAGGACGACCCCGATCCGGTGGCGTTCGGGCAGCCGGTCCGTGCCGCCCGCGTCGTCGAGCGCGGCGGCGGCCACATCTAGGGCGATCAGCTGGTCCGGCTCGGTGCCGGGCACCGAGGCGGGCATGATGCCGTGGCGGGTGACCTCGACCTCGGCCAGTCCGTCGACGAATCCGCCGCGCCGGCAGTACACCTGGCCGGCGACGGCGGGGCCGGTGGCCGAGCCGGGGCTGTAGTAGTCGGCGTCCCAGCGGTGCGCGGGGACGTCGGTGATGGCGTCGGTGCCGTCCCGCAGATTGCGCCAGTAGGCGTCCAGTCCGGGGGCGCCGGGCAGCAGCACCGCCATCCCGACGATGGCGACGGGTGTCTGGGGTTCCGGCATGTCACCAGCCCGACGCCGTGTAGACGACGGCGCGGGCCGCCGGGTCGCCCCAGGCCAGTTCGCGGAGCAGGGCCGCGGTGCCCTCGTCCGGGTCGATGAGCGAGACGCCGCGCCGGGCGTACTCTCGGCCGAGTTCCGCGCCGACCATGCCGGTGTGGCCGTCGGCCGGTGCCCAGGGGCCCCAGTGGACGGTCAGCGTGCGCCGGCCGGTGCGGGCGGCCCGGTCGGCGCCGAGCGTTTCCAGGGCGTCGTTCGCGGCGGCGTAGTCGGCCTGCCCCCGGTTGCCGAGGACGGCGGCGACGCTGCCGAACAGCACGGTGAACGCCGGTGCGGTGGGCAGGTCGTCCAGGGCGGCGAAGAGCGCGCCGGCCCCGGCCGTCTTCGTACCGTAGACCCGCTGGAAGGACTCGGGGGTCTTCTCGGCGATCAGCCGGTCCTCGATGACCCCGGCGGCGAAGACCACGCCGTCGAGCCGGCCGTGTTCGGCGTGGATCTCCTTGACGGCCTGGAGGACGGCGTCCCGCTCCCGGAAGTCCACCGAGCGGTAGCGGGCCGGGCTGCCCAGAGCGGCGAGTTCGGCGAGTGTGGTGGTGATCTCCCGCTGGGCGAGGACGAGTTCGGCGGTCCGGTTGATCTCGGTGGGCTTCGGGGCGCCGGGGCCCGCGGCGAGCGCGGCCCGCAGTTCGACGGGGGTGCGGGCGGCGGCGGTGTGCGCGGGCTCGGGGGCGGTGGGCGCGGGGGTACGGCCCAGCAGCTCGATACGGCAGCGGGAGGCGGCGGCGAGCGTGGCCGCGAACCTCGCCGTGATCCCCCGGGCCCCGCCGGCGAGCAGGATCACGGAGTCCCGGTCGAGTCCGAGCGCGGCGGCCTCCGCCGCGCCGTCCCCGGCGGGTCCGGCACCGCTGGTGCCGAGCGGGCCGAGGGGCGCGGGCACCAGCTCCAGGCCGTGGCGCCGGCCGGCGGCCGTGCGCCGCACGACGGGCGCGGGCCCCGGGGCGTGCAGTTCGGTGATCACCGCGTCGGCGACGGCCGCCGGACGGGTGTCGTCCACCGCCAGGACCCGGGCGAGCAGGTCCGGGTATTCGCGGGCCACGCTGCGGAACAGTCCGTCCAGTCCCGCCGACCGCAGCGCGCCGGCGCCGTCGGCGGCGCGCACGGCCAGCAGCACGCGGGGGCGGCACGCCAGTGCCGCGCGCAGCACGGGGAAGGCGTCCGGCAGCACCGGGAGGCCGGGACCGGACAGCGCGGCCAGGTACAGAACGCCGTCGACGGGGCCGTCGGCCGTGCTCAGGAGGTGACCGCGGTCGAGGAGCACGGTGCCGGCGCCGTGTTCCGCGAGCCGTGCCGCGAGCACGGCCGCCGCACCGGTGTCGCCGTGCTCGGCGCCGTCGCCGTCGCCGTCGCCGAGGACGACGAACCGCTTCCCTGCGAGGCCGGTGACCGGATCCCTGTCGGGGTCCGTGTCGGGGTCCGTGACCGTGACCGAGTCCGTGCCCAGGTCCGGGTCCGGGTCCGGCAGCGGTACGGGGCGCAGCTCGCAGCGCTGGGGGGCGACGCCCAGGGGGAGGTCCGTACCGCCGGCCGCCGGGGCCGGCTCCTCGGTGCCGTCCGGTGCCCGGTGGCCGCCGTCGCCGGTGGCCGCGTCCATCCGTACCGTGAGCCACTGCGTCACCGCCGCCGCGGTGCGCGCCTTGGCCAGTTCCTCCAGTTCCGTGTCGTCCAGCAGCTCCGCGCCGCCCGCGAGACCCAGGCGCTGGGCGAGTTCGCCCGCGATCTCGGCCCGCTTGATGGAGTCGATGCTGAGGTCGGCCTCCAGGTCCAGGCCGGGCTCGATCATGTCGACGGGGTAGCCGGTGCGTTCGCTGATGATCTCCCGTACGACGCGCTCGACGTCGACGGCCGCTTCCGTCCTGTCCGGCCGGGGCGCCCGCGGCTCGCCGGAGGGCAGGGGGACCGGCTCGGCGGGCCGCACGGCCGGAAGCGGCGCGGCAGGCACGCCGGACGCCGGTACCGCTGCCGGCGCCGGTGCCGTGGCGCCCATCGCACCCGCCACACCCGTCACACCCGCCACACCTGCGGCACTCGTCGCCGCCATCACCCCCGTGGCGCCGAAGTAGGTGAGCAGCACGTCCCGCTGGGCCGCGATCATCTCCCGGCTGGTGCGCAGGAATTCGGAGATCAGTGCGTCCCGGTCGGCCGGGGCGCCGTTCGGCTGGTCGGTCGTCACAGTCGTCTCCAGGAGGCGTCGGGCCGGCGCCAGGGCGCCGGGCAGGAGTGCTCCGTCGGCCGTGCGGACGAGGTGTCCGTCGACCGTCCAGCCGGGCCGCCTCGGCGCCGGGGTGCGCAGCGCGTCGACGGCGTCACGGCCGCGGAAGAGCCAGGCGGTACGCACCGGCTGCCCGGCGACGGCGAGCCGGGCGAGGGCGTCGAGCCAGCCCGCCAGACCGCTGTCGGCCCGTGGTTCGCAGGCGACGGTGCGGTGCGGCCGGTCGCCGAGGATCTGGCCGACGAGCCGGGTGAGAACGGTGCCCGGGCCCGCCTCGACGAAGATCCGGGCCCCTGCCTCGTACATCGCCTCGATCTGCGCGGCGAAGGCCACCGGGGCGCCGATCTGGGCGGCGAGTCCGGCGCGCACGGCGTCGGGGTCCGCCGGGTACGGCGTGGCGGTGCGGTTGGACCACACGGGGAACTCGGGTGCCCGGACCCGCTTGTCCGCGAGTACCCTGGCGAACCGCTCCCCCGCGGCGGCCACCAGCGGGCTGTGGAAGGCGCAGGCCACCGGGATCCGGCGGGCGCCGAGTCCGGCCGCGCGCAGCGCCCGCACGGCGGTGTCGACGTCCGCCGTGGGTCCCGAGACCACCGTCTGTTCCGGCGAGTTGTGGTTGGCGACGACGACGGACTCGGGGGCCCCGGCCGTGCGCAGGGCATCGGCGACGGCCTCGGCGGGGGCGCCCACGGCCGCCATGGTGCCGGGTTCGTCGCCGGCCGCCGCCAGGATCGCGGCGGCCCGCTCGGCGCTCAGCTCCAGCAGGGTCTCCGGGTCGAGCGCGCCGGCCGCGGCGAGGGCGACCAGTTCGCCGTAGCTGTGTCCGGCGGCCAGGTCCGGGTGGACTCCGGCCGAGGTGAGGAAGGCGTGCGCGGCGAGGCCCGTGACACCGAGGGCGGGCTGTGCCGTCCGGGTGTCGGTGAGGGCGGCGCGGTGGCGCTCGCGGGCGCCGTCGTCGAAGGCGGCCGGGGGGAAGAGACGGTCCGCGTGGGCGCGGCCGAGGTGCAGGTAGTGCCGCAGTTCGGGCAGGTGGATCAGGAGGTCGGCGAGCATGCCGGTGCGCTGGCTGCCCTGGCCGGGGAAGAGGAGGGCGAGCCGGCCGGGAGCGGTGTCCGGGCCGGTGGAGGCGTGGTCCGGGTCCGCGAGGTGGAGCCCGGCGCCGGGATCGTGTTCCCCGGCCAGGACGCGCCGCAGCTGCCCGGCGAGTTCCCCGGTGTCCCGGGCCACGACCGCCGCCCGTACCGGCTCGTGCGAGATGTCGGCCCGGCGGGCCGCCGCGAGGGCGAGGTCCCGCAGCCGCCAGGGACTGCCGGGGGTCTCGGCGGCCCGGAGGATCTCCTCGGCCTCCCGGCGGGCCGCCGCCAGGTCCCGGCCCCGGAACAGGAACAGCTCGGCGGGCCAGGCGTCCAGCGCCTGCCGGGGCGGCGGTGCGTCACCGTACGCCGCCAGTACGGCGTGGAAGTTGGTGCCGCCGAAGCCGAACGCGCTGACACCGGCGAAGCGTTCGGCGGCCGGTGCGGCCCAGGGCCGGGCGCGGGTGTGGAAGACGAACGGGCTGTCCTCCTCGTCCCAGGCCGGGTTGGGCCGGTCCAGGTGGAGGGTGGGCGGCTTGACGCCGGTGTACAGCGCCAGGGTGGTCTTGATCAGGCCCGCGAGTCCGGCGGCGCACTTGGTGTGCCCGATCTGCGATTTGACCGAGCCGAGCGCGCAGCCGCCGGTCGCCGCGCCCGCCTCGGCGAACACCTCACCGAGCACGCCGAGTTCGGTGCGGTCTCCGACGACGGTGCCGGTGCCGTGCGCCTCCAGCAGGCCCACGGCGGCGGGCGGGACACCGGCGTTGCGGTACGCCCGTAGCAGCGCGGCCCGCTGGCCCTCGGGACGGGGCGCCGTCAGGCCGAGGGAGCGGCCGTCGCTGGCGGAGCCGAGGCCCTTGACCACCCCGTAGATCCGGTCGCCGTCGCGTTCGGCGTCCGCGAGCCGCTTGAGGACCACGCAGGCCACGCCCTCGCCGAGGGCGATGCCGTCGGCGGCGGCGTCGAAGGCGCGGGACCGGCCGGTCGGGGAGAGCGCGTGGACGGAGGAGAACAGGACGTAGTCGTTGATGCCGTTGTGCAGGTCGGCGCCGCCGCACAGGACGACGTCACTGGTGCCGCAGACGAGTTCCTTGCAGGCCACGTCGAGGGCGGCGAGGGAGGAGGCGCAGGCGGCGTCGACGGTGTAGTTGGCGCCGCCGAGGTCCAGGCGGTTGGCGATCCGGCCGGAGACGACGTTGGCCAGCATGCCGGGGAAGGAGTCCTCGGTGAGCCGGGGCAGCTGCCGCTCCAGTCCGTCGGGGACCTTGCCGTAGTACGACGGGAGGACGGCGCGCAGGGTGACGGCGTTGGACAGGTCGCTGCCCGCCTCCGCGCCGAAGACGACGGAGGTGCGGGACCGGTCGAAGGCGCGCCCGTGCTCGCCGTATCCGGCGTCGTCCAGCGCTCTGCGGGCCGCCTCCAGGGACAGCAGCTGGACGGGTTCGATGCTGCCGAGGGAGGCGGGCGGGATGCCGTAGCGCAGCGCGTCGAAGGGGACGGGTGGCAGGAAGCCGCCCCATATCGACGCGGTGCCGCCGGCGGTGTGGTGCACGTCGGGGTCCCAGCGGTCGGGCGGGACCTCGGTGACGGCGTCGTGTCCGGCGACGATGTTCGCCCAGAAGGAGGCGAGGTCGGGGGCGTCGGGGAACATGCACGCCATGCCGACGATCGCGATGTCGAGCGGTGGGGGCGGAGGCGGGGTCCGGGCGGTGGCGTCGGCGGCCTGCGCGGCTCGTGCGGCGGCCGTGGCGGCCCGCGAGACCCGAGCGGCCCGCGCGGACCGCGCGGTCAGGAAGTCGGCGGCGCCGTCGGTGACCGCTCGGTGCAGGTCCGCCACGGTGGTGGGGGCCGAGCGCAGCACGGCGACCTGGCCCGCCATGAACAGTCCGTCGTCGAGCTGCCGTTCCTCGTCGACATCCCGCAGCTCTCCGTCGGCGGCGCGTGTGACGCCCTTGCTGGCGATGCGCAGCCGGCCGACGTTGAGTCGTTCCAGCTGCTCCCAGATCTGCCGGTCGGGCACGTTCTGCGCGCGTAGCGCGGCCTCCCGCTCCCGGTAGTTCCGGGTGAAGGGGCTGGGCACGCAGCGGGTGGCGTGGCCGGGCGCGGTCTCCAGCAGGGCGGTCCCGGTGGCGGTCACGACCTGCTGCTGGAACAGCGGGCTGACCGCACCGCGGGCCACGGCCTCCTCGGTGAACAGGTAGGCGGTGCCCATGAGCACGCCGACGGCGGCACCCCGCGCGGTGAGCGGCGCGGCCAGGGCGGCGACCATCGCCGCGGACCGCTCGTCGTGGACGCCGCCCGCGAAGAACACCTCCAGCCGCCGCGCCGTCCCGTCCTCGGCGTCCGCCAGGAAGTCCTCCACGACGCCGAGTTGCGCCTCCCAGAGCGGGAAGGAGGCCCGGGGTCCGACATGGCCGCCGCACTCGGACCCCTCGAACACGAACCGGCGCACACCGGCGTCCAGGAACTGCCGCAGCAGTCCGGGCGACGGCACGTGCAGGAAGGTGCGGACACCGGCCCGCTCCAGCGCCTCGGCCTGGGCGGGCCGGCCGCCCGCGATGATCGCGTGGGTGGGCCGCAGTTCCCGTACGGCGTCCAGCTGGGCGCCTCGGACGTCCTCCGGCGCGAAGCCGAGCACGCCGACGCCCCATGGCCGGCCGTCCAGCACGGCGCGCGCCTCGGTGAGCATCGTGCGCGTGCGTCCGCCGTCGGCGAGAGCCAGCGCGAGAAAGGGCAACGCGCCGTCCTCGGCCACGGCGGCGGCGAATCCGGCCTGGTCGCTGACGCGCGTCATGGGTCCCTGGGCCACGGGCAGCCGGGTTCCCAGCGCGCGGCTCATCGCCGCCCCGGGCCGCAGGGCCGTGTCCGGGCGTGGCGTCGGCATCGCGGCGCCGGGGTCCGGGTCCGTAGCGGCCGCCATCGGCGGCGCCGCCTCGTGCGCGGCAGCTGTCGGCATCACCGCCCCGGGGTCCGGGGCCGAAGCCGCGGACGACGTCGGCGTCCCCGCCCCGGGGTCCGAAGCCGAAGCCGCGGACGACGTCGGCGTCCCCGCCCCGGCGGGTGATGCCGCATCCGCGCCGGACGTCGGCGCCGGTGCTCCGGTCACCTCTCGTATCGCCGCCGAGAGCTCGCGCACGGCCGTGCGCACGTCCCGCCATCGCTCGGCGAACCGGGCGGCGAGGAAGCCGTCCTGGCCCACCGGGAGCAGCCGGCCCCGCGGTTCGCGGGCACCCAGCAGGGCCGCGACCGCTTCGGGGTCGTCGGCGGGCGGCCGGGGCGCATCGGGTCCGCGTCGCCGCAGCACCCGGTGCCCGCCCAGCACCACGGTCTCCGAGCCGTCCAGGGACCGCAGCACCGACCGGACCGCCTCGGGCAGCTCCGACTCGGCCAGCAGGGCCAGTTGGCTGTCGAGGACGACACCGGCGGCTCCGCCCGCCACGGCGGCCGCCGCCGTGCGGGGGCCGATGCCGCCGCAGGCCCACACGGGGACGCCGCTCGACTCCGGGTCGGCCAGGAGCTGTTGCAGCAGGACGAAGGTGCTCAGTTCGCCGACCCGGCCGCCGCTCTCACCGCCCCTGGCGATCAGCCCCCGCGCCCCCGTGTGCACGGCGGCACGGGCCTGCGAGAGGCTGGTCACTTCTGTCAGCACCCGGCTTCCGGCGGGGAGTTCGGCGGGGTTCCAGGGGGCGTCGGGGGTGAGGACCACGGTGTCCACGGGACCGCCCAGGTCCGTGGGGGCGAGGGCGCACCGTCCGGTGACCCGTATGCCGAAGGGTCCCGGTGCCGCCTGTCTCAGCCGGGACAGCTGTTCACGGGATATTCGGTCGCCGGAGCCCAGGTCCAGGACGCCGAGCGCCCCGGCAGCGGAGGCGGCGGCGGCGAGACCGGCGTCGGGTTCTCCGAAGGGGGTGAGACAAAGGATCAGGTCATGGGCACGCACAGGGGAGGTCATGATGCTCCGGCACGATCGGCGAGACTGCACGGTGGGGGGTATGCGCGGCGAGACACTCTGGTGCGGGGCACCGGAAACTAGCGAGGTCATTACTCGCGGGTCAATAACGCCGCAGCCTTTCCCCGTACGGTGGCGCCGATTCGGCCAGTCCGCCGAATTCGCCGCAAGGCGCGGTAAATCCAGCGATTCCCTTGCACAGGCGTGCGCGGAGGGCCCTCCGCTCGCGTACGACACACCATCACAAAACCGTCAGACCGTACGCCCGCGTCACCCGGCGCCCCTCCGCGCGCCAGGCGCCGGGACATCCGGGCACAGTCTGTAAATTCCCCATGACGTCGGCCCGGTGGCGCGAACTGGGCCGACGGGATACGGCCAGGGCGGCGCGGGAGCACTCGCCGCCGTTCGGCGGCCGCCCCGCCACCGGCTCCCCGGCTCGTGAAACCCCCCGCCCCCGCACGAGCGACGCGGCCGGACCACCGCGGCCCGGCCACGTCAGCCGGGCGGCGGCCGGGCCGCGGTGGTCCGGCCGCGTCAGCCGGGCGGCGGCCGAGCGGTCACCGACCCGGTACGACCGGTGCCCGCGGGCGCACGGTCAGCGGGAGCGGCCCCACCGCCACTCCCGCGCGCCGTCGTGGTCCGCCACTCCGACGCGTGCGGCGGAGCGGCCATGGCCGCCCAGCGAGGCGGCGGAGGGCGAGGCGGCCGGGCGGGCGCCGCTGCCGCCCGGTCGCACGGGGCCACCGGTCGGGGCGCCCCAGGTGGCGCCGGGCACGGGGACACCGCCGCCGTCCGGCCGGCCCGCGATCACGACGACGGTGGCGAGCAGCGCGAGGGAGGCGAGTCCGGCGCCGGCCACGACGGTCGTGCGGCGGGAGCCCCCCGCGGCGGTGCGGCGCGGCCCGCTGGACCCGAGCGGCCCGGACGCGGGCGCAGGCGACGCGGGCGACGCGGGCGCAGGCGACGCGGGCGCGGGTGATGTGAGCAGGAGCGGGCCGGACACCGCCCGCGTGAACGCGGGCGGTGTGGTCGCGGGCACGGGCGCCGGCAGACGCGGCCGTTCTCCGGCCGGGCCGCGGCCGGGCCGCGAGTCGAGGTAACGGCGGGCGCCCCAGCCGAGCACGGTCTCGGCGAGCAGGAGGGACAGGCCGCCGTCGAAGTGGCCGAGTTGTTCGGTGGCGTGGCGGCAGTGGCCGCAGACCGTCAGATGCCGCCGCGCGTCCGGCAGCAGGGCATCGCCACGGCGGACGGGGACGTCGAGGAGCCGGTTGTGGAACCGGCATTCCCCGGCGGGTGCGAGTTCATGGTGGGCGCGTACACAGCCGGCGCGGAATTGCTCGCGCGCCCGTTCCAGGGCGGTCGTCGCGGTGGCCACGTCGACACCCAGCAGACCGGCGGGTATGTTTATGGGTTCGCCTTCGACCTCGGTGTGCCAGAGAAGGCATTGCGAGGTGCCGGGAAGGGCCCGGAATGCGCGGGCGGCGAGCCGCCTGCTTTCCGGCGGGCCGGGCTTTGCCGCCCGTAGCCCGCGACCGCCGGTGGTTCTGCGCAATTCCGGCAGGGCGATGCGGGCCGCGTCGTCCGCGGCCCAGGCGCGGACGATGTCACGGACGGCGACGAGCAGTTGCGGGCGCAGGGCGCCACCGGCGCCGCCGCCGGCCCTGCCGCCGAGGACCCGATGGAAGGCGGCGGTGGCCACCAGCTGGGCGGCGGGTGTGACGGTGGCCAGGCAGACGACGGCGTAGTCGCGCGTGGCCCGCCAATGCCGGGCGAGCAGCTGGGCGACGGCGTGGTGATGACCGTCGGCGGGGCCGCTCAGCAGGGCGACGAGGTGGCGGTCGGACTCACCGACGGGGCCGGGCCGGGGCGGATACGGCGGGTGTGGGGGGTGGGGGGACTGCACGGAATCCGTTCCTTTCCGGCCGCAGGACCGCTTGCACGGGCCGTCCTGTCGGAAAGCGGTGCCTGATCGGAAAGCAGTGCCTGATCGGTGCATACCTAAAGGGCCGGCCGTGACGTCGAGATCGCCTTTGCCTTCCCGCGAGGAGGATCACCCTGACACAAACGACTCACGGGAAACAAGAAGTTGGAATGCCTCGCACGGCAAATCCGGTTTAGCGCTCAATGGTTACCGCCGGTATCCCCGTGTGGCGTCCGATCAGGTGCCCAACTGCCGTGCGAAAGCGCTCGGCCGGCATCCGTGATCCCCGGCTTCCGGGTCCACGGCCGGGGCCTCGCCCACAGCCGGTTCCCGCGCGGCTCCGGGTGTCCTCTCATCCGGGTGCCCCGGCATGGCGCGCATGATCGCCCCCCCCACTCCCCCGCATACGTCGTCGAAGAGGCCGCCGCGGCCGGCGGTGAGGAACCGGACCGGGCCGCCCGACGCCGCGGGCACGCGGCGGGGCCCGCACCGGGCGGCCGCCCGGATTCCCGCGGCCCCTCCGCCCGCGCGCGGGCCCTGATCACGACGGCGCCGGCGTCAGCGCGCGGCCTCGGCCTTCGGGGCGAATCCGCGGGCCCCGTCGGACATCCGGACCACCATGGCCAGCAGGGCGGCCACGAGGCAGACCGCGCCGAGGGTGATCCACACCGTGTCGTAGCTGCCGAAGACGTCCCGCGCGGTGGCGCCCAGGAACGCCGAGGCGCCGGCGCCCAGCTGATGGGCGGAGTTGGTCCAGCCGAAGACGATGGGACCGTCGTCTCCGTAGGTGCGCTGGCAGAGGGTGATGACCGGGGGGACGGTCGCGACGTCGACGAGACCGTAGACCACGCCGAAGGCGATCATGGACGGTTGCGCCGAGGCGGTGAAGACCAGGGGCAGGGCGAGCAGGGTGAGCGCGCGGACGGTGAAATAGACGGTCAGCAGCCGCCGGGGGTCGAAACGGTCGGTGAGCCAGCCCGAGACGGCCGCGCCCAGGGCGGAGAAGACGCCGATCAGGGACAGCATCGACGCCGCGACGGTGGCGTGCATGCCGTGGTCGTGGGCGGCCGGTACCCAGTTGCTCCACATGATCCCGTTGGTGGAGGCGCCGCAGATCACGAACATGCCGGCCAGCAGCCAGAAGGTGCCGGTCCGGGTGGCCGCGAACAGGACCGTCACGGTCCGGCGGGCGGCGCCCTGCGCGGGGGCGGGCTTGGCGACGAACTCCTCACTGCCGTACGGCCGGGCGCCGACGTCGGCGGGATGGTCGCGCAGGAACAGCGCGACGAGCGCGGACACGGTCAGGGCGGCGAGCGCGAGGGTGACCACGGGGGGCTGCCAGCCGTAGTGGTCGACCGCCCAGGCGAGCAGCGGCAGGAAGAGCAGCTGGCCCAGATGACTGGAGGCGCTGAGCGCACCGGTGACCAGACCGCGCCGGTGGACGAACCAGCGGCCGGTGACGAGAGCGGCGAAGGTCATAGTCAGGCAGCCGCTGCCCAGGCCGATCAGCACACCCCAGTACAGGGTCAGCTGCCAGGGCGCGGTCATCGCGTGGGTGAGCAGGGCGCCGGCGGCGATGAGGAGCATGGCGCCGGCCGCCACGCGGCGGATGCCGGCGCGTTCCATCAGCGCGGCGGCGAACGGGGCGGTGAAGCCGAAGAGGACCATGTTGACGGAGGCGGCCAGCGCGATCTGGCCGCGGTCCCAGGCGTATTCCTGGTGCAGGGGGGTGACCAGCAGGCCCGGGACGGTGGTGAAGGCACCGGCGGTGACGATGGCCGCGCCGGCGACGACGGCGATGGCCCACGCCCGGCGCCCGGCCGGACGCCGGCTGCCCGGCGCGCTGGTGGGGGGTGAGGTCACAGGGGTCTGCGCGTGCTGAACCATGCTTCCAGCCTGTCCGGACACCCCTCACCCAGCGAGTGTCTGGATGGCCACGATGCGCAAGAATGTGGCCATGCCGGACAGGACCGTCTTCTCGCACCCCGCACGCCACGGCGTCGCCGTACTGGCCCGCCAGATGACCCTGCCCATCGAACTGGGCATCGTCCACCAGCTGTTCGGACAGGCCCGGGCCGGGGCGTCCGCGGACGGAGAGCCCCTGTACGAGGTCGTCACCTGCGCGCTCGGACCCGGCGAGGTACGCACCGACGGGGACTTCACCCTCAACGTCGGCCATGGGCCCGAGGCACTGGCGCAGGCCGACACCGTGATCGTGCTGTCCTCCTACGACGACTACGAGCAGCAGCAGCCCGGCCTGTCGGGGCCGCTCGCCGACGCGTTCGCCCGGATCAGGCCGGGCACCCGGGTGGCCTCGATCTGCACCGGCGCCTTCGTCCTCGCCTCCGCCGGCCTCCTGGACGGGCACGTCGCCACGACGCACTGGCGCTACGCCGCCCGCTTCGCCGGGCTGTTCCCGCAGGTGGAGCTGGATGCGGATGTGCTGTACACGGACGGCGGCGAGGTGCTGACGTCGGCGGGCTGCGCCTCCGGGATAGACCTGTGCCTGCACATGATCCGCAGTGACTTCGGCATGGCCGTCGCCAACGACGTGGCCCGCCGCACCGTCGTACCCCCGCACCGGGAGGGCGGGCAGGTGCAGTTCGTCAGGCAACCCGTGCCGGAGCCGTCGTCGCCCTCGACCGCCGCCGCGCGCGGCTGGGCCCTGAAGCGGCTGGGCGAACCGATCACCCTGGGGCAGCTGGCCGCCCAGGAGGCCATGAGCGTACGGAACTTCACCCGCCGCTTCCGGGACGAGGTCGGCACCACTCCGATGAACTGGCTGACCCAGCAGCGTCTGGAACGGGCCCGGGAGCTGCTGGAGGAGTCGGATCTGCCGGTGGAGCAGGTGGCCGAGCAGGCGGGGCTGGGTACGGCCGCCAATCTGCGGCAGCACTTCCACGCGGCACTGGGCACCTCGCCCAGCGCCTACCGTGCCACCTTCCGCGGGCCCGGTACGGCGGCATGACGCGGCGTGGGGCGGCCGGTACGGCCGCCCCACGCGAGGGATCGGAACGGTCGGCTAGCGCCGGAACTCGCGGTTGCCGAGGTGCTGCGGACGCGGCTTGGGCGCGGCGAACGGCTCCTCCAGCGTGTTCTCCACGCTGTTGTAGACGATGAAGATGTTGGAGCGCGGGAACGGGGTGATGTTGCCGTTGGAACCGTGCAGCAGGTTCGAGTCGAACATCACCGCGGAGCCGGCGGGGCCGGTGATCTGCTCGATGCCGTGCCGCTCCGCCATCCGCGTCAGGTGCTCCGGGCCGGGGGAACCGACGGTGATGCGGTGCACGCGCAGCGACTCCTTGTGGAAGTCGGGCGGCGTCTCCCCGACCGAGGGAATGAACGTCTTGTGCGTACCCGGCATGACCAGCAGCGGTCCGTTGAACGGGTGGTTCTCGCTCAGCGCGATCGAGACGCTGAACGCGCGGGGCCGGGGCATGCCGTCCTCGGCGTGCCAGGTCTCGAAGTCGGAGTGCCAGTCGAACTCGGCACCGCCGAAGCCGGGCTTGTAGTTGACCCGGCTCTGGTGGACGTAGACGTCCGAGTCGAGCACCTGCCGGGCGATGTCGGTGAGCTTGGAGGAGAAGAGCAGCCGGGCGAAGACCTCGCTGACCTTCTCGACCTCGAACACCGAGCGCACCCGGTCGGAGTCCGGTTCCAGCACGACCCGCTCGGTGGCGCGCAGCCGCGGGTCCCGCCCCAGGCGCTGGAGCTCCTCGCGGTAGGTCTCCACCTCGTCCGCGGACAGCAGGTTGTCGAGCACCAGGTAGCCGCCGGACTCGTAGGACGCCAGTTGCTCCGTGCCGAGCGGGCCGGGCCCCCGACCCCACACGGTGGGGTCGACCCGCGGCTGCGGGACGGCTTCGCCGGCGACACGGGTGGGGTACAGGTCGGGACGCACGGTGGTGCTCATGCGGCGGTCTCCTTCACGGGGGAGGGGGTGGTGTCGGCGTCGGGCCGGAGGGCCGGGTCCGGCTCCTCGGCGGCCAGTGGTCCGATGCGCTGGAGGATCTCGTCGTGATGGCCTTCGCCCAGCAGGTCGCCGGGGAAGAGCAGCTGTTCGGTGATGTCGGCCGCCCGGCGGCGGGCGTACTGCCTGAGCACCATGAGGATGGAACGGTTCTCGGCGGACACGCTCGCCTCCACGAAGCGTGCTCCGCGGGCGCGCTGCCGCTCGGCCGCCGCCTCGAAGAGCTTCACGCCGAGGAACGGGATGCCGTGCCGCGGGCTGACCGCGGTCTGCCACACGAAGTAGGTCTCCGGTTCCTCGGGACGGCGGTAGCCGGTGAGGAAGCCGACGATCTCGTCGTCGACGGTGGCCACCAGGGAGCAGTCGGCGAAGTCGCGGAACCACAGGACGTACGCGTACGGGCTGTTGGAGTCCAGGCCGGGGGTGTTCTCGACCAGCTCCCACACCTTGAGGCCGTCGTCCGGGGTCGGGGTGCGGAAGACGGGCCTGGCCCTCGCGGTCGCCATCTCAGGCCGCTTTCTCGTCGGTGAGCAGGGGATAGACGCCGTTCGCGTCGTGGTCCTCCCGGCCGGTCACGGGCGGGTTGAACACGCAGACGTAGCGGGAGTCGGTCTTGGGGCGCAGGGTGTGCCGCTCGTGGCCGTCGAGGAGGTACATGGTGCCGGGGGTGATCCAGTGCTTCTCCCCGGTCTCCTCGTTCGTCAGCTCCGACTCTCCTTCGACGCACAGCACGGCCTCGATGTGGTGGGCGTACCACATCGTCGTCTCGGTGCCCGCGTAGACGGTGGTCTCGTGCAGCGAGAAGCCGACTCCCTCCTTGGCGAGCACGATGCGCTTGCTCTCCCAGGTGCCGGACGCGGCCTTCACATGGCGGTCGGTGTCCTGGATCTCCTTGAACGAACGGACGATCACGGTGCGTTGCCTCCTGGATCGGGGGTGTTCGGTCGGTGAGGGTGGTGATGAGGGGTGACGGGTCGTGGTGACGAGGCGGGTCAGGT